>NZ_JAUHIS010000007.1:0-382500 GCF_032381435.1 Bradyrhizobium sp. SZCCHNR1002
GTGCCGGGGTCCACGCCGGAGCGCATGCCTACGGTGGGATCAAGACCTACGGCTCCGATACGCTTACGGTAGAGCAAATCGAGAAATGTATAGGCATTGCTCAAGAGCTCGATAAATCATCAGATTATCTCAACGCGCTATCCGATGCCATCAATACTGAAAGCGCGGCTATTAGCCGGGCGCAACAGTTGCTTGCCATCCAGAAGGACGTAGTTGACCGCTATTCCGAAGCCAGCGTCAACGCCTACAATGCCAAGCTGACCCTCATGCGGGCGCGCATTGCCAAGCACAACGCGAACGTTGATCGGGGACAGGCCGACCAAGATGGCCACAATGCCCGCGTGGTGTCCTACAACGCCGAATGCGCAAAGAAGTATTACGCGGACGATATGGAGGTTGTGAAGACCAAGCTGGGTCTTAAGGACGATCCGAAAAGTTGAGCAGTGCAATTGGGTTCGGTCGATTCCTTTGAGCCGGCTCTTCTAAAGCATTGGATTGATCTATTTGGAGGGTATCCCTACACTGCGGTTGCTGAGCGTCTTATTGCGGCCCGGTCGGTCTTATGCACTGTACCGCAATGCCGGGCTCTAACGAGAAGCGGACCTAGCGAGATGCCTATTTGCCGATCTGGCTCAGCTTGGAGTGCAACCAAACGTATTTCATCAAAGCGCCGTCCTAAAAGACTAGCATCGGAACCAAAAAATGGAAAAGCTCCACTACTATTGAGTATTGCAACTCTTACTGTCGCGATTTCGAGCGCGCTAGTTGCATTTCTTCAGTATAGCGCAGCCAGAAGGGCCTACAGCGCGCAAAGTCGCGCTTTTGTGCTGTCGAACAGCCTTCAACTGATCACCTACGGCGGAAAGGGGCCAAACGATGAAGAGACTCCCAGGTGGCTGATTAATCCAGTTATCGAGAACTTGGGGAATACGCCGACCAGCGAACTCAAGTTCTCGATGGATATAGTGATCGGTAATTTCGTGACTAGTGAAACGTTCGACCAAAGAAATCCGTACAGACTAAGCTTTGCGCAGGGGGTAATTGGTCCGCGATCACAAATGGCGTCAGGAATGATGATCATTGGACCGTTGAATTTGACGCCATTGAGCGGCAGGAAGGCGCCAGTCGGCGCACTCGGCGTCATCAAGTACAAAGACGTTTTTGGTGATCGACATTTGACTGAGTACTGCTATTCAGCCATCATTCCCCCGCTTGACGCAAAGGATTTTCCGAGGGGGCAACCAATCCGGATCAATGGTGCCTACTGCGAGAGACATAACTGTGCTGATGCAGAATGCGGTCCCGACTGGGAGAAGCGCGCGAGCGAACAGTAGAAGTGAGTTCGGACTCAGGGATTACAGTGCACTAGTCGCTGCCCACTTTGAGGAAATTACGGTGACAGTGCCGGACTGCACCCCTCAAGTGAGACACGACAATTTCCGTGACAGAGGGTGAAGTTCATCGTGTGTTGTCTTGCGTGAAGGCGGCTTCGAACTCAAGGGGAGATCGATAGCCGAGCGCCGAGTGCAGCCGCTTGTACCGCAACTCTCGGCGATGGGCAGCTAGGTCGCCGTTGGTCGAGAACAGGTGGCCGCACTGCTCCTCAGGCCTTGCCGATCAGGCGGTAGCCGTTCAGTTGCTCATAGAAGCCGGTCGCCCGTTCGCAACTCTGCAGATAGTCCGTCGCCATCTCGCTGGCCTCAGCGCTCAATCCCAGGCAAAAATTGTGCAGAGAGGGATGGATGTTGCGAAGGTTCTGGACGATCCGTCCCAGCGCGGCACGCACGCGGTCCGCAACATGCTCCAGTTGTTCCGGGCGCGGCACGACGAGGTGGCCATCAGCATGCCTGAAGCGCCGCGCTTCCGTTTTTGTACGTTCCAGATACACGCCGAGGGAGCCCGCGACCGTCATCAGCCGGACGAAATAGGGCGGATGCGAACTCAGGAACGGCTCCTGCTCCTCGCTTTCCAATCGCGGATTGGTCAGGAACCCGAGATTGCCGAGCGAGTAGAAGACCAGCATCGCTCCCATCAGCTCGCACAACAACTCGTACTCCGCGGTGGCGGTCGCGTCCGCGCTCTCGATCAGCAGCGATACGAGCAAGCGGTCCAGCGTCTGATGGACCATCTGGTTGGCCGCGTAGCCGTCGGCCTCGTACTCCATATACTGCAGCAGAAGGTTCATGCCGGGATCACCGGCGGGGAACGCTGAATTGTAGTCGACGGCGCCGTACCGGTCGATGCGCGCGGCGTCTCGCAGAAAATCGCAGTGGCCGTGAACGACGTGCCCGAGTTCGTGCCACCATACAAAGCGCAGCGCGGCGCGAATCGTGTGCTGCGCGAAATACGTCCTGCCCTCACACATGTTCTGTGCTGCCTTCGTCAGCCGACGGATCTCCGAAGACCATTGCTCCCGCTCGGCGAGCACGGACGGCCGGATGAAGGGCACGCGTCCATCCAGCTTGCTCCCCAAAATGAAGGAAAAGCCCAACGGCGTGAACTCTCCGGGATAATGAAACGATGGCAGCCGGTCGATCTCACCGACCTCGGGGAAGAACGCAGGATTGGACCACAGCGCGACCGCAAGTTCGGAGAACAAGGATTGGAGAGAAGGCGACAGTCCGATGCAGTATTCCGCGTCGATCCTGGACGCGAACGCATTCGGCGTTTCTGTCTTCAGGATGCAGCCGTTGACCGTGACCTTCGGATTGTACGCGACGCGAAAGGAAAGGCCCCTCGGGATCTCGACCGTTCGCCAGTCGACAGACTTCCAGCGCGGGGCGAGAAAGCTCCGGTGGCCGATCGAAGCGATCTCCTCATAGATGGGCGTCAGCTCCGGACTCGCCACCGTGTGGTGGCCGCCTATGAGACGCGAGAAGCGCTCCAGCATCGCAAGGGATTGATCGTCGGTCATGACCAGCCACCCACGTCCGTGATCCTCGCCAGGCGCCGCATCGAGTCGATCGCATATTGCGGCCGTCGAAACGTTGCACCGACCGGCGCTGCGGTCGCGAAGAGCATACTCAAGGTTCAAGGACTCAGCGACCGGGGAATTGCGGTGACGCTGCTGGACTGGACTGAACTCGGCAAAAGGCGCCGAGGCCTCCGGCGAGCCGAGGCCCATCCCGGCAAACGAGCCGGCCGGTCAGGCGCCGACTTGGCGGACTGATGTTACTCGGGACCTCTCTGTCGGCCCGCAGAGCGATTGCGCGTCAACGTATTACCATGTGGTCTTGGAACGCCGCATCGAATGACGGTGAGAGTGCACAGAACTTGCCGTCGCTGCGGTGGCACCAGTGATCTTAGGAGGATGGAGGAAGGTGGGTCCCGCGCGTCTTTCGCGGCGTCGGTCTCGGTGATGGCGTGTTCCTGCCCGCAGGCAATGCGCTGCTGTCGCGGCAGGCCGAGGCGCCCAGCGGCATGCGGCGGTCGCGCCGCAGGTGCTCGCGGCGCCGCAGCAGCAGACCGGCTGAGCCCGCGCAGCTCGCGATCGTTGGATCGGCATGCTAGGCTCGCGGCGGGGTGTGCATCGCGGCTGGTCGTCCCAGGCGCTGCTGCGTTGAGGGACGATTGGAGGTCCCATGTTCGTCGACCTGCCCGGCTATTGGCCTGGTGATCCGAAGCCGGAGCCGCCGAAGCGGCGGCTGTCGCCGCGCGGCGAGCGGCTGCTGCTCGCGCTGCTCGGCTTCAACATGATCCTGCTCGTGATGGCGCCGGTCGGCGGTGCGACGCTGATCCACTGGCTGATTGCGGTGCTCGCGCGCTGAGCCGCGCCCCGCCTCGGGGCGTGCGGCGATGGATCTGCGGCCGTTGGCCGACCGGGGTGTGAAGCTCACACCTTCATGTCGATCACGGTCCGGCTCATCTCGTCGCTCACCTTCAGCACGCGGGCATTGGCGGCGAAGCTGTATTTGGCGACGAGCTGGCTGATCATCTCCTGCGCGAGGTCGACATTGGGCGCGGCGACGAGGCCGTCCTTGTTGGCGAACGGCGCGGAGGGATCGTAGCTCGCGGAGGTCCCGGAGCTCGACCGGGTGATGGTCGTCTGCGTGCCGCCGCCGGCGACGTCGCTCTGCACCAGCTCGAGCGGGACATAGGCCTTCGGCGCGCCGGCCGGCAGCGTGCCGTCGGCATTGGGCAGCGCGCCCGTGCTCCGGGCATTGGCGACGTTCGAGGCGGACACTTCGAGCCGCCGCGAGGCCGCATTCATGCCGGAGACTGCGATGGTGGCGGTGGGGCTCATGGCGCGCTTGCTGACGAGGACGACGTGGCAGCTAAGCCCGGGGCCTGCGAAGCAAGCGTCAACACCCGTGATGGCATTCGAATGACCGGGGCAAGGCTTCGTTCACCATGGCCCGGCCGCTCACATCACGCGGTCGCCCCGTCAAGGGCAGCCGCCTCGTCTTCACGGTGGATTGCTTGGGGCGGCGCTTTCGACCGGCCGCCTTTGGCGTAAAATGCGCGAGCTCAAGGAGATTGCCGATGGCCAAATCAGGCGCGAAGCCAGCCGGTCTCGATGACCATGCCAGGAAGCTCGCGGCCGGGTTTGCCAAAGGGCGGCTGCCGCAGCCGACGCCGGAGCTCGAGCGCTTCCTGCTGACCCATTCCACCGAGATCTCCGCGGCGGCCGAGGGCGTGTGCCGCCACATGCCGCCGGCCGGCGACGACGAAGCGCTCGGCATCGGATATCTGTTCATGCTGCAGATGCTGCTCTCCGGCCTGAACGAGCGGGCGAAGCGCGGCGCCAAGGATGCGGCCGAGCTGATCGCGCGCTTCCAGTCCGATCTGGCGGCGAAGGCCGAGGCCGGGGAGATCGAGGGCACCTTGCTCGCTTATCTCGGCGGCGCGCTGCAGCAGGCCGGAATCGCCGCATCCCCGGAGCTCATCGCAGTCTCGGCCGAACTCGGCGACGAGGAGGAGGACGATGTGCTGCCGGGCGACATCGTCTCGGTGCTCGAGGACATCCTCGAGGCCTGCGACGGCGATCCGTTCCAGATGGTGTCCGCCTTCGCCGAGGGCGCGCATCTCATGCCCGACGATGCCAAGATCGCGCTGGCCACCCATCTGGCGCAGAACGATCAGGCGGATGCGCGTGCGGCCGCGGTGCTGTTCCTGCAGAACGGCAGCGCGGCGGTGCGCAAGGCCGCGGCGGCGGCGCTGCTGGAGCAGGCTGCGACGTTGTCGCCCGTCGACCTCCGCCGTGTGATCGCGATGCGCAACTGGCGGCCGGAGCGCGAGCGCGCCGGCGTCGACGCGATCGTCCAGAAGGCCCGCGCGGCCGGCGTGGACTGCGCGCCCTGGGCAAAAAGCGCGGTCGACAAGCTCAAGTCCAGTGCAACCGACGGCGCCGGCACGCAGCTGTTGCTGGCGGTGTCACCCGTCGACCGCAAGACGCAGCGGATCATGACGATCTTCACCCGCGACGGCATCTCCGAGGCGATGACCAGCGATCCGCAACCGCGCGAGGCGGTCAAGGAGATCATGGCGGGCCTCGCGGCGCATGGGCCGCTGCTGGACGTCAGCCGGGCCTTCGTCGACCGCATGGTCGGTCACCATCTCGGGCTCACCGTCAAGCGCGGCGAGGTGCCGCCGGCGGGGCTGTTGCAGGTCGCCGAGACGATCGGCGGCGCCGAATGGCAGCCGGCCTGGATCGATTCTCGCGAGCTCCTGAACGAGCTGATCGCCGATCTGCCTGACGATCTGCGCGATGCCGAAGACGTCGCGATGGCCCTGGCCGACAGCGGCGACATCGTCGAGCTCGACGGCATCGAGGATTCCTGGTTCGAGGACGATGCCGAGCTGGAGCAGAAGGTGAAGAGCGCCAGCCGACGGGCGCGCGAGGCGCTGCCCGCCAAGCTTTTGCAGAACGACGGCGCCATCGGCGCGCAGCGGGCGCGCTGGGCGGAGCTGTTCGTGATGACGGCGCTGTGGATGCGCGAGGGGGCGCGCGACGAATGGCTCGGCTGGGCCGATCTCGCCGTGATCGCGCGCGCCGTGCTCGATGGGCATGACCTCAGGGAGATCGGGCTGATGCGCAACATCGCCGAGCGGACGGTGGCGTGCCTGGCGCGGGAGGACGATGACGACGAGCTTCAGGACGATCCGTTCTGATCATCGTGCAGGAGCGACAGGGCACCTGCCACCTCGCCGGCCTGGGAGACCAGCACATATTCGCCCCGCGCGGCGCGCACGCCGGCGGTGATCACCACCGCCCGCTTCGGGCACAGGCCGAAGCAGCTGGTCATGATGGTGCGGGCAGGCTTGCCGCGCGCCGGGGCCGCGCGCTTCATCGCCCGCTTGATCTCCTTCCTGATGTCCTTCGCATCATCGCTGCGCTTCAGGCATTTGCGGCAGACGAAGACGGGAGCAGGGCGAGGCGGCCGGACGATGCGGGATGAAGCCATGGCTTGCAGCTAGGCGGTTGTGCAGCGCTCCACATCCCCCTGATGACGCGCAGCCGATGTGCGGCAGGCGAGGGTCCCGCCCTCCATGGCTCTTTGGAGGATCCAGTTCCGGAGAGCGATGATCTTCCGGCGGAGCGAAGGGGCCGAGCTATTGCCCATCGTCAGAGCATATGATCTGGTCGATGGGGGCACGGCAGGCTCGCCTGGGGATGGCGGGGGTGCGTCCGTTCCCGAGGCCTCGATGGCCATGTCATAATGCCCGCCACGCTCGCGCGGCGGGTAAGAATGTCTGGAAGGAGACCGCTCGGCGTCATGGCGGCCAGCGACAGCGACAAATCCCGGCTCGACGACGCCGCCCGCGCCGGCTGGCTGTATTTCATCGCCGGTCATACCCAGGACGAGATCGCCCGGATGCTGCAGGTGTCGCGCGCATCGGCGCAGCGGCTGGTGTCGCTGTGTCTCGCCGAGCGGCTGATCACGTTCCGGCTCGAGCACCCGATCGCCTCCTGCATGGCGCTCGCCGGCCAGCTGAAGGAGCGTTTCGCGCTGGTGCATTGCGAGGTGGTGCCGACCGATCCGGCGGCGCCGACGGGCGCCGCGGGGATTGCCGAGCGCTGCGCCAATCTGCTGGAAACGACGTTGCGCGCGGAGACGCCGGTCATCATCGCGCTCGGCACCGGGCGCGCGGTGCGCGCCGCCGTCGAGCGGGTCACGCCGGTCGATCGTCCCGAGCATCAGATCGTGTCGCTGGTCGGCAACATCCTGGCCGACGGCTCCGCGAGCTTCTTCGACACGGTCGGCCGGCTCGCCGACCGCACCGGCGCGCGGCACTACCCGATGCCGCTGCCGTTCCTGATGGGCAGCGAGGACGAGCGCGACCGCATGGTCCGGCTCGATGCCATCGCCAAGGTCAAGGCGGTGGCCGACAAGGCCGATCTCAAGCTGGTCGGCATCGGTCAGATGGACCAGAAGGCGCAGATGCATGTCGACGGCTTCGTCACCCGCGACGAGCTCACCGAGATGATGCGGCTCGGGGCCGTCGGCGAGATCACCGGCTGGGCTTACGACGCCAAGGGCCGGCTGATCGACGGCGGCACCAACCGCAGGCTCACCAGCATTCCGCCGGAGGTGCCGGCCCGCGCGATGACCATCGCGGCGGCGCTGGGACCTGCGAAGATCGCGGCGATCCGCGCCGCGCTGACCGGCCGGCTGATCAACGGCCTCATCACCGACGAGGCCACGGCACGCGCCATTCTGGCTTGAGGTTGCCTCACTCTCTCCTCTCGTCATTCCGGGGCATTCGCGCCAGCGAATGAGCCCGGAATCCATAACCCCAGGCTCACGTTTCGGGACGAGATGCTCACCACGAGCGTGCCCCGAACCTCTTCCTGTGGGGATGGGTTCCGCGCTCGCGCTTGCGCGCGCCCCGGAACGACGCGGGGCGAGAGACGCGCGATCTCGACGGCGCTTCAATCTCAGGGAGATTTGATCATGCGCTGCACAACCTGTGGGCGCCGGCGCATGCTTGACAAAGCATGAGCAGTGTTGTGAACATCAGCTCAGCCCGTGAGCATATGTTCAAGACCCGCGGGAATGGGAGGAGACCGTGAGGACCATCTTCACTCGCACGCGCACGCTTGCCGCCCTGATGGGCGCCGCGATGCTGACCACTGCGCCCGCGTCGGCCGAGACCACCCTGACCATCGCCACCGTCAACAATGGCGACATGATCCGGATGCAGGGCCTGACCGGCGAATTCACCAAGGCCAACCCCGATATCCAGGTGAAGTGGGTGACCTTGGAGGAGAACGTGCTGCGCCAGCGCGTCACCACCGACATCGCCACCAAGGGCGGCCAGTTCGATATCCTCACCATCGGCACCTACGAGGTGCCGATCTGGGCCAAGAAGAACTGGCTGGTGCCGCTCGACAAGCTCGGCGCGGACTACGACGCGGGCGACATCCTGCCCAAGATCAAGGACGCGGTGTCCGTCGACGGCAAGCTCTACGCCGCGCCGTTCTACGGCGAGAGCTCGATGGTGATGTACCGCACCGATCTGTTCGAGAAGGCCGGGCTGAAGATGCCGGAGAGCCCGACCTGGGACTTCGTCATCGACGCCGCCAAGAAGCTGACCGACAAGCAGGCCGGCACGTTCGGCATCTGCCTGCGCGGCAAGGCCGGCTGGGGCGAGAACATGGCGTTCCTCACCGCGATGTCGAACTCGTTCGGCGCGCGCTGGTTCGACGAGAAATGGCAACCGCAGTTCAACACGCCGGAATGGAAGAAGACGCTGTCGACCTATGTCGATCTGATGAAGGAGGCCGGCCCTCCCGGCGCCAGCTCCAACGGCTTCAACGAGAACCTCGCGCTGTTCAACTCCGGCAAATGCGCGATGTGGATCGACGCCACGGTCGCGGCCTCGTTCGTGACCAATCCGAAGGAGTCCAAGGTCGCCGACAAGGTCGGCTTCGCGCTGGCGCCGAACACCGGCCTCGGCAAGAACGCCAACTGGCTGTGGGCCTGGAATCTCGCGATCCCCGCCGGCTCAAAGAAGACGGAGGCGGCCGAGAAGTTCATCGCCTGGGCGACCAGCAAGGACTACACCAAGCTCGTCGCCTCGAAGGAAGGTTGGTCCAACGTGCCGCCGGGCACGCGCACCTCGCTGTACAAGAACGAGGAGTACCTGAAGGTCGCGCCGTTCGCGAAGATCACGCTCGCCTCGATCGACGCGGCTGATCCCAGCCATCCGACGGTGAAGCCGGTGCCCTATGTCGGCGTGCAATACGCCGCCATTCCTGAATTCCAGGGCATCGGCACTGCTGTCGGTCAGCAGTTCTCGGCGGCGCTCGCGGGCTCGATGACCGTCGATGCGGCGCTCGCAGCGGCACAGTCCGCCACCGAACGCGAGATGAAGCGCGCCGGCTACATCAAATAGGCGCGCAAGGTCATCAGCTCGACACGAAACTCCTCCCGAGCTGATCACTGGCGGCCATCCCTCCCCACAAGGGATGGCCGCATTTTCTCTCCCGTACACTTAAGGTCCGTACGGGTGGGCAAAGCGCAGTGTGCTCACCGCGCCACGGCCACGGTGAAGACGGTGGGCACGGCGCCCCGCGCCTTTGCCCACCCTACGGATCCTGAACATTGGAGAATGAGCAGGTGCCCATGACTGCGCCCTCTCCCCTTGTGGGAGAGGGCATCACTGGCCGGTCCACATATGCGGTTGGGTGAGGGGTATGCTTCCGCAAGCGGAGCTCGTTGAGAGAGACCCCTCACCCAACCGAGCTTGCTGCACTTTCCTACATGCCCTCTCCCACAAGGGGAGAGGGCACAATCACCGGCATCGTGTTCGAGCGTTACTGTGAGAGTTGTTTTGTTGCGCCCGGGAGCTATCAGCTCGTCAATACGAGGAGCGAAGCGACGAAGCAATCCAGAGTCCCGTCGACGCCCCTGGATTGCGTCGCTTCGCTCGCAATGACGGCGGCGACCATCGAGCAAGGACGACCTATGGCCACCCGACAAACTCAACTGCTCGCCCGGGCGCTGATGTCGCCGGCGGTCATTCTGTTGTTCATCTGGATGATCGTGCCGCTGGCGCTGACGGTCTATTTCTCCACCCTGCACTACAGCCTGCTCGATCCCGGCTCCGAGAGCTTCGTCGGCCTGGAGAATTTCGAGTACTTCCTCACCGACCCCGCCTTCCTCGCCTCGCTGCGGAACACGCTCGTCCTGGTCGGCTCCGTGCTGCTGCTCACCATCGGCCTCGGCATTCCCCTGGCGATCCTGCTCGACCAGCCGGTGATCGGCCGCAACGTCATCCGGCTGATGGTGATCGCGCCGTTCTTCGTGATGCCCACCGTCAGCGCGCTGGTGTGGAAGAACCTCTTGATGCACCCGGTGTCCGGCCTGTTCGCGTGGATCGCGACCTCGCTCGGCATGACGCCGATCGACTGGTTCACCGACGCGCCGCTGCTCGCGGTGATCTTCATCGTCGCCTGGCAGTGGCTGCCGTTCGCGACGCTGATCCTCTTGACCGCGCTGCAGTCGCTCGACGAGGAGCAGAAGGAGGCGGCCGAGATGGACGGCGCCAGTGCGCTGTCGCGCTTCATCTACCTGACGCTGCCGCATCTGGCGCGCCCGATCACGGTGGTGATCCTGATCGAGACCATCTTCCTGCTCACCGTGTTCGCCGAAATCTTCGTCACCACCGGCGGCGGGCCGGGGCTGCAGACCACCAACATCGCCTTCCTGGTCTATTCGCAGGCGCTGATCCAGTTCGACGTCGGCACGGCCTCGGCCGGCGGCCTCGTCGCCGTGGTCATCGCCAACATCGTCGCCTTCTTCCTGGTCCGCATCGTCGGCCGCAATCTGGAGGCCTGAGAGCATGGCGCGCAAGGTCACCGGACGTCACGTCGTGATCTCAACGGTCGGCGCCTGGCTGGCCGGCTTCGTGATCTTCTTTCCGATCCTGTGGATGGTGCTGGCGAGCTTCAAGACCGAGCTGGAGGCGTTCGCGACGCCGCCCTCGTTCCTGTTCTTCCACTGGACCACCGAGAACTACGTGACCGTGCAGGAGCGCAGCGACTACCTGCACCACGCGCTGAACTCGCTGATCGTCGCCGGCGGCTCGACCTTGATTGCGATGCTGATCGCGATTCCCGCGGCCTGGTCGATGGCGTTCTCGCCGACCAAGCGGACCAAGGACATCCTGCTCTGGATGCTCTCGACCAAGATGATGCCGCCGGTCGGCGTGCTCGTGCCGATCTATCTCATCTACAAGAACCTCGGCCTGCTCGACACCCGCACCGGGCTGGTCTTCATCCTGTGTCTCGGCAATCTGCCGATCGTGATCTGGATGCTGTTCACCTACTTCAAGGAGATCCCCAAGGACATCCTCGAAGCCGCGCGGATGGACGGCGCCACGATCGGGCGCGAGCTGATCTATGTGCTGACGCCGATGGCGATCCCCGGGCTCGCGTCGACGCTGCTGCTCAATCTGATCCTCGCCTGGAACGAGGCGTTCTGGACCTTGAATCTGTCGACGCTCGAGGCGGCGCCGCTGACGACCTTCATCGCCTCCTATTCAAGCCCCGAAGGCCTGTTCTGGGCGCGGCTGTCGGCGGCCTCGACGCTTGCGATCGCGCCGATCCTGATCATCGGCTGGTTCAGCCAGAAGCAGCTCGTGCGCGGGCTGACCTTCGGCGCAGTGAAGTAACGAAAGGGCTGATCATGGGACGGATCACGCTGGAAGGTGTGCAGAAATCGTTCGGGCCGGTCCACATCATCAAGGGCGCCGATCTCGACATCCCCGACGGCGCCTTCGTGGTGTTCGTCGGGCCCTCCGGCTGCGGCAAGACCACGCTGCTTCGATTGATCGCGGGGCTTGAGGACGTCTCCGGCGGTCGCATCCTGATCGACGGCAACAATGTGGTCGACGTGCCCCCGGCCAAGCGTGGCCTGTCGATGGTGTTCCAATCCTATGCGCTGTATCCGCATATGAGCGTGCGCGGCAACATCGCCTTCGGTCTGAAGATGGCCGGGCTGCCCAAGGCCGAGATCAACCAGAAGGTCGAGGCCGCGGCGGCGACCTTGAACCTCACGCCCTATCTCGACCGCAAGCCGCGCGAGCTGTCCGGCGGCCAGCGCCAGCGCGTCGCCATCGGCCGCGCCATCGTGCGCGAGCCGAAGGCGTTCCTGTTCGACGAACCGCTGTCCAATCTCGATGCCGCGCTGCGCGTGCAGATGCGGCTGGAAGTGACGCGGCTGCAGAAGCAGCTCGGCACCACCGCGATCTATGTCACCCACGACCAGGTCGAGGCCATGACCATGGCCGACAAGATCGTGGTGCTGAACGCCGGCCGCATCGAGCAATATGGCTCGCCGATCGAGCTGTATCAGCGCCCGGCCAACCTGTTCGTCGCCGGCTTCATCGGCTCGCCGAAGATGAACTTCATCGGCGGGGAAGAAGCCGCGCAGCGCGGCGCCACTACGATCGGTGTGCGGCCGGAGCATATCGCGATCGTCGATGACGGCGGCGAAGGCTGGCGCGGCAAGGTGCTGATCGCCGAGCATCTCGGCAGCGACACGTTCCTTTATGTCGACGCCGGCCCGCTGGGCACGCTGACCGTGCGCTGCGTCGGCGAGAAGCGTCTGAGCGCCGGCGATGCCGTGACGCTGCGGCCGGAGCCGAGCCGGATCTATCGCTTCGACGAGAGCGGCAACTCCATCTTCGCATGAGAGGTGACGTCCCCTCCGGGCGTCAACGACAACCACGGACGACGACGATGTATCTGGAAAAATTCAAGCTGAACGGCAAGACCGCGCTGATCACCGGCGGTGCGCAGGGCATCGGCCTGGCCTGCGTCGAGGCACTGGCGGAGGCGGGCGCGCATGTCGTGATCGCCGACCGTGATGCCAAAGCGGCAGCCGATGCGCAGGCCGCGATGAAGGCGAGGGGGTTCGACACCGAGACCGCGCTGATGGACGTGACCAATTCGGCCCAGGTGACGCAGACCGCCGACGATCTCGTGGCGCGGCGCGGCAAGGTCGACATCCTCGTCAACAATGCCGGCATCGCCCGCAGCGAGACACCGGCCGAGACCGTCACCGACGAGCACTGGCTCAACGTGCTCGACGTCAATCTCAACGGCACCTTCTGGTGCTGCCGTGCGTTCGGCAAGCACATGCTGGCGGCCAAGAGCGGCACCATCGTCAACATCGGCTCGATGTCCGGCTTCATCGTCAACAAGCCGCAGGAGCAGTGCTTCTACAACGCCTCCAAGGCTGCGGTGCACCATCTCACCAAGTCGCTGGCGGCGGAATGGGGCGCGCGCGGCGTCCGCGTCAACGCGGTGGCGCCGACCTATATCGAGACGCCGCTCAACGCCTTCGTGAAGAGCAACCCGCGCATGTACGACGCCTGGATCGGCGGAACCCCGATGGGACGGATGGGGCAGGTCGAGGAGATCGCCTCGGTGGTGCTGTTTCTCGCCTCGGAGGCGGCAAGTTTGATGACCGGGAGCGTCGTCGTTGTCGATGGCGGCTACACTTGCTGGTAAGCTCGCGTCAAATCTGACGGGAGCGAAACATGCGGCAGGCGTTCATCGGTGTCGATGTCGGCACAACCAGCACGCGCGCCGGGATCTTCGATTCCAACGGCCGACTGCTCGCGGCGGCGCGGCATCCGATCCAGACCTGGCACGAGGCCGGTGACGTCGTCGAGCAATCCTCCGACGACATCTGGCGCGCCTGCTGTGCCTCGGTCAAAGCCGCCGTGTCGGAAGCGGCGATCGCGCCCGAGCTGGTCAAGGGCATCGGCTTCGACGCGACCTGCTCGCTGGTCGTGCTCGACCGCCAGGGGACGCCGCTCACCGTCAGCGGCTCCGGCGATCCCGCCCGCAACGTCATCGTCTGGATGGACCATCGCGCGCTGGCCGAGGCGCGGGACATCAATGCGACCGAGGACGAGGTGCTGCGCTATGTCGGCGGCTCGATCTCGCCGGAGATGGAGATGCCGAAGCTGCTCTGGCTGAAGCGGCATCTGCGGACGAGCTTTGACGCCGCGGGGCACTTCTTCGATCTCGCCGACTTCCTCACCTGGCGCGCGACGGGCTCGACGGCGCGCTCGATGTGCACGGTCACCTGCAAGTGGAACTACCTGGCGCATGAGACGCGCTGGAGCGCGGAGTATTTCCGCCGCATTGGCCTCGAGGATTTCGTCTCTGAGGACTATGCGCGGATCGGCACCGGCATCGTCGCGCCTGGCACGCCGCTCGGTCGTGGGCTGTCGCCGGACGCTGCGGCTGAACTCGGGCTCCCGCCTGGCACGCCTGTCGGCGCCGCGCTGATCGACGCCCATGCCGGCGGCATCGGCGCGATCGGCGGCCGCGCGGCCGACGGCGGCGACGTCGATGTCAGCGATCGCCTCGCCTACATCATGGGGACGTCGGCCTGCATCATGGCGACGACGCGGGCGCCGTCCTTCGTGCCCGGCGTATGGGGTCCTTATTTTCAGGGGATGGTCCCGGGCTTCTGGCTCAACGAGGGCGGCCAGTCGGCCGCGGGCGCCGCGATCGATCATCTTCTTCGCTCGCACCCGGCGTTTGCGGAGGCGACCGCGGCAGCACGCACCGAGGGACTCGATCTGATCAGCTTCCTGGAGAAGCGGATCATGGCGCGCACGCCGGACGCGGGCGCGGCGGCGCTGCTCGCGCGTGAGGTCCATATCCTCCCTGAGTTTCTCGGCAACCGCTCGCCCTACGCCGACCCGGATTCACGCGCCGTGATTGCCGGGCTCGATCTCGATGCCGATATCGGCGCCATGGAACGGCTGTTCGTCGCGGGGTTGTGCGGTCTCGCCTATGGTCTCGCCGACGTGATCGATGCCTTCGCGGCCCATGGCGTCGGCAGCCGGACCTTGGTGATGGCCGGCGGCGCCTCGCGCAGCCCGCTGGTGCGCCAGATCATGGCCGATACGACCGGGCTGACCGTAGCGCTTCCGGGGACGCAGGAGCCGGTGCTGCTCGGCGCGGCCATGCTGGGCGCGGTCGCCAGCGGCGCCTTCCGCTCGATCGGTGAGACGATGGCCTCGATGTCATCGCTCGGCCGGCTCAGCGATCCGACCGCGCGGAGCATTGCCGACTTCCATCGCCGCAAGCGCCGCATCCATGCCCTGCTGCGGACGCTTGATCGCGACAGCCGTTCCGTGATGCATGAGGGCGGTGATGGCGCCGGTGGGGAGGCATGACCATGACCATGATCCTGAGCTGCGGCGATGCGTTGATCGATTTCGTGCCGGCAAGATCGGCCGATGGACGCGATGTGCTGCGGCCGGTGGTCGGCGGCTCGTGCCTCAACGTCGCAGTCGGGCTGGCCCGGCTGGGCGCGCCCACCGGTTTCGTCGGCGGCATCTCGACCGACCTGTTCGGCACGATGGTCGCCGCGCATGCGCAGGCCTCGAACGTCGATCTCGGCTACGCCACGCGCAGCCCCGATCAGACTACGCTGGCGTTCGTGCGCCATGTCGGCCGCGAGGCCCAATACGCCTTCTACGACGCCGAGACCGCCGCGCGGAAATGGACGTTCCGGCCCGGCAGCATTCCGTTCAACGACATCGGCGCCATCCATGTGGGCTCGACGACGCTGATCCACGACCAGGGCGCGCGAGAGACCCGCGCAATGATCGCCGCTACGCAGGGCAAGGTGACGATCTCGTTCGACCCGAACTGCCGGCCCAACCTCGTGACCGACAAGGCCGCCTATCGGCTCCAGATGGATGAGTTCGCCGCGAGCGCCGACCTGATCAAGATGTCCGATGTCGACTTCGACTATCTGCACGGCCACGACGATTACGCCGCGCGAGCCGCGGCGCTGCTGGCCCGCGGCACCAGCCTGGTGGTCGTGACCCGCGGTCCCAAGGGCGCGCTCGGCTGGCATGCGCAGGCCGGCGCGGTGGAGGTCGCGGCGCCGACGGTCGAGGTGGTCGACACGATCGGCGCCGGCGACACGTTCCAGGCCGGCATGCTGTTCGCGCTGCGCAAGCTCGGCCGCATCGGCCGGGACGCCTTGCGCGCATTGGATCACGCCGAGTTGCGCAAGGCGCTCGCCTTTGCCGGGGCCTGCGCCGCCGTGACCTGCACCCGCGAGGGCGCCGACCCGCCACGGTGGGACGACATGGCTGCAACCTGGGATCGTCTGGGCTGAAGCACCCCATTGCACTCGTCATTGGGAACTGGTTGGCTGTTCCCCCGTCATATGTGAGTACCGGGCGACGGGGGCGCGATTGCGAGCCATCGTTGACCGGGCCGCGGAAATCATGACGCGACAACGAGTTGCAGGGAGGAGAACTATGGCACCCGCCGCCAGGACCGAGCCGCTGTCCCGTCATGCGCTGGCCTTCGTATTGGCAGGCGGGCGCGGCAGCCGCCTGCTCGAGCTCACCGACCGGCGCGCCAAGCCCGCCGTCTATTTCGGCGGCAAGTCGCGCATCATCGACTTCGCGCTGTCGAACGCCGTCAATTCCGGCATCAGGCGCATTGCGGTGGCGACGCAATACAAGGCGCACAGCCTGATCCGGCACTTGCAGATGGGCTGGAACTTCTTCCGCCCCGAGCGCAACGAGAGCTTCGACATCCTTCCCGCGAGCCAGCGCGTCTCGGAGACGATGTGGTACGTCGGAACGGCCGATGCCGTGTACCAGAACATCGACATTCTCGAGACCTACAATACGAAATACATCGTCGTGCTCGCCGGTGATCACATCTACAAGATGGATTACGAGCTGATGCTGCAGCAGCATGTCGACCAGCGCGCCGACGTCACCGTGGGCTGCCTGGAAACGCCGCGGGCGGAGTCCTCGGGCTTCGGCATCATCCACATCAACGAGGACGAGACCATCCGGGACTTCATCGAGAAGCCCGCCGATCCGCCGCCGATTCCCGGCAAACCGGACATGTCGCTCGCGAGCATGGGCATCTATGTCTTCGACGCCAAATTCCTGTTCGATGAATTGAAGCGCGACGCCGCCGATCCGAACTCCAACCATGATTTCGGCCGCGACATCATTCCCCATATCGTCAAGAACGGCCGTGCGGTCGCGCACCAGTTCACGCGCTCCTGCGTCCGCGCCGGCCATGATCCGCGCAGCTACTGGCGCGATGTCGGAACGGTCGACGCCTATTGGGCCGCCAATCTCGACCTGACGGACGTCGTCCCGGAGCTCGATCTCTATGACCGCTCGTGGCCGATCTGGACCTATTCGGAGATCACGCCGCCAGCCAAGTTCGTTCACGACGTCGACGGACGCCGGGGCGAGGCGACGTGCTCGCTGGTCTCCGGCGGCTGCATCGTCTCAGGCGCGCAGGTGCAGCGCTCGCTGCTGTTCACCGGGGCTCACCTGCATTCCTACGCCAAGCTGCAGAACGCGGTGCTGCTGCCTTACGTCAACGTCGCCCGCCACGCGCGGCTGACCAACGTCGTGGTCGACCGCGGTGTGCAGATTCCGGAAGGGCTCGTGGTCGGCGAGGACCCGGAATTCGATGCCAAGCGGTTCAGGACCACGGAGAGCGGCGTCACCTTGATCACCCAGCCGATGATCGACGGGCTCAATTCATGACGCCGCTGCGCGTTCTGTCGGTTGCGTCTGAGGTCTATCCCATCGTCAAGACCGGCGGTCTCGCCGACGTCGTCGGCGCGCTGCCATGGGCCCTGATGGCCGAGGACATCGAGGTCCGCACGCTGATCCCCGGCTATCCCGCGGTCATGGCGGCGCTGGAGCAGGTCAGCGAGATCAGCTCGCTGCCGAACTTCTTCGGCGGCAACGCCCGGCTGCTCGGCGGCAGCCATGGCGCGCTCGATCTGTTCGTGCTCGACGCGCCGCATCTGTATGACCGCGAGGGCAATCCGTATCTCGGGCCCGACGGCAAGGATTGGCCCGACAACGCCTTCCGCTTCGCGGCGCTGGCACGGGCGGCCTCCTATATCGGGCTCGGCACGGTGCCGGGCTTCGTGCCCGATGTCGTTCACGGTCACGACTGGCAGGCCGGGCTGGTGCCGGCCTATCTGCTCTACAGCCACCGGCCGCATCCCGGCACGGTCATGACCGTGCACAATCTGGCGTTCCAGGGCCGCTTTCCGCGCCATCTGCTGGTGCCGCTCGGATTGCCGCCGGAAGCGTTCTCGATCTACGGCCTCGAATATTACGGCGACATCAGCTTCCTCAAGGCGGGGCTGCAATTTGCCGACAAGATCACGACGGTGTCGCCGACCTATGCACGGGAGATCCAGAGCGACGAGCAGGGCATGGGCCTCGGCGGCCTGCTGCGCCAGCGTGCGTCCGATCTCGTGGGCATTCTCAACGGGATCGACACGGCGGTGTGGGATCCCGGCAGCGATCCGGCCATCCCATCGCATTTCGGCATCGAGCGAATCGAGGCGCGCGCGCCCAACAAGGCTGCGCTGCAGACACGGATGGGATTGCAGGTGGCCCCCGAGACGTTCCTGCTCGGGGTCGTCAGCCGCTTGACCTCGCAGAAGGGCCTCGACCTCCTGCTGGCCTGCCTGCCCACCGTCACGAGCAGCGGCATCCAGCTGGCGCTGCTCGGCGATGGCGACGCCGAGCTGCGCGAGGCATTCCGCGCCGCGGCGGCGCGCCATCCCGGACAGATCGGCGTCGTCATCGGCTATGACGAGAGCCTCGCACATCTCATCCAGGCCGGCTGCGATGCGCTGGTCGTGCCCTCCCGGTTCGAGCCGTGCGGCCTGACCCAGCTCTGCGCCCTGCGCTACGGCGCGCTGCCGATCGTGACCGCCGTCGGCGGCCTTGCCGACACCGTGATCGACGAGACCGAGGCCGGCATGGCCGCGACCGGGTTCAAGTTCGCATCCGTGACCGCCGAAGCACTCGACCAGACCCTTCGCCGCGCCGCCGCCGCGTTCTACGCCGCCCGCAGCAACGCCTCGAACTGGACCCGCATGCAGCTCAACGCGATGCTGACCGACGTGTCGTGGCGGCACCGCGCCGGCCGATATGCCGATCTGTACCGGCAGATCGTCGCGCAACGGCGACCGGCGGGGTGACACGTCGTTCGGCTGGCCCGGCCCTTACCTCGCCGTTCGTGCCCGCCATCCCACTCCCCGTACGAACGAGGAGAGGGAGCGCACCGTGTGTGGCCCGAGCGTCGGGCTCCAACCGCCATTCAGGCAGCCCAGCCAAGCGTGCGGCTCATGTGGATCGCGCTGGACGCATCGGGACAGCATGCGGATAGTCTCGGCAGCCTTCTACAGCTTTCCGCGAGACCCCATGACCGACACCATGCCTCCAATCGATTCCCTCGATCTCATCATCCGCAACGGCATCGTCATCGACGGCACACGGGCGCCGCGGTTCGACGCGGATGTCGGCATCAAGGACGGCCGCATCGTCGCCATCGGGGATCTCGATGGCCGGACCGCGGTGCGGGCAATCGATGCCACCGGCCGGATCGTTGCGCCGGGCTTCATCGACTCGCATACGCACGACGACAGCGCCGTGCTGGTCGATCCCGGCATGACCTGCAAGATCTCGCAGGGGGTCACCTCGGTCGTCACCGGCAATTGCGGCGTCAGCATCGCGCCGCTGAAGCCAGGCTCGCCGCGCCCGATGCCGCTCGGCCTGCTGTCGCCGGGCGGCGAGAAGGTGGTCGAATATGCCGCGTTCGCCGACTACGTTGCCGCTCTGCGCGCGGCGCCGTCGGCCGTGAATGTCGCACCGATGGTCGGCCACACCTCCTTGCGTGCGTCGGTCGTGAGCGATCTCGGCCGCGCGGCGACCGAAGCCGAGATCGTCGAGATGCGCGCTTCTGTGCAGGAGGCGCTCGATGCCGGCGCCATCGGCGTCTCGACAGGGACGTTCTATCCGCCGGCCGAGGCGGCGCCGACCGAGGAGATCATCGCGGTCTGCCGTCCGCTCACCGGCAGCGGCGGCGTCTATGCGACGCATATGCGCAACGAGGCGGACGACGTCGTCAAATCGCTGGAGGAGAGCTTTGCGATCGGCAAGGCGCTCGACGTCCAGGTCGTGATCTCGCATCACAAGGTGGTGGGACCCGCCAATTTCGGCCGCACCAAGGAAACGCTGCCGCTGATCACGAAGGCGATGAGCTGCCAATGCGTCGCGCTCGACTGTTACCCCTACAATGCCTCCTCCACGATGCTGCACACCGATCCGGCCAAGCTGCAGGTCAGGGTCGTCGTCGCGGCGTCCGGCCCGCATCCCGAGGTCGCGGGCCGCGATCTGGCCGACATCGCCGCCGCCTGGGGCGTCGATCGGCTGGAAGCGGCGAAGCGGCTGCAACCGGCGTCGGCGATCTATTTCGCGATGGACGAGGCCGACGTGCAGACCATCCTCGCCTTCGAGCCGACCATGATCGGCTCCGACGGCCTGCCATTCGGCGAGCGGCCGCATCCGCGCCTCTGGGGCACGTTCCCGCGCGTGCTCGGCTATTACTGCCGCGAGCTTGCGCTGTTCTCGCTGGAGACCGCGGTGTGGAAGATGAGCGGCTTGACCGCGCAGAATTTCGGCATCCAGGGCCGCGGCACGCTCGCGGTCGGCAATCACGCGGACATCACGATCTTCGATGCCGCCAGCGTGCGCGACAGCGCGACCTATGATGAGCCCTGCGTGCCCGCCGCCGGCATCGAGGCCGTCATCGTCAATGGCGCGCTGACGTGGTGGCAGGGCGCGCACCAGAACGCGCGTGCCGGCCAGGTGATCACGCGCGCGGAGGTGCAGTGAGCTAAGCCGCCGCGGCCATCGATCGCGCGAATTCCGGATAGCATTCGGCGAGCTCGTCGACGATCCGGCCGCGGATCAGCTCGACCGTCGCGCGGTCGGGCATGGGGGTCGGCGGCACGATCTCGGGCACCTCGTAGTCGAAACCGGTTCGGTCGCGCACGTCCTCGGCGGAGTAGCCGGGATGCACCGAGCGCAGCCGGAAGCCGCCGCGCTCGCGGTCGAAATCGAACAGCGCGAGGTTCGTCAGCAGCGCGTGTGGGCCGCCGCGCCGCTTCACCTCCGGCGTCGTTGCCGCAGCGCTGACGAAATCCACCTTCGGCACCAGCACGCGCGGCGAATGCTCCTCGCGGAACAGGATCACGCGCGGGACGAGGTGGTACAGATAGGCCGAGCCGAACGAGCCCGGCCAGCGGACGTCCATGCGTGGATAGTCGCCGGTGCCGACCAGGTTGATGTTGCCCGCGCCGTCGATCTGGCCGCCGCCGAGGAAGAACGCATCGACGCGGCCCTGCGCGGCGCAGTCGAACAGCTCGACGCCGCCATTGGTGAAGAAGTTGTGCCGGCTCGAGCCGAGGATCGAGATGCGCACCGGCGGCTTGCCCTGTTGTTCGTTGCGCGCCCGCAGCAGCATCGCGCCCGCGGCCGGAATTGGCGAGGAGGCGCCGACGGCGACATGGCGGATGCCGTCGAGCAGCCCGGCGATGACGGTGATCAGCAGCTCTTTCCGTGCGCGATCGTCCTGCATGGTCATGCCACCTGCTTGCTGCGGCTCAGGAAGGCGGAGAGATAGGCGCGAAACCCCTCGTCCGTGCGCGCCATCGCGGCGTAGCGCGCAAGCTCGGCCCCATCCGTCTCGTACTCGTCCCACAGCGGCAGCGGCCAGGCGCCGTTCTCGGCGACCGCGATCGCATCGACATAGAGCGCCGGCAGCACGCCGGCGGCGGTATCCTCGGTCGCCATCAGGTCGCGCTCGACGATGCGCTCAACGGTGACCAGCGTGCGCCTTGCGGCGTAGGCCATGGTCGCGAGCTCGCGATAGCGGCCGATGCGGACATTGCCGAAGCGGTCGGCTTCGGGCGCGTGGAACAGCGCGACATCGGGCGTGATCGCGGGCACCACCACCACCTTGCCGGGCTCGCCAACCGGGCTGTCGATCACCTTCCAGTCGGGACGGACCTCGAGCAGGTCGCTGCCGATGATGCCGGCGATCGGCATGAACGGCACGCCTTTTTGCGCGGCCAACAGGCCGGCATGGATCGCGGGGCAGGTGGCGTCGCGCAGCCTGATGCTGCCGGCGCGGATGGCCGCTGCGAAGCGTGGCGCGCCGCCGGCTTCGCCGAGCGAGACGGCGCTGGTTTCGACCGATGACGCCACGCCTGCGCCGATCAGCAGATCGGCCTGCAGCCCGCTGATCGGCACGCAGACCAGGTGCAGCCCGGTCAGGCCGGCCTCGATCATCGCTGCTGTCGCGGCCATCGAGACGCCGGCACGGTCCACCGGGATCGTCACCGACTGGCCCGGTTCAATCGACGCAACGAGCGCCTGCAAGCCGACCATCTCGGTCATCGGCGTGTCCTCCTGTTGTTGCTTCGACGTCGAATGTAGCCGTGCTTCGCGGAGCTGTCAGTGGCCACATGCGATGGTCGACCCCCGGATGATCAGCTGCGGCGCGAGCACGATGTGCTCGCTTGCCGCCTCGGGACCGGCAATCCGTGCCAGCAGCAGCCGCGCTGCGGCTTCGCCCATGTCGCGCTGCGCGATACGTATGGTGGTGAGCGGCGGCGCGACCATGTCGACGAACGGCATGTCGTTGTGACCGACGACGGAGACGTCGTGGGGGCAGGCGAGGCCGCGCACGGCCAGCGCGTCATAGACGCCGAGCGCCAGCAGGTCATTGGCGGCGACGATGGCGGTCGGCCTGATGCGGCGAGCGAGCAGGCGCAGCGCAGCCTCGCGGCCCGCCGCCCGCGTATAGGCCTCGACCGTCTCGACCGGCGTGTGGCGGGCGGACAGGCCGGCGTCGCGGACGCTGGCCTCGAAGCCGGCGCGCCGGCGGGCGCCGGTCGAGACGTGCTGCGGGCCCGCGACATGACCGATACGCTGATGGCCGAGCGCGACGAGATGCTCGACAGCCAGACGCATGCCCGCCGCATCATCACTGGCGGCCGAAGGCAGCTGCCCGGCGGCATCGACGCGATTGACCAGCACGACCGGCAGCGCCGCATCAAGGCAATGCTTCACGACTTCGTCGTGCAAGGTGACCGTCGCCAGCACCAGGCCATCGACGCCACGGGCGATCAGACGGTCGACGAGATCCTGCTCCGAGCCGTTGCTGCCGACGTCGACGACAATCGTCGCATAGCCTTCGGCATTGAGATGATCGGTGATGCCGGACAGCACCGGCGGAAAGCCGGGGTCGGCGATATCGGGGGCGAGCACGCCGATCAGACCGCTGCGTCCGGTGCGAAGGCCCTTGGCGGCCATGTTGAGCCGGTAGCCGAGCGCGTTGGCGGCGGCCTTGATCCGGTCGGCGACATCGTCGGCGACGAGGTGCTTCATCGCGGGGCTCAGGGCGCGCGAGACCGTCGAGGGGTGCACGCCGCAACGGGCGGCAACGTCCTTGATCGTTGGGCGCGACGCTGCCGCCATGCGCCGGCCCACCGTCGATTGCAACGTCCGCTTCATGTCCAGCCCCCGATGTCGCAGCGCAGCGACGTTTTGGCCCGATCCTACCTTGACACCCTTAACGTGTGTGCAATAAATCCGGCTCTGCAATCGATTGCAATAGCCCACAGGGAAACGTCCACATGACAGCGAGCGCGCTGAAGCCGCATCTGGTCAGCCCCGAGCATCTCGATCCGCATTGGCGCTGGAGCCGCGCGATTCCCTCGCATGGCCACGTCTCGGTCGACTTCGAGCGCCGTGTCGATTTCGATCGTCTCAGGCGATACCGGCTGGCCCGGGCGCGAATGGCCCTGAAGAACTCGGGCTGCGGCGCGTTGCTGCTGTTCGACGTCAACAACATCCGCTACGTCTCGGGCACCAAGATCGGCGAGTGGGAGCGCGACAAGCTGTGTCGTTTCGCGCTGCTGGCCGGCGATGGCGAGCCGATCGTATGGGATTTCGGCTCGGCCGCCGTGCATCACCGCATGTTCTGCGACTGGCTGGCGCCCGAGAACTGCCGGGCCGGCATGCTGGGCATGCGCGGCACGGTGCCGCCGGCCGTCGGGCTGATGAAGGCGCATGCCGAGGAGGTCATGAGCCTGTTGCGCGCCGCCGGCGTCGCCGACATGCCGGTCGGCGTCGACCTCGCCGAGACCGCCATGTTCTTCGAGTTGCAGAAGGCCGGCATGAAGGTGGTCGACGGCCAGCAGGTGATGCTGGACGCCCGCGAGATCAAGAACATCGACGAGATCATGCTGCTCAACCAGGCCGCGGCTATGGTCGACGGCGTCTATCATTCGATCTACGAGAACCTGAAGCCGGGCGTACGCGAGAACGACATCGTCGCGCTCGCCAATAAGATGCTCTACGAGATGGGCTCCGACGACGTCGAGGCGATCAACGCCATCTCCGGCGAGCGCTGCAATCCGCATCCGCATAATTTCACCGACCGGATCCTGCGCCCCGGCGATCAGGCCTTCTTCGACATCCTGCAGTCCTATCAGGGCTATCGCACCTGCTACTACCGCACATTCAACGTCGGCCGCGCCACGCCGGCGCAGCACGATGCCTATAAGCAATGCCGCGAATGGCTCGACAATGCGATTGCGCTGATCAAGCCGGGCGTGTCAACCGACACCGTCGCCAAGGTCTGGCCGAAGGCCGAGGAGTTCGGCTTTCCCTCGGAGATGGCGGCGTTCGGCCTGCAATTCGGCCACGGCCTCGGTCTTGCGCTGCACGAGCGGCCGATCATCTCGCGCCTGGTGTCGCTGGACAATCCGATGGAGATCAAGACCGGCATGGTGTTCGCGCTGGAGACCTATTGTCCGGCCACCGACGGCTTCTCCGCCGCGCGCATCGAGGAGGAGGTCGTCGTCACCGACAAGGGCTGCCAGGTGATCACGCTGTTTCCCGCGGAAGAGCTGCCGATCGCCAACCGCTACTGAGCGAATTTGAGAGGGAGTAACGCAGATGGCAGCGACGCATTCGCTCGGCTGGATCGGCATGGGGCGCATGGGCTATCCGATGGCCGAGCGCCTGCTCAAGGCCGGCCACAAGGTGTCGATCTTCAACCGTACGCGCGCCAAGGCCGAGCCGCTGGCGGCGAAGGGCGGTGTCATCGTCGACCATCCGGGCGATCTTGCGGGATGCGATATCGTGTTCACCATGGTGTCGACCGGCAAGGATCTCGAGCAGGTGTATTTCGGCGACAACGGCCTCGTCGCCTCGCGCGACGGGCCGCGTCCGAAATTCCTCGTCGACTGCTCATCGATCGGCATCGAGCAATCGGAGGCGATCGCTGCGAAATTGAACCGGCTCGGCTGCGAGTTCGTGCGCGCGCCGGTGTCGGGCAACGGCAAATGCGTCAAGGCCGGCAAGCTGTCGTCGGTGGTCTCCGGACCGAAGCCCGCGTTCGACATCATCGAGCCTTATCTCGCGAAGATCGCCGTCTCCGGCGTGTCCTATGTCGGCGAGGGCGAGCTGGCGCGAATCTGCAAGATCGCGCACAACGTGTTCCTCGGGGTCGTGATCCAGAACCTCGCCGAGATCACCATCCTGGCGCAGAAGGCCGGCGTGCCGCGCCACGCGTTCCTGAACTTCATGAACGCGAGCGTGATGGGCTCCACCTTCACCAGGTACAAGAGCAATGCGCTGGTCAATCTTGACTGGACCACGACCTTCACGCCGCCGCTGCTTCGCAAGGATCTCGACCTCGGCCTGTCGGCGGCGCGCCAGCTCGACGTTGCGATGCCGGTGACCGCTGCGACCCGCGAGGCACTGCAGGCCCATGTCGGCGCCGCCTCGCTGCAGCCAGATCCCGCCGCCTATCTGGAGAAGGACTTTGCCGCGCTGCTGGAGACCGTGGCGCTTGCCGCCGGCCTCAAGCTTGCGCCGGAGAACGTGCCGATGCCGACCGGCCTGGAGACGGAGGGGTAAGGCCGCTCAGTTGCCGGCGAGCGCCCGCCAGCGCGCATCGCGCGCTGAGGGACGACGGTGCAGGCGGGCGTCCAGCACGTCACGGGCCTGCGCCAGCGCGCCGCTGCGGATCAGCGCCAGGATGTAGGTGTCCTCGATCACCTCGCGCTGGGCGTGGCTGCCGCCGATGCGGGCGAGATCTCCCATCACGGGTGCGAGCTCGCGGGTGCAGCCGCGCCAGTTGCCGTCGGCGAAGGCCCGCAGGCCGCGCAGCATGTGCGGAACGATGCGGCCTGCGGGGAGCTTGCCTTCCGCCAGCCGCCGCTCCATCGCGGCCAGGCGCCCCTTGAGAGCGGCGCCGTCATGCGTCGCGGCGGCGATCATCACGAGGTGCATCTCGACGAAGGCGAGACTCGAGCTCGTGAAGCGATTGCTCGCATAAGCGGCCGTCTCGGCCCATGCGTTGGGCGGCACCGGCTGCTGTTCCGCCGTCAATCGCCAGAGCAGAGAGGCGCAGTCGGACAGCGTGTTGAGCGGCGGCGCCGTGTCCATCGTCGGCACCAGCACGTCCGTGTAGACCGCCAACGCCTTCTCCGCATCGCCGCGATCCAGCGCGCCCAGCGCCTGGTGCCAGCAGATGTGACCGTGCAGCATGCCGGTGCGGTCGTAGTCGCCGATCCACCCCTCGACGAGGGCATCCGCCTCATCCAGCGCGCCGTCCTCGAACATCGCATGCAGCAGCGCATGCACAGCGTAGGCATTGTGCCGGCGCAGCGCGAAGCTGCGCTCGGTGACGGCGCGGCCCTTCGCCGGCTCGCCGGCCTCGGTCAGTGCCCAGCCGTGGTTGGACATGAACCACCAGTCCTCGCCATAGGCTTCGGCAAAGCGGTCGCAGAGGTCGCGGCGGGCGGCGTCGTGATCGGCGCGGCCGGAGAAGGCGAGCAGGCCGAACGCGCCGAGCGGCAGCGCCATGATCATGGCATCGCGCGGCCAGCTCGCCAGATGCGCCAGCGTCGCGGTCATCGCGTCCGCGCCGCGGCCTTCGATGACGAGCGCCAAAGTCGCAATATGGCCCCGCTCGCGCGCCGTACCGTTCGCGGTCGCGAGGTCGCGGGCGCGCTTGATGGTCTGCAGCGCCGGCTCGCGCTGCTGATAGATGGCATGGATGCGCGCGCGGGCCGCGTGCGCCAGCGCGAAATCCGGATCGAGCATGATCGCGCGCTCGAAGGCATCAATCGCGCCGGGCCAGAAGGCGAGCAGCAGATCCATGCCCTCGCGATAAGCGGCGGCCGCCTCGGCGGAGGCGGTCGACAGCGGCAGGCCGTAGCGATCCTCCTCCATCTCAGCCCACCCGTGCCCTGCGGCCCTCGATCGGATAGGCCGGGTCGTTGTAGCCGGGCGTCGAGGCGTGGCCGGTCACGACCAGGCGCTCGATCAGCGCCTCGTCGTCGGCGGCAAACGGATAGTCCAGCGCCCGGACGTAGTCGTCCCATTGCGCCTCGGTGCGGGGGCCGGCGATGACCGAGCTGATGAAGGCCGAGTTGAGCACCCAGGCGACGGCGAACTGGCCGGGGGCAAAACCCTTGGCCTCGGCGTGGCGCTTGATCTCCTGCGCCAGCTTCAAGGATTCCGGCCGCCATTCGGTCTGCATCATTCTCGTGTCGTTGCGGCCCGCCCGCGTCTCCTTGTCGGGCGGCGCATCGGGGCTGTACTTCCCAGTCAGCACGCCGCGCGCCAAAGGGCTGTAGGGGACGACGCCGAGGCCGTAATAGCCGCAAGCGGGCAGGTGCTCGACCTCGGGCATCCGGTTCATCGCGTTGTAGTAGGGCTGGCTGACCACGGGGCGGTCGATGCCCATGGCATCGCAGAGATTGCAGATCTCGGCGAGCCGCCAGGCGCGGTAGTTGGAGACGCCGAAATAGCGGATCTTGCCGGCACGCATGAGGTCGCCGATCGCGCGCACGGTCTCCTCCAGCGGCGTCGCGTGATCCTCCTTGTGCAGGTAGTAGATGTCGATGTGCCCGGTGCCGAGGCGCTTGAGGCTCTCCTCGGCCGCCTGCAGCACCCAGCGCCGCGACAGGCCGGCGCGGTTGGGATCATCGCCCATCGGATTGGCCAGCTTCGTCGCGACGATCCAGCGGTCGCGCTCCCCCGCGATGGCGCGGCCGACCACCTCCTCCGAGGCGCCCTTGTTGTAGGCGTCGGCGGTGTCGATGAAATTGATGCCGGCGTCCCGCGCCTTGCTGATGATGCGGGCGGATGTCGGCTCGTCGGCAGGACCGCCGAACATCATCGTGCCCAGGCAGATCGGCGACACTTTCAGGCCGGAACGGCCGAGCTGGCGATAGTTCATTGAAGCCTCATTCCTGCCATAAGCGAGCATGGATTTGAGGGACGATAGCTCGCCCCGCGCGTCATTGCGAGCGCAGCGAAGCAATCCAGGGCTGCGCGCGCGATTCAGCATTGCTTCGCTCCGCACTGCGCTCGCAATGACGGCGGAGAAGCCTACTCGCTCCTCAAGATCTTGAACACGCCGGAGGCCATCGCGATCACGCGGTCAGCAGCGGTGACCTCGGTGGTGATGAACACCAGGCTGCGTGTGATCCGCACCACGTGCGGCCGAGACACCAGCGTCTCGCCGATCTTCCCGGACTCGACGAAATGCGTATCGAACTGGATCGTCGCCATGTGCTCCTTGCCGGCGGCATAGCGGGCCGTCATGCCGCAGCTGCGGTCCGCCAACGTCATGATCACGCCCCCCTGGACCAGGCCGCGACGATTGTGGTGCTTGTCCTCGGTGACGATGGCGTATTCGTGAACGCCATCGACGACGCGCTGCCACAGCGGTCCGATCAGGTGCAGGAAGCCCGAGGTGTCGACGATCTCCCAGCCGTCAGCTGTCATCCGGGCCGCGGCTGATTTCGTCATCTCTGTCGACCTTCCCTGTCCTGGCCACTTCGGCTTGCGGGCCGTTTCATCGGTCGCCGGCCTGGTGTAGTCAAGTTGCATGGCCATGCCGTTCGACGATGCCACAAGGCGGAAAATCGCAAGCCGTTGCGCCGATTTCGTGCGACGGGACCCGGCGGAGCCGATGGTCTCGCTGAAGCCTGCGGCCGTGGTGATCGCGCTCGCCCCGGAGCACGAGACCGGGACCACGGCGCTGCTGCTCACCCTGCGTGCCGCGGGCCTGCGCAGCCATGGCGGGCAATGGGCGCTGCCGGGCGGGCGTTGTGATGCCGGCGAGACGCCGGTGGAGGCGGCCTTGCGCGAACTGGCGGAAGAGCTCGGTCTGATGCTGGCGCCCGACGCTGTGCTCGGCCTGCTCGACGACTATCCGACGCGGTCGGGCTATCTGATTACCCCCGTCATCGTATGGGCGGCGAATGGCCGCACGCTCCGGCCGAATCCGGACGAGGTCGCCTCGGTGCATCGAATCGGCCTCGATGCGATCGCGGCGGACGACGCGTTCGATTTCACCGTGATCCCCGAGAGCACGCGGCGCGTGATCAGGTTTCATGCCCGCGAGGGCCTGATTCACGCGCCGACCGCTGCCATGATCTATCAGTTCCGCGAGGTGCTGGCCGGCCGCGACACGCGCGTCCACGAGCTGGAACAGCCGGTGTTTGCCTGGAAGTAGCCGCCGTTTCGGCTACAAGGGCCACATGCTTCATCAGCCGATTCGCACGCTCGCCTTAATTGTCGCAGGCGCCTCGTCCCTGCTGGCGGAACCCGGCCCCGCGGCAGCACCGCGCGATGCGCTGGCCCAGATGGCCTCGCCCGCGGCGATTGCGGAGTACCAGCGCAAGCTCGCTGAATATCAGCAGGCCCGCGCCGCGTTCGACCAGGAGGCGGGAGCCTATTGGAAGGCGATCTCCGACAAGCGCCGGACGCGCAACGCCAAGCGTCGCGACCGGCAGCCGATCGGGCTCGACGATTATGTGCTGGAGCAGCCGCCGGTCTATAGCGGTCCGAAGCGGCCCGTGAATCCGGAGCCGGAGCCTGAAGGCGAGCCGCGGGAGCGCAAATACATCCCTGTCGTCGCCGACCTCGTGAAGGCGGCGCAGGAGCATTTCCAATGGTCGCCGCAGCGACCGAACAACGACATCGATTTCAAGCGTGCCTACGCACGCTTCGCTGCCGCCGCCGGGCTCACGCGGGAACAGGCGGTGCGCGTCTATGCCTTCGAGACCGGGGGTAACGGCAAGCACGACTCGCAATCGGGCTTCAAGGGCAACCGGGCGATTTCGACCGCGATCGGCTACAATCAGCTGCTGACGACCAACAGCGTCGAGCTGCTGGCGGAGCAGGGGCCGCTGTTCATCCGTCTGCTCGGCGAGCGCGTCGCGCACACGTCGGGCCCGGCGCGCGGTGCGATGGAGCACAAGCTGGCCGTCCTGAAGAAGATGGTCGCGATCGCGCGCTCGGTGCCGGACGAATGGTCGGCGCATGAGAAGATCGGCAATACCCCGCAGGGCTGGGCGATGCATGCGATGGTGCTGGATATCGACGTCGGGCCGATGCTGCAGACGCACAAGCTGTTGACGTCGGTGCTGTTCGCGCGCGCCAAGGGCTACACGAGGCCGCTCTCGGCCGCCGAGCTCGAGATGATGAACCTGACCGGCGACGGCACCGGCTTCGACATGGTGACGATGCCGCTGGACATGCGCGACCAGGTCCCGACCGCGAACTTCTTCCAGCGCGGCGGTTATGAGCGCAATCCCGTCGCCGTCCGCCACAACACCGTGGCGAAGCTGCTCGCGGTCACCGATGCCAGAATGGATTCGCTGAGCAATCTCCCCGGCGCCAAGGAGCTGGCGGCTGCGTTCTGAGGGGCTCGCCTGGCGCATCGTTCGGATGCGCGATGCACGCCCCAGCGTCGTCCCGGCGAAAGCCGGGACCCAGAATCTCAGGACGTTGTGATTGTGACGAACGTTGCTCCAGCGTACCCGATAAGCGAGGACGGTGTTTATGGGTCCCGGCTTTCGCCGGGACGACGGCGTTGACGATTCGCGCTCACTCGTCCGCCCCGAACGAGAAGCTGCCGTCGCCTTCGAGATAGGGGGCCGTCCGCATGTAGAGCTGGCCGTTCTGGCCGACGAAGAACAGCGTTCCCTTTGGCACCTTCTTGGCGCCCTTCAGCAGCATGTCGGCGTTCTTGGTGCCCATCTTGTAGGCGAGCGTCTTGCCGTCCTTGCCATAGGCGTAGCCCATGGTGGGCTTCAGCTCCCACGGCTCGGGAGGGGCCGCGCGGCTGACGCTGGTCAGCGCGCACACCGCGCCGAGTGCAATAAGGGCTTTCAGAAACGGGCTGCTCATATCCTCCTCCTCCAATTCTCGATCGTTCGAACAAATCGCGAACGCTAGCGAAGGCGTCGACGTCGCCCGTTCGCAGCGCATGTGATCGCTTACGGATTTTCCATTCGCTGATCTCGTGATTATCCTGCAGCGTGGTTTAGAAGCATAGGCCAATAAAACACTTTGGGGATGATTCGGATGAGCCTCGCCACGAAGATCGGTTGGTTTACGGCGCTGTCACTGGTGACGTTGGCATCCGCCGCGCGGGCCGACGACTTCAAGCTGTCCAACAACCAGCGCATCGCCTGCAGCCGCGGTCTCTCCGCCGGCAAGCTGAACACAGCCGTCTGCAAGTCCTACGCCTACCTCTTCAATGTGAAGACGTCGGAGTATTTTCGCTGCCAGGTGTCGCTGTCACTGACCCGCGACAACAAGGAGGTCATCAACGTCCAGGCCGATGGTGGCTGCACCAGGAAGCCGCGGGTGTTCGACACCGACTCGAAATACGAATTCGATGCCACCGAGACCGAGCCGGCAAACACCAATTCCTTCTTTGGAAATGGCGGCTATTCGATCTGGGTGGCAGACGCGACGCAGCAGAAGGTGCGCGGCTGCATCACGATCTCGTCCGGGTTGGGCTCGGACATCTCCAAATGCCTCGACATGACCTTCCAGTGAGCCGCGGCGTGGTGTCGGTGGCCGCACTTGAGGTGCAGTCGTCCGACACCGTCAATGCCAGGTTGGGAGCGTGGCCGCGTTGCTCCCGGTCCTGCGGCTCTGGAAGAGGACGTTGCGGTCGGCCCTTCTTTCGGATGGGTTGACCCAGCGCCCGCATCCGTCCAATTTGCCGGTAAAATCAATGGGAGGATACATGCATTTCTCGAAATTCTTATGCGCTGCAACTGGATCGTTCCTGGCCGCCGCCTGCCTGCTGGCAGCTCCCGCGGCACATGCGCAGAGCTTCATCAACGTGCTGACCGGCGGCACTTCGGGCGTCTATTATCCGCTGGGCGTCGCGATCGGAAAGATCTACGGTGACAAGATCCCGAACGTGAAGACCCAGGTCCAGGCCACCAAAGCCTCGGTCGAGAACCTGATCCTGCTGCAGCAGGGCCGTGGCGAGCTTGCCTTCGCCCTCGGCGACTCGCTGAAATCGGCCTGGAACGGCGAGGAGGAGGCCGGCTTCAAGACCAAGCTGGACAAGCTTCGCACGATCGGCGCGATCTATCCGAACTACATCCAGATCGTGGCAACCGCCGAGTCCGGCATCAAGACGCTGGCTGATCTGAAGGGCAAGAGCCTCTCGGTCGGCGCGCCGAAATCCGGCACCGAGCTGAACTCGCGCGCGATCCTCGCCGCAGCCGGCATGAGCTACAAGGATCTCGGCAAGGTGGAGTATCTGCCGTTCGCCGAATCCGTCGATCTGATGAAGAACCGGCAGCTGGGTGCAACGCTGCAATCGGCCGGGCTCGGCGTCGCTTCGCTGAAGGACCTTTCGACCTCGTCGCCGATCACGGTGGTGTCGGTGCCGAAGGAGGTCGTGGACAAGATCGGCCCCCCGTTCGTGGCCGCGACCATTCCGGCCAACACCTATACCGGCCAGGACAAGGACGTGCCGACCGCCGCCGTGATCAACTATCTTGTCACCAGCTCGGCGGTCTCAGACGACCTCGCCTATCAGATGACCAAGCTGATCTTCGAGTCGCTGCCCGAGCTCGTCAATGCGCACGCCGCCGGCAAGGAGATCAAGCTCGAGACGGCGGCGCAGGAAGGCCCGGTTCCGCTGCATCCGGGCGCGATCCGCTACTACAAGGAGAAGGGCGTCCTCAAGTAGGGGAGGGCGTCGATCGCCCGGCCTGCCTCGCAGCCCGGGCATTCGCAGTCGGCTGCGCGGGAGACCCTCCCGCGCAGTTTATCGTTCAGGTGGTTGCGGCCATGGTCGGCAGCGCCTGATGGGGCGTGGGGGGATCATGACGATTGAAGCCGTGAACATGGAAACGCCGGTCAAGGTCGAGTTCGACAATTTCGAGCACGGCTTTCCCGAAGGCTTCGGTCCGGGTCGCTGGGGCTATCTCGCCTACGGCATCGGCCTGGCCTTCGCGGTGTTCCAGCTCTACGTCGCCGCCTTCAATTATCTGCCGAGCCAGGTCGTGCGGGGCGTTCATGTCGGCTTCCTGCTGCTGCTCACCTTCGGCCTGATCGGCAACTTCACCGCCAAGACCGATGCGGGGCGCATCGTGGGGTGGGCCATCGGCGCCGTCGGCTTCCTGTGCGGGCTCTATCAGTGGATCTTCTACGCGGACCTGATCGCGCGCGACGGCGATCCGACCCGTGCGGATCTCGTGGTCGGAACGCTGCTGGCCGTGCTGATCTTCGAGGGCACGCGCCGGCTGATGGGGCTGGCGCTGCCGCTGATGTGCGGCGTCTGCCTGCTGTACTGGTTCTTCGGCCAGTATCTGCCGGCGCCGCTCAACCACCGCGGCTACGACTTCGACCAGATCATCACGCATCTGTCGTTCGGCACCGAGGGCTTCTACGGCGTGCCGATCTACGTCTCGGCGACCTACATCTTTCTGTTCATTCTGTTTGGCTCGTTCCTCGAGCATGCCGGCATGATCCAGCTGTTCACCGATGTGTCGCTCGGCCTGTTCGGCCGCACCCGCGGCGGTCCGGCCAAGGTCGCGGTGTTCGCCTCGGGCATGATGGGCACGATTTCGGGCTCCGGTGTCGCCAACGTCGTCACCGTCGGCCAGTTCACGATTCCCCTGATGATCCGGTTCGGCTACCGCCGCGCCTTCGCGGCTGGCGTCGAGGCGACAGCGTCGATGGGCGGCCAGATCATGCCGCCGGTCATGGGCGCGGTCGCCTTCATCATGGCCGAGACGCTGGGCGTCGACTACTCGGTCATCGTCAAGGCTGCGGTGATCCCAGCCATTCTCTACTTCGCTTCGGCGTTCTGGATGGTGCATCTGGAGGCCGGCAAGCACGGCCTGACCGGCATGAAGCCGTCGGAGATTCCGAGCGCCTGGAAGGCACTGGTGGCGCGCTGGTATCTCGTGCTGCCGCTGGCCGCGCTGGTCTACATGCTGTTCGAAGGCTTCACGCCGCTCTATGCGGGCTCGATGGGCCTTGCGCTCACGGTGGCGCTGATCCTGGGCACCTCGATCACGATGGGCTTCTCCAACCAGGTGTTGCGCTACGTGTTCTGGATCGGGCTTGCGCTCGTGGTCGGTGCGCTGTCGCGCAACGGTCTGCAGATCGTTCCGGTCGCCTCCGTGGTCCTCGCGCTGGTCGTCATCACCGGCTTCGTGCGCGGCGGCATGGGCACCCTGCATGCGTGCCGCGACTCGCTGGCCGAAAGCGCCAAGTCCGCGCTGACCGTCGGCATGGCCTGCGCCATCGTCGGCGTCATCATCGGCATGATGACCCAGACCGGCGTCGGATCGATCTTCGGCAGTTGGGTGATCGGCCTCGGCAAGACCAGCCTGTTCGCGGCGCTGATCATGACCATGCTGCTGTCGATCCTGCTCGGCACCGGCATTCCGACCATTCCGACCTATATCATCACCGCAGCCCTCGCCGCGCCTGCGCTGGCCAAGCTCGGCGTGCCGCTGATCGCGAGCCACATGTTCGCGTTCTATTACGGCATCATGGCCGATCTTTCGCCGCCGGTGGCGCTGGCGGCGCTGGCCGCCGCGCCGATCGCCAAGGAGAACCCGGACAAGATCGGCTGGGAGGCCATGCGGATCGCGCTCGCCGGCTACGTCATACCCTTCCTGTTCGTCTATTCGCCCGCGCTGATGCTGCAACCCGGCGACCCGATGGAAGCGCATCTCGGCTTCGCCGGCGCGGTCGCGTATGCAGGCGTGAAAGCGCTGGTCGCGATCGCGCTGTTCGGCATGGTCGCGATCGGCTTCCTGTTCACGCGCATGACCGTGATCGAGCGCCTGCTGGCGTTCATCGCATCGGTCTGCCTGCTCGGCGAATTCCCCTACAGCGACGTGGTGGGCTTCGTGCTGGCGGTGGCGATTGTGGCGTGGCAGTGGCGGCAGCGGCCGCCGTCGGCCGTGGTGGCTTCCGCTTGAGCCTCTGTCTGGCGTCATCGGGCATGGTGAAGGCGCTGGCGTTGGCCGGCTTCACCTTGGCCTGGACCCATTCGGTCGAGAAGACGGCATGGCAGGAGGACTGGCGGGTGACGCCTGAGGGCCTCGCGTTGGTGCAGGCGCGTGTCAAGGGCTCCGGCGCAGGCATGGAGCCGCCGCCCGAGGCGCGGCTGGTCGACGGCTGGTTCCAATGGCAGCTACAGCGCGCGCCGCTGCAGCGGATCGTGCTCGGCAATTCCGGAGCCGCCGGCGAATGGCGGATCTGCGCCGAGGGGCAATGCCGGACGATCTCGGATATCTTCGGTCGTGACATCGGCGCCGCCACGATCACGATGAGCGCCTGCAGCGAATAACAAGCAACGGGAGAACGCGATGGGACGTCTCGAGGGCAAGGTGGCGCTGGTGGTGGGCGCCGGCTCGATCGGGCCGGGCTGGGGCAACGGCAAGGCGACGGCGGTCACCTTTGCGCGTCACGGCGCGAAAGTATTCTGCGTCGACCGCAACAGGGAAGCTGCGGCTGAAACGGCGGCGATCATCACCGGTGAGGGTGGCCGGGCCGAAGCATTCACCGCCGATGTCTCGAAGGCTGCCGAGGTCGAGGCGATGGTCAAGGCCTGCATGGCGGCCTATGGCCGGATCGACGTGCTCGACAACAATGTCGGCATTGCCGAGATGGGCAGCGTCGTGGACGTCGAGGAGGCCGAGTGGGACCGCGTGTTCGCGGTCAACCTGAAGAGCGCCTATCTCGCCATGAAGCACGTCATTCCCGTCATGACCGCGCAGGGCGGCGGCTCCATCATCAATATCTCCTCGGTGGCCTCGATCCGCCAGGTCGGCATCTCCTATGTCAGCTACGGCGCCAGCAAGGCGGCGATGAACCAGATGACGCGCACCACCGCGGTCGAGTTCGCGCCCAAGCACGTCCGCGTCAACGCGATCCTGCCCGGCCTGATGAAGACGCCGATGGTCGAGCATTCCGCGGGCTTAGCTGCGAGCTACGCCAAGGGCGACGTCGAGGAGATGTGGAAGAAGCGCGATGCGCAGGTGCCGATGGGCCATATGGGCGACGCCTTCGACGTCGCCAATGCCGCGCTGTTCCTCGCCTCCGACGAATCGAAATACGTCACCGGCATCATGCTGGTGGTCGATGGCGGATTGACCTGCCGGAGTTAGGTGTCTCCGCGTCATTGCGCGCGAAGCGAAGCAATCCAGGGCGTCAATGCGGCCCTGGATTGCTCGTCGCCTCCGGCGCCTCGCAATCAGGAGGAGGGATCGATTGCGCGGCTACTGCGCCATCGCCAGCATGCCGCCCGCGATCGCATGCCATGCCGAGGTCATGCTGATCGGCCAATTGAGAAGCTTCACCGCGATCAGCGCCAGCCCGCCATAAAGGTAGACCGGATGGACGCGCCCGAATGTACGGCGGTCGTAGACGATCGCGACGACGAGCAGCAGATAGGCGACGAAGGCCGGCGGGATGGTGACGAACACCGGCGGCGGGCCGAGTGGGCCGGGCGGCGCGAGGAAGGTGAGAAACCAGCGCGCGACGGCGGCGTCGAGCAGCGAGATGCCGGCGAGCAGCATCAGCCGCTTGTGGATTTCCGGCTTCCTGGCTTGCATCACGGCGGCCGCGAAGACGGTTGCGAAGAAGGCGATTCCGCTCAGCGGCACGATCGAAAAGGCGATGCCTGCGTCGGTCTGCCCGATCGCGGCGGATCGCTTCATTGCTTCCACCGCCACGAGGAAGCCGAAAATCGTCATCGCCGTGGCGAGCGACACGCCGACGATGCCGAACGAGCGGTGCCAGGCCGTGCGGCCCGATGCAGCGAGCCAGCTCTGCAGCGCGAAGTATAGGGTCCAGCTGAAGAACAGGAAGCCGTGGAAATGAACCACGGGCGAACCGGAGAACGCACCACGCGCCAGCGGCAGCCAGTAGGTCGGTACGAAGCCGAGAAACGCCGTGGCCATGCAGGCCAGGGCCATGTTGAAATAAAAATAGCGCGCCGGGGACGCAATGACGCCGCGTGCGCGCGAATGCTCTGTCAAAATCGTCATGGGAATTCTGTCTACGGGAACCGCAGGAGGTTCAAGCGGCGGCTCGTACGGCCCTTGGTGCCTCCGTCCCACCTCCGCGAGCGCGACATGCAGGACGTTCAATTGCACGTCAATTCTGGCGGTCGGTTCCGGCGACGGCGCAGGATTCGGCGTGGGCTGCTTGCAGGAGAGGACTGTCGCGGCGGGGCCGCCGCTGTATAGTTGGATGTCCCGTGGATTTGACCTCGATTGCCGCCCCTTTGAGAGAAGCGCTTGCCTTGTCTGAGTCCGCCTCCTCGGCTGCCAGAGCCGTTCACCGGCTCAGGTCGGGTTCTGTTGCCGTGCTCGTGGTGCTGGGCTGGCTGGCCGTGACCCCGGCGCATGCGCTGGGGGCCGCAGAGCCCGGCAAAGAGCCGGTCGCCGACGCAGGCGCCTGCCTCGCAGCGTCCGAGGCACATGACGCGGACAAGGTGATCACCGAATGCAACGCGGTCATCGACAATGGCAAGGCGACCAAAAGTGATCGCATCAATGCGCTGATCGCGAGGGCCTCGATCTTCATCACCCGTGGCGAGACCAATCGCGCCATCGCGGACTACGACATCGCCCTGCAGCTCGATCCGGCGCTCGCCAACATCTTCAATGCGCGCGGTGAGCTGCATCGGAAGAACGGCGATCGTCCGAAGGCGCTGGCAGATTTCGCCGCGGCGCTGCGGCTGAACCCCGAGCACGCCAGTGCGCGCAGCAACTACCATGCGCTCGCCCTCGAGCTCGAGCGTCTCGGCGCACAGATGGCGGTGGCGGGACGGCCGAGCTTCAATTGCGCGACGGCGCGGCGTGCCGTCGAGAAGGCGATCTGCGCCGATCCCGAACTCGCCAACCTCGATCGGGAGATCGATGCCTCGCAGGCCCGGATCGTTCACGCGGCAACACGGCCGGCCGCGATACGCGCTTTGCAGCGCGAGCAGGACGCCTTCATCGCGCGGCGCAACGCCGCCTTCGGTCGGCCCGGCTATGATCTCAAGAGGGCGATGCAGGAGCGCCTGCGGCGGCTCAATGGAGCGGACGGCCGTTAACCATCGACCGCACGGCTTGAACCGGGTTCCGGCGAAAGGCGACAATGGGAGAGACCTGCGTCTCTCAACCCGCTCCGATCGCAGACAAAGCCGAGCCCACGCCGATGCACGCTCTCGTTCATTCGATGTCCCCCCGCTCATCTTACCGCGCGCTCCGTCTCGCAGCCGGAATTGTCCTCAGCTTCGGAGCCATGCCGGCGTCGGCCGCCGACACCGATTGCGCCTCGGGCAGCAAGGCGCCGCCATCCGAGCTGATCAGCGTCTGCACCGCCGCGATCGCGCAGGCTGCGAACTCGAAGGATCAATCCATCGCGCTCGTCGCGCGCGCCGACGCGCATGCCCGCACCTCCGGTGGATTGACCCAGGCTCTGAAGGACCTCGACCGCGCCATCGCGCTGGACGGCAAGAATGCGCGTGCCTATCGGCTGCGGGGTGATCTCATGCGCGAGGCCGGCGGTGATGCCGGCAAGGCCGCGGCGGATCTGAGCATGGCGATCTCGCTCGATCCCGATGATGCGGAAGCCTATGAGCTGCGCGGCATCGTCTATACCGGCCAGCGCCGGCTCGATCGCGCACTGGCCGACTATGATCAGGCCATCCGGCTGAAGCCGGATTTTGCGCAGGCCTATGCCGATCGCGGCGTGGCCTTCTATCTGCGCGGCGACAACGAGAAAGCCGTGCGTGACTACGACGAGGCCATCCGCCTCGATCCGGACCGTCCGCGCACCTTCACCAATCGCGGTGCGGCCTACAAGAAGCTCGGCGAGATGGACAAGGCGCTCGCCGATGACAGCGAGGCCATACGACGCGATCCGAAAGTACCGGAGTATTACGACAATCGCGGCCTCACCTACGCCGCCACGAAGGACTACGACAAGGCGATCGCCGACTATGATCAGGCGATCAGGCTGCAGCCGCGCCCCAACTTCCTGACCAACCGCGGCGATGCCTATCAGTTCAAGAACGAGCTCGGCTCGGCCCTCAACGACTACGACGCCGCGCTGCGTCTCGATCCCGGCTTTGCGCTCACCTACAACAACCGCGCGGTGCTTTTCAAGAAGATGGGTGAGCGGGCGAAAGCGCTGGCCGACTACGAAGCCGCGCTGCGCCTCGATCCCGGCAACGAGAACGCAGCCAACGGCCGTCGCATCATGATCGCCGAGATCAAGAAGTTCGGCGCCGAGCCGCCGCGTCCGTTGAACGCACCGTCGGAGCGCAGCGGCCCGTCGTTCGATTGCGCCACCGCCGTGCGCGAGGTCGAGAAGGTCATCTGTGCGGACCCCCAGCTTTCCGTGCTGGATCTCGGCGTTTCCGAAAGCTACGCCCGGCTGCTGAAGTCCTCGCGCGGCCGCACCGCCGCCGAGCTGCGCAGCTCGCAACGCGACTTCATCGCCGAGCGGAACGCCCGCTTCGGCAGGCCCGGCTACGACCTTCGTCTAGCCCTGCAGCGCCGTCTGGGCGCATTGCGCGAGGCAGCGCATTGATCTGGCCGGGAAAATGACGGTGACCCCAGGTTGCGCCTGATCTGGATCAATTCATGACCGCTTGAACTGTCGCTTTGTCCCGTGACAATAGTCGGGAATAAACACAGTTGGGGAGACGTCATGAGCGCTGCGAGCCGCTATCACGAGGTCCATGCCCGGTCGCTGCAGGACCCTGAAGGGTTCTGGGCCGAGGCCGCCCGCGCGATCGACTGGATCGAGCCGGCCAAGCAGATCTTCGATCCTTCGATGGGCGCCTATGGCCGCTGGTTTGCCGGGGCCGTCGTCAACACCTGTTATAACGCGCTCGACCGCCACGTCGCCGCCGGCCGCGGTGACCAGTTGGCGCTGATTCATGATTCGCCGCTGACGAACTCCGTCACCAGGATCACCTACGCCGAGATGCTGAAGGAGGTGCAGACGCTCGCCGCCATCATGCAGGATTTCGGCGTCGGCAAGGGCGACCGCGTCATCCTCTACATGCCGATGGTGCCCGAGGCGATGGTCGCGATGCTCGCCTGCGCGCGCATCGGCGCCGTGCATTCGGTGGTGTTCGGCGGCTTCGCGGCCAAGGAGCTCGCAACCCGCATCGACGATGCGACGCCGAAGCTCGTGCTGTCGGCGAGCTGCGGAATCGAGCCCGGCCGCATCGTGCAGTACAAGCCGCTGCTCGACCAGGCGATCGAGCTGGCCGACAACAGGCCCAAGGCCTGCATCATCCTGCAGCGGCCCGAGCATGTCTGCGAGCTCAAGCCCGGCCGGGACTATGACTGGGCGGCGCTCCGCAAATCCGCGCTCGTCAACGGCAAGCTCGCTTCTTGCGTGCCGGTGCTGGCGACCGATCCGCTCTACATCCTCTACACGTCCGGCACGACCGGCAAGCCGAAGGGCGTGGTGCGCGACAATGGCGGGCATCTGGTCGCGCTGAAATGGTCGATGGAGAACCTGTACGGCATCAAGCCGGGCGAGGTGTGGTGGTGCGCCTCGGACATCGGCTGGGTGGTCGGTCATAGCTACATCATCTACGGCCCGCTGATCCATGGCGCGACCTCGGTGATGTACGAAGGCAAACCGGTCGGCACGCCGGATGCCGGCGCGTTCTGGCGTGTCATCAGCCAGCACAAGGCTGTCGCACTGTTCACCGCGCCGACCGCGTTTCGCGCCATCCGCAAGGATGACCCGGAGGGCGCCTTCCTGCGCAAATACGATCTGTCGCAGTTCCGCACGCTGTTCCTGGCCGGCGAACGCGCCGACCCGCCGACGGTGGAATGGGCCGAGCAGCAGCTCAAGGTGCCGGTGATCGACCATTGGTGGCAGACCGAAACCGGCTGGTGCATCGCCGGCAATCCGGTCGGCCTCGGCCTCTTGCCCGTCAAGCACGGCTCGCCGACGGTACCGATGCCCGGCTATCAGGTCGACATCGTCGACGAGGCGGCGAAGCCCGTTCCGGCGAATACAATGGGCTCGATCGTGATCAAGCTGCCGATGCCGCCGGGCTGCCTGCCGACCCTGTGGCAGCAGGAGGATCGCTTCAAGGAATCCTATCTCAGCGAGTTCCCCGGCTACTACAAGACCTCGGATGCCGGCTTCAAGGACGAGGACGGCTATGTCTTCGTGATGGGCCGCACCGACGACATCATCAACGTCGCCGGCCACCGGCTCTCGACCGGCGGCATGGAGGAGATCCTGGCCTCCCATCCCGATGTCGCCGAATGCGCCGTGCTCGGCATCAAGGACGCGATCAAGGGCGAGGTGCCCTGTGGTTTCCTGGTGCTCAAGGCCGGTGTGTCACGCAGCCCCTCGGTGATCGAGAAGGAGATCGTTGCGCTGGTGCGTGACAAGCTCGGTCCGGTCGCAGCGTTCAAGCTCGCGATCACCGTCGGCCGGCTGCCGAAGACGCGCTCCGGCAAGATCCTGCGCGGCACGATCAAGAAGATCGCCGACGGCGAGCAGTGGAGCATGCCGGCCACGATCGAGGATCCCAAGGTGCTCGAGGAGATCGGCGAGGCGCTGAAGAGCCGGGTGTAGTGTTTGCCTGCGTGAGGACGCTGCTCAATGTGCAGCACCGATTCGACACCTGCCCTCATGGTGAGGAGCGTCGCCCTTGCGACGTGTCTCGAACCATGAGGCCCAAGCTGTGGCCTCGTCCTTCGAGACGCCCGCCTCCCCCACCGCCGTCGTCCCGGACAAGCCGCGACGCGCAAAGCGCGTTGCGGCGCCGATCCGGGACCCATACTCCGCAGCGGTCGTGATGAGCACAAAGCCAATTGCCAGCGTGCCTCAAAAAGCTCCCTGGGGGTATGGGTGCCGGCTCAAGGCCGGGACGACAGCGTGATTCTTTATGCAGACGCGTGTCCACCGTGCATCGGCACGCAGAGGCTTCTACGTAACGTGAAAGGCGATTGCCGCACCGGGCTTGACCCGGGCGTCCATTGCCGTCAAGCAACGGCCTGCCAATGACGAGAATGGACCATTCGATGCGACAGACCTCCGCCCGCTTGGCCCTGGTGCTGATGGCCGTGCTTTCACTCACGGCCTGCGCCTCGCGCAATCAGGGTCCCGCAGTGGCGCTCGGCAATGACGACGACGATGCGGTCTGCCAGGCCGGCGGCAAGGTCGCGCCGGGATCGGCGGAATATGTCGCCTGCCGCAAGGATCGCGACGTGCAGCGGCAGCGCGCCGAGGCGCGTGCCGACCGTCGCCAGCGCGATCTCGGCGAATACATGATGAACCATCCCGACCGCCCCTGAGCGCAAGTGCAAGCGCCTCTCATGGCGCGTGACTTCACTGCAACAGTTGCGTGACATCGGCGCTGCAACAATGCCGATTGATTGAGATCAAATCCAACCCGATGGCGTCCCTGCCACATCTGTGACCGCAAGGCGCGGCTTTGCTGCGCGGATCAAGCGGAAGTGTAGCTCAAGTGTGGCTATGGGGACCTCGATGAATAGAACATTCCAACTCTCGTCGTCGCTGCTGGTGCTGGCGGCGGTCTGCGGAGCCATGAGCTCCGCGCAAGCAGCCGACCTGCCGGCGGCGCCGGTCTATACGAAGGCGCCGGTGGTCGAAGCCTGGAATCCCTGGATGATCCGCGTTCGCGCGCTGGGCGTGCTGCCAGATGCCGGCGGCTCGACCGTCAACGTCACCGGCGTGCCAGCGCTGTCGTCGCCGAATTCAGGCCTGAAGATCTCCAACCAGGTCGTGCCCGAGCTCGACATCAGCTACTTCTTCACCAGGAACATCGCCGCCGAGCTGATCCTCGGCGTCACGCGTCACTCGATCAGCGGCACCGGCACGCTGGACGGTCTCAATGTCGGCAAGGCCTGGCTGCTGCCGCCGACCCTCACACTGCAATATCACTTCACCGATTTCGGCGCGTTCAAGCCGTATGTCGGCGCCGGCGTGAACTACACGGTGTTCTTCAACCAGAGCGCGGCCAATCAGGTGTTCAACGGCCTCGCCGTCACCAACCTGCACATCTCGAACCAGTGGGGCGCCGCGGTCCAGTTCGGCTTCGACTACATGCTCGACAAGCACTGGGGCTTCAACGTCGACGTCAAGAAGCTGTGGCTGCAGCCGAACTACTCGGCGACCGTCAACGGCGCGATTCCCGTCACCGGCCGCGCCAACATCGACCCGTGGCTGGTCGGCGCCGGCATCACCTACAAGTTCTGATTTGTTGCGTTCCTCCCTGACTTGCCATGGCGCCGGAACTTCCGGCGCCATTTTTTTGGGGAGATTTGTTTGTCGCGAAGCTTCGCTTGTCGCGAGTCTCGCGCCTTCCCACCGCCGTCGTCCCGGCGAACGCCGGGACCCATACTCCGCAGCGGGAGTGAGGCAGGAACACTGGGTCACAGCCAGCTCGGGCCGTCACGCAAGCCGGTGGTTATGGGTCCCGGCGTTCGCCGGGACGACGCTGTTGTTGGAGCGGGCGGCCGCGAATTGACCTGAGAAAACGACGCGCGCGTCCTATTCCTCGTCCTCGTCCTGCTTCTTGCCGCCGATGGTCTTGAGCTTGGCGAACACGGCGTCGACGTTGAGGTCGTCCTCGTCGCGCCCCGCAGGCTCGTACTCGTCCTTGCGGGTGGTCTCGGAGGCCGGCAGCAGGGTGGCGCCGCTGTAATTGGCGTCGAGCGGCTTCTCCTTGGCGGCGCGCTGCACCTCGAAATCGAGCTCGATCTGCGAGCACAGGCCCAGCGTCACCGGGTCCATCGGCGTCAGCGTCTGCGCGTTCCAATGGGTCCGGTCGCGCACGCTGGCGATGGTGCTCTTGGTGGTGCCGACCAGGCGCATGATCGAAGCGTCCTTGAGCTCGGGATGGTTCCGCACCAGCCACAGGATGGCGCTCGGGCGCTCGTGGCGGCGCGACACGGGGGTATAGCGCGGGCCCTTGCGCTTGGGCTGCGGCGGCAGCACGACCTTGCTCTCCTGCAGCCGCAGGCGGTAATTCGGGTCGCGCTCGGCCTTCTCGATCTCCTCGCGGGTGAGCTGGCCGGTCGAGATCGGGTCCATGCCCTTGATCCCCTGGGCGGCGTCGCCGTCGGCGATGGCGCGCACCTCCAGCGGGTGCATCTTGGTAAAATCGGCGACCTGGTCGAAGGTCAGAGCGGTATTGTCGACCAGCCACACGGCCGTTGCCTTCGGCATCAGCGGGGCGTTGCTCATGGCAAATCTCCTTTGTGCTCCGCCCACTCTTCGGAGGCGAAACCTGCGGTCATCGACGATGACGGGAATTGGCCCTATATAAGCCGTCCCGGGGGCGGGGCGCAATGGCCTCACCAGAACGGCCTTGACAGCGCTCGAAAGCAGTCCCAAGTCCTACCCAAACGAGCTCTAGCTCAAGCCGTGACGTCTCGACCGTCCCCGCATGCCGGCCCGGGGTTTTCCGGTCGCCGCAACAAGCCCGCACAGATCAGGCCAATAGATCAGCCCATGTCAGATCACCCGATGGCAGCCAAACCAGACCTCAAAATCGTGCTTTGCTCGCCCCGCGGCTTCTGCGCCGGCGTGGTCCGCGCCATCGACACGGTGGAACGGGCGCTCGCCATCTATGGCGCCCCGGTCTATGTCCGCCACGAGATCGTGCACAACAAATACGTCGTCGACAGCCTGAAGACCAAGGGGGCGATTTTCGTCGAGGAGCTGGCGGAAATTCCTGACAGTACCAACGCACCGGTGGTGTTCTCGGCCCATGGCGTGCCGAAATCGGTTCCAGCCGAGGCCCAGGCGCGCAATTTCTTCTCCCTGGACGCGACCTGTCCGCTGGTCACCAAGGTCCATCGCGAAGCCGCCATCCACTTCAAGCGTGGCCGCGAGATCCTGCTGATCGGCCATTCCCACCATCCCGAGGTGGTCGGAACTGTCGGTCAGCTGCCTGCGGGCGCCGTGACCCTGATCGAGACCGCCGAGGACGCGGCGACCTTCACGCCGAAGGACCCGAACAACCTCGCCTTCGTGACCCAGACCACGCTGTCGATCGACGACACCGCCGACATCGTGGCGGTGCTCAAGGGCCGCTTCCCGAACATCTCGGGCCCGCACAAGGAAGACATCTGCTACGCCACCACCAACCGCCAGCTGGCGGTTAAGAAGGTGGCGCCGGTGGTCGACGCGCTGATCGTGGTCGGCGCGCCGAACTCGTCGAACTCGCAGCGCCTGCGCGAGGTCGCCGAGCGCGAAGGCTGCCCGATCGCCGTGCTGGCCCAGCGCGCCTCCGACATCGACTGGGCCCGCTTCGAGGGCATCAAGAGCCTCGGCATCACCGCCGGCGCCTCGGCGCCCGAGGTGATCGTCGAGGAGATCATGGGCGCCTTCGCCGAGCGCTACGTGCTCCACGTCGAGACCGTTTCGGCTGCCGAGGAGAACGAGTTCTTCCCGCTGCCGCGCTCGCTGCGGCCGGAAGCTGCGGCCGAGTAAATCGGGCGCCGTCTTTTCCGCCCTCGACGGCCCGTTGGCCTTGAACGCGGCGCCCGCATGCGCGATGAAGGGCGCAACGGGCCTGTTCGATGACGAAGTTCGCATCGGAGAGGCGGGGGCAGGCGAACTTCGATCACTGGGATAGCGCATGGCGGTCTACACCGATGTCGCCGCCGACGAGCTTGCGGACTTCCTCAAGACCTATGACATCGGCGAGCTGCTCTCCTACAAGGGCATCGCCGAAGGCGTCGAAAACTCCAACTTCCTGCTCCACACCACCAAGGGCTCCTACATCCTCACGCTCTACGAGAAGCGCGTGGCGGTGGACGATTTGCCGTACTTCCTCGGCCTGATGGCGCATCTCGCCGAGCGCGGCGTCAGCTGCCCGCAGCCGGCGCGCAACCGCGACGGCGCGGTCTGTTCGAGTCTGTCGGGCCGGCCGGCGGCGATCATCAACTTCCTGGAAGGGATGTGGCCGCGCAAGCCGAACGTTACGCATTGCGCCGGTGTTGGCGAAGCGCTGGCGCGGATGCATCTGGCCGGCCGTGATTTCCCGCTGGTGCGCAAGAACCCGCTCTCGGTGTCCGGCTGGAAGTCGCTGTTCGCCCAGGCGGCCGATCGCGCCGACACGGTGCAGGCCGGTCTCTCGGTGCTGCTCTCGACCGAGCTCGGCCATCTCGAGCGCTCCTGGCCGACCCACCTGCCGGAAGGCGTCATCCATGCCGACCTGTTTCCGGACAACGTGTTCTTCCTCGGTGACAAGCTGTCCGGGCTGATCGACTTCCCGTTCTCCTGCAATGACATCCTCGCCTATGACGTCGCGATCTGCCTCAACGCCTGGTGCTTCGAGGCCGATCATTCGCTCAACGTCACCAAGGCGCGCGCCTTCTTCAATGCCTATGGCCGCGCGCGGCCGCTATCGGACGCCGAGCTGGAGGCGCTGCCCTTGCTGGCGCGCGGCGCCGCCATCCGTTTCCTGCTGACACGCCTGGTCGACTGGTTGAACGTGCCCGCAGGCGCGCTGGTGAAGCCGAAGGACCCGCTCGAATATGTCCGCAAGCTGCGCTTCCACCAAGCGGTGACCAGCGTGCGCGACTATGGCGTTGGAGGAGCTGCCGCGTGAGTGAGCACCCGGTCGTCAGCATCTACACCGATGGCGCCTGCTCGGGAAATCCGGGGCCGGGCGGCTGGGGCGCGATTCTTCGCTTCGGCGACAAGGAAAAAGAGCTGAAGGGCGGCGAGCCGCACACCACCAACAACCGCATGGAGCTGATGGCGGCGATCTCGGCGCTGGAGGCGCTGAAGAAGTCGTGCCAGGTCGAGCTCTACACCGACAGCCAATATGTCCGTCAGGGCATCACCGGCTGGATCCACGGCTGGAAGCGCAACGGCTGGAAGACCGCCGACAAGAAGCCGGTCAAGAACGCCGAGCTGTGGCAGCGCCTCGATGCCGCGCTGAAGCCGCACAAGGTCAATTGGCACTGGGTGAAGGGCCACGCCGGCCACCCCGAGAACGAACGCGCCGATCAATTGGCGCGCGACGGCGTGGCGATGGCGCGGATGCAGAAGAACGTGCGCGGTTGACGTTGCGGCGCAATCACGGATGCCCGGGCGAACTCCGCTCGATGGCAAAATCTTCCAGGAGCGGTGAACTACGGCCCTCGATCAAGGCAGCGATCAGCTCGGAGGCGAGATAGCTGAAGGTGATCCCGTTGCCGCCGTATCCATAGGCTGCATAGATGTTGGGAACGCGCGGAACAGGGCCGATCAGAGGCAGCCCGTCATCGGTCGTATCAAACGTTCCGGACCACTGATAGTCGAAATCGACGATCGCGCGCGGCCACAGCGCCGAGAGTTCTGCGGCGAGCCGCCGCGACTTGTCCGGAATGGCGCGGTCGCGCGCTTCGGGCTCGATGAGCTCCTCATCATCCTCTCCCCCGAAGATGATGCGCCCGTCAGCCGTGGTCCGGCCATAGTGATAGTCCTCGCTGCTCTCCCAGATCAGCACGTCGTCTCGCCAGAGATTTTGTGGCTGCGGCTTGGTGGCGACGGCCCAGCTCGACGCGACGCGATGGATCGTCGGCTGGATGATTGCGGGCATCGCATATCCTGTCGCCAGGACGATGTGACGGGCTTCGATCTCATGTCCACTGTCGAGGCCGACCGTGGCACTTGCCCTGCCGCTGTCAAAGGCGACCGCATTACCATGGACCAGCCGCGCGCCCTGCGACAGCGCGAGGGACAGCAGACCGCTTGCGAGCTTGACCGGATCGGCTTCGGCTGCGCCGGGAGACAGGATCGCCCCGGCGCGGGCAAACCCGAAATTCTCGAGCAGGGTTCGGTGATCGAGAAATGTGCCGGGAAGGCCAGCCCGAACGCGTTGCTCCAGTTCTTCCCGCAGCGAGCGGGAATCATCCTCTCGCGCAAGATAGAGCGATTGTCTCGGCCGCAGCTCGCCAGGCAGCCTGCGCTCCCCGACCAGGCGCATCAATTCGTTCACCGCCCGCAGACTGGCCTGATAGCATCGCGCAGCGCGCTCGAATCCGATCATCACCGACAGCTCGCTCAACGAACGGTCGATCTCCCACAACAGCATGGCCGTGCTGGCAGCCGTACTGCCGCGGCAGGGCTTTTCGCGATCCATCACGACGACGTCCCGGCCTTGGCGGGTCAGCCGTTCGGCCATCATCGCGCCGGTAATCCCGGCGCCAATGATCAGAACGTCGCAGCGGAAGTTTGAAACGACGGCGGCCATCGGAAACGAAGGTGCAGCCGCCCATGGCGGGCGCGCGCTGCGGACATCTTCCTGCGCCAGTTGCTCGGTCTGCTCGCTGAAGATGCTGGCCTCCCCTTGTTCCAAGAACCGGGGCCTACAACGCGTCCGAGCGGCTTTTGTTCATCGAAGATTGGCGCCGCGACGGCTGCCGTGCTCTTCTCGTGGTAGACGCCGGCTCGATCCAAGCAGAGAAAAAAAGCCCGCGGGGGCGCCGCGGGCTTTCGGATCAGGTCAGGAAAGCAGGATCACAGCTGCCCGAGCAGCGTGTCGCCGCCGGAGACCTCGACCTTGCCGGGGGCGGCTTCGAGGTTGAGCTTCGTCACCTTGCCGTCCTCGACCAGCATCGAGTAGCGCTTGGAGCGGATGCCGAGGCCGGCGCCGGAGGCGTCGAGTTCCATGCCGATGGCCTTGGTGAATTCGGCATTGCCGTCGGCCAGGAACACGGCTTCGTCGCGCTGGTCGGTGTCGCGCTTCCAGGCGTTCATGACGAAGGCATCGTTGACCGAGACGATCGCGATGGTGTCCACGCCCTTGTCCTTCATCGCATAGGCGTTGAGGAAGATGCTGGGCAGATGCATCTTGTGGCAGGTGCCGGTGTAGGCGCCGGGCACCGCGAACAGCGCCACCTTCTTGCCCTTGAAGATGTCGTCGGTGGTTTTGACCTGCGGGCCTTCGCCGGTCATGACGCGGAACTGAGCCGCCGGCAGCTTGTCGCCTACCTGAATGGTCATTTGAAATACTCCTTCCCCTGGATGTGTGGTGCGCGAGACGCACCACACTATTCGGCGGGCCACAAACGGCAACGGTCCGCCGTGTTCACGTGTCCGTCATCGCACGCCCGGCATTGCCGCGACAATGGTCTCAAGCTGCTGCGGCTGACTTCTTCTCGTCGCGCAGCTGCCGGCGCAGGATCTTGCCGACATTGGTCTTCGGCAGCTCGGTCCTGAACTCGATCAGCTTCGGCACCTTGTAGTTGGTCAGCTGTTCGTGGCAGTGCTTGATGATGTCCTCGGGCGTGAGGTTGGGATCCTTCCTGACGATGAACGCCTTGACGACCTCGCCGGTCTTCTCGTCCGGCAGGCCGATCACGGCGGTCTCCAGCACGCCCGGATGGGTGGCGATGACCTCTTCGACCTCGTTCGGATAGACGTTGAAGCCGGAGACCAGGATCATGTCCTTCTTGCGGTCCACGATCTTGACCGAGCCGTCCGCGGCCATGATGCCGACGTCGCCGGTGCGGAAGAAGCCGTCCGCCGTCATCACCTTGGCGGTCTCGTCGGGACGATTCCAGTAGCCCGCCATCACTTGCGGGCCCTTGGCGCAGATCTCGCCGGGCTGTCCCAGCGGGACCTCGTTGCCGTCGTCGTCGCGGATCGACAGCCAGGTCGACGGCAGCGGCAGGCCGATCGTGCCGGTGAATTCCGTCGAGGTCGGCACGTTGCAGGTCAGCACCGGCGCGGTCTCCGACAGGCCGTAGCCCTCGGCGATGCTGCAGCCCGTCACCTGCTTCCAATGCTCGGCCACAGGGCGCTGCACGGCCATGCCGCCGCCGTTGGAGACCTTCAGCTTGGAGAAGTCGAGCTTCTTGAAATCAGGATGGTGCAGCAGGCCGTTGTACAGCGTGTTGACCGCCGGGAAGGTGTTGACCTGGTACTTCATCAGCTCCTTGATGAAGCCGGGAATGTCGCGCGGATTGGGGATCAGCAGATTGGCGCCGCCGGCGCGCACCGCGAGCAGGAAGCAGCAGGTCAGCGCGAAGATGTGGTAGAGCGGCAGCGCGCAGACGATCAGCAGCTGATCCACATGCGGCGGCCGGTCCATGACCGGCTGCAGCCAGGCGTCGTTCTGCAGCACGTTGGCGACGACGTTGCGATGGAGCAACGTGGCGCCTTTGGAGACGCCGGTGGTGCCGCCGGTATATTGCAGGAAGGCGACGTCGTCGGGGCCGATCGCAGGCTTCTGGAAGCGCTTGCTGCGGCCGGCGGCCAGCGCTTCGTTGAAGGGCACCGCGCCCGGCAGCGAGAACGCCGGCACCATCTTCTTCAGGCGCCGGACGACAAGATTGACGATGACGCCCTTGAAGCCGAGCAGGTCGCCCATGCTGGCGATGACGATGTGCTTGACGCTGGTGTGCCCCACCACCTGCTGCACCGTGTGAGCGAAGTTCTCCAGCACGATGATCGCCTCGGCGCCGGAGTCCTTGAGCTGGTGCTCCAGCTCGCGCGGCGTGTAGAGCGGGTTGACGTTGACGACGGTGTAGCCCGCGCGCAGCACGGCCGAGATCGCGATCGGGTATTGCAGCACGTTCGGCATCATCAACGCGACGCGCGCGCCCTTGGCGAGCCCCAGGCCCTGCAGGTAGGCGCCCATCGCGATCGACATGTCGTCGAGCTCGCGGTAGCTGATCGCCTTGTCCATGCAGATGAAGGCGCGGCGGTCAGCGAACGTCTTGAAGCTTTCCTCCAGCAGATCCACCAGCGATTGGTATTTGCTGGGATCGATGTCGGCGGGAACGCCGGCTGGGTAGTGCTTGAGCCAGATGCGCTCCATGAACCTTCCTCTCTGATCGTCTCTTATGGTCGCTTGACGTGTCTGCGGCTCCGGTCAGAGCCGGGCGGCATTCGGCGGCCAATATCGAATTTCCGGCCGAGCAAGGCAAGCGGCCGGGGCGTAGACGAAAGAGGCAGGGTAAAGGCTGCGGACGCTGGCGATGGACGGCTAAACCGCCCGGCGTGCGGCGCAGTATCAGCCGTCCTTTGGCGCCGGCTTGCCGGCGGTCTTGGGCTTGGCGGCGGCCTTGGGCTTGCCGGGCTTGGCGGCGTCGGATCCAGGTTTTTCCGCTGATTTCGGGGCAGCTTCGTGCTTGGCTGCGACGGGGCGCGCGGCAGCTGGCTTGGCGTCGGACACCTTCGCGTCACCGGGCTTGGCGGCCGTCTTGGATCCGGCCTTGGCGTCGCCGTCGCTCTTGGCCGCGGTCCGGGTTGCGGGCTTGGCGTCCTTCTTGGCAGCGGCATGCGCCTTCTTGCCGCGGTGTCTCGCCGAAGCCTGGGCATCGGCGTCCGCCGCCACGGCGGCGATGAGGGCCGCACCGGTGCGGGTCGGGCCGGTATAGACGAGCACCGGCTCGGACGGCACCGGCGCCGCCGCCAGGATCTCCGACGGCTTCAGCGCCGGAGCCTGCAGTCCGGCGAGCAGCGTGCCGCCGGTGGCTTCACCTTCGGCCCCCGCGATCGTCTCCTCGCCGTCATCATCGCTCGCAGGGCGATGCCGCCGGCCATTGCACATGTCGTCGCGCAGATTCGGCGGGGTGGCGGCGACCGGAACGAGCTGCTCGACATTGCCGAGCGGCGCCTTCAGCCAGGTGAGCTGGTTGGTGTTGAAGCCGCGATCCAGCATCTGGATCGCGCGCACGGCGCGCATCTGGCCCGAGCTGGCGCCGAGCACGACCGCGATCAGGCGCTTGCCGTTGCGGGTGGCGGAGGCGACCAGATTATAGCCGGAGGCGCAGATGAATCCGGTCTTGAAGCCGTCCGCACCCGGATAGCGCCCGATCAGCCGGTTGAAGTTCTGTACGACGCGGCGGCCATAGCGGATCGAGGGGATGTGGACGAAGTACTCGTATTCCGGCAGATCGCGGATGATGGCGCGCGCCAGGATCGCGAGGTCGCGCGCCGAGGTGATCTGGCCATCGGCGGGCAGGCCGTTCGGATTGACGTAGCTCGTCTGGGTCATGCCGAGCTTCTGCGCAGTCTCGTTCATCATGATCGAGAAGCCGTCGATCGAGCCGCCGATGCCTTCCGCCAGCACCACCGCCATGTCGTTGGCCGACTTCACCAGCATCATCTTCAGCGCATTGTCGACCGTGACCTGCGTGCCCGGCCGGTAGCCCATCTTCGACGGCGACTGCGACGCTGCGGTCGGCGAGACCGTCAGCAGCGTGTCGAGCGAGGCCTTGCCGTCCTTCACGGCCTTCAGCGTCACATAGGCCGTCATCAGCTTGGTGACGGAGGCCGGGTACCACGGATAGGTCGCGTTCTGCGCCTCCAGCACCTTTCCGGTATCGGCTTCGACGAGCAGCAGCGCTTCTGCGCCGGCCAAGCGAGGCGCAAGCACGAGCGCAGCGGCGAGAGCAACGATCTTGATCGGGGCATTGCGGAACAACAGGCGAAGCGTCTGCACTGGTCTGGTCCGGTCCTTTGAGAACCCGCCTCGCGTCGTGAGGTGGGCAAACGGGCTTACGGGTTTCAAGCGTGTCCGGCGCCGCTGCGGTTGCGGCAGGCCGCGAACCTATACCGGCTCGACGCTCCAGAACAGGGGCGAGCCATTCAATTCCACGATGAAAGCGTCCCGCGATCAGGCCTTGACGGTGGTCTCGTCACCGTCCGACGCGGGGAGAGTCGCACGAGCCTTCTCTTGCACCATGAACTGGGCTTTTGCGAGTTCCGCAAAGTGTCCGCCCTTGCTGACGAGTTCATCGAACGTTCCACTTTCGATCACACGCCCGTTCTCGAATACCAGGATGCGCGTCGCGTTGCGGATGGTCGAAAGCCGGTGCGCGATCACGAAGGTCGTGCGCCCCTTCATCACCTCGTCGAGCGCGGCATTCAGCTTGGCCTCGGTGACGGCATCGAGCGCGGAGGTCGCCTCGTCGAGAATCAGGATCGGCGGATCCTTCAGCAGCGCGCGCGCGATCGACAGCCGCTGGCGCTCGCCACCCGACAGCATGCGGCCGCGCTCGCCGGCATTGGTCTCGAATCCCTGCTCGGCGCGATCGATGAAGTCGAGCGCCTGGGCCCGGGCGGCGGCGGTGCGCAGCTCCTCGTCGGTCGCGTCGGGCTTGCCGACCAGCAGGTTCTCGCGGATCGAGCGATTGAACAGCAGCGCCTCCTGGAACACGACGCCGATGTTCCGGCGCAAGGCCGCCAGCTTCAATCCGCGCACGTCCATGCCGTCGATCTTGATGAAGCCGGACTGCGGATCGAACGCGCGATGTAACAACGCGATCGCCGTCGACTTGCCGGCACCGGTCGGGCCGACCAGCGCGATGGTCTGGCCGGGGAGCGCGGTGAAGGTGAGATCCTCCACGGCCGGGCGCTTGCCGTCATAGGAGAACGACACGTCGTTGAATTCGACGAGGCCCGACAGGCGGCTGACCTCGATCGCGTCGGGTCTGTCGCGGACGGCCGGCACGGCATCGAGCACGGTGAAGAACTCGGCCAGCCGCGGCGCCTCCATGAACACGTTGTTGATGAAGGACACGACCTGCTCCAGCTTCTGGATCAGCATCGTCGCGAACGACACGAACATCACGATCTCGCCCACGGAGGTCAGCCCGGCCTGATGCAGGGCGATGCCGAGCGTGAAGATCGCGAGCACGGTGATGGTGGTCGAGGCACGGGTGATGACCGTCACCAGCGCCCACCAGCCGAGCACCGGCATCTGCACCGACAGCAACTGTCCGGCGACCGTGCGCAGGCCCTGCACCTCGGCATCGATCCTGACGAAGCTCTGCACCAGCGCGACATTGCCGAGCGCGTCGGAGGCGCGCGCCGAGAGATCGCTGTAGTGCTCCTCGACCTCGCTCTGCATGCCGTAGGTCTTGCGCACGACGAGGGTCGTGAGAACCGTGAACACCACGCACAGCACGAACAGCAGAATCGCGAGCCGCCAGTTCAGGTACAGCGACAGCGGCAGCAGCACGAGCACCGACATGATCGCTGCAAAATGCTCGCGGAAGAACGACAGCCACAGCTTCCACAGCGCATCGGTGCCGTTGATCATGACCTTCATCAGCCGGCCGGAATGCGTGCCGGAATGGAACGTCAGCGGCAGCTGCAGGATGTGCTCGAAATAGCTGGTCAGCACCGCATGGCGTTGGCGGTGGGCGAGCCGGTCGGCCTGAAGCGCGACCCACGCGCTGGCGCCGATCGTGAACAGCCCGAACGCCGCCCACGCCGCGAGCAGCGGCCAGGCGGTGCTGGTCGAGGCGTTGCTCGACAGCGAATCGACAATCCGCCCGAACAGCACGGGCTCGGCAAACTGCGCCACCGCGAGGGCGAGGTTGGCGACTGCGACGATCCAGCCCAGCCGCGCCTCCTTTCCGAGCAGCTGGAGCACGCGGGCATAGATACGGAGCAAGGACATGGCGGGCGCTTTGTGTCGGCAGTGTTTGTGTCGGCAGAGGTGGAATCGCGCCGGCTGGCGCGCGGGCGCATGTTAGCAAGGGAAAGGCTGCTGCGGCGAGCGCTCAGTTGACGAGGCGGCTGTCGGCGGGGGGCAGGAAGCCGTCGTCGAAGATGTCCGCAGGCAGAGGCCGCTTGTGGCGAAATTTGCCATCCAGCGCGAGCTGGTCGAGGGCCCGCTCGAAGCGGGCGGGATCGATGCCGCCGATGCCGTCGCGGCGGACGTCCGAGGTCAGCACGTTGTCGGCGAGCACCGTCTGTAGCCGCTCCAGCTCCAACTCGCGCGAACCATCGTCCATCCGGCCCACCACGTCGGCGACGGCGCCGGCAGGGTCCTTGATCGCGAGCTGCAGGCTGGAGGTCAGCGCCCGCAGAAAGCCTTTCACGGCCGCGGGCTGCTTGGCGGCAAAGCCTGGACTGACGATCACGGCGTGGCCATAGGCCTCGCAGCCATAATCGGCGAAGCGCAGCACCGCGAGATCGGCGGCGGGTACGCCGCGGTCGCGCAGATTGAGCGCCGAGAGGTAGGAAAATCCGCTGACGGCATCGACCTGGCCGGCCGACAGGATCGGCTCGCGCACGGCCGCGCCGACACGCGACAGCTTGATCGTCTCGGACTTGAGGTGGTTGTGCTTGACGACCGCCGGCCAAAGCCGGATCGAGAGGTCGCCCTCGGCCACACCGAGCGTCTTGCCCTCGAGGTCGGCGAGCCCGTTGATGCCGCGGCTCTTGCGGGCGATGATGGCGTAGGGCGCCTTGTTGAACAGCACGAAGACGGCCTTCACCGGCTGGCTGCCCTGGGTGTCGCGATAGCGGATCAGCTCGTTGATGTCGGCGAGCGCCATGTCGGCCTCGCCCGCGGCGACGCGGGCGATCGCATCAGGCGAGCCCTTGGCGATCGTCGTCGTGACGGTCACACCCTCGGTGCCGAACAATCCGCGGCTGGCGGCGAGCACGATTGGCGCCATGCTGCCGTCGATCGGACGGTCGAGCGCGAACATGACGGCGACGGCACGCTTGGTCTCCTCGGCGGACGCCTTCTGCGACAGACACGCAGGTGCCACGACCGCTGCGAGCAGCGCCAGGGCGAGCAGGGTGACGGGTCGTCGCATACGCATCAGGTCACGCAGGAAGGCACGAGGTCACATCGTCCGAGGTTACACCGGCGTTGTCTCGCCGGTATCCTAATCAGTTCACGGCCTCCCGCGTGTCAATTTCGTGACGGAGCGCTGGGGCCGGCGGGCGCCTGATCATGTCCGATCGAATCTGAACGGTCCATGAGCAAGACCTGCGGCGATTTGCGGCTTCGACTCCTGGTTTCGCCGGGGGAACTGTCACCCCAGTTGAGGAGTTGGTTCGCGAGATTTGATCGTACGGAGGATCCACATGATCGCACAGCGCGGAAGTTTTTCACGCTTTGGCCGTGCTACCGTCCTGGCGACGGTGGCCGCGGTGACCTTGACGGCCGTTCAGCCGACGCTCGCCTTCGCCGGCTCTGCCCCGGCTGATAAGGGCGTGGTCGCCAAGACGGCCAATGATGGCGGCCTGACCGACGTCAGCGCGCGCCGGCGGCACTATCGCGGCAATGGCGGCGCGGCCGCAGCTGCGGCGTTTGCCGGCATCGTCGGCACCGGCCTGGCGATTGCCGCGGCCCAGAACCGCCGCTCCTATTACGAGGACCACTACTACTACGGCCGCCCGGCCTATTACGGCGGCTATGGCTATGGCCAGGGCTATTATGGCGGCGGCCCGTATTACGGTGGCGGCTATCACCATCACCCGCACTGGTGATCGCAGATCATCCGAAGCGATCCGCCGGCCCCAGCGCCGGCGGATTTTTTCATGTCTGCCGCAGTCGTTAACACCGAAGCCATCGATTTTAACTATTGTGGCCCAATGACCGATTCGATCGAGCGGCTCTATCGTGCAATTCTGGCTGCGAGGGATCTTGATCCCGCGCGCTCGCGCACGGCCAAGCTGATGCAGCAGGGCACGGGCAAGATGGCCAAGAAGCTCGCCGAGGAGGCCATCGAGGTCGCCATCGACGCGGTCGGCGGTGATGTCCAGGCCGTGGTGCGGGAGAGCGCCGACCTGTTCTACAATCTCGCAGTGCTCTGGGCCGAGCTCGGCATCCAGCCCGACGACGTCTGGCGCGAGATGGAGCGGCGCGAACTGATGCTCGGCATTGCCGAGAAGCTGCCGAAATCGCCGGCGAAGGTCGCCAAGGCCGCGCCTGGACGCCTGCCGGGGCGACCGATCGTCGCGGCCGAAGGCCGGACGATCCGCAAGCGGCATTGACGCGGCACACGACCGGCACATCGCCCATGGACAAACGCTGTCTGGTTTGCTTCATCGCGGACCATGCTCAGACGGATCTATGACTGGTGTATCGACGCCGCCCACAAGCCGCATGCCCTCTGGATCATGGCGGCGATCGCCTTCGCCGAAAGCTCGTTCTTTCCGGTGCCGCCGGATGTGATGCTGATCCCGATGTCGCTGGCCAAGCCGCAGCGCGCCTGGCTGTTCGCCGGCGTCTGCACGGCCGCCTCGGTCGCCGGCGGCGTGGTCGGTTATGCGATCGGCGCGCTGCTCTACGACTCGCTCGGCCAGTGGCTGATCCACCTGTATGGCCTGGGCGACAAGGTCGAAGCCTTCCGTGCGTCCTATGCCGAGTGGGGGGCCGTCATCATCCTGCTCAAGGGGCTGACGCCGATCCCCTATAAGCTGGTCACGATCACGTCCGGCTTTGCGGGCTACAACCTGTTCCTGTTCATCGTCTGCTCGATCGTGGCCCGCGGCGGCCGCTTCTTCATCGCCGCGATCGTGCTCAACCGCTACGGCGAGTGGATCCGGGTGCATATTGAGAAGCATCTCGGTCTGTGGGTGGCGATCGGCGCGGCGGTGCTGGTCGCCGGCTTCGTCGTCGCATTGAAGCTGATCTGATGTGGCCACGGCGCCGAGGGCTGGTTGCAGCGCTGGCGCCGCTCGTCATCGTGCTCTGCGCCGCCACGGCATGGGCGCAATCGGAGCCGCCGCTGGGCTTGCGCGAGGCGCCGCAACAGCCGCCGCAGCGGGCGCCCGCCGCAGAACCGGCGTCACCGCCCGGCAATCCCGGTCTGGTGGAAGAGTTCGGCAAGCTGTTCGAGAAGATGTCGATCATTCCGCTGAAGCGTCCAAGCGAGGCCGATGGCGAGCGGCCGGCGGAAGGGGAAGCGGCTCCCGCTGATCGGGCGCAACAGCCGCCGCGGCAGCCCGCACCAAAGGCCGGCGACAATCCGCCTGGCGTGCTGAAGGACACCGGCGAGACGCTCTCGCGGCTCGCCAAGCCGTCCACGATGATCTCGGGCCGCATCGTCTGCCCGATCGCCGCCAACGGCACGCCGGACTGCAAGCTCGGCGCGGACCGGCTGTGCCAGGGCAAGGGCTACAAGGAAGGCAAGAGCCTCAACACCGATTCGGCGGAGACCTGCTCGGCCAAGGTGCTGATCCCCGGCCGGCAGCGCAAGCCGGACGACTGCCGCACCGACACGTTTGTCACCTCTGCGCTCTGCCAATAGGTCGTCAGCGTCTCAACGCAAGACCCTCCACGGGCTTTTCCGGTCCCTCTGCGGGCGAATTGCCATGACGGCATGATGTCGGGCATGCTCGCCATCACGAGCGTTTCCGCATTTCACAACGAGGAATTCCCATCCATGTCCATGCCTGCCTTGTTCAAGGGGCGCCTGTCGATCCCGGTCATCGGCTCGCCGCTGTTCATCATCTCCGTGCCCGATCTGGTGATCGCGCAGTGCAAGGCCGGCGTGGTGGGCTCGTTTCCGGCGCTCAACGCGCGGCCTGCCGCGCTGCTCGACGAATGGCTGTCGCGCATCACCGAGGAGCTCGCCGCCTATGACCGCGCGCACCCGGAGCGTCCGTCGGCGCCGTTCGCGGTCAACCAGATCGTGCACCGCTCCAACAACCGGCTCGAGCAGGATCTGGCACTGTGCGAGAAGTACAAGGTGCCGATGATGATCACCTCGCTCGGCGCGCGCGAGGAGCTGAACCAGGCGGCGCATCGCTGGGGCGGCATCGTCTTCCACGACGTGATCAATCAGTTCTTCGCCCACAAGGCGATCGAGAAGGGCGCCGACGGCCTGATCCTGGTCGCGGCCGGCGCCGGCGGCCATGCCGGCACGATCTCGCCGTTCGCCTTTGTTGCGGAGACCCGCAGCTGGTTCGACGGTCCGATCGCGCTGTCGGGCGCGATCGCCAATGGCCGCGCCATCCGCGCCGCCCGCGTGCTCGGCGCCGACTTCGCCTATGTCGGATCGGCCTTCATCGCCACCAAGGAGGCGAATGCCGTCGAGGCCTACAAGGACATGATCACCAAGTCGGGCGCCGATGACATCGTCTATTCGAACCTGTTCACCGGCGTGCACGGCAACTACCTGAAGCCTTCGATCGTCAACGCCGGCCTCGATCCCGACAATCTGCCGACCTCCGATCCGTCGAAGATGAGCTTCGGCACGGATGCCTCCGGCGAGCGCGCCAAGCCGAAGGCGTGGAAGGAGATCTGGGGCTCCGGCCAGGGCATCGGCGCCATCAAGGACGTGCTGCCCGCCGCGGAGCTGATCGCCCGATTCAAGAAGGAATACGACGAGGCGATCGACCCGCCGCTGTGAGGTGGCGGCCTGCGGTCGTGCTTCAAACTCGATGTCATTCCAGGGCGACGCGCGCCAGCGCGGCGAGCCCGGAATCCATTGGGCCGCATGCGCTGTCGTGAGATGGATTCCGGGCTCGTGCTGCGCATGCCCCGGAATGACGAAGGAGGGACCGGCGATCAGTTCGTTGCGATCGCAGCGGCTTTGAGCTGCTCGGGCGTGCCTTCGCATTTGGTGCCCCCGGCGACAACTCCAATGCCGGTGTCATTCCGGGGCGGCGCGCGCCAGCGCGGCGAGCCCGGAATCCATTGGGCCGCATGCGCTGTCGTGAGATGGATTCCGGGCTCGTGCTGCGCATGCCCCGGAATGACGAAGGAGGGACCGGCGATCAGTTCGTTGCGATCGCAGCGGCTTTGAGCTGCTCGGGCGTGCCTTCGCATTTGGTGCCCCCGGCGACAACTCCAATGCCGGTGTCATTCCGGGGCGGCGCGCGCCAGCGCGGCGAGCCCGGAATCCATTGGGCCGCATGCGCTGTCGTGAGATGGATTCCGGGTTCGTGCTGCGCACGCCCCGGAATGACGAAGGAGAGAGCGGGGATCACTTTCGCGACGATCGCCGTGAATTGGGCGTAGCCTCGCTCGCCACCCCGCGCAGGCTCATCTCCACTGACTACCACGTATAGCGGATGCGCCCCGTGCCGGACCAGGTCCGCGAGCGCTCGCCCCATTCGGTGTCGGCGCGGACCATGAAGGAGACGCCGCTGGCGAGCTGCCATTCGGCGCCGGTGGAGGACACCATCAGGTTCTGCGACGGCTTGGCGCCGAACACGGTGAAGCCGCTGGTCGTGCCGAGCGCGGCAAAATTGGCGGTCACGGACGCGCTGCTGACGACGTCATGGGCGTAGGCGGTGCGGCCGAACAAGGTCAGCTGGCCGCCATTCTCGATCGCGATGGTCCGGTCCGTGTGTACGCCGAGCTCGGCACGGAAGGCGGTCGCGGTGCGCCCGGCATAGCTCAGCGCGAACTGGTTTGAGCCCTGCGACGCGGTCTCGGCATAGGCCGGGGTGCGGAAGCCCTGCGCCTGGATCGCGCCATAGGGCGTCCAGCGCGCCGAGAGGAACGGCACCGGCAGGCGGTGGCCGGCCTCGATGCGCCCACCGAAGCTCTGCGCGTTGAAGCGCGCGCCCAGTTGGTCGAGACCGGCGACGGTGACAGTGCGCGTGGTCGACATCCAGTAGTTGGCGTAGCTCGCGGCGGCGCTGATGTAGGTCGGTCCGATCTCGTGCTTGCCATAGACGCCGGCCATCATGAGATCGGCGCTGCCGCCGCCGGCGCCGTCGGACCAGCTCATGGTGCCGCCGGCGAGCGAGAAGCCGGCGCGTGTGTTGGGCGCGAAACGATAGTCCGCGCCTGCAGCGACGGCGCCGGCGCGCGCCGAGCTGTCGCGGCTGCCTGTTGCGGCATCACCCGACAGCTTGTTGCCGGCGCCGAATCCGCTGCCCCAGACATTCCAGCGCATGTCGGGGCGGTCGGGCGATTCGAACGCGGCAAAGACCTCGCGCACGGCCGCCGGCGTGCTGTGGCGCTCGCCGGCATAGCCGAGCGGCGCGGCGGAGCCGCGGCCATTGCCGGGACCCGAGCGATTGGACAGCATCGTCAGGAACGAGCCGCCGAGCTGCGTCGCCCCGCTCTGGGCGGGCGTGTTGCTGTGGCCGGAGAGCTGGTCGAGCGCACGGCCGGCTGTATTGGACGGCATGTTGAGCAGGGTGTCGAACCCGGCCGGGGGCGTGATGCCGCCGACCACCGCGCGGTTGAGGCCGCCCGCGACATTGGCCTGGTTGCTGCTTGCGCCTGGCGCCAGCGTCAGGGTGCTGGGGTCGAGCACGAGATAGGCGTTGTTGAGATCGTAGGTGAGATGCGGGTTGCGGACGTCGCTGAACGTGCCGGTAATGTCGAGCCCGGCGAACTGCGTGCCGCCGAGCCCGCCGGTCGCATTGAGGATGGTGTAGGTCTGTTGCCTGAAGCTGCCCGGCAACGCCACGGCATTCACGGTGGCGCCGGTCAGGTTCGCGGTACCCGTGACGTTGGTCCGGTCCGCCGAGGTGGGGGACACCTCGACTTGGTAGGTGCTGCCGGTGCCGAACTGCAGATTGCCGTTGACGGTGAGGATGCCGATCGAATTGCCGGGAGCGAGCATGCCACCGGCATTGACGACGACGCCGGGCAACTGCCCGATGCCGCCGAGCGTGGCACCATTGGCGACGGTGAGGCCGCTGGAGGTCGCGATCGAGCCATTGACCGCCAAGGTGCCGGCGTCGAGGCGCGTCGCGCCGGTATAGGTGTTGAGGCCGGACAGCGTCAGCGTGCCGGTGCCGGTCTTGACCAGCGATCCGGTGCCGGAAATGATTCCGCTGACGATGGTGGAGCTGTTGTTGCCGCCGACGGTGAGCTCATTGCTGCCGAGGATGTAGTTGCCGCCACCGGCGATCGAGCCGGCGCTCAGCCGGCCGTCATTGGCGGGTCCGGTCGATCCCGCGTAGTTCACGGTGCCGCCGGCGTTGTTGAGAATGGTCGCGTTGCCGGTCGTGGCATTGTTCAGGACGACCATGCTGCCGTTGTTGGTGATGGTCGCGTCGGCGGCCGTGCTGTTCTCTTGGAATGACAGCGTCGCGCCATTGTCGTTGGTGATGATGGAATTGGCTGCGGTGGAGCTTTGCGAGAATGTCACGCCGCCGCTGTGATTGGTGATCGTGGCGGTGCCGGCGCTGCTCGAATTGTAGAAGCTCGTGTCGAAGTAGGAGGCGATGATGGCGCTGCCGGCGGTGCTGGTGTCGAACAGGACCAGGCTTCCCTGGTTGTTGAACGTGGCATGGCCGAGCGTGGCGCTGTTGCTCAACGAGGTGGAGTCGTTGGTGATGTTGGCAAAGCCGGCGGTGCTGTTGCCGAAGAAGCTCAACCCGGATCCCGTGATGGTCGCTGTTCCAGCTGAGCTGCTGTTCCAGAACGACATCGCCACGAACATGCCGCCGGTCATGTTGAACGTGGCGCTGCCGCCATTGATGACGATGCCGAGCCCGGCGAAGGTCAGGGTCTGAAAGGTGGTCGTGAAGCTGTAGTTCGACGCGCCCGGGGTGAACACGAACTCACCGAGGGTGGCGCTGCTCGTGAGCGTCACGTTCGTGGTCGAGGAGGTATCGAAAGTGGCGGTGCCGGTCGGCACGTTACCGGTGCTCCAATTGGCTCCGGAGTTGAAGTCGCCCGTGGCGGGTGTCGCTTCCCAGGTGCCGTCCAGAGCCGTGGCGGGCCGTATCGGCGCCAGCATGCTCGAAGCCAGTACGAGGGTGGTCAGCGCCGTGGAGGCCAGCAAGGCACGGCGGGTCGAGGGGGCAGGCATTCCAGTCTCCGGAGCTGAACGCTTTGGGCGGCGCCGACGGGGCGGCGCAGCACGGCACCCGATCACGCTACCGGTGAGACCAGCCGGCGGTCAGCGTAGCCAAATGGCTACCTTCGGCCGTTTGTGTGCACGTGTTGTCAGCGCGCAATGAATCGCGCCATCAGCTCGGCTCGGCTGGAAACGTCGAGGGCGCGGTAGATCTGCTCGATATATTTGTGCGCCGTGCGGGGGCTGATGTTCAGCGTCGCCGCGATCCGCTTCTCGCTGTGGCCGGCGGCCAGCAGCTCCAGCACCGCGCGATGACGCGGCGCAAGGTCGGCGATCGTGACAGGGGCCCGAATGTGGCCGTTGGCGATGCTGGCGAGGGGATCCGGCCGCCGCGCCAGCCATGCCGTGCTGGTCGCCAGCAGCTGGATGATCTCGCGTTCGCGCGCCGTGAAGCCGACGTCGCCCCAGGATCGCATGGCTGCGACGCAGAGCTCAGTGCCGTCGCCGGTCGGGACGATGGCGGCCACGATATCGTCAGCGCCGAAGCCCCGGACGTAGTCGGTGACGTGCGGGTTGCGATACCAGACACCGTCCTCGACGATGTCCCGCCGCAGGAAGCTTCGCGGACGGCCAGGTGCGGCAAAGGCCTTTTCCCACATGGGGTGCTCGCCATAGACCCGCGCCTGCAGATAGTCCCGCTCCCATCTCTGCAGGGTTGCGCGATCGAGCCCATGGACGCGCGACCGCATCACGTCGGCCGCATCGTTCGCCTGTCCGTCGCCGCTGGCGGCCCCCCCGACCACGCTCCACCAAACCGGACCGGAGCCGATCAGATCTGCCAAGCGGGCCATCAGATGCGCGCAGGCCTCTCCAGGGGTGGCGCTGAGCTCGCCGATCTCTCCTACAAGGGCCAGCATCGCGCGCCAGTCGGCTGAGGTGAGGTCGGATGGCGACATCATAGCTTGCTGCTCTTCCATCTGGGTTCAACCCAGCGCGCGGAATTGTTCCGCCGCGCCACGCGGACGCCACGAGAAGACACGGCTACCTGTCGCGGGCGCAGCATGTCTGCCGGAGTTGCGGTCGGGGTGGGCGGGATCGAGTTCGATAAATACCGTTGCGTAGGATCACGCGGTTCCACCCGGAATACAAGTCATCGTTGGGAGAGAAAAACAACTTTTGGTTGAAATCAGCCGGCCTGGGGGCGGCGATGGGGGCGGGGCTCTCCACCTTCCGTCGCCTCTCCGCCGGGCGAGAGACGCGGCAAATCGCTGAGCGGCCTGCCGATCTCCCCTTCAAGAGGGGACAAGGCCGTCGTCGCCGTCCAGGCTCGCGCTTTCGAGCGGTCGCCAAAACGCGAAAGGCGCGGCAGACTGAGCTGCCGCGCCTCTCGAACGCTGTATCGGGCCGTCCGGCTACTCCAGCTCGATCGCCTGGAACTTGCCGCGCTCGTCGATCGCCGTACCCCAGATCTTGTGCGAGGCTTGGTGCTCTGCGCGGCCGAAGCCGAGCTTGGCGCCAAGGCCGAGATCGACGCTCTGCATGTTTTCCAGCGTGTCGATCAGAGCCTCGGTGTCCAGCTGCGGTCCGACTTTTCGGAGCGCCTGAACCAGCACGTTGGCTGCGACGTAGCCCTCGAACGAGACGTAGGACGGAGCCTCGCCCGGGAAGTACTTCTCCAGCGCGCTCTTGTATTCGAGCACGGCGCTGGAATAGCCGCCGACCGCCGGCACCACCTGGGTGACGATCACGCCGCTGGCATAACGCGGGCCGAGCAGCATCAACTCATCCGACAGCTCGGTCGAGCCGACGAACGAGACGTTGGTGTAGATCAGATGCGGGAACAGATCGCGCGTCTTCTCGATGAACTTCGCGGCCGCCCGGTAGGTTGCGACCATGACGATCGCCTTGGGCGGATTCTTGAGAGCGCGCAGCTGATTGACCGCGTCGTCCACATCGACGGTGTTGCGCTTGTAGTTGAGGCGCAGGATCGAGGTGTCGGCAAGGCCCAGCGATCGGAAAGCCTTGGCGACTCCGGAGAAGCCGGCATCTCCATAGGAATCCTGCTGAGCAAACACCGCGATATCCTTGGCCGGAATGCGGCGCAGCTTCACGAGATAGCGAACGACGGTGTCGGTCTCTTCGGCGTAGCTGGCGCGATAGTTGAACACGTAACGATCCGGCGGATCATTGCGCAGAATGTTGGCGCCGGTGAACGCTCCGTAGAACAGCACCCGACGCTGCAGCGCGTAGGGCATCGCGATGGCCGAGGTCGGCGTGCCGACATTGCCGACGAAGCCGAACACCTTGTCCTTTTCGTAGAGCTGCTTCATTGCGTCCAGCGTCCGCGACGGCTCGTAGCCGTCATCGGCGGAGAACAGGCGCAGCGAGCGTCCGTTGATGCCGCCGGTGTCGTTGGCGCGGTTGAAGGCGGCCTCGATTCCCATCTTCATCTGCCGGCCGAGCTCCTTGGCTGCGCCGGAGAACGGAGCGGCGATGCCGAAGCGGATCTCGTTGGGAGTGACGCCCTGAACGTTGTTGGCGGTCGGAGGCGGCAGCGTTGCGGTGGGCGCCGTCGCGGCAACCGCCGCCGACGGCGCGATCACGCCGGCGAGGCTGGTGGCCGTCTGGCTCGGTGCGGTCTGCCCGAGCGAACGCTCGAGCTCGGCAAGCTGGCGGCCGGCCGTGTTGCAGTCGGTCTGCGCCGCGCCGACCCGATTGCGGCCGTCGGCGACATAGCCGTTGAACACGCGCGTGAGCTCGTCGCGATCCGAGCCGCCCGTGGAGGCCTCCCGGATCACCTCGCGAAACTTGTCGACAATGGCCTGAACGCGGCCTTGGTCGATCGCCTGACAGGCGGATGCTGCTCCCACGATCGGCCCGACCCGGCTCGCAAGATTACGCACCACATCCGCATTGGTGCCCGCCGCGCTGGCGGGCGTTGCGAGCAATGCCGCAACCAAGAACACGCTAGAACGAAAGCTCATTGCCACTATCCCACTATGGACCCCATCCAGGTCTTCCGCCTGGTGAATTGACGCTCTGTCTGCGACGGAGAAGACATAAGACCGTCACCATGCACAGACCAGCCTTTCCTAAGAGCATGACCATTTCGGTAACCCGACACGCCAATCTCCGATCATACTTTAGAACCTGCTAACGAAGCGTCTTCACCAGTTATTCCCCTTTGACGCTAACTCTACTCAAGTTCGATTGCCTGATACGTGCCGTTCTCGTCGAGCGCGGTGCCCCAGATCTTGTGAGAGGCCTGGTGCTCCGCGCGTCCGAATGCAAGTGGAGTGCCGAGACCGAGATCGAGGCTGCGCATGGATTCGAGCGTGTCGACCAGCCGTTCGGTGTCGAGCGGGTTGGTCTGCTTCAGCGCCTGGATCAGGATCGTCGCCGCGATGTAGCCTTCGAGAGAGGTGTAGTCCGGCGCCTCGCCGGGAGCGTATTTGGCGAGCGCATTCTTGTAGTCGAGCACGAGGCTCGAATAGCCGGAAACGGCCGGTACGCCCTGCGTCACGATGACGCCGTTGGTGAAGCGCGGCCCGAGCAGCTTCAGCTCGGTCGCCAGTGAGGTCGATCCGACGGCGGAGACGTTGGCATAGATCAGGCCCGGCACCGCGTCGCGCGTCTTCTCGATGAACTTCGCGGCGGCCCGGTCGGTCGCCACCATGATGATGGCCTTCAGGCCGGGCTTGTGCGCCTTCACCTGATTGACGGCCTCTTCCACGTCCATCGTCGCGCGCGGATAGTTGATGCGCGTCACCGGATCGGGGATGTTCAACTGCCGGTAGGCTTTCGCGACGCCGGCGAAGCCGTCATCTCCGAACGCGTCCTGCTGCGTGAACACGGCGATCTGCTTGGGCGCGATACGCTTCATCTTGACGAGATAGCGCACCAGCGCGGCCGTCTCCTCCGCGTAGCTCGCCCGGTAGTTGAAGACGTAGCGGTCCGGCGGATCGCGCCGCACCACCGCCGCGCCGGTGTTCGGCGCGAAAAACAGCGTACGCCGCTCCAGCGCATAGGGAATTGCCACCTGCGCATTGGCGGTGCCGACGTTGCCGATGAAGCCGAACACCTGCTCCTTGTCGTAGAGCTGCGTCATCGCGGCGAGCGTGCGGTTCGGATCGTAGCCGTCATCGGCGGCGACCAGCCGCAGCGCGCGTCCGTTGATGCCGCCGGCGTCGTTGGCGCGCGAGAAGGCGGCCTCGATGCCCTGCCGCATCTGGCGTCCGGTCTCCTTGCGGATGCCCGAGAACGGCAGCACCATGCCAAACCGGATCTCGCGATCGGTGACGCCGCGCATGGGTCCGGAGGTGACGGCGCCGGTCGTTGCCTCCGCCCTGGTCGCCGTCCCCGGTCCGGCTGCGGCCGGCTGGTTGAGCGAGCGCTCGAGATCGGTCAGCTGCCGCTCGGCCACCGCGCAGTTCGCCTGCGAGCCGCCCGTGCGGCTGCGGCCTTCGGCAATGTAGCCGTTGAAACTGCGGGTCAGCTGATCGCGCTCGCCATCATTCGTGGTCGACTGGCGGATGGCTTCGCGGAATTTGTCGACGATGGTCTGGACGCGGCCCTGAGCAATGTCCGGGCAGGCCGATGCCTGTCCTACGATCGGTCCCACCCGGCCGGCGAGATCCTTGACGACGTCGGTTGCTGCCGCAAAAGCGGGACTGGTGGAAGCCGCTAACAGGCTCCCGATGATCAAGGCGGACCAATGAACCGTCATCGAACTATCTATCCATTCGCTCTAGGAGCTGCTGCTAATCCTCACCGCTCTGATATTCGTGGCATTTCGAATTAATGTCGGGTTTCTCTGTCGTGTTTTTATCCGCCCTTGCTAGGGGCTCACTCCGTTTCGGCGGTATCCTAATCAAGTTCGATGGGTCGATAGCTGCCGCTTTCGTCCAGCGCGGTCCCCCAGATCTTGTGCGAAGCCTGGTGCTCGGAGCGGTCGAAGCCGAGCCGGACGCCAAGTCCGAGATCGAGGTCGCGCATCGTCTCCAGGGTGTCGACGAGCTGCTCGGTGTCGAAGCTGCGGCCGGCGCGCTTCAAGCCTTCGATCAGGATGCTCGCCGAGATGTAGCCTTCGAGCGACATGTAGTCGGCCTGCTCGCCCGGGAAGTACTTCGCCAGCGCATTCTTGTAGTCCAGCACCAGGCTGGAGTAGCCCGATACGCCCGGCACCGTCTGGGTGACGATGACGTTCTCCGTGTAGTGCGGGCCGAGCAGCGTCAGCTCGCTGGCGAGCGCGGAGCCGTCCACCGCCGAGATGTTGGCGAAGATCGCACCGGGGAAGACGTCGCGTGCCTTCTCGATGAACTTTGCCGCGGCGCGCGTGGTGGCGAGCATGATCACGGCACGGACCGGCGTCTTCAGCAGCCGGAGCTGACTGATGGCGTCGTCGACCTCGACGCTGTTGCGCGGATAGTTGACCCGCACGATCGCGTTCTCGTTGGCGCCGAGCGTACGGAAGGCCTTGGAGACGCCGGCGAAGCCGGCATCGCCGAAGGCGTCGTGCTGCGCGAACACGACGATCTGGCGCGGCTGCAGCTTGCGGATCTTGACGAGGTAGCGGACCAGCGTGTCGGTCTCCTCGGCGTAGCTCGGCCGGTAGTTGAAGACGTAGCGGTCCGGCGGATCGTGGCGCACCACATTGGCGCCGGTGTAAGGCGCGAAGAACAGCGCGCGCCGCTCCAGCGCATAGGGAATGGCGACGGCCGCCGTGGCCGAGCCGAAATTGCAGATGAAGCCGAACACCTGGTCCTTTTCATACAGCTGCTTCATCGCATCGAGCGTGCGCGACGGATCATAGCCGTCGTCTGCGGTCACGAGCTTCAGCACGCGGCCATTGACGCCGCCGGCCTCGTTGCTGCGGTTGAAGGCTGCCTCGACCCCGATCTTCAGCTGCCGCCCGCTTTCCTTCACGGGGCCGCCCTGGGGGATGACCATGCCGAACTTGATGTCGTTCTGGGTGACGCCGCGGGTCTCGACCACGGGCGGCAGGATCTGCGCCGGCGCGATCGCGGCCACGGCGCTGGACGGCGCTATCGTCACGCCCGGCAGCGTCGAGCGCGCCGGGGTGGGGGCCGCAATGGACTGTTCGAGATCGGCGAGCTGGCGATCGGCGCTGCGGCAATCCATCCGGCCTGAGGTGACCAGGCTGCGGCCTTCTGCCACATAGCGGTCGAGCAGGCGCGTCAATTCGTCACGATCGGCTTCGCCGGCGGCGGCCTCGCGGATGACGAGCTGAAACTTCTCGATGATCGCCTGGATGCGCGGCCGGGCGATGTCACGGCAGGCGAGCGCCGAGCCGATGATCGGTCCGACGCGGCTGCCGAGCTGGCGCGCCACGCTCACATTCTCGCCCGGCGCCGCCTGGGCATCGCCGGTCACGGCAAAGGCTCCGCTGGCCACGATGCTCCCGAGCAGGATCACTGCGATGCGGGCGTGAGCTAACGGACCGCGTGCTGCCGCTTTCTGCGGTAGGACGTCGATCATGATCGCCTTGAAAGATGTTGGATGCCGGCTCAGTCGAAGCGGATTAGCGAACCCGCTCCATCTGACCCGTCTTCTGGTTCCACTGCATGAACTGCTGCAGCATGGGCTTTTCGGGCGTATCGGCCTCTGCCGTCGGCGCCGGAGCGTCCGCGAGCAGCGACTTGAACTGCGACAGCGCCGGGGCCTGAGCCTCGACACGCTCCGGCAGCGCGCTGGTCTGGTCGGCCTTGGCGTCCTGGGCATCGGCTGCGACCGGCGGCAGCGTCTTCATCGACTGCACGGCAGCGACGAAGGACGAGCTCGCATCAGGCTGGCGCCACACCGGAACGATGTTGACGAAGAACAGTGCGACGACGGCCGCGACGCCGGTGGCGGCTGCAAAGCGGCCGGCGATCTTGAACACGACCGAGCGGCGGTCGCGCTCCCGCTCGAACTCCGGCGGCTCGCGCATCACTTGCGGATTCAACGACTGACGGAGGGATTCGAACACGGCGGTCTCCAAGCGAGCGTCGAGCGGACCTTGCTGTCCCGAAGCGGGACGCTCGGCCGCCTCCGCTGCCTTGGCGGTGTCACCGACGAGAGATAGACGCGCGGCTTCCGGTCGTTCACGCAGCCACCGCGGAGCATAGTGCAGCGGGTCCTGCGGGTTCATCGGATTCTGTTCACTCAACGAACTCATACGCTACTCCTCTGACGCTCGATTCCGGTAAACTGATACGCTTCTGCCACGGTCGTATGAGAGCTAGTTTCAAACGAAGAGCGGGAGCGCTTCTGCCACTTCAGTCCACACGGAATCACTTGCAGAATCAGACGGTTCGCGCCGATCATCGATCGCACGCCGAAAGCCCTTTCCTGCAAGGCGCCATGACACGTTGATCGTGCCTGCAGCGCCTCTCTCGATCCCATGCCCCGCCCCCTGACGAGTGTCAATTGATCGGAACCGTCTAAACCCGTCAGCTCCGAATTATATGTACGTTAAAGTTATCATCATGATGTGATTAAAATGAGGCGTGACAGGTCTTGACGCAGATGCTCATGAATTGCGTCTCAATCACGCCAAGATTCTGCCTCGATTCGATCATCATCGAACTATGTCGGGCGGGCCGCTGTCGATTTTCGAGCGGCTTAGCGTCGATTTAACCATCCGTTAACCATCTCGCGCCGACAGTTAACCAATCACTAAGAAGGGTTGGGTCGGATGGTCATGAGTGCCAGCGCTGAAACGGTACGTCCTCTTATTCGTCTGCGCGGGCGCTCCTACGTCGCCTTCGTGTTCTCGCCGGTGGTACCCATTGCCGACTGGCTCGGCGAGCTCGACGCGACGCTCGCAGGGTCGCCCGGCTTCTTCGTCGGCAAGCCGATCGTGCTCGATCTCTCCGCGGTGGATCTGAGCCCGCTCGCCATCACCCACCTCATCAAGAGCATCGAGTCGCGCAACATCCGCGTGCTCGGTCTCGAAGGCGTCGAGCAGGGGAGGTTGTCGCTCGGCATGCCGCCACTGTTGTCCGGCGGACGTCACTGCGCCGTGCAGGAGATCGAGCCGGAGAAGCCGTCTCTGCAGCAGCCGACCTCGCTGCTGCTCGACCAGCCGGTGCGCTCGGGGCAATCGATCGTCTTCCCCGACGGCGACGTCACCGTGCTTGGCGCGGTGTCGTCGGGCGCGGAGATCGTCGCCGGTGGCTCGATTCATGTCTACGGCGCGCTGCGCGGCCGCGCGATGGCCGGCATCAACGGCAATTCGGCGGCGCGCATCTACTGCCAGAAGATCGAGGCCGAGCTGGTCGCGATCGACGGCTACTACCAGACCGCGGAGCAGATCGACGCCACCTTGCGCGGCAAGGCCGCGCAGGCGCGGCTCGAAGGGCATTCCATGAAGATCGTTGCATTGAACTGAGTAGCAGGAGGATTCGTAACATGTCGAAAGTACTTGTTGTGACGTCGGGCAAGGGTGGCGTCGGCAAGACCACCACGACGGCGGCGATGGGCGCGGCGCTGGCGCAGGCCGGCGAGAAGGTGGTCGTGGTCGATTTCGACGTCGGCCTGCGCAATCTCGATCTCGTGATGGGCGCCGAGCGCCGCGTGGTGTTCGATCTCATCAACGTCGTGCACGGCGTGGCCAAGCTGCCGCAGGCCCTGATCCGCGACAAGCGGCTGGAGAATCTCTGTCTGCTGCCGGCCTCGCAGACGAAAGACAAGGACGCGCTCACCGAGGACGGCGTCGGCCGCGTCATTGCCGAGCTGCGCAAGAGCTTCGACTGGGTGATCTGCGACAGCCCCGCCGGCATCGAGCGCGGCGCAATGCTCGCGATGCGCTATGCCGACGAAGCGATCATCGTGACCAACCCGGAGGTGTCGTCGGTGCGGGATTCCGACCGCATCATCGGCATGCTCGATTCCAAGACGGTGCGCGCCGAGAATGGCGAGCGCGTCGAGAAGCACATCCTGATCACCCGTTACGATGCCGGCCGCGCCGCGCGCGGCGAGATGCTGTCGATCGAGGACGTGCTGGAGATCCTGGCGACGCCCCTGCTCGGCATCGTGCCGGAGAGCCAGGACGTGCTGCGCGCGTCCAACGTCGGCTGTCCCGTCACCTTGAACAGTCCGGCGAGCGCGCCGGCGCGCGCCTATCATGATGCGATGCGCCGCCTGCTCGGCGAGGACGTCGAGATGCAGATCCCGAGCGAACGCAAGGGCCTGATGAACCTGCTGTTGGGACGGAGGGCTGCATGAGCGTGCTGCGGCTCTTTACGGGGCGTACGGCCTCGGCGCCGGTCGCGCGTGAGCGGCTGCAGATCCTGCTCGCGCATGAGCGGAGCCTGCGTGGCCACCCCGATCTGTTGATGCAGTTGCGCGAGGAAATCCTCAGCGTGGTTTCGCGCCATGTGGTACTCGATCCCGACAAGGTCATCGTCCGCATGGACCGGGGGAAGCATGTCTCGACGCTCGAGGTCGACATCGAACTGCCCAATGGCGCCGATCGCGCCTTTGCCAGCGCCGGCTGACGCGTGGGAAGGCGCCCGCTGATGCGGCCGATCTTCCGCGTGGCGGACAATCAGGTGACCGTCAGTCCCGATGCCGCGGGACCGTGGGATCCGACCATGCAGCACGGGTCCGCGCCGTCGGCGCTGGCCGTGTGGGCGGCGGAGCGCATTCCGACGAAGTCGCCGATGCGCATCGCCCGCGTGACCATCGACCTGATGCGGCCGGTGCCGCTCGCCGACCTGACCGTCGAGACCGAGGTCCTGCGCGAGGGCCGCAAGATCCAACTCTGTGCGGTGCGCCTGCGTGCTGGCGACACGGTGGTGGTCACGGCGACCGTGCTGAAGATCAGGCAGGACGCGGTGCCGCTGCCGGAGGACGTGCGCGAGCTGCCGATCGATCTCGTCGGACCGGAAGATGCGCAGCCGGAACCGGCGGACTTCTCCACCAGCCCGTTCGTGCGCGGCATGGCCTTGCGCGCCGCACGCGGTCGCTTCGGCGTCAGGGGGCCGGGGGCGATCTGGTACCGCGTCGACTGGCCGCTGGTCGAGGGCCACGTCGTCTCACAGGCGATGCGCGCGGTGGTCGCCAGCGACTTCTGCAACGGCACCTCCGCCGCGCTCGACTTCCACAGCTACACCTTCCTCAACGCCGACCTCACCGTCAACATGGCGCGCGAGCCGGTCGGTGACTGGATTTTGCTGGATGCCGAGAGCTGGATCGGCCCTGACGGTGCAGGGCTCGCGATGGCGCGGCTCGGTGACGCCAAGGGCTACTTCGGCCGTGTGGTGCAGAGCCTGGTGATCGAGAAGCGGTGATGAAACGGAACTAATGAGTTACGCTCATTTGCAATGTGCCTGAAAGTCACAAGCATCGCGGTGCGGCCGGTGCGCTCCCTCTCCCCGTTCTTCACGGGGAGAGGGCTGGGGTGAGGGGCAGCCACACCCAGTGACGCAAGCTATTCGCTCCTGCTTACGGGCGTCTCTACTCACACCACCCGTGCGGCTGCCCCTCACCCCGACCCTCTCCCCGTGAAGAACGGGGAGAGGGAGTCGACCGTCTTTGTCGCGACGGCTCCGCTAGCCGAGGACTAAGCGGCCTCTTCCTACAAGGCGCAATGCTTACGCAGCCCTTACCGTGCTCAGGAACCGCCCCACCTCGAGCTTCAGCCGGTTGCTGTCCTGCGACAGCGACTGCGCGGCCGATAGCACCTGTGTCGAGGCGGAGCCGGTCTCGCTGGCGCCGTGCTGCACCTCGGTGATGTTGGACGACACCTCGTGCGTGCCCTGCGCCGCCTGCTGGATGTTGCGCGAGATCTCCTGCGTGGCGGCGCCCTGTTCCTCGACCGCGGCGGCGATCGTCGAGGAGATTTCCGCCAACTTCTCGATCGTGCCGCTGATCTCCCTGATGGCGCCCACCGACTCCTGCGTCGCGGCCTGGATGCCGGCGATCTGCTGGCCGATCTCGCCGGTCGCCTTCGCCGTCTGCTCGGCGAGAGCCTTGACCTCGGTCGCGACCACGGCGAAGCCGCGGCCGGCATCGCCGGCGCGCGCGGCCTCGATGGTTGCGTTGAGCGCGAGCAGGTTGGTCTGCCCGGCGATGGTGTTGATCAGCTCGACCACGTCGCCGATGCGCGCTGCCGCCTTGGAGAGCTCGCTGACGCGATCATTGGTCTTGCGGGCCTGGTCGACAGCTTCGGTCGCGATGCGCGCGGAATCCTGCACCTGGCGGCTGATCTCGGTGACCGACGAGCTCAGCTCCTCGGTGGCCGACGCGACCGACTGGACGTTGGCGGTCGCCTGCTCCGAGGCCGCTGCCACCGTCGTGGTCCGCTGCTGGGTGCGTTCGGCCGTGGAGGTCAGCGTCGTGGCCGAGGCTTCGAGCTCGGTCGAAGCCGAGGAGACCGTGTTGATGATCTCCCCGACCGCGCCTTCGAACCGGTTGGCAAGATCGTGCATGTCGCGCTTGCGCCGCTCGACGGCGAGCTTCTCGGCTTCGGCCTGCTCGGCACGGAGGCGCTCGGTTTCGATGGCGTTGTTCTTGAACACCAGCACCGCGCCGGCCATGTTGCCGATCTCGTCCTTGCGGTCGGTGCCGGGAATCGGCGCCGCCATGTCGCCGCCGGCGAGCCGGCGCATCGCATCGGTCATCGCGGTGATCGGGCGCGACACGCCGGCCACGATCAGATAGCCCATCGCGATGCATAGCAGCGCCGCCAGCGCGATGACGCCCAGGATCCAGGCGCGCGAGGACAGATAGACGGCGGCGCCCTTGTCGGCTTCCTTCTTGCCCTGCTCGACGTTCCAGGCGAGGTCCTTCTCCAACGCCTTGCGTGCCAGGACGAAGTCGTCGCGCAGCTTGCTCATGAAGAGCGTGGTAGCGGCTTCGACCTGATTCTTGCGCGACAGATCGAGCAACTGCTTGCTGTCGTCGAGATACGCGGTCCACGGCTTCTTGAACGCAGCCACCAGCGCCTTCTCCTCCGAGGTCGTGACCGTGGGCTCGTAGAGACGCCAGGTCTTGTCGAACAGCTCGAAGCTTTCGGCGATCTGACGCTCCTGGATTGCTTTCTCCTCGGCCGTCGTCGCCAGCAGGAACTGACCTTGCCGGGCGCGATACTGTTCGATCGATTTGGAGATGGTGCCGAGCCATCCGGTCGCCGGAAGCCAGTTGTCGCGCACTTCCGCCGCCGAGCCGTTCACGTTCGCCAGACGATCGATCGAGAAGCCGCCGAGGCCCATCGCGGTGAGCAGCACGATGCCGAAGGCCAACAGGACCTTGGTGCGAATGGAAAGGTTGGAAAACGACGGCATCTGCGACTCCAGCTTCGGTAGTTCCGGGAGGGAATTGATGGGACAGACCCAGCGAATGACGCTCCGCGGGGTGCGGGCGCCTTGGATGCTCGCCGTTGAGGCATCGGTTGTGGGGCTTGTTGTGATTAGCGGCCGAAGAGTTAAACTTTGCCCTAAAATTAGGCTGAGCGGAGGGCCGGTAGTACTACGGCTTGGAACCGCGGGGTTGGAGCGAGATCGATGGTGAGTTCGAAAGGATCGTCAAAGCAAACATCAGGCGAGGCGTCGCAACTGATCGACCGGCGCATCGCGGAGCTCGCCGATTGGCGCGGTGCGATGCTCGCGCGCGTCCGTGACCTGATCAAGCAGGCTGATCCCGAGGTGGTGGAAGAGTGGAAATGGCGCGGCGTCCCGGTGTGGTCGCATGCCGGCATCATCTGCACCGGCGAGAGCTACAAGGCGTATGTCAAGCTGACCTTCGCCAAGGGTGCCGCGCTGCCTGATCCGAAGGGCTTGTTCAACGCCAGCCTCGACGGCAACGCACGCCGCGCCATCGACATTCACGAGAACGACCGGATCGATGAGGCCGCGTTCAAGGGCCTGATCCGCGCGGCGGTCGCGCTGAACACGGCGAAGAAGAGGTAGGGCAGCGGCATCGTCTTGGTTGCTGCCAGTTATGATACGCCATCGGCCATCCCGTCATTGCGAGCGCAGCGAAGCAATCCAGGGTCAGACCAAGGCTGTTCCGAATAGCTCTGGATCGCTTCGTCGCTCTGCTCGCGATGACGATGGACTGGTAGCAGACGGCCAATCCTCAACTGCCCGATGGGGACTGAAAGACGAGCTGTTCCGTCAACGTTGCATCCGTCCGAAAAACGAGCTATGTGGCGCTGACTCAACTTCAACGCAGGAGGCGACGATGTCCAGACTCACGCGCTTCCCGGGCTCGCTGCGCGATCATTGACGCAGGCGCCGGGATGATTGTCCCGGTTAGGATTTAACGATTTCACAACTCATCAAAGAGCCCGCGGCCTTCTCGGCCTGCGTTTGAGCAGTCGTGTCATGACATCCCATTTGTTGCTTGCTCCCCGCCGGGAGCCGGTGCGTTCGTCGTTGCCTGAACGCCGGCTGCGGCGCTATTGCCCGCGCTACCAATCCCGCGTCCGCGCCTGCGCGATGCGGCATCCCCATCTTGCCGATCTCGCGGTGAGCTTTCCGGCCTTGTTGTTCGCGCTGGCGGTGCCGCGCCGGCAGCGTGATCCGGAGCTGGCGATCGCCTGCGTGATCGCCGGTCGCCCGCTCGCTGTGGCCGCCGCAGCAGCGGGCATTCCGATGTGGCTGCGCAAGCTGCCGCCGGAAGCCTTCGTTCGTCCGATCGATCCGTTGCCGGACGGCGAGCTGTTCCGCCGGCAGATCGGCAATCATCTGCCGCGCTCGCCGAAGCTGATGCCGAGGTGGCTGCAGTTGGTGGCCGAGATGGCTGCGCTCGCGCATGAGCCGGCGGCGGTCTGGATCGCTCGCGAGCTTGTCCGGACACCCAAGGCGGTGAAGCGCGAGCACGTGCATCTGCTCGCGCTGTGGATCTGGTTCTCCGGACAACCAGGCTGTTTCGCCCGGGGACTGATCGAGCGGCCGTGGACGCCGCACATGAAGCTCGACGCGGCGCTGGCCGCCGCTTCCGATTGGCGAAGGCAGGTCACGCTGCATCTCAATCTCGGTCAACGGCCGGTCAGCAACATGTGGCTCGATCCAGGCCGCATCGGCGACTACGAGTTCCGGCCGCTCGCGGACATTCGCGACCTGGTCGAGGAGGGCATCGCGATGCGCAATTGCGTCCGGACCTATGGCTCGCGCATCGCGCATAACCGCTCGCGGCTATGGAGTGTCCGCAGTCACGGCGAACGCGTCGCGACATTGGAGATCGCTGACCGGTTCGAGGACGGCTTGCTGCACGTGGCTGAGCTCAAGGGCCCCGGCAACGCCCCCGCTCCGCGCGAGCTGTGGTGGGCGGCCCGGCGCTGGCTGCATCTGCACGATCTGCCGCAGGTCGAGACAGGCAGGATCAAGTGGTGCCTTGCGCCGCTGGACCTTGCCACTTGGCGCGCGCTGTGGCGGCCCTACTGGCTGGCCAAGCGGCGGATTCCGGATTGGCTGCCGCTCGCGCCGTCACGCGACGCGTTGGGAGACCTCTGATCCCCGGCCCGTGCGGATTGGGTTTTTGCGCTCGATCGTCTCCACGTCGTCTTGGCCGGGCCTGTCCCCGCCATCCAAGGCACGCCGCAAGGCGGGCCGCTCTCGCCGCTGCTGTCGAACCTGATGTTGGACGTGCTGGACAAGGAACTGGAGAGGCGAGGCCATCGCTTCGTGCGCTATGCCGACGACTGCAACATCTATGTGCGCAGTCGGAAGGCGGGCGAGCGGGTGATGACGAGCATCGAGACGTTCCTGGAACGGCGCCTCAAGCTCAAGGTGAACAGGGCCAAGAGCGCGGTCGCCAGGCCGAGCCACCGCAAGTTCCTGGGCTTCAGCTTCACGCAGGGGAGAAAGCCGCGCCGGCGCATCGCGCCCGAGGCGATCGCCCGCTGCAAGGCGAGAGTCCGGGAGCTGACGGGGCAACAGTCTGGCCGCAGCCTGGAGCAGATCATCGAGAAGCTGTCGCTGTACCTAAAGGGATGGCGCGGCTGCTTCGGGTTCTGCGAGACGCCGTCGGTGTTGCGCAAGGTCGGTGTTGCGCATGCTGGATGAGTGGATCGGGCGGCGGTTGCGCGCCGTCGTCTGGACCCAATGGAAGCGTGGTCCTAATCGCTTTGATGAGCTGCGACGCCGCGGTGTCGACCGGGAGACGGCGCTCAAAGCCGCCGGCAACCCACGTGGTCCCTGGCGGCTCGCCAACAGCGCCGCGCTGGCCAGAGCTCTGCCAAAATCCTTCTTCGCCTCACGCGGCCTGCCTTACCTCGAGGTCCGCAGGGTGGTGTGGAACGGCCGTATAACAAACTCAGTGTCGTCCCGGCCTCGAGCCGGGACCCATAACCACCGTCGGATGTGTGAGGCAAGCAGGTGGCTCGGGGTGTGCCCAACACGTCTCCTGTGGCTGGGTCCCGGCTCACGGCCGGAACGACAGCGGAGAGGATGAGAGAGCGCGCCTCATGACAAGACGAGGTCTGACCGACTACTTCCTGATCTTCACGCCCTTGGTCGTGAAACGCTGCGGCCGCGGCTCGGGCCTCACCGGTCGCCGCGTCACTGCGGCCTTGCCGGTCCCCGGTGGCTGATGCGCCGGCACCAGCTGGTCCGGGCGCGAGCCGATCAGGTCGGCGCGGCCCATGGCGCGGAGCGCGTCGCGCAGCACCGGCCAGTTGTCCGGGTCGTGATAGCGCAGAAAGGCCTTGTGCAGGCGGCGCTGCTTCAGGCCCTTGATCGCCTCGACCTTGTCGCTGGCGCCATGGCGGATGCCGCGCAACGGATTGACGCCGGTGTGGTACATCGCGGTCGCCGTCGCCATCGGCGATGGCAGGAAGGTCTGGACCTGGTCGGCGCGGTAGCGGTTCTTCTTCAGCCACAGCGCGAGGTTCATCATGTCCTCGTCGGACGTGCCCGGATGCGCCGCGATGAAATACGGGATCAGATAGTACTTCTTGCCCGCTTGCTCTGCGGCGGCATCGAACATCTGCTTGAAGCGGTGATAGGTGCCGATGCCCGGCTTCATCATCTTGTCGAGCGGGCCGCGCTCGGTATGTTCCGGCGCGATCTTCAGGTAGCCGCCGACGTGATGCGTGACGAGCTCCTTGATGTAGGCCGGGCTCTCGACCGCGAGATCATATCGCACGCCGGAGGCGACCATCACGCGCTTGACGCCCTTGACCTCGCGCACCTTGCGATAGAGACGGATGAGATCGTCATGCGAGGTGTTGAGGTTCGGGCAGATCTCAGGAAACACGCAGCTCGGCCGGCGGCATGCCGCCTCGACCTTCGGGTCCTTGCAGGCCATGCGGTACATGTTGGCGGTCGGGCCGCCGATGTCGGAGATCACGCCGGTGAAGCCCGGCGTCTTGTCGCGGATACGCTCGATCTCCTGCAGGATCGAGCCTTCCGAGCGGCTCTGGATGATGCGGCCCTCGTGCTCGGTGATCGAGCAGAAGGTGCAGCCGCCGAAGCAGCCGCGCATGATCGTCACCGAGAACTTGATCATGTCCCAGGCCGGGATCTTGGCATCGCCGTAGGACGGATGCGGCGCGCGGGCGTAGGGCAGGTCGTAGACGCTATCCATCTCCGCCATGGTCAGCGGGATCGGCGGCGGGTTGAGCCAGAGGTCGCGGTCGCCATGACGCTGCACCAGGGGGCGCGCATTGCCGGGATTGCTCTCGCGATGGAGCACGCGCGAGGCCCGCGCATAGGCTTCCTTGTCCTGCTCGACCTGCTCGCAGGACGGAATGCGGATGACGACGTCGCCCTTCTCGCGCGCGGCGCCTTCGTCGGCGGAGTCGAGATCGTCGGCGTGCAGTTCGACGAAGCCCTCGGGCACTTTCCGGAACAGTGCGGTGCCGCGCACGGACTGGATGTCCTTCGGCGGCTCGCCGCCGGCGATGCGGTGCGCGACCTCGATCACGGCGCGCTCGGCATTGCCGTAGATCAGGATGTCGGCCTTGGCGTCGGCCAGCACCGAGCGGCGCACCTTGTCGGACCAGTAGTCGTAATGCGCGATCCGGCGCAGCGAGGCCTCGATGCCGCCGAGCACGACCGGCACGTCCTTGAACGCCTCGCGGCAGCGCTGCGCATAGACCAGCGTGCAGCGGTCCGGCCGCTTGCCGCCTTCGCCGTTCGGCGTGTAGGCGTCGTCGCTGCGGATGCGGCGGTCGGCAGTGTAGCGGTTGACCATCGAGTCCATGTTGCCGCCGGTGACGCCGAAGAACACGCGGGGGCGTCCCAGCGCCTTGAACGGCTCGGCCGAGTGCCAGTCCGGCTGCGAGATGATGCCGACGCGAAAGCCCTGGGCCTCGAGCAGCCGGCCGATGATCGCCATGCCGAACGAGGGATGGTCGACATAGGCGTCGCCGGTCACCAGCACGATGTCGCAGACGTCCCAGCCGAGCGCGTCCATCTCCTTCCGGCTCATCGGCAGGAACGGCGCGGGCTTGAGGTCGGCGCGGTGGCGCGGCCAGGAACTCAAGGAGGGAGCGCTCAGAGGCGGGGCGGTGAGGGCGATGTTCATCGCCCAGGCATAGAGAAAGGGGGCTGCGGATTCAACCGAGCCCCCTGTCGCAGCTTCCAGCGATCGATCAAATTGTCCGGAATGGTTCCCGCGGGGTATCGCGGGACACCCGTGCCTGTCGCTCGGGTCTCAGTTGATCCCGTGGTCCGCGTCGGCCCGCCGCTTCAGCCAGCCATGGCCGAAGAACGCCAGCAGGGCCACGGCGGCGAGCATGATCCAGATCGAGGGCATCTTCGAGCGGGTGCTACCCGAGGCCTCGCCCACCGTCATCGCGCCCTGCGACATGCCCGGCTCGGTCATCGACACCAGCCGCATGTCGGCGGTCTCGGCCGTGGCCCGGCGCATCTCGGCGAGGGCGGAGCGGGGCGGGGTCGGATCGGTGCCGTACAGCCGCCCCAGGCGCGCTGCGGCATACTCGGCCGGCGCCTCGTCGCTGCGGCCATCGTCCATGGCCGACTGCGCCGCATGGCTTGCCGCCGGCAGCTGCGCGAAGGAATCCAGGTTGGTCGGCCGGTGCGATTTCGGCGCGTGCTGCGCCCGCGGCTCCGCCCGGTCGGTCGTCTCGACCTTGACCATCTTCTTCGGCGTCATGCTCTGTTGCGGCAACGCGACGCGGACCTGCGGCCGCGCATGCGGCTGGGTGATCGCCAGCATGCGGTCGGACCAGGACATGTAGGCCTTGCAGAGCGAGTTGCAGTATTGCCCGTTGACCATCTCCTCGTTCGCCGAACCGGCCTGGGCCATGTTGGGGACCGCAAGGATCATCGTCGCGAGCAGCGCCGCGGCGGCGCCGAACCTCGGTATCGAACTGAATTGGGACGTCGCTTTCAAATCACCGATCATCGCAATTTCCCCCGTCGCGGTTTCACGCCGTTTCAGAGATAACGACAGCGGCTGTGGTCGAGAGTTGGATCAGATCGCGTCAACATCCGGATGAGTTTGAGGTCAATTTGCTGATGCGAGGCGTTCTTAATAAGCTGCAGGCGTTGCTGTTCGACATCGACGGCACGCTTGCCGACACCGATGCGCTGCATCTTCAGGCCTTCAACGCGGTGTTTGCGCCCTTCGGCCATGCATTCGATCGCGCGCGTGCGGCACGCGAACTGCTCGGCCGCTCCAATGCATCGATCGGCGCCGAGTTTCTGCCAGACGAGCTGCCCGAGCGGCGCGCCGCAATCATGGCGCAGAAGGAGGAGGTGTTTCGCAGCCTCGCCGCTGGCGCGGTGCAGCCGCTGCCGGGTCTGATGGCGCTGCTCGATCATGCCGCGGCGACATCGATCCCGGTCGTCGCAGTGACCAACGCGCCGCGCGCCAATGCCGAGCTGATCCTGCGCGGGCTCGGCATCACGGACCGGTTTCGCGCGGTCATCATCGGCGACGAGCTGCCGCACGGCAAGCCGCACCCGCTGCCTTATCTGGAAGGCCTGCGCGCGGCGAATGCGGCGCCGGATTGCGCGGTCGCCTTCGAGGATTCGCGGGCCGGCATCGCCGCTGCGACGGCCGCCGGCATCACCACCATCGGCATGCGCACCAATCTCGGCCATGACGAGCTGATTGCCGCGGGGGCGGCGATCAGCGCGGCGTCGTTCGACGAGGCCGAAGTGCTCGCGCTCGTCAAGGCGGGCGCCCCGCGGTGAAAGGGCGGAGCTGACATGTTGCTGACATCAGCCAACAGCTTGTCGTCACCGCAGTTGCGCGATTGTCGTCACGAACGCGGCCGACCGATCGGCCGGGACGAGACGAAGGTGAGACGCATGCGCAACCTGCTGATCATGGTAGGCCCCTCCGAACAGCCCCACCGCCTGATGCCGCAGTCCGATACGGGACCTGGACATCGCGGCCAGCGCGGCATCCGGCGCGGACGTCGGTCGCGGCGGTTTCACTGGGCACAACCGTCGCGCGCCATGGCCATCATCCTCCGCGGCCTGCGGGCCACGCTGCTGGCCCTGGCGCCCGCGGAGATCCGCAGCGGCGCCAGCCCTCGCGGCGAGGACATGCGGGTCGATGGCATGCGGGACGTATCCTGGGGCGCGCCGCAGCTTCGCCTCGTCGGCGATTGCGGCGGCGCGCGCGAGGCGGCCGTCATGCCGGCGCCCAACGCGATCTTTCATGCCACGGCCACTCCCCGCCATCACGTCCGGTCGGTGGAAACGCCGCGCGAGCAGCGCCGGCGGCTGCGCGTTTGTTGACGGCATCGCTGCATGGGTGCCCTGCATGCACTGTCCGCCGCGCGTTGCTTGTCCGGAGACCGATGCCGTGATTGAACCGAGCAATGCGCGCCAGACAGGCTGGGGCCGCTTTTGCAGAAGGTCGGATCGATCATGGGGGTGTCGCGCGTTCTGTTGCTGATCGCAGCTCTGTGTTGCGCAACCGCCGCCCTCGCCGCAGACAAGCCCGGCGACACCAAGGGCACGGTGCTGGAGCCGTCGGCGGAGAACCTCGCACGCACCTGGGCGAAGGCGAATCTGGTGCTGCCGGCGGCGCTTGCGGGCGGACGGCGCTGGGAGGGACGTGCCGAGGATGCGCCCGACGTGATCGGCATCGCGCCGCTCGTCGTGGTGATGCATGGATCGAGCGGCGTGGCGCCGGCGGTGAAGGAGTTTCAGGTCTGGCTGGCCGACGAGCTCGGCGCCGCCTCGGTTGCCCCCGACAGCCTCGCGATCCCCGACCGGCTGACCTACACCTCGCCGGTCGATGTCGCGACCTATGAGCGCGTTCATGCCTTGCGGCTCGCCGAATTGGACCATGCCCTGAAGGCCGCGCGCGAGTGGAGCTGGGTCGACCGCCAGCGCCTCGTGATGGCGGGCACCAGCGAAGGGGCCGTGGCGGTCGGCCGCCATGCCGGCAAGGATGTCGCCGCTCGCCTGATCTATTCATGGTCCTGCGAAGACAACTACTTCGTCACCGCGCCCAGGCTCGGCATCGGCCCGAAGGAGCCGGTGCTGAACGCGATCTCGGCGCGCGATCCGTATTTTTCGGCCGCCAATCCCTGGAACAAGGACCGCGCCGTCACCGGCTCCTGCGCCGCCGCGCTCAAGGATGATCCGCGGGCGGAGGTGATGGTGATCGATGCCGACGTGCATACGATCCTGAACCGGCCCGAGGTGCGCGACCGGAGCGCGCGCTTCCTGCGCGGCGTGTTGAATCCATGACGAGCCAGGCGGGAGTTTGAAGGTGCCGAGACTGCTCGTGCTCGAGGGCAACTCGCTGGCCGGCCGGCGGCGCTGGGGAGAGATTGCTGGCCTCACGCCGTCGGAGAGCTATGCCGACGTGCTGCGCGCGCTGGCGCCGCATGCCGTTGTCGACATCGCCACGCCGGCCGATGCCGACGCAGGGCTGCCGCAGCCGATCGATGCCTATCATGGCATCGTCATCACCGGATCGGCGCTCAACATCTATCAGCGCGAGCCGGAAGCGCTGCGCCAGATCGAGCTGGTGCGGACGATCTTCGCGCAGGGCGTGCCGATGTTCGGCTCCTGCTGGGGCCTGCAGCTGGCGACGGTCGCGGCCGGCGGCGACGTATCGCTCAATCCGGCCGGTCGCGAGGTCGGCTTTGCGCGCAAGATCGCGCTCACGGAGGCGGGGCGAGCCCATCCGATGCACGCGGCGCGCGGTATCGTGTTCGACGCACCGGCCATTCACAGCGACATCGTCACCACGCTGCCGCCGGACGCGACCGTGACCGCGTGCAATGCGATGAGCGAAGTGCAGGCCGCCGAGATCCGCAGCGGCCGCGGCCGCTTCTGGGGCGTGCAGTATCATCCCGAATTCAGCCTGCAGGATGTCGCCTGCGTAATCCGGCTCATCGGCCAGCCGCTGGTCGACGAGGGATTTTTCGCGGATCTCGCCGAGCTCGAGCGCTACGCCGACGATCTCGCGACGGTGCACCACGACCGCGCGCGACGCGACCTGCTCTGGCGTCTGGGGCTCGACCAGGACGTGGCCGACGACGCGCTGCGCCAGGCCGAGATCGGCAACTGGCTCGCCTCACTGGGCCACGGCCAAGCGGCTACTTCATGAACTGGATGATCAGAGGGGCCAGCGCGACGTTCATCAGTCCAACCAGCACCATGACGAGGCCGGCGATCGCGCCCTCCTCGCGGCCGATCTGGTGGGCGCGCGCGGTGCCGGCGCCATGGGCGCCGACGCCGAACAGTGCACCTTTCGCAAGCGCCGAGCGCAGCGGCAGCCGCGCCAGCACGACATCGCCGACCGCGGCACCGATGATGCCGGTGAGCACGACGAACACCGCGGTGAGATCCGGAATGCCGCCGATCTCGCCGGACACCTCCATCGCGAACGGCGTGCTCATCGAGCGCGGCAACAGGCTGAGCCGCAACTCGCCGTCGATGCCGAGCACGTAGGCCAGGGCCCAGCTGGTCGCCACCGCGGTAAGGCTGCCCGCGGCCATGCCGGCGAGCAGCATCGGCCAGCGGCGGCGGATCAGCGCGCGCTGCTCATAGATCGGCACGGCAAAGGCGACCGTGGCGGGACCGAGCAATGCCACCAGCCAATGCGTGCCGCGGATGTAGTCACGATAGGAGACGTTGAGCGCCAACGCCGCGATCATCAGCAATGCGGGCGCCACCGCGAGCGGCATCAGCCACCAACGTGGCCAGCGCCGGTGCACGCGCTTGGCGAGCACATAGAGCAGGATCGTTGCCAGCGAGCAGACCGCAGCCTGGACCAGCGGCTCACGCCACAGCGTTGCGGCCGTCATCACGCTCGCTCCAGCGATAACAGAAGTCAACGGTGAGCGCAGTCACGCACATCACGGCGGTGGTGCTCACGACGATCAAGGCAAAGATCTTCAATCCGAGCAGTCCCAGCAGTTCGCGATGGTCGAGCAGCGCCAGCACGGCGGGCACGAAGAACAGCAGCATCTCGGCCAGCATCCAGTTGGCGCCGCGCTTGATGTTGGCGACCTTCAGGCCGCCGGCCAGGAACAGCGCGAGCGCCAGCGCCATGCCGATGATACCGCCCGGCAGAGGCAGGCCGGTGGTTCGCGCCAGGATTTCGCCGGCAGCCCAAAACAGGCCGAGCAGGCCGATCTGCGCCAACCGATTGCGGCGGAGCAGCCGCTGAAGCGAGAGGGGAATGTTGCGGTGCGTCATGAGCGGTATTCCAACTGCTGGTGCCGCGAAGAGTATGCGGCATTGCAGCATGTACAAAATGAATTGATTGACTACTTTCCAGTCGAACTTGGAATAGTATGGCCGATTATGGAACTGAGAACGCTCAAGACCTTCGTCGAAGTCGTCCGGCAGGGCGGCTTCTCCCAGGCGGCCAAGGTGGTGTTCGCCACCCAGTCGACCGTCAGCAAGGCGGTCAAGCAGCTCGAGGACGAACTCGGCCTGCCGCTGCTGGACCGGCTCGGCCACAAGAGCCGGATGACGGCGGCCGGCGAAATCGTCTATCGCCGTGCCATCCGGCTGCTGGCGGAGCGGGACGACCTGCAGGCGGAGCTCGCCGACCTGCGCGGGCTGAAGCGCGGCGCGCTGCGCCTTGGCCTGCCGCCGATCGGATCGAGCACGGTGTTCGCCCCGTTGTTCGCGCTGTATCGCCAGCTGTATCCGGAGATCGAGATCCGGCTGGTCGAGCATGGCAGCGACCGGCTCGGCGAGCTGCTCGCGGCGGGTGAGATCGACTTCGCCGGCCTGCTGCCGCCGATCGCCGAGGAGTTTGCGGCCCAGATCGTGCGCCGTGAGCCGCTGATGGCGCTGCTGTCGGTCGACCATCCGCTTGCCGGACGTGAAACGATCACGCTTGGCGAGCTGCGCGACACACCGTTCGTGCTGTTCGAGGCGGGCTTCGCGCTCAACCGCATCCTTCGCGAGGCCTGCCGCCGCAACGGCTTCGAGCCGGTCGTGGCCGCACGGAGCACCCAGATCGACTTCATTGCCGAGCTCGCCGGCGCGGGTCTCGGGGTGGCATTCCTGCCGCGCATGATCGCCACTCAACGCACCCAGGTGCCGATCAGCCTGGTCCTGCTCGACGAGTCCGACACCGAGTGGACCTTGGCGATGGCCTGGCGGCGCGGCGCCTATCTGTCACCGGCCGCGGCCGCGTGGCTCGGGCTGGTGCGGGAGCGCGGCCAAGCGTGAGCTGCGATGGTGTCGCTGTCTCCTCGGAGGAACATGTGGCGAGACGGATAATTGTCGCCCAACCATTCGGCGAGAACCACCATGGCTCAACGGCTGTCAGCAGGACAGCTCGCGTTGGCCCGGCATTCAAGGATGATTGATGAGCGAGCAAGATCGCAAGACGTCCGACCTCAATCCCAGCCCTGCTGCTGAGCCTCGAAAAATGGTCGGCGACGCGCCGAAGACGCCGCAGGGCGGGGACATGCCAGCGGCAGGCCCGCATGCGCGGCCTGAGCTCACCGACAATGACAAGACGCCCGGCACCGGAATGTTGCCGGAGCCGGGCTCCTCCAACCCCAGCCCGACGGGATGAACTTAGATGTCATGACTCGTGCCGGGAACCCTATCGAGCATCTCGGCACGGAACCGCCGGTGCTCTGAGGCGTTTCCGCCTCCTCCGAATCAACGCGACCCGTCTTCAGGTGTCGCGGGAATCATCGTTCGTCCGGAGGGGCAGGGATGTGCCGTTGGATCGCCTATCGCGGAGAGCGCACCGCGTTCGAGCATTACGTCACCGAGCCGGAACATTCGCTGGTGACGCAGAGTCTGCGTGCGCTCGAATCGACTGCAGGAACAAACGGTGATGGATTTGGACTTGGCTGGTATGGCGATCACCCGGAGCCCGGCCTCTATCGCGAGACGCGGCCGGCGTGGTCGGACGAGAACCTGCGCTATCTCTGCCGCCACCTGCATTCGCATCTGTTCTTCGCGCATGTGCGTGCCGCGACGGGCACCGCAGTGACGCGGCAGAACTGCCATCCGTTCGCCTGCGGCCGCTGGCTGTTCATGCATAATGGCTTCGTCGGCAGCTGGAACCGGCTGCGCCGCAAGGTCGAGGCGATGATTCCGGATGGACTGTATCCGTCGCGGCTCGGGACCACCGATTCCGAAGCCGTGTTCCTCGCCATGGTCGGTGCCGGAATCGAGCAGGATCCGATCGGCGCGACACGCAAGGTGCTGAGGTCGCTTTGTGAGCTCGTGAATGAGGACGGTCTTCGCGAGCACATGCGCTTCACCTCGGCGCTGTCCAATGGCCACGATCTCTATGCGTTTCGCTTCGCCGCCAACGACCGCGCGAACTCGCTCTATTATCGCGAGGACGGCGACCAGGTGATCGCGGTGTCCGAGCCATACGACAAGGAGCCGGACTGGATCGAGGTGCCGCCGGATCACGTGCTGGTCGCGCGTGCGTCGCGACCAGCCAAAATCGTTCCGCTATTTGCCGCAGGTCAGGCTGGTTTCGTCGCGGAACGCAAGAGATCACAGAGGGTTATCGGAGGTGCTTAGAACGAGGGAATTGGATCCGCGATGTGCGGCATTTGTGGTGAGATCAGATTTTCCGGCCAGCCGTCGCTGGCGGCGCTCGGCCGTGTGAACGATGCGATGCAGGCGCGCGGACCCGATGCGGCCGGTCTCTACGTGCAAGGCCAGATCGCGCTCGGCCATCGCCGCCTCAGCATCCTCGACCTGTCGGCGGCTGCGCAGCAGCCGATGATCGACGCCGCGCTCGGTCTCGGCATCGCCTTCAACGGCTGCATCTATAATTTCCGCGAGCTCCGCAGCGAGCTGCAGGCGAAAGGCTATCGCTTCTTCTCCGATGGCGACACCGAAGTGATCCTCAAGGCGTACCATGCCTGGGGCATAGCCTGCGTGCAGCGCTTCAAGGGGATGTTCGCCTTCGCGCTGTGGGAGCGCGACAGCGGGCGCGTGGTCCTGGCGCGCGACCGGCTGGGGATCAAGCCGCTCTACTACACCGAAGGCCCGGGCTTCCTGCGCTTTGCCTCGTCCCTGCCGGCGCTTCTTGCCGGCGGGGACGTCGACACCTCGCTCGACCAGGTGGCGTTGCATCACTTCTTCAGCTTCCACGCCGCCGTGCCGGCGCCGCGGACCATCCTCAACGGCGTGAAGAAGCTCGAGCCGGCGACCTTGCTGACCATCGACCCGGACGGAACGCAGCGCCGCGAGCGCTTCTGGCGGTTCAATGTCGGTGAGCAGCGTTCGACCGATGGGGCGATGAGCCAGGACGAATGGTCGGATGCGGTGCTGGATGCCATGACGGCTGCGGTCGACCGCCGCCGCGTTGCGGACGTGCCGGTGGGCGTGCTGCTGTCCGGCGGGCTCGACTCGTCGCTGCTGGTCGCCCTGCTCTCGAAGCTGGGTCACGAGGACATCCGTACCTTCTCGATCGGCTTCGATGCGGTCGGCGGCCACAGCGGCGATGAGTTTCGCTACTCGGACATCATCGCGCGCACCTTCGGCACCCATCACGAGCAGATCCGGATCGACGGCGATCGCGCGCTCGAGGCCTTGCCGCAGGCCATTGCCGCGATGTCGGAGCCGATGGTCAGTCACGACGCCGTCGCGTTCTATCTGCTCTCATCGGAGGTCGCCAAGCGCGTCAAGGTGGTGCAGAGCGGGCAGGGCGCAGACGAGGTGTTCGGCGGCTACAGCTGGTACCCCGGCTTTCTCTCGGCCAACGATGCCGTGCAGCAATATCAGAACGCCTATTTCGACTGGAAGCATGCGGATCTGCAACAGCTTCTGACGCCGGATCTGCTCGGCGACGACGTGAGTCTCGATCTGGTCGAGCGCTTTTTCGCCGATCACGGCGGTGCGTCCGCAGTGGACAAGGTGCTGCAGATCGACGCCGAGATCATGATGGTGGACGACCCGGTGAAGCGGGTCGACAACATGACCATGGCGTTCGGACTCGAAGCGCGCGTTCCGTTCCTGGATCACGAGGTGATCGAGCTGGCCGCGCGCCTGCCGGCCGAGCTGAAGGTGAGGAACGGCGGCAAGCACATCCTGAAGGAGGCCGCACGGCGCTGCGTGCCGGCGGAGGTGATCGACCGTCCAAAGGGCTATTTCCCCGTCCCCTCGCTACGCTATCTGAGGGGGCCGTTCCTCGACTACGTGCGTGACGCGCTCAGTACGGACGAGGCGCGCGCGCGCGGGCTCTATCGACGCGATTTCGTCGATCACATGCTGCAAAACCCCGAAGCCGAGATGAGCCCAAAAGGGCATTCGCGACTTTGGCAGGCGGCCTTGCTGGAAGCCTGGCTGCAGACTCACGGCATTTGATTCTCACAGGATTGATCACATGGGATTGGATCCACGCATCTTGGAGAAGCTCCGGCTTGGCCTGAGCGACGATGAGCGCCGGCTGGTGATCCGCTCGGCCACGGGCGGCGAGGAGGTCACCGAGTATTCCTTCGGCATCGAGGAGGAGTATTTCCTCGCCGATGCGAAGACGCTGGATGTCGCGATCCGGACGCCGGACGATCTGTTCGAGGCCGCGAACTGGTCGACCGGCGGCCAGGCCATGCGCGAGATGCTGCAGGCGCAGCTCGAGGTCGCGACCAACGTGCATGTCGACGCGGGCGATGCGCGCGAGGAGCTGAAATTCCTGCGCCGCGAGGTTGCCAGCGTTGCCGGCCAGTATGGCCTCACGATTCTCGCCTGTTCGACGCATCCGACTGCAACCTGGCGCAGCTCGCAGCCCACGCCCAGGCCACGTTATGTGGAGATGATGGAGGATCTGCGCATCGTCGGCCAGCGCAACATGCTGTGCGGCATGCACGTGCATGTCCAATTGCCCGATCCCGAGCGGCGCTTCGCGGTCATGCGCGCGATGATTCCCTATATTCCGGTGTTCATCGCGCTGTCCGCGTCGTCGCCGTTCTGGAATTCACGCGAGACTGGTTTGAAGGGTTATCGGCTCGCAGCCTATGACGAGCTGCCGCGTACCGGCCTGCCGGAGCTGTTCACGTCCAAAAAGCAGTACGACCGCTATGTTGCGGCGCTGACGAAATCGGGTGTGATGCCGGACGAGAGCCATGTCTGGTGGGCGATGCGGCCATCGCTGCGTCATCCGACGTTGGAATTGCGTGCGCCCGATGTCTGCACCGCAGTCGATGATGCTGTGGCAGTTGCCTCGCTGTACCGCGCGCTGGCGCGCCACTTGTATCTCAACCCGGATCTCGCCGAGGCCGTCGGCAATGTCGAGCGCGCGATCGCCGTCGAGAACAAATGGCGGGCGCAGCGTTATGGCACCGACTGCCTGTTCGTCACCGAGGACGGCCCTGTGACCGGCCAGGAGATCCTCAATCGGATGATCGCCGACGTCGCGCCGCATGCCGAGACGCTCGGCTGTCTTGCCGAGGTCGAGCGCTGCCGCACCATCATGCAGTTCGGCAGCTCGGCCGACTATCAGCTGCAGGCCTATCGCGAGTCCGGTGGACAATTGACAGCCGTGACGCGCTGGATCGAAGCCGCGACGGTCTCGCGTGCCGAGCCGCCACGTTCGCAGGCGCCGGTCGAGCCGGCGCAATGATGCCGGTCAGGTCGCCGGCCTGATGATGCGGCCGTCGCGGGCGACGAGGCAGCCGCCTTTATACACGGAGCGCCCCTTGGGCACGGCAACCACGGCCTCCGGCACGTGCTCCGCATTCACCGTGACGAAGTCGGCGCGCGCCCCGACGCGCAGGCCGTAATCCGCCAGCCGCAACGCCTTGGCGCCAGCCTCGGTGACGAGGTCGAAGGCAATGCGCAATTCGTCGTCGACATAGAAGCCCGATCGGTAGCCGACCATCATGGCGCGGTTCAATAGATCGCCGTCGCCATAGGGCCACCAGGAATCGCGGATGTTGTCGTTGCCGCTGAACACGGTGACGCCGGCCGCGCGCAGTTGCGCCACCGGCGGAAAGGGCCGCGCGCCCGGCGCATTGGTCATGATGGCGACACCCGACGTCGCCAGCACGTCGGCGATTTTCTTGAGCGGATCCGCCGGCAAGTCGCCAAGCGCATAGGCGTGGCTGACTGCGACGTGGCCCGCCATTCCCAGCGCGCGGGTGCGCGCGGCGATCTGCTCCAGCTCGAACAGGCCGAGCATGCCGGGATCGTGCAGATGAATGTCGACATCGACGCCGTGCTTGTGGGCTATGCCGAAAACGACGTCGAGATGCTTCTCGACGTCGCGGTCGAAGCTTGCCGGATCGAGCCCGCCGACGAGATCGGCGCCGAGCTTGATCGCCTCGTCGAGCAGCTCCGGCGTGCCCGCGCTCTTGAGGATGCCGCTCTGGGGAAAGGCGACGAGCTGGATCTCGATCAACTCGCGATATTCTTCACGTACGCGCAGAATCGTCTCCAGCGATCTGAGACCGACCGAGCCGTCGACCATGACATGGCTGCGCATCCGCGTGGTGCCGTGGCCGATGCAGAGATCGAGCTGGTTGCGGGCGCGCACGTCCATCGGCGCGGCCGCGGCGATGTTCTGCGCCTGGAACGTGACGCGCTCATGCACGTCGAAGCCGTTCGTGCACGGCTTGTGCGGCTTCCACGCATCGCCATAGAAGCTGGTGTCGAGATGGATGTGGCCCTCGACGAAGCCAGGCAGGACCAGGGCGCCGCCGAGATCGATCACCTCGCGCGCCTCCGGGCGTTCGGTCTCAGGCAGCAGGCCACTGATGCGGCCGTCGTGCACGGTGATCGCTTGACGCGCGCCACGGTCGAGCCGCGCATTGATGAACAGCTTGTCCACGACCATCTCGCCGAACCCCTTTCCATCTGCCGCCGGCACCGGAGCCGCATGGTGCGTTCCGATGCCGACGCGGATGCGGCATTCTCGATCAGGATCGATCGGCGCCGCAAGTGCAGATGCTGGTCAGGCTGCCATCGCCTGCGGCAATCCGGCGATCCAATCGCGGGCGAGTGCGATGTCCGCCTGTGACAGCTGATGCCCGGTTGGCAGCGTGGTGTGAGTTACGTCGGCGCCGGCCTCGATGAGTTGGCTGCACAGCTTCGCCGAATTGCTGGCAGGCACGATCGGGTCGGTCAATCCGGACAGGATCAGGACCGGCTTGCGTGCCAGCTTGACCGCCGGCGGCTGGGTCAGCGGCACCATGGCGCGGATCAGCACCGCGCCGGCCAGAGCCTCGGGTTGCAGCAGAAGCAGCGCGGCGGCGATGTTGGCGCCGTTGGAATAGCCGACCGCGACCGGAGCTTCGATGCCGTAGCGTTGCCGTGCCTCACCGATGAAGGCGCCGAGCTCCAGTGCACGCCGGCGGACGTCGTCCTCGTCGAACACGCCTTCCGCCAGACGGCGGAAGAAGCGCGGCATGCCATGCTCGAGCACCTGCCCGCGCGGCGACAGCAGGGCTGCGCCGGGCGCGAGCGTGGCGCCGAGCGGCAGCAGATCGTTCTCGTCGCCGCCGGTGCCGTGGAGGAGCAGCAGCGGCGCCGCTCCCGTCGTGCTTCCAGGCTGGAAGCGGTGCGTGAAGGACAATGCGCCGGTCATGATACGGCCTCCTCGAGGTTGGGCAGCACGCCCTCGATCTGCTTGCGGTGGGATTCGAGGAACGCGGGCAGCTTCAGGTTCTGTCCGAGCTCGGCGACAGGCTCGTCGACCGCGAAGCCTGGAATGTCGGTCGCGATCTCGAACAGCACGCCGCCGGGCTCGCGGAAGTAGATCGAGCGGAAGTAGTTGCGGTCCTTCTGCTCGGTCGGATGCAGGCCGTGACGATCCACCAGCCTCTGGGCCATGACGCCCTGCGCGGCGTCGTCGGCCGCGCGGAAGGCGATGTGGTGCACAGACCCTGCGCCTTGCGCCCCGCGCAGAAACCCCTTGGCTTCGTAGATGTCGACCACGCTGCCTTCTGCAGCGCCGGGAGCCTTGAAGCGGATCACCGAGCCTTCGCGACCCTGCTCGGCAAAGCCGAACACGTCGGTGAGGACAGCGGCAGTTTTCTCCGCCGAGTCGAGCAGCAGCGTGACGCCATGGAAGCCGCGAATGGCATGCTCCGCCGGAATGTCGCCATTGCTGTAGCCGGGCTCGTTCTCCGCGCCGGGCACGCCGACCAGGGCGAGCGCCATGCCGTCGGGGTCGGTGAAGGGCAGCACCGACTCGCCAAAGCGCTTTTCCAGCGCCTCATAGGCGATGCCCTTCTCGGTGAGGCGCTGCGTCCAGTAACCGAGCGAGCGCTGCGGCACCCGGAACGCGGTCTGGTGCGTCTCGCCGACACCGCGGCGGCCGGGCCGCACGCCGGTCCAGGGGAAGAAGGTCAGGATCGTGCCGGGGCGGCCGGTCTCGTCGCCGTAGTAGAAGTGGTAGGTGCCGGGATCGTCGAAATTGACCGTCTTCTTGACGAAACGCAGGCCGAGGTCGCGGGTGTAGAAGCCGAAATTGCGGATCGGATCGCCGGCGATCGCGGTGACGTGGTGCAGTCCGGGCATGTGAGTCTCCTGTCGCTTGGCCCTCGGGCCGTTGAACTGGTATGGCGCTATATTGGCTGGCTTTGTTTTGGAGACAATCCGTGCTCTTGTGACGTCTCTGTCTACGATTTGGCGACAATGACGATCCGGGGATCATGGACAAGCTCGGTAGCCTGCGGGCCTTCGTAAAGGTCGTCGAGAGCGGCAGCTTCGCCGAGGCCGGTCGGCAGCTGCGGCTGTCGCGTTCGGCGATCTCGAAATATATCGGCGAGCTCGAAACGAGCCTCGGCGTGCAGCTGATCGTCCGCACCACCCGGCACGCCAGTCCGACCGAGGCCGGGCAACGCTATTTCGAGCGCGCGGCCTCGATCCTTGCCGAGCTCGACGCGGCCGATCAGGCGGTCAGCCAGTCGCAGGCCGCGCCGCGCGGGCTGTTGCGTGTCAACGCGCCGATGTCGTTCGGCACCATGCGGCTCGGTCCCGTGGTGGCCGACTTCATGGCGCGCTATCCAGAGCTGCAGCTGCAGATCGTGCTCAGCGACGACCTGCTCGATCCGGTGCAGGACGGCTTCGACGTGACGCTCAGGATCGCCGAGCTGGAATCATCGAGCTTGGTGGCGCGGCGGATCATGCCCGTGGAGCGCATCGTCTGCGCCGCGCCTTCGTATCTCGAGCGTCACGGCAAGCCGCAGGTCCCGGACGATCTGCGCCGGCATACCTCGCTGACCTACGGCTTCCTGCTCACAGGCAATCAGTGGAAGCTCAGCGGAGCCGATGGCGATCACTGGATCCAGCCGGCCTGGAGCCTGTGCGTCAACAATGCCGAGGTGCTGCGCGACGTCGCCATCAAGGGGCAGGGCATTGCGCTGATCCCGCGCTTCATCGCTGCCGACGCGCTTGCCAGCGGCGCACTGGCTGCGATCCTGCCCGACTACACCGCGCCGCCGCTCGCGCTCTACGCGATCTATCCGCCGACGCGGCATTTGTCGGTGAAGGTGCGGCTGTTCATCGACTTCCTGGTCGAGCGCTTCGGCAAGGACGCCGGCTGAGAATTCTGCTCACGGCAGGTTCTCGCGCACGATCAGCTCGGTGCGGGCGCGCATGGCGGCTTCCTGCACGGTGCGCCCCGCACGCAGGCTGGAGAAGATCGTGATGCAATCCATCAGCGAGGCCTGGGGATTCTGTGTGAGCACGGCGTCCATCGTGCCATCCAGCAGCATCGCGCGGGTATCGGGCGACAGGCCGTGACCGACGAACACGACGTCACGCTGGCGGCCGACCTCGCGCAGCGCGCGCCCGATTCCGTCGGCGCCGCCGCCGATGTTGTAGATCCCGGCGAGGCGCGGATGCCGCGCCAGCAGCAGCTTGGTCTGACGATAATTGTTGGCCTCGTCGTCGTGACCTTCGCGCAGCCCGACGACCTCGATGTCGGGAAACTCCTCGCGAAACAGATGCAGGAAGCCCATCTCGCGCTCCTCATGAGCGCGATAGCTGAGGCTGCCCGCGATCATGGCGACCTGCGCCGGGCGGTTGCCGATGAAGCGCGCGATGAGATAGCCCGCTGTGCGTCCGGCTGCGCGATTGTCCAGGCCGACATAGGCGATCCGGCGCGTGTTGGCGATGTCCGAGATCAAGGTCACCGTCGGCACACCGCGGTCGGCCAACACATCGACCGCTTCGCGGACGGCCGGATGCTCGATCGCCATGAACACGATGCCGTCGACCTCGCGGCCGAGCCGCAGCAGCTCCTGCGCCAACAGATCCGGCTTGAGACTCTCGATGTGCTCGACGCGCGCGCGCATGTTGAACGAAGCGAGCTGATCCTGGGATGAGATGATCAGCCGTCCCAGCATGTTGAGAAAGCGGTTGGTGCCGGCCGGCAGCAGGAAGCCGAGCCGCCACGGCTTCAGCGCCTGTGCCGGCAGCGTACCATCCATCAGATAGCCGAGCTCGTTGGCAGCTTGTAGCACCCGCTGCACCGTGACGGCGCGGACGCCAGGTCGCTGATTCAGGACGCGATCGACGGTTGCGGCGGAGACGCCGGACAGACGCGCGATGTCATCGATGCGCGCCAGGCGGCGGCGTCGCGGCGCCTCGCTGTTCGTGTCCGTCATCGACTGCCCCCCGTCGAGCCAAAACCCATCAAAAACCATCAATAAATGAGTTTGACGGCCGTCAATTGTGCTCTCTATCGTGCGTCCGACCTCACGGCAAGGGCCCGGAACAAGGGCCGGCCAGCCAAACAAAAGGGGGAGGAAGTCATGATCAATCTGAGCCGGCGCAGCGTCCTCGGGGCGTTTGCGAGTGCATCTGCGGCCTCCGTGATCGGGGCGCCGATGGTGGCGCGCGCCGCCGAGATCGAGCTGCGTTACGGCAACAATCTGCCGCTGACCCATCCGCTCAACATCCGCGCGCAGCAGGCGGCCGACCAGGTTCGTGCCAAGACCAACGGCCGGGTGGAGATCAAGATCTTCCCGAACAATCAGCTCGGCGGCGATACCGACATGCTGAGCCAGGTGCGCAATGGCGGCATCACCTTCTTCACGCCTTCGGCGCTGGTGATCGCAACGCTGGTGCCGGTGGCGGCGATCAACGCGGTCGGCTTCGCCTTCGCCGATTACGATCAGGTGTGGCGCGCGATGGATGGCGGCCTTGGCGCACATGTCCGGGCCGCGATTGCCAAGGTCAATCTGCACGCCTTCGAGAAGATCTGGGACAATGGCTTCCGCCAGATGACTTCCAGCAGCAAGCCGATCGAGTCGGCCAAGGACATGGCGGGGTTGAAGATCCGCGTGCCGGTCAGCCCGCTCAGCCTGTCGATGTTCAAGGCACTGGATTCGGCGCCCGCGAGCCTGCAGTTCAGCGAGGTCTACACCTCGCTGCAGACCCGCATCGTCGATGCGCAGGAGAACCCGGTCTCGATCATCCAGGTCGCCAAGCTCTACGAGGTGCAGAAGTTCTGCGCGCTTACCAACCACATCTGGGACGGCTTCTGGTTCGTCGCCAATGGCCGCGCCTGGGCCGGCCTGCCCGATGACGTCAAGACGATCATCACCGAGGCGCTCAACGAGGCCGGCATGAAGCAGCGCGACGACGTCCGATGGCTGAATGAATCGGTCCAGGCCGATCTGCAGGCCAAGGGCCTGGCCTTCAACAAGGCCGCGCCGGACAGCTTCCGCGCCAAGCTGCGCGACGCCGGCTTCTACAAGGAATGGAAGGAGCGCTTCGGTCCAGAGGCCTGGGGCCTGTTGGAGAAAGAGGTCGGCGTGCTCGCTTGATCGTCCAGATGCTTCGGGAGTCACTCGCCATGGACAGTCACGCGGTTGCGATGCCGGCGCCGGACCTGCCGGCATCGGGCCTGGTGGCGGCTGCCCACCGGATCGAGCTCGCCGTCGGCCGCATCGTCGAGGCCGTCGCCGCGATCGTGCTGGTCGTCGAGATCCTGATCCTGGGCGCCGGCGTCGTTGCGCGCTATGTGCTGCATGCCCCGCTGGTATGGTCGGACGAGCTCGCCTCGATCCTGTTCCTGTGGCTGTCGATGCTGGGCGCAGCGATTGCGCTCCGCCGCGGCGAGCATATGCGAATGACGGGCATCGTCGCGCGGGTGTCACCCGCCACCCGCGCTCTGCTCGAAGCCGTGGCGATGACAGCGTCGATCGCGCTGCTGCTGCTGATCCTGCCGCATGCGCTGGACTACGCCTCGGATGAGCGCTTCATCGTCACGCCGGCGCTGGAGATCGCCAGCGCCTGGCGTGCGGCGGCGATTCCGGCGGGCATCACGCTGATGTTGCTCGCAGCAATGTTCCGTCTGCTGCGGCTGCATGCGCTCAAGCCGGCGTTGCTCGCGATCGCGCTCACGGCTGCGCTGCTGCTGCTGTTCTGGCTTGCAGGGCCTGTGCTGAAGCCGCTCGGACGGCTCAACCTCGTGGTCTTTTTCGTCGGCGTCGTTGGCCTCAACGTCTTTGCCGGCGTACCGATCGCCTTCGCCTTTGCGCTCGCCACCTTCGGCTATCTCGGCCTGACCACCTCGACGCCAATGCTGGTGATGGTCGGACGGCTCGACGAAGGCATGAGCCATCTCGTGCTGTTGGCGGTGCCGCTGTTCATCTTCCTCGGCGCCCTGATCGGCATGACGGGAATGGCCGCAGCCATGATCCAATGGCTGTCGTCACTGCTCGGCCATGTCAGAGGCGGCCTCTCCTATGTGCTGATCGGCGCGATGTATCTGGTGTCGGGCATCTCCGGCTCGAAGATCGCCGACATGGCCGCGATCGCACCGGTGCTGTTTCCGGAGATGCGCGCACGCGGCGCCAAGCCCGGCGACCTCGTCGCGCTGCTCGCCGCGACGGGCGCGCAGACCGAAACCATTCCGCCCTCGATCGTGCTGATCACGATCGGCTCCGTCACCGGCGTCTCGATCGCCGCGCTGTTCACCGGCGGCATGTTGCCGGCCGTCGTGCTGGGCCTCGGCCTGTGCAGCATCGTCTGGTGGCGCTATCGCAACGAGGATCTCAGCCATATCGCGCGCCCGTCCTGGCGCGAGGTCGGACGGCTCGGCCTGATCGCTTTGCCCGCCATCGCGCTGCCGTTCGTGATCCGGCTGGCGGTGGTCGAGGGCGTCGCGACGGCCACCGAGGTCTCGACCATCGGCATCGCCTATTCCGTGCTCGCCGGCCTCCTGATCTACCGCCAGTTCGACTGGCGCCGGCTGCCGGCGATGCTGGTCGAGACCGCCGCATTGACCGGCGCCATCGTCTTCATCATCGGCTGCGCCACCGCGATGGCTTGGGGCCTCACCCAATCCGGCTTCTCGCAGAAGCTGGCGGAGCTGATGGCGGCCATTCCCGGCGGCGCCTGGGGCTTTCTTGCGATCTCGATCCTCACCTTCATCGTCCTCGGCAGCATCCTCGAAGGCATTCCTGCGATCGTGCTGTTCGGACCGCTATTGTTCCCGATCGCGCGCCAGGCCGGCGTGCACGAGGTGCACTATGCGATGGTCGTGATCTTCGCGATGGGCATCGGCCTGTTCGCGCCGCCCTTCGGCGTCGGCTATTACGGCGCCTGCGCCATCAGCAAGATCAATCCGGACGAGGGGCTGCGCTACATCTGGAGCTATGTGCTCGCGCTGCTGCTTGGCCTCGTCGCCGTGGCCGCGATCCCGTGGTTCTCGACCGGCTTCCTTTGATGATTGAGCGAGTGTTGGAAAGGACGTTGCCATGAGCCGCCTGTTCGGCGAGATCCGTCAAGCCGGGTATGTCGTACCCGACATCGAGGCGGCGATGGACTATTGGTCGCGTGTGCTCGGCGTCGGCCCGTTCTTCTACAACGAGCGTGTGCCGATCCGGAACTATCAGTACCGGGGCGAAAGCTTCGAGCCGCATAATTCGGTGGCGCTGGCCAATTCAGGACCGCTGCAGATCGAGCTGATCCAGTGCCGCAACGACGTGCCGTCGATGTACCGCGACTTCACGCGAGCCGGCCATTCCGGCCTGCAGCATGTCGCCTATTGGACCGAAAGCTTCGATGCCGATCTCGAACGGCTGCTCGGCGAAGGCTTCAAGCCGGTCATGGGCGGCGAGGTTGGCGAGCGCGGCCGCTTCATCTATTTTGACACGCACTATCATCCCGGCACCGTGATCGAGCTGTCGGAGGTGCTGGGGCCGAAGGGCACGATGTTCCGCATGATCCGCGAGGCCTCGCAGAACTGGGACGGCAAGGATCCGGTGCGCCCGTTCCCGGATCTCAGCAGGCTGTGAGCATGACGGCCTTCGACCGCTTCGAGGCAAGCTATCTGATCGAGACGCCGCTCGATCCCGCTGTCGTGGCGGAGGTGATGGCGGGCGAGCAGTCCTGCGGCACGTTCACCCGCGTCGAGGGCGAGACCGACGATCTGCGCGCGCGTGCCCGGGCCACTGTGACCGAAATCGTCGAACTGCCGCCGGCGGATCAGCCGAGCCTGCCGAATGCCTGGCTGCGGCGCGAACGCGTCGATGGACCCTATCGCCGGGCGCGCGTGACGATCGCGTTTCCCGTGGTCAATGTCGGCGCCAATCTGCCGACGCTGGCCTCGGTGGTCGCCGGCAATCTCTACGATCTCGGCGAGGTCACCGGCCTCAGGCTGGAGCGGATCACGCTGCCGGCGACGTATCGCGCGCGCTTCGACAAGCCGAAGCACGGCATCGCCGGCACGCGCCGGCTCACGGGCGTGAGCAAGGGTGCGCTGGTCGGTTCGATCATCAAGCCGAATATCGGTCTCGACGCCGAGGAGACCGCTGCATTGGTTGCGCGCCTTTGTGCCGCCGGCGTCGACTTCATCAAGGACGACGAGATCTCGGCCGATCCCGATCATGCTCCGCTTGCCCAGCGAATTCCCGCCGTCCTCACCGCCGTCAAGCGGCGTCAGGACAGAACCGGCAAGCACGTGATGATGGCGTTCAACATCACCGACGAGACCGACGCGATGCGGCGCCACGCCGATCTGATCGCGCAGCACGGCGGGTCCTGCGCCATGGTGTCGCTGAACTGGTGCGGATTCTCTGCGGTGACGACGCTTCGCCGCAGCACCGATCTCGCCCTCCATGGCCACCGCAACGGCTTTGGAGCGATCTCGCGTCATCCGCTGCTCGGCATCGGCTTTCAGGCCTATCAGGCGCTGTGGCGGCTTGCCGGCGTCGACCACATGCATGTGCACGGCCTGCAGGGCAAGTTCGCGCAGGACGACGAGGAGGTCGTAAGCGCGGCCAGGGATTGCGTGACGCCGCTGGCCGAAGGCTGCGACGATCGCGTGCTGCCGGCGTTTTCGTCCGGGCAGTCCGCTGCGACGGTCCAGGCGACCTTTGCCGCGATCGGCCATGCCGATCTCCTGTTCATGGCCGGCGGCGGCATCATGGCGCATCCGGGCGGACCCGCGGCGGGCGTGACCAGCATCCGTCAGGCCTGGGACGCGGTGATGTCGGGAGTACGGCTCGAACAGGCTGCACGCGAGCAGCCGGAGTTGCGGCAGGCGCTGGCCACCTTCGGGCGCGCCGGATGAGTGCGCCGGCGCATTTCGCGCGGCCGCGGGTCGGCTGGTATGGCGACGACCTGACCGGCGCCACCGATACGCTCGCGACCTGGGCCGAGCGCGGCCGTCGCGCGCTGCTGTTCCTGCGTCCGCCGACCTCTTCGCAACTGGCGGCGGCCGGGCCGCTCGATGCCGTCGGCATCGCCGGCGCAGCGCGCTCGATGCCGCCCGATGCCGCTGCCGCGGAGCTCGATGCCGCCGGCCGCGCCTTCGCCGCGCTCGGCGTCGACGTTGTGCACTACAAATGCTGCTCGACGTTCGACAGCGCGCCCGATATCGGCAGCATCGGCGCCGCCGTGGCAGTGCTGCGACGGCATGTCGCCAATCCGCTGGTGCCGATCCTGGGTGGTCAACCCAATCTCGGCCGTTATTGCCTGTTCGGCAATTTGTTCGCCGCAGCCGGCGCCGGCGGCGCCGTCCATCGCATCGATCGTCATCCGACGATGAGCAAGCACCCGGTCACTCCGATGGCGGAGGCCGATCTGCGCCGGCATCTGACAGCGCAGGGGCTGGAGAGGGTCGCCCTGATCGACTACCGCGCCTATGCGGAGGGGGATGCCGAGGCCAGGCTCGATGCCAACCTGGCGGCCGCGCCTCATGCCGTCCTGTTCGATGTCGCCCAGGAGAGCGACCTGGTCGTCATCGGCCGGCTGCTGACGGATCACCTCGTCGCGGGGCCGATGCTCGCGGTCGGTCCGAGCTCGGTGGCGCGGGCGCTGGCAGCCGTCTGGGACGAGCCGGCCGCGCCGTTCGTCCTGCCTCACGCTCGGCCGCGCACCGGCGGCCCTGTGCTGGCGCTGGTCGGCAGCCTGTCGCCGGTGACACGGGCCCAGGTCGCGGCGGCGCGCGGCTACCAGATCATCGCCATCGAGCCGGCGAGGCTGCTCGCGGATCCCGCGTATCAGCACGGGTTGGGGCGTGCGGCGATCGCGGGCCTTGCCCAGGGACACGTCATGCTGGTCACGAACGAGGCTCCCGGCGCGGAGATGGCGCGGGTGGCGCAGGCGACCGCCGCACTGCTTGGTGCTGTGCTCGGCGAAGCCGACGTCTCGCGCATCGTCGTGGCCGGCGGCGATACGTCGAGCCATGCGGTCGCGGCGCTCGACGCCTGGGGCCTGTCGTACCGGGCGCCGATGGTCCCTGGCGCGCCGCTGTGCCGCCTGCACAGCGACGATCCCCATCTCGACGGCCGCGACATCATCCTCAAGGGCGGACAAATGGGCCCGGTGACGTTCTTCGCCGACGTCATCACGGGCTGACGCGTCGAAGAAAATCGCTTCGAGCACACTCCCGGCTGCTGCTAATGTCCTGGTTGGACTCGTAGCATTTGGGGGTAACGGATGGGGCGGCTGAGCACGCATGTTCTGGACACGGTCAGGGGCAAGCCCGCCGCCGACGTCGCGATCGACCTCGATGTGCTGGAGCCCGACGGATCCTGGCACCGGGTCAAGCAGGTCCGCACCAATGCCGACGGGCGTACCGACCAGCCGGTGCTGGCCGGGGACGAGCTCACCACGGGCACCTACATGCTCACCTTCCACATGGGCGCCTATTTCAAGGCCCACGGCCTTGCGGCGGATGATCCGCTGTTCCTGGATTTGATCCCGCTCCGCTTCGCGGTCGCCGATGCCGGCGCGCACTATCACGTGCCGCTGCTTGCGACGCCCTGGAGCTACCAGACCTATCGCGGGAGTTGAGTCGATGACTGCTGATTCCTATCCGCGCGACATGATCGGCTACGGCCGCACGCCGCCGCATCCGCGCTGGCCGGGCGATGCCCGCATCGCCGTGCAGTTCGTGATCAATTACGAGGAGGGGGGCGAGAACAACATCCTGCACGGCGACGCCGCCTCCGAGGCGTTCCTGTCGGAGATCGTCGGTGCAGCGCCCTGGCCGGGCCAGCGCCACATGAACATGGAGTCGATCTACGAGTTCGGCTCGCGCGCCGGGTTCTGGCGGCTGTGGCGGATGTTCACGTCGCGCAGGCTGCCGGTCACCGTGTTCGCGATCGCAACCGCCATGGCGCGCAATCCGGACGCCGTGGCCGCGATGAAGGAGGCCGGTTGGGAGATCGCCTCGCACGGTCTGAAATGGATCGACTATCGCGATGTCTCCGCGGCCGATGAGCGTGCTCAGATCGAGGAGGCGATCCGGCTTCACACCGCGCTCACCGGCGAGCGGCCGCTCGGCTTCTACCAGGGCCGCACGTCGGAGCACACGCTCGACATCGTGCTGGAGGAGCAGGGCTTCGTCTACAGCGCGGATTCCTACGCCGACGAGCTGCCCTATTGGATCAAAGGACCGCACGGCCCGCAACTGATCGTGCCCTATACGCTGGACGCCAACGATATGCGCTTCGCGACCCCTCAGGGCTTCAATTCGGGCGATCAGTTCTTCGCCTATCTGAAGGACAGCTTTGATCTGCTCTATGCCGAAGGCGCCGACTGCCCGCGGATGATGTCGGTCGGACTGCATTGCCGGCTGGTCGGGCGTCCCGGACGTGCCGCTGCGCTGGCGCGCTTCCTCGACTACATCATGAGCTACGACAAGGTCTGGGTCGCGACCCGGCTCGACATTGCCCGGCACTGGATCCGGACGCATCCGCCGGCCGGTCATCTTCGCCCATCGCAGATGTCCCGCGTGCTGTTCGTCGAGCGCTATGGCGACATCTTCGAGCACACGCCCGAGATTGCCGAGCGCGCCTATCGCGCCGGCCTGTCCGCCTTCGACGATGCCGCCGATGCGCTGCATACGACGCTGATGAACGTCGTCCGCGGCATGAGCCGCGACGAGAAGCTGAAGCTGATCCGCGCCCATCCCGAGCTCGCCGGGCGCGAGGCGCTGGCCGGGGAGATGACGAACGACTCGATCGGCGAGCAGGGCCGGCTCGGCTTCACGTCGCTGTCGCGCGCCGAGTTCGAGCGTGTCGCTGACATCAACCGCCGCTATCGCGACAAGTTCGGCATGCCGCTGATCGTGGCGCTCGCACTGCACGCCGACCGCCCCTCCGTGATCGCCGAGATGGACCGTCGCATCAGCAACGACCTGGACACGGAGATCGCCAATGCCATCGACCAGATCGGCCACATCACCCGGGCCAGGCTGGCGAAGAAGTTCGAGCAGGGGTGAGCGGCAGATCAGGGGGCCCAGTCGACGCTGGTTGCCAGGAGGCGGTGCCTCCCTCGTCCCGGTTGCGGCAGGGCGATCGCCTATGGCGATCGCAATTTTGTGCCCGTCTCTCTCCAAGTCGTCATGGCCGGGACAGGCCCGGGCATGACGGAGTAACTAATGTGCAGGATTGCTCGCCGCGACGGCCCAGCATCTCCATATGCGATTGCCCGGCCGGCTGCAGGGCGAGATGAGCACCGCGCGGGCTGCGAGAGCTGAGGCAAGCTAGCCCAGCAATGCCCGCTGCGCCGCCGCAGCCACATCCAGCAGCAGGCGATCCCGCCCGCGCGCCGCAATCAGCTGCATTCCGAACGGCAGCCCCTGCGCATTCCTTCCGCACGGAATCGAGATCGCCGGCACCCCCGCATGGTTGACGAACGGCGTGAACACCGCATGCCCGCGCGGGCTCGCCGGCCGGCCGCCGATCATGGACGGGCCGAGCTGCGTGAACGGCCAGGCCACGCAGGGCACGGTCGGCGCCAGCAGCACGTCGACGTCCAGAAAGAACGCCGCAAAGGCGCGCGCAATCTGCGTGCTGGCTTCGAGCGCGCGCGCGACGTCGGCGCCGCTGAGCGCGAGGCCGCGCTCGATCTGCTTGGCGATATCAGGATCGAACTGCGTGGCATCGCTGCGGAAGGCGTCGCCATACAGCGCCGCCAGCCCGGCATGCTGCAGCGGCATCACCGCGTCCTCGGCAAGGTCTGCGGGCCAGACCGGATCTGCGTCGGCGATCGCCATTCCCGCGGCGCGCAGCCGATCGACCGCGTGGTGCAGACCGCTGCTCACCTCATCATCGACCGCGACGTCGAGCCCGAGCCGCGGCGAGTAGGCGAGGCGCAGTGGCTTGGCGTGATCCGCTCCTGGCAGCGCAAACGTCGCGGGATCGCGCGGATCGAAGCCGGCCATCGCCTCGAAAGCGAGCCTCGCGTCTTCGACATCGGCGGCGATCGGCGCCATCACCGAGATGCCCCAGCCGGCCTCCGCAAAACCCGGTCCATAGGGGATCGCGCCGTAGGACGGCTTGAAGCCGACCACGCCGACATGGGCGGGCGGCCGTCGGCTCGAGCCGCCGGCATCGGTGCCGATCGCCAGCGGTACGAGCCCCGCGGCCACGGCGACGGCCGGTCCGCCGGATGATCCGCCCGGCGTGAGTTCCGGGTTCTGCGGATGCCGCGTCGGCCCGTACAGCAGCGACGTGGTGACGCCCTTGCAGGCGAATTCCGAGGTGGCGCCGATGCCGACGATGACCGCACCGGCGCGGCGCAGGCGCACGATTGCGATCGCGTCCTCCGGTGCGGTGAACCCGGCGAACAGCTTCGAGCCTTGCGTGATGCGCCAGCCGCCGACCCAGATGTTGTCCTTGATCACCACCGGCACACCGGCCAGCGGCAAGCTCTCACCGGCGGCGACGCGCGCGTCCACCGCATCGGCCTCGGCGCGCATCCGATCCGGATCGATCGTAATGACGGCGTTGAGCGAACGGCCGGCATCGATGCGCGCCAACGCCTGCTCGGCCATGTGCCTGGCCGTGGTCTTTCGCGCCGTGACGGCGCGTGCAATCTCAGTTGCGCGCATGCGATCGCTCCATCAGCAGCACGGCCGCGCCTGCAGCCGCCATCAATCCAAGCGCGACGAAGCTGCCGCCGAGGCCGATGCGCGGCGTCAGCGCCGCCACCAGCAGCGGCGCCGCGACGAGGCCGAGAAACGACGTGGTGAGCACCGCGCCGGTGGCCTCCGCCACGCGCCCTGGCTTGGCGAGATTGGCGATCTCGGCGATGAACACGCCATTCCAACCGCTGGCCGTCAGTCCGAACACGAAGGTGAGCAGCACCAGGATCGATCCGCTCAGCAACGGTCCCCACAGGCCGAGCAGCAGCGCGCACACCGCCATGCCCGCGCCCGCCATCACCAGCACGGCGCGCGCCGAGCGCAGCCGCGTCGCGACCGCGCCCCATCCGAGCCGTCCGATCAGGCCCGCGCCTTGCGCCGAGGCCAGCAGCCAGCCGGCCTCGACATGAGAGAGTGCGAGTTCCGAGGTGCCGAAGGAGATGTAGCAGGTGTTGAGGATCACCTGCATGCCGCTGAATGGGATCGAGGCGACCGCGAGCGCGGCCATGCGCCGGTCGGAGCTGACGAGTTGCAGCCGCTGCCGCAGGCCGAGATACGGCATCGGCGGCAGCTTGACCGCGTAGGCCGGCCGCAGCCGCTCGAAGCTGATGAAGCCAATCACGGCGCAGATGATCACCGCGGCATAGGCGGAGCTCGGCGCCAGCCCAACCGCGAGCGGCGGCAGCAGCAGCGAGCCGACGACCGCGCCGATCTGGCTGCCGGTCTGCCGGATCGAGAACACCATCGCGCGCTGCTCCGGCGGCACGAGGCGTCCGAGCAGGGCCGCACTCGCCGGCGTTTCCGGCCCGGCGGCTAATCCGAGCACGAGGCCGGCGCCGAGCAAGGCCCAGCCTTGGCCGAGTGTGGCCATCGACATGCCGACGCAGACGACGACCGCGCACAGCGCCGCGACGCGCAGCGAGCCGATCTTCTGCACCAGCGTGCCGCCCCAGAACGAGGACACCAGGCTGATCGCGAACGCCGCGGTCGAGAACAGCGACAATTCCTCGATGCTGAGCCCGGCACGTGGCGCCACCGTGCCCGGTGCGAACAGCGCCAGCGACACCAGCGCCTGCAGCGCGGTCATCGCGACGAGGGCAGGCCACAGCGGCGGCGCTGGCGCCGCCTCGGGTTTCGCGTCTATCATGCCGCGGCAACCTGATGGCGGAGCACGAAATGGCCGGCGGTATCTCGGTTCATGCAGTCGATGTGGCGAACGGGCGCCCGGCGCTCGGCCTTGGTGTCGCGATCTGGCGGGTGGCGCCGGACCGCACGCTGCTCGCCGAAGGGGCACTCGGTGCCGACGGCACCTTGCAGGCGCCGATCGTCAAGGGCGACGGCGTCATCGCCGGCGAGTATGAAGTGCTGTTCCATATCGGTGAGTTCTTCGGGGCAAACGCGCAAACGAAATTCCTGACCACAGTGCCGTTTCGCTTCGCCATCGACAAGGTCGACGAGCATTTTCATCTGCCGCTGAAGTTCACCCCGTGGGGATACTCGATCTTCCGCGGGGCTTGAGGGCGATATGCCTTCCCCCCGTCCTACGCTGATTGAACGAGGTCGCTACCAAGGAGATGCTCGTCATGCCCGGGCTTGTCCCGGGCATCCACGTCTGTCCGCAGTCGCCGATCGACGTGGATGGCCGGGACAAGCCCGGCCATGACGGCGCTGATGGAGACGGGCACTAGCCGGCACTGATGAGAGCCAAGCAGCCTTAGCCCGTCAGCCGCTTCGACAGCCCTGTCGTCCGCTCCATGATCGCCATCAGCGCTACCGTGGCGATGATCAGTACGCTGGACAGCGCGGCGATGGTGACGTCGAGCTTGCCTTCGAGATCCTGCCACATCCGGATCGGCAGCATGTCGGTGGCGGCGTCGCGCAGGAATAGCGACACCGGGACGTTGTCGAACGACGACATGAAGGCGATGAACGCGCCGGAGATGATGCCCGGGCGGATCAGCGGCAGAACGATGCGGCGGAAGGTGTAGAGCCTGCTGGCGCCGAGGATGGCCGAGCTTTCCAGCAGTGTCGGCTCGAGCTGCGCCAAGGCGGCCACCGTGTTGCGGACGACATAGGGCACGCAGACGATGGTGTGGCCGATGACCAGCGTCAGCAGCGACACCGGCAGCCCGATCAGCGAGAAGAACATCAGCGCCGCGAGCCCGAAGGCGAGCGCCGGCAGCACCAGCGGCGACATGAACAGCGAGTCCAGCAGCTTCGCGGTCAGCGTCTTCGATCGCGAGATCGCGAGCGCCGCGGCGACGCCGAGCACGACCGACAGCCCGGTCGACCACAGTGCGACGACGACGCTATTGCGCGCGGCGAATTGCAGCTGCCAGGCGTTCCACAGCTCGACATACCAGCGCGTCGAATAGCCGGGCGGCGGGAACTTCAGTGAGAAGCCTGAGGTGAAGGAGACGATCACCACGACCAGCGACGGTGACACGATCAGGATCAGCGCCAGCACGGCAATCACCGTCATCACGATCTGGAAGCTCAGCGCTTCGAGATTATTCTGCCGCCGGCTCATCGCGCGTCTCCATAGCCGCGGGCGCGCCGGCCGAGCGTCGAGAACAGCGCGACGATCGCCAGCACCGCGAACAGGAAGATGATCGAGATGGCGGCGGCGAACGGCCAGTTCTGCAACGTCGAGGCCTGCTGATACAGATACATCGGCATGAACAGCATCTGCCCGCCGCCGACCAGCGACTGCGTGATGAACGCGGTGATCGCCGCGGCGTAAGTGAGGGTGCAGCCGGCGATGATGCCGGGCATCGACAGCGGCAGCATCACCTTGAAGAAGGTGCGCCAGCTGCCGGCGCCGAGCGATGCCGAGGCGTCGGAGAGGTTGGGATCGATGCGGCCGATCGCGGTGATCAGGGGCAGCACCATCAGCGGCATCTGCACTTGCGCCAGCGCCGCGATGAGCCCGCCTTGCGTGTAGATCATGCGCAGCGGCGTGCCGATCAGGCCGAGCGATTGCAGCACCGAGTTGATGATGCCCTGCCGCCCGAGAATGACGATCCAGGCGAAGGTGCGGACGACCACGCTGGTGAGCAGCGGCAGCAGTACGATCATGATGATCAGGGTCTGCACCCGGCTGCCCGAACGCTGATACAGCCAGGCGATGGGATAGCCGAGCACGAGGCAGGCGAGCGTTACCTCGGCGCCGAGCAGAAGCGTCGAGCCGAGCACGGCGAGACTGAAGGGATCGGTCAGGAACTTGATGTACTGGCCGAGCCCCCACACCGTCGCCGCGGTGTCGTTGTGCAGCGAGAGATAGAGCAGTTGTGCCAGCGGCAGCACGAAGAAGACCGCGAACACCAGGCCCAAAGGCAGCGCAAGCCCTAGGCTGAAGCTGGTCACGTCTCCCGGTGCCGTCGTGGCGCTCTTCATGGCTCAGATCTTGATGTCGCGATTGAACTTCTCGATCCAGGACGCACGCTGCTCGTTGATCTTCTTCCAGTCCTGGAACACGAACTTCTTCTTCAGCTCCGCGGTGTCCTTGGCCAGCACCTTGGCGATCTCGCCGGACATCGCAACCTTGGTGTTGGTCGGCACGATGAGATAGGGCGAGTTCATCAGGGTCGTCTGCACCTCCGGCGACAGCGCCGCCTCGATCAGCTTGAAGGCAAGCTCCTTGTTCGGCGAATTCTTGACGATGTGGATCGTCGTCTTGAACGCGATCGCGCCTTCCTTGGGCGCCACGAACTCGACCGGTACGCCGCGGGCTTTGAGGATCTGGATGGCGTTGAAATTGCCGGGCGAGATGTCGATCTGGCCCTGTTGGAACAGGGTCGCCAGCGCGCCGGGATTGGCGGCGACCGCGGCGAGGTTCGGCTTGAGCTCCTCCAGCGCCTTGAAGCCCTCGTCGACATTGGCCTCCGAGCCGCCGCGCATGCGCGCGATCTCGACGAGCCAGCCGGTGCCGAGCGTCGAGTTGAGGTTGGTGATGCCGACCTTGCCCTTGAACTCGGGCTTCCACAGATCGGCCCAGGACGTCGGCGGCGTCTTCACCGTTTCCGGATTGTAGGTGAGGCCGACGACCTGAAAGAACGGCGCCGGGCCCATCGCGTCCTGCGCTTCCGGAATCAGGTCCTTGAAATAGGTGCTCTTGTCGGCCGGGTAGGGCTCTACGAGATCCTGGCCGATCGCGACCAGCGCAGGACCCGGATCGTGCAGCATGACGTCGATCGGCGGATTGGCCTTGGCGGCATTGACCTTGGCGATCTGGTCGACCGATAGCATCGGGTCGAGCACGATGCCCGCGTCGCCATTGGCCTTGCGGAAGGCGGGCACCAGCACCGCCTTGTGCGCCTCCTCCCAGCTGCCGGTGAAGGTCGCGAACACCAGCGGCCGGGCCTGCGCGAGGCTCAGGCCCGGAAAGGCGTGCATGGCTCCCAGCGTCAATGCGCTGGTCAGGAGCCGGCGGCGATCAAGCATCATGTTTCACTCCGATGTGTTGGTTGTCTATTGCGGGAACACGGTCGCGAGCCCCGGCGCGAGCGGCGCGACGCGCACCGGCGTGCCGGCTTCGCGCAGCGGTGTGCCGCCAGTGCGGGCCTGCGAGATCTTGATGCTCGAGCCGTCCTTGGCCTTGATCTCGTGAACCACGGTGGCGCCAAGCGGCAGCGCCATGCCGATCTCGCCGGCAAAGCCGGAGTCGTCGCTGACGAAGGCGAGGTGCTCGGGACGCAGGCAGACAGTGACCTTGTCTGAGGCACGAACCGGATTTGGCGCACGCGCGATGATCTCGCCGCCCGCCTCCAGGGCGACTTTGACATTGCCCGCGTCGGTCGCAATCACGGTGCCCCTCATCTTGTTCGCGGTGCCGACAAAGGTGTTCACGAACAGCGTCTGCGGCTGGTCGTAAATCTCGCTGGGCGTGCCGAACTGCTCCAGATGACCATGGCTGAGGACGGCGACACGATCGGCCATCGACAGCGCCTCCTCCTGGTCGTGGGTCACGATCAAGGTCGTCGTTCCGGCCATGCGCTGCAGCCGCTTCACCTCGATCTGCATGTCCAGCCGCAGATTCTTGTCGAGCGCGGCGAATGGTTCGTCGAGTAGCAGGATCGACGGCTTGATCGCGAGCGCGCGCGCCAGCGCGACGCGCTGCTGCTGGCCGCCGGACAACTGCCGCGGCAAGCGCTCGCCGAACGGCCCGAGCTGCACCATGTCGAGCAGCCGCTGCGCCTCCTTGTTGCGCGTCGTTTTGTCGACGCCGCGCGCGGCGAGGCCGTAGCCGACATTCTCCGCGATCGACAGATGCGGGAACAGCGCGTAGTTCTGAAACACGATGCCAACCGCGCGCCGGTTGGGCGGCAGCGCGTCGACGACGTCATTGCCGATGATGACGCGTCCTTCGCTCTGGCCGATGAAGCCGGCGATGATGCGCAGCAGCGTGGTCTTGCCGCAGCCGGACGGGCCGAGCAGGGCGATGATCTCGCCGCCTTTCACATCGAGATTGATGTCCGAGACGGCCATCGTGCCGCTGGCAAAGCGGTGCGTGATCCGATCGAGAACGAGCGACTTGGCTTCCGATACGCTGGCCATGGGCTTCCTGCTCAACTAAGTTGAAAAAGCAAGAAGCGTGCCGTCTTTTGAGGCAGTGGCGGCCGTTTGTGTACAAGTAGAGGCGGAGCCGGTATTGAGGTGTGAGGAGGGAATGAGATCTCACTCCAAGCGCGAGCTGTCGGTCGAAGGCCAGCTCTCTCCCCACGTCATTCCGGGGCGCCCGAAGGACGAGCCCGGAATCCATGCCCACAGGCAGATATTGTTGGGCGAGATGGTCGTGGGCACACCTCATGTCGTCACAGACAGTCGTGGTTATGGATTCCGGGCTCGCGCTGACGCGCGCCCCGGAATGACGTGGGGAGAGGGCTGTGACCTCTCACGATCCTCCAGTGTCAACTACACGTCACGATGCTCGAGCCGCGCCGCCAGGGCCTCCGGCAGGCCCGTCGTCGGCTTCGCCGCGGGCCTCCGGAAAGTGCCCGCCGTGGCCTTGCGCATCTTCAGCGCCAGCAGCGCCTCGGCCTGCTTCACGGCCGCGATCACCTGATCGACCACCGGCACCGGGATGCGGTGTGCGACGCGGGCCGCAAGTCCCGATAACGGTGCACCGGCGAAGATCAGCACGTCGGCCTCGTTCTCCTCCACCGCGCGCAGCGCCAGCTCCACCAGCAACTCCTCCTTCTCGTGCTGCACGTCCGAGATCTGTTTGAAGCTGCCGTCGAGCATGCGGATGCCGGCGCAGCGCTCCATCAGCCCATGCATGCGCACGCATTCCTCGTACCAGGGGCCGAGCGCCTGCGCGAAGGTGACGATGGCAAAGCGACGCCCTGCCATGCAGGCGGTCAGCATCGCGGCTTCCGCCAACCCGATCACCGGCACGTCGTACAGCTCACGGGCCGCGAACAGGCCGGGATCTCCGAACGCGGCGATGATCGCGGCATCGAAGCTGCCGTTGCGTTCGGCCAGCATCTCCAGCGCCACGGCGCCACCGATCTGCGCCTCTGCGCGAGTGGCGATATAGGGCACGCCGCGCGGCGCGGTGCAGGGGATCAGCGTCGTGCCGGGTGCCGCAGCGTCGCGGCCGACCTGCAGCATGAGATCGGTGATGTCGGTGCGGATGTTTGGATTCAGCAGCAGGATGTTCATGGCGCCTCACGGGGGATGCGCGAGCTTGCCCGAGGCATGACGGCTTTGTCCATGGCGGTGCGGATATCAGGCCGAGTCCGGTGGACCCTTCACGACGAGGTCGATCAAGGTGACGAGCAGGGACAGCATGGCTCCGACACTGAGCAGCCGTCGCAGCTTGAGGAACCAGGCCCGCCGATCGCCACCGCCGAAACTGAATTCATCGATCACGAGCGCTGCGAGCAGTGCCGTCGTCAGCAGCACCAGCGCCGGGACAGGTGGCAGCAGCAGCGCTGCCCAGCCGAGCAAAGCCGGCGTCACGCCCCAGCCCATGCGCGGCAGGGTCGAGAGCGCCGGCGTCTGCACCGCCAACCCCCAATGGATCGCGCCGAGAAAGCTGGCGATCACCGCCCCGTAGCCGATCTGTGCGCGCAGTGCGGCCGTCCGGACCGTCTCGTCACCCGCGATCACCAGCCCAGCGAGGCCGACAAACGGGATCAGCCCGGCAAGGCCGAGCGCGCGCATCGGAGAGGGGACGCCAGGCATCATGAGGCTAGCTCGCTCGCTTCTTGGGCATCGAAGAAAACGCCCGGCCGCGCTCGGACCGGCAGCGGTCGGAACAGAACTTCACCTCGTCCCAGTCGCGCGCCCATTTGCGCCGCCACGCGAAAGGGCGACCGCAGGCGGTGCAGGTCTTGGTCGGCAAATCGGCTTTGCGGCGCATCTTCGGCATGGGGAGTCACCACGGGACCTGTGTTCCGCGCCAGTCGTAGAAGCCGCCGGAGTCCTTTGCTCCGAGTCGGTCGATGACACCGAGCAGATGCCGCGCGGCCTCGGCCGGTGCGATGCCCGCGGCCGAGGTGAACGGCGCCGACAGCCGTGTCGCCACCGTGCCGGGATGCAACGCGACGCAGATCGCCTCGGGCGCCCGTCGGGCAAGCTCGATGGCCGCGCAACGCACGAGCTGGTTCAACGCCGCCTTCGAAGCCCGGTAGGCGTACCAGCCGCCCAGCCGGTTGTCGCCGATCGAACCGACCCGCGCCGACAGCGCGGCGAGCACCGCCTTGCCGCTGCGCGGGAGCCTCGGCAGCAGATGCTTCATCAGCAGCGCCGGCCCGGTGGCGTTGATGGCAAAGGCGCGGGCAAGACGGTCGGCATCGAGTTCGCGCCAGCTCTTTTCCGGCAGCGTCTCGCCCTGCTGCAGCACGCCGGTTGCGACGATCACGAGCCGGACCTCGCCAGCGTCCGCCGCCTGCTCGGCGGCCCGCGCGAGGCTTTCTTCATCCGTGAGGTCGAAGGGAGGAACCGTGCTGCGGCTGAAGCCGACCACGGCGTCGAACCGCCCGCTGTCGGTCAGCATCGCGCTCAGCGCGGAGCCGATGCCGCCGCTGGCGCCGAACACCGCAGCGACGCCGCCGCGCGGGAAGGACTCCAGGCGAATGGTGTGCAGGGGCAGGGCCGCTGCTGCTTCCGGAGTGCCGTCACTCGTCGCCGTCGCGATCAGCTGTTCCGTCACGTCCATCCTCGCCGGAGCCGCGCAGCCGCGATGGCGGCTGGTCGTCGTGCTAACGAAATCGCCCTGCGTTCGGATCATGACGCCAGGTTGGGCCGGAGCGATCCGGTTCGGGCTCTCGGAGCCGGTCGCGGGGAAGGCTCGTCACGATCACGATCGAGTGGTCGTTCACCGCGCCGCAACGAGTTGCGTCCAAGTTGCCGATGCGAACCGAATGAGCGGTCATGACCCCACAGAGCTCCGCCCTCACCGTCCGAGGGTTAACCAAATGTTTCGAACGGCCGGCCGTCGACGGGCTCGATCTCGTCGTGCGCGCCGGTGAGTTCTACGCCCTCGTCGGCCCGAACGGGGCCGGCAAGACGACGACCTTGCGCATGGTCGCCGGCCTGCTGCGTCCGGACGCAGGCGAGATCGCGATCTTCGGCATCGACGCGCTGCGCGAGCCCATTGCCGCCAAACAGGTGATGGCGTGGGTGTCGGACGAGCCGATGATCTACGACAAGCTCACGCCGCTCGAATATCTCGAATTCGTCGCCGGCCTGTGGGGCATCGATCCCATGACGTCCGGTCAGGCGGCGCGCGAGCTGCTGGTCTCGCTCGGGCTTGAGCGGCATCTGCACGAGCGTTGCGAAGGCTTCTCCAAGGGCATGCGCCAGAAGGTGGCGCTCGCCGGCGCCCTGGTCCATGATCCTCAACTGATCATTCTCGATGAGCCGCTCACCGGCCTCGATGCGGTCTCGGCCCGTCACGTCAAGGGGCTCCTCGCCGAGCGCGTCCGCCGCGGTGGCACCGTGATCATGACGACGCACATTCTCGAAGTGGCGGAGCGGATGGCCGACCGGATCGGCGTCATCGCCGCCGGGCGGATCGTCGCCGAGGGAACGCTTGCCGAGCTGCGCGAGCAGAACGGCCGGACCGATACCAGCCTCGAGGAGCTGTTCATCGCGCTGGTCGACGTCGAGTCGGCGGCATGACGCGGGCGGCGACGCTGGCCTGGTTCGCCCGCCACGAGCTCAGGCTCGCCTGGCGGGAATGGCTCGGAATGATCACCGCGGGCAGACGCCGCCGCACGCGCGCCGCGATCATCGGCCTCGTGCTGTTCGGCGCGATCATGCATCTGCCGGCCTGGGCCGTGGTCGGCCGCTATGCCGATCTGCAGCCGCCGCTCGACAAGACTGCTCTCATCGTCATCACCGCGACCATCATGCTGTCGTGGGCCCTGATGCTGTCGCAGGCGATCGAGTCGGTCACACGCGTGTTCTATGCCCGTGCCGATCTCGACCTGATCATGTCCTCGCCGGTGCGACTGGCTGAGATCTTTTCTGTCCGGATCGCGGCCATCGCGCTCTCGGTCACCAGCATGGCGCTGCTGTTGGCGACGCCCTTCGTGGACGTGCTGCTGATCGAGGGCGGGGTGCGCTGGCTGGCTGCGTTCGTCGTCGTCGCAGCGGTCGGCCTGTCGGCGGCCGCGGCTGCCATCGCGGTGACGATCATTCTGTTCCGCCTGATCGGCCCTGCACGCACCCGTCTGGTGGCGCAGATCCTGGCCGCCGTGATCGGCGCCGGCTTCGTCATCGTGCTGCAGATCGCGGCGATCGTGTCCTACGGCACGCTGTCGCGCTTTGCCGTGCTCACCTCCGATGCCGCCGCGGCCATCGCGCCCGACCCGGAGAGCGTCGTGTGGCTGCCGGCGCGCGCCGCGCTCGGCGACATTCAGGCGCTGCTGATCCTGCTTGCCGCAGGCCTGCTGCTGCTCGGCGTCGTCATGATGGTGTTCTCGCCGCGCTTTGCCGACACCGCGATCAGTGCCGCCGCGCAAGGCGTCACCAGCCGCACCGGCGCGCGGATCCGCAGCTTCCGCGGCGGCTCGCGGCAGCAGGCGCTCAGGCGCAAGGAGTTCATGCTGCTGCGGCGCGATCCCTGGCTGATCTCGCAGACGCTGATGCAGCTGCTCTATCTGGTGCCGCCGGCGCTGCTGCTGTGGCGCAGCTATTCCGACAGCTCGCAGGCGGTGATCCTGATCACGCCGGTCATCGTGATGGCGGCAGGCCAGCTCGCCGGCGGCCTCGCCTGGCTCACGATCTCCGGCGAGGATGCGCCCGAACTGGTCGCCACCGCCCCGCTGACCGCCGCGCGCATTGTGCGCGCGAAGATCGAGGTCGTGCTCATGACGATCGCGGTGATCTTCGCGCCGCTGGTGCTCGCGCTCGGCTGGATCGCGCCATGGCAGGCTTTGGTCACCGCGGCGGCGGTGCTGGTTGCCACGATGTCCTCGACCGCCATTCAGCTCTGGTTCCGCATCCAGGCGCGGCGCAGCCAGTTCCGGCGCCGTCAGACCTCGTCGCGGCTTGCGACCTTCGCCGAGGCGTTCTCGTCGATCGGCTGGGCCGCGACCGCGGCGCTGGCGCTCGCGCTGCCCGAAGCCGCTGCGATCTGCGGCCTGATGACCGCAGGCCTGCTGTTTGCCGCCTGGAGGCTGAGCCCCGCGCGGACCTGACCTGCTCAGCGCAGCACCTCCATGACCGCTTCGGCGAATGCCGCGGGCTCCTCCTGCGGCAGATTGTGCCCGGCGCGGATCACGCGATGCGCGATCCGGTTGCTGAATTTCGCGGCATGTGCCGTGCCGTCCGTCGCCGGAATGACGCCGTCGCTGTCGCCATCGAGGGTGATCGTGGGCACGGTGATGACGGGCAGGGCCGCCAGTCGCCGCTCGAGCTCGTCGTAGCGCGGATCGCCCGCGGCCAGACCGTAGCGATGGCGATAGCTGTTGATCACGACGTCGACATAGTCGGGATTGTCGAACGCGGCGGCCGCGCGCGCGAAGGTCGCGTCGTCGAACCGCCAGTTCGGCGACCATTGCTGCCACAGCACCCGGGCGATTTCGGCGCGGTTCGCGGCGAGGCCGGCGCGGCCACGCTCGGTCTGGAAGTACCATTGATACCAGAACGCGAATTCGCGCGGCACCGGGGCGGGCTCCAACGCCCTGGCGATGTCCTGGATCGGATAGCCGTTGACCGACACCAGGCCCGTGCAGCGCTCCGGCCATAGCGCCGCGCCGACGCAGGCGGCCCGGCCACCCCAATCATAGCCGGCGAACACCGCACGCGGGATCGCCAGCGCATCCATCAGCGCGATCAGGTCGGCGCCGATGGCGGCCTGCTGGCCGGAGCGCGGCGTGGAGGGATCGAGGAAGCGGGTGGGGCCATAGCCGCGCAGGTAGGGCACGATGACCCGGCAGCCCTGGGCCGCAAGGCGCGGCGCGACGTCGACATAGGAATGGATGTCGTAGGGGTAGCCGTGCAGCAGGATGACGGCGGGTCCATCGGCCGGCCCGCTCTCGACATAGGCAATGCTCAGGACCCCGGCATCCACTGCCTTGATCGGTTGCATCGGCTGCGCCTGCGACGATCCGTCCCGATCATTCATGCCAACCTCCCGCTTCGCTGAGTCCGCCGCGCATTGCGATGAGGATAGTTCTGTTCCGGAATCCTCGCTACACTCTCACGCGCCGTTGAAGAGGAACCGCCATGCTGCGCTCGCTGGTCTCGCTGCTCGCCGTCCTGGTCTCGTTCGCATCGCCCGCTCTGGCGCAACAATCGGGACCGCGCACCAGCGAATGTCTCGCCATGGCCAGCAGCCCGCCGCGCGCCATGCCGGTGAGCCTGCGCCGGACCGCCGCCGCCAACGAGGTGACGATCACCTATGCCGGCCATTCGACCTACTTCATCGACACCCCGATGGGCATCCGCATCGCCACCGATTACAGCGGCGCCTATCAGGTCGGACGGTTGCCCGACGTGATCACCATGAACCGGGCGCACTCGACGCACTACACGCTGGCGCCCGATCCGCGCATTCCGCACGTGCTGCGCGGCTGGGGCGACGACGGCAAGCCGGCGCAGGTGTTCGAGCGGATCGGCGACGTGCTGGTGCGCAACATCACCACCGACATCCGCCGCTATTTCAGCGATTCGCTCGGTGCCGACATGATCAAGGACGGCAACTCTATCTTCATCTTCGAGGTTGCCGGCCTGTGCATCGGCCATCTCGGCCATCTGCACGTCAAGCTGGACGAGACGCACTTCGCCGCGATCGGCCGGCTCGACGTCGTGATGGTGCCGATCGACGGCACCTACACGATGTCGCTGGACGGCATCTCGGAGATCACCAAGCGGCTGCGCGCATCGGTCGTGCTGCCGATGCACCGCTTCGCGACGCCGCTCGACGAGTTCATGCGCAAGATCGGCCAGCAGTTCGAGATCGACCGCCGCGTCGAGCGGACCTTGAAGATGTCGCGCGAGCTGCTGCCGTCGAGTCCGACCGTGATCATCCTGGACGGCGTGTAAGCTCAGGCACCCGCAAGGCTGGTGCCGCGGCGGCCCTCGGGCGTCAGGAACATGCGCTTGAGCTTGTTGATCACGCGCACGGCGAGGCCGAGCACGTAAGGCTGGGTCTTCAGGCAGAAGGCGAGCTTCTTGACGTGCCCCTCGACATGCCATTTGGCATGGGCGCCGTCGCGGAAGAAGATCACATCGCCGGGTCCGTAGCGCTTCGCCGGCATGCCCTCGCTCTCGAGCGTGATCGAGCCTTCGAGGATCAGGATGGTCTCGTCGAAATCGTAGTACCAGTTGAACTTGCCCTCGGTGCAATGCCAGACGATGGTCGAGCCGAGACCGTCGCTGCTGCGGGCGACGGTGCAGGAGGTCGCTGTCGGGTTGCCCTCGATGATCCAGGATGGCTCGATCGGCGCCGGCGACAGGTCGACGGCGAGATTGGCGGTTTCGATCAAGGAAGGAGACATTGAGGACCTCAAATTCATGGGCTGAAATGACCGGACGTGGGCCGGCATGGGCCTGCAACCGTAGCCGGTTGCGCCTAATGGCTGCTTTCCGCGATCGTTAAGATGTGAACGAACTGCCGCGACCAGCCGTCGCATCACAACCACGCCAGCGCTATAAACTTCACGCGAACGCCGCAATTTGTTCGCGGCCTCGCCAAACCTGCCGATCTACTGTTTGCTCGCACTGCAAGATGCGACATGCCTCCGCTGGTCGCACGACCCATCCTGCATCGTGCCTTCACCTTTAGAGATTTTCCGCCGTCGCAGAGATAAGGATTTCCAGGATGCGCCGACTGAGCCTCGCCATCGCCCTCACCCTGTCCGCCGCCAGCCTCGCCACGACAACCCATGTCATGGCCGGCGAGACGCCCGCTCCGGATAACGCCAAGGCCTACTTCATCAACCTCAAGGACGGCGACAAGGTCTCCTCGCCGGTCCTGATCCGCTTCGGCCTGTCGGGCATGGGCGTGGCGCCGTCCGGCACCGAGGCGCCGAACACCGGTCATCATCATCTGCTGATCGACGCGCCCGCGCTCACGGGTGACGCGCTCAACGAAGCCATTCCGGTGGATGCCGAGCACGTTCATTTCGGCAAGGGCCAGACCGAAGCCTCGGTCAACCTCACGCCGGGCAGTCACACCCTGCAGATGGTGCTCGGCGACTGGAGCCACGTTCCGCACAACAAGCCCGTGATGTCGGAGCGGATCACCATCACGGTCGAGCCGACCACGCAGGCCAAGTCGCCCTAGCACGCCAAGTCGCCTGAGCACGACCGCTGTGCGGCCCGCGTCATGGCGGGCTGCGCGGCTGGCGTCTGTGTGGTGCAAGCTCGTGCTCATCTACATCTTGAACGCCAGCCGCAGCCCGCCCCAATGGCGTTCGTTGATCCTGATCGGCACGTCGATCTCCTTCACCAGCATGGTGACGCCGCCGCCCATGTCACGCTCGTAACGTTGCGCGAGATGGCCATGAAGGGTCCGGGCCGCCGCCATGCCGGCGCGGTCCTTGTAGAAGCGGCGATTGCGGCTGTTGCCCACGTTCCACACCCGCTCGCCGCGCCGCTGCGGCAGTGAGACCTTGCGGTTGTGCGTCGGAATGTAGGCGTTGCGGTCGATCGCCACACAGAACACGACGTTCGGATCCGCAACCAGCGCAGCCTCCTGGATGGGCGGCAGCAGCCGGTCGCAGAGCGCCGTGAACGGCGCCTCGAACTGCTCGGGATCGGTGCCCGGAATGCGCTGATAGTCGAAATCAAACCATTGCGCCACGGTGGACTCGCCCGAGGCGATCGACCGCTCGATCGCCTCGGTGATTTCGTCCGCGATGGCCCGCGCGGCATCGACATGCGCCTGTTCGGCGCGATCGATCTTGGCGAGCAATCCATCGACTGCTTCGCGCTGCGCCTGGTCGAGCTCGCCGAAGCTGAGATGAACGTCGCGATTGCCGATCGCCACGATGTCGGCTTCCACGACGCCGAACGCTGCGCATTCGACCCTGACCCGCTGCTGCTCGGCCAGCCCGACCACGTCCATCGCAGCCCGGAAACGCAAACCGCCGCCGGAGATATCGAGCAGGGCGCCGTCGACATGACCGCCTCGGCTGTGCAGGCGCGCGGGCGTGCTGAGCGGCCGGCGCATGTCGGACGAGCGACGATCGCCGAGGCTGGAGGTCCGTAGCGACACCATCAGGTTGGCCCGCAGTTCGGACACGCGGCCATTGGTGCCGTTCACGAGTTCGGACACGGTCTGGGTCTGCTGTTCGATCTCCGTCGAACGGCTGGAGATGCGGGTGACGTTCTCTGCCACAAGGGCGACGCCGGCCGAGGCTTCGGTGAGGCTGCGCGCGACCTCGCGCAACGTCGCCTCCTGCTGCTCGGCGGCCGCGGCCATGGCGGCGCTGGCGCCGTCGATGCTGCCGATCGCAGCACTGATCTTGCTGATCACGGCCGTCGAATCCGAGGTCGCAGTCGAAATGCGCTCGATGCGCTGGGCGATGTCGTCAGCGGCGTCGGAGGTCTTGCGCGCCAGCGCCTTGACCTCGTGCGCGACGATGGCAAAGCCGGCACCCGCCTCGCCGGCGCGCGCCGCCTCGATCGTGGCGTTGAGCGCCAGCAGATTGGTCTGGGCTGCGACCTCGGCGATGGTGCTGACGACGGATGAGATCTGCTCGGCCGCATCGCTCAGGGCGGCGACCGTCGAGCCGGCCTGCTGGGCTTCCCGCGCGGCGCGGCTGGCCAGCTCGGCCGTCTCGGCGGCGCGTTGGGCGATCTCCCGTCCCGTTGCCGACAGCTCCTCCGCCGAGCTCGACACCGTCGTGATGTTGCTGCTGGCGCGAGCCGACGCCTGGGCCACCATGCCGGCCTCGCTGGCAATCGTCTTCGCCTCCGAGACGGCCTGAGCGCTGCGCGACGACGCATCGCCGCTGATGGTCATGACTTCGGCGACGGCGCAATCCAGGTCGGTCTCGAGCAGCTCCCACATCTCGGCGAACATCTTCTTGCGCTCGCGCTCGGCGGCTTCCTTCGCGCGGGCCTGCTCCTCCGTGAGCTGCCGGTTCTCCAGCAGCTTGCCGTGGAATACGCCGAGCGCGCGCGAGATCTGGCCGACCTCGTCGCGGCGCTTCACCGGCTCCAGCTGGACATCGAGATCATTCTGCGCCAGCCGCTCCATGGCGCGGGCCATCTGCAGCAGCGGCGAAGCCAGCCAGCGTCCGAACAGCAGAGCCGCAATCGCCGTGATCAGCACCGTGATGCAGATCGACCAGAACACCGAGTCCTTGACGCTGGCAAGCTCGGCCTTGACGACACCGAGACGCTGATCGGCGGCGGAGCGGATTCCCTGCAGCGTCGGGCTGACGCTCTCGTAGTGTCGTGTCAGCTCTGCCGCCTCGTCCAGCAGCTTGGTCTGTCCGCCCATATAGGCGAGGAAGCTCTCGCGATAGACGTCCATCAGTCTGACGATCTCGGACTTGACCGCCTCGGGCAGATCGGATTTCGCAAGCGCCGCGCCGAACTCGTCGACGCGCTTGCGCAGGTCGTCGCCGTATTTCGGATCGCCGCGCAGCATGAAGTCCTTCTCATGCCGCCGCATCATCAGCATCAGCACGGCGAGACGCGGCTGATCGTGTTTCGTCAACTGGGTCTCGATCGCGCGAACAGCGCCGCGCAGCTTGCCCTGCAATCCGTCGTTCTCGTCGAAGCCGATGATCTTCTGCGCTGCGACGACGTTGGCGAAACGCGCCGCATGGCCGGCGATGGCCTCGCGCGACGAAGCGGCCTGCCGCGCGGTCTCGTCACCGGGAGCCGCCGACAGGATTGCGTCGGCACGGTCGAGCCGTGACCCGATCGACGCGACGATCTGCTCATGCATGGCGACCTTGGCGTCGGACGGCTTCTGCAGGAACTCCGTCGCGGTGCCGCGGGCCTGCAACAGCCCTTCCCAGATGCCGCCGCTCAAGCCAGCCAGCATCCCGACACGATCCGCAACCTGCTGGCTGCGCCGTTCGATCGATAGTCCGGTGAGATAGAGGCAGCCGATGACCGCCACGCCGGCGACACCGAGGCAAAGAATCTGGCCCTTGAGCCCAAAGCGAATCCGACCCTGCGCGGAGACCGCGAGCGCACTCATTGTCGTTCCCTGTGAATCAATTGAGCAACAGGGGCGAGTGTCATGGATCGTGCTTAAGGACGAACTAATCGAGGCGGGCAGGAGCGAACTATTCAACCATTGGATGCAGTAGATCTACGGGCTTTGAACAACAACAAACAATTCTACGCACGATCTCGTGCGGTCGGCGGTCTCATCATGCGATGCACCGCCGACCGCGCGAATCAGATCAGGCCCATTCGCCCTTGCGGAACACCGGCACCTGGCGGCCATCGGCATGGACGCCGTCGATGTCGGTCTCGGCCGCGCCGATCATCCAGTCGATGTGGATCAAGCTCTGGTTGCCGCCCTGCGCCGCGATCTGCTGCGGCGACAGCGAGGTGCCGTTGACGAAGCACTTCGAGTAGCATTGGCCGAGCGCGATGTGCGAGGCGGCGTTCTCGTCGAACAGCGTGTTGTAGAACAACAACCCGCTCTTGGAGATCGGCGAGGAGTGCGGCACCAGCGCGACCTCGCCGAGCCGGCGCGCGCCCTCGTCAGTATCGAGAACCTTGTTCAGCACCTCCTCGCCCTTCGACGCCTTGGCCTCGACGATGCGGCCTTCCTCGAACCTGACCTGGATGTTGTCGATCAGCGTGCCCTGGTAGGACAGCGGCTTGGAGCTCCTGACGTGGCCGGACACGCGGCGGCAGTGCGGCGTCGTGAACACCTCCTCGGTCGGGATGTTGGCGTTGCAGGTGATGCCGTTCTTGGCGGTCGAGGCGCCGCCTTCCCATTCGTGGCCGTCGGCCAGACCGATCGTGAGATCCATGCCGGGGCCGGTGTAATGCAGCGCGCTGAAGCGCTGGCCGTTGAGCCATTCGGTGCGTTCGCGCAGCACAGCGTTGTGACGCTCCCAGGCCGACACCGCATCCTCGCGGTCGACCCGCGACGCGGCAAAGATCGCGTCCGCGAGCTTTGCCACCGCGGCCTCCTCGGGGACGTCCGGAAAGACCAGCTTGGCCCAGGCCGGGCTCGGATAGGCGATGATGTTCCAGTTGGTCTCGAAATTGGTGATCTTCTCCAGCGCCGGCTGATAGGCCTTGGAATTGGCCTTGCTGGCGCGCGCCACCTTGGCCGGATCCTGGCCGGACAACAGCATGGGATTGTCGCCGACGATGGCGAGGCGCGCGGTGTTCTCCGAGAACGCCTTGGCCATGCCCTGGTAGAGCCAGTCGGCGGCGCGATCGAAGCTGTCGTCATGACCGAAGCGGTAGCGCGCCAACGTCAACTCCTCGTCCGAGAAGAACGAGGTGACGATCCCAGCACCCGCTCTGTAGGCGTGCTCGGCGACCTTGCGCACCAGCGGCAGCGCCACCGATGGCGCCGTCAGCAGCAGATCCTGCCCCGGCTGCAATTGCAGCCCGACCTTCACCGCCACCTCGGCGAGGCGGTCGAGCTTCACGGGATCGATGGCGGTATCGAAGCTTCGGGGATGTGCTGTCATCGGGTGTCCAGTTCCGTTGCTTTGGGGATCTTCGAAGAGATAGGCCAATGGATACGGCGGTCAATGGTGAAGGCAACGCGGCATTCTTCGCTGTCGTCCCGGGCTTGACCCGGGACCCATAGCCACCGGCGGGAATGGGTGCACGAGCGGGATGCTCCAGCGTGCCTCGCACGACTGCTGCGGATTATGGGTCCCGGATCGGCGCCGCGACGCGCGTTGCGCGTCACGGCTTGTCCGGGACGACTGCGGAGAAGATCGGCGCGGTCATTCATTCTCGCGCCCGCTGTTTGCGTCCGAGTGTTGTGATTGATCACCCTCCAAACCGAGGGTGCAGGGAAGGCCGGGCCTCGGCTGAGGCCCGTGGCCCGCCTGCGAAAAAAATGCAGGCGGCAGGTACCACAGGTCCAGCCGGATCGACCCGGCCCTCCCTGCGCGATGGTTTGAACGGCTGCTTCGCGATCTCCCCGGTGCGCCGGGCTTGTTGGCCACCGTCATCCACGCGAGCGCTTGCAGCGCATCGGCACGGACTTGACCTCAGCTTCGGGAGGCCAGGACCACGCGACTTGACCGTACGGGCCGGTGTTGTTCGTCGGCGCGACTGCTCACGCTGCAAACCGGCCCGCCCATCACATCCCGCACTCCACGCTTCGTGACGACCGCGCAGCGCCCCTCGTCGATGAGGCGGGATGACGGGAGAAGATCATGAAATTCCGAAAACGCGAAGCGGAATATTTTCGTCCGAGGGACTGGACAGCCCAAATCAGCTTGAACCTGCTCGTGAAATCAGAATTCGTGCGCACGGTCGTTTGCGCGGCTCGGAGACCTGCTCGAGCCTTCCCATCCTGGGCGAGTCGCCCGCCGGGCAGGCAGGGCCAGCTTCGCAGCTTCAATCCTCGATGAGCAGGCGCTCACCGTGGACGTACCAATCCGCACGAGATGTCCAATGGACGTGGCGATCCGGCGCGGTGCCGAGCGGCTGATCGAAGCTGCCGGCGGGCACGATCGCCTCGCGGCCGCTGCGGGTCAGATGCGGCATCGGGCTGCCGCATCGGGAGCAGAACGCGGTCGCGAAGCTCCGCGCCTGCGGCAGGTCGAAGCGCGTGACGCTGGCTTCGCCGTGCAGCCAGCGCAGCGCTTCTGCCCTGACGATGACCTCGCAAGAATGGGCCGTGCCGCTTGCCTTGCGACAGCGCGAGCAATGGCAGTTGAGGAATTTGTCGAACGGTCCATCAACCGCAAAGGCAACTTCGCCGCACAGGCAACTACCACGGAATGCGGTCATATTTTCCTCCTGCGAGCTTCGATTGATGAGTTGATCCTGCGCGGTCGCGCAGTGGGAGCGAGTCAAGCAAATAGGTCAATTGGGAACTGCCGAAGCGGGCAGGCGCATCCCGCAAATGCATGGCTCGCGGGCGATTCGGTCACGTTGAGGACACGTTTGGCCGTTGAAAGGCGCGCGGCAGGGGGATTTCACAGTGTACAGGAGTCCTCCGAATGTACCGCGTTGTTGTTGTCGTCGTCGCATTGCTCGCTCTATCAGTTCAGGCGGAGGCCCGCCCTCGCCATCATCATCACCGTCATCATCATTATTCGCACCGCCACCACTCCGTCATGAACGCGATGGCCTCGATTCCGGGCGAAGGCCGCGTCGTCGGTGGCCGGCCGTCAGGATGCCCGCATGCGTTCTGTGGCTGCGAGGCGTCGCTCTACACCTTCGGCCGCGTCATTCCCGAGCTGAATCTCGCATCGAACTGGCGCCGCTTTCCGCGCACGGCGCCCGCGCCGGGCATGGCGGCGGTCCGCTCCGGGCATGTCATGATCCTGCAGCAGCAGGTGGCCGGCAACGTCTGGCTCGTTCACGACGGCAACTCCGGCGGTCACGTCACCCGCGAGCATCCGCGCTCGATTGCGGGCTACACGATCGTGAACCCCAGGGGCGGCTCGACCATGTTCGGCGCAGCCTCCCGGACGACGCGCGAGGCCCGCGCGCCGCGCTACCAGCGGTTCGCCCGCAATGGCCGGCTGGATGGCTGGATGGCCAACGCGACCCCGGTGTTCAACTAACGCCGCGACATCGTCCCGCGACGTGGCAAGCGGGAGCGCTCGCCACGTCGCTAGAGCGCGATGAGATCAGGATGAATCGTCATCGCGCTTTAGGTTGTTGTTTGTGCATGATCGTTTCGGAAAATCGCTGCGCACTTTTCCGGATCATGCTTTAGCCTGCCCGCGTCTCCCGCCTGAACAGCACGTAGAGCGCGGGCAGCACCAGCAGCGTCAGCACGGTCGAGGAGATGATGCCTCCGATCACGACGGTGGCGAGCGGGCGCTGCACCTCGGCGCCGGCGCCGGTGGCGAGCGCCATCGGCACGAAGCCGAGCGAGGCGACCAGCGCGGTCATCAGCACCGGCCGCAGCCGCGCCAGCGCGCCTTCCTCCACCGCGACGCGCACCGAGCGTCCCTCCCGGCGCAGCCGCTCGATGAAGGCGATGATGACGAGGCCGTTGAGCACGGCGACGCCGGACAGCGCGATGAAGCCGACCCCGGCCGAGATCGACAGCGGCAGGCCGCGGGCGAGCAGCGCGGCAATGCCGCCGGTCAGCGCCAGCGGCACGCCGGAGAACACCAGTGCCGCATCGGCGAGCGACCCCATGCTCATGAACAGCAGCAGAAACACCAATGCGAGCGCGATCGGCACCACGATGGTGAGGCGCTTGGTCGCCGACACCAGCTGCTCGAACTGGCCGCCCCACCCGATCCAGTAGCCCGGCGGCAGCTTGACCTTCTCCGCGACCGCGGCCTGCGCCTCGGTGACGAACGAGCCGAGATCGCGGGCACGGACATTGGCTGACACGACGATGCGGCGCTTGCCGTTCTCGCGGCTGACCTGGTTCGGTCCCGGCGCGGAGGCGACCGCGGCCACCGACGACAGCGGCACGTAGCGCGGCTGGCTCGTGGTGTTGAAGGCGGTGCGCAGCGGCGTCGCCGTCGTGTCCTCTCCGGCGGGCAGCGGAATCGGGATGGCGCGAATCGCATCGAGATTGCCGCGCAGGCGCTCGGGCAGACGGACGATGATGTCGAAGCGGCGGTCGCCGTCGAACAGCTTTCCCGTCGCCTTGCCGCCGATCGCGATCTCGACGACGTTCTGCACGTCGGCGACGCTGAGACCGTAGCGCGACAGCGCCTGGCGGTCGATCTTCACGGTGAGGATAGGCAGTCCGGCGACCTGCTCGGTCTTGACGTCGGTCGCGCCATTGATGCCGCGGATCGCAGCTTCCACCTGGCGTGCGGCGCCCTGCAGGATGTCGAGATCGTCGCCGAAGATCTTGACGCCGACATCGCTGCGGACGCCGGAGATCAGCTCGTTGAAACGCAGCTGGATCGGCTGCGAGATCTCGTAATTGCTGCCAGGGATCTCGTCGGCGGCCGCTTCGATCTCCGCCACCAGCTTCGCCTTGTCCTTGGCCGGATCTGGCCATTCGCTGCGCGGCTTCAGCATGATGTAGCCGTCGCCCTGCGACGGCGCCATCGGATCGGTGGCGACTTCGGCAGTGCCGATCCGGGTGAAGACGTCCCTGACCTCGGGGATCCGGCGCAGGCGCGTCTCCAGCGCCTTCTGCAGGTCGACTGAAAGCGTGAGGCTCGTGCCGGGAATGCGCAGCGCGGCCAGCGCGACGTCGCCCTCGTCGAGGCTCGGAATGAACTCGCCGCCCATCCGCGTCGCGGCAACGCCGCTCACGGCGACGATGACGATGGCTCCGGCTGCGACCGTCATCCGATAGGCGATCGCGGTCCGCAGCAGCGGCGCGTAGATCCGCCGTGCGCTGCGCATCACCAGGTTCTCCTGCTCGGACACTCTGCCGGTGACGAAGATCGCGACCGCGGCCGGAACGAAGGTGATCGAGAACAGCACGGCGGCGCCGAGCGCCATCAGCACGGTCAGCGCCATCGGGGTGAACATCTTGCCCTCGACGCCGGTCAGCGTCAGCACCGGGAGGTAGACCACGCCGATGATCAATGTGCCGAACAGGCTCGGCCCGATCACCTCGCGGGCGCCGCTGACGATGGTCTGCAATCTTTCGGACGTCGTCAGCAGGCCGCCTTTGTTGTGCTGCGCCTGCGCCAGCAGGCGAAGGCAGTTCTCGACGATGATGACGGCGCCGTCGACGATGATGCCGAAATCGATCGCCCCAAGGCTCATCAGATTGGCGCTGACCTTGCTCTCGACCATGCCGGTGATGGTCATCGCCATCGACAGCGGGATGATGCAGGCGGTGACCAGCGCGGCGCGGATGTTGCCGAGCAGCAGGAACAGCACGACGACGACGAGGGCTGCGCCTTCGAGGAGATTCTTCTCGACGGTGCGGATCGTGGCTTCGACCAGATGGGTGCGGTCGTAGAGCGTCCGCGTGATCACGCCCTCGGGCAATGATCTTGCGATCTGGTCGAGCCGGGCGGCGACGCGCCGCGCCACGGCGCGGCTGTTCTCGCCGATCAGCAGCATGGCCGTGCCGAGAATCGTCTCCTCGCCGTTCAGCGTCGCGGCGCCGGTGCGCAGATCGCGTCCCTCGGCGACCTCCGCGACGTCGCCGATCCGGACCGGCGTGCCGCCGCGGGCGCCGATCACGATGTCCCTGAGTTCGGCGGCGCTGCCGACCTGGCCGGGCGCGCGCACCAGATACTGCTCGCCATTGCGCTCGATGTAACCGGCGCCGACATTGGCGTTGTTGGAGGCGAGGGCGGCGATGACGTCGCGGAAGCTGATCTTGTAGGCCATCAGGCGGCCGGGATCCGGCAGCACGTGAAACTGGCGCGCGAAGCCGCCGATGGTGTTGACCTCGATCACGCCGGGCACGCCGCGCAGCTGCGGCCGGATGATCCAGTCCTGGATGGTGCGCAGATCGGTCGGTGAGTAGTCGGTGCCTTCGGCGGTCTTGGCGCCGGGCTTTGCTTCCACCGCATACATGAAGATCTCGCCGAGGCCGGTCGAGAGCGGTCCCATCGCGACCTCGATGCCGGGCGGCAGCTGATCCTTGATCTCCTGGATGCGCTCATTGACCTGCTGGCGCGCGAAGTAGATGTCGGTGCCGTCCTGGAACACGACGGTGACCTGGCTCAGCCCGTAGCGCGACAGCGAGCGCGTGGTGTCGAGGCGCGGCAGGCCGCCCATCGCGGTCTCGACGGGATACGTGATGCGCTGCTCGGTCTCGAGCGGCGAATAGCCGGGCGCCTTGGTGTTGATCTGCACCTGGACGTTGGTGATGTCGGGCACCGCATCGATCGGCAGCCGGGTGAAATTCCAGGCGCCGAACGCCGCTGCGGCGAGCGAGACCAGCAGCACCAGCCAGCGCTGTCGCACGACGAAAGCCAGGACCGCGTCAATCATGCTCGGCCTCCCCCTTGCCCATCTCCGCCTTCACCACGAAGCTGTTCTCGGCGACGTAGTGCTCGCCGGGCGAGAGGCCGTCGCGGATCTCGACATGGGTCGGATCGGACTCGCCGAGCGCGACGGGACGCGCCTCGATCTTGTCGCCCTCCTCGCGCACGAACACGACGGTCTTGTTCTCCAAGGTCTGGATCGCGCTGGCGCGAACCGCGACGGCGACGCTGCGCTTGGCCAGCACCAGCCGCGCAGTCACGAACAGGCCGGGGCGCAGCCGGCCGTCGGCATTGGCCAGCACGACGCGCGCCAGCGCGGTCTGGGTCTCGCTGGCGCCGACGGGGGCGATGTAGGAAACGTGCCCGCGGATTGCGCCGCGGCCGTCGTCGGGATCGATCAGCACCTCGTCGTCGAGCCGGACGCGCCGGAGATCCTGGCGGTAGATCGACAGGTCGACCCAGATGGTCGAGAGATCGGCGACTACGAAGGCCGGCTTCTGCTCGGAAGCGTATTCGCCGAGCGAGATCTGGCGGTCGATGATGGTGCCGCCGATCGGCGCCTTGAGATCGTAGGCGGTCAGGCTCTGGTTGCTCTCGATCGATGCCAGCAATTCATCCTTGGCGACGGTGTCGCCGATGCGCTTCCTGATCGCGCGGACGATGCCGGGAAAGCGCGGCGTCACCTGCACCAGCGCTTCCTGATTGGCGCGGAGCACGCCGTTGAACGCCAGCGTATCCGACAAGGTTGCCGGCCCGGCTTCGGCCAGCGTCACGCCGGCCGCGGCGAGCTTGACGTCGCTGATGCGAATGCGGTCGGCGCCGTGCTCGTCCTGCTCGACGTGATCCTTCGGCGCCTTCTCGGCGTGGTCCTTCTCGGCATGGCCGGCGGCTGCTTCGGTGTGCGGCACCGCATCCACCAGAAGGCGCGACGCTCCGGCACCGCCGACGGCCGCAATGATCGCAATGAGAATGACGGTGGATGTCTTCATCGCGCGGTCTCCCGTGCCAGGGTGAAGGGACGGCCGACCAGGCCCTCGATCGTCGCCACGGCGACATGGATGTTCTGCAGCGCCTCCTGCTCGCGCAGCCGCGCCTGCGCCACGCTCGCCTGCGCATCGAGCACCTCGAGCAGGGAGAAGCGGCCGGCGCTGTAGCCCTGCGCGATCTCGTCCGCGGCTTCCTGCGCCTTGGGGATCGCGATCTCGCGCAGCACCGCGAGCTCACGCAGCGAGCCCTGCAGCGAGTCGTAGGCGCGGCCGGCGATCACCAGCAGCGCGTTGCGGTTGGCCTTGCGTTCGGCCTCGGTCTTGGCGACGCTCTCTTGCGCCGAGAGGATGTTGCCCTGGTTCTGGTCGAACACCGGGATCGGCACGGAGACGCTGAGCCGGACCGCATCGTCCTGGGTGTCGTTGAAATGCCGCCAGCCCGCGCCGACGCGCACGTCCGGATAGGGTTTCAGCCGCGCCAGCAGCAGCTCGGCGTTGCGCTGCGCGTAGACGGCAGTCCAGCGCACGAGCTGGGGGTTGGCATCGATGGCCGCGATGACGGTCTGGAACGACGGCGGCTGGGTCGTGACATCGAAGCGGCCGGTGACGGAAGGGAGTTTCGCCGAGCTGTCTCCGGTGAGCACGGCGAGCTCACGGCGCGCGCTCGCCAATGTCGCCTTGACGCGCTCGCGGTCGGCCCGCACCAGGGCGGAGGCGACTTCGGCGCGGCCGGTCTCCGCCGGCGACGACGCACCGGCCTCGACCCGCCGCCGCAGCAACGGCGTCAGGCGATCGAGCGCGGCGACCTGGTCGTCGAGGATCTGGATGCGGCGCTGCGTGGCCAGCACCGTCACGAAGGCGATCGCCGTCTCCGACAGGACTTCGAGCCGCACCGCCTGGCGCTGGATCTCGGCGACGCGCATGCCGGCCTGCCCGGCGGCGATGCGCGCGTCGCGCTTGCCGAACCATTCGAACGCCTGGCTGATCTGCAAGGTCGTCTCGGCCGAGCGCGTGCCGCGATATTGGCCGGAGCCAAGGGAATTGTCCTGCTCGTAACTGAGCTCCGGGTTGAGCAGCGCGCCGGCCTGCAGCCGCTGGCCGGAGGCGATGCCGATGTCGCGGTCGGCGGCGGACAGCCTGGGATTGGCGGCGAGCGCGCGCGACAGCGCCTCGCGCAAGGTCAGCGTCTGCGCGGCCGCGGCTTGCGCGGACGTCGCGAGCAGGGCCGCGGCGCAGATCGCGCGCGCAGCCATCGCGGGGAATGGCATGAGATGAACCTGTCTGGACGAGCGAGGAAGGACGGCGTTCGCCGTCCGGCATGTGGCGTCAGGTCAGGTGTCTTGGTGGCGGGGAATCGGACTCGGACAGGATGCCGGCCCTGATGGCGGGGATCGGCCAGTCCGTTGCTGCGACGATCTCGGCTGGAACGGCCGCGAGGTGCAGCTGCGGCACGGCCACCGAGAAGCAGCCATGGCAATGATGGTCGGCGATGCCGCGTTGGTCGGAGTGCCCGGCCTTGTCGAGCAGGGAGGCGATCTCCGGCTTGCCGGCCGACGCATGCGCGACATCGAGATCGCAGGCGCCGTGCAGCGTGCCGGCAAGCAGATAGGCGATCATCAGGCACAACGCCGCGATCCGGCGCAGCAGGCGCGGACGGCTCGTGAGATATGATCGACCCATGCCGCGCACGGTGCCCCCTGTTCGCTCCGCGGATAGCATGCGGCGTCGGGCGTTGTCGATCAGCAACAATGTAACAAGCGGAACCGTTTACGGCACGGCCAGCGCCGGCGCGAGGATCACGCAGGCGAGCACGGCCAGCGCCGCAGCGCTGCAGCGATAGCCGAGCGCAGCCGGCACGAGGCCGCCGAGGCCGTGGCGCAAGGTCGCGCCGACGAGGATCCAGCCGCCTCCAAGGGTCGCGATCGACAAAGCGAGTGCGGCGGCGTGCGGCAGCAGGCGCGCCGTGTCGTCCGCCGGCAGCAGCGTGAAGGCGAAGATGATGGCTTTTGGATTGAGCAGCGTCGTGATGAACACCCGGCGCAGCGTCACCGGCACGGCATCGTCACTGCGGCCGCCGCCGTGGCGCCACAGCTCGACGGCGAGATGCAGCAGATAGAGCACGACCGCGATGCGCAGGACGTGACCGATCACCGGCATCGCCGCGAGCGCCGGACCGAGCGCGACGCGCAGGACCAGGATCGCGAGCAGATAGCCGGCGAGTTCTGCAAGCAGCAGGTGCACGGAGCTGCGGATGCCGCGACTCGCGCCCGCGGTCGCGAGCAGGGTGTTGGTCGGTCCGGGCGTGGCGAGGAGGGCGATGCTTGCGGCGACGAAGGTCGGGAGGTCCATCCGTGCATCGAGCACGCGCGCCGTCTGCTTGCCTTGATGCGGGTCAAGGTCGGCCAGGCATCTCGCGATCGGCTCGCGGCTCGACGGAGCTTGAGTTCCGATTTCCGGAACGTGTTCTTGCTCAGCGGTAAGCCGCGGCGCATGAGCAGGCCGTATTGGCGGCATGCAGCGTGCTTGATTGACTCGTTGCCTTCGCAAACTAAGGTCCGCGGCGGAACACCACTGCGCAGAATCATCGCATCCATCGGTGGTCGCGCGAAGGATCGGACGACAGATGACTTTGGCGATGAGCTGGGACGAGTGGGCCCGGCATGATGGCATGGCGCTGGCGGCGCGCGTTCGCAGCGGCGAGCTGACGGCGGCGGAGCTGGCGCAGCAGGCCGCGGCGGGCATCGCCAGGGTCGATCCGAAGCTGTCCGGCGTCGTTGAAGTGTTCGCCGACGCGGTCGAGGATCCGATCAAGGCCGGGGCGAATTCCGCGGGTCCGTTTGCCGGCCTGCCGTTCCTGATGAAGGATCTCGGCCCGACCATGGCCGGCCGCCTGCAGGAGCAGGGCTCGCTCTACATGCGCGGCAACCGTCCCGCTGCCGACACGCACCTCACCACGAAGATGCGCAAGGCCGGCCTCAATCTGATGGGGCGCACCACGACGCCGGAATTCGGCGTCTGCAGTTCGGCGGAGAACCCTGCCGTCTACGTGACGCGCAATCCTTGGGACACCGACTACACGACCTGCGGCTCGTCGGCCGGCAGTGCGGCGATGGTCGCCGCCGGCGTGGTGCCGATCGCGCATGCGACCGATGGCGGCGGCTCGATCCGGATTCCCGCCGGCGTCAACGGCAACATCGGCCTGAAAGTGTCGCGCGGCGTGTTCTCGATCGCGCCGCATCTGTCGGACCTGTCGGGGCTCGTCTCGATCCAGGGCTGCCAGTCGCGCAGCGTGCGCGACACGGCGGCCTTCGTCGATCATTGCCGCGGCGGCGCGCCAGGCGAGTTCATGCCGTACTGGACCACGCCGGAGCCTTATGTCGAGCTGATCAAGCGGGATCCCGGCAAGCTGCGGATCGCGCTGTCGCATCAATGGGGCGACTACCGCGCGACGCCGCACATTGCGGCCGAGCTCGCGCGCGTCGGCACATTCCTCGAGAGCCTCGGCCATCACGTCGGCTACGCGCTGCCGGATGTCGACTATCCCAAGGCATTCGCCGCGCAGACCACGTGCTACATCTCGAACTTCGCGATCGTCATCAACAACCTCCTGGCGTCGCGGCAGCTCGACCGGCCGCCGGCCGATCTGATCGAGCCGGTCAACATCCGCATCTGGGAAGCGGGCCGCGGCACCAGCTTCGCCGAGCGCGCGGCGATGCAGGCGGTGTTCAACACGACCTCGCGCGCCTTCGGCGCCTTCTTCGAGGAATGGGACATCATCCTGACCCCGATCACGGCGCTGCCGACGCCAAAGATCGGCACCACGGAATATCTGACGATCAGCGACAATCCGGACGTGCTCGACTGGTTCGGCAATCTCTGGCGCAACTTCGCGTTCACGCCGCTGGCCAATCTCTGCGGCATTCCGGCGATCTCGCTGCCGCTCGCCACCAACGAGCATGGCCTGCCGCTCGGCATCCAGGCGATCGGCAAGCAGGCCGATGACGGCCTGCTGCTGCAGCTGGCGGCCCAGATCGAACGCGCCATCGATGGGAAGTGGAACGGCGGGGCGACACCGGCCGTGCACGTCACCAGGGACTGAGCGCTGCGGACGATCGTCAGTTGCTGGCGGACATGGAGCCCGGCGCCGGCCGGTCGAACGGTGGGCGGCCGACCTCGGCCATCAACGGCGCCGGCTCGAGGATCGACATGCCGGTCTCGTCGATCACGAAGCGTGGCCGCACCTGCCGTGCATCGCCGTCCTGGATCATGGCCATCCGCTGGTTGTCCAGCAGCAGCCAGCGTCCGTCGAGACGCGCGGCGGCGACGGCGTGATCCTCGTTGCGCGCGGTATCGCGGAGGATGACGATGCGCAGATCCTGCGCCGCAATGCCGGCGAGCCGGAGCGCAACGAACTTCGCGATCGCATAATCCTCGCAGTCCCCCGCCAGGCTTCCGAAGGTGACGAGCGGGGACGTCCAGACGTCGGGCTCGCCATATTGGACCTGGTCGCTGGTCGGCCGGATGGCGAGGTTGATCGCCCGGTTGATCTCGCCGAGCCGGGCGCGACCGTCTCTGGCGCGCGCCTGATCGACGATGGCGAGCAGGCGCAGTGCGGCGGGCGAGACGCAGCGCTCGCGATCTCCGTCGCACAAAGCGAGCTGCACGCGCTCGTCGTCGAGCCGATGCGCCAGCGTGAGCCATTTGCTCAGCAGCGGGCCGGCTCCGATCTCCGTGCGGCTCAGGCCGAACGGCTCGTCAGCGCCGATGAAGGCCCCGAGCTCCGCCGGCTGCCCGACGGGACCCGCCTGTGCCGGGCTGCCGATCCACAGCATCGCCGTGGCAGCCGCAGCCGCAAATGATGCGCGGATCAGCGCGAGAATGGTCATGTGACGCCCCGTCCCCGGACCTCGCCGGCGAAGACGCGCCTGCGGAACCGGGTGTTGTTGGGGCCAGCATGCGCGCCGAGGCTTTGGCGCTGCTTAAGGCGGGGGTGCCCGCGATAAAATCGCGTCAGTCAGGCTGAACGTTGTGTTGCTCCGATGCGACAAATCCTAGCGAAAGCCGGGCGAGGGTCGCGTAGGATCACTGCGATTCGCGTTCGGGTTGTGGCCGTCGATCACCCCCAGCACACACTTAATTGATGCAATTTGTAGATTTCCGTCCGCCCGGTCTCCGTCCTCCGCTCGAAATGGGTCCGCAGGAGTATGCGGGTGCGGATGTTCCGGTCGGGCTCTGTAATCGCGGTCTCGGAAATACAGATCTAGACTTGTAGTCGCTCCATCGGGGCCGATGAATACTTGATTATACCGCAATTTGCTCGCCAGAAAGAAGGCGCAAGCTTGACGATATCAAAGCAAACCGGTGGACGCCGCCGTTTCCACGCCTCGGGAGCACAAGCTGAAGATGGTTCCTCCAGACACTCGCCAGTGATATGCACGCTTTGAACACAAATTGTTATGTAATAATTAACCATAGTCGGTGGCCCCGTGAATTACGCTGGCAAGTCTGACGCCGCGCTTTTCTCCGACGGCCTGGGCACGTCCGCGCCGGCTTATTTGAAGCTGGATGCGCCGCCGGCCCATGCGCCGGCGGATGCGATCGTCGTTCCGGACGCGCATTTTCTTTTCAACGCCGATTTCAAGCGTTCCGGCCTCGACCTTGTGCTGTCGTCCGATGGTCGCGAACTCGTGTTGCCGGATTACTTCAAGGGCGAGAAGCGGGCGCCGCTGGCCTCGCCCGATGGCGCCCATCTGACCGGCGACCTCGTCAACGCGCTGTCGGGCGCCGTGCAGGTCAGCCAGGCCGGTACCGCTGCGAGCGCCGGCAAGGTGATCGGTCACGTCACCAAACTGCAGGGCACGGCGACCGTCATCCGCAACGGCGTCTCGATCCTCCTTCACAACGGCGACAACGTCGAGAAGGGTGACATCGTCCAGTCCGGCTCGAATTCGACGGTTGGCATCACCTTCATCGACGGCACCGTGTTCGGCCTGTCCTCGAACGCCCGGATGGTGCTGAACGAGATGGTGTACGACCCCAACGGGTCGAACAACTCCTCGCTGATCAGCCTGGTGGCCGGCACGATCTCGTTCGTGGCCGGCGAGACCGCCAAGCATGGCGACATGAAGGTCGATACGCCCGTCGCGACGATGGGCATTCGCGGCACGGCCGTGCTGGTCGAGATCGACTTCACGGTGCCGGGGCAGGGCGGTCTGCCCGATGCCAAGTTTCAGGTGCTGGTCGAGCCCGATGGCCGCACCGGCTCCTACGTGCTGTACGACAAGACGACGTTGCAGCCGATTGCCGTCGTCAACCAGGCCGGCCAGCAGATCCAGATCAGCAACGGCATCGTCAATCAGAGCGCGGTGCCGCTCTCGCCCGACATCCAGAAGCTGATCAACGACGTCTTCACGCTCAAGTTCACCGACAACACCAACCCGAAGTCGACGACCCACTTCACCGATATCGGCGTGCCGCAGGCGCTGACGCCGGTGACATTGGCCAACGGCACCAGTGCAACGCCGATCGTCCGCGTGGTCGACGACGCCGGCCCGACGACCGGGACCGGCCAGACGGGCGAGCAGCCGTTGCACATCCCGGGTCCGCCGGAGGTCAGGATTTTCGACGCCGACGGCCGGTTGACAGCGGCGTTCGGATTGATCGAGCGCGCCGGGCAGACCGGGAACGGCAGCGATCTCGACACCGTGCTCAGCCGCGTCAGTTTTCTCGACGTCAACGGCATCGACCGGCCGACGGTCTCGGTGAGCTTCAACGCCTATTCATACAAGAGCGCGCAACAGACCGATGTCACCGGTTCGTTGAATGCGCTGCAGCTGCAGGACGTGATGGCGACGGCCGTGAAGATCACGGTCACGCCTAATCCGAACAACAAGAACTCCGGCACGGCGACGCTGACCTACAGCGTTCCCGACAAGTATTTCGACTTCCTGGCGGCAGGTGAGACGCTGACGCTGACCTACATCGTCCGCGTCGACAACAATTTTGCGCCGTCCAACGAATTCACCCTTGTCCCCGTCACGATCACCGTGACAGGCACCAATGACAAGCCCGAGATCACGGCGAGCGTGCCGACGATCGCGTTCGAGGGCGGAACGAACGTTCCCGGCGGGCCGCTGACCTCCGACGATCCGACCGCGGGCACGCTGACCTTCAAGGATGTCGACCTCACCGACACGCATACGGTCTCGGCCACGCTGACCAGCGCCGTTCTGGAAGGCGGCGGCAGCATTCCGCCGGCGCCGCTGGCGCTGTTCGCGCAGGCACTGACCGCGTCGATATCGTCCGACAGCACCGGCAGCGGCACCGGAACGATCAATTGGAGCCTCGGCAACCTGCCGGTCTATGTCGCGGATTTCATTCCGGCCGGGCAGACCGTGACGCTGACCTATACGGTGACGTTGACGGACTCGCAGGGCGCGACGTCGACCCAGACGATCACGGTGACGATCACCGGGACCGACGATCCCGCCGTGGTCTGGATCGCGACGACGCAAGCCGGCGGCAGCAGCGGCGCGCAGGTTCATTTGTGGAGCGACGGCGCGAACTGGGCCACCGGCCTGGTCCCGACCGCCGATGACGACGTCATCATCATCACCGACCAGCTGCACGGCCTGACGCCGGCCTTCCCGGTGACGATCGACGAGGACGTCCTCGCCTATGCCAAGTCGGTCACGCTGAATGATTTCGGCGGCGGAGCCATTCCGGAGCTCGACAATCACGGCACGCTGACGATCGGCGGCGCGCTGACGGCCAAGGTCGATTCGCTGATCTACAACTTCTCGGCTGCGACGATCACCGTCGGCGGCTCGGTGCAGATCCTGGGGCAAAGCGAGTTGCACAATGCCGGCACCGTGCTGCTGGCGGGCGGCGGCATGTTCGGGGTCGATGCCGGGATCTTCAACACCGGCACGATCGAGTTGTCCGGCGGAACGCTGACGGTGCAAGGCGACGTCACCAACGTCGGCGAGGACAGCTCCGGTCTGATCCAGGTCGACCTCGGCGCGACGCTGACCCTGGATGGTGGCAGCATCGATGGCGGCACCATCTTGATCCAAGGTGCGCCGGTCGTTCAGAATTTCGGAACGCTGAACGAAGGCGGGGACACGCCAACGCCCGTGAACGGGCTGTTCGCCATGAAGAACGGGGCCGAGCTCAGCAATGGGGAGCTGACCAATTTCGGCACGATCGAGGTGTCGGGCAGCGGAAATACTTTCAGCAACGAGACCATCACGAATGTCGGTCTGATCGACGTCAAGGCGGGCGGCGAGCTTGCGCTCGGCAATGAAACGATCATCGACAATGCCGTTGGCGCGATCGTCACCATCGCGGAGTCCGCGACCCTGACGCTCTCGCATGCGGAGATGTCGGGCGGCACGCTGACCAATGAAGCCGGCGGAACGATCGCACTGACCGGCGGCGCCGCGCTGATCGGTGGCGCGCTCGACAACTCCGGCATCATCGCTGTGTCGGGCAGCGGCAATGCCTTCGACGACGAAACGATCACCAATGCGAACGCCGCCGCGATCACGATCGCGCTCGGCGGCGCGCTGTCGCTGAGCGGGACGAGCATCGCCGGCGGTGCCGTCACCAGCGAGGGGACGATCTCGGTCGACGGCGACAGCACGATCGACGGCAGCGCAGTCGCGGGTGGCGTGCTGCTGGTCGGCGAGATCGGTCCGCTCGCGGAGATGACGGCGGTCCTGACCGTCGAGGGCGGTGCGTCGCTGACCGGCGTCGACATCACCATCGGCGACGGCTCGACGCTCGAGGTTGCGGCAGACGAGACGGCGACCCTGGTCGGCGTCACCGTCGACAATTCCGGCACGGTCCAGGTCGACGACGATGCGCTGCTGCTGATCGAGAACAGCACGATCGCCGGAGGCAATCTCGTCAACCACGGCACCGTGCATGTCGAAACCGCGGCCGCGACCACCTTCGACAACGTCACCATCGACAACACCGACGGCGTGATCATCATCGACGAGGATGGCGAGATCCCGGTGGAGTCGACTCTGGTGCTGGATGGGAACACGGCGCTGACCGGCGGCACGCTGGAAATCCGCAGCGTCGGCACGCTGCAGATCGTCGGCCACGACGTGACACTGTCCGATATGGACGTCCAGAATTTCGGCATCTTCACCGTCGACCCCGGCGCGACCCTCGGCCTTGCCGATACCAAGGTGAGCAGTGACGGCACGCTCTACATCTATGGCACGATCACCGCGAGCGGGCTGAGCGGCATCGGCGGAACGATCTTCAATTTTGGCACGATCGAGATCACGGCGGGCACGTTCGAGATCACGGGCGATGTCGAGGGATCCGGGCTGATCAAGGTCGACGCCGATGCGACGCTGACAGTCGATGGCCACATCCATCAGACGATCGACTTCAGCAGCGAGGGCAACAGCGAGATCGTCATCGACGACGCCAGCTTCTCCGCCAAGCTCGCCGGTCTCGGCACCGGCGACAGGATCGACCTGCAAACGATCAAATGGAGCGACGCGACGACGGCGTCCTATGATGCGGAAAAGGGCGTGCTCACGGTCGTCGACGGCGAAGGGCACAGCATCGCGCTGACGCTCGAAGGCGACTTCAGCGACTTGCATTTCGCAGGCAGCGATGACGGGCAGGGCGGAACGCTGATCACGCTGAAGGCCGACGACACGGCGCCGGTGGTCGCGGATGCGGGTCGGCCAGGTGCGATCACCGAAGCGGCGGCGCAGACGGGGGCGTCCGATCAGCACAGCGTCACCGGCAGCGTAAAATTCACCGATGCGGACCTGACCGACCGGCCGACTGCGTCGATCGGGGCGCAGAGCGTGACCTGGCTTGCGGCTGATCAGCTGACTGATCTGTCGGATCACCTCACGCCGGACCAGATCGCCGCGCTCGAACAGGCGCTGCAATTCAGCCAGAGCGGCGCAAATAATGGCAAAGTCGACTGGACCTATGCCATTGCCGACGGCACGCTCGATTTCCTCGGGGCCGGCCAGACCGTGACGGTCACCTCCACGGTGACGATCGACGATCATCAGGGCCACACTGCGATGTCGGCGGTGGTCGTGACCATCAACGGCACCAACGATCTGCCGGTCGTCACGAGCGAGGTGCAGTCCGCGGCGATTGCCGAGCGCACGGATACGTCCGGCTCGGATCTGCTCGATCAGGCGAGCGGCACGATCACCTTCGATGATGCCGACATCACCGATGCGCATGTCCTGAAGGTGACCGGAGTGGCCACTTCCGGCAACGATAGCGGGTTGCCCGCGGACGCGTCCGTGCTCGAGAGCTGGCTGTCGCTCGGAACGCTCACCGAAACCGGCACGGGCGGAGCATCGCAGGCCTGGACCTTCGCTGCCCGGGACAAGGTGTTCGACTATCTCGGCGTTGGCCAGCAAGTGACGCTGACCTACACGGTTGCGATCGACGACGGCCATGGCGTCGTCGTCGACGTGCCCGTCACCATCACGGTCAATGGCGCAGAGGATGCGCCCGTCATCACCGGCGAGACCAACCCGACGGTGCAGACCGTCATCCTGTCGGAGCGGGCCACCGTGCTGGCGAGCACGGCGAAGACCAATGCCGAGGGCATGCCGACCGAAACCTTCGATCACGTCTCGGCCGGCAACATCTCCGACAACGGGCGTGGTCACGGCAGCTTCTACAGCGAGGCGCTGCACGCGACCTTCACGGCCAGTGGCAATGCGGGCATCGTGCACGGCTCCTCGCCGGTGTCGGCGGCGCCCTACATGGCCGACGGTGCCGACAAGACCAACTACCTCAGCATCGGCAGTCACGCGCAGGAGACCATCACCTTCGACAGCGTCAAGAACAGTTTTGGGCTGTATTGGGGCTCGGTCGACAGCTACAACAGCATCTCCTTCTACAACGGCAACAAGCTGGTCGCGTCCTACACGGGCAACGACGTCGCGCCGCTGCTCGCCAATGGCGGCCAGGGGTCGCTGAGCTCGAATGGCTATGTCGAGTTCCTCGGCCTGTCACCGTTCAACAAGGTCGTGCTGGCCAGCAGCCAGAATGCATTCGAGATCGACAACATCTCGGCTGGCAACGTCGCCGATCAGCCGGTCCAGCTCGCGAGCAAGATGTCGGGCACCTTGACCGTGCTCGACAAGGATGTCGGTGACACGCTGACGGCCGCAGTGATCGACGATGGCGTCATCAAGTACAACGGCCTGCCGAGCCTCCCCGCCAATGCCCACGTCCAGGCGCTGGCCGATGCCCATGCCATCACCTTCGACAGCACCACATCCGACGGCAAGCCCGACGTCCTGCACTGGACGTATCATCCGGCCGACGTCAACCTGGATTTCCTCAATCCCGGCGATACGCTGACCGTCACCTATCAGGCCCGGGTGAGCGACGGTCACGGCGGAACCGCGACCAAGGCGCTGACCGTCACGCTCGCTGGCAACGGCGCTTCGACGGTGAATGGCACGGACCAGGACGACAATTTCGTCAATGTCGGCGGCGGCGTCACGATCTTCGGCAAGGGTGGCAACGACACGTTCGTCTTCAACCCGCATTTCGGCAGCGCCACCATCGGCGATCTCGATCTCAGCCGGGACGTCGTCGAGTTCGATCAGTCGCTGTTCGCGAACCCGGAGGCGCTGCTCGCATCGGCGCAATCGGCCAACAATGGCCACGACACCGTCATCACCGATGCGGCGCATGATACGCTGACCTTGAAGGGCGTGACGCTCGACCAGTTCAAGCTGCATCACGACGGTTTCCACCTCGTCTGAGCCGGGGCGCCCGTCCGGGATGCGGGCGGGCAGCGTTGCCAAGCCGAGCGCTCTTGCGGGATCATCAGACGCCTCGGGAATCGCCGGTCCAGGCGTGATACGGATGCGCCATGAAGCGATTGAGAGCAGTTCCCCGGTGGTTCGCACGCAAGTTCGGCTATGCGCGCTTGATGTGCCTCGTGCTGCTGGTTGCCTTCGCCGCGCTGCGCGCCGCCGATCCTGCGCCGATGCAGGAGCTGCGCCTGCGGACATTCGACAACTTCCAGGCGTTCAGCCCGCGGGTGAAGACCGTGCGTCCGGTCACGATCGTCGATATCGACGAGAAGAGCGTCGCCGATCCCAAGCTCGGTCAGTGGCCGTGGCCACGGACGCGGATCGCTGAGATCATCGAGAAGCTCACACGCCTCGGTGCCCTCGTCATTGCGTTCGACGTCGTGTTTGCCGAACCGGACCGGTTGAACCCGGCGCTTGCGGCCGAGACCTTTCCCAATCTCGACGAGGCGACGCGCGAGAAGCTGAAGGCGCTGCCGTCGAACGATCAGGTGCTCGCCGATGCTCTGCGCCGATCGCGAATCGTTCTCGGTGAGACGGCCAGCAACGAGGTCCGTGCCGATCTCGACAAGACCTTGCCGGTCACGGGCGTTGCGACGATCGGGCCCGAAGCCGATGGCTTCATGGAGAGCTACCCGGGACTGTTGCGCAACGTTTCGGTGATCGAGCATGCCGCGTCCGGCCGTGGGCTGTTCACGATCCCGCCCGAGCGTGACGGCATCATCCGTCGTGTGCCGATGATCCTGCAGGCGCAGGACATCACGATGCTGGCGCTCAGCTTCGAGATGCTTCGGGTGGTGAGCGGCGCTGACACCCTGGTGATCAAGGCCGATATCGGCGGCATCAAGAGCCTTCGCATCGGCGGCTTCGAGATTCCGACGGATCGAAAAGGCAGGATCTGGGTGCACTATGCCCGCTCCGATCCGTCGATCTACGTGTCGGCCATCGACGTGCTCGAGGGGCGCGTGCCGCCGGAGAAGATCGCAAGGAAGCTGGTCCTGATCGGACCGTCCGCCATCGGCCTGAACGACATCAAGACGACGCCGGTCGATCCGGCCATGCCGGGCGTCGAGGTGCATGCGCAGGTTCTCGAATCCGTCCTCACGAACTCGATCCTGTCCCCGCCGTTCTGGGGGCTTTCGGCCGAGTTCTTCGGTGCGGTGATCTTCGGTCTGCTCGTGATCGTGTTCGCGCCGCGGCTCGGTGCCGTCACGCTGGTGCTCGTCGGAGCCCTGTTCGCAAGCGTTCTGATCGGCCTCTCCTGGTACGCCTATACGCAGCACCGGTTCCTGATCGACTTCACCTATCCGATGCTGTCGACCACGGCGATCTATCTGACGCTGATCTTCGCCAGCTTCATTCGCGAGCAGCAGCAGCGCAAGGAGATTCGCGGCTGGTTTGCGCAATACATGTCGCCGGTGCTGGTGGAGCAGTTGGCGCAATCGCCGGAAAAACTCGTGCTCGGCGGCGAGGAGCGCGAGATGACCATCATGTTCTCGGACGTGCGCGGCTTCACCTCGATCTCGGAAAGCTACAAGCGCGATCCCCAGGGCTTGACGATGCTGATGAACCGCTTTCTGACGCCGTTGACCGACGCGATCATCTTGCGCAAGGGCTATGTCGACAAGTACATGGGCGATGCCATCATGGCATTCTGGAACGCGCCGCTCGACGACCGGGAGCATCAGCTCAACGCCTGCACGGCGGCACTCGACATGCTGGACAAGATCGACGAGGTCAACCGGGAGCGCGAGCAGGAGGCCGCCCATGGCGGCCATGTCTACATCCCGCTCAACGTCGGCATCGGCCTCAACACCGGCATCGGCGTCGTCGGCAACATGGGTTCGGAGCTCAAGAAGAACTATTCGGTGCTGGGCGACAGCGTCAACCTCGCCTCGCGCCTCGAAGGCCAGACCAAGGAATACGGCTTTCCGATCATCGTCGGCTCGGCAACGGCGATGGCGGTCAAGGACAAGCTCGCGATCCTCGAGCTCGATTTCATCATGGTCAAGGGCAAGACCGAGCCGGAGGTGATCTATGCGATCGCCGGTCGCGAGGACGTGATGTATTCCGAGCGCTTCCAGCTCTTGCGCAATCTCACCATCGAGATGCTGGCCGCCTATCGCAGCCGTGACTGGGACGAGGCGCTGGCCGCGATCGCGCGCGGACGCAAGAAGGACGAGGCCAAGGAGCTGGCGAAGCTGTTCGATCTCTACGAGGCGCGGATTCGCAGCTATCAGCGGAACCCGCCGCCGGTCGACTGGAACGGTGCACACGCGCTGACATCGAAGTAGCGCTAAACTCTTAGCAACGATGAACTACCCCCTTCAGGGTGCGGTTGCCGGGCGATGAGTGCAGTGCTTATGAATGCGCCCTCTCCCCTTGTGGGAGAGGGCATGTAGGACGCTTCGGCAAGCTCGGTTGGGTGAGGGGTCTCTCTCCGCAAGTTGGCCCGTTGAGAGAGACCCCTCACCAAACCGCGTTCGCGGACAGGCCGCACATGCCCTCTCCCACAAGGGGAGAGGGCGCACTATCTGACAACCGCTTTGCTGCGAGGCTGCGACGACAGCTCCTTACTCCGCCCCGATCGTCGTCAGGTCCTGGAACCAATGCTGGGCCTGGACGAACTTCTTCACCTTCGGCGACAGCGCGTGCGGGTTGGTGTCGTGCACGACCCACACCAGCGCGGCGTCGTCGACCACGGCGGCGTGGGCCTGGGCGATCAGCTCGTCCTGCTTGGCGGGATCGAACGTCTGCTTGGCCTCGGCGATCAGCGCGTCGACCTTCGGATTCTTGTAGCCGCCCCAGTTGACGCCGACAGGCGCAATCTGGTCGGAGGCGAAGAAGCGGACGATGGCGTAGAGCGGATCCGACGTGACATAGGCGATGTTGTTGGCGGTGATGCCGGCGTTCATCTCGTCGGCCGCGCCCTTGCGCCAATGCGTGTACAGCGTCTCGAGCTCGACGACCTTGAAGTCGATGTTGATGCCGATCTCCTTGAAGCTCTGCTGCAGGTACTCGTTCATCGGCAGCGACAGCATCTGGCCGGTGCCGCCTTGCGCGATGATGAAGGTCGTCTTCAGCGGCTTGGCCGGCGAGTAGCCGGCCTCCTCGACCAGCTTCTTGGCGGCGGCCAGATCATATTTCAGCTCGAAGCTCGGCTTGCCGAACCACGGGCTCGACGGGTCGACCTGGCCCTTGGCCGGCTTGGCCAACCCGTTCATCAGCCCGACGACCTCGTCGCGGTTGATCGCGAGGTTGAGCGCCTTGCGCAGCCGGATGTCGGTCCAGGGCGAGCCCGGCAGCACGCTGAGATGATAGTTCCAGACATGCGGCGTGACGTTGTCGACGAGCTTCATGCCGGCCGCCTTGAGTTGCGGCACCGCGTCCGGCGCCGGCGTCTCGATCAGATCGACCTGGCCGGCGAGCAGCGCATTGGTGCGCGTCAGCGCCTCCGGCATCGGCACCAGCACGAGCTTGTCGGTCTTCGGCAGCCGATCCTTGTTCCAGTATTCGGAATTCCTTGATAGCTCCGCAAGCTCGCGCGGCACCAGCTTGGTCAGCTTGAACGGGCCGGTGCCGGACGGCTGGCTGGCGAACTTGTCCCAGTCCTTGCCGAGCTTCTCGTATTGCGCCGGGCTCGAAATCAGGAACCACAGCATCTGATACGGGAAGAAGGAATCGACGGTCTTGGTCGTGATCTCGACCGTGGAATCGTCGATCTTGGCGTAGCTCGCCACTGACGGCAGCCGCGTCTTGACCTGCGCGCTCTGCCGCTTGTCGAACTGCGGTGCCTTATCGTTGAGCACCTTGTCCAGATTCCAGATCACCGCATCGGCATTGAAGTCGCTGCCGTCGTGGAACTTGACGCCCTTGCGCAGAGTGAAGCGCCACTTGGTCTTGTCGGCCTCGTCGACCTTCCACTCGGTGGCAAGGCCGGGGATCAGCTTGCCCGGCTTGTCGGCGACGCTCATGTCCCAGGCGACCAGCGGATCGTAGATCGTGTAGCCGGTAAACTGATAGGCGCCGGCGCCGCGATCGGGCTGGCCCGTCGTCAACGGAATGTCGGCCATCGAGATGCCGTAGCGCAGAACAGTCTCGGCGCGTGCGGCAGCGGCAGAGAGGCCGAGCGCGAGCGCGGTGGCGAGCAGTGGCTTGAGAAGACGCATGAAGGTGAGGCTCCGTGGAAACCGGATCAAATTCGACGCGCAGAACCTGCAATCCGGGTGCCAAGCCCCTCGAGCGAGATCGTTTGAGTACAAACGTTGTGACGTCGCGTCGCAGGGTGAGCTCCGCCGGCCGTGCTGGCATAGGCGTTGCATAATGCTGCCCAGAATCTAGCCAGTCTTATCGGAGAGAAGATCGTGCTTTCTCGTATTGCGACCTCCATGAATGTGCGTGCCACCGTTGCGGCCGCGATGATGACGACGGTCTCGGCCTTGGTGCTGCCGGCGCAGGCGGGTGCGGAATCCGTGCTGCGCATCGGCATGACGGCCGCCGACGTTCCGCGCACGCTCGGCCAGCCCGACCAGGGTTTCGAGGGCAACCGCTTCACCGGCCTCACGATGTATGACGCGCTGACGATGTGGGACCTGTCGTCGGCCGAAAAGCCGAGCGTTGTCATTCCGGGCCTGGCCACCGAGTGGAAGGTCGACGAGGCCGACAAGACCAAGTGGACGTTCAAGCTGCGCCCCGGCGTCACCTTCCATGACGGCGCGCCGTTCAATGCCGACGCCGTGGTGTGGAACGTCGAGAAGGTGCTGAAGCAGGATGCGCCGCAGTTCGATCCGAGCCAGGTCGGCGTGACGGCTTCGCGCATGCCGACGCTCGCGTCCGCGCGCAAGATCGATGATCTCACCGTCGAGCTGACGACCAAGGAGCCGGACAGCTTCCTGCCGATCAATCTCACCAACCTGTTCATGGCGAGCCCGACCAAGTGGCAGAAGCTCTATGAGGCGGCGACCGGCGCCGACGACAAGGCGAAGTCGCAAGCCGCCTGGGCGGCGTTCGCGAAGGACGCCTCGGGCACCGGCCCGTGGAAGATGAGCAAGTTCACGCCGCGCGAGCGTTTGGAGCTGGTCAAGAACGAAGCCTATTGGGACAAGGCGCGCGTGCCCAAGGCCGACAAGATGATCCTGCTGCCGATGCCCGAAGCCAACGCGCGCACCGCGGCGCTGCTGTCGGGGCAGGTCGACTGGGTCGAGGCGCCGGCGCCGGATGCGCTGCCGGAGATCAAGCAGCGCGGCTTCAAGCTCTACGCCAACGAGCAGCCGCATGTCTGGCCGTGGCAGTTCTCGCGCATCGAGGGCTCGCCCTGGAACGACATCCGCGTCCGCAAGGCTGCCAATCTCTGCATCGATCGCGAAGGCCTGCGCGACGGCCTGCTCGCCGGGCTGATGGTGCCGGCCAGCGGCACGTTCGAGAAGGGCCATCCCTGGCGCGGCAACGTGACCTTCGAGATCAAGTACGACAAGGCGGCGGCGCAGAAGCTGATGCAGGAGGCCGGCTACGGTCCGAACAAGAAGCTCGAGGTCAAGACGCAGACCTCGGCGTCGGGCTCGGGCCAGATGCAGCCGCTGCCGATGAACGAGTATCTGCAGCAGGCGCTCGCCGAGTGCTATTTCGACGTCAAGCTCGACGTCATCGAGTGGAACACGCTGTTCACCAACTGGCGCCGCGGTGCCAAGGACGCCTCTGCGAACGGCGCCAACGCCACCAACGTCACCTATGCGGCGATGGATCCGTTCTTCGCGCTGGTGCGCTTCCTGCAGTCGTCGATGGCCCCGCCCGTGTCGAACAATTGGGGCTTCATCAACAACCCGAAGTTCGATGAGCTGGTGAAGAAGGCGCGCCAGACCTTCGATCCCGCCGAGCGCGACAAGGCGCTGGCCGAGCTGCATGCGGCGTCGGTGGATGACGCGGCGTTCCTCTACGTCGCCCACGACGTCGGCCCGCGCGCGATGAGCCCGAAGGTCAAGGGCGTGGTGCAGCCGAAGAGCTGGTTCATCGACTTCTCGCCGATCTCGGTGGAGCCGTAAGCGACCAACATCAGTCGCCGTCATGGCCGGGCTTGACCCGGCCATCCATCTTTACCCGCGGAGGGAAAGGCGTGGATGCCCGGGTCAAGCCCGGGCATGACGATCGATAGACCTTTAGTAGGTGACTCGTGCTCTCTTATGCTGCCCGGCGGATGGTCTATGCGATCCCGATCATCATCGGCGTCGCGCTCGTCTGCTTCATGCTCGTTCACATCACGCCCGGCGATCCCCTGGTCGCGGTGCTGCCGGCCGACGCCTCGCAGGAGCTCGCGCAGCAATTGCGTGTCGCCTATGGCTTCGACAAGCCGCTGCCGGTGCAGTTCGGCCTGTGGCTGTGGCGCGCGATCAACGGCGATCTCGGCAGCTCGATCGCGACCGGCCGGCCGGTGCTGGCCGAGGTGCTGCGCGCGGTGTCGAACACCGTGACGCTGGCGATTGCCGCGGCGATCATCGGCTTCTCGCTCGGCCTGTTCTTCGGCCTCGTCGCCGGCTATTTCCGCGATACCTGGATCGACAAGGTCGCCACCTCCATCGCGATCGCCGGCGTGTCCGTGCCGCATTACTGGCTCGGCATGGTGCTCGTCATCATCTTCTCGGTCGAGCTGAACTGGCTGCCCGCGGTCGGCGCCGGCCCGTCCGGCTCCGGCGCGTGGGCGTGGGACTGGGCGCACATCCGCTTTCTGATTCTGCCGGCGATCACGACGTCGGTGATCCCGATGGGCATCATCACGCGCACCGTCCGCGCGCTCACCGGCGACATTCTCAGTCAGGACTTCGTCGAGGCGTTGCGCGCCAAGGGGCTGCGCGAGACGCAGGTGTTCCGTCACGTGCTGAAGAACGCCGCGCCGACCGCGCTCGCGGTGATGGGCCTGCAGCTCGGCTACATGCTCGGTGGATCGATCCTGATCGAGACGGTGTTCTCCTGGCCCGGCTCGGGCCTGCTCTTGAACTCCGCGATCTTCCAGCGTGATCTGCCGCTGCTGCAGGGCACTATCCTGGTGCTGGCGATGTTCTTCGTCATCCTCAATCTCGTGGTCGACATCGCGCAGGCCGCGATCGATCCGCGCATCAAGCGGGGCTAGCGATGAGCGTCGGTTCGAGCGCGATGAACGACTCCGCGCTGCAGGCCGCGCCAGTGGCCAACGCGCGCGGCTATTGGGCGACCGTGGGCCGCCGCATCGTCCGCGACAAGGTCAGCATGGTCTGCGTCGCGATCCTGCTGCTGATCTTTCTCTCTGCATTGCTGGCGCCCTATCTGCATCTCGCCGATCCCTATCAGGGGTCGATGATCCGCCGCCTGCGGCATATCGGCACCCCGAACTATCCGCTCGGCACCGACGAGCTGGGACGCGACATGCTGGCGCGGCTGATCTATGGCGGGCGGCTGTCGCTGCTGATCGGCATCTCGCCGGTCATCCTCGCCTTCGGCATCGGCACCCTGCTCGGACTCGTCGCCGGCTATGTCGGCGGCTGGGTCAACACGATGATCATGCGCACCATCGACGTGTTCTACGCCTTCCCGTCGGTGCTGCTGGCGATCGCGATCTCGGGCGCGCTCGGCGCCGGCATCACCAACTCCATCGTGTCGCTGACCATCGTGTTCGTGCCGCAGATCACCCGCGTCGCCGAGAGCGTCACCACGGGCGTGCGCAACCGCGATTTCGTCGAAGCTGCGCGCGCCTCCGGCGCGAATGCCTTCACGATCATGCGGGCGCACATGCTCGGCAACGTGCTCGGGCCGATCTTCGTCTACGCCACCGGCCTGATCTCGGTGTCGATGATCCTCGCCGCGGGTTTGTCGTTCCTCGGCCTTGGCACCAAGCCGCCGGAGCCGGAATGGGGCCTGATGTTGAACACGCTGCGCACGGCGATCTACGTCAATCCCTGGGTGGCGGCGCTGCCCGGCGTGATGATCTTCGCTGTGTCGATCTGCTTCAATCTGCTGAGTGATGGCTTGCGTAGCGCCATGGATATCCGGAGCTGATGTTTGCCATGCTAATTTGTAAAGAGAGGCGCGCGGCATCGGTAGTGCACCTCGCTCCGCTCTTGTCCGCCGTAGCTCGAAGAGCGAAGGCGGATGCGGGGGCGCGACGAGCTTCGCTCGCGCTGAGAGGTCGGATCGCATCGAAAGATGCGATCCGGGTGAGGGGGCACAGGTCTCTCCACATACACTTCCCGTGCGGCTGCCCCTCACCCCAACCCTCTCCCCGTGAAGAACGGGGAGAGGGAGCGCACCGTCTCTGTCGCGTACGTTCGGGTGCATCATGAGCGAAGCAGCAACCGTCACCGGGCTCGCACCGATCGAAGACCTCGGCGGCAAGGCGCAGCCGCTGTTGCGCGTCGATGGGTTGACCAAGCACTTCCCCGTGCGCGGTGGCCTGTTCGGCGCGCGCAAGACGGTGCGGGCAGTCGATGACGTCTCGTTCAACATCGGCAAGGGCGAGACCGTCGGCATCGTCGGCGAGTCCGGCTGCGGCAAATCGACGACGGCGCGGCTCCTGATGCATCTGATGGACCGCGATGCCGGCGAGATCATCTTCGATGGCCGGCAGGTCGGTCACGAGATATCGTTGCGCGAGCTGCGCCGCGGCATGCAGATGGTGTTCCAGGATTCTTACGCCTCGCTCAATCCGCGGCTGACGATCGAGGAGTCGATTGCGTTCGGGCCGAAGGTGCATGGCATGGCCGACGGCGCAGCGCGGGCGCTCGCCCGCGAGCTGCTCGGCAAGGTCGGGCTACGGCCCGAGACGTTCGCCAACCGCTATCCGCACGAGATCTCCGGCGGTCAGCGCCAGCGCGTCAATATCGCCCGTGCGCTCGCGTTGTCGCCGCGGCTGGTCATTCTCGACGAGGCCGTCTCCGCGCTCGACAAATCGGTCGAGGCGCAGGTGCTCAATCTGTTGATGGACCTGAAGCGCGAGTTCGGTCTGACCTATCTGTTCATCAGCCACGACCTCAACGTCATCAACTACATCTCCGACCGCGTGCTGGTGATGTATCTCGGCGAGGTCGTCGAGCTCGGCCCGGTCGAGCAGGTCTGGGCCAAGCCGGCGCATCCGTATACGCGCGCGCTGCTGGCTGCGATGCCGTCGTCCGACCCGGACAGGCGCACGGAGGTGCCGCCGCTGTCTGGCGATCCGCCCAACCCGATCGATCCGCCGGCCGGTTGCCGTTTCCACACCCGCTGTCCGTTCGCCGAGGCGCCCTGTTCGAATGTCGCGCCAAGGTTGACGGAGCTGGATACAATGGGCCATCAGGCCGCCTGCCACATGGCGATCCCCCGTTCGGGACACAGCCGCGCGCCGGCCGCCTGAGGGCAGACACCAGCAGCGAGAAGCGTCAATGACCAGACCCACGCCCCAGCAAGTCAGTGCCATCGCGGAGGCCTCCGGCCTGCCGGTCGACAAGGAGGTCGCGACCCGCATCGCCGACTCGATCGGACCGGCGTTCGACAATTTCGCGGCCGTCGCCGGTACCCTGCCGTTCGACCTGGAGCCGGCGAGCTACGTCGTAGCGCAGACCCTGAAGGTGGGCCGATGAGCACCGAGCCCGCGCTGATGACGTTGACCGCGGTCGCCAAGGCGATCGCCGAGAAGAAGCTCTCCTCCGTCGAGGTGACGCGCTCCTGCCTGCACCGCATCGCCGAGTGGCAACCGAAGCTCAACGCCTTCATGGCGATCGAGTCCGAGCCGGCGCTGAAGGCCGCCGCCGAAGCTGACGCTGCGTTGGCCAAGGACGGCCCCAAGGGGGCGCTGCACGGCGTACCGCTCGCGCACAAGGACATGTATTATGAGGCCGGTCACGTCTCGACCTGCGGCTCGCTGATCCGCCGCGACTTCGTCGCGACGACGACCTCGACGGCGTTGCAGCGGCTGAAGGACGCCGGGTCGATCCGGCTCGGCACCTTGCAGATGGCCGAGTTCGCCTATGGCCCGACCGGCCACAACGCGCATTACGGCGCCGTGCATAATCCGTGGAAGCTCGGCTACGTCACCGGCGGTTCATCGTCCGGCTCGGGCTCCGCGGTCGGCGCCCGCCTGACGTTTGCGGCGCTCGGCTCGGACACCGGTGGCTCGATCCGGATGCCCGCGAATTTCTGCGGCGTCACTGGCCTCAAGGTGACCTGGGGCCGCGTCAGCCGCGCCGGTGCGATGCCGCTATCGCAATCGCTGGATACGGTCGGACCGCTGGCGCAGACGGCAGAGGATTGCGCGCTGCTGCTCGGCCTGATGGCCGGTCCGGATCCGGAGGATCCGACCGCCAGCGCCGCGCCGGTGCAGGACTACGTTGCGGCGACCCAGGCCTCGATCAAGGGCCTCAGGATCGGCGTGCCCAAGGCATTCTATGTCGACGACCTCGATCCGGAGGTCGCGCGCTGCCTCGATGCGACGATCGCGGTCCTGAAGACCGAGGGCGCCGATGTCGTGCAGGTCGATCTCCCGGACCAGCGCCAGCTCACCGCAGCCTGCCAGCTCGTGCTGGCGGTCGAGGCGGCCGCGTTCCACAAGCGCTGGATGATCGAGCGGCCGCAGGATTATGGCCCGCAGGTGTTGATGCGATTGCAGAACGCGCTCGCCGTCTCAGGCGTCGCCTATCTCGAAGCGCTGCGCTGGCGTGGCGCGGCGCTGGCCGCGCATGTCGCGGCGACCTCGGGCGTCGACGCGATCATCGCGCCCGTCTCGCCGCTGGTGACGCCGTCGATCGCGGACAGCGATGTCGGCGGCGCACCCGGCGCCGAAGCCGTGATCCAGCGCATCACCCGCTTCACGCGGCCGGTGAACTATCTCGGCCTGCCGTCGCTCGCGATCCCCACCGGCTTCACGTCGACCGGGCTTCCGGTCGGCATGCAGCTGATCGGCCGCTCGTTCGACGAAGCAACGATCCTCACCATCGGCGCCGCGTTCCAGAGGGCGACAGACTTTCACGCCCGGGTGCCGACGCTGCCATGATGGGACAGACACCTGCATCCCGCCCGACGCTCTCACCCTCCCCTGGAGGGGTAGGGTCGATTGCGCATGCAATGCGCAATCGGGGTGGGGTGACAGTCTCTCCGTTTAGAAGCGAGCCAATGGAGGGGCTGCCACCCCACCCCGTCTCGCATTCCGCTGCGCTTCATGCGAGCCGACCCTCCCCCTCCAGGGGAGGGTGGCAGCTTGCCAAGGCGCTCCTGACGGCAAAGTGAAGTAGAGATGACCAACCTCGTCGAGATTTCCAACCTCACCATCCGCTTCACCGGTGAGCGCACGGTGCACGCGGTCAACGACGTCAGCCTGTCGCTTGGCGATGGCGAGGTGCTTGGACTGCTCGGCGAGTCCGGGTCCGGGAAGAGCGTCACCATGCGGGCGCTGATGCGGCTGTTGCCGAAGAAGCGGACGCAGATATCCGGCAGCGTCCGAGTGATGGGACGCGACGTGCTCGCCATGAGCGACGAGGAGCTGTCGCAGTTCCGCGGCCGCACGGTGTCGATGATCTTCCAGGAGCCGGGGCTGGCGCTCGATCCGGTCTACACGATCGGCCGGCAGATCGCCGAGACGGTGATGAGGCACGAGGGCAAGAGCTACGCGGAGGGCACGGCGCGGGCGCTCGAGATGCTCGATGTGGTCCGCATTCCCTCGGCCAAGCGGCGGCTGGAGTCCTATCCGCACGAAATGTCCGGCGGCATGCGGCAGCGCGCGATGATCGCGCTCGCGCTGGCGTGCCGGCCGAAAGTGCTGCTCGCCGACGAGCCGACCACCGCGCTCGATGCCACCGTGCAGATCCAGATCCTGCTGTTGCTGCGCGAGTTGCAGCGTGAGTTCGGCATGTCCGTCATCTTCGTCACCCACGACATCGGCGTCGCGATCGAGATCTGCGATCGCGTCGCGGTGATGTATGCCGGCCAGATCGTGGAGCAGGGCTCCCTGCGCGACATCGTTCGCCAGCCCGTCCATCCCTATGCGCGCGGCCTGCTGGCTTCCACCGTCCATGGCGCCAAGCGCGGCGAGCGGCTGCAGACCATTCCCGGCACACCGCCCTCGCTGGACCATGCGCCGCAGAGCTGCTCGTTCGCGCCGCGCTGCAGTCTCGCCCAGCCGCGTTGCGCGGAGACGCTGCCGCCGAATGTCGGTCTCGGTCCGCAACGCCTCGCCCGCTGCATCCTGGCGGAAGCGCCGGCCAGTGTGGCGGCAACGTAACGGTTGCACCGAAACACAGCGCCGCCCGGACGGAACCCTGCATCGCATGTCGAAGCCTGGCGACAGCATCGCTATGCTGCGGTGGCGCGCGGGACCGACCGTCCGCCGCCCTTGAGGACATGCCATGCACGTATCGAACGAAGGTATTTTGGTCATCCTGTTCGTCGGCCTGATCGCAGGCTGGCTGGCCGGCAAGATCGTGCGCGGCACCGGCTTCGGGCTCATCGGCGACATCGTGATCGGCGTGCTCGGTGCGCTCGTCGCGAGCCTCATCTTTCCGCGGCTCGGCATCCGGCTCGGAACGGGGCTGGTGTCCGAGATCGTCTATTCCGCGCTCGGTGCCATCATTCTGCTGCTCGTCGTCCGGCTGGTGCGAACCGGCGGACGCCTCTAGCGCTGCGATCCCGCTGTTCTGAACGTTTTCGTTGCGCCGCGAGACACATCAGGCGCAACTGCTAATTTACGCTAAAGCGCGCGTCGTTGGACGCTCGCCGCAGGAATCAGTATATTTCGCCTTGTTTGCCGCCAACTTGTCGGTTTGATCGGCGGCTCTGCAGCTCATTTGATCAATTGAAGAGATGGTGGTGATGGCGGCCGCACCTCACGTGAGGCAATCCGAGCTGAGCGATGCCCTGCACGGTTGCCGCAGCGCCTTCATCGGCGTCGGGGTGATGAGCTGCATCATCAACCTGCTGTATCTGACCGGCTCGATCTTCATGCTCGAGGTCTATGACCGCGTGCTGCCGAGCCGCTCGGTGCCGACCCTGATCGGCCTCATCATCATCGCGGCCGGTCTCTACATGGCCCAGGGCGCGCTCGACATGATCCGCAGCCGCATCCTCGGCCGGATCGGCACCGCGCTGGACGAGAGCCTGAACGCCCGGGTGTTCGACACGGTGGTCCGGCTGCCGCTGTCGTCCGGCGGGCGCAACGAGGGGCTGCAGCCGCTGCGCGACCTCGACAATATCAGGAGCTTTCTCGGCAGCCAGGGCCCCGGTGCGTTCTTCGACCTGCCGTGGCTGCCGCTGTATCTGGCGATCTGCTTCGCCTTCCACGTCCTGCTCGGCGTGACCGCGCTGGTCGGTGCCGTCATCCTCGTCACCTTGACCCTGATCACGGAATTTCTGACCCGCACCCCCGCCAAGGAGGCGATGGGCCTCGCCGCCCGCCGCAACGATCTGGCCACCACGAGCCGCCGTAATGCCGAGGTGCTGGTCGCGATGGGCATGACGGGCCGCATGCTGGAGCGCTGGGGCGATACCAACCAGAAGTACCTCGCCGGCAACCAGCGCGCCAGCGACGTTGCCGGCGGTCTCGGCGCCATCGCCAAGGTGCTGCGCATGATGCTGCAGTCGGCGGTGCTCGCGGTCGGCGCCTATCTGGTGATCCACCAGGAGGCAACCGCCGGGATCATCATTGCCGGCTCGATTCTCAGCGCGCGGGCGCTGGCCCCGGTCGATCTCGCGATCGCGCACTGGAAGAGCTTCGTCGCCGCGCGCCAGAGCTGGCACCGGCTCAACCAGCTGCTGCAGACCATGCCGCAGCGTGGCGTGCCGACGCTGCTGCAGCCTCCGGTCAGCAAGCTCTCGGTCGAGGGCATCTCGATCGTCGCCCCGGGCGACCAGAAGGTGATCGTTCAGGACGTCAGCTTCGCGCTGTCGGCCGGCAATGGATTGGGCATCATCGGCCCGAGCGCGTCGGGCAAGTCCTCGCTGGTGCGCGCGCTGGTCGGCGTCTGGCGTCCGGTGCGCGGCCACGTCCGGCTCGACGGCGCCGCGCTCGACCAATGGTCGACGGACGAACTCGGCCGCCATGTCGGCTATCTGCCGCAGGACGTCGAGCTGTTTGCCGGCACCGTGGCGCAGAACATCTGCCGCTTCGATCCCCACGCCTCCGCCGACGGCATCATCGCCGCCGCCAAGGAGGCCGGCGTGCACGACATGATCATCAAGATGCGGGAGGGCTACGACACCGAGATCGGCGAGCAGGGCACGGCGCTGTCGGCCGGCCAGGCCCAGCGCGTGGCGCTGGCGCGCGCGCTCTACGGCAATCCGTTCCTGATCGTGCTCGACGAGCCCAACTCCAATCTCGACACCGAAGGCGACGAGGCGCTGTCGCGCGCGGTGCGCTCGGCGCGGGCGCGCGGTGCCATCGTCGTGGTCGTGGCGCATCGCCCGATCGGCATCGAGGCGGTCGATCAGGTTCTGGTCATGAAGGACGGCCGCGCGCAGGCGTTCGGCCCGAAGGAGACGGTGCTGGCGCAGGTGCTGCAGCCGCGGCCGCCGGCGCCGATCAAGATCGTCTCGGAAGCCGGCGTGACGAAGTCATGAGGAGTTGCGGCGCATGAGCAGTCAGGTCATCACCGGTCCTGTCCCGGGCGTCCGGCGGCCGGAGAGCGCGCAGCAGTCGATCCGGCGTCACCTCATCGTCGGCATGGGCGTCGTCGTTGCGGTGGCCGGCGGGCTCGGCGGCTGGGCCGCGACGCAGCAGATCTCGGGCGCGCTGATCGCGCCGGGCCAGATTGTCGTCGAATCCAACGTCAAGAAGGTGCAGCATCCGACCGGCGGCGTGGTCGGCGAGCTCCGCGCGCGCGATGGCGACGTCGTCAAGTCAGGCGACATCGTCGTCCGGCTCGACGACACCGTGACCAAGGCGTCTCTCGCCATCGTGACTAAGAATCTCGACGCGCTGCAGGCGCGCGCCGCCCGGCTCGAGGCCGAGCAGCGCGGCTGGGCCAAGATTCTGTTTCCGCCGCAGTTGCTGCAGCGGATGAGCGATCCCGACGTCAAGAGCCTGGCTGCCAGCGAGACCAAGCTGTTTGAGGTTCGCGTCAACGGCCGCATCGGCCAGAAGGCGCAGCTGCGCGAACGCGTGGCCCAGCTCACGGAGGAGATCGAGGGGCTGTCGGCGCAGGTCAGCGCCAAGGACCAGGAGATCGCGTTGGTGCAGAAGGAGCTCGACGGCGTGCGCCAGCTCTATGAGCAGCACCTGGTGCAGCTGTCGCGCCTGACCACGCTGGAGCGTGATGCGGCCCGCCTCAATGGCGAGCGCGCGCAATACATCGCCGCCCGCGCCCAGGCCAAGGGCAAGATCAGCGAGACCGAGCTGCAGATCATCCAGGTCGACAAGGACATGGTCAGCGAGGTCTCCAAGGATCTGCGCGAGACCACCGACAAGATCGGCGAGTTCGTCGAGCGCAAGGTCACCGCCGAGGACCAGCTCCGCCGCGTCGACATCCGCGCGCCGCAGGACGGCATGGTGCTGCAGTCCAGCGTGCACACGGTCGGCGGCGTCATCACTGCCGGCGACACCATCATGCTGATCGTGCCGCAGAGCGACGACCTGCAGGTCGAGGCCAAGGTCAATCCGCAGGACATCGACAAGCTGCAGGTCGGGCAGAAGACCTTGCTGCGTCTCTCCGCCTTCAACCAGCGCACGACGCCGGAATTGAACGGCGTCGTCAGCCGCGTGTCGCCGGATGTCACCACCGACCAGCGCACCGGCCAGAGCTACTACACCATCCGCGTCTCGATGCCGCCCGAGGAGATCGCCCGGCTCGGCGACGTCAAGCTGATCCCGGGCATGCCGGTGGAAGCCTTCGTCCAGACCGGCGACCGCACCGTCATCTCCTATCTGATGAAGCCGCTGCACGACCAGCTGATGCGGGCGTTCCGGGAGAAGTGAGGAGCCGGCCCACTCGCTTGGCCCACATCTGGCACCTCACACTCACTGTCATCCCCGCGAAAGCGGGGATCCATAACCACAGGCGGTTGTTGGCTTGCGCGACAGCTTCAACATCCAGCCTGCACCAAGACAGATCACGCGACGCTTCGCGTCGTCGGGCTTGTCCGGGACGACACCGAGTTACTCATCAAGCTTTGTTAGCAACAACTCCAGCGCGCTCTTCGCGAACAGGTGCATGTTGGCGCCACGATCGCCGCTGCCGCTCTCCAGCGTGACCACGGCTGATGCCGGGCCGGCCACGGCGAAACACGCGTGACCGGCCGCATCGCCGTAGCGGTTGCCGGTCGGGCCGGCGGCGCCGGTCTCCGACAGGCCCCAATCCGTCGCGAAGCGCGTCCTGATCTGCCGCGCCAGCAGCTCCGCATAGGGCTCCGATGCCGAGCGGATGCCCTTCATCGCCTCGTCCGGGATGTCCATCAGCACGCGGCGGGCGTCGCGGGTATAGACCACCGCGCCGCCAAGGAAATATGCCGAGGCGCCGGGAACCGCGAGCAGCGATGCGGCGATCAGCCCGCCCGCGGACGACTCCGCCACCGCGATGGTCTGCTTGTTGGCGATCAGCCGTTCGGCCGCCCGGGCGGCGACGGCAATCAGTTCATCCATGACAGACCTCGCTCCCACTCCGGCCCCCGACGAAAAACGGGCGGCATTCGATGATGCCGCCCGCGACGCGAACAGACAAGCGGATCAGGCCGCGACCGGCTCGCGCGCCGCGACGGCCTGCCGGCCGCCGCGATACACGGTCGTCGCGGCGATGATGCCGAGCACGGCGGCGCACATCAGCCAGTAGCCGGGCGAGGCCTTGTCGCCGGTCTTGTTGATCAGCCAGGTCGAGACCGCCGGCGTCGCGGTGCCGAACAGGCCGGCGGCCAGCGCGAAGGCGATCGAGAAACAGGTGGTGCGGACATGCGCCGGCACGATCTCGACCAGGCAGCCCAGCATGGTGCCGCTGTAGACGCCGAAATAGAACGAGAACAGCATCTCGACGGTGAGCAACTTGCCGAAGCTCGGCGCCGCCGCGAGCCAATGCAGCGCCGGATAGGCGGTGAGAAGCGCCAGCACCGCGATGGCCACCAGCACCGGCTTGCGCCCGATCCGGTCCGACACCGCACCGCCGACCGGATTCCACAGGAAGTTGGTGACGGCGACCAGCAGGGTGACGAGCAGCGAGTCCGCCGCTGACAGCTTCAGCTCCTTGCCGAAGCCGGGGCCGTAGACGGTGATGAAGTAGAACGTCGTCGTGGTCAGCACCGCGATCATCATGCCGAGGATCACGATGCGCCAATTGTCCAGCGCCGAGGCGAACACTTCGCGCGCGGTCGGGTGCTTCTTCATCGCGAGAAAGGCCGGCGTCTCCTCCAGCGTCCGGCGCAAGAAGAAGATCAGCGGGATGATCAGGCAGCCGATGAAGAACGGGATGCGCCAGCCCCAGGCGGCCACCATGTCCGCGGGCATGGCCTGATTGAGCACATAGCCGATGAGAGAGGCGACGAAGATCGCGACCTGCTGGCTGGAGGACTGGAACGAGGTGTAGAGGCCGCGATTGCCGGGCGTGGAAATCTCCGACAGGTAGACCGATACGCCGCCGAGCTCGACGCCGGCCGAGAAGCCCTGCAGCAGGCGGCCGAGCAGCACGATGATCGGGGCTGCGATGCCGATGGTCGCATAGGTCGGGCAGAACGCGATGACGACCGTGCCGAACGCCATGATGCCGAGCGTCACGATCAGGCCCTGCCGTCGGCCGATCTTGTCGACATAGGCGCCGAGCACGACCGCGCCGACCGGCCGCATCAAGGCGCCGAGCCAGAACACGCCATAGGCGTTGAGCAGCGCCGCGGTCTCGTTCTCCGACGGAAAGAACGCCTTGGCGATGATCGGGGCATAGAAGCCGAACAGGAAGAAGTCGAACTGCTCGAGGAAATTGCCGCTGGTGGCGCGCAGAATCGCGCCGATGCGCGAATGGATGGTAGCCGGCTGCGGGATTGGCTGTGAGGACACGCGGGGAAACTCCTACCGTCGAGGGGCTCGTGCGGAGGATTTCTACGCCGGCCGAAGGAAAGGTGCGACAATCTGCCACGCCTGATCAATTGGGCCAATAGATTTGCTGGCGAATGCCTAGATCTGAACGGGATTCAGCGACGGAGACTTCTGCTGCGCTGCACCCTTCAACCACTGCCGGAACGCCTTCAGCTTGGGCGGGTCTGTGCGGCCCTCGGGCATCACCAGATAGAAGCCGGCATCGCTCGGCAGCGTCATCTTGAACGGCACCACCAGCCGGCCCTTGGCGATGTCGTCCTGGACATAGGCGGTGCGGCCGATCGCGACGCCGAGCCCGTCGATCGCGGCCTGCACGGTCATCAGCGACAGATCGAAGCTCAGCCGGCTTTGCCGCGACAGCTCCACCGGCAGCCCCGCCGCCGTCAGCCACAGCCGCCAGTCGTCATCATAGCCGCCGCTGGCCTGCAACAGCGTGTGATGGGCGAGGTCCTCCGGACAGCGCAGCGGCTTGTCGCCCTGCAACAAGGCCGGGCTGCACACCGGAAACAGCTCGTCGGCCATCAGCCATTCGGCGCGCACGCCCGGCCAGTGGCCGCGGCCGTAGCGGATCGCGGCGTCGACATCGTCCTTGCGGAAATCCACCAGGCCTGTGGAGGTCGTGATGCGCACGTCGATGCCGGGATGCGCCTCCTGAAAGGCCGTCAGTCGCGGCAGCAGCCATTTCGCCGCCAGCGAGGCGATGGTCGAGACGGTCAGCACCTTGGCGTTGTCCTTGCGGACCAGCCGTTCCGTCGCCAGCCGGAGATCGTCGAATGCGGCACGCACCAGCGGGAGATAGTCGCGGGCCTGCGGCGTCAGCGCCAGGCTGCGGTTCTGGCGGACGAACAGGCGGATGCCGAGCTCGTCCTCCAACCGCTTGATCTGATGGCTGATTGCGGTCTGCGTCACGTTCAGCTCCGACGCCGCGCGGGTGAAGCTCAGGTGCCGCGCGGCAGCCTCGAACGCCCTTAGTCCATTCAGCGACGGCAGTCGGGCCATTCACGGCCTCCCGTTTCATGACGTTATTTCATCCGAAACGGTAGTAAATGTCGTTTGTGGATGAAGCGCAACCGCTCGATATTGCATCCTCAAGGAATTTCGGGAGGCTTTCATGTCCCTCTACGTCTCCTCGTCAATGACGAAACATCATGCACCCGGGTTCTGGTCGGGGGTTGCCGAGCTGCTCTCGGCCTGGCGCTTCCGCTACCGCACCCGGCACGAGCTGGCGCAATGGTCGGAGCGCGACCTGCACGATCTCGGCCTGTCTCGCAGCGACATCGCCGCCGAGATCGACAAGCCGTTCTGGCGGGGGTGAGCCCCTCACTCATCCCGCCGCGCCGGCGCCGCTTCGCAAAGGAGGACGCCGGCAACTCCATCTCCGCCGGAGCCCGCCATGCCGACGCAAGCTGCTGCCGTCCACGCTGCGTCCAATGTCATCCGCACGCGGCGCGGCGAGGAGGTGCGCCTCCGCTTCGTCACGCCTGATGATGCCGAGGTGCTGCAGGCCTATGTGCGGTCGCTGAGCCCACGCTCGCGAAACAGGCGTTTCCTGGGCGCGCTCAGCGAACTGCCGAAGCCGGTGCTCGACGACTTCGTCGCGCTCGGCCGCAATGACCGCTACAGCCTGATCGGAGCGATGGATCACGACGGCGTCGAAAGCATCGTGGCCGAGGCGCGCTACGCGCTCGATCGCAGCACGGGCCGCGTCGAGTTCGGCCTCTCGGTGCATGACCGCTGGCACGGCCACGGCATCGGCCCGGCACTGATCGCGCATCTCGAAGGCCGAGCGCGTGCACTCGGTGGTGTGACGCTGTCAGGCGAGGCGCTGCGCACCAACGACGTGATGATCGCGCTGGCGCGCAAGGCCGGCTTCGCCACCCAGCCGCACGCGGATGATTGGACGTTGGTGCGGTTCGAGAAGGTGCTGAGCCAAGCGCTGGCGCATTCAACGGGTGCAGATCTGCACGTGATCCACAACGACCCGCAGATCGCACGTTTGAGATAGGCTGAAGGATGTCATGCCCCGCGAAGGCGGGGCATCCAGTACGACGCGGCCTCACCGTATCGCCAGCTATCAGTTGCGTTTACTGGATCGCCCGGTCAAGCCGGGTGATAGCAGCTTGCATTTGGCAAGGACCTATCCACGTCATTGCGAGCGTGAGCGAAGCAATCCAGCGCCGAGCAAGGACTCTGGATTGCTTCGCTTGCGCTCGCAATGACGGCGACTGTGGTGCGATTTGCCCTCCACGTGGGGAGTTCTCAAAACGTCTCCAGCCAGGGTCGGAGCTCCATCTCCCAGCTCCAGGCGCTGCGCGGCTGCTGCAGCACGTTCCAATAGCTGGCGGCGATCGCATCGGGATCGAGCATCGAGTCCGGCCGCTCCGCCGGCTCCTGCCGCCCGGCGCTCCTGATGCCGCCATCGATGACGAAATGCGCGACGTGGATGCCCTGCGGCGACAGCTCGCGGGCCATGCTCTGGGCGAGGCCGCGCAGCGCGAACTTGCCCATCGCGAAGGCGGCCGACTGCGCATAGCCCTTCACGCTGGCGGAGGCGCCGGTGAACAGGATCGCGCCGTGCTTGTGGGGCAGCATGCGCTGCGCTGCCTGCTGCCCCACCAGGAAGCCGCCGAAGGCGCTGACGGCAATGGACTCCTGCACGTCGGCCGGTACCAGATCGGTGAGCGGCCCGCGCGCCCGGGCGCTCGCATTGTAGACCACGAGATCAGGCTCGCCGATCTCGCGCGTCACGAGGCCGAACAGTCGCTCGACATCCTCGGGATTGCTGGCGTCGCAGGGATAGGCGCGGGCGCCGGTCTCGTTGCACAGCGCGCCAAGTTTCTCGGTCTTGCGCGCGGCGAGCGCGACGCGGATCTTCTCGCGCGCGAACAGCCGGGCCAGCGAGGCGGAGAGCCCTTCGCCGGCGCCGACGATCAGGGCGATCTTGTAGGCAGGGATGTCCATGGCTTGTCCTCGACATGCGTTCGCTGCCGTTCAAGCTAGTGCAGCTGCGGCCATCTTCCTATCGTCCATCCCCACAAATCTGCCTGATGTCAGGCCGGGCGCGGCTGCAATCCATTGAGGCAGCCGATCTCCTCCAGCACCACGTCGAGCCGGCTGCGGTCGTGCAGGAACGCGTATTTGCTGCGGAGCATCTGCAGTGAGCGGGCGTGATATTTCTGCGGCTTCTGCGTCCACACGGTGTCGCCGAGCTGAACGCTGAACATGTCCCGGTTCTCCGTCAGCGCCCGCTCGTTGGCGAGCGTCCACGGCATGAACAATGCGCCGACCTGCCGGGTCAGGATCGGCATCAGGGTCAGCGACAGTTCCGGCCACAGCTCGAACTCGCCTTCGGCGCGTGGCCACAGCATGCGATGGATCCAGGCCAGCACATGCGGCGCATTGCCCTCGATCAGCGCGCCGGCGGTCGGATCGGTCCACAGTTCGTAGAACTGCCCCCACAGGCCGAAATCGCCGTAAGACGGCCGGCCGCCGAACAGATAGGGCCTGATGGCGAGATGCCGTTCCAGCAGGCCGAGCATCTCGACGAAACCCTGCTCGATCTGCGGCGCGTTGACCTCGTTGGAGCCGACATACCAGAGGCGCTCCACCATGCGGGCGCGGATCTTCTCCGCCACCTTGCCGAAGGTGGTCTCGTCGGCCTTCGGCGCAACCATGCGGGCGATGCGCCCGGCCGAGGCGCGCTGGTCGACGTCGCGCGCCCAGCGGTAGTGGAACATCCATTTGTTGCCCCACTCGTCGCCGAACTCCTCGAGCAGGGCCGAGACGAAGCTGGTCAGCACGTCGGCCGGGTGAATCGGCGGCTCCGGAAAGTCGAGCTCCAACGCGTCGATGATCGGCGTCGAATCCTGCATCGGCGCGTCGTCGGGAGCGACCACCAGCGGAATGATCGGCAGCTTGGCATGTCGCGCATAATCCGCCTCGCTTTCCGCATTGCGCAATATCCAGTGATGCGGAATGCCCTTGTAACGCAGATACGATCGCACCTTGACCGAATAGGGCGACATCTCCGCCCCGAAGATGCGATAAACCTCCGTCGGCTGACTGGTCATGGATCTGCTCCCGGTTCGGCGCAAGCCGTTGCTGTTGTGTATCCGATCAGGCGCAACCTGTCGAAGAGTCCGTAAGAAGACTGGCGGAAACGAACGAGGGCTTAACGATCATGCATCAGTTCCTGAGACGCGATGACGTGATGACCGGCGGCAAGCGCCCGGAGCTGCTGGCGCCTGATACCACCGGGCTGAACTTCTATCGGGCCGATCCGGCGCTTGCCGACCTCCTGCGCATCCATCTGCCCGAGCGGTTGTTTCACCACCTCGTGCCGCATCTCGATCGGCTGGGTGAGCTCGCCGGAGGCTATCTCGACGAATGCGCCAGGCTGGCCGATCGCCACGGACCGGTGCTGCATCAGCGCGACCGCTTCGGCCGCGACGTGCAATGGATCGAATATCATCCGGCCTATCGCGAGCTGGAGCGCGCCGCCTTTGGCGAGTTCGGCATCCATGCGATGTCGATCCGCAAGGGTATTCTCGGCTGGCCCACCAGATATCCGGTCGTCGCCAAGCACGCCTTCACCTTCCTGTTCAACCAGGCCGAGTTCGGGTTGGGCTGTCCGATCAACGTGACCGACGGCTGCGCCAAGCTGCTCGCGAGCTTCGGCAGCGACGCGCTGAAAGCCCGATATCTCGACGGCCTGACGCAGACCGACATGCGGAAGCTGACCCAGGGCGGACAGTTCATGACCGAGAAGGAGGGCGGCTCCGATGTCGGCACCTTGTCCACGGTCGCGGTGCCCGAGGGTGATCATTGGCGCCTGCATGGCGAGAAGTGGTTCTGCTCCAATGCCGATGCGAAAGTGGTGATGCTGCTGGCACGACCCGATGGCGCTGACGGCGGTACGCGCGGCGTGGGACTTTTCCTGATGCCGCGCTTCCTCGATGACGGCAGCCAGAACCACTATCGGATCGTGCGTCTGAAGGACAAGCTCGGCACCCGCTCGATGGCGTCGGGCGAGATCAAGCTGGAAGGCGCCATTGCCTATGCGGTCGGCCGGCTCGATCGCGGCTTCGTTCAGATGGCCGAGATGGTCAACTCGTCGCGCCTCTCCAACGGCGTCAAGTCGACGGCCCTGATGCGGCGCGCCTGGCACGATGCCATCACCGTTGCGCGCAATCGCGTGGTGTTCGGGCAGCGCATCGTCGACCTGCCGCTCGGTCGTCGTCAACTGATGAAGATCCTGCTCGCGACCGAGCAGGCGCTGTCGATGAGCTTCCTCACGGCCGATGCGCTCGACCGTGCCGAGGCCGGCAGCCAGGACGCGGCCGCGCTGCTCCGCATCCTGACGCCGACCTTGAAATTCCGTGCCACCCGCGATGCCCGCAAGGTCTGCGGCGATGCGTTGGAGATGCGCGGCGGCATCGGCTATGTCGAGGAGTTCGCCACCGCTCGCCTCTTGCGCGACGCCCATCTCGGCTCGATCTGGGAGGGCACGGGCAACATCGTCGCGCTCGATGCGCTGAAGCGCGCGGTCGGGCGTCACGGCGCGGAGCAGGCGCTGGCAGCCGATCTGCATGCGCGGCTCGATGATAGCGCCGCCGTGCCGCAGGCCTGGCGCGATCAGCTGCATCGTCTGGTCGATCGCGCGGTCGGCTTTGCGCGTGAGGTCGCGGCGCGCGCCGACAACGAAGCCGAAGCCCGCCGCGCCACTAGCCTGCTGTATCACACGTCGAGCGCCGTCTCCCTCACTTGGGAGAGCGCGCGCATTCACGCCATGCGTGGCGATGCGCGCCGGCTGTTGCTCGCCAAGCTCGTCGTCGATCATCGGCTGACGCCGTCCGATCCGTTCCGGCTTGCGGAAAATAGGATGGATGATGCCATCTCGACACTGCTGCTCGGCGAACGTGCCGCTGACATGGAGGAGGTTGGCGAACTGCTGTCAGCGGCGTAGGCTTGCCACGACCAACAACAAACAAGATCGGGAGAACGCCAATGAAAGCCGCCGTGCTGATGGAGGTCAACAAGCCGCTGGTGATCGAGGACATCAGCGTGCCCAAGCCGGGGCCGCGCGAGGTGCTGATCCGCACGAGCGTGGCAGGCCTCTGTCACTCCGACCTGCACTTCATCGAGGGCCTCTATCCGCATCCACTGCCCGCCGTGCTCGGCCATGAGTCCGCCGGCATCGTCGAGCAGGTCGGATCCGACGTCACCTATGTGAAGCCGGGCGATCACGTCGTCACCTGCCTGTCGGTGTTCTGCGGCACCTGCGACAACTGCACGACGGGTCGTCCGGTGCTGTGCACCGACACCACGGTGAAGATGCCGCCCGGCGCGTCCAATCGGCTGTCATGGGGACGAAGTGAGAAGCTGCATCAGTTCCTCAACCTCTCGTCCTTCGCCGAGCAGATGCTGGTGCACGAGAACGCGATCGTGAAGATCCGCCAGGACATGCCGCTTGAGCTCGCCGCGCTGATCGGCTGCGGCGTGATCACCGGCTATGGCGCGGTCGTCAACACCGCGCGGGTGACGGCCGGCGAAACCGTCGCGGTGATCGGTTGCGGCGGCGTCGGCATGGCGGCGATCAACGGCGCGGAGATTGCCGGCGCCGGGCGCATCATCGCCATCGACACCAATCCGGCCAAGCTGCAGCTTGCGACGAAACTCGGCGCCACAGACATCATCAATCCCGCCGACGGCGACGTCGTCGCGCAGGTTCGTGAACTCACCAAGGGCGGCGTGCATCACGCCTTCGAGGTGCTGGGACGCAAGGAGACCGCGGAGCAGGCGTTCGCCATGCTCGCGCCGGGCGGCACCGCGACCATCGTCGGCATGATCCCGTTCGGCCAGAAGATCGAGCTGCACGGCTTCGACTTCCTGCGCGAGCGCCGCATCCAGGGCTCGTCGATGGGCTCCAATCACTTCCGCGTCGACATGCCCCGCCTCGTCGAATTCTATTTGCGCGGCAAGCTGCACCTGGAGGACTGGATCTCCGCCAAGCTGAAGCTGTCCGAGATCAACGAGGGCTTTGCCAACATGAAGGCCGGCAAGACCCTTCGCAGCGTCATCATGTTCGACGCGTGAGGAGTAGAGGCTGTCGCCGTACACACAGCTGTCGTCCCGGCCTTGAGCCGGGACCCATACCGCGGAATTTATCGAGTTGGCTCAACTACGAGTCATCGTCTCACCACGGCCGGTGGCTATGGGTCCCGGCTCAAGGCCGGGACGACGGCGCTGGGTGAGGCGCGTGACTGCGTCCCTGACGCCAACTAATCCGCGAACATCGGCGGCGGCGTGAAGCCTCCAAACTCGCGCTCGATCAGTTCGGCGAGCTTGATCGGCGTGCGGTCTTCGAGGAAGGGGCCGACGATCTGCACGCCGACCGGCAGGCCATCCGCAAGCCCGAGCGGGATGGCCGTCGCCGGCAGGCCGGGCAGGGTCGCGACGCCTGGCCATGCCAGCTGATCGTTGTAGTCGTGCGCCACGCCATCGATGTTGACGCGACGTTCTCTTTGATCCGGCGAGTGGTCGTGCGGAAACGCAGGTGTCGGCATGATCGGACAGATCACCGCATCAAACCGTGCGAACAGCGCTCGCCACTGCGCGCGCAGGCCGAAGCGGGCGTTGTTGGCCTGCACCCAGTCGCGATGGCTGAGCGCGAGGCCGCGCAGCCGCTCGGCCGCAAGGCTCATCTCCTCCTTCGGAAGATGCGCGACGGCCTGGTTGGCCTCGGCATGAACCTGCGGCGGCATGGTCGCGCCGAGGAAGCCGAGCAGCAGGCGCATGTAGAGCCGGCTGGTTGCTGCGAAGTCCGGCAGCAGCGGGCTCTCGCTCACGACATTGACGCCAGCCTTCGCCAGATCAGTTGCGAGCCGCTCGATCGCCCCGCGCACGGCGGTGTCGGTCGGCAGCAGCGGATCCGACGCGACCACCAGCACGCGAAAATCCTGCAGCCGCGCATGCCGCGGCGGCGGCAGCTCCAGCCGATACGCCGTGCCGGCTTCGAGTGGATCGGGACCAGCCATCACGTCGAGCAGTAGCGACAGGTCGGCGGCCGAGCGCGCCATCGGGCCGACCACGGCAAGATCCGCCTCGTTCGGCAGCGGCTGGAACGGCGGCGGCGTGTGGCCGCGTGTCGGCATGAGGCCATAGGTCGGCTTGTGCGCGGTGACGCCGCAATGAAACGCCGGCACGCGCAGCGAGCCGCCGATGTCCGAGCCGAGCGACAGCGAGCCGTAGCCCGCGGCAAGCGCCGCCGCCGATCCGCCGGAGGAGCCGCCCGGCGTGCGGCCGAGATCGTAAGGGTTATTCGTCGTGCCGTAGATGTCGTTGTAGCTCTGCCAGTCACCGAGTCCGAGCGGCACATTGGTCTTGCCGAGCACGATGCCGCCGGCCTCCTTCGCGCGCGTGACCGTCAGTGCATCCTCGGCCGCGATGAAATCCTTCTGTTGCGGAAAACCCCAGGTCGTCGGCAGTCCAGCGATGTTGTAGGACTCCTTGACGGTCAGCGGCAGGCCGAGCAGTGGCCGGCTCTCGCCGCGCGCCAGCGCCGCGTCGGCGCGACGCGCGGCCTCCAGGGCGCGATCGAAGTCGCGCACGCAGACGGCATTGATCTTGTTGTCATGTCGTTCGATGCGGTCGATCGCGAGCTGAGTCAGCTCGACCGACGAGATCTCGCGATGTGCCAGAGCTTTCGCCGTCTCGACGGCGGTTGCGAACGTCCATTGCGATGCAGCCAAGGTCCTGCTCCCCGTGCGCGTGGAGCTCGCCTTTTACCCCAGGCGTGCGGCGGCCGCTTGACCGAAATTGCTGGTCGGACGATCAGCCCGGCAGCATGCGCTGCATCACGCGGTCGCGATAGACAACGATGTGCGCCAGCGCGGCGCCGACATGCACGATGATCAGGATCAGCAACAGCCACTCGGAGGCCTGGTGCAGGCCGTCGATGGCGCGGTTGCCGGCGGGGTTGTGCGCGGCCAGCATCGGCAGTGGAAACAGATAGAAGAACGACACGCTCCAGCCGCGGAACGAGGCGAACAGCCAGCCGGTGATGGTGCTGGCCAGCACCATCACATAGAGCATCCAATGCACAGCCTCCGAGCTCAGCCGCTGCCACGGCGGCAGCGAGCTCTCCGGCGCCACCGGATGGGTGAGCCGCCAGATCAAGCGCAGCACGATCAGCGCCAGCAGCGTGAGGCCGAACGAGATGTGCAGGATCATCGGCGCGCCCGGCGGCGTGTTGGCGTGCAGATCCGGCATCAGCCAGCCTATCGGATATTGGACGGCGAGCAGCAGCACCACCAGCCAGTGCAGGATCTTTGCGGGGGTGCCGTAGTGCAGGCGTGGTGTCATGACGAGGCTTCCGTGATCAGAGCTGGGGCGCAATCAGCACCGCGGCTGAATGTTCCGCCTGCCGCGGGCGATGCTAGGCCGCGCCGATCAATATCCCCACGCCGAGCACGATGATGCCGCCGAGCACGATCTGGAACACCGCCTGCAGGAACGGCGTGTCCATGTAGCGCGCGCGGATATAGGCAATCGCCCACAGCTCGAAGAACACGACGAGGCACGCGATGGCGGTGGCGATCCAGAACGCATTGGCCCAGGAGTCCGGCACCAGATAGGGCATGGTATGGCCAAGGCCGCCGAGCGTCGTCATCGCGCCGCAGACGGCGCCGCGCAGCCAGGGCGAGCCCCGGCCGGTGAGTGAGCCGTCGTCGGACAGCGCCTCGGCAAAGCCCATGCTGATGCCGGCGCCGATCGAGGCGGCGAGGCCGACCAGGAAGGTCTGGAAATTCTGATGCGTGGCAAAGGCGGCGGCGAATAGTGGAGCCAGGGTCGAGACCGAACCGTCCATCAGTCCGGCGAGGCCAGGCTGCACATATTGCAGCACGAACACGCGGCGGCGCGTCTCGTCTTCCTTGTCCCGGACGTCCGGACTGAGGATCTTGTCGGTGAGTTGCGCCGCGACCTTCTCGTGGCCCTTCTCGGCCTCGGCGAGATCGCCGAGCAGCCGGCGCACGCCGACATCCTTGGCCTGTTCGGCGGCCTTGGCATAGAAGCGCTCGGCCTCGAACTCCATCGTGCCGACCTCCCTGCGGATGGCGTCGAGCGACAGGTTCTTGGTCAGCCAGATCGGCCGTCGCTGCATGAAGCCCTTGACGTTCTCGCGCCGGATCGGCGGCAGGTTCTTGCCGAAGCGCTCCTCATAGAGTTCGAGCAGCATGTGGCGATGGCCCTTCTCCTCCTCGGCCATCTGCTCGAACAGTTTCGCCGAATCCGGATACCGCTCCGCCAGGTCTTCCGCGAAGCTCATGTAGATGCGGCCGTCTTCCTCTTCGGCCGAGATCGCGATCGCCAGGATCTCGCGCTCGGTGAGGTCGGCGAAATTCTTCATTCCAAAGTCCCCGGATTGCCGTTCTCAACATTCGAGTGTTTAGAACGTTTCTAATCTGTATATGGCTCTGCCGCAGCGCGGTCAAACTGCTGCCGCGCCGCGGCCGCGAAACATATCGTGAGGTCGCATTCAGGCCCCAGTCAGGGAACCCATAGGCAAAATCAACGTTCGCGCTTCCGCTTGTTTACCTAAGGAGTTCCAATGACCAGCGTCAAATACAGGCTGAATGATCCAGGACTGGCGCCGCGGCGGACCAGGATGGACATTCCGGGCTGGGCCGGCGAGCGGCAGCCGCGCGCGAATGGCTCGCACGAGCAGGTCTGGCACTGCGTGCCGTTCTCCGAAGGCGCGCAATACGGCATCGAGCTGTTCTACCCCTATGATTTCGAGCTGCAGGTCACGACGCGCGACGGCAAGCTGGAGATCACTGGCGATTGGGGCGAGCCGCCCAGCCCCGGGCTGCAATGGCCGCCATTCCGAAATTTTGGCGGCGCGTTCTACACCTATCAGATCCTGCTCGATCTCAAGGTGCCCCCGGGCTTTGCAATCCGGACCGAGCCGCATCCGCGCTTCTACACCGATCGCACGGATACCTGTCCGATCGCGGTGCCGGCACTGGTGCGCAACTTCTGGCCGATGCTGTTCTTCTGCGTGTTCAAGGCGCCGGCGGAGGGACGAACGCACATCTTCCGCCCGGGCGAGCCGTTCGCGCAGGTGATCGTGATTCCGGAGGAAGCCAATTTTACGGTGGAGCCGATGAGTCCCGACGAGGCGGCGGAGCGCGAGCTGCAGTCGCGCCGCATCCACGCCAGCCGGCCCGTGCTCGCCAAGGAGACCGAATGGGTGTCGAGCACCGACACGGTGTTCGACGGCACCTACCGCCATCTCCACCGCGCGGCCAAGGAGAAGGCGCGTAAGTCCTGACGCTGATCAGACAATCGTATCGGATGTCAGAAGTACACGTTTTTCTCTCCTCGTCGTCATGGCCGGGCTTGTCCCGGCCATCCACGTCGGTCCCAGCGCGCTGAAAGACGTGGATGCCCGGGACAAGCCCGGGCATGACGGAGAAACAAATTCACAGGCCTGCTCGTCGCGACAGTCCCCTGTCTCCCAATGATGCTCTCATGCCCTTTTCTCAAATGACGAGCGCCGACCTCGCGGCCGGCGCCCTTTGCCTTCTTACCGCACCACGATCAATAGCGATCGTAGTACCAGTGGTGATGGTGATGATGGTGGTGGTGATGGTAGTACCGGCGCGGCACCACATAGACCCGGGGACCGTAGCCATATCCATAGCCGGGGCCGTAGCCATAGCCGCGCCAGTAGCCATGGTGATGGTGGTGATGATGATGGTGGTGATGATACCACTGCGCCAACTGCACCTTCGGCTCGGCCTCCGGCGGCGCCTGCTCGTCGAGCGCCTGCAGCACCTTGGCGGCGTTAGGGATCGGCTCGAGCAGGTCGGCGTAGGAATTGGCCTTCAGCACGTCGGTGGGGGCGGGAGCCGCCGATGCCTGTGCCGTGCCGAGCGCGCCGACAGCGGCAACCGCGCCCAACAAGCCTGCGATCTTCTTATCCATGAATTCATCTCCTGATGCGCATCGCCCGGATGCCAAAACGTCGCACCCCGAATGTTCGTTCCTCGATTCGCCTGATGAGGCCGCAACGCGTCCAAAATCAGGCTGTCGATTTGTTCAGGAACGTGAACAGGAGCTCGTTGACCTTGTCATGTTGCTCCTGCTGCACCCAATGTCCGGCGCGGTCGATCAACTCGCACAAGATCATCCTGGTGCAGACTCGGGATTGCATCGCTTCAACCACGCCGGGCCGTTGGTAGATGCCCCAGTCTTGCAGGCCGGAGATGAATGCGGACGGAACGTCGATCGTGCGATCCGACCAGGTCTGCAATTCCGCGTCGAACAGGCCTGACGTGCCGCAGCGATACCATTGCAGGCCGCCCTGGAAGCTTGTTCGTTCATATTCGGCGGCGTAGACCGCGAGCTCATGATCCGGCAGCCAGCGGTTGGCTGCGATCGTCGCCGAGTCAGGCATCACCTCCGCGACGGTCTCGGCCATCGTCTTGCCGAGATCCATCACGTAGTAGGTCGGCAGCTTGGCAAGATCGTCTGCAGTCCATGCCTGCAACGGAGTGGGCTTGTTGTCAGGCCAATCCGCGCTCTTGTGATGATAGTAGGCGCGCAGAAAATCATGCAGACCCTGTGGCGCGCGATGCATATCCGCGTTCGCCTCTGGCGTCGAGTAGTACCATTGATAGTGCTTGCGCGGCCGCGGCAGCGCCGCGAGATCGCGATGCACGGGATCGTCGGGCGGAGCAAGAGGGTGGTTGGCGATGTCGAACGGCGCCGCCGGTGGACCCGCGAACGGCGCGCTCATCATCACGACCGATCGGAACACGTCGGGACGGATCAGGGCACACCATGCTGCGACCGGGCTGCCGAAATCATGCCCGACGACCGCCGCGACGTGGCGATGGCCGAACGCATAGACCACGCCCAGCGCATCGCGCACCAGATTGGTGAGGCGGAACGGCGCGAGGTCGCCGTCATAGTCGGCGCTCCAGCCGGTGGTGCGACCATAGCCGCGCTGGTCCGGCGCTAGCACGTGGTAGCCCGCGGCCGCCAGCGCCGGCATCACCTTGCGCCAGCTATAGGCGAGCTCGGGAAAGCCGTGCAGCAGCAGTATGCATGGCCGGTCCGATGTTTCGAACCCGGCTTCGAGCACATGCATGCGCAAGCCGTTGATGCCGTCGACGTAGCGCGAGCGGATGGCGGAGGGAAGGGGGAGAGGGGGAAGGGCTGGTAGTTGAGAAGGAGAGGTCATCGTGGCCCTCATCAGTGTCGTCCCGGCCTTGAGCCGGGACCCATCACCACAGGATAACGTGGTAAGGCTTGCTGGCAGCTCCAGCCTTCGCAAAACATGCGACGGTGGCTATGGGTCCCGGCTCGAGGCCGGACGACACCGTGGGCGGAGCTATGCCGCGCCCTTCTTCGGCCAGTAGCGCTCGCGCAGGTGGCGCTTGACCAGCTTGCCGGTCGGCGTGCGCGGCAGCTCCGGCTCGAAGTCGATCGAGCGCGGGCATTTGATCGGCGACAGATGCTGGCGGCAGAACAGCATCAGCTGTTCTTCCAGCGCCTTGCCGGCCCGCGTCATGTCGTGCGGCTGCACGACAGCCTTGACCTCCTCGCCCATCTCCTCGTTCGGCACCCCGAACACGGCGACATCGGCGACATCAGGATGGGTGATGAGCACGTCCTCGGTCTCCTGCGGATAGATGTTCACGCCGCCGGAGATGATCATGTAGGACTTGCGGTCGGTGAGATAGAGGAAGCCGTCGGCGTCGAGATAGCCGACGTCGCCGAGCGTCGACCAGCCCTTGTCGTTGTAGGCGCGCTTCGTCTTCTCCGGATCGTTGTGATAGGAGAAAACAGGCGCATCGGCGAAATAGACCGTGCCGATCTCGCCGGTCGGCATCTCCTGGTCGTCCTCGCCGAGGATCTTGATCTTGCCGACCACGGCGCGGCCGACGCTGCCGCGATGCTCAAGCCATTGCTTCGAGTTGCAGACGGTGACGCCGTTGCCTTCGGAGCCGGCATAGTACTCGATCAGGATCGGTCCCCACCACTCGATCATCCTGGCCTTGACGTCGACAGGGCAGGGCGCCGCGGCATGGATCGCGCCCTTCAGGGTCGAGACGTCGTACTGCTTGCGGACGTCTTCCGGCAGTTTGAGCATGCGCACGAACATCGTCGGCACCAGCTGCGACTGCGTCACCTTGTACTTCTCGACCAGCCGCAAGAACTCCTCGGCGTCGAAATGCTCCATGATGATCGACGTGCCGCCGAGCGTGATCGCCATCATGTTGAAGCGCAGGGGGGCCGCATGATACAGCGGCGCCGGCGACAGATAGATGCTCTCGGCATTCATGCCGCACATGTCGGCGCAGAGCACGCGCAGGAACTGGTTGGGCTGGTCGATCGGATTGCCCTCGAAATCCTTCTTGATGCCCTTCGGCCGCCCGGTGGTGCCCGACGAGTACAGCATGTCGTAGCCGGCGACCTGGTCTGCGATCGGCGTCTTGGGCTGCGCGCCGGCCTCCTTGTCCCAGGAGCGGAAGCCGGGCTCGGGCTCGTCGACCATGAAGAACAGCGGGCCGTCGGCCGTGACGAGGTCGCGGACCTGCTCGGCGCATTTCGGCGAGGTGATGAAGACCTTGGCGCCGCAATCCTTGATGATGTAGGCGATCTCGTCCTTGGTGAGATAGCGGCTGATCGCGGTGTAGTAGAGACCGGAGCGCTGAGCGGCCCAGGCGATCTCCATGAAGGCGAGCCGGTTCTCCATCAGGAAGGCGATGTGGTCGCCGGCCTTCAGCCCGAGCGATCGAAACAGCTGGGCGCCCTGATTGGAGAGCTCATCGAGCTCGCGATAGGTGATGGCCTTGCCGGTGCCGGCCATCTGATAGGCGATCTTGTCGGGATGGCTTTGGGCATAGACGGACGGGTGGGTCATGATGGGCTCACCGCTAAATCAGGAAAATGGTGTCGTCCCGGCCTTGAGCCGGGACCCATAACCACAGGGGCCTGTGGTGAAAGCGAGCTGTGGCTTCCAGCTCGCCCGACATTCAATTCGGTGGCTATGGGTCCCGGCTCGAGGCCGGGACGACACCGGTGGTGTTGCGAGAGCTACAGCCGCTCGACGATCGTCACGTTGGCCATGCCGCCGCCTTCGCACATGGTTTGCAGGCCATAGCGCTTGTTGCGCTGCTTCAGCGCATGCAGCAAGGTCGTCATCAGCTTGGTGCCGGAGCCGCCGAGCGGATGGCCGAGCGCGATGGCGCCGCCGTTGACGTTGAGACGGCTGGGATCGGCGCCGGTGGTCTTCAGCCAGGCGGTCGGCACCGAGGCGAACGCCTCGTTGACCTCGTAGAGATCGATGTCGTCGATCGACATGCCGGCCTTCTGCAGCGCGCGCTGCGTTGCCGGCAGCGGGGCTTCCAGCATGATCACGGGATCGCCGCCCATCATGGTCATGTGGTGCACGCGCGCCAGCGGCTTGACGCCGAGCGATTTCAGGCCGCGCTCGTTGACGACCATCACGCCCGAGGCGCCGTCGCAGATCTGGCTGGCGGAGGCCGCGGTCAGCTTGCCGTTCTCGGCGATCAGCTTGACGCCCTTGATGCCGTCGAGGCTGACGTCGAAGCGGATGCCTTCGTCGATATGATGCGTGTCGGTCGATCCATCCGCGCGGGTGATCTGCAGCGGGATGATCTCGTCCTTGAAGTGTCCCGCTTGCGTTGCGGCGATCGCGCGCTGGTGGCTCTGATAGGCGTATTCGTCGAGCTCATCCTTGGAGAGACCGTACTTCTCCGCCATCATCTCGGCGCCGGTGAACTGGCTGAACTGGATGTTCGGATACCGGCTCTCCATGCTCGGGCTCTTGTAGTGCCCGAAGCCGTTCTTCGCCGGCAAGGTCGAGGACAGGCCCATCGGCACGCGGGTCATCGACTCCACGCCGGCCGCGATCACCACGTCCATCGCGCCCGACATCACCGCCTGGGCGGCGAAATGCAGCGCCTGCTGTGACGAGCCGCACTGCCGGTCGATCGAGGTGCCCGGCACGCTCTCCGGCAGCTTCGAGGCCAGCACCGCATTGCGCGCGATGTTGGTGGACTGCTCGCCGGTCTGCATGACGCAGCCCATGATCACATCCTCGACCTGGTCCGGCGCGGCGCCGGAGCGCTCGACCAGCGCGTCCAGCACCTTCGCCGCCAGATCCGCCGGATGCCAGCCGGACAGACGCCCGCCCTTGCGACCGCCGGCCGTGCGCGCAGCCGCGACGATATAGGCTTCCGCCATGACGTTTCCTCCCTAGACTTGGTTCGTTGATTGGGAGGGATTTAAATGCGCGATTGAGCTTTAGTCAATCGATCAATTAACTCTTGAGATCGACTTCGGCTTCGGCTTATCTGGCCGCAACAATCGATGGGAAACGCCTTGGGACCTCAGCTGCAGACCAGCGCGCCGGAGAAGCTTGCCGTGGGGCGGAATGCCACCGCGGAAAAGCTGCTGGACGCCGCCAGCGAGCTGATGATCGCGAGGTCCTCGATCGAGATTTCGCTCAGCGACATCGCCCAGAAGTCCGGCTCCAATGCCGCGCTGGTGAAATACCATTTCGGCAACAAGGACGGCCTGCTGCTGGCGCTGCTCGCGCGCGACGCCGCCACCGAGGTCGCCAATCTCGAATATCTGCTGGCGCAGCCGCTGCCGCCGACGGCCAAGCTGAAGCTGCACATCAGCGGCATCATCCGCGCCTATCACCGGTTTCCCTATATGAACCGGCTGATCCATTATCTGCTGCACGAGAGCAGCGCCGAAGCTGCCGACGAGGTGTCGAAATTCTTCGTCGCGCCGCTGCTGGAATTCCATCGCCGGCTGATCGAGGAGGGCATCGCCAAGGGCGAGTTTCGCGCCGTCGATCCCGTGCTGTTCTACACCAGCCTGATCGGCGCCTGCGATCACCTGTTCTTCGGCCGCCACGCCATGTCGCGCGCGATCGGCGTCGGCCCGGTCACCGACGAGGTCTGCCGCCAGTACATCGCCCATATGGAGGCGCTGATCTGCGGCGGGATATTGAAACGGGCGAATGGCGAATAGGGGGTAGCGAATAGGGGGGAAGAGCATCCTTCTCTATTCGCTACTCCCTATTCGCTATTCGCCGAAAACAGACAAAGGAGGAAACGCACCATGCAACTCAACAACGTTGCCGTTCTCATCACCGGCGGTGGCTCGGGTCTCGGCGCCGCCACGGCGCGCGCCATGGCGGCCAAGGGCGCCAAGATCGCCGTGCTCGATCAGAGCCTGGAGAATGCCGAGAAGGTCGCCGCCGAGCTCAAGGGCGTCGCCCTGCATGCCGACGTCACCAATGAGGAGCAGGTCAAGGCCGGCATCGCCAAGGCCGAGGCCGCGCATGGCATCGCCCGCGTGCTGGTGAACTGCGCCGGCATCGGCGGCTCGCAGCGCATCGTCGGCAAGGACGGCGTCTATCCGCTGGCGAAGTTCGCGCGCATCATCAACGTCAATCTGATCGGCACCTTCAACGTGCTGCGCCTGTTCGCCGAGCGCCTGGTCACCGCCGAGCCAATCGGCGAGGAGCGCGGCGTTGCGATCAACACCGCCAGTGTCGCGGCCTATGAAGGCCAGATCGGCCAGATCGCCTATTCGGCCTCGAAGGGCGGCGTCGTCGGCCTGACCTTGCCGGCCGCGCGCGATCTCGCCAGCCAGAAGATCCGCGTCAACACCATCGCGCCCGGCCTGTTCCTGACGCCGCTGCTGATGGGCCTGAACGAAGAGGCCCGCAAGAGCCTCGGCGCCCAGGTGCCGCATCCGGCCCGTCTCGGCGACGCCTCGGAATACGGCAACCTCGCCGTCCACATCGTCGAGAACCCGATGCTGAACGGCGAAACCATCCGCCTCGACGGCGCCATCCGCATGGCCCCGCGCTGACGCACATTCCGCCGTCGTCCCGGCCTTGAGCCGGGACCCATACTCCGCGGCGTCTGTGAGAAGCACTCGGCAGACGCCGCGCTCTGACCAAACAAGCCGGTGGCTATGGATCCCGGCGTTCGCCGGGATGACGGTGAGGAGAGAGCGCGCCATGTCCCAACCGCTGCTGATCGAGCATGACAATGGTGTCGACCGGGTGACGCTCAATCGCCCGGAGAACCTGAACGCGCTCGACACGGCGCTGATCGATGCGCTCAACGCCTATTTCGAAAGCCTCCAGCGCAATCGCACGACGCGCGTCGTCGTGCTCAAGGGCGCCGGCAAGAATTTCTGCGCCGGCCTTGATCTTAAGGCCGCCATGCAGCGCCGCGGCGGCGTCAACGAGCCGCCAAGCGTCGCCGACTCCCTGGACTCGCAACGCCGCATCGCCGACATCGTGATGCTGATGCGGCGCTGTCCGCAGCCGATCATCGCGCTGGTGCAGGGCGCGGCCGCCGGCGGCGGCTTCGCCCTGGCGCTCGCCGCCGACATTCGCATCGCCGCGCGCTCGGCGCGGATGAACTGCGCCTTCATCAAGCTCGGCTTAGGGGGCTGCGACATCGGCACCAGCTACTTTTTGCCGCGCCTCGTCGGCGTCTCCGTCGCCTCCGAGCTGATTCTCACCGGGCGTTTCATCGGCGCCGAACGCGCTCTGATGGTCGGACTGGTGTCGGAGATCGTCGAGGAAGACACGCTCGAGAGCGCCGCGGTGCCATTCATCGAGGCCATGATGACCGCCTCGCCGGTCGGGCTCCGCCTGTCGAAGGAATGTCTCAACATGAGCGTCGATGCCTCATCGATCGAAGCCGTCATCGCCATGGAAGACCGCAACCAGGTGCTGTGCAGCCGCTCGGAAGATTTCAAGGAAGGCATTGAAGCCTTTCTCCAGAAGCGCAAGCCGGTCTATACCAACCGCTAGATATCAAGATCCGCAAAGGACGATATTTCGGGAGACGCAAAATGGACGGGACGGCAGCGAAGGTGTTGGAGAAGCCGGCATTCCGCAAGGTCAACTGGCTGGCGCGAGATATCGACGTCGAGCGTCGCGCGGACGGCGTGATCGTCATCAAGTCGCGCATTCCGCTGCAGGCCTATGAGCCGCATCTCGCCGCGCCGCTCGCCCGCTGGGCCAAGGAGGCGCCGGCGCGAACATGGCTCGCGCAGCGCACCGGCCCGGAGCGGCAATGGCGCAAGCTGTCCTATGCGGAGGCCAAACGGACGGTCGACGGACTGACGCAGGGCCTGCTCAATCTGAAGCTCGACGGCCGCCCGGTCGCGATCCTCTCCGGCAATTCCATCGAGCATGCGCTGATGACGTTCGCTGCGATGCAGGCGCGCTCCCCGGCGGCGCCGGTGTCACCGGCCTATTCGCTCATGAGCCACGATCACCTCAAGCTGAAATATCTGTTCGGTCTGGTGAAGCCCGGCGTGGTGATGGTGCAGGACGGGCCGACCTTCGAGAAGGCGCTCAAGGCGCTCGATCTCGACGGCGTCACCGTCGTTCATGTCGCGCGTCCTTGCGAGGGCATTCCGAGCGTCAGCTTCGCCGATCTCGCTGCGACGCCGGTGACAGCCGAGGTCGACGCCTCGATCGCGCAGATCACGCCGGACACCGTCGGCAAGCTCTTGTTCACGTCCGGCTCGACCGGCATGCCCAAGGCGGTCATCAACACCCAGCGGATGATGTGCGCCAATGCGGCGATGATGATGCAGACGCGGCCGCGTGCGCCGGATGCGCCGATCTCCACGGTCCTGGACTGGATGCCGTGGAATCACACGATGGGCGGCAATGCGGCGTTCAACCCGCTGCTGATCGATGGCGGCACGCTGTACATCGACGACGGCCGCCCGATGCCCGGGATGTTCGAGGAGAGCCTCCGCAACTTGCGCGAGGTGTCGCCGACCTACTATGCCAACGTTCCCGCCGGCTACGCCGCGCTCGCCGCGGCGATGGAGAAGGACGATGCGCTGTGCCGCTCCTTCTTCAAGGATCTGGGCATCATGGCCTATGGCGGCGCGCGGCTGCCGGACGATCTCTATGAGCGCATGCAGGCGCTGGCGGTGAAGACCACCGGGGAGCGCATCGTATTCTACACCGGCTGGGGCTCGACCGAGACCGCGCCGACCTCGACCGGCACCTATTGGAACACCGAGCGCGTCGGCCTGATCGGCCTGCCGTTCCCCGGTGTCGAGCTGAAGATGGTGCCGACCGGAGACAAATACGAACTGCGGCTGCGCGGCGTCAACGTGATGCCCGGCTATTTCGGCCAGCCCGAGCTGACCAGGAAGGCGTTCGACGACGAAGGCTTCTACTGCATCGGCGACGCCGGCGTGTTCGTCGATCCCAACGATCCCGTGCAGGGCATCATCTTCGCCGGACGCGTGGTCGAGGATTTCAAGCTGACCACCGGTACCTTCGTGCATGTCGGTTCGCTGCGCACCGATGCCATCGCAGCGGCGACGCCGGCGATCCACGACGCGCTGGTGGCGGGGCAGGACCGCGACTACATCGGTCTATTGGCATGGCCGAACCTGCATGCCTGCCGGCAACTGGTCGGCAATCCTCAGGCGACGTTCGAGGACGTGGTGAAGCATCCCTCCGTGATCGATTGCGTCCGCCGCGGTCTCCAGGCGCACAACAAGGAGTGCGAGGGCGCCAGCAGCCGGCGTATCGGCCGCGTCATGCTGATGGTCGAGCCGCCGTCGATCGACGGCCATGAGCTGACCGACAAGGGCTACATCAACCAGCGCGCCGGCCTGGAACGCCGCGCCGCGCTGGTCGAGCGGCTCTATGCCGCGACGCCCGACAGCGACGTAATCGTGCTGTGATGAGATTTTTTTGATTCCGTCATTCCGGGGCACTCGCGAAGCGAGTGAACCCGGAATCCAGAAGTTAATCACATCGAGATTCCGGGTTCGATGCTGCGCATCGCCCCGGAATGACGCCAAGAAGCGAGTAACGGCCATGAACTTCGATTTCTCCGACGACCAGAAACAGCTGCGGGACCAGGCGCGGAAATTCCTCGCCGAGAAGTGTCCGCCGAAAGCCGTGCGCGCCGTGCTCGACGGCAAGGAGGCCTATGACCGCGCGTTGTGGAAGGGCTTTGCCGAGATGGGCTTTCTCGGCGTCGCCATCCCCGAGGAATATGGCGGGGCGGGTGCCGGCCACCTCGAACTCTGCGTGATCGCAGAAGAAGTCGGCCGCGCGCTGGCGCCGGTGCCGTTCTCCTCGACCGTCTATCTCGCGGCGGAAGCGCTGATGCTCGCCGGCAGCGATGCGCAGAAGCAGGCTTGGCTGCCGAAGATCGCGAGCGGCGAGACGATCGGCACGCTCGCGCTGTTCGAGGGCACCGGCAATCCGTCGCCGAAGGCGATCAAGCTCGAAGCTAGCAACGGCGTGCTCAACGGCACCAAGAAGCCGGTCGCCGACGGCGCCATCGCCGATCTCATCATCGTCGCCGCGCGCACGGCCTCGACCGGCCGCGACAGCGACATCTCGTTGTTCCTGGTCGACGCCAAGGCCGGCGGCGTCGAGGCCAAGGCGCTGACCAATCTCGATCCGACCCGCGGCCAGGCCGAGCTCACCTTCACGAATTGCAAGGCCGAGCCGCTCGGCGCAGCCGGCGAGGGCTGGAGCATCATCAGCCAGGTGCTCGACCGCGCCGCGGTGCTGACGGCGTTCGAGCAGGTCGGCGGCTCCGACCGCGCGCTGGAGATGGGCCGCGACTACGCGCTCGACCGCATCGCCTTCGGCCGGCCGATCGGCTCGTTCCAGGCGGTCAAGCACATGCTGGCCGACATGTATGTCTCGGCGACCCTGGCACGCTCGAATGCGTACTACGGCGCCTGGGCGCTCTCGACCAACGCGCCGGAATTGCCGGAGGCTGCGGCCTCGGCGCGCATCAGCGCAACGCAGGCCTATCAGCATTGCGGCAAGAACAACATCCAGGTCCATGGCGGCATGGGTTTCACCTGGGAGTTCGATTGCCACATGTACTACCGCCGCGCCAACGCGCTCGCGCTCGGCCTCGGCAGCCTGTCGTACTGGGAAGACCAGCTGATCGACCGCATGCGCAAGCGCAACGCGGCGTGAGCCAAGCCCGTCATTCCGGGGCGCTCGCGCGCGCAAAATGGCAAGGCCATTTTGCGCAGAGCGAGCGAACCCGCAATCCAGAGGTTATCACTTCGAGATTCCGGGTTCGATGCTGCGCATCGCCCCGGAATGACGACCTAGAAGGGATGAGACGATGAACTTCGATGACACCCCGCAGGAGGCCGCGTTTCGCGCCGAGGCGCGTAGCTGGATCGCCGCGAACGCGCCCAAGCAATACGAGGACGAGCTGCGCGCCTCCTCGCTCGGACGCACCGCGCTGAAGAACGCCAACATTCTCGAGGTCGCAAAAGCCTGGCAGAAGAAGAAGGCCGACGCCGGTTGGGCGTGTCTGCACTGGCCGAAGGAGTATGGCGGCCGCGGCGCCTCGCCGATCGAGCGCGTGATCTGGCAGCAGGAGGAGGGGCCGTTCGGCAAGCTCTCCGGCCTGTTCATCATCGGCCACGGCATGTGCGGCCCGACTGTGATGGCCTACGCCTCCGAGGAACATAAGCGGCAATATCTGCCACCGCTGGCGTCCGGCGAGAAGGTGTGGTGCCAGCTGTTCTCCGAGCCGGCCGGCGGCTCCGATGTCGCCGGCCTGCGCACCCGCGCCGAGAAGCGCGGCGACGACTGGGTGATCAACGGCCAGAAGATCTGGACCTCGGGCGCGCACTACTCCGACTACGGCATCCTGCTGACGCGCACCGATCCGACGGTGCCGAAGCACAAGGGCCTCACGATGTTCTTCCTGGACATGAAGAGCCCCGGCGTCGAGGTCCGCCCGATCAAGCAGGCCAGCGGCCACTCGGATTTCAACGAGGTCTATTTCACCGATGTCGTGATTCCGGATTCGCAGCGGCTCGGCGCGGTCAATGACGGCTGGAACGTCGCGCTCACGACGCTGATGAACGAGCGCATGTCGATCGGCGCCGGCGTCTCCACCGGCTTCCCCGAGCTGTTCGACTTCTGCTCGAACGTCATGCTCGACGATCGGCCGGCGATCGAGGACCGCAACGTGCGCTCCAAGCTCGCGAGCTGGGCGGTGAAAGCGAGCGGGCTGAAATACACCAGCATGCGCGCGATCTCGGCGCTGTCGAAAGGCGAGCGCCCGGGGCCGGAGAACTCGATCGGCAAGCTCGTCGCCGGACCGATGATCCAGGACGTCGCGGCCTACGCGCTGGATCTGCAGGGCGCCGCTGGCGTGCTCAGCGGCCCCGAGGCGGAGGTCGCCGGCAAATTCCAGGCGATGCTGCTGCGCGCGCCCGGCACGCGCGTCGAAGGCGGCACCGACGAGATCATGCGCAACATCATCGCCGAGCGCGTGCTCGGCCTGCCCGGCGACATCCGCGTCGACAAGGACCTGCCGTTCAACCAGGTCCCGACCAAGGGGCGGGCGTAGTTGCTGTCATTCCGGGGCGCCGCGGAACGCGGCGAACCCGGAATCTGGAGCTGATCAAGTCGAGATTCCGGGTTCGCGCTGCGCGCGCCCCGGAATGACGAACGGGAAAGAGAACGACCATGAATTTCGACGACACCCCGCAGGAAGCCGCCTTTCGCGAGACCGCGCGCGCCTGGGTCGCGGCCAACGCGCCGAAGGAGCTCGAGGAGGAGCTCGCGAGCTCCTCGCTCGGGCGCATCCGGCTCAAGCACGCCGACATCGTCGAGGTCGGCAAGGCCTGGCAGAAGAAGAAATCCGACGCCGGCTGGGCCTGTCTGCATTGGCCGAAGGAGTATGGCGGCCGCGGCGCCACGCCGATCGAGCGCGTGATCTGGCAACAGGAGGAGGGCGTCTACGGCAAGCTGACGCAGCCGTTCCAGATCGGCGAGGGCATGTGCGGTCCGACCGTGATGGCCTATGGCAGCGAGGAGCACAAGCGCCGCTATCTGCCGAAGCTCGCCTCCGGCGAAGAGATCTGGTGCCAGCTGTTCTCCGAGCCCGCGGGCGGCTCCGACGTCGCAGGCCTGCGTACGCGCGCGGAGAAGCGCGGTGACGACTGGGTCATCAACGGCCAGAAGATCTGGACCTCGGGCGCGCACTATTCGGACTACGGCCTGCTGATCACGCGCACCGATCCCAATGTGCCGAAGCACAAGGGGCTCACGATGTTCTTCCTGGACATGAAGAGCCCCGGCGTCGAGGTCCGTCCGATCAAGCAGGCCAACGGCATGCAGGAGTTCAACGAGGTCTATTTCACGGACGTTGTGATCCCTGACTCGCAGCGCCTCGGCGCGGTCGGCGACGGCTGGAACGTGTCGCTGACGACCTTGATGAACGAGCGCATGTCGATCGGCGCCCGGCTCGCCACCGGCTTCCCGGAGATGTTCGAGTTCTGCGCCAACCTGATGACCGACAACGGTCTGGCGATCGACGACCGTGCGACCCGCTCGAAGCTGGCGTCCTGGGCCGTCAAGGCGAGCGGCTTGAAGTACACGAGCTACCGCGCGATCTCGGCGCTGTCCAAGGGAGACCGTCCCGGGCCGGAAAACTCGATCGGCAAGCTGGTCGCCGGGGTCATGCTGCAGGACATCGCGACCTACGCCATGGACCTCGAAGGCGCGGCCGGCGTGCTCACCGGCGCGGACGAGGCGGAGACGCAGGGCCAGTTCCAGCAGATGCTGCTGACCTCGCCGTCGATGCGCATCGCCGGCGGCACCGACGAGATCCTGCGCAACATCATCGCCGAGCGCGTGCTCGGCCTGCCCGGCGACATCCGGGTCGACAAGGATGTGCCGTTCAACAAGGTCCCGACCAAGGGACGCAATTAGACCCTCATCCTGAGGAGCTGCGCAGCAGCGTCTCGAAGGATGAGGCCCGTGATGTGGCCTCATGGTTCGAGACGGCGCTGCGCGCCTCCTCACCATGAGGAGTGAGATCGGTCGAGACGAGAGACAATCACATGGAAGCAAAAGCCATGGCGACCCACACTGACTCCATTTCCGTTCTCGAAGACCTGATGGCCGCGCGGTTCTCCTGCCGCAGCTTTCGCGCCGATCCCGTGCCGCGCGCGACCATCGAGCGCATCCTCACCGCCGCGCAGAAGACCGCGTCGTGGTGCAACAGCCAGCCGTGGCGGGTCGAGATCACCTCGGGCGCCGCGACCGCGGCCTTCCGCAAGGTGATGTACACGGCCGCCTCGAGCGGCAAGCCGCCCTCAGGCGACTTCCCGTTCCCGCGCGAATACAAGGGCGTCTATCTGGAGCGGCGGCGCGAGAGCGGCTTCCAGCTCTACAACGCCCTCGGCATCGCGCGCGGCGACAAGGCCGGCTATGCGCGGCAGGCGCTGGAGAACTACAACTTCTTCGGCGCGCCGCATGTCGCGATCATCCACAGCGACGAGGCGCTCGGCACCTACGGCGCGATCGATTGCGGCGGCTATGTCACGAGCTTCATGCTGGCAGCCCAGGCGCTCGGCGTCGCCACGGTGCCGCAGGCCGCGCTGGCTTTTCATTCCGACGTGGTGCGGCACCATTTCGGCCTGGGCGACGACCGCAAGATCGTCTGCGGCATCTCGTTTGGTTATCCCGACCTCGCCCATGACGCCAACTCCTATCGCACCAGCCGTGCCGCGCTCGCGGACACCGTCCGCTTCGTGGACGATTAGGCGCTGTCGTCGAGAGCCAAATCGCGGAGAGCGACCGCGGACAATTTCAGTTCCGTATTCTAGAACTCTGTCGTCGCGCGATGTCGGCTCCGCGGGGCGGAAGGCGCCATCGATCCGCATGTTTGTTTCAGGATGTTGCGGCGAAATCAGGCGATGGCCGTGGTGCGGCGCAGGCTTGCGGCAACGTTCAGGCGGATCAATGTGGCGCCGCTGTGCCGTGTGTGAATGAAAGGCCTCTGCAAATCATATCTACAAATCAAGACCTTGAGTGCGCTCCCGGGTTGCGCTGCGGGACCCGACGCGCAACAGCGTGACGGAAGCAGCGCCTCGTGTTGCTAGTGGTTGCTGTCGTTCGGCTTGGGCGCGCATCTTTCCTTGAGCTCATGGGCTTCAAGCAATGATATTGACAAAATCCTCTCTAACATTTTGAGTTGCATTGCCCGAGCGTCTACGATGCAGAATTGCAGACGCTCGATGATCTTCTCGATTGAAGGTTCAGTCACGGCTCAAAACCTGAAGTATCAGCGATGGATTCCATGAACACGCCGTCCAACCTTTACGCCCTCGAGGTGGATGAGGCGACGCTCCTTGGTCACCGCCTCTTGAAGGCGTTCCACAGGCTGAGGCTGACGCGAAACCGGGAGCAGCTCATTGCGCTGGCTGAACGGCTGGTGGAAGATGAAGAAAGATATCCGGCAGGGCCTGGCGGCTGACCTCTTCGAGTCCCTGCCAGGTCAGCGTCGGCCGCTTCAGGCCGATCTGCGTGCACAGCGACTTCCATGTCGTCTCGTCACAATCGACCAGGACCGCCATCACCGCCATCCCATCCATCATGTGCGGGACTCCGAGCGGGCGCGCCTTCCAGCCGCATTTCTCGAAGCGCGGCAGCCACCATGTTTCGAGCACGATCGAGAAGCCGGTGAGCCCGATCGAGATGCCGTACTCCATGATCGCGGTGAGCAGCAGCAGATCGACCCGGGGCCCCGCATGCTCGCCGCGCCGCTCCGGGATCACGAAGATGCGTGACAGCTCGTAGACATCCGGCCGTTGAACCGGCCCGCGCAGATTGAGGTAGGGAAAGATGTCGCTCATCAGCGTCGGCAGCACCGTCGGCACGGCGCGCATCGCGCCGATCAGCTGGCCGTTGTCGATGCAGAACAGATAGACGGCATCTTCGGTATCGAACTGATCGATCTCGCGTCCGTCCGGACGATCGAGGTCCATCCACTTGCGCTGCTTGACGTAAATATCGTGGCGCAGCCGGAAATAAGGATCGAAATATTTCTCGTAGAGCGAGCGATTATCTTTTCGAACGACATGAATCTCAGGCATCGAAACCCCCGGTCGTCTGAAGCAACTTGGGGTTTGCAGATTGCTGATGCGCTCGAATTGATCCAGTGGAAAAAACGCCAGATCAGATCGAGATCTCGCCGTTGACAAGAGCGGTCGCAACCGTCGCCGTCTTGTTCTTGGTCTCCAGCTTGCGCTGCGCCTCCTCGAGGTGCCAACGAACGTTGCGCTCGGAGACGCCGAGGATGCGCGCGGTCTCCCAAGCGGTCTTGCCGCGCGCCGCCCAGCTCAGCACCTCGGCCTCGATCCGCGACAGGCGCCGGCCCTGATTGCTCGTGGTCGCGCGCACCAGTGCTCGCAGCCTCGAATGCGTGAAGATGCTGATCAGGTGCAGTGCGCCTCTGGCATCGGGGGCGAGATTGGGATGCTCTCCGGCGATGCTGACGGCGCCGACCGCATCGTCGTAATGGATGGGCACGCAGAACCCTTCGTTCAATCGGAAGTCCTTTGCGCGCGTCATCACCTCGTGCGCACCCGGCTCGTCCTGGCGGTCGTAGGGCGCCTCCGACCAGGCGAATGGATTCAGTGTCGAGACGCAGTGCCGCGGAATCGGATCGAAGCGGTGAAACTGCTCCCGCGCATACATGTCGAACCATTCCCGCGGCCATCCGTTGGCCAGGATGGTCTGCTGCAGCGATTGGCCCGGCGCCGGTACTCCGGCCATGATGTAGGCATGGAAGCCCAGATCGCCGATCATCTTCTCGAATTGGGAGAGCACGCTCGCGCTGGTCTTCGACGCTTCGATCGCATCGACGTAGTCCAGAGCCCGCCGTCCCCAATACGCGTCTATCACTTGCATGTGAAAGTCTCCGCCCAAAGCCAAGCTAGCTGCGGACAAAAGGCTGTCAACCGCAAATTGGAGCTTTAAGTCGATAGTTCGTTGAGCGTGTGGCGGCACACCGGCTGGATACAGCGAGATGCATGCAATATTCGAGGGGCCGACGCGCGCATTGCGCTCAAAATCTCGGCGCCCGCTTCTCTGCAAACGATCTCATGCCTTCTCGGATCTCCGTCCCGCTGAGGCTGTCCTGATGTCTGCGGCGAGCTGCCGCATCGTCGAGGGCGCCGCGGGCAAACTCATTGATCGCGCGCTTCATGCCGCGCATGGCGGCTGGAGCGTTGCCGGCCAGCTGCGCGGCCAGTCGCTCGACCTCCGCATCGAGCGCCTCGGCCGCCACCATGCTGGTCAGATAGCCGATGCGTAGCATGTCGGCCGCGCCGATCCTCTCTGCCGTGAGGAACAGGCGCTTGGCGTGATCGATGCCGAGCCGGGAGACGTAGCGCCTGATGCCGTTCGGGTAGTAGTGGAGCCCGAGCCGCGCCGCGGGCATGAACATGTCGGCGGTGTCGACCCCGATTCGGAAATCGCAGGCCAGTGCGAGGTCGGTCGAGCCGCCATAGACGCCGCCATTGATCCGGCAGATCGTCGGCAGAGCGAGATCCTCGAGCCGGTCGGCGACCTCTTCGAAGGACGGGCCGGTGCCGCCGGCCGGACTCGTCTCGGGCCCGCCGCCGATGGACCCGAGATCATAGCCGGCGCTGAAGGCGCGTCCCGTCCCGGTCAATATCAGCACGCGCAGGCTGGCGTCGGCCTCGATGCGATCGAACAGCGCGATCAGGGCGCCGAGATCTTCCGGCTGAAGACGGTTGAGATGACGGGGCCGGTTGAGCCGGATCGTGGCGCGTGCGCCCGCGATGGTCAGAACGGGCGTGCTGGGCGCATCTTCGGCCACGGCGGTCGGTCCATCGGTCATGTCTTGGTCTCCAAAGCGGCGCCGGGCATGGATGCGCTGCGCCAGAGCGGGATGACGTGCCATCAGCACGCGACGAGGTCGAGGGCCAGCAGCTCGGACAGCGAGGTGGTGCCGACCGCGGCCCAGCGCGGCGCCGCACAGCTCCAGTCGCCGACCATGTCGGGACGCTCGACCTCCAAAGCAATGAAACACATGTAACCGCGGGGGCAAGCCCTGGCGGACAGCGGTGCAGCGGTGCCGCGGGCGCTGGCCCGGCAAGGCGGGGAGGCCTTGAGCACCGAAAGGAGGGGAAGTGGCGTCCAGGAAGGCCGCGGCGGTGTCCGTTCGTGCCGCCTGCTGAACCCGGGCGGCCCGTTCGGCGACCAAACGGTAAGGCATCCCCAGAACAGGGGCACGATCCAGCGCCGCGCAGCGGATGGGCCGCATCCATCATCGACGACATTACGGCGGGTGGGCCGCGCGCTGCCGCCTCCTTGACTGCTCAGGCGATGTTTCGTCGACCTCACGGCGACAACGCCGGCAGGGTGGAGCAACGCTTGGGTCGTCGGACGCAGGCGCCTGTCGTGCTCGTGGTCCGGCCGCGGCAAGGTGCGTTGAGCAGGGAAGGTTGTCGACGACGCCGGCCGGAGCTGCGCGACGTCGACGGGCGGCCCGACCGGCGCCGCGGGCGGGGAATTTTGCCGTCCCGGCTCAAATACCGGTTCAATCGTCGTCTGTTCGCCGTATATCGGAAGTCGGCATGGACACGCTAAATTCGCCGTCTGGAGGTCGGGCCTCGGCGTCCGCTCCCCCTTGAAATCCCACTGGTCTGGTTGATCCCGATGGATACCTCACACCTGGTCGAACATGCAGGCGCCGCCGGCAGCCTCTTCGCATCGATCTTCGTGGTCGCCACGCTGTCGATGCGGACGATGATTCCGCTGCGAGTGTTCGCCATCCTCACCAACATCGTCCTGATCGCGACCGCGGTGCCGACGCACAACTACCCGGTGCTCATCCTGCACGGCGTGCTGCTGCCGCTCAACAGCTACCGCCTGCATCAGATGCTGCAGCTGGTCCGCGACGTGAAGCAGTCGGTCAACAGCGACCTGTCCATGGAGTGGCTGAAGCCGTTCATGACCGAGCGCAAATGCGGCCCCGGCGAGGTCCTGTTCTACAAGGACGAGAAGGCCGACAGCATGTACTACATCGTCAGCGGCCGGTTCCGTCTGGTCGAATCGGGCATCGAGCTGCCGATCGGCGCCATCGTCGGGGAGTTCGGCATGATCTCGCCGTCCAATACGCGCACGCAGACGCTGGAATGCGTGGAGGGCGGCCTGATCCTGTCGGTGTCCTACGACCAGGTCGAGCAGCTCTACGTCCAGAACCCCGCTTTCGCCTTCTATTTCCTGCGCCTGGCCAGCGCCCGCCTGTTCCAGAACATCGAGACGCTCGAGCGGCGGCTGGCGCAACAGACCGCAGCCGCTGCGCCCGTGTCGAAATCGGCTTGATCCGGGGAGGCTGACCACAGTGGAAAGCGTCCGGTCCTCGCTGCGATATCTGTTCGCCGACTTCATCGGCGACCACGATGGCGAGCCGCCTTTTCTGCCCGATGGCCTGCCTGAGGCCGCTGCCCTGGCGGTGAGCGAAGGGATCCATCTGCTGATGGAGTACCAGGGCGCCAGCTACGCGCAGCTCTATGTCGATCGCATCAAGCGGTTCGTTCGCCGATCGAACCTCGACGTCGGCACGCTGTGTGAGATCGCGCAATTGCTGGCGGCGCGCATGGCCTATGAGGATCCGATCCGGATCGCGCAGCTGAGATTGATGAGCCTGGAGCGGGGGCGCAGGCCGGGCGGGCGGGACACCGACGATGTCAGGCGGTTTCGGCTCGACGAACTGCTCGGGGCCTTGCCGCAGGCCATCGCCGATTCGATGCTGACCGGCTTCGAGCAGATCGGCTGGCTCGGTCGCCGCCGCATCAAGGTCCGCTTCTCGGTCCGATCGCGGCTCGCGGTGCGCCGGCTCAAGCTGATCGCCGGGCTGCGGCGTTGGCGGCTGCAGTCGGTGCGCTATGGCGAGGAGCGGGCCTGGGTCGAGCGCTGGCTGCACATGATCGCCCGTGCGCTCGACAAGCAGCCCGCCGCGGCTGCCGCGGTGATCGCGACGGCGACGATGATCCAGGGGCAGGGCGACGCCTACCGGCAGGGGCTCGCGGATTGGCATGCCATCATCGACGGCCTGGCCAAGCCGACCTTCGATGGCGTGCTGCCGATCCAAGATCTCGCCGCCGCCATCGCCGAGGCCCGCGCCGTCGCGCTGGCCGAGCCGGGGCAGGGCGCCCTGAAGCGGACCATCGCCCAGATCCGCGCACGGGCGCTGACGCTGGAACCGAAGAGCAACGCCGCCGAATGAATGCCGCCGCACGGCGCGGAGTCGCACGCCACCGCCGGTGAAGGTAACCTTACCTCTCGTCGAAGATGTGGGAAGGGTAGCAGAGTGCGCTTTCAGGTTCCCTTTCGCGTGCAATTCGCCACCAGAGATGTCATAAGCGTCGCATACGCGTCGAATTGGCCGGGTATTCTCATCAGATTGCGCTGAACGCCTCCAGTTCCCGGTGCGTCAAAGGATTGGTCGTAGCGAGAGCGTCAGCTTTGTCTTTCCCCGCTTTGTCGTCGCAGGTTCCGGTAGGTGCGCTGGTCGGCTGGATGCTGCTGCTCACCTTCAAGCACATCATTGGCGACTTCGTGCTGCAGAATGCCTGGATGGCTTATGGCAAGGACCAGCGGAAGGGCTGGGCACTGCCATTGCTGGTGCACTGCCTGATCCATCTCGCCGTGGCGATGGTGCTGATCCTGATCGTCGCGCCGAAGTTCTGGTTCGTCGCGGTGATCGACTTCGCGATCCACATCACGATCGACCGCATCAAGGGCATCTGCTCGTCACGTTTCGGCATGACCCTCGAGCATCCCTGGTTCTGGACCCTGATCGGCGTCGACCAGGCGCTGCATCACCTCACCGGCTTCGGGCTGTCGATCTTCATGGCGGCGAACGGCTGAGACGCGGCTGCGCGGGTCGCTATGCCCGCCGTCGAACATGGTTAACCCCGCATTAGCGATTCGCGCTGCATCCTCGCTTGAAGAGGATTCAACAGATGCTTCCAAGCCGTAGTGCCTTCGACAGCGATGCCTGCCCGGTCGGCGAGGAACTTCTCGGTGCGCTCTATCGCGCCGATGCAAACGGACTGCCTGCACTGGTCGAGAGCGTGTCGGCCGATGTCCGCGCCATGCTCGCGCTGTTCTGCTACCGGCGGACCCATTTGCATTCATTGGCGCTGGCGATCGCCTCCACCTGCACCGAGCAGGATCTGCTGCAGTTCGGCGGCCGCGTCGGCACCGTTCTCTACGCGCAGTCGCGCGGCAGCAGCGGCGGGCGGGCGAGCCCGCTGTCGAGCAAGAAGCCAATCTCGCTGTCGACCAAGCCGCTCTCCGCGGTGGCGCCGCTTGACGACGACCTCGACGACGATCTCGCGCCTGTCACCGCCTGAGCGGACCTTTCGCTCACGGCAGCGCAGGCAGGCCGAACTTGCGCCGCGCCATCGCGCATTCGGCATCGCCCGGCATGCAAATGCGGCACACATCCGGACGGATTGCGTAGATCCTGCAGGACACGGCGCGTGCGATCTCGCCGTCGAGCGCGCAGCAGCGGTCGTTCTCGCAGCGCATGCCCGACAGCCTGTCGTTGACCAGTTCGGGCGGGATCAGGTCGAGCGCGTCATCCTCCTCGATCGTGAAGCGCGGCCAGTTCGACGAATAGGCGCAGCAGGCGCCGCAGCTTTGACAGGGGCTGGCGTCAAGCTGATCAGACATCGGCTCAGACATCCTTCGGAACCTCCCACACCAGGCTGCGCCGCCATTTCGCGCGCAGCGCCTCGCGCCGCTCGGGATATTTGTCGTCCAGATAGGCCGCTTCGACCACGCGATCCGTCCTGAAGCTGCGGAAGTCGCGGCGCAGCTCGCACCAGGCGGCGAGGATGCGCACCGCGTCATGATAGCCGATCGCGATCGGCCAGATCACCCGCTCGCTGTCGCGGCCCTGCTCGTCGCGATAGCGTAAGCGGATCTTGCGGCCCTCGTGAATCTGCGAGCGCGTGCGTGACATGTCGATGCGGTCGGGCTCGCGGCTCCATGGCCGCGGCGCGCGGCTCGCCGGCTCCAGCACGAACGGCCGCAGCCGCTCCGGCACGGTGTCGGCGATCTTGGCCATCAGATCCTCCGCCGCGCGCGCCAGCACCGGATCGGCATTGGCCGCCACCCATTGCGCGCCGAGCACGGCCGCCTCGATCTCGTCCGGCGTCAGCATCAGCGGCGGCAGATCAAAACCCTTCTCCAGGATGTAGCCCATGCCGGCCTCGCCGCGGATCGGCACGCGCTGGCCGATCAAAGTGGCGATGTCGCGATAGATCGTGCGCTTCGACGTCTCCAGCTCGGCCGCGATCGCATCCGCCGTCAGCGGGCGGCGCGTGCGTCTCAGCACCTGGATGATCTGGAACAGCCGGTCGGCGCGTCTCATGGTGGGTCCCCGCGGAAGCGATCACCCCGCCGCTGCTGACAGGATGCTGGCAGCAGCCTGTCCTTATACCGGGCCAACACAAGGATTGAAGGGGTGATGTCGATGATGATGCTTTATGGCCTGGGCCTTGCCACCACGCTACTGCCGCTGCTGACACCATGGTGGCAGCAGCATGTGCGTAGCTTCCGACGCCTGCTCAGGAAGTCGGGAGTGCTGTCATGATTGCGCTGTTTGGTTTGGGCGCGGGCTTCGGCCTGCCGGAGATCAGTCCCTTCGTCACCAAGACGGAGGTGCAGCTGAAGATGGCGGGGCTCGCCTATCGGAAACAACGGGCGATGCCGCCGGCCTCGCCCAAGGGGCAGCTGCCCTTCATCGACGATGGCGGCGCGCTGATCGCCGACTCCACCTTCATCCGCGCCCATATCGAGCGGCGCTACGGCTTCGACTTCGATGCCGGGCTCGACGTGCGCGCGCGGGCGCAGGCCTGGGCGTTCGAGCGCATGATCGAGCATCATCTGTATTTTGCGCTCGTCGGCGCGCGCTGGGTCGATCCGGTCAACTTCGCCAAGGGCCCGGCGCATTTCTTCGACGGCGCGCCCGCCGACCGACGTGACAAGCTGCGCGAGGACGCGCAGTTCCGCGTCGCCGAGAACTACCTGATTTCCGGGCTGGGCCGCCATGCGCCCGACGAGGACATCGATCTCGCCGCACGCTCGTTGCGCGCCTTGTCGGTGCAGCTCGGCGAGCGGCCGTATCTGATGGGGGATCGTCCCTGCGGCACCGACGCCACGGCGTTCGCGGTCATCGCGGGCATCCTGACGCCGTTCTTCGACTCCGAGCTGCGCCGGCGCACCGAGGGTTTCGGCAATCTGGTGGCCTATGCCGATCGGATGATGACGCAGTATTTTCCGGAGTTCGACTGGGGCCGGGCGGCGGAAGCCGCCTGAGCCACTCCGTCACCACCGCCGTCGTTCCGGGGCGAGGCCGTGAGGCCTTGAACCCGGAACGACGGAAGTGGCCCTGTCAGGCGCAGGACTTAGACCGCGGCCGCACCCCCGCCCTTCAATCGCGCCACCTCGGCCTCGAGCTCTGCAATCCTCGCGTCCCGAACGGCCAGTGCTTCCGCAACGTCAGCCGCGTCGAACTTCTGCGGAATGTGCTGCGGGCAGTTGGTGTCCCATGCCTCGATCGTGAACAGGATGACCTGCTCCGGCCGCGCCCGGTAGTTCCCGGGCATCAAGGACGCCGTCAGCGCGGCATCATCCTCGACCACCCGCGCCGTGCCCCAGATCTTCACCCTCCGCCGGTGCGCGTAGTCCATCACGAAGATGTACGCCCGCGCATTCTCCGACAGATTGCCCTGCGTGATGTACTGCCGGTTGCCGCTGTAGTCGGCGAACGCCAGCGTGCGGCTGTCGAGCACCTTGAGAAAGCCCTTCGGTCCGCCACGATGCTGGATGTAGGGCTGGCCGTCGGCCGAGGCGGTGGCGAGATAGAAGCTCGTGGCCTCGGCGAGGCGGCCGGCGAGATCGGCGTCGACCTCGCGGCGCCAGCCGCGGCTCTCCATCCGGGCATAGCTCTCGCGCGATCCCTTCCGCGCCTGGACCGCCTTCACGGCCGGCGAGAACACGACATCGGTGGGCGGTTGGATGGCTGTCTGGGTCATGGCAATGACTCCCTGTCGATGCGGCAGCAACTGCCGCCGCAGCGGAATATGGTCCGGAATCCCGCCGGAAATAATCAGGCGGCTTGACACTGGATCGTTGCGGATGCTGCAATAATCCAATGGACCGCATCGATGCCATGCAGGCGTTCGTCACCGTCGCCGAGCTCAACGGCTTCGCGCCGGCGGCGCGCCGGCTGAAGCTGTCGCCGTCGGCCGTCACCCGGCTGGTTGCCGCGCTCGAGACGCATCTCGGCGTCCGCCTGCTGCAGCGGACGACGCGCTCGGTGACGCTCACCGATTCCGGGCGGCGCTACCTCGCGCGCGCCAGCCGCATCCTCGCCGACCTCGCGGAAGCGGAGCTGGCGGCCGAGAGCGAGCGGCTGCAGCCGGCCGGGCGGCTGGTCGTCTCCGCTCCCGTCGGCTTCGGCCGCCTGCATGTCGGCCCGGTCATGTCGGCCTATCTGAGCCGTTATGCCGATGTCTCCGCGGAGTTGCGTCTGGAGGACCGCATCATCAACCTGGTCGAGGACGGCATCGATTGCGCCGTGCGCATCGGCCATCTCGGCGATTCCTCGCTCGTCGCCCGCCAGGTCGGCAGCATGCGGCGGATCGTGGTCGGCGCGCCCGCCTACTTCAAGGCGCATGGCGAGCCGCGGGCCCCGGAGGCGCTGGCCAGGCACCAGACCATCCAGTTCGGCCCGTGGCCGGACTGGCGCTTCGTCAAGGACGATCGCGAGCTGCGCATCCCGATCAGTCCGCGGCTCGTCACCAACAATGCCGACACCGCGATTCAATATGCCGAGGCCGGCGGCGGCGTGACGCGGGTGCTCGCCTATCAGGCCGCGGAGGCGCTGCATGGCGGCCGCCTCAAGCGCGTGCTTGCGAAATACGAGCAGCCGCCGCTGCCGATCCACATCGTGTTTCCGAGCTCGCGGCTGCTGTCGGCCAAGGTCCGCGCCTTCATCGATCTGGTGACGGAAAGCTGCAACTGGCGCTTCGGGTGATCGCGTCACGTCGGGGCGTCATGCCGCTTCGGCGTGACGTGGAAGGTGGCATTGGCCCGCGCGATCACGACGTCGTCGGCGCGGACCAGGCAATGGGCGAACGAGACCGTCCGCCCGCTCTTGATGACGTCGCTCTCGACGCTGAGCCACTGCCCGATTCCGGCGCTGCCGATATAGTCCACCGCGAGATTGATCGTGACCAGGGACACCTCCCAGCCCAGCGCCTGGGCGCAGCTGTAGCCCATCGCATTGTCGGCCAGCGAGGCGATCAGGCCGCCATGGATCAAGCCGCGCGAATTGGTGTGCGGTGTGGCCAGCCGCAGGCCGAGGATGACGGCCTTGTCGGTCTTCCTGGCATAGAGCGGCTCCCAGGGATCGGTGAACGGGCTCTTGCGGAAATGCGGTTCGAATCCGGCGGGAATGCTGCTCATGCGCGTCTCGTTCATTGCTGGTGACGTCCACAGTCAACGATGTCTGCGCGCGTTTTGCACCGCCTACAAAGTTTCAAACGACTTTTGCGCCGATGTTTGAAACGTCGCGCGCCGACGCGGAGACGGACCGCGCGCACGATGTCGCAGTCGCAGCTTGGCGGCCAGGCGCGTGGAGCAATCTCATGGTGTGTCGATGCGGTCACACAATTTTGGGTGAATCGCAAATCCTTAACGTGTTAAGGAAAAATCGTGCACCTGCAACTTTCGTCTGCCATACTGACGCCGGCCGCAGCGACAGGCTCCGCTTGGCGCGTGCAGCGATGGCAAGCCTGCCGTCACGCTTGCAATGATGCTTATATGCTATAACAATGAAGCAAAGGGCCCTCGAAGGCTCAATCGATGGAAGGAGACGATTCGATGAGGAAGACGCTTCTGGCGTTGGCGCTGGCTGCCGGTGTGACTCCCGCTCTTGCGCAGGACAAGACGTTCGAATTGAAGATTTCCCACTGGGTGCCGGCGAGCCATCCGCTGCAAAAGGCACTGGAGGACTGGGCCGCGTCGGTCGAGAAGGCTTCCGGCGGCACCATCAAGGGCAAGGTGTTCCCGGCCCAGCAGCTCGGCAAGGCATTCGACCATTACGACATGGCACGCGACGGCATCGCCGATGTCACTTATGTGAACCCCGGCTATCAGCCCGGCCGTTTCCCGATCATCGGCGCCGGCGAGTTGCCGTTCCTGATCTCCGACGCCAAGGGCGGCTCGGAGGGTCTCGATGCCTGGTATCGCAAGTACGCCGAGAAGGAGATGAAGGACGTCAAATATTGCCTCGCCTTCGTCCATACCCCCTCCGCCTTCCATACGAGGACCAAGAAGGTCGTCTTGCCCGAGGACGTCAAGGGCATGAAGATCCGCCCGGCGGATGCGACGATCGCGAATTTCGTGACACTGCTCGGCGGCACCAACGTGCAGTCGTCCGCGCCTGAAGTGCGCGACATCATCGAGCGCGGCGTCGCCGACGGCGTCACCTTCCCGGCCGGGTCGCTGGTGCTGTTCGGCGTCGACAAGGTCACCAAGTATCACATGGACGCGCCGTTCTACGTGACGACCTTCGTCTTCGTCATGAACAAGGACAAGTACAACCAGATGTCGGCGATGCAGAAGAAGGCGATCGACGACAACTGCAACACGGAAGCGGCCGGCCGGGTCGGCGAGCCCTGGGGCAAGTTCGAGGACGCCGGCGTGGACAAGATCAAGGCCGAGTCCGGCCAGGAGGTCTACAAGCTGACGCCGGAGCAGACCGCTGCCTGGAAGAAGGCCTCCGAGCCGCTGTTCAAGACCTGGGCCGACGGCGTCAAGAAGACCGGCATCGACGCCGACGCCGCCATGACCGAGCTGAAGGCCTCGCTCGCCAAGTACAAAGCGCTGGCGCAGTAAGTCTGATTGTCACCCAAGCTATTGCGCGGCAGACGGTGCGCCCCCTCTCCCCGTTCTTCACGGGGAGAGGGCTGGGGTGAGGGGCAGCCGCACGGGCAGTCCTCGCGGCTGGACCTGCACCCACTCCTTCAGCCGGGCGCTTGGAGCGTCCCCTCACCCCAACCCTCTCTCCGCACGCGGGGAGAGGGGGCTCACCGACAGCTGCGCAGCAGCTTGCTCCACACTCTGCGATAAGCACCAGGCTTTCTGAAACGGACACACCATGCAGCGCGCCTTCATGGATCGGATCATCGACGGGATCGAGTGGATCGCCGCGTTCTTCGTCGGCATCGTCGCGCTCGACATCTTCCTGTCGGTGCTGCTGCGCAACACGCTGAACTACGCGATCCCGGACTCGTTCGACATCGGGCGCATGCTGCTCGGCATCCTGATCTTCTGGGGCATTGCTGCGACGTCGTATCGCGGCACCCACATCACGGTCGATCTGATCTGGGGCAATGTCGGTCCGCGCTACCAGCGCTGGATCGACATCTTCGCAACGCTCGTCCTGCTGTTCGTCGTCACCGTGCAGACCTGGACCCTGTTCGACAAGGTGCGCGGCACCTATGAGGACAACGTCCTCACCTACGATCTGCACATGCCGACCTGGCCGTTCTTCGCCATCGCCTGGATCGGCGACGTCTCGGCGGTGCTGCTGATCGCCATCCGAACCTATCGCCTGATCTTCCATCCCGAGGAGATTCATGACCCTCACGTCAAGCCCACGGAGTAGTGCCGCATGAGCACGGATGCGGTTGCCGTCATCGGCTTCGTTGCGCTGTTCGCGCTGATGCTGCTGCGCGTGCCCGTCGGCATGGCGATGGGGCTCGTCGGCGTCTCCGGATTCGCCTATCTCGTCAACGGCACGGCGGCGCTGAAGCTGGTCGGCCAGACCTCGATGCGCACGGTCACGGACTACACGTTCGGCGTGATCCCGATGTTCCTCCTGATGGGAACGTTCGTGTCCAACTCCGGCATGAGCCGCGAGCTGTTCCGCGCCGCCAACGGCTTCGTCGGTCATCTTAGAGGCGGCCTCGGCATCGCGACGGTGGCGGCCTGCGGCGGCTTCGCCGCGATCTGCGGCTCGTCGGTCGCGACGGCCGCGACCTTCTCGGCGGTGGCCTATCCCGAGATGCGCCGCTTCGGCTATCCGCAGTCCTTCGCCACCGGCGTCATCGCCGCCGGCGGCACCCTGGGCGCGATGCTGCCGCCGTCGACGGTGCTCGCCGTCTACGGCATCATCACCGAGCAGGACATCGGCAAGCTGTTCATCGCCGGCATCATCCCGGGCCTGCTGGCGATGACCATGTACATGATCACCATCACGGTGATCGGGCGCGTCAGGCCGGACTTCCTGCCGAAGGGCGAGGCGCCGCCGTGGTCCGAGCGCATCAAGGGCCTGAAAGGCATCTGGGCGCCGATGCTGCTGTTCCTGTTCGTGATCGGTGGCCTCTATGGTCTGCCCTTCCTGCCGCGCTTCACGCCGACCGAGGCCGGCGGCGTCGGCGCCACCGGCGCGTTCCTGATCGGGGTGTTCACCGGGCGCCTGGACAAGGAGAAGATCCTGGCCTCGCTGCTGCAGGCGACGCGCACGGCGGCTGCCGTGTTCACGGTGCTGATCGGTGCGCTGATCTTCGGCTATTTCCTCACGGTGACGCAGACGCCGCAGAAGGTGACGGAGTTCCTCACCGGCCTCGGCCTCGGGCCGTACGGCGTGCTGGCGCTGATCATGGTGATGTACCTCGTCCTCGGCTGCCTGATGGACGCGATGGCGATGATCATCCTGACCGTGCCGATCATCTTTCCGGTCATCCAGCATCTCGGCTTCGATCCGATCTGGTTCGGCGTCATCATCGTGATGACCGTCGAGCTCGGCCTGATCCATCCGCCGGTCGGCATGAACGTCTTTGTCATCAAGAGCGTGGTCAAGGACGTGTCGTTCTCGACCATCTTCAAGGGCGTGCTGCCGTTCGTCGCCACCGACCTGATCCGGCTGGTGATCCTGATCGCCTTCCCGCTGCTCGCGACCTGGCTCCCGCAACAGATGGCCCGCTGATGACGACGCCCGCTCTCGACACCCGCTACGTCTTCACCCTCACCGTGATGATCGGCGCCGTGACCTCGGCCGGCGAAACCGGCATCGGCGTGCGCCGGATCATCCCGATCCACGGCGGCGAGGTGAAGGGTCCCGGCCTGAACGGCGAGGGCGTCGGCGGCAGGATCTGCAATTTCGGCGCCGACTTCCAGGTCATCCGCCCGAACGAGCTGATCGATCTCGAGGCCAAATACGCTTTTGAGACCGATGACGGCGCAACCATCTATGTCGAAAACCGCGGCATCCGCTTCGGGCCGGTCGACCTCTTGCAGAAGCTCAAGCGCGGCGAGCCGGTGGACCCCAAGCTGATCTACTTCCGCACCCACCCGCGCTTCGAGACCGGCCACGACAGATATCGCTGGCTGATGGAGAACGTCTTCATCGGCTCGGCGGCGCGGCACGCGGACCGCGTCATCATCGACGTGCACGTGGTGTTGTAGGCCAGGCTGCTTGCGTAATGCGATCGCATCAGGCGGCCTGAGTTTGGCGGTCGCCTGTCTCCACGTCGTCACGGCCGGGACAAGCCCGGCCATGACGGAGTTATTGGCTGACCGGGTCGTTCGTCGCAACAGCTTCGTATTCGGCAAGGCCGGCGACTAATCCTCGTCGTCCCAGCTCGACGCCCGGCCGTAGCCGTCGTGGTCGCAATTGCGGTAGTGGCGCGCCGGCACGTAGCGGTAACGCTCGTAGCCGTAGCCGTAGCCGTAGCCGTCATACGCCGCGTCGCGGTAGTGGGACCGGTACACCGGAGCCGGCTCATAGGCTTGCGCTTCCGACGCGATGGCGCCGCCGACGAGCGCGCCGACCAGGAGACCGCCGATCAGCGCCGCGTTGCGGCCGTCATGCGCCTGGGCCGGCGCCGCGCCGGCGAGCAGGGTGGCGGTCACGGCAAGCGCGGCAACGCCGCCAACAAGAGAATTCTTCAGCGAAACCATGGTCCCCTCCATTGGGAAGTGTGGTGACGGTCAACGTTCTACAGCGCGCGCTTTGAAGGCACCCTGAATGGGGTGTTGTGGGCCGTTCAGTTTCGGAGCCGGCGGTAGAACTCTGGCATCGGGCCGATGCATCACTTCGACGGTGCATCGGATTATTCGACGCCCGGCCGGGCGTAATTAACCTGTTAGATGATCCAGATCGTCGACCCATCCACGGGTCATTCCGGGGCGGGCCGCGAAGCGGCACGAGCCCGGAATCCATACTCCCGATGGTGGTTATGGATTCCGGGCTCGCCCTGCGGGCGCCCCGGAATGACGAGAGGAGATATCTCGCGACTGTGAAGTCGATCCGATGGCGCCGTTTGGGCATTCTGTAAAATAAAAATATCTTGCGATTTATCGGAAATCGTGATTATCTCCCCCCATCCCGCCCCAAGCCGAGGGGCGTTGCGCGCGATCGTCACGACACGCGGGGCGGGGAGCGGTGGCCGCGATTATGCCGCAGCGTGGGCGACAGCTCGCGCGGACGTACGGCGTGACGCGGACGTGAAGTCGCAGCGTGCTGGCACCCCGATGCTGGTGTCCCGCGCAATGCGTAAGCATTGTCGCGAATGGTGGCCAACAAGCCCGGCGCACCAGGCAGACTGCGTATAAGCGTGAAGACCATCGCGCAGGGAAGGCCGGGCGTTCTCCGGCTGCACCTGTGGTACCTGCCGCCTGCATTTTTTTCGCAGGCGGGCCGCAGGCGTCAGTCGGCGCCTGGCCTTCCCTGCGCCCTCTGCATGAGAGGGTGAACGAGATCAGCAAACCCCGGGCGCGAATTCGCCGCGGGAATGCCGCATCATGTCATTTGCCTTTGCGCTGATGCGTCTTACGATGCCGCCCGCACGCCTCATGTAGTTCATTCGAGGCACCGTCCATTTTGCATTGCACAACACGATCTCAGGCGCCGCTTATTGACTCCTGCCGAGATCGTTATAAAACATAACTATTCTGAACAGGACACAATCAAGCGATGGGAAACGCCGACACCGCCACGCCAGCGGGCGATCCGTCTCTGCTGCAGATCGAACAGCAGGGCGCCGTCCTGACGATCGGGCTCAACCGTCCCGCCAAGCGCAATGCGCTGAATGACGGCATCATCCTCGCGATCGGCGAGTGCTTCACGAGCCTGCCCGACGACGTCCGCTGCGTCGTGATCCACGGCCTCGGCGAGAATTTCTCCTCCGGCCTCGATCTGTCCGAGTTGCGCGAGCGCGACGCCACCGAAGGCCTCCAGCATTCGCAGATGTGGCATCGCGTGTTCGACCGCATCCAATACTGCCGCGTGCCGGTCATCGCCGCGCTGAAGGGCGCCGTCATCGGCGGCGGCCTCGAGCTGGCCTGCGCCGCGCATATTCGCGTCGCCGAGCCCTCGGCCTATTTCGCGCTGCCCGAGGGCCAGCGCGGCATCTTCGTCGGCGGCGGCGGCTCGGTCCGATTGCCGCGCCTGATCGGCGTCGCCCGCATGATGGACATGATGCTGACCGGCCGCGTCTACTCGGCCACCGAAGGCTCGTCCTACGGCTTCGCGCAATATCTCGTCGACGCCGGTGCCTCGATGACCAAGGCGCTGGAGCTGGCGGCCAAGATCGCGGGCAACGCGCCGCTGACGAACTTCGCCGTGCTGCAGGCCTTGCCGATGATCGCCGAGGCCAACCCGCAGACCGGGCTGCTGATGGAATCGCTGATGGCCACCGTCGCGCAGAGCGACAAGGAGGCCAAGAGTCGTATCCGCGCCTTCCTCGATCACAAGACCGCAAAAGTGAAGCCGACGTGACATGACCGCACAAACAAGAACAAGCACACAGGGAGGGACGGACAACACGGCGCGCAGCGCCAGTGTTCATCCGTTGCGCGCGATCTCTTTCAACGATCCCGTCGTCAACGTCGAGCGCCGTGACGACGGCACCATCTATCTCCGGCCGACGCGGCCGCTCGGCGACTTCCCGCAGCGGATCACCGACCGGCTGCACCACTTCGCCAAGGAAACGCCGGAGCGCGTCTTCATGGCCGAACGCGTCGGCCCCGAGGGCTGGCGCGAGCTGAGCTATGGCACGTTGCTGGCGGCAAGCCGGCACATCGCCTCCGGCCTGCTCGCCCGCGGCCTGTCGCCGGATCGCCCGGTGATGATCCTCTCCGGCAACTCGATCGACCATGCGCTGGTCGCGTTCGGCTCGCTCTATGCCGGCGTGCCGTTCTGCCCGGTCTCCCCGGCCTATTCGCTGGTGTCGCGCGACTACGGCAAGCTCGCTTATTTGATGAAGCTGCTGACGCCGGGCCTCGTCTTCGTCGACGACGCCGACAAGTTCGCTGACGCGCTGGTCGCCAACGTGCCCGAGGGCACCGAGATCGTGGCGTCGTTCGGCGCGGTGCCGGGCCGCAAGGTCACGATGCTCGCCGATCTCATCGCCTCGCCGCTGTTCCCCGGCCTCGACGCTATCAATGACAAGATCGGTCCGGACACGATCGCGAAATTCCTGCTCACCTCGGGCTCGACCGGCAATCCGAAGGCCGTCATCAACACCCAGCGCATGATCTGCGCCAACCAGGTGATGATCCGCGAGACGCTGGCCTTCCTGAAGGACGAGCCGCCCGTCATCATCGACTGGCTGCCGTGGAATCACACGTTCGGCGGCAACCACAACATCGGCCTGACCTTGTTCAACGGCGGCTCGATGTATCTCGACCAGGGCAAGCCCGTGCCCGGCGGCATCGAGGAGACGGTGCGCAACCTGCGCGAGATCTCGCCGACGGTCTACTTCAACGTCCCCAAGGGCTACGAGTCATTACTGCCGTATTTCCGCGAGGACCCGGGCCTGCGGAAGACCTTCTTCAAGCGGCTGCACGCGATGTTCTTCTCCGGCGCCGCGCTCGCCCCGCACGTCTGGAACGAGCTCGACGAGCTCTCCGTGGCCGAGACGGGATATCGCGTGCCGATGCTGACCGGCCTCGGCTCGACCGAGACCGCGCCGTTCTTCATGTCGGTCAATCCGCGCACCAGCCGCTCCGGCCATGTCGGCCTTCCCGTGCCGGGCAACGAGGCCAAGCTGGTGCCGAACAACGGCAAGATGGAAGTGCGCGCCAAGGGCCCGAACGTCACGCCGGGCTATTGGCGCCTGCCCGAGGTGTCGGCCGCAGCGTTCGACTCGGAAGGCTACTATCAGATGGGCGACGCGCTGAAGCCCGTCGACCCCAACGACTTCAACGCCGGCTTCGATTTCGACGGCCGCGTCGCCGAGGATTTCAAGCTCGCATCCGGCACCTGGGTCTCGGTCGGTCCTCTCAGGGCGCGCTTCGTCGCGGCCTGCGCGCCACTGGCGCGCGACGTGATCATTGCCGGCATCAACCGCGACGAGATCGCGGCCATCGTCGTGCTCGATCTCGACGGCTGCCGCCTGATCAACGCGACGTTGCCGTTCGACGACCTCGCCGCGACCGCTGCCGATCCCCTGATCCGGGAAGCGTTCCGGGAGCGGTTCACGAAGTTCCTGGCCACCGCGACCGGCTCGTCGACCCGCATCGCGCGCGCCGTGCTGCTCGGCCTGCCGTTGTCCATCGACAAGGGCGAGGTCACCGACAAGGGCTCGATCAACCAGCGCGCCGTGCTGGAGAACCGCAAGGACCTGATCGAGCGCATCTACGCTGCGGCGCCGGACGACGACGTCATCCTGGCCCGCTGACCTGAGCATTCAAGGGAGAAACGACATGTTGTTGAAGGATCAGGCCGCCATCGTCACCGGCGGCGCCTCCGGCCTCGGGGCCGCCACCGCCCGCAAGCTCGCGTCGCAGGGCGCCAAGGTCGCCGTGTTCGATCTCAACGCCAAGCTGGCGGCCGAGGTCGCAGCCGAGATCAACGGCGTCTCCGTGGTCTGCGACGTCTCCGACGCCGCGGGCGCGGAAGCCGGCGTCGCCGAGGCCGTCAAGGCGCTCGGCCAGCAGCCGCGCGTGCTGGTGAACTGCGCCGGCATCGGCGTCGCCAAGCGCGTCGTCGGCCGCGACGGTCCGATGGCGCTGTCCGATTTCGAGAAGGTCATCAAGGTCAACCTGATCGGCTCGTTCAACATGCTGCGTCTGGTCACCAACGGCATGACCAAGCTGGAGCCACAGGCGACCGGCGAGCGTGGCGTCGTCATCAATACGGCGTCGGTGGCCGCCTATGACGGCCAGATCGGGCAGTCGGCCTACTCGGCCTCGAAGGGCGGCATCGTCGGCATGACGCTGCCGATCGCGCGCGAGCTGGCGCAGTTCGGCATCCGCGTGCTGACCATCGCGCCCGGCCTGTTCCTGACCCCGCTGCTCGCCAACCTGCCGCAGGAGGCCCAGGACTCGCTCGCCGCCGCGATCCCGTTCCCGCGCCGGCTCGGCCACGCCGACGAATTCGCCGCACTCGCTTTGCACATGGTCGAGAACCCCTATCTCAACGGCGAAGTCGTCCGCCTCGACGGCTCGCTGCGCATGGCGCCGAAATAAGTGCCGCGCGCCGACGTCCACATGGTTGTCATTCCGGGACGACGCGAAAGCGTCGGGCCCGGAATCCATTTGGCGTCTGGCGCAGTCGAGGAATGGATTCCGGGCTCGCGCTTCGCGCGCCCCGGAATGACGACGGAGAGATCCGTAGCGTGGGCAAAGCGCAGCGTGCCCACCGCCCAGGAAAACGGTGAAGCGTAGTTGGATTGATGGACACCACTGTTCGCCACAAGCTCGCTCCCAGCCTCTCCCCGCGCTTGTCCGCCGTAGCTCGAAGAGCGAAGGCGGATGCGGGGAGAGGCCGGATTGCATCGCCAGATGCCATCCGGGTGAGGGGGCTCTCCGCGAGTCTGGTGCGCGTGGCTGCCCCTCACCCCGACCCTCTCCCCGTGAAGGACGGGGAGAGGGGGCTCACCGTCTCCGCAGCCGATAGCGAGGTACACAACTGATGTTCGTCAACCGCCGCGACGTGCAGATCCAGTGGGGCGACTGCGATCCCGCCAACATCGTCTACTATCCGCGCTATTTCGCGATGTTCGACGATGCGACCTCGGTGATGTTCGAGGCGGCCGGCTTTTCCAAGCAGGACATCGTCCGCCGCTATGGACTGGTCGGCATCCCCATGGTCGACACCCGCGCGAAATTCTACATCCCCTCGACCTATGGCGACTGGATCACGATCGAGAGCCGGATCGAGAGCATCAAGCGCTCCTCCTTCGACGTCACCCACAAGGTGCTCAAGGGCGAGGCGCTGGCGATCGAGGGCTTCGAGACGCGGGTGCTGGTCGGCCGCGATCCGGTGGACCCGGACAGACTGAAATCGGCGCCGTTCCCGGAGGAGATGCGAGCCAGGTTTCTCGGAGGATGAGGCTGGAATAGGTGCGACATGCGGCCGTCTTAAGGATGTTCAGCTGTCGTGCTTTGGTCGGATGGTGAGAAGTGATCTTCTCGTGTTCAATGCTATGATCACGTTTGGACGCATATCGGCCGGCCGTGTTGGAAGGCGCCCCGGACAAGGGGCGGAATGCAAACAGGATCGGCGGATCACGAGCTGAACCGAAAAGATTGAGGGAGGATTTTATGAGGAAGGCCTATCTGGCGGCGGCTGGCGTCATCGCGATGCTCGCGTCGGCCCCGGCGCTGGCGCAGACCAGCGAGATCACCATCGGCATCACCACCACCACCACGGGTCCGGGTGCGGCGCTCGGCATCCCCGAGCGCAATGCGCTGGAGTTCGTGCCGAAGGAGATCGGCGGCGTGCCGCTGAAGGTGATCGTGCTCGACGACGGCGGCGATCCGACTACGGCGACCACCAACGCCCGCCGCTTCGTGACCGAATCCAAGGCCGACATCATCATGGGCTCGGCGCTGACGCCGCCGACCATCGCGGTGTCCAACGTCGCCAGCGAAGCCGGCATTCCGCATTTCGGCCTGGCGCCGTTCCCGGTCACGCCGGAGCGCGCCAAATGGTCCGTGGTGATGCCGCAGCCGGTGCCGATCATGGGCAAGGTGCTGTACGAGCACATGAAGGCGCACAACATCAAGACTGTCGGCTATATCGGCTATTCCGACTCCTACGGCGATCTCTGGTTCAACGACCTCAAGAACCAGGCCGTGCCGATGGGCATCACCATTGCCGACGAGGAGCGTTTCGCGCGTCCCGACACCTCGGTCACCGGCCAGGTGCTGAAGCTCGTCGCCGCCAATCCGGATGCGATCCTGGTCGGCGCCTCCGGCACCGCCGCGGCGCTGCCGCAGACCGAGCTGCGCGAGCGCGGCTACACGGGTCTCATCTATCAGACCCATGGCGCGGCGAGCATGGACTTCATCCGCATTGCCGGCAAGGCGGCGGAGGGGGTGATCATGGCCTCGGGCCCGGTGATGTCGCCGGAGACGCAGGACGACAGCGCGTTGACCAAGAAGCCGGGTATGGAGCTGAACAAGGCCTATGAGGGCAAGTACGGCCCGAACAGCCGCAGCCAGTTCGCCGGCCACTCGTTCGACGCGTTCGAGATCCTCAAGCGCGTCATCCCGGTGGCGCTCAAGACCGCCAAGCCCGGCACGCCGGAGTTCCGCGAGGCGATCCGCCAAGCGCTCCTGACCGAGAAGGACATGGCGGCCTCGCAGGGCGTCTACAACTTCACCGAAAAGGACCGCTCCGGCCTCGACGACCGCGCCCGCATCATCCTGACCGTGAAGGACGGCAAATACGTCCCGGCGAAGTGAGCGGACAGACCAACGCTTCGAATGAGAAGGGCCGGCTCGATGAGCCGGCCTTTCGGCTATTTGAACCACAATCTTTGTCGTTTTCCGAGAGGCCCGCGATGATCTTCGCCCCCACCGGCGCCACCAGGCTCCACATCATCATCGGCGATCCCATCGCGCAGGTCCGTGCGCCGGCCGGTGTCAGCGAAGCCTTCGCGGATCGCGAGAGCGATGCGATCCTGGTTGCGGTCCAGGTCGCGCCGGCCGATCTCGCTGCCTTCATCGCGACGATGACGCGGGTCAAAAATCTCGACGGCATCGTGGCGACCATCCCGCATAAATTCGCTTGCTACCGGGCCTGCACGACCGCGACCGAGCGCGCGCACTTCATCGGCGCCGTGAACCTGATGCGACGCGGCGTCCATGGCAAGTGGTACGGCGACATGGTCGACGGCCTCGGTTTCGTCGGTGCAGCGAAGGCCGCGGGATTCGATCCCGCCGGCGTTCGCGCCTTGCAGGTCGGGGCAGGTGGCGCCGGCTCGGCGATCGCGCTGGCGCTGATCGATTCCGGCGTGCGCGAGCTCGCCATTCACGACAGCGATCCAGGCCGTCGCGATGCGCTGATCGCGCGTCTCAATGAACGCGGCAAAGGCCGCGCGGTCATCGGCAGCACCGATGCCGGCGGATTCGACATGGTCGCCAATGCGACCCCGGCCGGCATGCAGCCCGGCGATCCCCTGCCGGTCGACATGGCGACCGTCAGCCCGTCAGCCTATTGCGGCTGTGTCATCACCAAGCCGGAGGTCTCGCCCTTCATCGCCGCCGCGCGTGAACGCGGCTGCCTGACGGCGACCGGCACCGACATGTACCGGGCCCTGGAGCGCGTGATGGTCGACTTCCTCTTGTCGAAGGAGGCGCCATCCTGAAGCAGCGCCGTCCCATCTCCAGGTCCGGCTCAGCTCGCGGCCGCCTCGGCAAAGCCGAGATAGCTCGCCGCCACGCGCTGGTCGGTCGCGATGTCGCTCGCCTTGCCATTGAGCACGAACTCGCCGAGCTCCATCACATAGGCACGGTCGGCGACGTTCAGCGCGGCCTTGGCGTTCTGCTCGACCAGCAGCACCGAGACGCCTTCCTGGCGCAGCTTGGCGACGATCTCGAAGATTCCGGCGACGATGATCGGCGCCAGACCGAGGCTCGGCTCGTCGAGCATCAGCATTTTCGGCGAGCCCATCAGCGCGCGACCCATCGCCAGCATCTGCTGCTCGCCGCCCGACAAGGTGCCGGCGAGCTGCTTGCGCCGCTCCTTCAGCTTCGGAAACAGCGTATAGACGTGCTCGAAACCGCGCGCAGCATGCGCCTTCGACATCCTGAACGCGCCGAGCTGCAGATTGTCCTCGACGTTCATGGTCGCGAACAACTCGCGATGCTCCGGCACCAGGCAGAGGCCGCGGGCGACGCGGTCCTCGATCTCGTAGCGTGCGAGGTCCTCGCCCAGGAAGGAGACGCGGCCCTTGAGCGGAAACACGCCCATGATGGCGCTCAGCAGCGTCGTCTTGCCGGCGCCGTTGGCGCCGATGATGGTGACGATCTCGTTCTCGGCCACGGTGAGCGAGACCGAGCGGACCGCCTCGACCTTGCCGTAGGAGACGTGGGCGTCGCTGACTTCCAGCAGGGTGCTCATGCGGTGGCTCCGAGATACGCCTTGATCACCTCGGGATTGGTCTTGATCGCGGCTGGGGTGCCCTCGGCGATCTTGGTGCCGAAATCGAGCACCACGATGCGGTCGGCGAGATCCATGACGAAGCCCATGTCGTGCTCCACCAGCAGCACCGACATGCCGCCGGCCCTGAGGTCGCGGAGCAGCGCGCCGAGGCGCTGCTTCTCCATGTGGCGCAAGCCGGCGGCGGGCTCATCGAGCAGCAGCAGCATCGGATCGACGCACAGCGCGCGGGCGATCTCGACGATGCGCTGCTGGCCGAGCGATAGCGAGCCGGCGAGCTGGTGCATCTGGTCGCCGAGCCCGACGCGCTCGATCTGCCGCGCCGCTTCGGCGAGCAGCTTGGCCTCGTCGCCGCGGTCGAGCCGGAACATGCTGGAGAGCGCGCCGGAATGGCCGCGCAGATGCGCGCCGATCGCGACGTTCTCGAGTACGGTCATGTCAGGCACCAGCTTGACGTGCTGGAAGGTGCGGGAAATGCCGAGCTTGACGACGTCCTGCGGCGGCGCATTGCCGACGGCCTTGCCGAGCACCGAGATGTTGCCGGAGGTCGGCGGCAGCACGCCGGTGATCAAATTGAAGGTCGTGCTCTTGCCGGCGCCGTTGGGGCCGATCAGCGCCACGATCTCGCGGGCCTGGACGTCGAAGGAGACGTTGTTGACCGCCACCACGCCGCCGAACTGTTTGCGCGCATTGTCGACCTGCAGCAGCACGTTCGGCGTGCTTGCAGCGCGCTCGCGCGCCGGCAGCTTGAGCGAGGTGTCCGGCTTCTTGGCGAGCGGCTTGAACGGCAGCCGCGCAGTCAGCCACGGCCACAGGCCGGTCGGCGCGAGCTGCAGCAGGGTGACGAGGAGGACGCCAAACACGATGGTCTCGAGCTGGCCCTCGCCATGCAGCAGCAGCGGGAGATAGCTTTGCAGCACCTCCTTCAGCACCACGACGATCGCAGCGCCGAGCACGCCGCCCCAGACGTAGCCGGCGCCACCGACGACCGCGACGAACAGATATTCGATGCCGGCCTGGGCGCCGAACGGCGTCGGGTTCACCGCGCGGGTGAAGTGCGCGTAGAGCCAGCCGGACAGGCCGGCGAGGACGGCGGCGTAGATGAACACCAGCAGCTTGGCGCGCGGCGAATACACGCCGAACGCTTCCGCGGCGATGTGGCCCCGACGCAGCGCGCGGATCGCGCGGCCGGTGCGGGAGTCCAGCAGGTTCATCGTCAGCAGCGCGGAGATCAGCACGGCGGCCCAGATCGCGAAATAGATCGTGCCGGGATCGAGCATCCTGAGGCTGCCGATCGACAGCGGCGGGATGCCCGAGATGCCGTCATTGCGGCCGAGGAAGGCGAGCTTGCTGAAGAGGTAGTAGAGCCCCAGGCCCCAGGCGAGCGTGCCCAGCGGCAGATAGTGGCCGGACAGTCTGACCGTGACGAGGCCGAGCAGCACGGCGGCGAGGCCGGACACCAGCAGCGACAGCGGCAGGGTCAGCCAGGGCGAGACGCCATATTGCGCCGACAGCACCGCGGTCGTGTAGGCGCCGAAGCCGACGAAGGCCGCCTGGCCGAACGAGGTGAGGCCGCCGACGCCGGTCAGCAGCACCAGGCCCATCGCGACCAGCGCGGACAGGCCGATATTGTCGAGCAGCACGATCCAGAACGGCGGCACGCCCGGGATGAACGGGATCGCCGCAACGATGACGGCAAAGACGATGAGAGGCCAACGCTCGCGCACGGCTCAATCCTTCTCTTCTTCGACCGCGGGCGCGGCGAGCGAACGCAGCAGCAGGACCGGGATCAGCAGCGTGAAGACGATGACTTCCTTGAAGTTCGAGGCGTAGAACGAGGAGAACGCCTCGACGATGCCGACGACCAGCGCAGCGACTGCCGTCAGCGGATAGCTGATCAGGCCGCCGATGATCGCGGCAATGAAGCCCTTCAGGCCGATCAGGAAGCCGGTGTCGTAGTAGAGCGTGGTGATCGGAACGATCAGGATGCCGGAGAGCGCGCCGATCGTGGAGGCCAGCAGGAACGCGATCTGGCCGGACAGCGTGGTGCGGATGCCGACCAGGCGGGCGCCGAGCCGGTTGACGGCGGTGGCGCGCAGCGCCTTGCCGTACAGGGTCAGGCCGAAGAACAGCCAGAGACCGACGATGAAGGCGATCGTGATGCCGTAGACGGCCATGCCCTGGCCGGTGAAGCGCAGCGAGCCGAGCGTCGCGCTGGCGGTCAAGAGCGTCGGGCCGCGCTGGCCCTCGGCGCCGAAGAACAGCAGGCCGAGGCCCTGCAGCGCAAGATGCACGCCGACCGAGGCGATCAGCAGCACCAGCACCGAGGTGTGGGCGAGCGGCTGGAACACGATGCGGTAGAGCGACAGGCCGATGGAGGCGACGATCAGCAGCGACAGCACGAGGCTCACGCCGGCCGGCATGCGCTGGTCGGCGACCCACATGGTTGCGAGCAGCACGGCCACCGGAAAGGCGAGGTTGAGGCCGAAGGCGCGTGCGATCTTCGGCGCGTGCAGCGTCTTGCGCATCGCATAGAGATCGAAGGCAAAGGCGATGAGGCCCATCACCACCGCGAGCTTGGCGGTGCCCGGCATGCGACCGGCCGCAAGCGAGGCGTAGGTGAGGGCGCCGTAGGTGACGAATTCGCCCTGCGGGATCAGGATGACCCGGGTGACGGCGAATACCAGCACCAGCGCCAGCCCGAGCAGGGCGTAGATCGCGCCGTTGGTAATGCCGTCCTGCAACAGGAACAGCAAGATCGTTGTGTTCAAGACAGGACGCTCCCCCTCTGTGATGACCGGGTGCGGACGGCGCCGTGCGCCAGCCGCTGGTCGGGGCAGTTGAATTGGGCTGCCCGTGTTTGATATAGTGGATAACAATTATCGATTATAATCTCAAGGCCGCTGTTCCGGCTGCGGCATTCGGGACCAGGGATGGAAGCAAATGCGATGAATGTGGCGGACCGTGATGGCCGATAGCGCCAAGCCCGTCAGCAGGAAGGAAGGCCGCAAGGAAGCTGCCGTAGCGGCCGACGAGACGCAAGCGGTCCAGCTCGGTGAGCTGTCGGATCTGCTCGGCTATGTGCTGAAACGGGCGCAGCTGAAAGTCTTCGAGGACTTCCTGCACTGCGTCGCGCCGCTGCAGCTGACGCCGGCCCAGTTCTCCGTGCTGCTGCTGCTCGATGCCAATCCCGGGCGCAACCAGACCGAGATCGCCAATACGCTCGGCATCCTCCGGCCGAACTTCGTATCCCTGCTCGACAGCCTGGAGAGTCGCGACCTCTGCACCCGCGTCCGCTCGGCCAATGACCGACGCTCTCACATCCTGATGCTGACCGAGAAGGGCCATGCCGTGCTCGCGCGCGCCAAGAAGCTGGTGGTCTCGAAGCACGAGGCGCGGCTGAACGAGCTGCTCGGCCCTGATGGCCGCGAGGCGCTGCTGGCGATGCTGACCAAGATCGCGGAGGAGTTCTGAAGGCGCGGGGCCCTCAATCCACCAGGATCACTCGGACGTCGTTGACGTTGGTGAGCGTCGGTCCGGTCTGCAGCAGGCCGCCGGTGGCGGCGAAGAATGCAGTGGCGTCGTTGTTGGCGAGAAAGGCCTGCGGATCGAGGTTCTGCGCCCGCATCGCCGCGATGACCTCGGCGTCGACCAGCGCGCCCGCCGGGTCGGAGGCGCTGCCGCCGCCGCCATCGGCGCCGTCGGTGTCGCCGGCCAGCGCCGCGACGCCGTCCATGTCCTGGAGCAGGTCGGCGAGCGCGAGCGCATATTCCTGGTTCGGCCCGCCGCGGCCCTGGCCGCGCACGGTCACCGTCAGCTCGCCGCCGGAGATGATCGCCATGCGGCGGCCGAGCGCGCGGGCCTCGCGCGCCAGCTTGGCATGATCGGCGGCCACCTCGCGAGCCTCGCCCTCGAGATCGGCGCCGAGATCGAGCACGTCGTAGCCCGCCGCCTTGACGGCCGCGACCGCCGCCTCGAGCGAGCTGGCAGGACGCGCGATCAGCTCGAAAGAAGCGCGGGCAAAGGCGGGATCGCCGGGCTTGCAGCTCTCATTGGCGGCATCCTCGAGCGCCCGGGCGATCGCCGGGTCAACCTCAAGTCTGTATTTGGCAACGATCGCGCGGGCGTCGGCCAGCGTGGTCGGATCCGGCACGGTGGGACCGGAGGCAATGGCCGAGGGATCGTCGTGCGGCACGTCTGATATCGCGAGCGTCACGATCTCGGCCTTCTGTCCGGCGCGGGCCAGCCGTCCGCCCTTGATGCGCGACAGATGCTTGCGGACGATGTTCATCTCGCCGATCGGCGCGCCCGAGCGCAGCAGGGCGCGGGTCAGCTGCTGTTTCTGCGCAAAGCTCACGCCGTTGGCAGGTGCCACCCAGTTTGCCGAGCCGCCGCCGGAGATCAGCACCAGCATCAGATCGTCGGCCTCGGCAGTCGCGGCCAATTGCAGCGTATCGTCCGCCGCCTTGAGACCCGCCTCGTCCGGCATCGGATGGCCGGCCTCAATGACTTTCACCCGCCGGGTCGGCACGCCATGGCCATGGCGAGTGGTTGCAATGCCGGTCAGCTTCGCGGGATCGAACCCGAGCGTGTCCAGATAATGCCGCTCGGCCGCGACCGCCATCGCCGCCGCTCCCTTGCCCGCAGCAAGACAAATGATGCGCCCCTTGGGAGCCGCCGGCAGGAATGCCGGCAGCACGACGTCGGGATGCGCCGCGGCAACCGCGGCATCGAAGATCGCGCGCAACAGCGGACGGCGGCTGGTCATGCGGCGCCGCCCGCGTGCCGCACGGAGCCTATTTCAGCTCGCCGCTCATCACCTCGCCGAACAGCTGCCAGCGCTCGCCCTTGAACTGCATCAGCTGCAGCTGCTCGATCGGCTGAAAATCGTCGGGACCTGTGGTCAGCGTGACGCCGGGCAGCAGCCCGCCCTGCGCAAACTGCTTCAGGCTTGCCGCCTGCTTCATGACATTGGCGCGGGTCAGTTCGTCGCCGCATCGCTTCAGCACCTCGACCATCGTGGTGGCGATGTTGTAGCCGGTCAGCGCCGACGAATCCACGGGGTTGATCTCCGGCAGATATTTGGCGAGCAGCTCGCGGAACGCGCCGAGGCCTGGGTCATTGGCCCATTGCGGATCGGAGGCATCCTTGGCGTAGGCGGCGGAAATCACGCCCTGCGAATTCTCGACGCCGGCCGGGCGCATCACGGCCGCCGTCGAGGCGCTGACGTTGGAGATGATCGTGAGCGGCTTCCAGCTCATCTCGCCGAGCTTCTTGATCGCCTGGGCGCCGGACTTCGGCGTCGTGAACAGCACGACGATGTCGGGATTCGCCGACTTCATCTTGACGATGTGCGACTCCACCGTCGGCTCGGCGATCTCGTAGCTCTCCTCCAGCACCAGACGGGAGGAATCGCCGAGGCCGTCCTTGAGGCCCTTGAGATAGTCCTTCCCCATGTCGTCGTTCTGGTAGAGCACCGCAATCTTGCCGGTCGGCTGCTGCGCGGTGAGATATTTGGCGTAGATCCTCGCCTCCGACTGGTAGCTCGGCAGCCAGCCCATGGTCCACGGATTGGTCTTGGGCTCGTTCCATTTGGTCGCGCCCGTCGCGACGAACAGTTGCGGCACCTTCTTGGCGTTGAGATATTTCTGGATCGCCGTATTGGGCGCGGTGCCGAGCACGCCGAACAGGAACAGCACCTCGTCGCTCTCGACCAGCTTGCGCGCCTGCTCGACGGTCTTGGGCGGCGAATAGGCGTCGTCATAGGAGATGAAGTTGATCTTGCGGCCGTTGATGCCGCCCTCGTCATTGACCTTCTTGAACACGGCCGTCATCGCCTTGCCGACCGAGCCGTAGGCCGAGGCCGGGCCGCTATAGGGCACGATGTTGCCGATCTTGATCTCGGTGTCGCTGGCGCCGGTGTCGTATTTCTTGTCGGCATAGGCGCTGCCGGCAGCGGCGCCGGCCAGTGCGAGGCCGAGCAGGCCGGACACGGTGCGGCGGGTGAGGATGGTGGTCATCGCAATGGGGTTCCTTCTCGGCCTTGGAGATTGGCCTTGTTGTTGGATCCGCCCGTGAGACGGGCGACTCGTTTCACTCCAGACGAGTCCCAATAGCGCAGCAGCACGCGACACGTAACTGCAGCGAATGCATGACCGCCGTCCTTTGAGCTCCTAGCTTAAGAAATGCTTGGCAAAGACGATCGAGCTGTGCGGAGGCGATCTCCTGCGGCGTGACGCCGCAGGAGATCCGGTTCGAATTCGTCGGACCGTCAGCCGCCGACGTCGGCCGAGATCACGTCGCCGAACAGCTCCCACTTCTCGCCCTTGAATCGCATCAGCTGCAGTTGGCTGACGGGCGCAAAATCGGTCGCCGAGGTGTTGATCGTAATTCCCGGCAGCAGCATCTCGGTGCGGAAGTTGCGCAAGGATGCTGCCTGCTTCATCACATTGGCGCGGGTCAGATCGTCACCGCACTGCTTGAGAACCTGTACGAGGGTCTGCGCGACGGCGTAGCCGACGACGGTACCGCCGTCGAGCTTGTCACCCTCCGGGAACTCCTTGGCCATGAAGTCGAGGAACTGCTTCATCCCGGGATCGTCCTTCCACTGGGGATCGGAGACGTCCTTCAGATAGGCGGCCGAGATGATGTCCTGCGAGTTCTCGAAGCCTGCGGGCTTCAGCACGCTGCCCACCGAGGCGGACACGTTGTTGAGCAGGTGCAGTGCCTTCCAATCGATCTCCTTGATCTTCTTGATCGCCTGCGCCGCAAACTTGGGCGTGGTGATGTTCATGAAGACGTCGGCGCCGGTGGACTTCAGCTTGACGATGTGGCTGTCGATCGAGGGCTCGGCCGTCTCGTAGCTCTCCTCCATGACGATCATCGACGCGGCCTTGGCGCCAAGCCCGTCCTTCAGCCCCTTCAGATAGTCCTTGCCGTAATCGTCATTCTGATACAGCACCGCGATCTTGGCGTCCGGCTTCTCCTTCAGCAGGTATTTGGCGTAGATCCGCGATTCACTCTGATAGTTCGGCTGCCAGCCCATGGTCCACGGGAAGTCCTTCGGGTCGTTCCACTTGGTGGCGCCGGTGGCGACGAACAGCTGCGGGACCTTCTTCGAGTTCATGTACTTTTGGATCGCCGAGTTCGGCGGCGTGCCCAGCGAGTTGAAGATGAACAGCACCTCATCGCTCTCGACGAGCTTGCGCGCCTGTTCGACCGTCTTCGGCGGCGAGTAGGCGTCGTCATAGGAGATGAAGTTGATCTTGCGGCCGTTGACGCCGCCTTCGGCGTTGATCTTCTTGAAGTAGGCCGCCTCTGTCTTGCCGATGATGCCGTAGGCCGAGGCCGGCCCGCTATAAGGCATGATGTTGCCGATCTTGATCTCGGTATCGGAGGCGCCGGTGTCGTACTTCTTGTCGGCTGCGATTGCGCCGCTCGAAGCGAGGACGATGGCGGCTGCAGAGGCGAGGGCGGCTCTTCGCGTGATCATCATGGTGCGTTCTCTCCCGTGTCCTTGTTGATGGCGTGCTGCGGCTTCCTTGTTGGAAGCTCTCATTGTCCGGGAACTATAGCAGAGCTGGTGCGGCGTGGTTGCGACATCACGGCACGCTCCGTGTTTTCGCGGTACGTTGCGGGGCCTTATGCATGTGCGCATGCGAGAGAGCGGCGCAATCTCAGCGAGTGCGTGCTTTGCAAGAACAGCTTGAGATGAACAAGGCGGTGCTGGCTCACCGCTCGCGGCCATGACGGCGCAGCCAATGAAAAGGCCCTCCGTGCCGATAGCACGGAGGGCCAGTCGAAGATCGGCACCGCTTTCTGCGGCGATGCGCGATTACTCGATGGCGCCGCTGATCGCCTCGCCGAACAGCTCCCACTTCTCGCCCTTGAAGCGCTGCATCTGGAGCTGCTCGATGGGCGCGAAGTCGGTGGCCGAGGTGTTGATCTTCACGCCCGGCAGCAACGTATCGGGCGTGAAGTCCTTCAGGCTCGCGGCCTGCTTCATCACGTTGGCGCGGGTCAGGTCGTCGCCGCACATCTGCAGCACCTTCACCAGGGTCTGCGCCGCGCCGTAGCCATACACGGTCGAGCTGTCGAGCTTGTTGGCATCGGGATAGTACTGCGCGAGGAACTCGGTGAACTTCTTCATGCCGGGATCGTTCGCCCACTGCGCGTCAGCAGCGTCCTTGGCGTAGGCGGCGGACAGGATTCCTTGCGAGTTCTCGAACCCGGCCGGCTTGATGACGCTGCCGACCGAAGCCGAGACGTTGACGACAATGTGCAGCGGATGCCAGTCGATCTCGGCGAGCTTCTTGATCGCCTGCGCCGCAAACTTCGGCGTCGTGACGCTGAAGAAGGTGTCGGCGCCGGAGGCCTTCAGCTTGACGATGTGGCCGTCGATCGAGGGCTCGGAGGTCTCATAGCTCTCCTCCAGCACGATCATCGACGCGGCCTTGTCGCCGAGGCCGTCCTTCAGCCCCTTGAGGTAGTCCTTGCCGAAATCGTCGTTCTGGAACAGCACGCCGATCTTGGCGCCCGGCTTGTCCTTGAGGAGGTACTTCGCATAGATGCGGCCCTCGCTCTGGTAGCTCGGCTGCCAGCCCATGGTCCACGGGAAGTTCTTCGGATCGTTCCACTTGGTGGCGCCGGTGGCGACGAACAGCTGGGGAATCTTCTTGCCGTTGAGATATTTCTGAATCGCCGAGTTCGAGGGCGTGCCGAGCGGGTTGAAGACGAACAGCACCTCGTCGCTCTCGACCAGCTTGCGCACCTGCTCGACGGCCTTGGGCGGCGAGTAGGCATCGTCATAGGTCACAAAGGTGATCTTGCGGCCGTTGATGCCGCCCTCGGCGTTGATCTTCTTGAAATAGGCTTCCTCGGTCTTGCCGATCACGCCGTAAGCGGACGCAGGGCCGCTATAGGGCATGATGTTGCCGATCTTGATCTCCGTATCCGATGCGCCGGTGTCGTATTTCTTCTGGGCCAGTGCTCCGCTCGAGGTGAGGGCGATGACCGCCGTGGCGAGCGCGGCGATTCGTAGTTGTTGTACGACCTGCAAGATTTCCTCCTTAGTTCTTTCTGAGTTTGCCGAGCAGCTGCTGGGCCACCATCGCCACCTGCCGCGACCCGTGCGGCACGAGGAAGATGACGAGGAACAGCAGCACGCCGAACACCGCGCCGGACAGGCCCTTGGAGATGCCTTCGGCGATGTTGGGAACGAAGATGATGAAGGCGGAGCCGACGAACGAGCCGGGCAGCCAGCCGACGCCGCCGACCACCATCCCGAGGAACAGCGAGATCGCCAGCGTGATCGTATAGCTGTCCGGCGCCACGAACTGCACCGCGATCGCGCCCAGACCGCCGGCGACGCCGGTGATGCCGGCGCTGACGCCGAACGCCAGCGTCTTGTAGGTGGCGACGTCGATGCCCATGGCGGAGGCTGCGATCTCGTTGTCGCGGATCGCCATGAAGGCCCGGCCGGAGCGCGAGCGCAACAGGTTCACCGAGAACACGTAGATCGCGATCGTGATCGCCAGCGTGAAGTAGTACAGCCACATGTCCTGCGACATCGGCAGGCCGAACGGCGCGTCCGGCTTGGTGACGACCAGGCCCTGCACGCCGCCGGTCCAGTGCTCGAAGAAGCCGAGCTTGAGGATCTGCGGCATGGCAGTGGCGAGCGCGAAGGTGGCGAGCGCCAGATAGACGCCCGACAGCCGCAGCGCCGGCTGGCCGAACAGGAAGCCGGCGCCGAAGCAGATCACGCCCGCGACCGGCAGGGTCAGCGCGTAGTTGACGTTGTACTGCTCCATCAGGATCGCCGACGTATAGGCGCCGATGGCGTAGAACGCGCTGTTGCCGAGCGAGAACTGGCCGGATCCGCCGGTCAGGATGTTGAGCGCCAGCACGGCAAGCCCGTAGATCAGGAGCATCGTCATCTGGAAGATGATGAAGTTCTTGACGAACAGCGGCACGACCAGCAGCAGCAGCACGATCACGAAGGCCGTTCCGGCATTCAGTGTCATGGCCCGCTTCGGCACGGCCTGGACCGCAGGCGTCTGGGACGCGATTTCCTCGACTGCGCTCATGATCAGACTCGCTTCACGATGTTGCGGCCGAACAGGCCGGCGGGCTTGATGACCAGGACGGAGATGATCAGCGCCAGTGCGATCGGCAGCTTCATCTCGTTGCCCACATGCGGGATGTAGGTGCCGGCGAGGTTCTCGAAGATGCCGACCAGGAAGCCGCCGAGCACCGCGCCGAACGGGCTGGTGAGGCCGCCGAGCACGGCCGCGGCGAAGCCGTAGATCAGCACGCCGCCCATCATGTTGGGCTCGAGGAACACGACGGGTGCGATCAGCATGCCGGCGATCGAGCCGATTGCCGCCGCCATGCCCCAGCCGAGCGCGATCATCCAGGATGTGTTGATGCCGACCAGCCGGGCCGATTCGGGCACCGCGGCCGCCGCGCGCATGGCGAGCCCGACCCTCGTGTACTGGAAGAAGAAGTACAGGCCGGTCAGCAGCAGCAGAGTGATGCCGATCATGCCCGCCTGGTGCGTCGAGATCAGTTGGCTGCCGAGGAAGGGCGAGGAGCCGAACGGCGTCGGATATTGCTTGATAGTGAAGTCCCAGGTCAGTCCGGCAAACGAGTTGATGATCGAGTACAACGCGATGAAGCCCGCGACCTGGGTCAGGATCGGCGCCTTGGTCAGCGGCTTGAACAGCACGCGCTCGATGGCGATGCCGCCGGCGAAGGAGAAGGCCAGCGTCACCACGAAGGCGACCCAATAGGGCAGGCCCCATTGCATCAGCTGCCACGAGATGAAGGTGGAGAACATCGCCATCTCGCCTTGCGCGAAGTTGAGATGGTCGATGGCCTGGTAGATCATCACGACGGCGAGCGCCATGCAGGCGTAGATCGCGCCCGTCGCAATGCCGGCCAGGACCTGGTTGGTGAAGAGTTCCATCGTCCCGCCTCCGTTAGTAGCCCAGATATGATTTGCGGACGTTCTCGTCGTTCGCGATGTCTGCGGCCGCGCCCGACATGACGATTCGTCCGGTCTCGATCACATAGGCCTGGTCGGCGAGCTCCAGCGCGAGCTGCGCGTTCTGCTCGACGACGAGGATTGACACCTTCTCGTCACGATTGATCTTGCCGAGAATGCCGAAGAGATCGCGGACCACCAGCGGCGCCAGGCCGAACGACGGCTCGTCGAGCAGCATCAACCGCGGACGCAGCATCAGGGCGCGGGCCACAGCCAGCATCTGCTGCTCGCCGCCGGACAACGTGCCGGCCTGCTGGGTGTGACGCTCCTTGAGCTTCGGGAAGTAGGAGTACATCCGCTCGATGTCGGCGACGATGGCCGCCTTGTCGCCGCGGGTGATGGCGCCGAGCTGCAGGTTCTCCTCCACCGTCATGTTGGTGAAGGTGCCGCGGCCCTGCGGCACATGCGCGATGCCGAAGCGGACGATGCTCTCGGTGGATTTGTTGTTGAGCGGCTTGCCCTCGAACTCGATCGCGCCGGTCGAGCGCACCATGTTGCAGATCGCACGCAAGGTGGTGGTCTTGCCGGCGCCGTTGGCGCCGAGCAGCGTCGTCAGCGAGCCCTCGTTGAGCGAGAAGGAGAGGCCGTGCAGGGCCTGGACCTGGCCGTAATAGGCGCGCAGGTCCTTGACGTTGAGAAGCGCCGTCATTGATCCTTGCTCCCGAGATAGGCCTTGATGACGTCGGGATCGGCCTGCACCTGGGCCGGCGTGCCCTCGGCGAGCTTGCGGCCGAAGTTCAGCGCCACGACATGGTCTGCGATCGACATCACGAGACCCATGTGATGCTCGACCAGCAGCACAGTGACGTGACGATCGTCGCGGATGCGGCGGATCAGGTCACCGAGCACATAGACTTCCTCGTGATTGAGGCCGCCGGCGGGCTCGTCGAGCAGTAGGATCTTCGGATCGGCGGCGAGCGCGCGCGCCAGCTCGACGCGCTTCTGCGTGCCGAACGGCAGGCCGGACACGGTCTTGTGCGCGACCTCCTCGAGATTGAGATAGGCGAGGATCTCGTGAACCTTGGTGTTCACCGAGGTCTCGCTGCGCCGGATCCAGGCCAGCCGCAGCGAATCCGAGATGATGTCGCTGGAGGTGCGCGCATGCGTGCCGACGCGAACGTTGTCGAGCACCGACAGATTGGGAAACAGCGCGACGTTCTGGAACGTGCGGCCGATGCCGATCTCGGCGATGCGGTGCGGCGGCCGCTTCAGGATGCTGTGGCCTTCCATCAGGATGTCGCCCGAGCTCGGCTGATAGAGCCGGCTGAGGCAGTTGAACAGCGTGGTCTTGCCGGCGCCGTTCGGGCCGATGAGGCCGAGGATCTGGCCCTTCTGCATGTCGAAGGACACGCCGTTCAGCGCGACGATGCCGCCGAACACGACGCTGACGTCGCGAACCGCGAGCAGCGGGGCGTCAGTCTGGGCGAGTTGTGCCTGCGTCATCTCGTCTCGCCCCTCCCGAAATCATTCAGGGACGGACGCGGCGCCAGCCGACCGCGATGATGCAGGCTATCTGATACCCTCGGCAACACGGGCAACTTTTCCTCCTGGCTTCGGCTTTTTATTGGGTTCTTTGTGAGACGATTGGCTCGTCTGAGTATTCGTCTGATTAGTTTGCGGCGCGAGTCCGCCAAGCGCTGCTTCGATTTTCCTTACCATCGCGACGAGACGAGGTCCAATGTCGGTCAGCAGACGCTCTTCCGTGAAGCGGAATGCAGGCGCGCCGCAATTGATCGCGTAGGGACCTGTTCCATCGTTGAGCCTGAGCGCAACGCCGACAGCGTGGACGTCGTCCTGCCACTCGCCGGCCGAGATCGTGAAGCCGTGCCTGGCGACGGTTTCACCGGCGCGCTCGATGCCGTCGCGAATCCTGGGCCAGCGGTTGCCGTAATGCTCGCGCATCTCGCGCATCAGGACCGTGCGTTCCTCCTCGGGCAGCGCCCAGAGGTATGCCCGGCCCATCGCGGTGGTCGCAATCGGAATGCGCGAGCCGACATCGAGCTCGACATTGACCACGCCGTGCCGGCTCTGGCCGATATAGATCATGCTGAGCCGGTCGCGGCCGCCGATCGCCACCGCGCCGCCGGTTTCGCGCATCAGCTGCTCGCGGAACGGCTCCGACAGCTGGCGCACGCCGAGATTGGCGAGCGCGGCATAGCCGAGCAGCAGCGCGGACGGTGCGAGCTGATATTTCTCGAAGCGGGGAACGGGGGTGAGGTAGCCGAGCTTGGTCAGTGTGTATGTCAGGCGCGACACGGTCGGCTTGGGCAGGTTGGTGCGCGCGGCGATCTCCTGGTTGCCCAGCAGGCCGTCATTGGGCCTGAAAGCCCTGAGCACTTCGAGGCCGCGCGACAACGCAACGACGAAGTTGCGATCGGTCGCAGCTTTCTTCCCTGGGCGTTTCATGTCATCGGCTGTTGATTGATGAGCCTCGTTGACAACGCTCGTGCTTCAAAATAACCCTGGCTGTCAAGATGTGGAATTAGATTTCGCACTGCGGAATTGACGTTCGGCAGCGGGTAGACGCAAGCAAGGCTGATACTCTGCGCAAATGAAGAGCGAAGAATGGGCCGGGGCGTTAACCGGCCGCAAAGAAACGACATCCCAAGGAGCCTAGCGTGAGCGAAGTGGCAAAGCTTGATCGCCAAGACATTATCGGCATCGTCACCATCGACAGTCCGCCGGTCAATGCGCTGAGTGCCGCAGTCCGTGGCGGCATCCTGGACAACGTCAAGGCGGCGATCGACGACCCCGCAATCAAGGCGATCGTGCTGACCTGCGGCGGGCGGACCTTCATCGCCGGTGCCGATATCACCGAGTTCGGCAAGCCGCCGAAGCCGCCGGCGCTCAACGACGTGCTGAGCACGATCGAGAACAGCCCCAAGCCGGTGATCGCGGCGATCCATGGTACCGCGCTCGGTGGTGGCCTCGAAGTGGCGCTGGCCTGTCATTACCGTGTCGCCACCAAGGACTCGAAGCTCGGCCTGCCCGAGGTCAAGCTCGGCCTGCTGCCGGGCGCCGGCGGCACGCAGCGCCTGCCGCGTGCGGTCGGTCCGGAGCTCGCGGTCAAGATGATCGTCGGCGGCGACCCGATCGGCGCTGCGGAGGCGCTCAAGTCGGGACTGATCGAGGAGATCGTCGAGGGGCCGGCGTCCGGCGGTGTCGATTTTGCGCGCAAGGTGGTGGCGGAGAACCGTCCGCTGCGCAAGCTGCGGGATGACGATTCGAAGATCGCCGCCGCCAAGGCCGATCGCTCGATCTTCACCAATGCTGTGGCCGCGATCACCAAGAAGTCGCGCGGACTCGAGGCGCCGTTCGCGGCGGCTGATGCGGTCGGCTACGCGGTCGATCTGCCGTTCGACGAAGGCCTCAAGCGCGAGCGCGAAGGATTCCTCAAGCTCGTCGCCAGCGACCAGTCGAAGGCGCAGCGCTATGCGTTCTTCGCCGAGCGCGAGGCGGCGAAGATTGCCGGCGTGCCCGAGGGCACCAAGGGCCGCAAGGTTGAGCGTGTCGCCATCATCGGCGCCGGCACCATGGGCGGCGGCATCGCGATGTCGTTCGCCAATGCCGGCATCCCGGTCACGCTGATCGAGACCGCCGAGGAGCAGCTCAAGCGCGGCATGGGCATCATGCAGAAGAACTGGGAGGCCACTGCTGCGCGCGGCGGCATCCCGGCGGATGCGCCGGCCAAGCGCATGGCCCTGATCGACGGCAAGGTCGGCCTGGAGAACGTCAAGGACGCCGACCTCGTGATCGAGGCCGTGTTCGAGACCATGGCGGTGAAGAAGGAAGTGTTCGGCAAGCTCGATCAGTACGCCAAGCCGGGCGCGGTGCTGGCCTCCAACACCTCTTATCTGAACATCGACTCCATCGCCGCCGAGACCAGCCGTCCGCAGGACGTGCTCGGCATGCACTTCTTCTCGCCGGCCAACGTCATGAAGCTGTGCGAGATCGTGCGCGCCGACAAGACCGCGCCGGACGCGCTCGTCACGGCGGTGTCGATCGCGCGCAAGATCGCCAAGGTGCCGGCCGTGGTCGGCGTCTGCGACGGCTTCGTCGGCAACCGCATGCTGGCGCAGCGCGGCAAGCAGGCCGAGAAGCTGCTGTTCGAAGGCGCGCTGCCGCAGCAGGTCGACGCCGTCGTCACCAAGTTCGGCATGCCGATGGGCCCGTTCGCGATGGGCGACCTCGCCGGCCTCGACATCGGCTGGCGCTCGCGCAAGGACCGCGGCATCAAGAGCGAGATCGCGGATGCGCTGTGCGAGGCCGGCCGCTTCGGCCAGAAGACCGGCAAGGGCTACTACAAATACGAGGCCGGCTCGCGCGCGCCGTTGCCGGATCCGGATGTCGAGAAGCTGATCGACGAGACGCTCGCCAAGCTCGGCCTCAAGCGCCGCGCCGTCAGCGACGAGGAGATTCTCGAGCGCATGATGTATCCGATGATCAACGAGGGCGCGAAGATCCTCGCCGAGGGCATCGCAGCGCGGCCGTCCGACATCGACGTGGTCTGGCTGTATGGCTATGGCTGGCCGATCTATCGCGGTGGCCCGATGTACTGGGCCGACAGCGTCGGCCTGAAGCACATCGCCGAGCGGCTGGCGTTCTACGCGAAGGAGACCAACGACCCGTCGCTGGAGCCGGCCCCGCTGCTGAAGCAGCTCGCGGATGAAGGCAAGACCTTCGCTTCGCTGGCGCAAGGGAAGGCCGCTTGAAGCGGCCTGCTCTCTCCACATGGTCATTCCGGGGCGCGCGGAGCGCGAGCCCGGAATCCATAACCACGACCGGGAGTATGGATTCCGGGCCTGCGCCTTGCGGCGCATCCCGGAATGACAGCATCATTTGAGGTAAGCAGGTCGGCGCATGACCCATCCCGGCGAACAGTTCTATCCCGAAGGCGTCCGCTGGGACGCGCCGATCGCGCGCGGCACCTTGCCGGATCTGCTGGCGAAGTCCGTGAGCGACTTCGGCGATCGCCATGCGCTGGAATTCCGTGATCGTCCGATCAGCTTCAATCAGCTCGCCGGCCACGTTGACCAGGCCGCCGCCGCGTTCCTGCGCGCCGGTTTCGGCAAGGGGTCCTCGATCGCGCTGTTCCTCGGCAACTCGCCGGACCATCCGATCAATTTCTTCGGCGCGCTCAAGGCCGGCGCCCGTGTCGTGCATCTGTCGCCGCTCGACGGCGAGATCGCGCTGTCGCACAAGCTCAGCGACTCCGGCGCGCGCATCCTGGTGACGTCGAACCTGTCGGCGCTGCTGCCGATGGCGCTGAAGTTTTTGGCGAAGGGGCTGCTCGACCGTCTGATCGTCTGCGAGGATGATCATTGGGGCAAGGCCGGCACGCCACAGACGGCGCTGCCGGATCATCCGGCGGTGATCACGCATCGCGCCTTCGTCGAAGGCGCCGTGCCCCCCGCAGCGTGGCCTGCAATTTCGCCCGACGACATCGCGCTCCTGCAATACACCGGCGGCACCACCGGCCTCCCCAAGGGCGCGATGCTGACGCACGGCAATCTCACCTCCGCCGTCTCGATCATCGAGATCTGGAGCCGCGCCACGCGGACCCAGCATGACGGCGGCGACCGCGTCATCTGCGTGCTGCCGCTGTTCCACATCTACGCACTGACCGTCGTGCTGCTGACCGCGCTGCGCATCGGCAGCCTGGTCTCGCTGCATCAGCGCTTCGATCTCGAGGCCGTGATGCGCGACATCGAGGTCAAGCGCGCGACCTATTTCCCGGGCGTGCCGACGATGTGGATCGCGATCGCCAACCTGCCCGATCTCGACAAGCGCGATCTGTCGTCGCTCACCAGCGTCGGCTCGGGCGGCGCGCCGCTGCCCGTCGAGGTCGCACGCATCCTGGAGCGCCGCGTCGGCATGAAGCTGAAGAGCGGCTGGGGCATGACCGAGACCTGCTCGCCCGGCACCAGCCATCCCAAGGAGGGACCGGAGAAGCCGGGCTCGATCGGTATCGCGCTGCCCGGCATCGAGATGGACGTGGTGTCGCTGGAAGATCCCTCGAGGGTGCTCGGCATCAACGAGGTCGGCGAGATCCGCGTCAAGGGACCGAACGTCACCAGGGGCTATTGGAACCGGCCCGAGGAATCGGCGCAATCCTTCGTCGGCGATCACTTCCTCACCGGCGACATCGGCTATGTCGATGCCGACGGCTTCTACTTCCTGGTCGATCGCAAGAAGGACATGATCATCTCCGGCGGCTTCAACGTCTATCCGCAGATGATCGAGCAGGCGATCTACACCCATCCGGCGGTGCAGGAGGTGATCGTGATCGGTATTCCCGACGCCTATCGTGGCGAGGCCGCGAAAGCCTTCATCAAGCTGCGCGACGGTTTCGCGCCGTTCCCGGTCGAGGAGCTCCGCACCTTCCTCACCGGCAAGCTCGGCAAGCACGAACTTCCGGCGGCGGTCGAGTTCGTCGACGAACTGCCGCGCACGCCGGTCGGTAAATTGTCGCGCCACGAATTGCGCCAGCAGCAATCATCCACATCTCACAGCCAACACCACTAACAACAACAGGAGGTCGCCCATGACCGATGCCGTCATCGTTTCCACCGCCCGTACGCCGATCGGCAAGGCCTATCGCGGCGCGCTCAACGCCACCGGCGGCGCCACGCTGCTCGGCCACGCCATCGGCGAGGCCGTCAAGCGCGCCAAGGTTGATCCGGCCGAGGTCGAGGACGTCGTGATGGGCGCGGCCCTGCAGCAGGGCTCGACCGGCGGCAACATCGCGCGCAAGGCGCTCCTTCGCGCCGGCCTGCCGGTGTCGGTCGGCGGCACCACCATCGACCGCCAGTGCGCCTCGGGCCTGCAGGCGATCGCGCTCGCGGCGCGTTCGGTGATCTTTGACGGCGTCGAGATCGCGGTCGGCGGCGGCGGCGAGTCGATCTCGCTGGTCCAGAACGACAAGATGAACGCGTTCCAGGCGACGGACCCGGCGCTGCTCGAGATCAAGGGCGACGTCTACATGCCGATGATCGACACCGCCGAAATCGTCGCCAAGCGCTACGGCATCTCGCGCGAGCGCCAGGACGAATATGCGCTGGAAAGCCAGCGCCGGACCGCTGCCGCGCAGCAGGGCGGCAAGTTCAACGATGAGCTGGCGCCGATCTCGACCAAGATGGCCGTCACCGACAAGGCGACCGGCAACATCTCGTTCAAGGACATCACCCTGTCGCAGGACGAGGGTCCGCGTCCCGAGACGACGGCCGAAGGTCTTGCCGGCCTCAAGGCCGTGCGCGGCGACGGCTTCTCGATCACCGCCGGCAATGCCAGCCAGTTGTCAGACGGCGCCTCGGCCTGCGTGATCATGAGCGACGCCACCGCCGCCAAGCGCGGCCTGCAGCCGCTCGGCATCTTCCGCGGCTTCGTCGCGCATGGCTGCGAGCCGGACGAGATGGGCATCGGCCCGGTCTTTGCCGTGCCGCGTCTGCTCAAGCGCCATGGCCTCACGGTCGACGACATCGGCCTGTGGGAGCTCAACGAAGCGTTTGCGGTGCAGGTGCTGTACTGCCGCGACAAGCTGGGCATCGACCCCGACAAGATCAACGTCAATGGCGGCGCGATCTCGGTCGGCCATCCCTACGGCATGTCGGGCGCGCGCCTCACCGGCCACGCGCTGATCGAAGGCCGCCGCCGCAAGGCCAAGTACGCCGTCGTCACCATGTGCGTCGGCGGCGGCATGGGCGCCGCCGGCCTGTTCGAGGTGTTGCAGTAATACTTGAAATGCCGCGCGAACCTCGCGCGGCATTTCAAACAGGTGTCGTCCCGGACAAGCCCGCAAGCGCAACGCGCTTGCGGGCGCAGATCCGGGACCCATACCGCGTGATGTCGCTTGAGGCACGGTGGCAGATGCCTGTGCTCCCAACGACAGCCGGTGGTTATGGGTCCCGGCGTTCGCCGGGACGACGACGAAACGAACGATCGAGATACTAACGGGAGGATCCAATGGATCTTGCATTCACGAAGGAAGAGCAGGCGTTCCGCGAGGAGGTCCGGCAGTTCTTCAGGGACAACGTGCCCGCGGAGACGCGCCGGAAGATGATCGAGGGCCGGCATCTGTCGAAGGACGAGATGGTGACCTGGTGGCGCATACTCAACAAGAAGGGCTGGGGCGTCTCGCATTGGCCGACGGAATATGGCGGCACCGGCTGGACCTCGGTGCAGCACTACATCTTCAACGAGGAGCTGCAGGCCTATCCGGCGCCGCAGCCGCTCGCCTTCGGCGTCAGCATGGTCGGCCCGGTCATCTACACCTTCGGCAATGAGGAGCAGAAGAAGAAGTACCTGCCGCGCATCGCCAATGTCGACGATTGGTGGTGCCAGGGCTTCTCCGAGCCGGGTTCGGGCTCCGACCTCGCCTCGCTGAAGACCAAGGCCGAGCGCCGCGGCGACAAGTGGATCATCAACGGCCAGAAGACCTGGACCACCTTGGCCCAGCACGCCGACATGATCTTCTGCCTGTGCCGCACCGATCCCTCCGCCAAGAAGCAGATGGGCATCTCCTTCATCGTCTTCAGCATGAAGTCGAAGGGCGTCACGGTGCGGCCGATCCAGACCATCGACGGCGGCCACGAGGTCAACGAGGTGTTCTTCGACGACGTCGAGGTGCCCATCGAGAACCTGATCGGCGAGGAGAACAAGGGCTGGGACTACGCGAAATTCCTGCTCGGCAATGAGCGCACCGGCATCGCCCGCGTCGGCGTCTCCAAGGAGCGCATCCGCCGCATCAAGGAGCTCGCCGCCAAGATCGAGGCGGGCGGCCGCCCGGTGCTGGAAGACCCGTCGTTCCGCGAGAAGCTCACCGCCTGCGAGGTCGAGCTGAAGGCGCTGGAGCTGACGCAGCTGCGCGTCGTCGCCGACGAGGGCAAGCACGGCAAGGGCAAGCCCAACCCGGCCTCCTCGGTGCTGAAGATCAAGGGCTCCGAGATCCAGCAGACCACCACCGAGCTGCTGATGGAGGTGATCGGCCCGTTCGCCGCGCCCTACGACGTCCATGGCGACGACGACAGCAACGAGACCATGGATTGGACCGCCCAGATCGCGCCGAGCTACTTCAACAACCGCAAGGTCTCGATCTACGGCGGCTCCAACGAGATCCAGCGCAACATCATCGCCAAGGCGGTGCTGGGGCTCTGAGCCGAGGTGGTTCGACACACACAACTGTCGTCCCCCGCGGAGGCGGGGGACCCAGTACGCCGCGGCAGCTGTGATTGATCATAGATGCCGGTGATTACTGGATCCCCGCCTTCGCGGGGATGACAGCGGAATGATTGGCGACATTTGGGGCGGTATCACCGCACGCGTTTCGAGAGAGCAACTCACATGGATTTTGATCTCACCGAGGAGCAGCGTCTCCTCAAGGACAGCATCGACGGCCTGCTGGCGGATGCCTATGATTTCGACAAGCGCAAGCTGTACATGAAGGAGAAGGGCGGCTGGAGCCAGGCGATCTGGTCCAAGCTCGCCGAGCAGGGCCTGCTCGGTCTGCCGTTCTCGGAGGAGGACGGCGGCTTCGGCGCCGGCGGCGTCGAGACCATGATCGTGATGGAGGCGATGGGCCGCGCACTGGTGCTCGAGCCGTATCTCGCGACTGTGGTGCTGTCGGGCGGCTTCCTTCGCCATGGCGGCTCGGCGGCGCAGAAGACGGCGCATCTGCCGGGGATCATCGACGGCAGCAAGACGTTCGCGTTCGCCCAGCTCGAGAAGCAGTCGCGCTACGACCTGTTCGATGTCGCCACCTCCGCCAAGAAGAAGGGCGACGGCTGGGTCATCGACGGTGAGAAGTTCGTCGTGCTCAACGGCGAGAACGCCGACACCTTGATCGTGACCGCGCGCACCTCCGGCGGCCAGCGCGACAAGTCGGGCATCGGCGTGTTCATCGTGCCGGCCGACGCCAAGGGCGTCACCCGCAAGGGCTATCCGACTCAGGACGGCCTGCATGCCGCCGACATCACCTTCACCGGTGTCGAGGTCGGTGCTGACGCCGTCATCGGCGATCCGGCCAACGCCCTGCCGCTGATCGAGCGCGTCGTCGACGAGGCCCGCATCGCGCTGTGCGCCGAAGCCGTCGGCCTGATGGACGAGTCGCTCAAGACCACGGTCGAGTACATCAAGACGCGCAAGCAGTTCGGCGTCGCGATCGGCTCGTTCCAGTCGCTGCAGCACCGCGCGTCCGACATGTTCGTGGCGCTGGAGCAGGCCCGCTCGATGTCGATGTTCGCCACGATGGCCGCCGAGTTCGACGATGCCAAGGAGCGCGCCACCTCGATCGCGGCGGCCAAGGTGCAGATCGGCAAGTCGGCCAAGTTCGTCGGCCAGCAGGCGATCCAGCTCCACGGCGGCATCGGCATGACCATGGAGGCCAAGATCGGCCACTACTTCAAGCGCCTCACCATGATCGAGAGCACCTTCGGCGATACCGACTACCACATGCGCCGCGTCAGCGAGGCCGGCGGCTTGATCTGACCACACGACGTCATTCCGGGGCACGCGCGCAAGCGCGTGAACCCGGAATCTCGAAGTGATGAAGACGACTGTCATGCCCCGCGAAAGCGGGGCATCCAGTATTCCAGAGACGTCGCGTTGATCGCAGCCGCCGCGGCGTACTGGATCGCCCGGTCAAGCCGGGCGATGACGGCGGAGTGTGAGGACATGACGGAGGAGACAGAACATGACCCCCAACCCCTTCAACCTCGCCGGCCAGGTCGCTGTCGTCACCGGCTCCAGCCGCGGCATCGGCCGGGCGTCGGCGGAGCTGCTGGCGCAGCTCGGCGCCAAGGTCGTGATCTCCAGCCGCAAGGCGGACGCCTGCGAGGAGGTCGCGAGCGGCATCCGCGCCCATGGCGGCGACGCGCATGTCATCCCCTGCAACATCTCGCGCAGGCCTGAGGTCGACGCGCTGATCGACGGCGCCGTCAAGCATTACGGCCAGGTCGACATCCTCGTCTGCAACGCCGCGGTCAACCCGTATTACGGCCCGTTGCTCGACATCACCGACGAGGCCTTCGACAAGATCATGGCCTCCAACGTGAAGAGCAACCTCTGGCTCTGCGCCAAGGCGATTCCGCCCATGGCTGCGCGAGGGAAGGGCTCGGTCATCATCGTCTCCTCGATCGGCGGCCTGCGCGGCTCGACCGTGATCGGCGCCTACGGCATCTCCAAGGCGGCCGACTTTTCGCTGTGCCGCAGCCTCGCCGGCGAATGGGGTCCGCAAGGCGTGCGCGTCAATTGCGTTGCGCCGGGCCTGGTCAAGACCGATTTCGCCCGCGCGCTGTGGGAGGACGAAGCTCGCCTCAAGCAGCGCTGCGCGACGACACCGCTCCGCCGGATCGGCGAGCCGCACGAGATCGCCGGCGCCGTGGCCTACCTGGCCTCGGATGCGTCAACCTTCATGACGGGCCAGACCATCGTGGTGGATGGCGGCGTGACGACGGCAGCGGTGTAGCCTCTCGTGCCTAAGCGGCGGCGCTGATGTGGTGTTCACCCTCCCCTGGAGGGGGAGGGTCGCCTCGCGCCGAGCGAAGCGAGACGTGAGGCGGGGTGGGGTGATCTCTCCACAAGCACCTGCGCTTGCGGCTTCACCCCACCCCGTCTCGCATTCCGCTGCGCTTCATGCGACCCGACCCTCCCCCTCCAGGGGCTAATTTCAGCACAGATCTTTTGGCGCTTTTTCAAGTATTTAGACTTGAAGCGAGGGAATCGACTGTGATTCTTTTTCTGCCGTCGCGATTCGCGCAAGCAAGCGGTGGCAGAAAATGAGTCTCGGATATTTTGGCGACGCGCGCCTTAAAAAAACGGCGCGCGCCTGTTGCAGCGCGTCTCCGATCGGCAGACGATCTGTCTGCGTCAGCTCGGCGACACGCGAGCGGAGCAGGTCGCGTTTCGACGCTTTGTGAGCAACGATCGGGTCACGGTCTCGAAGATGGTGGTGCACCAGAGGACACGGGTGGCCAAGGCATGCGCCGGCCGCCACGTGCTGGTGATCCAGGACACCAGCGAGATCAACTACGAGAGCCAACGAGGCCGCAAGCGTGGCCTCGGCACCGTCGGCAACGGCCGCGATGTCGGGCTGTTCGTGCATCCGATGCTGGCCGTTGATGCCGAACGCGGATATTGCCTGGGCCTGCTCGACGTCCAGGTCTGGCGACGCACGAAGGCCAAGAGCAAGAACTATCGTCGCCAACCGATCGAGGAGAAGGAGTCCATACGCTGGCTCAAGGGTCCCCAGCGTGCCAAGGCAGCGCTAGGGCAAGCCGCCATGGTCACGGTGATCGATGACCGCGAAGGCGACATCTATGAGAAGTGGGACCGTCTGCCGGACCGGCGGACGCACCTTCTGACCCGTGCGTCGCGTGACCGCGCGGTGGTGGGCGGTGGGACGCTGCTCGCGGCCATGGAGCAGCTTCCCCACATGCACAGCTACCAACTCGATCTGCCGGCACGGCAAGGCAAGCGCCAAGCGCGGCAGGCCAACCTGATCATGCGGTTCGGGCGGATCCGGATCCGCCGTCCCGGATCCTGTTCCGACCCAGACGCCCAGGCGGAGATCGAGCTGTCCGCCATCGAGGTGATCGAACAGAACCCGCCGGACGGCGAGGCGCCGGTTCATTGGCGCCTGCTGACGACCCATGCGGTCGACACGGTCGCCCAGGCCATGACGGTGATCGGCTGGTATCGGCAACGCTGGCACATCGAGCAATTGTTCCGGACCGTGAAGACCCAGGGCCTGGGAATCGAAGAGAGCGTCGTCGAGGATGGCGACGTGCTGGAAAAGCTCGTCGTCATCGCCTTGATCGGCGCAACGATCAGCATGCAATTGGTGCTCGCGAGGGCTTCCCCCCATCACGACCAGCCAGCCAGTCACGTCTTCGACGACAGACAGATCGAGGTCCTCACCGCGCTACAGGCCAAGCTTCAAGGCAAGACCGTCAAACAGCAGAACCCCTTTGCGCCCCAAAGCCTCGCCTGGGCGGCCTGGTCGATTGCGCGCCTCGGCGGATGGACCGGCTATGAAAGCGAGCGATCCACCGGGCCAATCACCATGTCCCGCGGACTGACCCGCTTCAACGCAATCACCGAAGGTTACTTCCTCGGAGATGTGTGCTCAGACTAGCCCTCCAGGGGAGGGTGAGCACCGCATGTGCGGCTCCACCTTGACCTCGTGCCCATGATCCGCTTGCTTGTCGGCCCAACGTCGTCAACTGCCCGGGAAGAAACCCCATGTCCTTCGTGCTGGCCATCGATCAGGGCACCACGTCCTCGCGCGCGATGGTGTTCCGCTCAGACATCTCGATCGCCGCCGTGGCGCAGCAGGAATTCCCGCAGCATTTCCCGGCGTCGGGCTGGGTCGAGCACGAGCCGGAGGACATCTGGACCTCGACCGTGATGACCTGCCGCGACGCGCTGGAGAAGGCGGGGCTGACGGCCAGGGACATCGCCGCGATCGGCATCACCAACCAGCGCGAGACCACCGTGGTGTGGGACCGCGCCACCGGCCAGGCCGTCCACCGCGCCATCGTCTGGCAGGACCGCCGCACCGCCGACATCTGCGCGCGACTTAAAGCAGAAGGCCACGAGCCGGCCGTCAGCGCCAGGACCGGCCTGATCATCGACCCCTATTTCTCCGGCACCAAGGTGGCCTGGATTCTCGACCACGTGCCGGGCGCGCGCGAGCGTGCCGAGCGCGGCGAGCTGCTGTTCGGCACCGTCGACTGTTACCTGCTGTGGCGGCTCACCGGCGGCAAGGTGCATGCGACCGACGCCACCAATGCCTCGCGCACGCTGCTGTTCAACATCCACGGCGGCGTGTGGGACGATGCGCTGCTCGAGCTGTTGCGCGTGCCGCGCTCGATGCTGCCCGAGGTCAAGGACTCCTCGGCCGATTTCGGCACCACCATGCCCGACCTGTTCGGCGGCCCGATCAAGGTCGCAGGCATCGCCGGCGACCAGCAGGCCGCGACCATCGGCCAGGCCTGCTTCACGCCGGGGATGATGAAGTCGACCTACGGCACCGGCTGCTTCGCGCTGCTCAACACCGGCGCCACCCCGGTGAAGTCGAACAACAAGCTGCTGACCACCATCGCCTATCAGTTGAACGGTGAGCGCACCTACGCGCTCGAAGGCTCGATCTTCGTGGCCGGCTCGGCGGTGCAGTGGCTGCGCGACGGCCTCGGCATCATCAGGCACGCCGCGGAGACCGGCCCGCTCGCCGACAAGTCCGACTCGATGCAGTCGGTCTATCTCGTGCCGGCCTTCGTCGGCCTCGGCGCGCCCTATTGGAATCCACGCGTGCGCGGCGCGCTGTTCGGCCTGACCCGCAACACCGGGCCCGCCGAGCTCGCGCATGCCACGCTCGAGAGCGTCTGCTACCAGACCTACGATCTGTGGGCGGCGATGCGCGCCGACTGGCCGGATGCGTCGGCGGCGACGATCGTGCTGCGCGTCGACGGCGGCATGACGGCGTCGGACTGGACCATGCAGCGCCTCGCCGACCTGCTCGACGCGCCGGTCGACCGTCCGATGATCCAGGAAACGACGGCGTTAGGGGCCGCCTATCTCGCCGGCCTCCACGCCGGCGTGTATCCCGAGCCGGAAAAATTCGCCGACAACTGGCGGCTCGAGCACCGCTTCAAGCCGGCGATGAGCGCCGCGACCCGCCAGCGCAAGCTCGCCGGCTGGGCCCGCGCCGTGAAGGGCGTGCTGGCGAGCGACGAAGGCGAGTAGGGGCGTCAAGAAACCATGCTGTGATGCGCGGGCTTGTATCGGCGTCACCGGCTGGATGGAGGTCTCGATGCCGCGTCCCGTTCTCTCATCCTTTCACATGCTCGTTGTCCTGGCCGGATTTCTTCTCCCCACCGCGCCGTCGCGCGGTGAGGAGAAAATGCTGCTTGGGCCAAGGCAGTTCGAAGTCGACAAGAGTGGCGACGGCGCAGTCTTATGCGTCTGGTCAATTTATCTTTCTGTCCAGGCCCAAACGGCGATGTGTGAACTGCCTCGGCGATCGACCGACGATGCAATCGACGAGGCGGTCGTCGCCATAGACGAATTCATCCTGGCGAACTCCTCCTTGAAGCCGACACGAGCGATGCTGGACGAGTTCAAGCGCCGCGCTGCTTCGGCGGATATCGCGCAGGGGCAGCGACGAGGACTCCAAATTCACTGCCGAAGTTCTGATCTTGAGCGCTTCCGCAGCATTGCTCCCGAGCAGCTCCGGGCCTCGGTGAAGAAGCTCCTCGCGAACCCGCGCGAGCCGGTCATGAACCCCTGTCTTTGACGGAAAGTTCTGACATTCTCAGAATCGGCACACCTCACGCTCCTCCACCGCACTTCCGGCAAGCGCACGTGCGGAAGCCACAAACAGATGGGACTCCTCATGACCATTCCGGCCGGCACTTTCGACGTCCCGCCCGGCAAGATCGCCGCCGTCGTCACCTCGCTCGAGATGCTGGCGGCGCCGGTGTTGCCGCCCGACCCGGTCGGCGACTGGACCATTCGCCGGGTCGCGCAGCCCGATCTGGATTGGTACCGCGACCTCTACACCCGCGTCGGCGGTGAATGGCTGTGGTCGCAGCGCCTGCGGATGAAGGACGCCGAGCTTGCGGCAAGCATTCGCCCCGATGGCGTCGAGATCGCCACGCTCGCCCATGACGGCGGCGACGAGGCCCTGCTGGAGCTCGACTTCCGCAGGAAGAACGAGTGCGAGCTGGTGCTGTTCGGCGTCACCGCGAAGCTGATCGGCACCGGCGCCGGCCGGCTGCTGATGAACCACGCGCTGCGCCGCGCCTGGGCGCGGCCGCTCGGCCGGTTGTGGGTTCACACCTGCAGCTTCGACCATCCGCGCGCGCTGGCGTTCTACCAGCGCTCCGGCTTTCGCCCCTATCGGCGCCAGGTCGAGATCGCTCCCGACCCGCGGCTCGACGGCATCCTGCCGCGCGATGTCGCCGCGCATGTGCCGCTGATCGACTGAACTTGCCGGCTGACAACGCATCCGATTGACGCTTCAATGCAGCGCATCGGAGGATTCCCCATGTTCCTGATCGGCCAATACGACTCGCCCTTCGTCCGCCGCACGGCGATCGCGCTGAAGCTCTACGGCATTCCGTTCGAGCACAGGCCGTGGTCGACCTTCGGCGACGCCGACAAGATCGCGCCGTATAATCCGCTGCTGCGCGTCCCGGTGCTGGTGCGCGACGACGGCGAGGCGCTGATCGATTCAGCGGCGATTCTCGATCATCTCGACGAGACCGTGGGCCCCGACCGCGCCATGCTCGCGCGCGGCGGCGCGCTGCGCCGCAAGCAGCTGCATACGATCGCGCTCGCCACCGGACTGGGCGACAAGGCCGTCAGCCTGATCTACGAGCGCGTGCTGCGCAAGGACCGCCTGGCGCTGTGGGTCGCGCGCTGCGAGGCCCAGATCTCCGGCGTGCTGGCGATGCTCGAGGCCGAGCGCGCTGCCGTTGCGACGGATTATTGGCATGGCGATCAGATCGGCCACGCCGACATCGCCGTCGCCTGCGTGCTGCGCTTCACGCGCGAAGCCCATCCGCAGCTGTTCGACGCGGCACGCCATCCGGCGCTCGCCGCCCACGCTGCCCGCTGCGAGGCGCTGCCGCCGTTCCAGGAGATCGTCCAGCCGCTGGTCCCGCCGAGCGGCGATTGAGGCGTCCGATGGCAGCAGTCGGCCGGTCGCTCGGGCTTGCCTCGCCGGGCGGCTTACCCTATCGGCTAGAGAGCCGGGGCATGCCCCGCATCCTCGCGTGACCTGTCCAACGGAGCCCACCATGAGCGTGACCGCCGCCGGCATTTCCTCGATGGCCACCCGGCAGATCCTCGCCGAGCTCGCGGCCGCCTATGAGGAGGCGACGGGCGAGGTGATCACGATCGAATCCGTCGGCGGCGTCGACGCCGCCAAGCGCATCCGCGCCGGTGAGGCCTTCGACTTCGTGGTGCTGGCGTCGGACGCGCTGCAGAAGCTCGAAGCCGACGGGCATCTCGTCTCCGGCAGCATCATCGAGATCGCGGAATCGCCGATGGCGATGGCGGTGCGCGCGGGCGCGGCAAAACCCGATCCGCTCGATGAGGCGGCCGTGCGCAAGGCCATGGAGAACGCCAAGGCGATCGGCATCTCCACCGGGCCGAGCGGCACCCATGTGCAGAAGCTCGCCCGCGACTGGGGCCTGGAAGGCGAGGGGGCCTCGCGCCTGGTTCAGGCCAAGCCCGGCATTCCCGTCGCAAAGCTGCTCGCCGACGGCGAGGTCGATGTCGGCTTCCAGCAGCTCAGCGAAATGCTTGGCGCGCCCGGCATCGAGATCGTCGGCCTGCTGCCCGAGGCGCTGCAGCCGGGCACCGTGTTCGCCGCGGCGCTGTGCAAGGCCGGCGCCCACGCCGAGGCCGCGCGCGCCTTCATCGAATATCTCGTCTCCGAGGAGACCGCCGAGACGAAGCGCCAGCACGGCATGATTCCGGTGTGAGCCGGCGCCGCTGCGGCGGAGTTCCGCAAGCCCTGCTGAAAAACATTCCGGCATCTGTCGTCCCGGCGACCGGCGGCGCGTCTTCCAGATGAAATCTGCAGGAGACGCAAGATGAGCACGTCGTACTATCGCTGGGTGATCGTGGCGGCCGGGGGCGTGCTCGGCTGCGTCGCCGTCGGCGGCCTGTTCTCGCTGCCGGTGTTCCTCAAGCCGATGGCCGCCGCGACCGGCTGGTCCGTCGCCGGCATTTCCAGTGCGCTGACGATCGGCTTCCTGGCGATGGCCTGCACCAGCATGGCCTGGGGCACGCTGTCCGACCGCATCGGCCCGCGTCCCGTGCTGCTGATCGGCTCGACCCTGCTCGCCGTCAGTCTGCTGCTGGCAAGCCTGACATCGTCGCTGCTGGCGTTTCAGCTGCTGTTCGGCCTGATCGCAGGCGTCGCGACGGCGGCGATCTTCCCGCCGATCATGGCGACCGTCACCGGCTGGTTCGACACCCATCGCAGCCTTGCGGTCTCGCTGGTGTCGGCCGGCATGGGCGTGGCGCCGATGACGATGTCGCCGCTCGCGGCCTGGCTCGTCTCCAGCTATGACTGGCGCACCGCGATGCAGTGCATCGCCGCCGTCGTGGCCGTGATCATGATCCCCACGTCGCTGCTGGTGGGCCGTCCGCCCGTGTCGGCGCCCGGCGGCGCCCTCGCGCCGGGTTCCGCCGACGCGCCGCCCGAGATGACGCGATCAGCCGCGCTGCGCTCGCCGCAGTTCCTGATCCTGCTCGCCACCAATTTCTTCTGCTGCGCCACCCATTCCGGCCCGATTATCCACACCGTGAGCTATGCCGTCACCTGCGGCATCCCGCTGATGGCGGCGGTGACGATCTACAGCATCGAGGGGCTCGCCGGGCTCGGCGGCCGCATCGCCTTCGGCCTGCTCGGCGACCGGTTCGGGCCTAAGCGCGTGCTGGTGCTCGGCCTGCTTGCCCAGGCGTTCGGCGCGCTGGCCTATGTGGTGGTGCGCGACCTCGCCGCGTTCTATGCCGTCGCGGCGACGTTCGGCTTCCTCTATGCCGGCACCATGCCGCTCTACGCCGCCATCGCGCGCGACAACTTCCCGTTGGGCATCATGGGCACCGTGATCGGCGGCACGGCGATGGCCGGCAGCCTGGGCATGGCGACAGGGCCCCTGGCCGGCGGCCTGATCTACGACAGCTTCGCCAGCTACACTTGGCTCTACGTCGGCTCCTGGGTGATGGGCCTCGGCGCCGTCCTGATGATGATGACGTTCAGGCCGTTCCCCAGGCCCGCGCCGCAGCAGGCCGCCGCGCCGGTGCAAGCGCCGGCCTGACGCCGCTGCATCGCACCTTCACGCACGCGGTCGACATCGGACAACAACGCTTGATCCGCCCGCTGGAACGGTGATGTCCCGGCCGGGTTGGCCAAGCGTGCAGTTCAACCCGATGGAGACCCTTTCCATGAAGACAACGCAACTCGCCATTGCCGCCTTCGTTGCCGTCAGCCTCGCCGCCGTGCCGCTCGCCGCGCAAGCCAAGAATTCCAAGAAGCACAACGCCGCGACGCCCACGACCTCGTCGCAGACCACCGGCAGCAACATGCAGACCACCGGCAGCAGCATGAAGTCCGGCCGCGACTCCACCTCGTCGAGCCAGGGCAATGTCGGCCCCGGCACCAACCAGGCGGGGAGCATGGGGAAGTAAGACTCGTCAGCTGGTCTCACGAAGCGTCGGAAAGCTCCGTGCACGGGGCTTCCGACGTTCGTCACCCATCCGCAGCGTCCCGCGCACCGTCTGCATCACACCCACGTCATTCCGGGGCAAGGCCGCAGGCCTTGAGCCCGGAATCTCCACGTTGTCTTGCCAATTCCCGCAATCTCAAATCTGCGCGTGACCTCAAGTCTGCCCTGCGCGCGACGCTGGTGCAGCACTTGTCAGCCGATGGTGGCGCAAAGCCGGCGCGTCCCGCCAGCGCTCCGACCTGCATCCCTCCACCGTCAGAATGGCTACTACTTCGAAGCCTCCTTGAGCTTATGCTCCAGATGCCCGGTGCCGTGATCCCGGCGCAACTGGCTGAGCGAGGTTTCGTTCAGCTGATGCAGCACGTCGCTGAGCTTGGTCGCATCCGGATAGCCGGCCGCGAACGATTTCCCGTAGATCTTGCGCAACGTGCCAACCAGCGTATTGCCGTGCTTCCTGCTGATCTCGCCATCCTTGTCCCGGTGGCGGCCGTCGAGTCCCGGTTCCTTCATGCGTCCCTCCCCTGAAGCGACTTGCGCGCTTGGGGAGGAGCCTGCGCTGAATTCGTCCGTTTGGCAACGCTGCAGCGCCGGCGACACGAGCGCGTGACACTGCTGTACCGCCCCCCTCAAGTGAGACACAGACTAGTGGTGACAGCGCGCGAATAGCTCATGGGCAAAAAGGCGAGCTTCAGGGGAGTGTCATGCACTGTCACCGCAGTCCTCGTGCGGTTGGAGGGGCCGACGCCGTGTAGCAACAGCTCACGTCGAGGTATCGAGGATGGCAGGCGGCGGTGCCGGCGCAGCCAGCCGAACGCGCGTTCACTTGAGATTGAGACAGCGATGCCGTAGCCTGTGGTCCCTGGACTCAGTGCGACGAGTGTGGCCAGATTTTAACGACCATTTTCGATAGGCGATTGCAGAGATGAGGTGGATCATACTCAGCTTGGCCGTTCCGCTGGTTGCAACGACGGCGCTAGCAGGGCCGACGCAGGCTGTGCGGAAATCGTCCTTCGACAAGGGGCTCAAGGTCATCTTAGCCAGCGTTGCGCCGCAAAAGTCCGAGGATGCGCTTAACTATGTCGTCACGGGCTATGCAGACATGGCCGCCAACAAGGCTATCGCCATTGAGTTGGTCAGCGGCAACACATGGATGGCGAGCTCGCATGAGGATGCTTCTCTTGCCGGAGACCGAACGCTTGAAGGATGTCAGCTACGCTATGCCAAGCCGTGTGCATTGATTGCGGTGAACGAGGACATCGCCGCCGACGGCTCGCTCGCTGCCGTTGATATGCCTCGTCTGTACGAGGACGGCAAATTCGACCCGACAAAGATCCCGGTCATTCGCGCCGTGACCCGTCGCCGCATCGACGTGCAGAACTACGATCACATGATGGAGCCCAAGGCGATTGCGATCCACCCTTGGGGCAAGGTGTTCATCGCGAACGCGACCGCAAACCTGCATGAAGCAGCCGACAAGGCGCTATCGATGTGTAACGGCGACACCGACCGACGCGGCCGCGACGGTGGCTGTTTCCTATATGCCATGAACGACAAGGTCATCATTTCACAACGGCTGATGAGCGCGCCCTAGCGGTGATGCTGGTTAGAGCGTTGCATTCAGCGGCCCGCGCCAAAGGATTTGAGCTGGAAGTCGGCCTCGCTTCGAATGCCGTGTTCAAAAAAATCCGTGTGCCAATGCAACCGCTTGCGCTCGAATGGCTGAAGGCCTTGGTTGTCGTCGGATTCATGTTCGGAGTTCTGTTCTCTCTGGTAAGAGAGCTGTTCCGACGGCTCGTATTCAGCACCGTGCTGTTTCTGCTTACTTACTAGACCTTGGTCAGCGCCTTGGGACATGCGGGGCTGGGATCATAAACTCGCCGGTTGTGGAACCTTCGGTGTCCTCCTCGGCTGCTTGGTGCGACCTGGCGTCGAGCGAATCGTTCGTAGATTCCGTCAATGAGGCGCGCCGACGACCTGAGACGTCAAGCGCAGCGTCATCGATCGAAACGGCGGAAGACGGCCTGGACCTCGTCATCAGTTGCGAACTGGCCGCGTTGGGCTTGAGTCAGTCCTTCGAGGACTGACGACACATGGGCCGGGTCGATTGCCTCTGGTTCGTCCTCATGACCTGCGAGGCTGAGCATCGCGCGGGCGATCTTGTCCTGGTCGCTCGGCGGCAGGCGGCGGGTGGCTTCGACAGCTTTGTCCAAGAGCTTGGTCATGGAGCCATGAAATGCGAGGTGTTCGTCGAAGCGGAGCGAGCTTTGGGGCCAACGGCGCCAGCGGAGACATTCTCCGAAAGGCGATTTTCACTGCCGTCCCAATTGCTTGCTACGTTTCAAGACCTCACCGCGAAAATATTCACCTTCCATTTTTCAGAAATCGATGATCTACTCCCCCCATCCCGCCTCGTGCAGAGGGCGTACGCGTCGTCACGATACGTGAGGTGGGCTGCGGTGGACGTGGATGCTGCGCCAGACGAGCGCATGCGTCGCGGACGGCGAAGTCGTGTGGTCCCGGCCTCCCGATGCTGAGGTCAAGCCTGCGGTCGATGCGCAAGCGTCGCGCGGGCGATGGGGGCAAGAAAGCCCGGTCCCCAAGGAGAGCACGAAGGACACCGTTAAAACCAGCGCGCAGGGAGGGCCGGGTCGTCCGGCTGGACCTGTGGTACCTGCCGCCTGCATTTTTTTACGCAGGCGGGCCACGGGCCTCAGTCGAGGTCCGGCTCTCCCTGCGCCTCTCATCTTTCGAGGCGCGCGACGGATGCATTCCTCGGGCTGACGAAGCCGCGAGAATGCGCGCGCATGACTGGAGCCGCGCGCGTCCAGTCAGCTCGAAAGTGCTCGTCTGACGTGATCCAGATCGTCAGGATGGTTCTAGACGCTCGGCCGGGGAGTGGACACCACGTGATATGCGATGATGCCGGCAGGTGACATGTCCAAAGTCGAGTTGGAAATGACGATGCAAATTGAAATCCTGGGGTGCCCTTGCGCGTCCGAATCCGCTAATCGTCGGCAGATGCGCCGGACCTTCCTCCCGGTGACCTCAATCACACGCGAGCCGATATCTTTGCCCTCCGTTCTTCGTACGTCCTGCAGCTCGGCGCAGCGCACAACGACTTCACCAAAGCAATCCGCCGCTCCAAAGAAGCCGGCCCCGCGCAAGAAGATGTCGGGCGCGCTCAAGAAGACGGAGGCCGCGAGGCCTCCAGTGTCCTCCGCATCGCCTCTGGGACTCTTGGCGCTGCACCTCGTGGCAGAGTGGCAAGGGGCAGGTCGAAGCGGCCTCGTGTTTCTGGCCAAGAACGAGCGCAGAGCCGAGCGGCTGGCGTCCGTGATTCAGGATATCGAGCCGGCGTGTGACGCGCTGGTCTATCCACGACTGAACACCTTGCCATTCGATCTGCTCGAGCCGTCGCGTGACATCGCGGGCAGGCGAACGTCCGTATTGAGGAGGCTTGCGTGTGCAAAGACGCCGATCCTGCTGATCACGACCGTGGAGGCGTTAATGGAGCGCCTTCCACTGCCGGCCGACTGGCCGCGAATTGGCTTGCTGATGCGGGTCGGCGACGCCTACTCCGAACAGCAGCTTGAGGCGCGCTTTGGTGCGCTCGGATATGACCTGGACGACAGCCCAGACTATCCCGGCGGTGTGCTGTTCCACGGAAGAACGTTCGAGATTTTTCCTGCCGGTGCCCGCGGCCCGGTCAGGGTCGAGCATTCCGGAGGCAGGATACGGCGGATTGCCGTCTTCAATCCGTTGAATCAGGAGGTGATCTCCGAGCTCAAGGAGCTTCAGATCGATCCGATGTCCGAGCGGCTGGCGTTCAAGGCACGAGCTCGGAACAAGGCCAGCCTGTTCGAGTATTGCAGGCGAGCCAGGTGGATCGCCGATGCCGAGGTGCTCAAGCACGCGGATACTTGGCTGAGCACGATCGAGGACGCGGCTCCTCGCGCGGAGCGTGATCGTGCGTATGTGAGCCGCCGCGAATGGGTCCAGGCGGCGAAGAAGATCGCTGTGTTGCCGCCGGCCGCGCCATACCGGGCAACGCCGGAGTTTTTCAAGGAAGCCGCTCCCCGAAAGACCCTTCGAGCATTCATCGACGAAGTCCAGCGTGGCGGCGCGCGCGTGGTGTTTGCTGCTGCCGTCGAAGCGGATCTGCACCTGATGGCGCGGATGAGCGGGGTCAAAGCCGAACGCGCCGCTGATTGGGCACAGGCCACCGCGAGGGGCAGGCGAGAAGCCGCATTGCTGGCTGGCTTTGACGCCGGCTTCGTCGTTCCAGGGCGCAAGCCGATCGTCGTCATCACCGCGTTCGACGTTCTCGGCAGCAGGGCCCATCAGCTGCAGCCCGCGAATTGGGCCTGGACACCTGGCTTCGAAGCCGTGGACCTGCCGGAGCTTGGATCGGTGGTCGTTCATCTGCAACGTGGATTGGCCCGGCTCGGCGGATTGCGATCTATGGGCAGCGCCGGAGTCTCTGCCCGCGAGATGGTTCGGCTGGTTTTCGCCGGGAACGATGCCGTTCTCGTGCCTCTGGCGGAGCTGGCCTTGATCTGGCCGTACGCGGCTGAGCTCGGGGACACTTCTCTGGACAAGGCTGATGGAACGACATGGCGGCCGCGGAGGGCGGCTGCCGAGACCGAGATTCATGTCGTCGCCAAGGAGCTCGCGAAGCAGCGCAGTCAGCGCCGGCGGCGGCCGGCACCGAAGCTGGTGCCGCGGCCGGCGAGCTACGAGAAATTCGTCGCGCGCTTTCCGTATTTCACCACGCCCGATCAGGCCAATGCCATCCGCGACGTTCTGGACGATCTTGCCTCGGGGCACCCGATGGACCGGATTGTCTGCGGTGACGTCGGCTTCGGCAAGACCGAGGTCGCGTTGCGCGCCGCCGTCGCCACGGTCCTCGCTGGAAGGCAGGTCGCCATTGTCGTCCCAACGACCGTGTTGGCGCGGCAGCATGTCGAGACGTTCCGCAAGCGGTTTGCTGCGCTCGGCATCGAGGTCGGCAATCTCTCGCGGATCGCCTCGACCGCCGAGGCGCGCAAGGTGCGAGAAGACTTGAAGAGCGGGGAGCTCAAGGTCGTCGTCGGAACGCTTTCGCTGGCATCGAAGGAGGTCAAGTTTGCTGATCTGGGGCTCGTGATCATCGACGAAGAGCAGCATTTCGGGGCGGCAGATAAAGCCATGCTGTCGAGCCTCAACAAGAACGGTCACCGGCTCTGGATGAGTGCGACCCCCATTCCGCGCACGCTGGCGGCCGGCTTGACCGGCTTGCGGGATCTCAGCGTCATTGCAACGCCTCCGGTTCATCGTGTGCCGGTCGTGACCAAAGTTGCGCCCCTGTCGGATATTGCGATCGCGGCTGCCCTGGTCCGCGAGCATCGACGCAACGGTCAGAGCTTCGTGGTCTGCCCGAGGATTCAGGATCTGGATCCCATGCTCACGCGCATCCACACGCTGGCGCCCGAACTGCGGATCATGTCGCTTCACGGCAAGCTGTCTGCCGACGAGATCGACGAAAGGCTGATGGCTTTCGTCGAAGGCCAGGCGGACGTCTTGCTCGCGACCAACATCGTGGAAAGCGGACTCGACATCCCGCGCGCCAACACCATCGTGGTGTGCTGGCCGGAAAGATTTGGCCTTGCACAATTGCATCAGCTGCGCGGCCGGGTCGGGCGCGGCGGCATCCGTGCATTTGCGCATTTCTTGACCGAGGGCAGCTCCGGCCGGTCGGAACAGCGCCTGTCTGTTCTGGAGGAGCTGAACCGCCCCGGCGCCGGCTTTGCGATCAGCGCCCGCGATCTCGATCTCCGCGGTGGTGGAGACATGCTCTCGGATCGTCAGTCCGGTCATGTGCAGGTGTTTGGCCCGACTCTCTACGGCCATCTTCTGACCCTGGCTCTCGAGGGCGACCGAGACGGGATGTCCGCTCTTTGGATTCCTGAGCTGAACCTGCCGCTCGCGGAGCTTCTTCCCTCGGACTATATTCAGTCTGAGGCCGTCAGGCTTGAGATCTACGCTCGCGTCGCTCGGTGCCGCAGTGACGATCAGCTGGAGGAGCTGGAGGACGAAACGCAGCGCCGCTTCGGCACGCTACCGCTGGCGGCCAGCAACTTTTTCGCAATTGCCAAGCTCAGGATCAGTTGCAGAGAGCGCGGCATCATGCGTCTCGACGTGGGGCCGGACGCGATTGCGGCCATGCTGCTGCCGGGACGGATCCGGAGGTCGTGCTCACATCTCCTGCAACGCAATGGCAATCGGGTCATCTATGCCGGGAGGAGCAGCGAGCCTGCCTTGGAAAGAATTGAACAGTTTCTGGACCTCTTGGACGAATAGCGGGCGGCACTTCGGTCGATTGCTGATGATCGACGCGTCGACGCGAGCTTTGGAAGACAGCCATGCCCGGGCGGCATCAGCCCGGTTGCGATGCGTGGCCGATCGCCAGATCAGGAGCGGCACCACGCGGCCAGGGTCGATGGCGGGATGACGGCGCTCATGACGCCGACGGTGACGATGGTCAATCCGACCATGTTTCGCAGCCACGTCGATGTGGCCCTGCGGCGCAGGACCGGAAGGCCGAGACCGGCGGCCAGCAGAGCGGGGAGGGTGCCAACGCCGAAGCCTCCCATGGCCACAGCGCCGCCGAGCCACGAGCCTGACAGCATGGCATAGAACAGCGCCGCATAGACCATGGCGCACGGAAGAAAGCCCCAGACGGCGCCGCTCGCCAACAGCCCCAGCCGCGGAGGAAGAGGCGCAGCATTCGCGACGCGAGTCATGGCTGAGCTGACGCCGGATGCCAGGCGATAGAGGCCCGTCGGCAGCGGCGCCAGATCGAGCATCGAAAGCCCGATCCAGGAGAGCGCCGCCGCGGCCGCCCAGCGCAGGATGGCATGAGCAAACGCATGGTCGAATGCGCCAAAGACCGAAGAACCCATGGCGCCGACCACGGCACCGGCCAGCATGTAAGCGAGAATGCGGCCCGTATTGATCAGAACGGTCGTTGTCGCGGGACTCGGCCGCGATCGCGACGGGCCCAGGTCGGCCGCGAAATGCAGGCTGGATGCGATGCCCGAGCACATGCCGAAGCAGTGCAGGCTGGATGAGAAGCCAAGCAGCAGCCCGGCGATGAACAGCGGCTGATCGAAGTCGAACATTGTAAGCGCATTTGACGCGGTGCCGCCTCGAAGTCATTGCGCTGCGTCAAAATGATCGCTTCGCCTCAGCCATCGATCACGAGCTCCTCGGCCCCGATGGCGAGCGCACAGAAGGCGAGCGCGACCGGGATCAGGCCGACATCGAGCAGGCTTGCGCCGGTCCCGATGAGCAGCGAGCGCATTCCGCCGACGTCGAGCAGATAGAGCGCCAACATGAACAGCAAGCCGAGACTTGCGCCCATGATGAACGGAATGAGAACGTTCGCCGAAAGCGACTCGAGCCCCTCGGGTCGTGTGACGCGCCGTCCTCGTTCTATTTCCGTCGAGCGCTCTCGCACGCCACTCTGGCGTCCTCCAAGAAGCCGGCGAACATGTCGTCCATCAGCTTGAGCGTCCTGGCTGAGGCGGTCGCCGGCGTGCCGGACTGAAACGGAGGCTCTGGCGCGTACTCGGCCAGTAGTTGTACGAGCCCGGTGTCGCTGGTGACGAGCGCCATCGTCTTGGCGACGATGTGTGTGGTGGCGTCCATCAGGTTGGTGAACATGTAGTGTGGGCCGACCATGTCGAGCGCGGTGAAGGCCGGATAGATCAGTAGCGCGATCTGCTCCTTCCCCGTCCAATGCGCCGGCATTGTCGAGATGTCGTGGGCGGACCGCTGCCCTGCGTCTGCCACGTCCATCGGACGCGGCTGACCAAAGGCTTGGAGACGCGGTTGCATGGCTGCGAACATCGCGCTTGCGGCCGCGATCTGTCGGCGTGTGATCATGTCGAACCTCTATCGAAGTTGTAGGAGGTTTGCAGATAGAACGTGCGTGGCGCTCCCGGCGCGACCTGGCCGCCAAACCAGGTGTAGGGCGTGTAATATTCCTGGCCGGTGAGATTCTTGACGATGAAAACCGCTCGAAAATTCTTCGTCTCGTAGGCGATCTTGGCGTCGAGGGTGTAATAGCCGGCTGTGGACCAACGATTGAGCGAGCCGACATACTGGCTCGACGCGGCATAGATGCCGGCGCCGACGCTCCATTCCGTCCAAGGACCGTCGAACTTGCAGTTGATCCAGGCGCGTCCGGAGTTTTGCGGCACGAAAGGCAGCTTGTTGCCCGCCGGGGCAGCGGGCGTATCCGTGACGAGGAATGCGTCGGTATGTCCGAAGCTCGCCAGCATGCTCCAGTTGCTGGTCGGCTGGAAGATCACATCGGCTTCAAAGCCACGCGACTTTTGCGACGATAACGCCCCCATAAAGGCGGCGGTGGTGTAGGCAACATTGTCGCGGTCGATGTCGAACACCGCCACGGTTCCCGTCAGCATGTCTCCCCAATTGAATTTGATGCCGGCTTCGCGCTGTTGCGACAGAGGTTCTTCGGCAACATGCGGCACTTCGTAGCAAAAAATGTAGCGGAATTGCGTATGCGGGCTTGGTGTTAGCAAGGTTATTGTGTCGGTGCACATAATTAGTTGGTGAGCTCATTCAACGTGAACCGGCGACAGCAATGGAGGTCCGCGGTTGGCCAGCGGCCAATGTTTGCGACCATACCGGCGGATATCCGCTTTTGATCCCTTACGGGAATTGTTCATTTCGGCGTTACCGGGCGGAAGGCGATCCATTGACCCGCCGATGATCTTTCGAGCCAAACCTTCATGCGCTCGGTCACCCAATGGACTTTGAACTCACGAGCGATGTCCGTACCCGGATGTCGATCTATGCGGAATGAGCGTGTGCCCTGGATCTGCAGTCCTGACGTGGGCTGGACAGCGAGAGCCCACAATCGAGGCATCTGTGCCAAGAGCGCGGGATCGTGGGGGCCTTCCAAAACATAATCCTCTGGCTCGCCTGTCTCGGGATATGACATCGGTTCGTCGGTGAGGGTGCTCCAGGTCTGCCAATCAAGCCGGACGACTTTGCCATACTGAGTCGGCATGAAGTCAAAGCCGGTCAATCGGCTAGATTCAAGTTCACCTCTAAATTCGTCGGTAACGATGATGAAACCGAACGGCTGGGTCATCGGCGGCACATACGGACCGGTACGTGAGATGACCGGCAGGCCGATGCCCTTGGCCTCCTCAATTAAGCCGTTCACGAGAATGTCGCCGTAGTCGCACCAAGGATATCTGCTTTCAATAGCGAAGTAATCTGACATAAGACGCCCCATTATGCCGAGTGCCGGGTTTCGCTTGCCCCAATCCTAAACCGCGTGCAAGGTTCGCCCTTTGCCCGATCGAGCCTCCCGCCGGTCCGTTAAGTCTGGTAGAGATCTCGTTTTGAGGTTATGCAGCTTTTGATTGTGTCGTGCGGTATCCGACGCAAATTCGTGCATCAAAGCATGTGTATGACTCACTTGCGGGTCCTTTGAGCAATATCTCTCTCTCCCAAAAACCTCTAGACTCTGCCTGTTAGTTGTTAAGCAGTCTTGGCTGCTTCGGGGTGGGGTAAATAGCGGTGCGTGGCGAGGCTCGCAGGCGCGGGTGGATGGCGCTTCCGATGGTGCTGGCGCTGTCGGCGTGCCAAACCGTGGAGGAGGGGACGTCGTCGTTCGCCTGGAGCACGGGTGCTGCGGAGGCGGGATCCGCAGCGCAGGCGCAGGCGGCGATGCGGGCGCCCGCTGGGAATGCCCGGGCCGGCAGGATCTCGGGCTCGCCGCTGCTCGATGACAACAAGGGCGGCCCTGCCACCGTGATGGAGGGCACCGGGCGTTTCGTCGGGGAGCCGGCGACTGGGGCGGTGCCGCGTGGGGCGGAGGATGTCGCTGACGGCGTCACCATCAATCTCGCTGGGGTGCCGGTGCCGCAGGCGGCGAAGACGGTGCTCGGGGATATTCTCGGGGTCAAATACACGGTCGATCCGGGGATCGAGGGGCGGGTCACGATCCAGACGCCGCGGCCGGTGGCGCGGGCGGCGGTCATCGATCTGTTCCAGGCGGCGCTGCGGGCCAACAATGCTGCCGTGGTCAACAATCGCGGCATCTATCGCATCGTGGCGGCGGACCAGACGGCGGTGTCATCCGCGTATCGCACCGATGATGTAGCCGATGGCGGCGAGATGGTCGGCAACGGGCTGCAGGTGGTGCAGCTGAAATATGTCTCGGCCTCAGAGATCCGGCGCGTGGTCGAGCCGATCGCGCCGCGCGGCGGGGTGGTGCGGGTCGACGATGCGCGCAACCTGATCACGCTGTCCGGCAATCGCCAGGAGATCGCGGCGATGATGGAGGCGATCGCGCTGTTCGACGTCGACACCATGAAGGGCATGTCGTTCGCGCTGATCCCGGTCAAGACCTCGGCGCCCGACGCCATCGCGACCGAACTCAAGAGTGTGTTCGCCTCCGACCGCGACGGGCCGATGGCCGGCATGGTGCAGTTCGTGCCCAACAAGCGGCTGCGCTCGATCCTGGTGATCTCGCCGCAGCTCGCCTATCTGCGCCGCGCCGAGAGCTGGATCCGCAAGCTCGACGCGCAGGCGCAAGGGTCCGAGAAGCAGCTCTTCACCTACGCCGTGCAAAACCGCCGCGCGCAGGAGCTGGTCGACGTGCTGCAGTCGATGTTCCCCACGGACACGCAGGCTGCGACGGCCGGGCGGCGCACCGTGGCGCCGAACTATCAGGAGGCGAGCGTGCAGTCGACGCCGTCGTCCTCCGGCGGTGGGCTGTCGGGAGCGTCGTCGCCGTCCTTCACCGGCGGGCTTGGCGCGTCCAGCGGCGGCTTCGGCGGCATGCGCAATGCGGCGCCGGCGGCTGCCGCGCCGAGCGTCATGCCGGCGGTGGCTTCGGCTGCGCCCACCGGCCGCGACGGCGACGCCGACGGGCCGCGGCTGCGGATCGTCGCGGACGAGGCCAAGAACGCGATCCTGATCGAGGCGGCGCAGACCGACTACAAGCGCGTGCTGCAGGTGATCGAGCGGCTCGACCAGATGCCGAACCAGGTGCTGATCGAGGCGACCATCGCCGAGGTCACATTGAACGACGAGCTGCGCTTCGGCGTGCAATGGTACATGCGCAAGAACAGCTCGAAATTCACCCTGACGGAAGCGGCGTCCGGCGCCGTCAATTCGGTGTTTCCCGGCTTCTCCTACGCGCTGACAGCGGCCAACATCGCTGCCACGATCGACACCCTGAACCAGATCACCAACGTCAACATCGTATCCTCGCCGTCGCTGGCGGTCATGGACAACAAGCCGGCGGTGCTGCAGATCGGCGACCAGGTGCCGATCACGACGCAATCGGCGACCGGCACCCTGACGCCCGGCGCGCCGATCGTCAATTCGGTGAGCTACAAGGATACGGGCGTGATCCTGTCGATCATCCCGCGCATCAATGAGAGCGGGCGCGTGCTGCTCGACATCGAGCAGGAGGTGTCGAGCGTGGCGCCGACCACGTCATCGAACATCGATTCGCCGACCATCCGGCAGCGCAAGATCAGGACATCGGTGGTCGTGAACGACAATGACGCGCTGGTGCTGGGCGGGCTGATCCAGGAGGGCCGCACCACCGGCCGCAGCCAGCTGCCGATCATTGGCGACATCCCGTTCATCGGCAATTTCGCCGGCAGCCGCGACAACGTCATCGGCAAGACCGAGCTGATCATTCTCATCAGGCCGCACGTGATGCGCAGCCTCGACGAGGCGCGCAGCGTGACCGAGGAGTACCGCCACTTCATGGCGATCGAGGGTCCGCATCGCCGGCAGCCGGCGCGGCGGCGGGTCGAGGACACCGGACGCAGGATTCTCGACTGATGCCGCGCTTCCGCTACCGCGCCTACGGCACCGACGGCTCCTTCGCGGAGGGGACGGTCGAGGCCGCGTCCGCGGATGCGGCGAGCGCGACGCTGTGGGCGCAGGGATTGTCGCCGTTCCAGATGCAGGCCGCCGATAGCGCCGGCACGGCATGGTGGAACCGCGAGATCACGCTCGGCAACGGCGCGGCGCGCGCGGACCTCTTGGCCTTCACCCGCGAGTTCGCCACGCTCTGCGCGGCCGACATCCCGATGGACGATGCCTTGCGCATCGTGCACACGCAGGCCTCGGCAGCACGGCTGCGCGCCCTGGTCGAGGCACTGCTCGCCGATGTCCTCAATGGCCGCCCGTTGTCGGAGGCGATGCAGGGCCAGCCGCGCATCTTCCCCGCCGACTATGTCGCTGTCATCAGAGCCGGCGAGAGCGGCGGGCGGCTGGCGCAGGTGCTGACCGAACTCGCCGAGCTCCTGGAGCGGCGGGCGGAGATCCGTGCGCGCGTCCAGTCGGCCCTGATCTATCCCGCGATGCTGATCGTGCTGAGCCTCGCAACGCTCGCGATCATCGTCGGCGGCGTGATCCCGTCGATGGCGCCGATCTTCACCCAGAGCGGCAAGCCGGTGCCGCTGACCATCCAGCTGATGCTCGCGCTGAAGGCGCATTGGCTCGAGATCGTGATCGCTGGCCTTGCCGCCGTCGCGCTGCTCGGCGCCATCGTGGCATTCACCATGGCCGATCCCAGCCGCCGCCGGCGTCTCGACCGGCTCGCGCTGCGGCTGCCGCTGCTCGGCGGCTTCCTGCTGCAGCAGGACACGGCGCGGTTCGCCCGCACGCTCGGCACGATGCTGATGGCCGGCGTGCCGTTGATCGCGGCGACGAAATCGGCGAGCGACGTCGTCGACAACCGCCATCTCCGCGCCGGCATGCAACAGGCGATCGAGCGGATCCAGCAGGGCACGGCGTTGCACCGCGCGCTGCGCAACGAGGTCGCGCTGCCGGCCGTGGCGCTGCAGATGATCGCGGTCGGCGAGGAGGCGGGCAAGCTCGACCGCATGCTGCTGCGTGTGGCGCAGATGCTGGAAAAGCAGCTGCAGACCAGCGTCGATCGCTTCATGGCCGCGCTGACGCCGGCGATGACGGTCGGGATCGCATTGATCATCGGCGCGCTGATCATGCCGGTGATGAATGCCGTGCTCAGCATCAATGATCTGGCGGGGCGATGAGCGCGCGGGCGGCAGTGGGACGGGACGAGGCGAGCGCCGGCTTCACGCTGGTCGAGATGCTTGCCGTGCTCGTCATCCTGGCGCTGACGGCATCCGCCGCCGTCCCTTTGCTATCACGCGGCGCCGGCACGGTGAGCCTCGATGCGGCGACAGGCGAGATTGCGTCGGCGCTGCGCGCCACGCGCTCGGCTGCGATCGTACAGAACCGCGTGATGACCTTGACCATCGACGTCGACCGCCGGACCTTCAGCTCGGACGTCGTCCGGCCGCGCACCTTCGCGCCGGACATCCAGGCGAAGCTGACCTATGCCGCCGCGACGCGCGTGGGCGCCGCCGTGGGCGGCTTCCGGTTCTTTCCGGACGGCTCGTCGACCGGCGGCGATCTGAGCCTGGAGTTGAACGGGCATCACATCAGGCTCTGTGTCGAATGGCTGACAGGGACGGTGCGGACCGCCGCGACGTGCTGAGGGGAGGGGACGAGCATGCTGGGATGGATGCAATGTCGTGATGTCGTGAAGCTGCGGGTGGCCGCGTGGCGCGGGCAATTCCGGCTTCGTTTACGCAGAGGTCGCGATGGCGAGGCCGGCTTCACCTTGGTCGAGATGCTGGTCGTCATCACCATCATCGGCCTGATCATGGGTCTCGTCGGCCCGCGCGTGCTGAGCTATCTCTCCGATTCCAAGCTCAAGACGGCGCGGATCCAGATCCGCAGCCTGTCCTCGGCGCTCGACCTCTATCACCTCGACAATGGCCGCTACCCGACCGCAGCCGAAGGGCTCGGCGCGCTGGTGCAGAAGCCGGCCACGGCGACGACCTGGAATGGCCCCTATCTCAGCGGCACGCTGGTGCCGAACGATCCGTGGGGCCGGCCCTATGTCTACAAATTTCCCGGGCAGCACGGCGCCTACGACATCGTCTCGCTCGGGCCCGAGGGGCGCGAGGATGACACCTCTGCCAATGCCAATGTGACGAGCTGGCAGCCATGACGCGCGTCGCAGCAGTGATGGCCTCACCTGTCGACGACGAGGCCGGCTTCACGCTGGTCGAGGTCATCGTCGCACTGGCCATGCTGTCGGTCGGCCTCGCTTTGGTGATGAGCCTGTTCTCAACCGGACTGTCACGAACGGGCATGGCCGAACGCGTGGCTGGTGCCGTTGCGCTGGCGCAGTCGCTCATGGCCCAGGTCGGCAATTCGATTCCGCTGCGCACCGAGACGCGCGATGGCGCCGAGGCGAACGGCTATCGGTGGCGCCTCGCGATGCAGCCCTATCGGCCGACGCCAAACAGCGATGCACGCCCGGTCGAGCTGTACCAGGTCTCGGTCGAGATCGGCTGGCTGGAAGGGCAAGACCCGCGCTCCTATGCGCTCTCGACGCTTCGCCTCGGGCCTAGAGTCTCCAGGTCGCAGTGAGCCAGACCGATGACGTCGCCGAAAGCAAGCGGGATGGATGATCGCGACGCCGGCTTCACCCTGGTCGAGGTTCTCGTTGCGCTGGCGCTGTTCAGTCTGCTCGCCGTCCTGCTGTTCGACAGCGTCAAGTTCGGCGTGCAGGCCTGGCGCAGCGGCAGCGCCCGTGCGGAGTCGTTCCAGCGCGAGCTCGCAGCGCAGGACGTGCTGCGGCGGCTGATCGGCAATCTCTATCCGATGATGCTGGGCGAAGGCGCGGCGCAGCGGCGCATCGACGTCGACGGGCAGGCCGAGAGCCTCGAGTTCCTCAGCGATGCGCCGGCCGTGTCCGGTGGGGCCGGCCGCTTCCGCTTCAAGCTGTTCGCCGACCGCAGGCGTGACGGGGTCGATCTCGTTCTGCAGTCCCGACCCGAACTGGCGGTGAAGCCGGACACCGAGCGGACGCTGCTGGTGTCCGACATCGATCGGATCGAGCTCAGTTATGCGGCAAGAGCAACGGGAGACGCCAATGCCGCCTGGAGCACGAGCTGGAAGGATCAGAGCGAGGCTCCCGGTCTGATCCGGCTGCGGGTCCTGATGCGTCCCGGCGATGCCCGTCACTGGCCGGAGCTCGTGATCGCGCCGCGGGTGCAGGCCGATGTGGCCTGCGTCTACGACGCGCTCACGATGCGCTGTCGCGGGCGATAGGGGGCGACATGCCGGTGCTGTCGGTTCTCTGGGGGCTTGCGCTACTGACGGCGATTGCGCTCTCGCTGTCATGGTCGAGCAGCGTGTCCTATGGCCTTGCCCGCAATGGCATCGATCAGGCCGCTCTCGGTGCGCTCGTCGAGGCCGGCGTGAACGCTGCCATCGACGGTTTGCTCGATGCCCGGGCGGACCACCGCTGGCGCGCCGACGGCCGTCTCTACACGCTCGATTTCAACGGCACGCAGATCGGCATCCGAATTCAGGACGAGCTCGGACGGGTCGACCTCAACCAGACCGATGAGGCCATGCTGAACAGCCTGCTGCTATCAGCAGGGCTGGACGCGCGGGCCGCCGCTGACCTGACCGAAAAGATCGTGGACTGGCGAACCGCAACGTCCCTGAAGCATCTGAACGGCGCCAAGGACCGGGACTACGCGTCGCGCAACGCCGCCTATCATCCCCGCAACGGTCCGTTCCAGAGCGTCGATGAGCTGCTCCTGGTGATGGACATGACTCCGGCGATCTTCGCCCGGATCGCGCCGGCGCTCACGGTCCATTCGGGACGGCAGTTCGTCGACCCGCAATTGGCGCCGCGCGAGGTGCTGCGCGCGCTGCCCGGCATGACCGCGCAGAGTGCCGAAGCGACGCTGGCCGCGCGCGACGGTGCCAGGTCCGGCCTTGCCGAAGGCAACCCGATGACGGTGCTGCGTGGGCGCGCCTTCACGATCCGGACCGAGTTTTCCCAGGCGTCGCGCGTGGTCGAAGGCGAGGTCGCGGTGCGCCTGACGGAAAATCCGCAGCAGCCCTATTGGGTGCTGAGCTGGGGGACGCGATGACGGGACGCCCAGGGCCAGCGATGCAGCAGGCCGACGCCTTCGCCGCAAACCTCGAGCAGCCGCGCGCGCAGCTGCACCGGTCCATGCCCGACATGGACCGGACCGCATTGTTGCAGAGTTTTGGCGACTTCCTGCGGGCCGAAGGCATCGTCGATCGTATGAGCCTCGACCGTGCCGGACGCGCGGCGCAAACCACCGGAGACAGGCTCGACACCGTGCTGACCAAGCTCGGTCTGGTGTCGGAGGCCGGTCTGGTCGCGGCGTTGTCCAAATTCCTGGCACTCGATCTGGTGCGTCCGGATCAGATTCCGATCGACCCCGTGTTGCCCGAACTGGTCGAAGCGGAGTTCGTGCGTCACAATCATGTGCTGCCGCTCGGCTGCAGCGATGGCCGGCTTGCCGTCGGCGTGACCGATCCGTTCAACCACGATCCGATCCGGGCCCTTGCATTCCTCACGGGCCTTTCGGTCGACATGCGGCTGTTTACGGCGGCCGATTTCGACAAGGCCTGCGCGGGGCTCTATCCCGCCATGTCGCGCAGCGACGAGACCCGCGCCACCGGCGGCGCCGAGGCCAACGAAGCCGACGTGCAGCGGCTGCGCGATCTTGCGAGCGAGGCGCCGATCATCCGCCTCGTCAACCAGATCATCACCAACGCCGTCGAGGCGAGGGCGTCGGACATCCATATCGAGCCCAATGTCGACCAGGTGCTCGTCCGCTATCGCGTCGACGGCGCCTTGCGCTCGGTCCAGGTGCTCGCGGCGGACCTGCGTGCCGCGATCACGTCCCGCGTGAAGATCATGTCGAAGCTCGACATTGCGGAGCGGCGCCTGCCGCAGGACGGGCGCATCAAGATCGCAGTCCGTGGCATCGACATCGACTTCCGCGTCTCCACGATCCCCACGGCCTTCGGCGAAAGCGTCGTGCTGCGCGTGCTCGACCGCAATCGCGTCAGCCTGGATTTTGCCGAGCTAGGATTCTCCGCTGAGCATATCGCGACGCTACAGGCGCTGCTGCAGCAGCCCAACGGCATCATCCTGGTCACCGGACCGACCGGCAGCGGCAAGACCACGACGCTGTATACGGCGCTGAAGGCGCTCAACAGCACCGAGCGCAAGATCTTCTCGGTGGAGGATCCGATCGAATATCAGATGCCGGGGATCAATCAGGTCCAGGTCCAGTCGGAGATCGGGTTGACGTTTCCCCACGCGCTGCGCTCGATGCTCCGGCAGGATCCGGATATCATCATGATCGGCGAAATCCGCGATCTCGAGACGGCGCGCATCGCCATCCAGGCCTCGCTGACCGGTCACCTCGTGCTGTCGACGCTGCACACCAACGATGCGGCGTCCGCGATCACCCGCCTGATCGACATCGGCGTCGAGAACTATCTGCTGGCCTCGACACTGAAGGGCGTGATTGCGCAACGTCTGGTACGCAGGCTCTGTTCCCGTTGTTCCCATGGTCATCCGCAGGCGAGCTATTGGGCGGAGAGCTTCGAGCGGTCCGTGACTGGACTCCGTGCGTTGGGGCAGCCAGACATTCGCCAGCCGCGAGGCTGCTCCGATTGCGGCAATGCCGGCTTCTCCGGACGTTCGACCATCGCGGAGATGCTGGTCGTCGACGAGGCATGTCAGAGTCTGATCCTGGCCAAGGCGTCGGACACGGCGATCGAGTGCGCCGCCCGCGAGCAGGGCATGCAGAGCATGTACGAGAGCGGAGTCCGGAAGGTCTGGCGCGGCGAGACCACGATCGACGAAGTTCTGCGCGCGACGCGCATGGGATAGGGCGGCGGGACGGGCGATGCATGAGAGCAGGGATAGAGGCGCGTTGCTGGCCACGGTTCGTGCGGCTGGTACACGCGACTGGGCGCAATCGGCGGTCGCCTGGTGGTGCAGGGAAGCGGTCGATCTGCTGCCGCACCGGTTCGTGGCCGCGCTGGCCCCGGCCGGCCGGCCGAGACTTCTGGTCGATCGCGACGACACGGGGATCCGGCTTCAGTTGAACGATCCCCGATCAGGAGTGCAGGCTGGTGAAACGACCCATGCAGGTGAGGTGATGGCGGCGATCGCATCTATCCTGCAGCGTCATGGTCTGGATCGGCGCGACGTGGATCTGGGCTTGCGTCTGCCGGAAGAGAGTGTTTTCCGCCGCGAGCTCATGCTTCCACCCGAGGCGAAGGGCGCGATCGATTCGATCGTGCCGCAGGACCTGTTGCGCCGGACGCCGTTCAAGGCGGAGGACATCTATTGCGACCACTTGACCGCCACATCGCCTGACGGTCGGATCGCGGTTCGGCAATGGGTGACGCGGCGCCATCACGTGCAGCAGGCCGCAGATCAGCTCGGGCTTGCCGTCGCACACATCGACTTTGTCGTGTTCGGCGACGATCAAAACTCGCCGTCGATCCGACTGGCGCGTCCTGCGGCTGCCCGCAAGACCTCCACCGTTGCGATCGCAGGGCTCGGCGCGCTCGCCGTGCTTCTAGGGTCCGGCATCGCGGTCCTGACCTTTGCCCGGCAACAGGCCACGCTGGACCGGCTCGATGCCGAGATCGTTGTGGCCCGCAAGGGCGCCGAGCGCGTTCGCGTCCTGGTGGATCAATTGCGGGAGCGGCGGACGGCGTTGTCGCGCCTTCGTCTGCAGCGCAGCGAAGTGCCGGGATTGATCGACGTCTGGGATGAAGCCTCGCGCATTCTGCCGAAGCATTCCTGGCTGACCGAATTGCGGCTCGTGGAGGGAGCGAACCCGCGGAGCGCAAGGGTCGCGATGACCGGATTCTCGGCCGCGGCGCCAAGCCTGATCAACACGCTGGGTGGATCGAGACTGTTCGTGGACGCTGCCCTGACGTCGCCGGTCGCGATGGATCCGATCGAGAACCGGGAGCGCTTTTCATTGCAGGCCAGGATTCGTGTGCCCGATGCCATCAAGGAGGTGGCGCCATGAGCGAATGGACCAAGCGCAGGGACGCGCTCGGACGCCGCGGCCTGTTCATCGTCGTCAACCTCGCGCTGCTTGCGGTGTTGTTCTGGGGCTTCGTGGCGCCGATTGCGGCGATGTTCGCCGAGCGGGAGGCGCGGATCCAGCAACAGCAGGCGCTGCTGGCACGGTTGAGCGCGATCGCAGCCCAGGCATCGGCCATCGCGGGCCTTGCCTCCGAAACCGAGTCGCAGCTCCAGAACGGGGAGTTTCTGACGGGTGCGAACGAGAACGTGATCGCCGCCGACCTGCAGACGAAGCTGAAGACGATCATGGGCAATGCCGGCGCCCAGTCCCGCGCGATTCAATCGCTGCCGGGCCGGACCATCGATCAGATCAAGTACAGCGGCGCGCGGATCGATCTGTCCGGGCCGTTGCCCGCCGTCATGCGTGCGGTCCACGCGGTCGAAAGTGCGAGGCCATATTTGTTCATTGCCAATGCGGTGCTGAAGAGCGCGCCTGCGATGCGCCCGGGAACGGCCGAGGAGCCAGTGCTTCAGGCGCAGCTCGACATCTACGGTGCCGTGCAATGAGGAGCCTCGTGCGATGGCGGGTGACGCCGCTGGCCGGCATTCTGGCGCTCCTGGCGGGTCTCGATCTAGTGCTCGGCGCCTGGCTCGCGACGTTGGTCGGAGGCGGAGAAGCGCCCGGCGCCCGCCGCGCGGCGTGGGAAGCGCCGGTGCCCCGGACCATGGCGGGCGTGGCTGGACGGCAGCCGCTGCAGACATATGCCGAGATCCTGGCCCAGCCGGTGTTCCAGAAGTCGCGCGAGCCGTTCGTTCCGCCCCCACCCGCGCCGCCACCACCGATGCCAGTGGCCGCTCCACCCCCGGTGGCCACTGACCCGGGCCTCCTGGTCGGGGGTGTCATGATCAACGGCGGCACGAGCAAGGCCTATCTGCTCAGCAAGGTTGGCGGGGGCGCAGGCTCCTGGATCAACGAAAACGAGACGTTTCAGGGCTGGCGGGTGACATCGATCGACGCGTCAGGTGTTCGGATCGAGCAGGCGGGGCGCGCGATCGAATTGCAGCTCTACCCCAAGAATTGAAGAATACAGGCCGCGCTGCGGCCCCTCGAGCCGGAGTAGAATAGCCTTGTTTGCACAGACGAAAGATCAAGGGCCAATCCGCAGACAGCCGCTCGTAGAGGAGGAGCGCGAATTGGTCGTTCCTGCTTGGTTCGGCCTCTCGATGCTCTCATATGAGCTAGGTCTCTTACATGTCTTCTCGAAACCGTCGTCCGCCAAGCGATCTTCGGACCATAGCAGTCGCAGAGATCCGAAATGCCAGTCATAGCGGTCCTGTGGATGCTAGGATTATTGACAACGATGTCACTGTCGCTGCTCTGGGGCAGCGAGGTGTCATACCGCCTCGCCCGCAACGATTGTGAACTTGCGATTCTGAGTGGGACTGCAGACGGGGCGCTGGACTACGCCGTGTCGGGATTGTTTGATCAAAAATCTGATCGCCTCTTGCGTCCAGGTGTAGGCGAGGTTCACCTGCTCCACTTTGGCGAAGCCGAGATCCGGATCGTGATCCAGGACGAGCTCGGCAAGATCGACATCAACCAGGCCGACCCTGCCTTGCTTGCCAGTTTGCTGCGGTCGGCGGGGCTAAACGCCGATGCGGCAAATGGGCTTGCAGACAAGATCGTGGACTGGCGAACCGCGAGCGAACTGAAGCATCTTAATGGCGCCAAGGAGTTCGACTATCGCGCGGCGAATAGTCCCCACCGGCCGCGCAACGGTCCGTTTCAGAGCGTCGACGAGCTTCTTCTCGTAATGGACATGACGCCTGCTCTCCTCCAGCGGATCGAACCTGCCGTGACCGTGTATTCCGGAAGCCAGTTCGTTGACCCACGACGTGCCACGCCTGAAGCTCTGGCGGCGATGCCCGAGATGATCAGTAAGCAAGGGGCGGCCTCAGATCGCCCGCCTCCATTTCCGCTCGGCGCAAACGAAGAGCCAACGTCATCCTTGCGCGGTCGTGCCTTCATGATCTGTATCGAAGTCGCAAAGTCAGGCCAGGTTTCTCGATATCGAGCTGTTATTCGAATGACGGACAATCCGGTACATCCCTATTTCCTTCTCAGCTGGAAGATGACGTAAGCTCGGCACCGCCCTGATAGGGACGTTATGGCTGTGGCGCAGACGGTTCATATCCGCGGAACCGATTCTTGGTCGTGGTCCATTCGTTCGGCGCGCGGCGGCTGTTGTCTGCCGGCTCTGACGGTCAGTGTGTCGTAGGGCTGTCACAACTAGACCATGCAGTGGAATCCGTCGTAGAAGCTGCAGAGATGGCGAAGCGATTTGATCAGCATGGAATTCATCAATGCTCCTAAGTTCTCGCAGAGGTTGTTTCGCAAACGGATGCTAAGCACCGATGCGGAAAAAGCCGACGCGGTGTAAACAGGCCAGTCTTCTCCGTCAGCAGCTCTTTTTTCGCGATGCATTCCATCGGCGAGCATCGAGTTTTTCTAGCAATGCGGCTCAACAATGAATCCGTGTGGATAACGCTATAAAAATCTCCAGGGCCCCGCTTGCGGTATCAGGGGAATTAAACAACCTTAGTTTGTGCAGTTGTTCGCAGAATTCGGGACAAAGATGACGATCATTTCGCCTGCAAATGCGTTATGCAACTTAAAGTGGTTTATAGATCCGTGCGCAACAGTTCGCCTTGAGAAATTGCGCCTCGCAGGCACCTCTTTGGGTTCGGTCGCCGGACGTGAGCCTTATCGCTCCAAGCTCATGGAGCCCTTGGAGCGGCTTGTCGGCGCCATTTGCTGTTGGCTAGCAATTTACTCTACTGCCCTCGCAACTGTCTTGGTTCGCATGGTGGTTGCGATATCTCTAAGTTGCGCGCCAGCGGCTGCCGACGTGTGGTACGCGTCGGATGGGGTAGGCAAAGTAATCAGGGGGACGGATGGTTGCTTGCTTGCGCAGCAATCGTTCGAAACGTACGTCAGGCCGACAAATCAGGATCCAACTTACTACAAATACTTCACGGGTTGCTTGCAGGGCGCGTCCGGTCCGGGCGCCACGATCGAGGCGCACTATAGTTGCCACGCTATCGATGATACCCATCCGAATTGTCCCATTGCGCCGAGCCTCTCCGTGAGTTACGCAACGGCATTCTGGGATGGTTGCGATCCCGGATACTTGTACATCCAGGGCGAGGGGTGCGGGACTATAAGACCGGATCATCCGCATCGCGACGATCCGAAGTGCGGCTTTTGCGTGGGAGACCCAATAGATCCAGCAACTGGACTTCCAGTTCAGCACTATGTCGACTATCAGACTGCCGGGCCGTATCCGCTCAAATTTGAGCGCTACTACGCCAATAGCGATCAGCCAAGGCTTTCGTCGATCTGGCTTCAGAAGTCGATTTTGGAGTCTGTTACTGGGGCGTGGCGCTCCAACTTCGATGCTCGGATGTACAATCCTTACCCCGGAGCTCGCTATCCGCACGCGCTCTACTTCGTGCTGCCCAGCGGCAACACCTTGTTCTTTGTCGACTCGACCGGTTCGGGTAATTACGCTCCGGGACTCTACTATGTGAACGCAGCAGACCAGGCGGTGTCTGTGGCGGGTGGGCGCGGCATCGGTCAATCCGTGTCGATCAACTCGGACGGATCGCAGGTTACCCTGACGGATCTGGATGGCATTCACTACGTTTTCACTAACAGTCTTACAGGTCCGGCAAGGCGCGGCTCCCTTGTCGCCGTTCAGTATCCAGGAGGTTATTCGCAGACCCTAAACTATGACGCCGCGACGACGCACTTGGCGTCGGTGAGCGACAGCCTGGGCCGAAGCATCGCTTTTCAGTATGACGGTTATGGGCACATGACGGCGCTGATCGCCGGCGGATCGATTGTGGCAAGCTACACTTATGCTGCAAACCCGGCCCAGGCTGCGATCTACTCGCAGATCTATTCACAGATTCGCCCGATCGGCGATCCGGCCGCTGCGGCACAGGCAACGGGATCTCTCGGCAGCGTGACCCTCGCTGCGACGAATGAGACAACGTCCTATTCGTATGTCAATTCCCCAAACGATCCAAACAGGATGATTCTTTCGAGTTACACCGATTCCCGTGGTGTGATCTACTCGACTTGGAGCATGGATTCATCGTCTCGCGTTGTGTCCAATAACCTGGCGGGAAACGTGGGGCAGACCGCTCTCAGCTACTCTCCCGCGAGCCTCCACTTTAGTTCCGCCGCTGGTTATAGCGCCCAGACGATTGCAACAACGATAACAAATCCACTCGGCGCGACCGAAGTGGCGACGTACGCGATCGCTTCCTCTGCCAATGTCCCAGGCGCATCGTTTGGAGCTGGAACCAATCTGCTGCTGATTCAACGCCAGAGACAGGCGGCAAGTTTTCTCCCGACTGCAACAACAAGCTATTCCTATGACTCGAACCAATTCCTGTCGGGAGTGGCGGATGCCGAGGGACGCGTGACTGCCTATGTCAATGATCCATCGACGGGCCTTCCGATTTCGGTAACTCGCGGTTCGGGCTCGTCAAGTGCGAGCACGACGACCTATGCCTGGAATGCCAAATGGCGCGTACCAACCCAAATCGTCGAGCCCGGACTTACCAGCTCGTTCATCTGGAGCGACTCCGGACAACTCACGTCCTTAACGCAGACCGACACGACAACAACGTCCGTTCCATATTCAACAACGGGGCAGACACGAACGCTCACATATACCTACGGCGCCAATGGGCTGCTTTCAGGCGTGTCGGGCCCGTTGGCGAATCAGACGGTGAGCTTCACCTATAACGCGATCGGCTTCATCCAATCGATTACCGACGAGTTAGGACTCGTAACCACAGTCTCGGCTTGGAATGATCGAGGCCAACCCACCACCATTGCGGACCCAAACGGTGTGATCTATGCGTTGCGCTATGATGGCTACGGCAGGCCTACGAGCATAACGATCGATCCGTCGGGCTTTTCAGCGACCACCAGCATTGTCTATGATAGCGTGGGGCAGATTACCCAAATTACGCGTCCGAGCGGCGCGTACTTCAAGCTTTCCTATGATGGCGCCCGCCGTCTTACGCAAGTGCAGGACGACACAGGGGCGACGATCGTCTACTCTCGGGACAGCATGGGCAACGTCACCGGTCGTCAGATCAGGGATCCGAGCGGTACCGTGCAATTTTCGCAGACAGCTGTATTCGATCAGTTTGGCCGGCTGCTCAAGTTCGTCGGAGCATCGAACCAGACATGGACGCATGCGTACGATAGAACCGACAATCGGATTTCAGTCACCGATCCTCGGTCGAATATCTTCGGCTGGAGCTTCGACGCGTTGAACCGAGTGATCAAGACGACTGATGAGGAATCCAACGCCGAAACGGTGCAATTCAACGGGCGGGACGATATCACCAACTATAGCGACCCGCGTTCGCTTAACACAGGCCTTGTTAGAAATGGCTTTGGCGATGTGGTCCAGCGCACCAGCCCTGATACGGGCACGACGATCTACGTCTACAACGAATTAGGCAAGCCGACCCAGATGACGGATGGGCGCGGGATTGTTACCAATATGACCTATGACCTCGCTGGGCGGCTTTTGACGAAGCAATTTCCGGCCTCGCCGGGTGAGAACATCACATACACCTGGGACTCCACTGGGGGCGGCAATCGGGGCATCGGCCGGTTGACACGGATAGACGACGCCTCCGGTTCCATCGAATGGAACTACAACGCGCTTGGCCAGGTCATCCAAGAGAAGAAGACGACCGCAGGGCTCGTCTATGTCGTCGGCTACGACTACGATCTCGACGGTCATGTCACCAAGGTTACCTATCCTTCGGGCCGCATCGTCAACTACTATCGTGGCGCGGCCGGGCGTATCACGACTGTTACGCAGCAGGCGGACGCGACGAGCGTCGAATCTCTTTTGGCAAAGTGGGTTACCTATCAATCGTTTGGGCCGCTTCAATCGCTTTCGTATGGTAACGGGCTGGTCCTTTGGAAGACATTCACGCAGGACTATAATCTTAGTACGCTGGTCGTCGAACAGGGCGCGAACTCGATCATCAATCGCGCATACACGTACTGGTACAACGATTTCGATATTACGAACGTGTGGGACAACAATATCACCCCTCGGACGGACAATTATGTCTTCACGCCGAGTCATCGCCTGCAAAACGTCTACGGCGACTGGGGAACGCAAACCTATTGGCAGGATGCAGTCGGCAATCGAACTGGCGACGTTTTCACGGTTGACAGCACAACGACGACCAGAGTTCTGGGATATCCCTATAACAGCAATCTTTATGTCGGCACCACGGAGGGGCCGAGCACGCTGCGCAGCGTCACGAACGACGGCGCCGGCAACATCGTGACCGATATCAGGGGCACAACGACATACAACTACCACTACAATAATCGCAACCGGCTCGACTGGCTATCGATCGGCTCGACGCCGACTGCCAGTTATGCATATGATGGACTGGACCGGATGGCGGTGCGCGACACGCAAAACATGATGCCATCCGCGACGACACACTACATCTACGACAGGTCCGGTCGCCTGCTGGCGGAAGCAAACGTGGTGGGAACGACACAGCGGGAATATGTTTGGCTGGACGACATGCCGCTGGCGCTGTTTTCAGATCTCGACACCGCGGAGCCCAGGCAGTTCTACGTCCACCCCGACCACCTTGACCGCCCGAGCAAGATGACAGACGTGAACCAGAATGTGGCTTGGGATGCGTGGTACTGGCCCTATGGTGAAGTACGATCAATCACGGGAACCGCGAGCATCAACCTGCGCTTTCCTGGCCAATATTTCCTCGTTGAGTCAGGATTGCACTACAACTGGCACCGTCACTACGATGCGTCGATCGGCAGATACACCCAGGCCGATCCGCTCGCGCTCGTGGATGGCCCCAGCCTTTACCTCTACGCGGGTGGAAATCCTGTCCACAACGTTGATCCCTCCGGCGAGTTTGGCCTCGCTGGCGCGGCGTTCTTTGGCGGGCTCGATTTGATTTTCCAACTTGTTGAGAACGGTGGCCGGATTGAGTGCGTCAACTGGACGGACGTAGGGATTGCGACGATTGCAGGAGCCTTGACTGGTGGTGTGGCTGATGGAGCGTTTATGTGGAAAACAGGATCTAACGCCTGGAAGGTGACAAGGAGTTGGCTCGGGAAGCATGTCTGGGATCTCGAGAGAGGTCAAGAAGTGCACCATTGGCTCATCGAGCAGAGAAGTACAGTTGGCAGAATGGTGCCGAATTGGATCAAGAATCAGCCCTGGAACCTGAATCCGATGCCTAGCAAGGAGTGGCACAACTTCCTGCATGCGCGTAATCCAGTGTTGCGCACGATCGTCGGGGCCCCTGGCTGGGCTCAGGGCGTAGGCGTCGGTGGCGGAATCTCGGGTCTAGGTGGAGGACAATGTGGGTGCCAATGACTCCGGCGGGGTTGCTCATTTTACGGGAAGGGCTGCGAGGCCCAAGGCTTGAGCGGATCATTGAGACCAGGCCGAGACAATGTGTCATCTCGCTGGGGGAGTTGGTGGTGCGCAGGCTGCGGGGCGCTCGGCTTCTGAGTTCATCATTGGAGTTGTCGGAGATCGAAGAGGTGGTGCCTGTCGGATTCGCCGGCCCACGTACTCTCGGCGCTCCGATATTCTCTTATGTCCTGCTTCTGGTGCTGGGGTGGCTGACCCTATCGATTCCTTTGGTTGTGCAGCTACAATTGTCCAATTCGCGGGTCCTAACCCTTGAGGAAGCCAAGGCCCTTGTAATCAAGTTGATCAAGGAGTCGTCGATGGATCAGGAGGACGCAGCTCGCTTGGAGGAACGGGTTCGCAAGGCCAAATCAGTCCACAGCATGGCCCAAGCCGTCGCCGAGGCACGCGATTGAGAGCAGGCCGGGATGCCGGCATGCTGGCGACATCCCTCGATCGCCGTGTGAGCGAGTTCAGGTCGATGTTCTGATACGAAGGCCGGACGCCGTATATTAGCCTGCTGCCTTCCATCGGCACCGGCGGTGGCATATGGGTCACCGAAAACGAGACGTTATCAGGGCTGGCAGGTGAAGATGATTGATCCGTCGGGTGTGCAGATTGTGCAGGGCGGGCACGATCGACCTTCAGCTCTGTCCCTGAAACTGACGGCGTTCTAAGCTTGATGGTTCAAGCGCCCAGGGCTGGCAGAATCCTCCTGCGGGTGCCCGGATGTATACGACTCAAACAAGCCATCCACTTTCCTGCGCAGCAAGGCTGACGAGCAGCCCAAAAGCCAGACATGGTCCGAACGGGAGTGCGCTCCTCCGTGTGACGGAGTAGCCAGCCGCATGTAGGGTGGCGACTATCGCAAGCGCCGATAGTGAGGCGGACAACAGCTGGAGAGGGATTCCGACCACACCAACCCAAAAAGTTGACGCTGTCAGCAGCTTCACGTCGCCTAATTCCAGACCCTGCTGCCTTTGACCTGCCACCGAAGTTTCATCCAGCAGCGTTTAGAGTCCGGGTGGGTTTTGTGCACGCGCTACCATTCTTGCGGGTCATCTGCTCCAATCCTTCGTTCGGAATAGCGAGGGTCGCCGTGAACGTTTGTTCTCCCGATACCAACACGATACCAACAAAATACCAACAAGTCGGGTGGCTGGGATCGAACGAGAACAAACCGTGATGAACACGAATGTGCGCGGAAAGGCCCATTTTTCAAGGGGTCCCGAGCAGGGGGCGGACGGTTGCGGACGATTTGGAACGGGCCTGAACAGCCGAGTTGGTGCCCTGGCCGGAATCGAGCAACTACCAATAACGCTACAAAATATGGCCCTTTAGCAGCCCATTGAACGCGTACTCACAGGCTTACTCACACGATCTTTGGTCCCAAGTCAGGGCTGGTTCAGTTCTTTTTCTATAGGTGATCCTCGACGGGTTATCTCAAGAATACTCTCGATCAATCGCGTGTATCGAACCACAGGGGGCTCATAGCTCAATGTAGTAGATCGCCCAAGCCGGATGACCTGAGCTGCATTCCCCGGGGCGATCCGGAAGACGCTAGACTAGGCTGACGACGCTCGAAAAGTTTACCTCGCCGTTGCTTTACGATGTCGGCGTTCGGAGTGTGAACGGGCACTGCCGGCGGCAATCGCGGTTTTCAGCACGACCTGCCGGGTCGGCGAGCACCGTTGACGGCGCATGGGCGCTGGCGATTAGCCGACCGCGTTCGGCGGATCCGTCAAAAAGAGCGCGTTGAACACCAGGGCATCTTGCGGAGAAGCTCTAAATATCGCACTCTTTGCGAGAAGAGTAGAACAAAAAAACCTAACCGTGTGGTCGGAATTCCCGGGGGCGCAGATGCCAAAAATCGGATCGCTACCTGTCGGCCGGACGCACTTCGTCCCTCTCTGGATTGCCATTTTCTGGGGTCTGGCATTTTCAGCGCCGTCGAATGCCGGCGCCCAGATGATTTCTCTTTCTCCATCGACGTCGACGAACGTCGCTATTCCGGCGGGTGCAAATATCCAGGTTACCGTCACACTGCCACAGAAGGGTCGGATCACTCTCGAAGGCCACCAGATCGATGATTCCGACTGTGCACCTAACATCAACTTTCAGACCGAGGACGTCCGAAACAAAGCAATATCACAGAGGGGCTCCAGTTCCGGCGGCGGGCATTTCAACAACACCTACTTCGCGCACGAGGGCTCCTATCGAATCGATCTCCGTTGCTGGAGTTCAACTCGGCCGGCCGCGACCATCGTCCTTCGCTACGACTTCAACCCGTTGATATTGCCGGCCGAGGCCGGCCCGCTTCTCGGCTGGCTTCAGGAAAATCAATTGGCCAGTTATTTCCAAGTTGATTCCTACGATCGGGATTTCAAAGGCATACTAAACACTCTCCTCGACCACATGGCGTCAAAAGATGTGAATAACAAACCTCAGCTCAAGGTAGGCTTCTTGATTCATGAGACAAACGACGAGTGGGAACCCATATCTGAGGCCCTCAACGATCAATTGGGCATGGATTACCGGACAGCCCTTGTCGGAAAGATCAGCATGTTTTCCGGCGTTCCAAGACGCCACATTGTTCTCGGTTTTTCCGGCGATTGCTGGTGGCACGTCTATTCCGAAGGCTCCGTCCGCCCGGAAACGTCCATTTGCAAGTCGCGCAGCACGCCGATCACCCTGTCGAAAGAAGACGAAGAAAGAATTGGCAACGTCCCTGCACTCGTCAAGCCGACCGAGATAGAGTTGGATCGCGCCATCATCGGCAGCATTCAACGCACCCTCGGGTCATATCTGAGCGGCCGCGGCGGCAGCGTGACGCTCGTGGAACAGGACAGCGACTATTTGGAAATGGTCTCGCGCGGCATGCGCGGCGTCGTGATCCTCGGCAGCAGTGAATGGGAGCGCCTTCAGATAACGATCACGCTTTCCAATGCTGCCGCGGGACGCCGGCTCCGCATCCAAGTCGATGGAAGTCTCGGTTCCGGCATCAACCCGCCTTCGACCGATCAAGGATACGACCGCGACATGGAGCCGAAGTATTCGCGCCCCTTGGAGGACTTCGCCCGCCAGCTCGCAACACTGATCAGGCAAGCACCCTAGCTCGGAGCAATGGCATGACGGAGAACCGAAACAGAATCACTGTAGGTCTGTTCATGATCGCGAGCCATATCGCCGTGTTTATCGCGCTCGTCGCCTTCACATTTGCGGGCGGATTTTCGTTTGAGGAATTGACTACGACGGCCGGCATCATAGGCCCGCTGTTTGCCGGCTACACTAGCGCGATCATCGCCTTCATAATCAAGCACAAGGACGACAGGAGTTACGGCCAGAATAAAATCAATCCAGTCTATGCCTTGGTGTCATGCGCCATCCCCGCATTGTTTGTGGCGGCTGTTTTGTGCCTGATCGCGCTGAGGGCCTACAATGTCGGAATCGCCGACTTCGACACCTTCAAGACATTGATTGGCGTCACGGAAAGCGCATTCGGCATCTATGTCGGCCAATTCATCTATTCCATGTTCGAAGCGAAAAGTGCGAGCGCGTGATTAAGCCGAAAGGTCGCAGCCTCATCTTCTCGGCGAGCGCATGCCATGGCGACGAGGCCCTTTTGCCCCGCCCATCGACGGCCGCCACCGCCCAGCAGCAGTCCGCCGATCCGCACGGGCACAAGCTGCGTCGCGATAGGCAGTATGCCGGCCACCATCGTGGCCCGGCATGCGGGGTGATTGCGATGACCGAAAGCGGTCTCTAGGAAGATATTCCTTGGTGCCCCTGGCCGGAATCGAACCAGCACTCCTTGCGGAACTCGATTTTGAGTCGAGCGCGTCTACCAGTTCCGCCACAGGGGCATTCGCCGCGGCCCTGTGCAGGAACCAAGCGAAGCGGCCGGACTATAGCGGGCGGCGGGGCAGGGTCAACCCGCACGGACGTGATGGCGGCTCATCTCGACAGCTTTCGCTGGCGGGAGTAGGAGCCGGAGCGGCCCGGCGTTGGACCGGATGCAGCCCGTTCGGGAGGACCGATGAGCAATACCTCTGTGATGGCGCGCCCTGCGGCGGGGGCCATGAGCCCGACGGTGACGGCGGCGCTGCTCGCGGCCGGCATCGCGGCGGCGGCGCTGGCGGGTGCCTGGTACATGCAGCTGGTCTGGGGCTTGCAGCCCTGCGAGCTCTGCCTGAAGCAGCGCTGGGCCTATTACGCGATCGTGCCGCTCGGGCTGATGCTGGCGCTCGCGGTGAGGGCCGGCGCGCCGCGCGCGCTGGTGCTCGCCGGCCTCGGTCTGGTCGCGTTGGCGGCGCTCGGCAATGCCGGGCTCGGCGTCTACCACTCCGGCGTCGAATGGGGCTTCTGGCCGGGGCCGACCGAATGCACCGGGCCGATCGGCAATCTCGGCAGCGCCGGCAACCTGCTGGAGCGGCTGGACAGCGTTCACGTCGTGCGCTGCGACGAGGTGCAGTTTCGCTTCCTCGGCCTGTCGCTCGCCGGCTACAGCGTGCTGATCTCGCTCTTGATTGCCGCGGTCGCGGCCTGGGGCGTCACGCGCAAGACGAGCGCCACCTAAAGCATGATCCGGAAAAGTGCGCAGCGGTTTTCCGAAAAGATCATGCGCAAACAACAACCTAAAGCGCGATGACGATTCATCCTGATCTCATCGCGCTTTAGTCGTCGACATCCTCCTGCGGCCGGCCGAACAGGTGGACGATGCCGGGGGTGGCGATGGTGACGAAGACGAAGCGCGAGAGGTGATGGGCGCCGACGAAGATCGGGTCGATGTGCAGCGTCAGGGCCAGCGCCATCATCGCGTCCATCGCGCCGGGCGCGAAGGCGACGATGGTGTCGGAGAAGCGCACATGCGTCGTCAGCACGATGACGGCGACGAAGGCGGCGGAGATCGCGACGGCGATCGCGAACGAGCCGAGCGCAGCCCTGAGATGGCCGACCAGGGTCTTCACCCGCATCCGCGCGAAGCGGCTGCCGATCAGGGCGCCGATGCCGATCAGCGCCACGCCGCGCATCCATTCCGGCAGGCCGCCTTCGACCAGGTCGGTGCCGTGCAGAATGCCGCTGGCAACCATCGCGCCGAACAGCCAGCTCGCCGGAAACTTGATCAGCTGCATCAGCATGGCCGCGACCAGCGAGGCCACCAGCAGGGCGAGCAGGCCGAGCGGCGAGGCCTCGGCCTGGCCGAGCGAGATCTGCTCGGCCGGCGCCACCCCGGCCAGCGCCAGCACCAGCGGCAGGGCCGCGGTCAGGATGATCACGCGCAGCGTCTGCACCACCGCGATCGCCGGCAGGTCGGCGCCGCGCTCGACCGCGAGCATCGTGATCTGCGACAGCGCGCCGGGGCTGCCGGCGAGCAGCGCCGAGGTGCGGTCCCAGCCATGGACGCGCTGCAGATAGAAGCTGGAGCCGAAGGTCGAGCAGAAGGTCGCCAGCGCCAGCAGTGCGATCGTCACCGGATAGGCGCTGACATGGGTGATCAGCTCGCGCGAGACGATCGCGCCGATCGAGATGCCGAGCAGCAGCAGCACGGTCTGGGTGAGGATCGGCGGCATCGACAGCGGCCGGCCGGCGATGGCGGCGATCGCGGTGGCGATCATCGCCCCGGAGATCAGCCCGCCGGGCAGGTGGGCGACGAGGAAGATCAGACCGCCGGCGGTGCCGAGGGCGAGCGTCTCGATCGCGCTCAGGGTCTTGGCGCGGTTCGGAGCAGCAAAGGGGAGGGAGGAGATGATCTGGCGCACGGCGCCTTATGCCAAAAGCCGCCGTTCCGAACAATTCCCGGCATTGCGCAGGCGCCATGCGTGCGGGTGCCCGCCGCTGCCGATCATTTCGGCTTCTCCGGCGCCGGCGTCGGCGCGGGCGCGGCGGCCGCAGCTGCCGCCGCCTTGTCGCGCTTGCAGGCGGAGCGATATTTGCCGCGCGCCTTGCCCTTCAGTCCCTGGTCGTCGGCCTCCTTGGAGCAGGCGACGGAAATCGCCCGCCGCGCCGTCTTGTCCATGGTGGCGAACTTGTCGGTGGCGGCATCGGGGCGGGACGGCAGTGTCAATCCGGGTTGCGACGAGGCCGGGCCCGCGGCCAGCAGGATGGCAGTCGCGACGGCCGCGGCAGCCGCCCGGGCAGTGAAAGTCATGCAGAAATCCTCGAACGAAAGGCATGGCGCGACGTCCGGCCATGCTGAACCCGGAGTGAATGGAATGAGCCGGATCGTCGCGCGAGGCAAATTATATTTTCGCGCAGCCACGCTCCGGCCTGCTTTGTCGGCCGCAGGCGCCTCGCTAGAATTACCGTCCCATTCAACATGCTCCACGGGGAGATCTGGGATGAGTTTTCAGGCAAAATCATTGGTTGGTTCGTCACTGGTTGGTTCGTCACTGGCCGCGCTGGCCGTGGTCGGCCTCACGGCCTTCGCCGCCGCGCCGGCCCACGCGCTGACCGCGCAGGAATGCAGCGCCAAATACAAGCAGGCGAAGGAGGCCGGCACGCTGGGCGGCCAGAAGTGGAACGACTTCCGCAAGGCGCAGTGTGGCAGCGACGCCGCCCCGGCCGCGGCGGCTCCAGCCGCGCCTGCCGCCGAGGCCAAGCCGGCGAAGGAGACGAAGTCCGCAGCGAAGGAGGCGGCTCCCGCGCCCAGCGGTCCCGCCGTGTTCCCCAATGCCGTGGATCCGAAATACGCCAAGGAGACCGCCGGCAAGGCCCGCATGCACACCTGTGTCGATCAGTACAATGCCAACAAGGCGACCAACGCCAATGGCGGCATGAAGTGGATCCAGAAGGGCGGCGGCTACTTCAGCGAATGCACCAAGAAGCTGAAGGGCGCGGCCTGAGCGGGGCTGGCGATGATGTCCGTCGGCGGCCGGGCGCGCGATGCGTCCGGCTGCCGCTCTCCTCGCAACTGGCGCCGGCCGCGGCGACATTGCGGCTCCGGTGATCTTGGGGCTTGCGTTCATGTTCGGGAAATGACCTTGTCCCCGCCATGATGTCTGCCACTCAAAGCATCCTCGGCGTGCTCAGCGGCGCGATGGTCGGCTTCTCGCTCGGCCTCGTCGGCGGCGGCGGATCGGTGCTGGCGGTGCCGCTGATGGTCTATGTCGTCGGCGTGCCGGAGCCGCACATTGCGATCGGATCGAGCGCGATTGCGGTGGCCACCAATGCCGCCCTCAATCTCGTCAATCACGCGCGCGGCGGCACCGTGATCTGGCCCGTCGCGGCGCTGTTCGCGGCCGCCGGCATCGTCGGCGCCTTCGTGGGCTCGCTGCTCGGCAAGATGGTCGACGGCCAGAAGCTGCTGGCGCTGTTCGCGCTGGTCATGATGGTCATCGCGATGCTGATGCTGAAGACGAGGGCGCGCGTCGGCATTCCCGACGTCAAGATGAGCATGGCCAACCTGCCGGCGATCGTCGGCTTCGGTCTCGCGACCGGCACGCTGTCCGGCTTCTTTGGCATCGGCGGCGGCTTTCTGATCGTGCCGGCGCTGATGGCCGCGACGGGCATGCCGATCATGAATGCGGTGAGCTCGTCGCTCGTCGCCGTGACCACGTTCGGACTGACCACGGCTGCGAGCTACGCCTGGTCCGGGCTCGTGGCGTGGGATCTTGCGGGATTGTTCATCGCAGGCGGGATCGCCGGGGGACTTGCCGGCACGCGCCTGGCGCGCCATCTCTCAGAGCGGCGCGGCGCATTGAACATGGTGTTTTCGGCGGTGATTGCGGCGGTCGCGCTGTACATGCTGGCGCGCAGCCTGCTGCACATCTGGAGCTGATCGTCATGACACGCAGCACATCGGACACGACCACGGTCGATGCCGGCCGGCGCGGGCTTCTTGGCCTTCTTGCCGCCGGCGCCGCCGTTTCCCTGTGGCCGCGCGCCGGCCATGCCGAAGAGGCCGATGAGCCCGACGAGGCCGCGGTGCTGCGTGATCCGGATGCGCCGGTGCTCGGCAACCCGCAGGGCGACATCGCGATCGTCGAATGGTTCGACTACAATTGTCCGTATTGCCGCAAGCTCGATCCCGAGCTGCAGCAGATCGTCCACGACGACGGCAAGGTGCGCTGGGTGCTGAAGGAGTGGCCGATCCTCGGCCCCGTGTCGGTGGTGGCCGCGCGCATGGCGCTGGCCTGCAAGTACCAGGACAAATACGCGCGGGCGCATGATGCGTTGATCGGTGTCAGCTCGAAGCTCACCGAGCCGCGCATCGAGGAGCTGCTGTCGGAAGCCGGCATCGACGTCGATCGTGCCAGGCGGGATCTCGCGACCAATGCCAAGGCGATCGGCGCGATGCTGGCGCGCAACGACAGCCAGGCGCGCGGGCTGCGCTTCCGCGGCACCCCGTCCTTCATCGTCGGCAAGTTCAGGGTCCCCGGCGTGCTCACGATGCCGCAGTTCGAGCAGGTGATCGCCGACGCGCGCAAGGCGATGGCCACCAAATAGGCGCACATGGAAAAGGCGCCCCGGCATCGGCCGAGGCGCCTTCACTTCAGCAATGCTGCGCCTACGTGGACGACTTACTTGGACGAGATGCGAACCCAATCGTCGTGCGCGCGGGTCTTGAGCGAATTCCAGCTGTCCGCGGCGACGTCCCAGTTGACGATGGTCCGGCGCGTCTGCGCTGTCGGGCCATTGGCGACCTCGGAGGTCTGCATCGAATCGTGGATGTAGACGCCAAATCCCAGAATGAGCGCACCAAGGATCATTCCCACGAATGTCCGCATGATCATGTTCTCCAGTGTGACGGCCGACAACGCCGCCGCCGTAGCTTGGTTCCGCCGTCGCAGCGGAAGGTTCAAGCGGGACCAGACAAACTAAGTGCGTGGTTTTTCAGGACGCGATTCCGGCGCCGACGTGACCAGATTGAGCGCTTTGAGCTCGTCGGGCTTGAAGGTGAACAGCTGGTCATGCGGCGTCTCCATTGCATGCATCCAGACCTTGAGATCGACACCCATGTCCGCAAGGTGCCGCTGGCAGCGCGCGGAGACGTTCTGTGCGAGACTCATGTCGTCGTCCGAGCGGGCAGCATTGGCGGACCTTACCGCGGCGATCTGATGCACGCCGATCATCGCGCGCTCGCCGGCGCGTCGCTCGGTGCCGCCGGCGAACACCAGCGGGCACGACGAGGCGCAATGCTTGCCGGCCTCGACCTCGGTGGCGAATTTCCGCGCCCGGATCAGCCGGCCCATCGCGAGCGCGTCGGCGACCGAGCCGCCGGGGGAGTTCAGTACGACGGTCTTGATGTATTCGCCGTGCCGATCGACCTCTTCCGCGAAAGTCCGCGCGCTGCCCGGCGTGATCGTGCCTGTCGCATAGAGCCGGCCGCCGCCGCGCAGTTCGAGGCTGAGCGGCCGCTCGAGCGCGGGATCGCTCTTGGGCAGCGGCATCAGCCGCTTCAGCAGCGGTGCCAGCACGGCAGGAGCCTCGGCCGGCCCGTCGGCATGCTCCCGATGCACGTCGAACGGGGGCGAGGCGGTGTCGGACGTGACACGCGGCTCATTCAGTTCGACGAGGTCGGCCGCAAGGACCGCGACGGTCACGGCAAGGACGACGCGGAACGTCCAGCGCAGCAGGCTCTCGTCGGGATTGTCGGCGAGCCAGGCTTGGAGACGTCGATTGACAGCCGAAGCCACGAGCTACTTCCCGATTCGAGCCGACGACAGCGAGGTGACGTTCTCGTCTGCAACAGCTCCTGATGCGTGCGCCGGTTGCGGCTCAATGGGTGGCTCGGCAGGGACTTCGCGCGGCGTAGCAGCAGGCCGCGCTTCGGCTGAGCGCCGCGCATCTTCGACCTCGCGGGCGATCTGCAGGGCCGTGACGAGATCACTGGCGGTGAGGCTGGACGCGCTCGCGGCGGGCAGGCCCTCGCGGCGGATCGCGGCATGCACGACGCAGAGAATCAGCACCAGCACGGCCGGCATTAGGTCGATCGAGATCGCGCCCGCCCAGCTCGGGATGAAATCGCCGGCATAGCGCAGCACCGCTTCTGCCGGCGACAGCGTCTGGAATCGCGTCGGCTCGATGCGCGGCAGCGCCAGGATCTTGTCGGCGGCGTCGGCAAGCGAGCCCGCCTGCGTCGCGATCGCGCCTTCGACCTTGCCGACCACGGCGGTCTGGCGCTCGGCCAGGTCGCCGCTGCGTCCGCCGGCGGCGGGCGCGATGAAGCCGGCGGACAGCGAGGTCGCGGCACGCTTTACAGCAGGAGCCACCGAGGTCTGCTGCAGATTGGCAATGATGCCCATCAAATTGAGCGACTCGGTGGCGAAGGCATCGCTCCGCGTGGTGATCGGACCGCGGTCGGAGATCAGCTCGCGCATCTTGGCGAGGCTCTTGCTGCCCTGCTCATAGAGCCCGGAGACACGCTTGCCGGACTCCTGCACCTGCTGTCCGAGACCATCGAGCTGCGTCGACATCTGACTGAGCAGTTGGACGACGGTTCCCGAGCCGGAAGTCCCGGTAAGAGAGCCGGCGCGTTCGGCCTCCGCCAGCTTGGCGAAGCGCGAGGAGGCGAGCTGGATGTCGGGCAGCAGGCTCTGCGCCGCGATTGCCTGGCTGTTGGCCCGGTCGAGGTCGCGGGTGTAGTTCTGTACGGTGATCGCCAGGTGCTGTTGGATCGCGGCGGCACCGGCGAGCGCCGAGGCATTCAGCCAGGACGACATCGCGACGATCATCAGCGAGCCCAGCAGCATGCAGCCGCCCATCAGCAGCCGTCCCATCACGCTGGTCACGTGGGGCATGAACTGCATCATGAAGACCCAGAAGGCATAGATGCCGACCGAGACCGCGACGGAATAGATCACCGCTGCGAAGAACACCGTGGTGGCACTGCCGTTGAGCAGCTCGCGGACGCCGAGATAGGTGTAGACGCCGGCGGCGAGCGCCAGGATCGCCGTGGTCAGCTTGAGCGTGACCTCGAGGCGGCTGACGCCATCCGCGAGCAGGACGGCGCTGGGGCGGGCCGAGGAGGGAGGCGCGGCGGGCGAGGGCATGAGCGATCCTTCGGCGGCGTCACATCCGCCCTGAGCAGCGCCCCCGCTGTTTGGCCAGACTGCAATCAATGCGGAGAAAATCGGTCGAGATTATGTCGCCGACCTTACCCATCCGTCATGTGCAGGCTGAGCAGGTCCGCTTCAGCTCATCAGCCAGCGCAACAGATCGACATTCACCTCGCGCGGATAGCAATGGCTGAGATCGTCGATCTCGCGATAGGCGATGTGGGCGCCAGACTTGGCCAGCGCATCCTGCGTGTGCCGCGCGATCTCGACCGGGAACATCCAGTCCAGCCGGCCGTGGACGATCTGAATCGGCAATCCGCGCAAACGATCCCGGTCGGCAATCTGCGCCATCAGCGGATGGAACGTCGCAGCTACCGGCGCGAGATGGGTGAACGGCGAATGGCGCTCCAGCCCGCTGACGTAGCAGAAGGTGCCGCCGTCGCTCATGCCCGTCAGCAGCATGCGCGCGGGATCGACGGCGACACGGCTGCGCACGAGATCGAGGATGCGAACGAGGTTCGGCGTATCGGCGTCCTCCCCCATCAAGGCCCAGGTCGGTCCCACTGCGGTCGGCGCAACCAGGATGGCGCCCATGCTGCGTGCCGCGCGCAGCCAGCTCCACAGGAAGTCGCGTCCGTTGCCGCTGCCGCCATGCAGCGCCATGACCAGCGGCCAGGCCCGGTCGGCCGTGTAGTACTCGGGAACGTAGAGCGAGAAGCCGCCGCGGTTACCGATCTCGTTGTGGTCGTGAAACACGGCGTCCTTGCCGGCGGTCGCCGCGAGCAGTTGACGCAGCGCCTGGTCGTTCCCGACCGCGGGATCGAGAAAGAATTCGCTGAGCGGCGGCAGGGTCGCGGCGAGTGGAAACAGCGCTTCCAGCGCGCGGGGCAGCTGCCGCAACGCCCTGAATACGTCGACCAGATCGCCTTCGCCGCGCTGGACCGCCCGCAGTCCCGCAAATGACATCAGCGCCGCGTCGGCCGCGGTGTCGAAGGCGATACGGATATGGGAGAAGTCGGCCGGCCACGACGTGAGATGGGCCCGCGCCGTCTGCAGCGCCTGCTCGGGATCGCCGATGTCGGCCATCACGCGATCGAAATCCGTCGGGTTCAGATAGCGCGCGACGTAGGACAGAGCTTCGAGCGTCTGCAGCAGCGGCGGCAACATGATGAGGATGTCGTCCACCACGGCTTCGGTCATGCGGTCTCCTTGGTCGGGCGGGCCTGATATGTCACCCGCTGGCCTGCCAGCGCTCTCATGCAACGCAAAATCGGCTCTGCGGGCAATGATCATTTTCCGAACGTGTGTTCAATCTGCGCAGAGCAGCGTTCTGCTGCACCATATTGCACACAACACGGCAAGACAGCGCCGATTGACGGGACGGATCGCGCGAGAGGCGCAACATGGGCGAATGCACGTGTGGACGAATCGCGATTGACAAAGAACGGGCGTGATGTCGCACTTCATGAAAGCCGGCAGTCGAGCCTGGGTTCCGAATGGAGCACGGTGCGCGGACGAAATTGCCGACCGGCTGCAAGGGGGGATCCGCATCATGAGCAAGTCGCCGTCGGCCGCGTTGATCAACGCCGTGCTCGCCATGGACGTCTACAACAGGGGTGTCAATCCGACGCTCGCGGTCAACTTCAATCGCATCGGCAGCTATGAGCTGGTGGCAGGCAGCGTGGCTGCGGCAGCGGACAATTTCGAGGCCGCGACCTATCAGCTCGCCGGCGATCCGTCGACGCGAATCATCTCCTATCGCGGCACCGACACGATCGCGGACGTTCCCGGCTGGCTCGGCGGCGCGGGGCTTGTCGGCTGGCCGACTCAGTTTCCCGATGCCGAGGCCTACTACAAGACGTGGGCGACGACGTCGAACGTGTCGCTCACCGGCCATTCGCTGGGTGGCGGACTTGCCGGCTACATTGCGGCGCTGAACGACAAGGTGGCCTATGCGTATGACGCGATGCCGTTCGAGTTCGCGGCCGAAGTCCGCTACGACCAGCTGCACGGCTTCTGGGGTGCACTGACCTCTCATCCCGTCGATCGCTTCAACGACATCCACATGGTCTCCGTGTCCGGCGAGGTGCTGCAATATGTGCGCGCCGCGGCCCCCGTGCTGGAAGCACCGCTCGCGCTGCTGCAACTCGGGCCGATCGCCGGAGCGCTGGCGATCGCGCATGCGGCGATCGGCATCTCGTCCGAGCAGAAGACGGTGCTCGGCGCGGGGACCGATCTCGGGCTCGATCCGGTCAGCCTGCATTCGATCGCGCTGCTGACCATGATGCAATGGGCCAGCGACAACGATGCGCAGGACTGGAAGAAGGCGGCCGCCGTGCTGCTGGCGCCGCTCGAGGATGACGCGATCGCCTCGGCCCTCGGCATCCCGGCGGCGGGCGTAGGCGGTGAAGGCGCGCCATCCGACAAGATGAAGGACATGATCGCCTATTCGACCGTCACCGACGCGAGCGGCTATGGCAACAGCGCCGTGCAGGCGCTGTTCAACGGCGGCGACGTGCTCGGCAACAGCTTCAGCGCGGCGACGGCGGCGTCCTATCTGAAGAACGGCGGCGTCGAGAAGGCGCTGGCCGAGATCGTGGTGGAGTATTCGGCGCTCCTGGCGCAGAACCACGACGAGGTGACCTCGCCAACGCCGGGCGTGATCGGCCACGAGCACGGCATCCTGTATCAGGATATTGCGAACAACCTGCTGGTCGCGGACCTGTCGTCCGATCTGTGGTCGCGCACCGACACGGGGTCGACGGTCGACATCCTCGGCAAGACGGCCTTGATCGACGCCGTCGCCGGCTTCGACGGCGAGGATGCCGGCCTGATCGACATGGCGATCAGCGTGCTCTGGGGCGGCAAGACCGACAATCTTGATTGGCTCAGCGCCGCGCTGAGCGATGCCTCGACGATCGTGACGATCGATCCCGTGTCGGGCGCGATGATCGCAGCCACCGACGGCGCACTCCTGATCGCAGGCGGCGGCAACGACATGCTGCTCGGTACCGCCAATGACGACCTCTTGATCGGGGGCCTGGGCAGCGACGTGCTGAAGGGCGGGGCCGGCGACAACATCCTGGTCGGCGGTGTCGGCGCGACCTATCTGTACGCGCCGGGCGACGGCAACGACGTCATCATCAACGGCATCGCCTCGCTGTCCAAGCCGACCGGCACGCTCGATTTCGGGACCGCCTACACCGCCGACAGTTTCTGGTTCGTCAAATCGGGCAACGACCTGGAGATCGACATTCTCGGCAGCCATCAACAGGTCACCGTGGCCGATTGGTTCCTCGGCGGCTCCTATCAGCTGCAGGAGATCAAGGCGGGGGGCCTGGAGCTGGATACGCACGTCTCGCAGCTGGTGCAGGCGATGGCGACCTACTCCCAGACGCATCCTGGGTTCGATCCGACGGCGGCTTCGCAGCTGCCGAGCGATGCGCAGCTGCACGACCAGGTCGCGGCAGCCTGGCACGTCATCGCCTGAGCCGAGCTCAGCGTCCTGCTCAATGCAGCCGCGGCGCCTTCAAGAGCTTGGCGCGATCGGTCGACGCCACCGTGACGTCGAAGGTGACGCCCTCGTGGTGGACCGTCAGCGGCACGTCGACGCCGGCTTCGCCGAGCGCCCAGAGCTTGCGATAGAACCCGCTCTGGGTCGTGACCTTGTCGCCGTCGATGCCGAGGATGATATCGCCCGCCTTCAGCTCGGCGCGCGCGGCGGGCCCGTTGTTGGAGACGCCGATCACCACGACGCGGTCGTCGACCTCGGTCGCGTACATGCCGAGCCAGGGCCGGGCCGGCTTGTTGACGCGGCCGAAGCGCCTGAGATCGTCGATGATCGGCTTCAACAGATCGATCGGCACGATCATGTTGACGTGCTCGGCCTTGTTGTCGCGCTCACGCTCGAGCTGCAGCGAGCCGATGCCGATCAGCTCGCCCTTGGCGGACAGCAGTCCGGTGCCGCCCCAATTGGGGTGTGCGGGATGGGTGAAGATGGCCTCGTCGAGCAGGTATTCCCAATAGCCGGCGAACTCCTGCTTCGCGACGATCTGGCTCGCAACCGATCGCGTCCGGCCGCCGGCGCCGCCGAGCACGACCTGGTCGCCGATCTTGGTGGCCGCCGAAGACCCGAGCGGGAGTGCCGGCAGGTCGAGCGGGCCGAGCGCCTGCACGAGACCGAAGCCGGTGGCAAAATCGAAGCCGAGCACATGGCCCTCGACCACGCGCCCGTCATTGAGGTGCAGCCAGACCGACTCCGCCTCGGTGATCAGATAGCCGATGGTCAGCACCAGCCCGTCGTCGATGACCACTGCATTGCCGGCCCGCTCGGTGCCCAGCGTTTCCGCGCTGAAGGCATCCGGCGGAATGATCGCGTGCAGGCCCACGATCGAGGCCAACGCTTGATCGAGATCGTATTGATAGTCTTCGGCGCGAGGCTGGAAGGCGAACGGCACTTTCCATTCGGTCAAAGAAGGCATTGCTTTCTCCTGCCCTGTCGAAAACCGGGGGGCATCGACCAGGCTCTTGCTTCGTGTCGCGTGATTTTCGCGTCTTCGCCACAGCGTCAACGCGAGCTTAACATCTTTGAGCGTCGGCGCCAGTTCCGAGGCCTCGGCAATCGCGCGGAGAGGACCGGCGCATTCGGCGCTAGCTGCGGCCGCAACCCCTGCCCATGATCGGCCAGACCAGCCACGCGCCGGCCGCGTAGAGGCTGCCCACCGTCGCTGTTCCCGTTCTCGCCGCGACGTGGAAACGCCCGGCGTCGAGCAAGGCTCCATCGGATGCAACGACCGCCGGGATCATGCGGTCCGCGGGTCCGAACACGACCACCGCGTCGGGCCTGATGACCAGCGCCATGGCCGCCATGCCTGCGAACCATGCGAAGGCGACCGCCAGCAGGCCCCGCAGGGGCAGGGCGGTCGACAATGGGAGCCGGTCAGTAGTCGTAGGCATGCTCGAAATCGTATCCGGCAGCTTCGAAACGGGCGATGTCCTGAACCAGCGACCGCACCGGCACATCGACGCCAATGCGGCGGGCTCCGGGACGGGACTGGATCGGGATGCTGAATATAGGCAATCCGTCGAAGGCTGCCAGCCGTCCGTCGCCCGGCGGGACCACGATCGTGACCAGGATCTGGTGGTTGCCGGCCACTTCGGCGAGCGCGGCGCCGCGGTGGCGCCCGAGCTCTCTCGCGAACGCATCGAACTTGGCGTAGCGCGCGGTCTCGACCAGCACGCCCTTGGTGCCCTTCACGTCGCTCACCTCCCGGATCACCTTCACGCCCGGCATCGCCGCGAGCTCGGCGGCGGGCAGGCCCGTCACCACGCTCCGGATCGTCAGGACCGCGGGATCATAGCCGGCCGCATAGCCGATGACCGCCGCATAGGCCGCGCGGCCGGCATATTGCAGGCTGAGCGAGAACCGCCGTTCCACCGAGCGCGCCGACGGCACGAACGGTGTGTCGCGCCAGAACTGGTCGAGCTTGGCGGCGAAGGGGTAGCGATACCAGGGGGTCTGATAGAGAAATCCCGCGTAGTCCTTCAGCAGAGCGAGATTGAAGGCGTCCTCGGCGGTCTTGACGCCGTCGGTCGTCTCCTCGGTGAGCGCGCCGATGCTCTTCTCATAGGCGCCCTGCAGCGCCATTTCGGCGGTGAAGCTGAAGCCGATGATGTAGTTCGTCAGCTTCTGGTCCGAGGTCGCCGGCCCCGAGCCTGCGGCCTGCCGCGTGGCCCGGCACAGGCTGCGCCAGAACCCGGCGATGCTCGACAGATAGCGGAAGTCCGACTCGGAGGTCTGCCCCGTCACGCCGGCGAGATCGCTGTAGGCGTGCACGATGTACCATTCGGGAAAGGTGAGGAAGCTGTCGCCTTGCGACCTCACATAGCCGGGATCGGTGATGCCGAACTGCGACGTCACTACCGGTGTCGGGACGTCGGCGGTGCAGACCGTCTCGACGCTGATCACCGTCGCGGCGATGCCGATCGCCGCAGCGGCCGCCAGCGCGCCGGTCAGATAGAGGATTTTGCGGCGCAGGCTCATGCTGTGACGGGTCTCGCCCCCCAGGGTGACCAGCCGACCGCGATGCCGAGCGCGCCGAGCGCCAGATGCGGCAGGCTGGAGAGCACCTTCACCAGGAGTGAGGTGTTGCGGATGCCGTCGATGACGATCGAGAGATCGAGATAGCCCGCGCCGGTGAACACGCCCATGACGCCGTCGAGGAAATACAGCGTGCCGAACACGCGCAGGAAGAACACGGCGCTGCGGCGCGACAGCGTCGAGGCCAGCGCCCAGAGGCCGGAGGCGACGTGCAGGGCGTCCTTGTAGATGTCGAGCTGGAACAGACCGAACACGCGTCCCTGCGCATCGATGAAGGCGGGGATGTAGTCCGTGGCGGCCGCGAACAACAGCGCCGCGGCGAGGGCGAGCGCGGCGATGCGATAGCGGTCCAATGAGAAGCCGTCGGCTGATGGGGTCATGCGAAATAAGCGTCCCACATCGCGTTGCGGAACAACAGGTTCGGGTCATACTGGCGCTTCGCCGCGACGAAACGCGCCACGGCGGGATAGGCCTTCTCGACCTGGTCGCGGCGGGCGTGCAGACGATAGGGCAGATAGAACGCGCCGCCAATCGCGGTGATGCGGTCGATCAGGGCTTCCGTCGTGCGCATCATGTCGATCTCGCCCTCGGGCGAGGTCGACTGCGAGAACGACATCACCGCCGCGATCCGTCGCACCGGCGCGATGCTGAGCACGGGCGTCTTGTCCTCGGCAACGTAGCGCAAGGTGACGTTGAGGAACTCGGCGCGTGCCTTCGGAATGATCTCGCGGCATGCGGTGAGGAACTCGCCGAAGCGCTCGGGCGCCACGAAATATTCATGCAGGATGTCGGTCCGGTGCATGTCCTTCTGCGCCAGGTTGGCGACCGGCTCGGCCATCAGCGAATTGCGGGTGTATCGACCGTCGGAGATGGCCGGGCCGAGCTGCGTCTCCATGAACCAGCGCAGGCCCTTGGCGACCTCCCATCCGGTCTGCGCGCGATAGATCGTATTGGCGACGCCCGTGAGCTTGCCCGAGTTCGTCACCGCAGGCAGCGTCGTCGGCGCATCGGGAGCCGGCCGGAAGGTGACGAGCAGCGCGTCGTCGAAGAACGCCTTGCGCGACACCGACATCCGGCCATAGGCCATCTTCACATTGGCGTCGCCGTCGACGCTGCGCATGAAACGCTCGGCGAACCTGTCCGGCGTCATGCGCTCGAAGCGCGGTTCGAGCAGGAGGTTGGGCACCATCTCGACTTCGAGATCGACGATGATCCCGAACAGGCCATAGCCGCCCATCGCCAGGCCGAACAACTCGGCATTCTCGGTGCGCGAGCATTGCACCAGCGTGCCGTCGGCGAGCAGCATGCGGATCGACTTCACTGTCGAGCCGAACGGGCCGTACGGCACCGGCCAGCCATGGGCATTGACGCAGAACGTGCTGCCGACGCCGAAATCGCTGTTCGACTGCATCACCGCTGGTGAGAAGCCCTTGGCGTCGAGCGTGGCGATCACGTCCCACCAGCGGTTGCCGGCGGCAGTGCGATAGGTTCGTGCCGCGGTGTCGAGCTCGATCGCGCCGCCGTCGAGCGTGACGGCGGTGCCGTCGCGCGCCAGGCTCTGGCCGCCCATCGAATGCCGGGCGACGGCCGCCGTCACCGGGCGTCTCGCGGCCGCCGCCTCCTTCAGCTCGGCGCGGAGGCGCGCGATCAACTCGTCGGTGGCCGGCTTCTTGATCACAACATGCTTGGCGACGGGCGTCGGATTGAGCCGGCTGGCGTCGTTGAGGATGGTGCGCAGCTCGGCCCGTGCCTCCGGAATCCGCACCACGGGCAGGGCCGCCGCCGTGGCCGCGGTGCGTAGAAACCGTCGTCTCGAGATCATGGCGCGGACACTCCTTACCCCCAAGCGGAGTCTATGCCAGCATCGTAAACGTTCGAAAAATTCTCGCGGGCCTCACTCCGCGGCCGGCCGCCCCCTGGTCGGCAGCAGACGAAAATCCCGTCCCTCCTTGATCCAGGCGGCGCGCTCGTCGCGCAGCAGGGTCCGGCGGACCTTGCCGGAATCGTCGCGCAGCATCATGTCGACCAGCTCATAGCTCTCCGGATGCTTGTAGCGGCTGAGCCGCTCGGTCAGGAACGCGCCCATGCCGTCGACGATCGCCTGGGCGTCCTTGGCCCGGTCGATCTCCACGATCGCATGCACGCGCTGGCCGAGCTCGGGATCGGGCAGGCCGACCACGACGCAGGAGCGGATGTCGGGATGCGCCATCAGCGCCGCCTCGACCTCGGCCGGATAGATGTTGGCGCCGCCGCGCAGGATCATGTCGGCAAGGCGATCGCCGAGATAGAGATAGCCGTCGGCATCGAGCCGGCCGATGTCGCCGAGCGACTCCCAGCCGTCGGCGCGCCGCTTCGGCTCGGCGCCGAGATAATGATAGGTGCTGCCCGGACCATCGGCAGGCAGGAAGTAGATCTCGCCGCTTTCCCCCGGCGCGACATCGTTGCCGTCGGGGCCCAAGATGCGCAGCTTGCAGGATTCATCGATCCTGCCGACCGAACCCCGGTGCTGCAGCCATTCGGTGCCGGAGATGATGGTCCGGCCCTGCCGCTCGGTGCCGCCATAGAGCTCATAGACGCGCTCGGGGCCGAGCCATTCGATCCACTTCTCCTTGAGCCATGCCGGCATCGGCGCGGCCATGTGGAACACCATCTTCAGGCTCGACACGTCGTAGCTGTTGCGCACCGCATCCGGCAGCGCCCAGATCCGGTGCATCATGGTCGGCACGAAGTTGACCCACTGGATGCGCTGCGCCTGGATCAGCCGCAGCGTCTCCTCGGCGTCGAACTTCACCATGCCCGTCAGCGTGCCGCCGGCGAACAGGGCGTAGTGCGACACGATGAACGGCGCGTTGTGATACAGCGGTCCGGGATTGAGCAGCGAGGCTCCCTTCGGAATTCCCAGCGGCGGCTCGGCCGCCGTGTCGGTCACCGCGGGCTGATGATCGAGGATCACCTTGGGCCGGCCGGTCGAGCCGCCCGAGGTCATCGCCTTCCAATAGCGAGAAACCGGAGCTGTGAGCGGTGCGTCCGAAAATCCCTCCGGCGTGAAGCCGGCCGGCAACGCATTCGGCGCGTTCCAATCGGCTTCGCCGCCGACCACGAGTGACGGCTGAAGGATCTCCAGCACCGCGGCGGCCTCGCCCCGCGGCAGGCGCCAGGACAGCGATGTCGGCGTCGCGCCACATTTCCAAACTGCAAAACTGGTCTCGAACAGCGCATTCCCGTTCGGCAGGCCGATGGCGACGAAGTCGCCGGGCTTGACGCCCTTGGCGATGAAGGCACGGGCGCGCGCATTGGCGCGGCGCTCGAGCTGCTCCCAGGTCAGCGCATCAGGTCCGTGCTGAACCGCGATGCTGTCTTTCGGTTTGCGCTCGGCGTACCAGCGCGGCACATCCGCGATCGGGATCAGCATGTTTCCTCCGCATCATCGGGCGACTTGTTCGCGCGCCCTTCTCGTTCGGCAGCTCGCGCCGCACGTCAGTGACGCAAGGTGTTGTGCCTCAACTCGGATGATGCGTCCATACGCGCGCGCCGCAGGGTTTCGGATGGCAGTTCTGCGAAATGGCGCTTGTAGTCGAGCGAGAACTGACTGAAGTGCCAGAAGCCGTGGCGCACGGCGATGTCGTAAATTCCGTCGCGCGGATCGTGAGCAGCCTTCAGCTCGCGCCGCACGCGGTTGAGGCGCACCGCGCGCCAATAGGTGAGGGGACTGGTGCCGAGCACGTCCTGGAAGCAGTAGCTGAGCTTGCGGCGGCTGGCGCCGACCGCCTTGCAGATGTCGAGCAACGCGATGGGCTGGTCTGACGATGCCAGCATCAGCTCGCAGGCCCGATCGACGATCCGCTTGCGTGCGGCGCTGCTGCGGGTGTCGTCGCAGGGCCGCGCATCCGACAACAGATCGGTGATCGCCAGCAGCAGCCCGTCTTGAAGCATGTCGCCGAGCGCTGCACTCTGCCTCGGCTCCGTCTGCGTGCCGCACAGCCTGTCGATCGTCGTCAGCGCGGTGCGGAAGCGCGCCAGCGCATCCGCCGGTGCGGACATCGCGCGCATGCGATGTCGCAGATCGCGCGGCAGCTCGATCGCCAGCTGGCTTGCGATCTCGTCGACGAGACTGGCCGACAAGGTCACGCCGCGCAACGTGAAGCCGCGCGGTGTGCAGATGTCGACCTCGGCATCGAAGGAAACGATCAGCGCGTCCTGCGGAATGCTCGTGCCGTTGACATTCACCGGGCCCTCGCCGCTGCAGGGCACGGCCAGGCCGCAGCAGTCGCGCCCGAGTTCGCCATGCTGCCGCACCTGTTGGCTCGTCACTTCGTGGAAGATATCGAGCTGCGGCAGCGACAATTGGGTGAAGCTGCCGCGGAAAGCGCCGGCGCTGATCTGGTCATAGGTCAGACGCCAGCCACCGAGCTGCGCGCAATGCTCGTCGACGTCGGCGCTGGTCGTCTGCACCAGGCCCGGGCACGCGGCCTCGCTATGCGTCGGCGTCAAGCTCATGGCATCACGGCGTCATCTGATGAGACCGCCGTGCAAGATGCACGCCGGCCGGCCGCCGGTCGCACCGGCAGACGTCGATTTTGCCCGATTTCGATAACGCTGTCCTGCGTCTGATTGGCAGTCTCGCGGCCAGACAAGCCGCGGTCGGACGCGTACTCTCCTGCCCCTTCGAGACGGACCGACCAGATCGAGGGAGAATCATCGTGCAGGACATCGCTGCAGCTCCGGCAATCGCCGCCGTCCACCCGCTCGACCCGCTGACCTCCGAAGAGATCGCCGCCGCCTGCAATCTGGTACGCGCAGGCGCCGTGGCGGCGGACAGCTGCCGCTTCCCGATCGTGCGGCTCGAGGAGCCGACGAAGGCCGAGCTTGCGGCCCTTGACGGCGGGCAGGCGCTGCCGCGCAGGGCGTTCGTGGTCTCGCTCGACATTCAAAATGGCGAGTCGGTCGAGCATGTCGTCGATCTCGGCAGGCCGAGCATCGTCTCCCGCAAGCCGGTGCCCAACCAAGAGGCGCCCTATGGCCAACCGCCCGTGATGCTGGAGGAGTTCTTCCGCTGCGAGGCGGCGGTGAAGGCCGATCCCGGCTGGCGCAAGGCGATGCACCGGCGCGGTCTCACGGACAAGGACATCGAGCTGGTGCAGGTCGATCCGTTCTCGTCCGGCTTTTTCGACCTGCCGTTCGAGCGCGGCGCCCGCATCGTCCGCGCCGTCAGCTTCTTCCGCGAGCATCCGCAGGACAACGGCTATGCCCACCCGATCGAAGGCGTCGTCGCGGTGGTCGACCTGATCGCCGGCAAGGTCATCGATCTCACCGACGCGGATCCGGTCATTCCGATCCCCCGCAAGAAGCGCAACTACGGCGCCCATGAAATGACGGCCCCACGCGCCGATATCAAGCCGCTCAACATCGAGCAGCCCCAGGGGCCGAGCTTCACCGTCGACGGATGGAAGGTCGATTGGCAGAAATGGAGCTTCCGCGTCGGCTTCACGCCGCGCGAAGGTCTCGTTCTGCATCAGCTGTCCTATCAGGACGGCGCGCGCAAGCGGGCGATCATCCATCGCGCCAGCGTCACCGAGATGGTGGTGCCCTACGCCGATCCGACCGCCAACCACTTCTGGAAGTCGGCGTTCGACGCCGGCGAATACGGCCTCGGCATGCTGGCGAACGCGCTCGAGCTCGGCTGCGACTGCCTCGGCAACATCCACTATTTCGACGTGCCGGCCGCCGACAGCAAGGGCGAGCCGTTCGTCATGAAGAACGCGATCTGCATGCATGAGGAGGATTACGGCATCCTCTGGAAGCATTACGAGTTCCGCAACGGTCTGTTCGAGGTGCGGCGCTCGCGCCGTCTCGTCATCAGCTTCTTCGCCACCGTCGGCAACTACGATTACGGCTTCTACTGGTACCTGTACCAGGACGGCACCATCCAGCTCGAATGCAAGCTCACCGGAATCATCCAGACGGCGGCGATTGCGCCGGGTGCGACCTATCCCTGGGGCGGCATGGTCGACGACGATCTCGGCGGTCCGACGCATCAGCACTTCTTCAACGTACGCCTGCACATGGACATCGACGGCGGCGGCAACACGGTCAGCGAGCACGAATTCGTGCCGCGTCCGTGGGGGCGCGACAACCCGCACGGCAACGCATTCGATACGACGAGCCGCGTGCTGTCGCGCGAGCGCGACGCCGCGCGCATCGCCAATGGCGAGACCGGCCGCTACTGGAAGATCTCCAATCCCAACGTCAAGAACTCCGTCGGCGCCTCGCCCGGCTACAAGCTCGTGGTCAATCCGAGCCCGCTGATGCTGGCGCAGGAGGGCAGCTTCGTGCGCAGTCGCGGCGGCTTCGCCACGAGGCACGTCTGGGTCACCGCTTTTGATCCGGCTGAGAAGTACGCCAGCGGCGACTATCCGAACGTGCATGCCGGCGGTGACGGCCTGCCGCGCTATATCCAGCAGAACCGCACCATCGAGAACGCCGACATCGTGGTCTGGCATTCGTTCGGGCACACCCATGTGTGCAAGCCGGAGGATTTTCCGGTGATGCCGGTCGAATATGCCGGCTTCATGCTCAAGCCGGTCGGCTTCTTCGCCGCCAACGCCGGCTTCGACATTCCTCCGGAGCGCAACGCGAAGAGCGTGCTCAGTGCGGACACGCCGGCGGGAGCGGCAGGCGGCGGCAGCTGCTGTCACGGCAGTTGAGCTGCCGGGCACCGGATCGCGCCGAAGACGAAGGATGCATGCCGGGAACAGGTTAGGCGTCAGCGCGTACCGATACGTTGATGTCGCAGCCAGAAACCGGCAAAATCAGCTGCGTCCGCCGTTCCCCATTGTGGCCGGTTGTCACCCGGCATGCGCAAGGACAACTGCTTCGCCGGCGAACCGTTCCGGATGAGATCGCGGCTTCCAAGCAGGGCTCCGATTTAAGAACCTCCTCGGCGGATCATCATTGACCCGGAGGGGGCCAGCTCTCGGAGTTTGCCATGCACGCCCAACAGATGATCGAAACCCATCCGCATGTCCGCGGCCAGGTCGATGACGCGCTCGTGCGCTGCATCGAGGAGTGCTATTCCTGCGCGCAGACTTGCACGTCCTGCGCCGATGCCTGTCTCGCCGAGGACAATGTCGCCAAGCTGACGCAATGCATCCGTCTCAACCTCGACTGCGCCGATGTGTGCACCATCACGGGCCGTATGGCGACTCGGCGCACCGGATCGGATCAGGAGATGATCCGGCGCATGCTCGACGCCTGTGCGGCGGCCTGCCGGTTCTGCGCCGAGGAATGCGAGAAGCACGCTCGCATGCATGCGCATTGCCGCGTCTGCGCCGAATCCTGCCGCCGCTGCATGAGCGCCTGCGAGGAAGCCGGGCGCAGCATGGCCCATTGAGTCCGGGAACGGTCGTTGAGACCAGGAGGGGCCAGACAAGCAAAGGCCGGACCCGAAGGCCCGGCCCGTCCGACCATGGCGACCGGATTGCTCCGGTCCTGAGAACGCCATCCAGACGAAGTGCTTCGATCAGCCGCCGTTCAATTTGGTCGTCAACGTCGTAAAGATGCCCTCGATCGTCAGTCCGAGCTGGTTGAGGATTGTGATGATCGCGAGCGCAATGCCGGCAGCGATCAAGCCGTATTCGATGGCGGTCGCACCCGATTCATCCTCATAAAATTTGAGAAGAAATTTCTTCATCGGTTCCCCTTCCCACCTCCGCGAATTCAGCCTCCAGAAGACGTCCGCGAAACTACGGGTTGGAACCTAAGGTAGTGTGAATGGGGTGCGACCAAGTTTCGCGACTTTGCTGAAATGATACGATTTCCAGCCGCAATCGCGCTGTTCTGCACGTTATCGGTCTAAGCGGGTACGCCTGCTGCGCGAAGCGCTTCCGCATAGGTTGTAGCCATGGAGCGCACGGGGAACGGGATGCGGTTCAAGAAGCCCGTCACCGTGAGATGAGGCTCCACGCTCAGGAGCTGGCGCGCGATGTCGGCGGCCCGATCCATCTCTCCGATTCCGACCCAGGCGACGATCAGGACCCGCAGCGCCACGGCAAATCGGCGGTTTTGACTGAGCGCCTTCTCGGCCCAGGCGATGGCCTCTGCCAGGTCGCCGCTGGTCACGGCGCAAATCGCCATGGCGCCGGCCGCGAACCAGCCGCGCGGATCGCGCGGATTGAGCCGCAAGGCGCGTTCGATCATCGCCCGCCCCTCGGCTGGGCGCCCGGCCATGGCCTCGATCCAGCCGCTCATGGTGAGCGCCATCGCCGAATTCGGATTGATGGCGAGCGAGCGCTGGAACAGCTCGCGCGCAGGCGCGATGTCGTCGGCCATGTTCCAGATCGCGAACGCCGCCATCCACAGCACCTGTGCATCTCCGGGGGCGCGCTCGCTCGCCTGCCACGCCAACGCGACGGCCGTCTCGCGATAGGTCTCGCCCGGATCGCTCCAGCCCTGGAAATGGCGTAGCGCCTGGCAATAGGCGCTCGCGGCCATCGCCGGCACATAGCCGGGATCGATCGCCAGCGCTTCGTCGAGACAGCCGAGCGCCGCCTTGAGACTTTCCGGAGTGAAGGCGTCGCGCAGGCTGGCGGCGCGCAGCACGAGATCATAGGCGTCGGGGCGCGGCAGCGCGCGGCGCCGCGCGCTCTCGGCGAGCTCCAGGGTCGGCTCGATGGCAGCCACCACGCTTTCGGTAATGCGGTCCTGCAGCGCGAACATGTCGCTGACCTCGCCATCGAATCGGTCGGCCCACAGATGCGCACCGGAGCGAGCGTCGATCAGCTGGCCGCTGATGCGCAGGCGCGCGCCGGCACGCTGCACGCTGCCTTCGAGCACGTAGCCGACGCCGAGCTCGCGTCCGACCTCACGGATGTCGACCGCCTTGCCCTTGTAGGTGAACGACGAGTTGCGGGCGATCACGGCGAGCCCGCTGCAGCGGGACAGCGCCGTGATGATGTCCTCGACCATGCCGTCGGCGAAGTAGTCCTGCGCGGCATCGCTGCTCATGTTGGTGAAGGGCAGCACCGCGATGGCGGGGCCGTCGACCGACGTCGCAGCCGCGGCGGTCGGCGTCCGCTCGGCCTCGGCCTGCTCGCTGACCTCGCCCGTGAAGCGGATGCCCTTGCGCGGGATGGTGCGGATCAGGCGCTGTGCCTCGCCGCTGTCGCCGATGGCGCTCCGTGCTGCGCTGATGCGGCTCGCCAGCGTCGCCTCGGAGACGATGCGGCCGCCCCATATCTCGGCGAGGATCTCGTCGCGGCTGACGACGCGGTCACGGCTCCTGATGAGGAATGTCAGCAGGTCGAACACCTGCGGTTCCAGCGCGATCAGATTGCTGCCACGGCGCAGCTCGCGGCGGCCGGCGTCGAGTACGAAATCGTCGAAGCAATACACCACATGCGCCGCCATCGCTGCCGCGGAAACCGGTCCCCTTCTCCTCACGCAAAATCAAGCTGGTCTCAAGGAAAAATCAAAGCCCTCTCCAAGCGCATCCTGCTCACACCGCGCACAAGAGGCCGGCATATCCGAACCAGGAGCTTCGTCATGCCGACCGTCCTTCAGCACAGCCGCCGCCATTTCCTGAGCTTGGCTGGAACCGCCATCGCCGCCTTTCAGCTCGGTTCCGATGCCGCGAAGGCCGAGACCTTCAAGGCTGCATCGAAGCTGCCCGCGATCAGGCCGGGCACCGCCACGACGCTGGGGCCGATCAAGCAGGTCGTCGCCGGTGACGTCAACATCGGCTATGCCGAGGCAGGTCCCGCCGATGGCCCGGTCGTGATCCTGCTGCATGGCTGGCCCTATGACATCCACAGCTTCGCCGACGTCGCGCCGGCGCTGGCCGCATCCGGTCATCGCGTCATCATTCCGCATTTGCGCGGCTACGGCACGACGCGGCTGCTGTCGCCGATCGCCTTGCGCAGCGGCCAGCCGGTCGCGGTCGCCGCCGATATCGTCGCGCTGATGGATGCGCTGGGGATCAAATCAGCGACGCTCGCCGGCTATGACTGGGGCGCGCGCACCGCCAACATCATCGCCGCGCTGTGGCCGGAGCGCTGCAGGGCGATGGTCTCCGTGAGCGGCTATCTGATCGGCAGCCAGCAGGCCGGCCGCATGCCGCTGCCGCCGGCCGCCGAGCTGCAATGGTGGTATCAGTTCTATTTCGCCACCGAGCGCGGCCGCGAGGGCTATGACAAGAACCGGCACGATTTCGCGAAGCTGATCTGGCAGACGGCCTCGCCGAAATGGACGTTCGACGACGCCACCTTCGCCCGCAGTGCGGCAGCCTTCGACAATCCCGATCACGTCGACATCGTCGTGCACAATTATCGCTGGCGGCTCGGCCTCACGCAGGGCGAGGCGAAGTATGATGCGCTCGAGGCGAAGCTGGCGACATTTCCGGACGTCTCGGTGCCGACGATCACGATGGAGGGCGACGCCAACGGTGCGCCGCATCCTGCGCCCGAGAGCTATGCCAAGAAGTTCGCCGGCCGCTACGAGCACCGGCTGATCATCGGCGGCATCGGACATAATCTACCACAGGAGGCGCCACACGCCTTCGCGCAGGCGGTGATCGACGTGATGGCCGGCGCCTGACGATCTCAGGCGGGAGGCTGCTGCGAGCCCCGGTAGCGCAGCCAGGTCTCCCGCCGCACGATCCATCGCTCCGATCGGGTCTCACCCGTGTGATGCGCGAGGTCGATGAAGCCGGAGAATTCGGCGCCGGTCTTCTGTTTCACCCGGCGCGAGGCGACGTTGCTCGCGACGTTGCAGACATAGAACGCATCGAGCCCGAGCGGACCGAAGGCAAAGTCGTTCACCGCCGCGATCGCCTCGGTCATCAGTCCCTGATTCCAATAGGGCTCCGCGAGCCAGAAGCCGCGCTGGCCTTTGCGGGACTCGACGCGCGGCCGGAAGTGGATGTTGCCGATCGCCGTGCCGTCGCCGCCCCGCAGCACCAGCACCCATTGATGGATCTCCTCGCCGGCCGCGATCTTGTCGAGTTGCAGCCTGACGAAGGTCTCGGCGCCGTCGTTCGGATACGGCCAGGGCACGACGGTGGCGAGGGTACGGATGATGTTCCAGTTATTGAAGTGGCGCTGGATCGCGGGCGCGTCGCTGAGCGCGAGCGGGCGCAACAGCAGGCGAGCAGTATGCAACGTGGGCGTGAGCATGGGCCATGGTGGCGTTAACCAACGCGGATCGCAAGTCGGGCCCGCGGTCGCCTCGCAAAGGGCTATCCCATTGATATATTGGAGACGTTACCCCGATTAAGGTTACGGAAGACTTTCGACCGCGTGATGGAACCAGATACTTCCACAACGCTGCATTGCGGTGCATGAATCGAATGCACGCAATTGCAGGGATGCAGCGTGTGTACAACCGCCGCAGGTATCGGAGGCGGAGCGGGCCCAGGGTTGCGCCCGATGAGGTGTTGGACATGAATCGCGGGACGGCGGGACATCGGTCGCGTGGCTCACAGGCGCAGCGTGCGTTCGATCCACACATGTGGCGCACACGGCAGCTGAGCCGGCCGATGCCCTTTTACGGCTCTGAGCTGTTTCAGCTCGGCTGCCCGCCGCTGGCCTCCTTCATTGCCGCCTTCCTCGGCTGCCTGATGACCCTGCATCTCAGCGCATCCGGTCTGTCGCCGCAGGTCGCGTCCGCAGCTGCCGCGCTGCTGCTCTGTGCGTCGCTGATCCTGACGCGCACCGCGGATCTGGTGCCGAGCACGTTCTTCTCATCGGCCTATGGTGGCAGCTTCGTCGGCATGACGCCGGTGGCGCTGTTGAACGCGAGCGTGATCCGCGCTGGTCTGCCGCTCGATGCCGCCTTCACCCTGCTGTCGCTGTTCACCGGCCTGATGTTCTGTCTCGGATGTGCGCTCGACATGTGGCTGCGCGGGGGGCTGGCCCGCGGCTATGGCGGACGGCTGGGCGCGCTCGCGGCCGTCGCATCCTTCCTGTTCGTCGGCTTGGCGCCGCTGCTGGGCGCCGACGGCGAGCTGTTTCCGATCGCACGCCGGCCCGTGCCGGAGCTCGGGCTCGGCGCAGCGGCGATCACCTTCCTGCTGTGCACGGCGGGCATGCTGGCGACCATGGCGGCGCTGCGCTGGGCCCCCGTCGCAGGATCGCGGCGTGCGGTGCGCATCGTCGTCGCGGCGACGGTGGCGTTCGTCGGCCTGGTCCTGCTGCTGCAATTCGTCCCCGGCAACGCCCCCGAGCTCGATGCCTATTTCGCCGGCTGCTTTCTCGGCATGTCGTCGTCGCGCCGGCTGCGCAGCCTGCCGCAGGCGATGGCGGCGGCGGTGCTGCTCACGGCTCTCGTGATCTTCACATACCCGATCCTTCCCGCGGTCGGCGGCAGCCTCGGCTACGTCGCCTTCGTCTCGGTGATGTTCGTCGACGCCGGCGTGCGGCTGTTCGTCGAGGCCGGAGAATCGCCGCGGCAGACCATGATCGCGTGGTCGCGCGGTCTTCTCGCCACCCTGGCCATCGTCGCGGTGCTGCTGTCGAGCGAGCTGCTGTTCGAGCAGCCGCGCGAGCAGCCGGCAGCTTCGACGCTGTCGGTGGCAAAGCCGGTTGCGCCGGTGCGGCAGACGGCGCCGGCCGACGAGGCAAGAGGCGACGGCGGCGTGCCCGGCGAGAAGCCGGTCAACGCGCCGGTGCCAGAGCTTCCCATGCAGATCCTGCGGCCGGACGGCGGAGAGCCGTCCCCGGCGCGCCGATCCAGCGAGCAAAGTCCGGCCGCGCCTGCGCCGATGTCCTCGGAGCCGCAGCGGCGCGTCGTCCGCTATGGCCAGGTGGCCACGGTGCCGACGATGCTGCCCAAGCGCAGCCAGGCGCGGGTGGTCCCGCACGCGTCCCCGCGCCCGCGCATCATGGCTCGCCAGGATGTGCAGCCTGCACCGGAGTGGAGGCCCGACCCGTCGACCTCGGCGGCCCCCTGACGGCAGACGCCAAGCCTTTTTGAGGCGATAACCCGCCACCGCCACACCTCCGCACGCGTTTCGCCATGTTTCCACTTCATCGTGCACCGTGCGGTGCTTAGGGGGGCTCGTCCGGTGGTCAGGACGGGATGAGAAGCCCGGTCGATCCACATGGGGGTGGTTCGCAGATGCAGCAGGCCTCTGATTGCGCGCCATGGCGAACAGGCCTGCCGGTCCTGTTCGAGCCGCGTCCTCAGCCGCGGCGTTTCGATTTCTCCGTCGCGCTTCTCGTGTCCTTTGCGGGCGCTTGTCTCGGCTGCCTCGCGACGTTGCATCTGAGCGCGTTGGGCCTGTCACCCGCGTTCGCCTCGGCGGCGGTGACGGTCGTGCTGTGCGCAGGTCTGGTGACGACGTCTCCCGATAATCTTGCAGCCACCACATTCTCGTCCTCGGTCTATGGCGGCAGTTTCAGCGGCATGACGCCGATCGGACTGCTCAGCGAAAGCGTCGTTCGCACCGGACTGCCGCAGGAGGCGTCACTTTATCTGCTGTCGGTCTTCTGCGGCCTGCTGTTCTGCATTTTCACCGCGATCGAAATCCGGCAGCGTATCGTGCTGTTGCAGGGCTATGGCGGACGCTTGGGCGTGCTGGCTGCGCTCGGATCGCTGCTGTTCGTCAGCCTCGGACCCTGGCTCGCCGGGCACGGCGAAACACTCCATCTGGCGCACCTGAATCAGTTCGACCGGGAGCTTGGCGGCTCGCTGGCGATTCTTGCAGCCTGTTTCACCGGAACGGTCCTGACACTCTTGATGCAACGCCTTTCGCATGTTGCAGAGTCGGGGCGGGCGGCCCGCACCTTCGTCTCGGCCACCCTGGCGTTTGCCGGAATGGCAATCATGCAGGGGCTTTGGTCCGACGAACGCTGTCTGGTCGATGCCTATTATGCGGGATGTTTTCTCGGCATGTCGTCGCCGCAGCGGCTGTCCGGCGCGCTGCAGCCGATCGTGGCCGCGCTGACCCTCACCGTGGTTCTGGTCCAGGCTTCGACGGTTCTGCCGATGGTCGGCGGCAGCCTCGGTCTTGCGGCATTCATTGCGGTGGCTGGCGTCGACCTGGCTTGGCGGGCCGCCAGCGCGCTGCCGGCCCCGACTCACGCCATGAAGGCCGGGCTTGGCCGGAGCGTAGCCGTCGCCTTGACGGCGGCGGGGTTCCTGCTGCCGAGCCATATGCTTCACAGGCTGGCCGACGATACGATCGATGCTCGACGCGAGGCCGCTGCTGTCATCGCTCCGGCCCTCGTGGACTTGCCTGAGGAGCGAGCGGTGCACGCAGCTCCGTTGGAAGTCGCATCGCCTGCGCCGGTCGCTCTCGTCGTCGAACCCGCGTTGACGCTCGCCGTCAGTGCGAAGGCCGAGCCCGCCGTCGCCATGTCCCGGCTGGACGCGCCTCCCGAGGCCGTCCCCGCCTCGGCGCCGGTGCCGCGCGCGGAGCTGCCACGGACGCAGCGCGCAAGCCGAGCCGGCTCGGGATCTCCGTCGCCTTCGGCCAATGCCGGACCCTGGGGCATCATCCGGGCCGGAGAGCCGGGGCGGACCGGACCGGCCGGTGCTCGGCCCGTCCGCGCAAAGCCTGCGCCCGTCCGTGTCGCCGAGCCGGCGTCGGCCGTGCCGCATCCCGTGACCCGAACCCAGCTTCAGGGCGCGCCGAAAAGGCCGGCGCGGCCGGCCGCCACAGCCTCCTCGGAATGAGCCGCGCCGTCAGCCGAACTTGCGCCGCGCGTCCAACGCAAGCCCAAGGCCGACGCTGCCGAGCAGGTCGGTCTCGGCGACGCGCGCCGCCGGAAACAGCGCCAGGATCGCCTGGCGCAGCGCCGGCACCATGCTCGAGCCGCCGGTGAGGAAGATCGTGTTGATGGCGGCGGCGTCCACCGCAGCGTCAGCGAGCAGCGTCGTGACAGTGCGGACGACGCGCTCGACGGAATCGGCGATGGCGCGGTCGAAATCCTTGCGCGTGAACTTGATGCGCGCCCATTCGTCCTTCTCCGACAGCACCGAGGTCAGCGACTTCGCCTCGGTGAGCGCGATCTTGGCCTGCTCGACGCCGATCGCCAGCGTATGGCCGCGATGCTCCTCCACCACCTTGATGAAGCGGTCGACGAGGTCGCGCCGCTCGGCCTCGTAGCGGATCTGGCGCAGCTCGTGGATGACACCCTTCTTGTAGAGCTGGTTGATGCGGTGCCAGGTGGCGAGCTCGTGATAGTAGGCGGTCGGCAAATTGCGCTTGCCGTCGGCGGTCAGGCTGCCATAGCCGAGATGCGGCATGACGCTCTTGAGGCTGAGCAGCCGGTCGAAATCGGTGCCGCCGATGTGAATGCCGCCATTGGCGAGGATGTCGTCCTCGCGGTCAGCCTTGCCGCGCCGCTCCGGCGAGACGCGCACGATCGAGAAGTCCGAGGTGCCGCCGCCGATGTCGACGATCAGCACCAGCTCCTCGCGGCTCACCTGCTGCTCGTAGTCGAGCGCGGCCGCGATCGGCTCGTATTGGAAGGCGATGTGCCTGAAGCCCTGCTCGCGCGCGATCTGCTCCAGCGCGTTTTGCGCCTCGGCATCGGCCGCGTCGTCCTTGTCGACGAAGCGCACGGGGCGGCCGAGCACGACCTGGTCGACCTCGTGGCCCAGCCGCGTCTCGATCTGCGTCTTCAAATGCGCGAAGAAGAAGCCGAGAATGCCGGAGAACGGCACGGCCTTCTGCCGGATATAGGTCTTCTCATGGATCAGCGCGGTGCCGAGAATGCTCTTCAGCGCGCGCATGAAGCGGCCGTCATGCCCGGTCAGATAGCGCTCGATCGCGGCGCGCCCGAACTGCACGCCGTGATCCTCGAAGTCGAAGAACATCGCGCTCGGCAAGGTCCGCTGCTCGCCCTCCAGTGCGATGAGCTGTGCGGAGGCGTGATCGCTGAGGCCGACCGTGGTGTTCGAAGTGCCGAAGTCGATGCCGCAATGGGCCGCTGCCGCCATGCTCGTCTCGTTTTCCGTCCGGGGAGGGCGGACCGCTTAGCCGTTTCGCAGTGCAATGTCATGTGCGAATGTGAGGCATGATGGGCATGAAGAACCTCAGATGGCGCATGGCTTCTCCCACGCGCTGCGTCTCGCATCCGCTTTCAGGGCAATCGCATATCGGCCAGGAGTCACCTCGAGGAGCGATCCTGCCAGTTAGTTACTCCGTCATGCCCGGGCTTGTCCCGGGCATCCACGTCGTCCTCAGTATGCCGGACGACGTGGATGGCCGGGACAGGCCCGGCCATGACGACGTGGAGACACAGGGGCCCCCGCCGCTCTTCATCACCCCGTCGGCCTGAATGCCGGTCCCTCGAAGCGCAGGCCGGCTGCGCCGCGTTCGACGCGGTCATGCGCGGCCTGCACCAGCCGGGCCTCGCCGGCCTCCGCGACGCGCGCGCGGCCGTCCAGCAACGCCGCGAGGCGTGCGAGCGCGAGCGCCTTGTTGCGATGCTGGGAGCGGCCGTCGCGGGCGATCGCGGTGAGGCCGCTCGGCAGATGCACGGCGCGCACCGCGCTCTCGGTCTTGTTCTGGTGCTGGCCGCCGGGACCGCCGGCGCGGAAGCTCTCGAACCGGACGTCGACCGCCGCCAAGGCCGGGACCTGCGCGGGCAGTGGCAGATCGACCACGCCGACAAACCAGTTCTTGCGCCCGTGATGCGGCCGCAGCGGACTGCGGCACACCCAGAGCAGCGAGCCCTGCGTCCAGCGTTGCGCGATGGCGTCGGCGCCCGGCCCGTCCAGCACGGTGATCGCGCTGGCCGGCCCGTGACGTTCCGCGTCGCTGCGCGCAATCGCGCAGTCGCACTCCGCCGCCTCGGCTTCCTCGGCGAGCCGTTGCAGCGCATGCGCGACGGCGATCCGGCATTCCGCCGGACCGCGTCCCGAGGTGAGGAGGAGCCGTCTCATCGGCGGTCCTCCTTGTGCCGCCGCTCGGTGGCGATCTTCTTCACCGTCACCAGCGGCCGGAAGCTGGCGACGACGCGCGCAAGTCCAAAGGACTCGAGATCGGCGATCACGCCTGATATCGGCTTGTAGGCCTCCGGCGCTTCCTCGGCGAGCAGCGCGCGGTCCTCGCAGATCACGCGGCCGCCGAACGGATTGCGCGCCAGCCGCTCGCGATCCGATTTGGTGGCGCCGACCCGGCCGATCATCGACGACCGGTCGAATTTGCGGCCCGCACCATGCGCGATCGACCACAGCGCTTCCTTCGGCGCCGTCGCGAGCGGCGCGACCAGATAGGACAGCGCGCCGCGCGAGCCCGGCACGACGACCAGCCCCTGATCGGACGGCGCCGCGCCCTTTCGGTGCAGCACGCCTTCGCGGCGATGGACCACGCAATTATGCGAGCATTCGCAGACCGGATCGGCCTCGCAGCGCAACGCCGCTGCTGCCCGCCGCGCGATGACGCCGCGGTTGAGCCGGGCCCAGCGCAGCGCATGGTCATGCGCCGCGAGATAGGCCTGGCCATCGGCGCTATCAGGCGCGAGCGGCTTCAGTCCATCCGCGACGTGCCGTTCGAGCAACGCATGGCCGAGACCACGCGAGCCGGAATGCACCAGCAGATAAGCGCGGTCGCGATCGATGCCGCAGGTCGCATCGAACACTTGCTCGACAGCCTGCAGCTCACAGAAGTGATTGCCGCCGCCGATCGTGCCGAGCGACGCATCGAAGTCGGACGACGCAAGCTCGTGCGTGGCCAGCTCGCCTGCGATGTCGCCGTCATAGGGCTTGGCGATGTCGCGCAGCCGGTCGGCCGCCTTGTCGACGCGAATGCGGCGTGCGGCGAGATCGAGTGCGAACAAGGCCATGCCGCAGCCGGCGTCCGCGCCGACGAAGGCCGGGTGGATGTGGTCGGCGAGAATGGCGCAGCCGACGGGACCGAACTTGCCGGGATGCAGGTCCGGCAGGCCGGCGACCGCGCGCACGCCATCGAGATCAGCCACGGTTTCGAGCTGGCGCACGGCGGCGCCCTCGATCCAGGAGCTGGACGAGTAGAAGCCGTGGACCGGCGCACGGCCGTCCACGCGATGGGAATTGCCCATGTGGGTACCTTGGAGAAAGACAGGGAGATATGGTCTGGGACTAACAGCGCGCGCAGCCGCGCGCGTGCCTGGCCACACCCCGCCTCACGCGAGGATCAGGCCCGGCGGCTCCTGGCGGAGCAACGGATGATCGCAGTCATCGTCTTTCTCCTGTGCGGCGGAGCGGAATGCTCGACGCCGGCCGCGTCGAATGCTCGACGCCGGCCGCGTACTAATCACATCACGATCGCATTGGCAATGTGCAGGAAGCAATCGCTGCCTCGCTGTGGCACACAGGCCACGAATGGGTCATCCGTTTGTGGTGGTCTGCTTCTCTCTGTCATTGCGAGGAGCGCAGCGACGACGCAATTCAGAGTCCCGCCCACCATCCTGGATTGCTTCGCTGCGCTCGCAATGACGTTGAAAGATCTCGATCGACAAAAAATCGCTTCGCCCGCGGCAAGCGAATGAGTGGACACGCATCCCGCGATCAGAACAGCGAAAGGAAATCGCCGACGAAATAGATGATCGCCATCACGATCAGAACGCCCATCAGCACGAAGGAGAGCTGCACGGCGATCGCGCAGCCGCCCAGCGTCGTCGCCATCGCCGCGATGTGGCGCTCTTCGCGGCGCAATTGGCCCACCACACCGAGAATGATCGCGAGCAGGCCGAGCGACACCGCGGCCACCGGCAACTGCTGGTGCAGCCGGTCGGTCCATGATGGCTCGTGTACCGGCGCCTGGTAGTCGACACCCTTGATGCGTGCCACCAGCCGGTCCTTGACGCGGTGTCCGACGTCGACAACGACCTTGTCGATGGGCGGCGGCGGATCGATCACAGGCAACACCCAGTGGGGCAGGACCGCTGCGACGAGCGCGAAAAGTCCGACCACGCTGCCGATCGAGCCGAGACGGCGTGAGCGCGCCATCGTGTCCATCATTGCCGTCCGTCTCCGAGCCATCCGTCTCCGGGGCTGCCGCATGCGCAACCTGCCGACGTCGTCGCGACGGGAGCCACGCCTGCAGGACCGAATGCCGGATCATCTGTCGACCGTCGACGAGATGTGGTTCAAATCGCCGCGCACAGGGGATGGTCGCAGGCTGCCCGTCGGGCAAATCGGTCGAACCGGCACACGCAATCCACCGCCGATGTCCAGCCGTGCCACGAAAAAGATTCTTGTTTCTTATTTTCGGAATTCATGCTTATCTCCCGCGCATCCCGCCGCATGCAGAGGGACGTACGCGTCGTCACGATACGTGGAGGTGGGGAGTGGTGGCCGTCGCGATGTCAGGCGCGTTTCGCGCAGACGACTGGCAGCGTGGCGGACGGTCAAGCCGTGTGGTCCTGGCGCCCCGAAGCTGGCGCCAAGTTCGCGATGACGTTCGTGCGTCGCCGCGGGTGACGGGGGCAAACAAGCCGGTCCCCGGGGAGAGCTCGGAGCAGCCGTTCCAACCATCGCGCAGGGAGGGCCGGGTCGTTTCCGGCTGTACCTGTGGTTCCTGCCCCGTGCATTTTCCCCGCACGGGGGCCACGGGCCTCAGCCGAGGCTCGGCCTTCCCTGCACCCTCTCGATGGCGGAGAGGGGACATCGTCAGCACAGCTCGGGCCAACCGCGCCGCGAGGCAGCAAACGCATGTCTCCGCGCGCGTCACGCCGACGGGCGACCGAACGTCGCAGCGCTGGGAGCCGCGAACGCGGTCCGGTTGACCGAGATCAAGAGAACTCGCGCTTGCTCGATTAAGCCCCTACAACATCCGTCGCTCGTCGTGATCAGGAATGGACGCCGTTGTGCCGCAAGATCCCATCGTGCCTCCAGCCGGCCTGCGGCGGCGGCTCGGACTTCCATTGCTCGTCCTCTACGGCACGGGCGTCACGGTGGGCGCTGGCATCTATGTCCTGATCGGCGCCGTCGCTGGTCACGCCGGCGTCTATTCGTCGTGGGCCTTCGCGTTGGCAGCCACGGTGATGGCTTTCACGGCGGCCTCCTACGCCGAGCTCGCGACCCGCTATCCCGTCAGTGCCGGCGAAGCCGCCTATGTCCGTGCGGCGTTCGAGTCGCGGCTGCTCTCGACGGCCGTCGGCTCGCTGCGGCTGGCCACCGGCGTGATTGCTGCGGCCGCAGTGACACTCGGCGGCGCCGGCTACATCCGGCAGCTGATCGATCTGCCGGCGCCATTCGTCGCCCTGGTGATCGTCGGGGCGCTCGGCGTCGTCGCCGCCTGGGGCATTCTCGAATCGGTGATGCTCGCGGGCCTGCTGACCTTGATCGAGACCGGCGGACTGCTGTGGATCATCGTCTCGGCCGTTCACTCCGGCGTGTCGTTCGGCCCGGCGCTGCTCGTGCCGCCGCCGCTCGATGTCGGCGTGCTCTCCGGCGTCACCTTTGCCGGCCTGCTCGCCTTCTTCGCGTTCGTCGGCTTCGAGGATCTCGCCAACGTCGTCGAGGAGGCCAAGAGCCCGCAGCGGAACATTCCGTGGGCGATGGCGCTCGCCTTGCTGATCACGTCGCTTCTCTACGTGCTGATCGCCGCGATTGCCGTCAGCGCCGTGCCGCCGGCCGTCCTCGCGGCGTCGCCGGCACCGCTCAGCCTGGTGTTCAACGCCGTGGCGCATATCAGTCCGGCGACATTCAACATGATCGCCATCGTGTCGACGCTGAACACGGTTCTCGCCCAGATGACGATGACGGCGCGGGTCGTCTATGGCATGGCGGAGCAGGGCGACCTGCCGCGGATTGCGGGACGCGTCGATCGCCGCACCGGAACGCCGCTGATCGCGACCGGGCTCGTCATGCTGGCGGTTGCGGCGCTCGCGCTGAGCTTTCCGCTGGAGCGCCTGGCGGAGGGGACGTCGCTGGTCACGCTCACGATCTTTGCCGTCGTCAATCTGTGCCTGCTGCGGCTCCGGGCCCGCAACGTCGCGTCGCCGGCCGGGCATGTCCGGGTGCCGCTCTGGGTCCCTGCCATCGGTCTCGTCACGTGCATGCTGATGATCATCAGCGCGTTCGTCGCACCATGACGGGACCCGGACCCTGCAACAGTCGGTCTGACCCATGCCGGACGTCATGAGCCTGGCGCCGAGCCCCGAGATCATCGCGATCACCGTCGCACTCGGCATCGGCCTTCTGATCGGCCTGGAGCGCGAGCGCCGCAAGGGCGAGGGGCCGGGGCGCGGGCCCGCCGGGCTGAGGACCTTTGCCGCGGCATCGCTCGCGGGCGCCGTCAGCATGCTGGCCGGTGGCAGGACGCTGCTGGCGGTCGTCACCGCCGGGGTCATCGCCCTGGTGGCGATCGCCTATCTGCGCTCCCGCAGCGACGATCCCGGACTGACATCGGAAACGGCGCTCGTTCTGACCGTTCTGCTCGGTGGCCTCGCCACCGAGCATGCGGCTCTGGCCGCAGGGGTCGCCGTCATCCTGGCGGTGCTGCTTGCCGCGCGACCGGTGCTGCACGATTTCGTCCGCTCGGTGCTCAGCGAAAGCGAGCTCAGGGACGGCCTCATCTTCGCCGCCGCCACGCTCGTGGTCCTGCCGCTGCTTCCCGACCGGCCGCTCGGTCCGTTCGGCACGCTCAATCCGCGCGCGATCTGGATGCTGGTCGTCCTCATGATGGCGATCGGCGCCGCCGGCCATGTCTCGATGCGGCTGCTCGGCGCCCGTGGCGGCCTCGCCGTCTCGGGCTTCGCGTCGGGCTTCATTTCCAGCACGGCGACGATCGGCGCGATGGGCGCACGGGCGCGCACCACGCCCGAGCTGCGCGGGGCAGCCGCGGCCGGCGCGACGCTGTCGACCCTTGCGACCGTCATCCAGCTCGCCGCGGTTCTCGCCGCAACGAGCCCCGCCGCGCTGCGGGCGATGCTGGTCCCGCTGCTCTGCGCCGGTGCGGCCGCGGCGGCCTACGGAGCGATCTTCACCATCGCCGGCCTGCGTCAGGCGAGCAGGGCAGAGCTCGAGCCCGGACGCGCCTTCAGCCTGCCGGGCGCCGTGATGCTGGCCGCGACGATCTCCGCGGTGATGGTGATCTCCGCCGGGTTGCGCGAAATGTTCGGCGAAACCGGCCTCGTGCTCAGCGCGGCGGTCGCGGGCCTCGTCGACACGCATGCGCCTGCCGTGGCCGCGGCCACGCTCGCCGCTTCCGGCAAGATCGATGCCGCCGCAGCCGTGCTGCCGGTCCTGGCCGCGCTGTCGATGAACACGATCAGCAAGATCGTCGTGGCATGGACCAGCGGCGGGTCGTCGTTCGCGCTGCGGCTGGTTCCCGGACTCGTTCTCGTCGTCGCTGCGGCGTGGGCCGGCGCGTTCGGCGTAGACCTCGCGCAACATTTTCTCACTCATTGAAGGAGCAACACGAGACGCGCGCGATCATGCTCTCCCTCAAGCGCGGCGGTCCGACGCTTGACCGTCATTCCCGGCGCGACTAGGCTCAACAACCATTGGTTACATAAATTTTTAGATTCGCCTCAGCGCCGCGCGCCCTTCGCTCCTGCCGGGAGATATTTCGATGACCGACGAGTCCTCACCCACGCCTCCATCCTGCTTCGACTGCGCTCACCAGGCAACCGAGCGCCTCGACGAGATGTTCGTCGGCATCGTCCAGGAGAAGCGCATCGCGCTCGGCCAGCGGCCGGCCGAGCGGCCGGTGTTCCGCAAGCTGCATGGCGTTGCGCATGGGACCTTGGAGATGCGTGCCGACCTGCCGGCCGATCTCAAGGTCGGCATCTTCGCCCATCACCGCCTGCCCGCCTGGGTCCGCTTCTCGAGTGATACGTCACCGACCTCGCCGGACCTGCAGTCGACGCTCGGCATCGGCATCAAGCTGTTCGGCGTCGCCGGCAGCGATGCGCTGGGGACCCACGGCGACACCGCCGACATCATCATGCAGAACTACCCGGTGTTCTTCGTCGACAATGCCGAGGAGATGTGTGAGTTCACCTATGCCGGCGTCGTCGCCGGCGACTATCCCGGCTATCTCGCCAAGCATCCGAAGACGGCGAAGATCCTCGACGCCATGGCCCGGGTCGAAGGCAGCGTGCTGACGACGACCTATTGGGCGATCCTGCCGTTCCGCTGCGGCGACCGCTTCGTGAAGTATCGTCTCGATCCCGAGACGCCGCCCGAGAACGTGCCCAACGACGCCGCCGACTATCTCGCCACCGACCTCGCGCTCAGGCTGTCACAGCGTCCCTATCGTTTCCGCTTCATGGTGCAGCTGCGCACCAATCCGGCGACGATGCCGCTCGACCGTGCGACGGTCGACTGGCCGGAGAGCGAGAGTCCGTTCGTCGAGGTCGGCATCCTGGAGCTGCCCCGCCAGGACGTGAACGAGCGCGGCCAGCCGGAGTATGGCCAAGGTCTCGCCTACAACATCTGGCGCGTTCCGGAGGCGAATGCGCCGGCCAAGGAGTCGACGATCGCCGCGGCGCGCAAGGTGGTCTATGCGTCGAGCGCGAACGTGCGCCATATCGCGAACGGCCAGCCGCTGCAGGACCCGACAGCTCCGCGCCCGGCGGCAGAGCCCAAAGCAGAGCCCGATCATTGCATCGTCAAGGCGGTGATCTATCCCTCGATCGGCATCGCCCGCGTCGGCACCAGCCCGCGCGACTACTTCATCGGGCCCGAGGTGCCCGATCCGCCGCCGGCACCCAAAGGCTTCTATCGCGATGCCCAAGGCGCGCTGAAGCGGCAGGCGGCGCGCTTTCGCGTCTATGGCGTCAATGCGCGCGGCGTGATCGTCAAGGAGCTCACCGCGGCCGATGCCAAGATCACCTGGTCGGTCGAGCTCGCGAACACCAAGGCGGCGTGGTATGGCTTCGAGCTCGCGCTCGACATTCCCGAGGCGGCGTCGGCGCCGCCGACGGTGCTGCGCAACGCCGCCGTCGCCGATCGCACGCGCCTGTCGATCAAGCCCGGTCGTCGCGATGTGTCCGGGGCGAACGCCCCGCCGCAACAATTCGACAGCGGCGAGTTCATGGGCAAGCGCGTCTATCTCGGCGAGGTCTTCACCGATGCGCAGGGACGGCTGCTCGTGCTCGGCGGTCATGGTCATTCGGCATCCTTCGACCACTCCCGCGCCATCACCTTCGCCAACAATGAAGGCTGGCACGATGACGTCTCCGACGGCCCGGTGACGGCGCGCGTCGAGCTCGATGGTGCGCCGCTCGACGTGGTGCCGGCCTGGGTCGTGGTGGCGCCGCCGAACTATGGACCGCAGCAGAAATCGGTGCGCACGCTGTGGGACCTGATGCGCGACGTCGCCATCGCGGCCGGCCAGCTGCCGCGCCCGGCGCGACCATCCTTCAGTTTCGACATCCTGCCGATCTTCCAGCGCCTCAACGGCCTGCAATGGGTGAATGCAGGCTTCGCCGCCGGCTTCGGCTGGCGCAGCGCGTTCGACTTCGCGAGCCCGGACTGGATCGCGCGGCTCGGCGACGGCAGCGCGGCGAATGCCGAGCTGCGCAAGGTGATTGCCAACCAGTTCCGCAACGACAAGATCGATTCCTGGTCGCCGGTGCCGTGGCCGTGGCTGTATGGCGACGCCATGAACATCCCGCCGGCGCAGACGCCTCTGCAGCACGCCTCTCTCAGCAACACGCAGCTGATGATGTTGCAGCAATGGGCGGCGGGGGATTTCGAGCCCGACTATGATCCTGCGCGCAAGGCCCCGGCGACGATCGAGGAGGTGCCGGTCGCGGCGCAGGGCGAGACCCTCACGCGCGCCGCGCTCGAATTCTGCCTGGCCGATGCCTTCCACCCCGGCTGCGAGATGACGTGGCCGGTGCGGGCCGCGACGATGTATCTCGAACCGTTTCGATTCCTGCACGCCCCTGAGGGGTGGATCGAGCCGGGCCTCGGCGAGGTACTGACCAGCGACGGCGTCACCATTCCGAACGGGCCGCTCTACGGCCAATTGCCGGGCAGCATCACGCGCTGGATGGCGGTGCCGTGGCAGACCGACACCGCGAGCTGCCGCTCCGGCTACGACAAGAGCTACGATCCCTATGTGCCGAGCTTCTGGCCAGCGCGCGTGCCGAACCAGGTTCTCACCGAGGAGAACTACGCCATCGTCATGGACACCGGCAAGCCGATGCAGGAGCGGCTCGCCGCCTTCGCCAACCGCGCCGCCTGGATCGCACCGCTGGGAACGACGAGCTACACCGACCAGATCAACAACATGATCCACGGCTTCGATCATCTCGGCGTCGTCGAGGTGCGCAAGGGTCCCGGCGATGCGGCGTTCCCGGCCATGATCGAGGTCGAGGATCAGCACGAGCCGATCAAGGACGCGACCGATACGCCGCAGGCGCAGAAGAAGCTGCGCGCCGCGGGGACGCGGGTGTCGAGCCAGCGCGGCACGCCGGCGGTGTTCGTCGATGTCGACCTGACGCAGATCGAGAAGGTGCGGCGCTTCCCGGGAGGTCTCGGACGTCGAACGGAATGATCGAGGCCGATGTCGTCGTCGTCGGTTGCGGCCCCGCCGGGGCGATGACGGCGCTCAATCTGGCGCCGTTCCGCCGCGTGCTGGTGCTGGAGCGCAACGCGGCGCCCGCCCCGCGCATCGGCGAGTCCGTGCCGGGCGCGATCCGCCGCCTGCTGGCGGACATGGGGCTGTGGGACGCCTTCGCCGCCGATCGCCATGCGCCCTGCTACGTCCGCCGCAGCGTGTGGGGCGGCGCCGCGGCCGACGAGCAGGATTCGATCCGCGATCCCCTCGGCCATGGCTGGCATCTCGATCGCGTCCGCTTCGAAACGATGCTGCGCACCGCTGCGACGGCCCGCGGCGCCGCCGTGCTGTCGCCGGCGCACCCGATCGGCGTCGCGTGGGAGCATGGCGCATGGCAGCTGCGCGTCGCCCATCGCGACCAGCGGCTGCTGGTGAGGGCGCCGCTTCTGATCGATGCCGGCGGCCGGAGCTCGACCCTGCTGCGGCCGTTCGGCGGCCAGCGCAACGCCGGCGACAAGCTGCTGTGCGGCTGGGTTCAGGGGGCCGCACGACAGGCCGCCGACGCCGGCGTGACCTTCACCGCCGCGGAGCCCGAGGGCTGGTGGTACACGGCGCCGCTGCCAGGTGATCGCCGCGTGCTCGCGTTCCATACCGATGCCGACCTTGGCGCGGCGTCCGACACTCGCAGCGCCACGGCGCTGCTGGCGCGCGCCGCAAGGCTGCCGGAGCTCGGCGCCGTTCTCGCCGCCAGCGGCTTCGCGCCGGACGCGTCATCGGGCGTCTGCGCCGCGCACAGCGCCGCGCTTGCACCGCCGGCCGGAGAGGGCTGGCTCGCGGCCGGAGACGCCGCGCTCGCCTTCGACCCGCTGTCGTCGCAGGGCCTGTTCAACGCGCTCTACACCGGCCTCGCCGCAGCCGAGGCCGCCCATCGCCATCTCGATGGCGATGCTGCGGCGCTGCCGGAGTACGCGACCGGCCTGGCTGCGATCCGGCAAGCCTATGACGATCACCTCGTGGCCTGGTACGGCCAGGAGCGCCGCTTCGCTGCGCAGCCATTCTGGCGCCGTCGGCATGATGGGGGCGGCCGCGATGCCTGAGGCGATGCGGGCGAAGCGCGGGATGCCGACGGTGGCGAGTGTGCAATCGCGGCTACGCGCTGCGCGCCACGATGGGCGCGACCGCCGGCGGAGCAGCGCTGCGATGCCGGACGAGCCAGGCGATCGCGTCGTCCTCCTTCATCGGCTTGCCGTAGAGCCAGCCCTGGCCGTAGGAGCAGCCGAGCATGCGCAGGCACTCCGCATCCGCCTCGCGCTCGACGCCCTCGGCAATGATGCGATGGCCGAGCGGCAGCGCCACGGCGGTGATGGCGGCGACGAGCTGCTGATCCCTGCGATTGCCGGCGATGCCGTCGATGAAGGAGCGGTCGATCTTGATGGTGTCGATCTCGACCGCCATCAGATTGGCGATCGAGGAATGGCCGACGCCGAAATCGTCGATCGCGAGCGCGAAGCCGTGCTCGTCGATCAGCTTGAGCTCATCGGCGCAGCGCTTGGGATCGAACATCGCCTCCTCGGTGACCTCGATCTCGATCCGCCTGGGATCGACGCCGTAGCGCTCGGTCACGAGCTTGAGCGTCTGGGCCGGCGAGTGGATCGGGAATTCGCGCGGCGAGACGTTGATCGAGACCCGGATGGCCTGCGCCTTCTTGCGGTCGAGCGCCCGCAGGAACGCGCAGACGCGTTCGCCGACGAATTCCGTGAGCTGGCCGGACAGGCGCAGCCGGATCGCGGCGGAGACGATGTCGGGCGGCGGAATGAGGCCGGCGGTCGGGTGCTTCCAGCGCAGCAGCGCCTCGAAGCCGATGACCTCCTGGGTCGCCATCGCGACCTGCGGCTGGAATTCGACATGGAGCTCGCGCCGCGCCAGCGCCGCCGGCAGCTCCGCGTCGAGGCGGCGTTGCAGCGTGAGCGCGCACTGCATCTTGGCGTCGAACACCCGCATGCAGGCGCGGCCGTCGTCCTTGGCGCGGTACAGCGCAGCGTCCGCCCGGGCCGAAAGCTCCTCCAGGTCGATGGCGCCCTCCGCCTGCGTGGCGATGCCGATCGAGCAACTCACGGCCAGTGGCTGGCCGGCAATCATCACCGGCCGCAGCAGCGCCTGCATCAGCCGCTCGCCGAGGGCAACGGCTCGATTGGCCACATCCTCACCCTGCAGTACCACGATGAACTCGTCACCGCCGAGGCGGACCGGGAGATCGTCGCCGCTGCAGGCCGAGCGCAGCAGCGCGGCCACGGTCTGCAGCACGCGGTCGCCGGCATCATGGCCGCGGGTGTCGTTGATGATCTTGAAGTTGTCGACGTCGAACAGGAGAAAGGCGACGCCGCGTCCCGCAGCGCAGGCGGCGCCGGCCACGGAGCGGAAGTGGCTGCGATTGGCCAGGCCGGTCAGCGAGTCGATGCTCACGAGGCGTTCGAGCGTCTGGTTGGCCGCGGCCAGCGATTCCGCCAGCTCGGTTGCCGCGATCGTCGTACTCTGGCTGGCGATGAAGTTGCGCTCGCCGAGCCGTGCCGCGCGGAACAGCATGACGGTGAGGAACGCGATGTCGGCGGCGACGATGTAGCCGACGTCGCCGCCGGAGAGCAGCATCCGCAGGATCGTGGCGCCCATCAGCGGCGCGCCGAAGGCGATCGCCATCGGCGAATAGGCCAGGCTCTGGATGATCGCGCCGGTCGTGGTGCCGGCCATGATGAAGACGACGTCGTTGACGTTGTGCGCATGCGTGAAGACCGGCAGGCCGAGCGGGACCACCGACCAGAGCAGCCCGCTGACGAACGCCATGATCGTCAGGCCGCGAAGCACGCGATGCGGATGTCGCTCGATCTTTCCCGACGATTTCAGGTGCGAGACCCATGCGGCGCGCAGCACGGCAAAGGCCACGGCGGCGGCCAGCCACCACAGGATCGGCGCGCTGCCCTCCCGCAGATAGATCAGCAGCGCCAGCGACACCGCGATGGCGACGTTGGCGAACAGGGTCAGGGCGATGTTCTGCAGCGAGCTGGCGGCCTGGGCTTTCGCGAGCGCCGCCGCCTTGGGGTCGGTGGGAGCGGTCTGCATGCGCGAAACGGATGGCCCTGCTGGATCGGTCACGGATGAAGGCAGCTCTGGTGGCGGCCATGCGGCAGCGCAGGAGCATGCTGAACAGAGGCCTAAGGTGGAGTTAATCCGTCAAATAATACCCAGCGGCCGCCACTCGTCGGCCGCTCGGACGGCCTGGTGGGGGCGGTGCGGGCCTTCGGCGCCGCGCCGCTTCGCACGCCCCGATCGTTCTCGCCGAAGGCAAGACAGCCGCGGTCGCACTCCGCCGTGCTCCGGCAAGGCCGGGCGGCGGAGTGCGTCGAGGTGGTGTTGCGTCACAGGCCTGCGATCGGTCGCTCGACGCCGCCCGCGGCGGCCTCGGCTATTTGGCGCGCAGTGAGCTCGGACCGGTCGTGTTCTTCAAACCGCAGAGCGGGTCGTTGTTGTTGGGGCACTCGATCTTGATCGGGGTCTTGCAGACCGTTTCTCCATTGCCGCCTCTCGCGTCCTTGAATGCGCAGACCTGCCCTTTCGGGCATGGCGGGTTGCAGCCTTCAGCCGCCCTCGCTGGCGTCGACATCGACCCGGCCCCGGCGATGAGGGTCGCGAGCGTGAAAGCGGTGACCGGATTCCGGATCAATGCCGGGACCCGACAGTTCATCTTGGCCGGAAGCTTCATGTCCTTCTCCTGTATCCGTTTGATCAATGGCGTGATGTTCGGCGTGCCCGGTTGAACGCACCGTTTGGCGCCGTGATCATCGGTCGGACTGGAGACGGGCGGCGTTCGAGCAGGACAACCGAAAGTCGAACCGGGCCTCCTGCCTGCGTGATCCTCGTCACTCAGAGGGAGATGCGGACGAGGGGCGCTTGTCCTGGATTGGCGAGGATCGACGTGCGTGCGAGCGAAGCCTGATCAGACGGTGGTCGTTGCGGCGATCTGTAGACCGGCGCGGCGCAGATTCGCGCGGCGGCTCTGGTCACAGGGATGGCGAGGTTGCACACCAAGCCAAGCCTCGACGGATGCGGACGACTGCCGCGCGCGAGCTGACACTGCGATGGTCAGAGCACGTATGACAAACAGCCGTGCGGCCTGTCGCTATGGGTCCAGCTCGGTGTCCCAGTAGAGATAGTCGAGCCAGCTCTCGTGCAGATAGTTCGGCGGGAACAGGCGGCCGTTGCGGTGGAGCTGATGGACCGTCGGCGCGTAGGGCGCCTGCTTGGGAAACATCTTGGCTTGCTGCGGCGTCAGGTTGCCCTTCTTGAGATTACAGGGCGAGCAGGCGGCGACGACGTTCTCCCAGGTGGTCTGGCCACCCTTGCTGCGCGGAATGACGTGATCGAAGGTGAGGTCGTCGCCGGAGTGGCAGTACTGGCAGGCGAAGCGGTCGCGCAGGAAGACGTTGAAGCGGGTGAAGGCCGGATGGGTCGTCGGCTTCACGAAGGATTTCAGCGACACCACACTGGGCAGCTGGATTTCGAAGGAGGGACTTCGGATCGCCCTGTCGTAGTACTCGACAATGTTGACGCGATCGAGGAACACCGCCTTGATCGCGTCCTGCCAGGACCAAAGCGACAGCGGATAGTAGCTCAGCGGCCGGAAGTCCGCGTTCAGCACCAACACCGGCCAACCGCCTTGTGAGACATGTGCGTTCAAGTAACGCTCCTGGCCTCCATATACGGCTGCGAAGCAGCATGCCCTGACATACTACATGCAGCGTGACGGGATTGTGAAGCCCCAAGAACGGCTTGGGCCCCGCTTGTCCACGTTCCGAGCCTGCGCCCAAAGCACGTCGGATGCAAGGCAATAGCGTGGATCTCTGCGGTGCAACTCGCTCGCAAATCCGGCGTCGCCGAGCCTCGCGGTTTCCCGATGCCGTCAGGCCGGGACCTTCTCCAGCTTCTGCAGGCAACGGTGGATGTTGACCTCTGCCGGCATGGCCTGGCCGGGAAAGCTCGTGCTCCAATTGGTGACGCCGACCTCACCGACATAGATGTCGCCGCGGCTGTCGATCGCGAGGCCATGCGGCGCCAGGAATTGGCCGGTTTCCAGCCCGGGACCGTGCTCGCCGCCAAGCCGCGCCAACCGCCGACCACCGGCGTCGGTGATGGTCAGCCGCGGCCCCAGATTGGGCACGTTGAGATTGACGGGCATGCCGGGGCCGAGCTCGCCGATGATGAAGGTCTTGCGCTTGGCGCCGCAGGCACACAGCGCGCAAGGCCGGTGCAGATTGTTCCACTGCGTCTCGTAGCGGCCATCGCCATCAAAGATCTGGATGCGGTGGTTCTCGCGGTCGGCGACATACACGAAGCCATCATCATCGGTCGCGATGTTGTGAACGATGTTGAACTGGCCGGGATCGGAGCCCGGCGCGCCCCAGCTTCTGATGAGCTTGCCGTCCGGCGTGTATTTGTGCACCCGGGCATTGCCATAGCCGTCGGAGACATAGATCTCGCCCGACGGCGACAGCGCAGTGTGGGTGCAGCGGTTGAACGGCTCGCCGCTCATGAACGGGCTTGGGCGCTCCGGCAGGCCGATGGTCAGCAGCACCTTGCCGTCAGGCGTGCACTTGCGCACGGTATGGTCGCCGTCATCGGTGCAGTAGAGATTGTCGTCGGCATCGATCGACAGGCCGTGGGCGCGGCTGAACAGGCCTTCGCCCCAGCTGCGCAGAAAGTTGCCGTCGCGGTCGAACACGATTATAGGATGGGCGCCGCGGTTGAACGCGTAGACGCGGTCCTTGCTGTCGACGGCGACCGAGGCGACATCGGTCAGCGCCCAACCGTCGGGCAGCTTCGCCCAGTCCTTGACGACACGATAGGTGTAGTCGCCGGTCCCGAGAGTCGTCATCGCCGTTGTTCCCCATGCAAGCTGCGTTGCGCGACGCTACACGGGTCAGCCACCGGCGGAAACCCTGATGATCCCCTCGGCATCATGGACGGATCTCTTGCGATTCTGGCCGACCTCAATGACCGTTTTGCACCCCAATTATATTTCAAACGCCGTTGACCGGAATTGTTAGTTGGCAGGCGCGATGACGCCCTCGCGCTTCTTCAGCACGCGGTAGTAGCTCCACCACAGATGCGCTGCTGCGCCGCGCAGCGGCCGCCAGCCTTCCGCGAGCGGCATCATCTGCTTCGCGGTCGGGCGGGTGGCCAGGCCGAGCCCGACCTTTACCGCCTCCTGCACCGCCAGGTCGCCCGCCGGCCAGGCATCGCCATGGCCGAGACAGAACAGCAGATAGACGTCGGCGGTCCACGGGCCGATGCCGGGCAGGGCAGTCAGCGTCGCGTGCGCCGCATCGGCGTCCTCATTGGCGAGCACGTCGAGGTTCAGCCGGCCGGCACCGAGCTCGCGGGCCATGTGCTTGAGCGTCTTGATCTTGGCGGCGGACAGACCGAGCCGCCCCAGCCGGTCGGTCCGGGCACGGCGGATCGCGTCCGCATCGAACGGATCGAACGCCGCCTGCAGCCGGCCCCAGATCGCCGCCGCGCTGGCGGTGGACAGCTGCTGGCCGCAGACGATGTGGGCGATCCCGGCAAAGCCCGGCTCCCGCCGCCGCAGCGCCGGCATGCCGGTGGCTGCGAGGATCGGCACGAGGCGGGTGTCCTGTCTGACGAGATCGCGGATCGCCTCTTCGAGAATGGCCTGGGTGTCGAGGTGGAGGGTCATCGTGACAGGGCCTTCTGGATCGTCATGCGCGGGCTTGACCCGCGCATCCATCTCGGATCGAACGTGCCCGCGAAGGAGCATGTGTGTCGGATCACGCGAGCTCAAGTCCTGCAAGGACGAGATGATATGCCACCCGTTTTCCGATTTGCCCCCAGCCCGAACGGCTATCTGCATCTCGGCCATGCCTATTCGGCGCTGCTGAACGTCCGGCGCGCGCAGGAGAGCGGCGGCCGCTTCCTGCTGCGCATCGAGGACATCGACCCGACCCGCTGCCGGCCGGACTATGAGCAGGCGATCACCGAGGACCTGGCCTGGCTCGGCATCCGCTGGGAGCAGCCGGTGCGGCGGCAGTCGGAACATCTCGCCGAGTACCGTTCGGCGCTGGAGCGGCTGCAGGCCATGGGCCTGGTCTATGCGAGCTTCGAGAGCCGTGCCGAGATCGCGCGGCTGGTGGCGGAGCGGGATGTCGATGGTGGCTGGCCGCGGGATCCCGACGGGGCGCCGCTCTATCCGGGCGTGGCGAAGGCAATATCTGCAACGCGGCGTGCAGAGCTGATCGCCAGCGGCGTGCCCTACGCCTTGCGGCTGGACATGGCCGCAGCGGTCGCCCGCGTCGGTCGGTTGAGCTGGAACGAGGCCGGCAGCGGTCCCGGAGGCGAGACCGGCACGGTCGAAGCGAGAGCGGAGGCCTGGGGCGACGTGATCCTGGCGCGCAAGGAGACGCCCACCAGCTACCACCTGTCCGTCGTCGTCGACGATGCGCTGCAGGGCGTGACGGAGGTGGTGCGCGGACAGGATCTTTTCCACGCCACCAGCGTCCATCGCCTGCTGCAGGCGCTGCTCGGCCTGCCCGCGCCGGCCTATCGGCACCACCAACTGATTCGCGACGAGCAAGGCCGCAAGCTGTCGAAGTCCACTCAGGCGACGGGATTGCGCACATTGCGCGCGGAAGGCGTCCCGCCGGCGGAAATCCGACACAGGATCGGCTTGGTCTAGCCGCGTCCCGCCGCAAGTCCCGGTGTCTCCGCATGTTTCCGGCGGGGACAACCTCCGGGGCATCGTGACACCCGGAAACGACCGTGCCATGCTGCTCAGTGGCGCGGGTTAATCGGGAGCTTCAATCGAAAGCGGCACGACGAGACATGACAGTAGAAGTGCCCCTTCGTTTTTCGGAGTTCATGTCACAGGGGCCATGATGAAGCGCGTTCGGAATATGAGTACGGGGCGTCGGGCCCGACCGGCCAAGCCGGCTGCGCCCAGGCCCGGCCGCGCGTCCGGAGCGCCCGGGGGACAGACGTCCACCAGGACGACATCGTCGCGAAGGCCGTCGTCCAAGACGCAGAAGCCGAAAAGCAACGCTGCGGGCGCGGCGCCGGCGAAGGAGCGCGCCAAGGCGCGGCCGCTCAAGAAACATGTTCCTCAGGTCACGGCGATGGCGGGCGGACGGCGAAGCTCGTCCAAATCCCACGCCCGGAAGGCTGAAACGGCGAAGTCGATGTCTGGGGCTTCGATGTCCAGGGGCGGGGGCTCTGGATCGCCGGGGGCCGGTGTCGTCGAGGCCGCCCTGGCGGTGTTCGCGCATGAGGTGCGCACGCCCCTGACGGGCATTCTTGCCATCAGCGACCTGCTCGCCACCTCCGAGCTCGGCGAGCGCGAGCGGCGCTGGGTGGATACGATCAAGGCCGGTGCGGAGCATCTGTCGAGTCTGGCGACGCTGTTCGTGGATGCGGCCAAGGACGAGACCGCGGGCGCGCTGCTGCGCGAGGATCTGTTCGATCTGCGGGTGCTGGCGCGGGCTGCGGGCGACTCGCTGTCGGGCCGTGCCGCCGCGAAGGGGCTGGAGGCGCGCGTCGATGTCTCCGACGCGCTGCCGGGGCTGGTGATCGGCGATCCCGTCCGGCTTCGGGCGGCGCTCGAGAACCTGATCGACAACGCCGTCAAGTTCACCGAGCAGGGTGGTGTGGCGCTTGAGATCGCCCTGGCCGGCAAGTCGGCGCGCGGCAAGGCGGCCAGGAGCGCCGGCAAGGGAAAGGTTGCGGTCGCCTTTCACGTCTCGGATTCCGGCATCGGTCTGACCCTGCAGGAGATCAAGCGGCTGTTCCGCCCGTTCAGCCAGGCCAATGTCTCGATCGCCTCCCGCTTCGGCGGCGCCGGTCTGGGGCTGTCCTCCGTGCGCCAGCTGGCGCGCGCCATGGGCGGCGATGTCGCTGTGGCGTCGAATGAGGGTGGCGGCACCACCTTCACGCTGACGGTCACGCTGGCCATTGCAACTGCGCCGCACACGACGGCAGGCGGTGGCGAGGACGGCGTGACCCTGGCACCGACGCGGCCGTTGCGCATCCTGGGCGTCGAGGACAATCCGTTCGGCCGCGTGGTGCTCAACACCATCCTCAACGAGCTCGGCCATCAGGCCGAGTTCATCGGCCGCGGCGAAGCCGCGCCCGAGCGGGTCGCTGCCGGCAGCTACGACGCCGTGCTGATGGACATGGTGCTGCCCGGCATCAACGGCATCGAGACGATCGCCCGGATCCGCGCCCTTGGTGCGCCCCATGGCGCCATCCCGATCATCGGCGTGTCCGGGCGCGGCGAAGACGAGGCGGCCTCGCGTGCCGCGGGGGCCGATGCCTTCCTGCTCAAGCCCGTTTCGCCGCGGGCTCTAGCGACTGCGCTTCTTGGAGCGACACGCCGCGCGGCAACCGCGACTTGATGATCGAGGCGTTCAGCTCGCCGCCATACACGAAGATCGCGGCGATGAAATACAGGAACACCAGCGCGATGATCACGGACGCGAGTCCGGCATACATGGTGACGTAGTTGTTGGCGAACCGCGCCAGGTACTGGCCGAACACGATGCCCGAGACCAGCGAGGCGACGAAGGTGAAGACGATGCCGGGCATGATCTGCATGAAGCTGCGCCGCCCCGCCGGCAGCCAGGCGTGCAGGATGAACAGCGCGACGACCAGCGCGCTGATGGTGATGCCGTAGCGGGACAGGTTGACGAAGCGCTCATTGGCCTCGACCGCCAGCGGCAGATAGCGCCGGGCGGTGGCCAGCATCAGCGGGCCGAGCACGATCAGGAACGACATCGCCAGCGCCGTGATCGCGGCAACCAGGGTATAGCCGATCGATTCCAGCCGCAGCCAATACCAGCGCCGCTGCTCGATCACGCCATAGGCGCGGTTGAGCGCGACCCGCAGTGCCTCGACGCCGTTCGAGGCGAAATAGACCGCGAGAACGGCACCGATCGTCAGCGCGTCGGTCCGGGTCGTGGTCAGCACGTCGTGGATCTCGCCGGTCAGCGCATCCGCGACCTGCGCCGGCCAGGTCTCGAGCATCAGGGTGGCGGCCTGGTCGGCGAGGTCCTTGGAGCCGAGAAAGCCGGCGAGCGACGTCAACACGATCAGGAAGGGAAACAGCGCCATCAGGGTGGACAGCGCGATGTGGCTGGCAATCGCCCAGCCGTCATCGGCGAGGAACGTGTAGAACGCATCCATGACGACGTGGAAGATGTAGCGAAGCGCCTTCACCTGTCCCTGCACTCCGCGCAACAATCGATCTCCTACAATCCGATATTACGAATGCAAAAGCCAGAAGTTGCAGCCCTGGACGTCCCGATCCGGCATGGCGCTCCTGCGTCTGCGGTGTTATCTAGCGCGAATGGCTTCACTTCTCGGTAAATTCATCCTTCCGATCGCCGTCGGCGCGGTGGCCCTGGTGCTGTTTCTCGGCCTCGTCAACATGACGCGCGGCGGCTCGCCCAATCTGTCGCAGAAGCTGATGCGCTGGCGGGTGATCCTGCAATTCGTCGCGATCGTCATTGCCATGGCGGCGATCTGGGCGATGGGACGCTGAGACGCTTCGACGCTGGCAAACTGGGACGTTGAGAAAACAGCATGGTGGTCCTCAATCGCATCTACACGCGCACCGGTGATGACGGGACGACCGCGCTCGGCAATGGCGAGCGCCGGCCGAAATTCGACCTGCGCGTCTCCGCCTATGGAACCGTGGACGAGACCAACGCTGCCCTCGGCGTCGTCCGGCTGCATCTCGCCGAAGCGCCCGAGATCGATGCGATGCTGGGCCTGATCCAGAACGACCTGTTCGACCTCGGCGCCGATCTGGCGGTACCGCAGCGCGAGGGCAAGGCGGAGCGGCTGCGCGTGGTCGGCAGCCAGGTCGACCGGCTGGAGCGCGACATCGATACGCTGAACGAGAAGCTCGCGCCGTTGACCTCGTTCGTGCTCCCCGGGGGAACCCCCGCGGCCGCCTATCTGCACGTCGCGCGTACCATTTGCCGCAGGGCGGAACGGATCATGGCGGAACTCGCGGGCAAACCCGACGAGCCGGTCAGCGAGGCTGCCATTCGTTATATGAACCGGCTGTCGGATTTCCTGTTCGTGGCGAGCCGCGCCGCCAACCGGAACGGCGCCGGCGACGTGTTGTGGGTGCCCGGGCAGAACCGTTAACCCGGCGGCGTGCGAGCTTGCTTTTTTCACCCCTCGCGCGTTGACCGGGGGGTACGGGCGCTTTAGGTTCCGCGCCCGAAAGGTCAACCCCGGACAATTAAGAGCGAAAGAGGATCGATGAAGGTTCTGGTGCCGGTCAAGCGGGTGGTCGATTACAACGTCAAGGTCCGCGTCAAGAGCGACGGATCGGGCGTTGAGCTCGCCAACGTCAAGATGTCGATGAATCCGTTCGACGAGATCGCCGTCGAGGAAGCGCTGCGGCTGAAGGAAGCCGGCAAGGCGACCGAGGTCGTGGTGGTCTCGATCGGGCCCGCGCAGGCCTCCGAGACCATCCGCACCGCGCTCGCGATGGGCGCCGACCGCGGCATCCTGGTCAAGGCCGAGGGCAATGTGGAACCGCTGGCGGTCGCCAAGATCCTGAAAGCCGTGGCGCAGGAAGAGCAGCCGGGCCTGATCATCCTCGGCAAGCAGGCGATCGACGACGACTCGAACCAGACCGGCCAGATGCTCGCCGCGCTGCTCGGCTGGGCGCAGGCGACCTTCGCCTCCAAGCTCGAGGTCGAAGGCTCCGACTTCAAGGTCACCCGCGAGGTCGACGGCGGCCTGCAGACCGTGAAGCTGAAGGGACCGGCGATCGTCACCACCGACCTCCGCCTCAATGAGCCGCGCTACGCGTCGCTGCCGAACATCATGAAGGCGAAGAAGAAGCCGATCGCCGAGAAGACCGCCGCCGATACCGGCGTCGATCTCACGCCGCGGCTCGAAGTGCTCAAGACCGCCGAGCCGGCCGGCCGCAAGGCCGGCGTCAAGGTGAAGGACGTCGCCGAGCTCGTTTCCAAACTCAAGACCGAGGCGGGGGTGCTCTGATGGCCACGCTGCTGATTGCCGAACACGATAATGCCGGGATCAAGGACGCGACCAACAAGGCGCTGACGGCGGCTGCCGCGCTCGGCGCCGATGTCGACGTGCTGGTCGCGGGCCAGGGCGCGAAGGGCGCGGCGGACGCCGCCGCCAAGCTCGCCGGCGTCAAGAAGGTGCTTCTGGCGGATGATGCGGCCTATGCGCATGATCTCGCCGAGCCGCTCGCCGACCTCGTCGTCAAGCTCGCCGCCAACTACGACGCGGTCGTCGCGCCCGCGACCTCGCGCTTCAAGAACGTGATGCCGCGCATCGCCGCCCTGCTCGACGTGATGCAGGTGTCGGAGATCATCAAGGTGGTCGCGCCCGACACGTTCGAGCGGCCGATCTATGCCGGCAACGCGATCCAGACCGTGAAGTCCAAGGACGCCAAGAAGGTCATCACCGTGCGCACCTCCACGTTCGCCGCTGCGGCGGGCGAAGGCGGCAGCGCGTCGGTCGAGACGGTGGCGGCGGCCGGCGATCCGGCGCTGTCGAGCTTCGTCGGCGAGGAGGTCGCCAAGAGCGATCGGCCCGAGCTGACCTCGGCCAAGATCATCGTCTCCGGCGGCCGCGCGATGCAGAGCCGCGAGAACTTCGCCAAGTACATCGAGCCGCTCGCCGACAAGCTCGGCGCCGGCGTCGGCGCCTCGCGCGCCGCGGTCGATGCGGGCTACGCGCCGAACGACTGGCAGGTCGGCCAGACCGGCAAGGTGGTTGCGCCGGAGCTGTACGTGGCCATCGGCATTTCAGGCGCCATTCAGCATCTCGCCGGTATGAAGGACTCCAAGGTGATCGTCGCGATCAACAAGGACGAGGACGCGCCGATCTTCCAGGTCGCCGATTACGGTCTGGTGGCGGATCTCTACCAGGCGGTTCCCGAGCTGACGGACGCGCTCGGCAAGTAAGACCCTACACACCGGCCGCGCATGGGACTGTCGCGGCCGGTGTTTCATCTGTTAAGGCATGGATGGGCGCCGACCTCGCGCCGTTCCGGTGGATGACGACATGGCTCAGATCAACAAGCTCGGTGTGATCGGCGCAGGACAGATGGGCAACGGCATCGCGCATGTCGCTGCGCTGGCCGGGCTCGACGTGGTGCTCAACGACGTTACCTCCGACCGGTTGAAATCGGGCATGGCGACCATCAACGGCAACCTGACCCGCCAGGTGGCCAAGAAGGTGATCTCCGAGGAGGCGCGCAGCCAGGCGCTGGGCCGGATCTCGATCACGGAAAGCCTCGACGGCCTCGCCGACTGCGATCTCGTCATCGAGACCGCGATCGAGAAGGAGGACGTCAAGCGCAAGATCTTCCACGATCTCTGCGCGGTCCTGAAGCCCGAGGCGATCATCGCCTCCAACACCTCCTCGATCTCGATCACGCGGCTTGCCGCCTGCACCGACCGCCCCGAGCGCTTCATCGGCATTCATTTCATGAACCCGGTTCCGCTGATGGAGCTGGTCGAGCTGATCCGCGGCATTGCCACCGACGACGCCACCTTCGAGGCGGCCAAGGAGTTCGTCGGCCGTCTCGGCAAGCAGGTCGCCGTCTCCGAGGATTTCCCGGCCTTCATCGTCAACCGCGTGCTGCTGCCGATGATCAACGAGGCGATCTACACGCTGTACGAAGGCGTCGGGAACGTCGAGGCGATCGACGCGGCGATGAAGCTCGGCGCGCATCATCCGATGGGGCCGCTGGAGCTGGCGGATTTCATCGGCCTGGACACCTGTCTGTCGATCATGCAGGTGCTGCACGAGGGTCTGGCGGACTCGAAGTACCGGCCGTGCCCGCTGCTGGTGAAATATGTCGAGGCCGGCTGGCTCGGCCGCAAGACGCAGCGCGGCTTCTACGACTATCGCGGCCCCAAGCCGGTGCCGACCCGCTGAAACAATCTGAAACGATCGACACGCTTCGTTAAGGCTGATCGGCTACCGTTCAGCTCAGGCGAGGTATTTGCGTATGGATATGAGCTTGGTGGCTGCGGTCATGGCGCAGCAGGCGAGTGCGACCCAGCAGCAGGTCGCGACATCGGTTTTGAAGCAGAACCTGGATGCGCAGAAGGATGCCGTCCTGACCCTGCTCGGCGGCGCCCAGCAGACCCTGTCGCTCGCCAATGTCGGCCCCGGCGTCGGCGGCAACCTGAATATCGCCGCCTGAGCGCGAGGGGCTGGTTGCGGGGCCAGCGGCCTGTCGCGGCAAATCCGCAGTGGAGTCCGACGCTCCCAACCAACCAGTTGGTCGTCATGCCCGGGCTTGTCCCGGGCATCCACGCCGTTCTGCGCATGCCGGCCGACGTGGATGGCCGGGACAAGCCCGGCCATGACCCCGTAGGAATAGCTTCGCCAAACCCCGAGCGTCAGAGCCCTGCCGCGACCTTCGAGGTCGCCGCCTGGATCAGCTTGAGCGCGTCGGCGCTGTCCCATTCGGCCGGACCGGCGATGGTGGCGATCTCGCAGCCATTGCCGTCGACCAGCACCGAGGTCGGCATGCCCAACGCGCGGCCGACTGCCTTCAGATCCTGGAACACTTTGGCCTTGGCGTCGCTGAAATAAGCGAGCTGCGTCAGCTTGGCGTCGGCGAGGAACGTCTTTGGTTTCTCCGGGTCGCGGGTGTCGATGTTGACCGCGACCACCTGGAAGGCGTCGCTGCCGAGCTTGGCCTGCAGCCCGTCCAGCGCCGGCATCTCCTTGCGGCAGGGCACGCACCAGGTCGCCCAGAGGTTCAATAGCACCGTCTTGCCGCGGAAGTCCGACAGTTTCTTCGCCGCGCCCGAGGCGTCCTCGAAGGCCAGATCCGGCAGCCGCAGCGGCGTCGTTGCCGCCGTCAGCGCCGCCACCTCGCCCCTGATCAGCGGCGCCAGCCGCGCCGCGGTCTTGACCGCCGCCTCGCACGCCTGGTCCCCGGACGGCTTGCCCTTCAACAGTCCGCCGAACGAAACCGCCGCGATGCCGGCCACGGCGACGACGGCCACCGCGCCGGCGACGAGCACGGTTCGGCCGCGCGAGGCGGGGCGGGCAGGGGACGGCTCTGGCTTATCGTTTGTCATGTCGGGTCGGTTGCGGCTATCAGAGGCGCGAATTTCGGGGCATCGAAACGATGTGTCCCATCCAGACGCGGTCATCAAGGTTTAAGAGCGGCAGGCATGAGCAACAAGATGTGGGGCGGCCGGTTCACGGAACGTCCCGACGAGATCATGGAGGACATCAACGTCTCGATCGACGTCGATCGCCACCTCTACGCGCAGGACATCGCCGCGTCCAAGGCGCACGCCGCCATGCTTGCCGCCCAGGGCATCATCACCTCGGGTGATGCGAAAAATATCGGGAAGGGTCTAGACACGATCCTGTCAGAGATCACCAAGGGCTCGTTCGCGTTCAAGCGCGCCCTCGAAGACATCCATATGAACGTCGAGAGCCGGCTGTCCGAGCTGATCGGCCCCGCCGCCGGCCGGCTGCACACCGCGCGCTCGCGCAACGACCAGGTCGCGACCGATTTCCGCCTGTTCGTCCGCGATACCATCGACGACATCGACGCCGCGCTGGCCGCCTACCAGCAGGCGCTCGCCACCCGTGCGCTGGAATTCGCCGGCACCGTGATGCCCGGCTTCACCCATCTGCAGACCGCCCAGCCGGTCACCTTCGGCCACCATCTCCTCGCCTATGTCGAGATGGCCGGCCGCGACCGCGGCCGCTTCCTCGATGCCCGCAAGCGCCTCAACGAGTCGCCGCTGGGCGCGGCCGCGCTCGCCGGCACCTCGTTCCCGATCGACCGCCACGCCACCGCCGAGGCGCTCGGCTTCGACCGTCCGATGGCCAATTCGCTCGATGCCGTCTCCGACCGCGACTTCGTGCTGGAGACGCTCTCGGCCGCATCGATCTGCGCCGTGCATCTGTCGCGCTTCGCCGAGGAGATCGTGATCTGGACCTCGCCGCTGGTCGGCCTGATCAAGCTGTCGGACAAGTTCACCACCGGCTCCTCGATCATGCCGCAGAAGCGCAATCCGGACGCCGCCGAGCTCGTCCGCGCCAAGACCGGCCGCGTCATCGGCGCGCTCAACGGCCTGCTGATCGTCATGAAGGGCCTGCCGCTCGCCTATCAGAAGGACATGCAGGAGGATAAGCAGGGCGCGATGGAGGCCTTCGCCGCGCTGTCGCTCGCGATCAGGGCCATGACCGGCATGGCGCTCGACCTGGTGCCCGACGAGGCCCGCATGAAGGCCGCCGCCGGCGAGGGCTACGCCACCGCCACCGATCTCGCCGACTGGCTGGTCCGCACCCTCAAGATGCCGTTCCGCGAGGCCCATCACGTCACCGGCCGAATCGTCGCACTCGCCTCGAAGCAGGGCGTGGCGCTGCACGAGCTGCCGCTGAAGGCGATGCAGGAGGTCGAGCCCAGGATCACCGCCGACGTGCTCGGCGTGCTCAGTGTGGAATCCTCCGTGAAGAGCCGCACCAGCTTCGGCGGCACCGCGCCGAAGAACGTGGCCTCGCAGGCCAAGGCCTGGCTGAAGCGGCTGGAAAAGCAGCGAAAGTAGGGTTTTCGCCCGAAATTCGATCGCCGCAATTTGATCGTCCTGGCGTGGCACTCCCGCACTCGTCAGGCCGGTGCATTCTCTGTATGGTGCCGCCCGCATGGGGATTTCACACGTGAATCGCGCTCGCCGTCCAACCTCCGCCGCCCGGATCGTTCTCGTCCTGGGCGCCTCCGCCCTTCTGCTGGCCGCCTGCGGCCGCAAGGGCCCGTTGGACCTGCCGGCCAATTCCCCGCCGGCCCCGCAGATGTCCGCGGCGCCCGCCGATACCGCGACGGACGCCGCCAACAAGCCCGGCCTGTTCAACTCCGGCTACGGCGCCGACTCCGCCCCCGCCGCCACCCGCGGCCAGAAGAAACCGTTCTTCCTGGATCCGCTGCTGGACAGCAAATAGCGGCTGCTGGCGGCGGGAAGCCGCTATCTGATCCTCACCGGGCCCGACGATCTGGTCCCGGGTCTCTCCTCTCGTCATGGCCGGGCTTGACCCGGCCATCCACGTCGTGCGGCATCCTGGGACGGACGTGGATGCCCGGGTCAAGCCCGGGCATGACGCCGGAGAGATAGCTGGGCACAATCGAACTCCAAGTGCGCTGCTTCACCAAGTGCGCTGCTTCACCCTCCCCCCTCCAGGGGAGGGTGGCAGCGCGGGTTTGACATTCCACCCCATTTCCCGGCAATTCGCCGCCACAATCACTCATCTCGCAGCCCCGCGCGCGGACCAAAACCCATGAACCATTTCGACTACCGCGACGGCGTGCTGCACGCCGAGGCCGTCAATCTCGCTGATCTCGCCGCGTCAGTCGGCACCCCGTTCTACTGCTACTCCACCGCCACCCTGGAGCGGCACTACCGCGTGTTCGCGGACGCCTTCGCCGGCCAGGACGTGCTGATCTGCTACGCGATGAAGGCCAATTCCAACCAGTCGGTGCTGCGCACGCTCGCCAAACTCGGCGCCGGCGCCGACGTCGTCTCCGGCGGCGAATTGAAGCGCGCGCTGGCCGCCGGCATTCCGTCGCGGAAAATCGTGTTCTCAGGCGTCGGCAAGACCGAGGCCGAGCTGCGCGCCGCGCTCGCGGCCGACATCCACTGCCTCAACATCGAATCCGAGCCCGAGCTCGACCTGCTGGCGCGCCTCGCCGTGGAGACCGGCCACACCGCCCGCATCTCCATCCGCGTCAATCCGGACGTCGATGCCGGCACGCACGCCAAGATCTCGACCGGCAAGTCGGAGAACAAGTTCGGCATTCCCCTGGAGCACGCCCGCCGCGTCTACGCCCGCGCGGCCAAAATGCCGGGCATCAAGGTCACCGGCGTCGACGTCCATATCGGCAGCCAGATCACCGATCTCGGCCCCATGGAGACCGCGTTCCGCATCCTCACCGAGTTCGTGCAGACGCTGCGCGCCGACGGCCACGACATCTCCCATGTCGATTTCGGCGGCGGCCTCGGCATCCCCTATCACATGGACCATGCGGTGCCGCCGGAGCCCGCCGCCTACGCCGCGATGGTCAAGCGCGTGTCGCACAATCTCGGCTGCACGCTGATGTTCGAGCCGGGCCGCATGATCGTCGGCAATGCCGGCATCCTCGTCGCCAAGGTGATCTATGTGAAGCACGGCGAGGCCAAGAACTTCGTCATCATCGACGCCGCGATGAACGATCTGATCCGCCCGACGCTCTATGAGGCGCATCACGACATCCTCCCCGTCAAGCAGCCCGCGCCGAACGCGCCCGCCTTCGTGGCCGACGTCGTCGGCCCGGTCTGCGAAAGCGGCGACTACCTCGCGCTCGACCGCGCGCTGCCGGAGCCCGCGCCCGGCGACCTCCTCGCCATCATGACCGCAGGCGCCTACGGCGCCGTGCAGGCCTGCACCTACAACACCCGCGCGCTGGTGCCTGAGGTGCTGGTCAAGGGCGACCAGTCCGCCGTGATCCGCCCGCGCATTGAGGTCGAGCAACTGATCGCGATGGACACGCCGGCGCCGTGGTTGTGAGGGGCGCTATCGCCCCGACACCTTACCCGCGCTGTTGCGCTCGCCTGTCTCCACAACGTCATGCCCGGGCTTGTCCCGGGCATCCACGTCCATCCGAGCGCGCAGAGCGACGTGGATGGCCGGGACAAGCCCGGCCATGACGGAGTAACTGATAAGCAGGTCGTTCGGCGCACCAGCATAGATCGTCGTGACTGCCACGATCCTCCTGCCGAGTTGTTACTCACACGGCCTCGTAAGCCGCAATCTTCTCAATGTCAGGCGCGAGCATGTCTTCCGCTGTTTCGAGATCGAAGCGCGCCTGCATGTTCATCCAGAATGCACCGCCGGTCTTGAAGAATTTGCCGAGCCGCAACGCGGTGTCGGCCGTCACCGGTTTCTCTTCGCGCGCAATGCGCTCGATCCGGGTGCGCGGTACCTTCAGCGCGGCGGCGACCGCATAGGGCGTGAGCTTAAGCGGGACGAGGAACTCTTCCCGCAGGATTTCACCGGGATGAACCGGCGGCAGCTTCTTCGCCATCTGCGTTCTCGCATGTCTGTGGCCACATCGGACTTGTTCCGGCGCTCGGGGGCAGGGCTGACGGCAGCAGCCTGGTTTGCTTATTGGCCATGGCGATTTTAGTTTAACCCGGATCGGACGCCTCCGCGAGATCGCGTTCCCTGGTCGCTTCCCGACCTGATCGGTCACACTGTTCTGCGAGGACCCCCACCCATGAGCATTCGCGTCGGCATCGTCGGCATCTCCGGTTTTGGCGGCGGCGAGGCGATGCGCCTGGTCGCGGGGCATCCCGCGTTCGAGCTGGTCTACGCCGCGGGCGAGGGCAGCGCCGGCCAGCGTCTGTCGCAGCGCTTCCCCGGCGTGCCCGCAAAACTCGCCGATCTCGTGATCGAGAAGTGGGACCCTGCGCGCCTGCCGCCGCTCGACGTGCTGTTCGCCTCGCTCCCCACCGGCGCCTCGCGCGAGGCGCTGGCGCGCGTGCCAAGCCACGTGAAGATCGTCGACATCGGCGGCGACCACCGCTACGCCGACGGCTGGACCTACGGCCTCGCCGACGTCTGGCCGAGCGAGATCGCGGGCCAGACCCGCATCGCCAATCCCGGCTGCTTCCCGGCGGCGGCGCTGACCCCGCTGGCGCCGCTGCTCGCCGCGCAACTGATCTCGCCCGAGAACATCGTGATCGACGCCAAGACCGGCATCTCCGGCGCCGGCCGCGGCGGCGACAGCAAATTCGGCTACGCCGAGAGCAACGAGAACCTGATCCCCTACGGCCTGCTCCGGCACGTCCACATGCCCGAGATCGAAAGCACGATCGCGCGCCTCAGCGGCGGCAGCGCCACAGGCCTCGTGTTCACGCCGCATCTGGTGCCGATGACCCGCGGCATCCTCGCCACCATCTACGCCCGCGGCCGCGCCACCACGGCGCAATGCCTCGACGCCGCCCGCCGCTTCTATCGTGACAGCGCCTTCGTCCGCGTCACCGACACGCCGCCGCAGACCAAATGGGCCAACGGCTCCAACCTCGCCTTCGTCAGCTACGCCGCCGACCCCGACCGCAATTTGGTGATCGCGCTCGGCGTCGTCGACAATCTCGGCAAGGGCGCCGCCGGGCAGGCGGTGCAGAATGCGAACCTGATGTGCGGGCTGCCGGAGACGGTGGGGCTGGAGGGGGCGCCGGTTTGGCCGTGAGGCGCTTGTCGCGTCGGTAACGGCGTAGCTAAGAGGCGCAATCACTGCACGCGGGCGGTTCGACGAGCGAAGCGCCCCCGACGGTCGCCAGTCTTGTGCTCACTCACCCTCGTTGTTCGGAGCCGTCCACCAAGCCCACGTTGGAGACAGAGAGAGCTCAGATACCCCCACCATAACCGTGATCACTGTCATCCCCTGGTTGCACGTTCATACCACCCCTTCTGTAGATATTATATGATAATAGAGTTCCTTTCTGATTTGTCTGGACGCACCCGGGAGATTTCATGCGGTTGTTGCTGGCCCTGATTTTCGTTTTCATATTCTCCGGTGCTGCGAACGCGCAAAAGCGGATCGCACTGGTCGTCGGAAATTCCGCGTACAAGAACACGCCTGCCATCCCGAACCCGGAGCATGATGCAGAGGATATGGCAGCGACTTTGAAGAGGCTTGGTTTCGAAATCTTTTCGGGCACCAATCTCAGCAAATCCGCAATGGAAGATCTGCTCATTCGATTTTCTCGCGAGGTGAAATCGTCGGATGTCGCTCTCGCCTATTACGCTGGTCACGGTATCCAGTTCGGAGGCGTGAACTATCTCGTCCCAATCGATGCCAAGCTCGAGGACGAGGCCGACCTGCGCAGGCTCATCCGCGTCGACGACATCATGTCGGACCTGCAGGCCGCCAAGACGCTTCGAATCCTGGTTCTTGATGCGTGTCGCGACAATCCTCTGGCGGATGGGCTGCGTCGCAAGCTCGAACGGTCAAGAAGCTCATTCGTCCAACAGGGGTTGGCGAAGATAGACAGCCCGGTCGGGACCATCACAGCGTATGCCACGCAAGCAGGGCGGACTGCGGAAGACGGCAGCGGCAGAAACAGTCCGTTCACCCGATCGATCCTGGCGCGCATCGCGGATCCGACGGAGATTGGCGTCACCTTTCGACGTATCGCGAGCGACGTGTACGAGCTGACCAACAAACAGCAGCTTCCGGAGCTTTCGATTTCGCTGGTCGGAGAGCTGTACTTGGCGCCAAACTCGGTAGCAGGTGGTCCATCGACGGCATCTCCTCCCGGCGCCGCTGCCCCGCCTCCGGTCTCCGAGCCCCGGCCGATAAAAGCCTTCAAGGAAGGACGAAGACCGTCAGCTCTCTCCAGCGCTGAGACCATGGCGATCAAGGTCGGTGAAACCTTCAGGGAGTGCGCGCAATGTCCTGAACTCGTCGTCATTCCGGCTGGCGAGTTCATGATGGGCGCAAGTCCGGACGAGAAAAATCCGTCGCGAAACAAGCTGCCGTTCCACACCGTGAAGATCGCGGCGAAACTGGCCGTCGGCCGCTTCGAAGTCACCAATGCTCAGTTTGCGGCATTTTTGACGGCCGTCGCCAAGTCGGGGAGTATCGATTCCTTCGTTGCGCCAAAGCGAGCCGAGCCGAATTCGCATTTCAACTTCCGCGTATCGTCGGGCGGCCCATGGTACTACGTCGACGAAGGTTATGAAGATCATCCGGTGTCATTCGTCACCTTCGGCGGCGCGACGGCCTATGTCGAATGGCTGGCAAAGACGACCGGCAAGCCCTATCGGCTGCTGACCGAGGCGGAATGGGAATACGCAGCTCGCGCCACATCCAAGACCGAATTCTATTACGGCACTGAAGAAGATTGGAAGCAGCATTGCGACTATGCCAATGTCTCGGATCTCGACGCACGCAAGAAGTATCCAAAGGTTCGCGCTGCTCTTTGCAACGACGGCTTTCCGGATCTCGCTCCCGTCGGGAAACTGAAGCCCAATCTATTCGGTCTCCATGACGTGTACGGAAACGTATTTGAGTGGGTGCTGGATTGCACACATGACGATTACAATGGGGCTCCATCCGACGGATCGGCATGGACCAAGGGAGCCGATTGCAACAACCGAATCATCCGGGGAGGCTCCATCAACTATCTCTATGTCAGTAGTACGGATCGCTTCTCTGCGAGCTACGATGAGGACAAGCTCAATGTCGGAATCCGTGTCGTTCGCGCATTGGAGTAGCGGACGTCTCCCGGCGAATGAGATCCGATGCTCTGGATGCTAGGCCTTCCGAAGGATGATTTGTCTTGGCAAGAGGGAAGAAACCTCCACCCCTGGGAATTACAGTGACACAAAATAGGCCGGCGATTCAATCGGCGCAGTGATAGCGCGACTTGAGTCTGAATTGCCACCGCTCGATCCCGAATGGTTCAGGGGCCGATGTGCCGTCAATTGCCAGAACGAGCGCTCGCGCTCCACACTCGCCATCTGTCGCGGAGAGCGTGAACCGCACACGTGGTTGCGTATAGCTTTGCGCAATCAGGGCCTTCCACATTCTTGGGCCGACGGCGCGCATAAATCGGATTCGATCAATGCTGAGCGCTTTACCCACCACTCGAATCCTGGCCTGATTGAAGTCTGCCCCGAATTGAGCCACCCAGAACGCACCACGATTAAAACAAAGCTGTTTGATTGGTTGATATGCAACCGATCCAACCACGATCCGCTCATCTGGTGGAAGTGGATCGTCTTCAACCAGCCAATAGCTGTCCGACTTCATGAGGTTTTCGTAGAGTTGAGGCGCACCACATTTCTGATCGCCCGCATGGGCGGCAGCGCTATAGAGCCCGCCTAGAACGAGCAAGATTACAAGCTTCATATGGCTCATGGCACGGGCCCATCCAGGATTGCGTTGCAAGTGCACTAAGTAACGTCCGCGCGTTCATGCAGGCTGTGTCACGGCTTCTCGGCCAGCTCGAACACCGGGCCCTCGAACCTCGTCGCACCGTCGCACGACATCACCACAAAGCGGAAGCGGCCGTGCAGCGGCACGTTCTTGTCGCACCTGCGGTTGCATTGGGACGAGCAGGACATGCCGGTCCACGGCACCGGCCGCAGGCCGCGTTCGTCCACTTGCACGCATGTGCCGGGCCGCTGGTCGCACGACGCCACCAATCTCATCGTGTCGCGATCGAGATACGGAACGCGCTTGAAGCTGCCGTCGTCGCGCTGCTGCTCGACGATCAGTTTGGGGGCGAGTTCGATCGTCCCATGGGCGCGAAGTTCGAGCGCACCGGGCGCTGGTCCGTTGTGAATCTCGACGGCAGCGGATGGCGGAGCGTCTGCCGCGGGAGTGTGCGCGGGCCATGCGAACACCATTGCGCAGGTCAGCAGGCATGTCAGGGCGCAGGGGCGCAGCAATCGACTTTCTCCGAAGCTTGGTTGGACCAAGATGCGCTCAAGGACGGCGAAAGCGAGATCCATGTGTTGGCCGGGACAGCTCGAAGACGGGGCCCTCGAACCTTGTCCGGCGGTCGCACGACACCACTACGAAGCGGAATCGACCGAACAGCGGATAATTCCGGTCGCAGCCTCCGTTGCATTGGGACGAGCAGGTCAGGCCGCTCCACGGCTCGGGCCGCAGGCCGCGTTCGTCGATCGTCACGCAGGTGCCGGGCCGCTGATCGCATGACGCCACGAGCCTCATCGTGCCGCCGTCGAGATCCTGAACGCGCTCGAAGCTGCCGTCGTCGCGCTGCTCCTCGACGATCAGCTCCGGAGCGAGTTCGACCGTCCCATGGCCGCGAAGCTCGAGTTCGCCGGGCGTCGGTCCGTTGATGATTTCGAGGGCGGCGGAAGCCGAAGCATCTGTTGCAGGAGCGTACGCCGGCCATGCGAGCGCCAACGCACAGGTCAGCAGGCATGTCAGAGCGCGCAGAGACGTCGCGATTGTCTTACGCCAGGGCTGGCGCCGCGTGTTTGACTTGTCCATGCCGGTTCTGCGCCTGGGCGTGGTGGGGACCGGGCCGAACGCAACATGGGCCAAGCGCTGCGCGGCATAAGGTTGCATTTGGCTTTTCAAGTGTGGTCCTCAGAGGTGCGGTGGTCGTGCGCTTGGTGACGATCGAGCGCAGGAGACAAGTGTGTGTCGTCATTCGAATTTGAGACCGCTCTCAGAGCCGAACTGGGGCGGTGTTCCGAAAATCAGTCGTCACCCCTCCTGCCTCGCGTGAAGAGTAAGATGGAATTTTCTGCCCAGATTCTGCGGCACAAAATGAAGGGTGTCGGGATAACGCTCTGCTGGATCGCACGTGTCATCCTGATTGTTATGCCGGTACGATGACCAATACTCAAAAAACAGCGCGCAGAATGCAGATCTCAGCGCAACAATTGCATCCTCGTCCATGTTGGCGGGCACATCAAAGGCCTGAACCAGAAATGTATTTCCATATCGGCCAGCATACTCCTCAGTATATTTGCCAATCTCGCTTAGTCTCGAATCGAACAGGTCTAAGCCCGTGTCCGCGCGGAACTTCTCTCGCGCCGGAGAGCTTGTCAGAAGGGCAACGGTGGTAGGGATCCTCATCTCGCCATTTGGAGCTTCAAATGTGAACAGATATTTGAGGCCGCCGTTGTCGCGGTTCATGTCGACCGTGAGGTACCGGATCGACGCGGTGCCATCGTCTGTCTGAAGGCTTTCGATACGAGGAAACGCAAGCCGCATTGCAGCTCTCCAGAAGGTCTGGTTCGTAACTTATCGCAAGACAGCGATGCTGCATATTGATGTCGTCTCATTGATCGATGTCGAGTTTGCCAAAAATCTCGCTGCAATTGCAGCGTCGGAGCGCTCAACCATTCCTGCTGCGTGTGCCCCGGGCCGGTCCCTCGGTCGGCGTTGGCTTTGGATCGATTTTTCCGTTCCCGATGCGCGCTCGATCCTTTCGAGCAAAGTACCGAAATATGTCTTGCGCTTTATCCGAAATCATGCTCTACTCCTCGCATCCCGTCCCGCTGAGGGGGCGCTTCGCGATCGTCACGGACGTCGGGTGCGGGATGCGGTGGGCGCATGGGGACGCAGCGTGGGCTTGCTCGCGCGGACGAACGATCCCGGTGCGACGAGGAAGTCGCGTGGTTCTGGCATCCCGGTGCTGATGCCAAGCGGGCGAGGACGTGTCGTCCGCGACGGGGCCAACAAGCCGGTCCCCGGGAAGAGCGCGTATAATTCGTAACACCATCGCGCAGGGAAGGCCGGGTGATCCCGGCTGAGCCTGTGGTTCTGCCGCGTGCTTATTTGCTGCACGCGGACCGCAGGTGCCAGCCGGCACCTGGCCTTCCCTGCGCCCTCTGTTTGGAGAGGGTGACGAATTCTTGGATAGCTCGGGTGCGAAGGCGCCGCGAGAACGGATTTGCATGAGATGTGCGTGGTCGGCAGCGGGGGCCTCGCCCTTCGAGACGCCCGCCTGCGGCGGGCCCTCAGGGTGAGGGGCGCGAGTTGTGTGCTGAGTGGCCGCTGAGTGTCAGCGCTGGTCCAACTGCTGACCCTCATGGTGAGGAGCGCCGCGCCGGACGGTGTCTGATGTGCAGCGATACTGCGACGGGCGCGGCGCGTCTCGAACCATGAGGCCCCGGACGCCCGTAACGCCCCGGGAACCCGCCCCGGTCACACTCCCGTGTGGACGGCCTGCGCAGGCGGGAAAGTCTTGGCACGGTGCGTGCCTCATGGATGCCTTTGTGGTAGGGTGAACATCCGGGCAACCTGGAGAGACTGTTGAGCGGCCTCACGAACGAGCCGGCCTCGCCGGCAAGCAGCACTCCCGATGGGCGTCCCGGCGATGGGCTTTCCAGCGATCGCCTCGCGCGGCTCAAGCTCGCGCAGGCGCTGAAGCGGGCGCGGTATGCCATCGCCTGGGAGCGCGGCTGGCCGCATCTCGCGCGGCTGCTGATGGTCGTCGGCCTGTTCCTGATCGTGTCCTGGGCCGGATTGTGGCTCGGCCTGCCGTTCGCGGCGCGCATGATCGGCGTGTCGCTGTTTCTCCTGCTTCTGCTCGGCGCCGCCGTGCCGATCCTCAGATATCGCTGGCCGAGCCGCGAGGAGGGCCTGTCGCGGCTCGATCGCGGCTCCGGCATCGCGCATCGCCCGGCCACCGCGCTCACCGACACGCTCACCACCAAGGATCCGATCGCGCAGGCGCTGTGGCAGGCGCAGCGCGAGCGCACGCTCGCCTCGATCAAGCGCATCCGCGCCGGCACGCCGCGGCCGCGGCTGTTGCTGCATGATCCCTGGGCGGTGCGCGCGCTGGTCGTCGTGCTGCTGGTCGCGACGTATTTTGCCGCCGGCGACGAGCGGCCGATGCGCATCGCCTCGGCGTTCGACTGGAACGGCGTGATGACGCCGGTCGCGATCCGCGTCGATGCCTGGGTCAAGCCGCCGCTCTATACCGCGAAGCCGCCGATCATCCTGTCCGCCGCCAACAAGGAAGGCGCGGTGCCGGCGAATGGCCCGATCGTGGTGCCCGCGGGCGCGACCCTGATCATCCGCTCCAGCGGCGGTAATCTCGACGTCATCACCGGCGGCGGCGTCACCGAGGCCGCGGCGAACGAGGTCGCCGCGAGCGAAGCCGCGCCGAAGGGCACGACCGAGAAGCACTATGTCATCAAGTCCGACGGCACCGTGCATGTGCGCGCGCCGGCGGGCCAGCCGCAATGGGTGTTCGCGGCGACGCCGGACAAGCCGCCGGTCATCAGCATGGCCAAGGACCCGGAGCGCCAGGCGCGCGGCTCGCTGAAACTGTCCTACAAGATCGAGGATGATTACGGCGTCACCGAAGCCCGCGCCAAGGTCGCCGCGCGTGCCGCTGAGACCAAGCCGGACGCGCCCGCGGCGCGGCCGCTGTTCCAGCCGCCGGAGTTTCCGCTGGTGCTGCCGAACGCGCGCACCCGCAACGGCCTCGGCCAGACCGTCAAGGACCTGAGCGAAGACCCCTATGCCGGCGCTGAGGTCACGCTGACCCTGACCGCCAAGGACGAGGCCGGCAACGAGGGCACCAGCGAGCCGTTCGAGACCAGGCTGCCGGAGCGGCTGTTCACCAAGCCGCTGGCGCGGGCGCTGATCGAGCAGCGCCGCATCTTGGCGCTCGACGGCAACCGCAATGGCGACGTGTTCACCGCGCTCGATGCGCTGGCGATCGCGCCGGAATTGTTCTCGCCGGAGCTCGGTCAGTATCTCGGCCTGCAGTCGGTGACGCGCCAGCTCGAGGCCGCGCGCACCGATGACGCGCTGCGCGAGGTCGTGGCCAGCCTGTGGGCGCTCGCGGTCACGATCGAGGACGGCAACATCAGCGACGTCGACAAGGCACTGCGCGCGGCGCAGGACGCGCTGAAGCAGGCGCTGGAGCGCGGCGCCAGCGACGAGGAGATCAAGAAGCTCGCCGAAGACCTGCGCAAGGCGATGGACAACTACATGCGCCAGCTCGCCGAGCAGCTGCGCAACAATCCGCAGATGGCGCAGCGGCCGCTCGACCAGAACACCAAGGTGCTGCGCCAGCAGGACCTGCAGAACATGATCGACCGCATGGAGCGGCTGTCGCGCCAGGGCGACAAGGAGGGCGCGCGCGAGCTGCTCGAGCAGCTGCAGCAGATGCTGGAGAATCTGCAGATGGCGCAGCCGGGCCAGGGCGGCGACCAGGACATGGAGCAGGCGCTCAACGAACTCGGCGACATGATCCGCAAGCAGCAGCAGCTTCGCGACAAGACCTTCAAGCAGGGCCAGGACTCGCGCCGCAACCGCAACAAGCAGGGTCAGCAGGGCGACCAGGACCCGAGCATGGGCGATTTGCAGCAGGACCAGCAGGCGCTGCGCGACCGGCTGAAGCAGCTGCAGGAGCAGCTCGCCAAGCGCGGCATGGGCCAGAAGGGCGAGAAGGGACAGAAGGGTCAGAAAGGCCAGAAGGGGCAGCAGGGGCAGCAAGGCGATCCGGGGGATCAAGGCGAGGAGGGCGATGGCGGCGACGGGCTCGACGAGGCCGACGGCGCGATGGGCGATGCCGGCAGCCAGCTCGGCGACAGCAACGCCGACGGCGCGGTGGAATCGCAGGGCAAGGCGCTGGACGCGCTGCGCAAGGGCGCGAAGAGCCTCGCCGAGGCGATGCAGCAGGGCGACGGCGACCAGCCGGGCGACGGCCCCGGTCAGCGCGCCGGCCGCCAGCAGGGCGCGCAGCAGACCGATCCGCTCGGACGCCCGATGCATCCGGGACGCGACATCGACGATTTCTCGCAGAAGATCCCGGGCGAGATCGACGTCCAGCGCGTCCGCCGCATTCTGGAAGAACTGCGCCGCCGCCTCGGCGATCAGTCGCGGCCGCAGCTCGAGCTCGACTACATCGAGCGGCTGCTGAAGGACTATTAGTTCGCGCGCGGGCCGCGGATGTCAGTAGCGCTTCTCGGACAGGATGCGCGCCGCGTGCTGCAGCTTCTCGACCGAGCGCTCGGTGTCGGTCAGCGCGCAGCAGCTGACCAGCGTGTCGATGATCGCGAGCTGGGCGACGCGGCTGCTCATCGCCTCCGGGCGATAGCGCGTCTCGTTGGCGACGGTGTAGAGCAGCACCTCGCAATGCGCCGCCAGCGGCGACTTGCCGAGCCGGGTGATGCCGATGGTCCGCGCGCCGGCGGCCTGCGCGAGACGCGTCGCCAGCACTGTCTCGACCGTGCTGCCGGAATGCGACACGGTGACGGTGGCGACCTCAGGGCCAGTCATCCCGGCGCTGACGGCCTGGACGTGGGAGTCGACGATGGCATTCGCGGCGAGGCCGAGCTGCAGCAGCCGATACGACAGATCCTGCGCCACCGGCGCCGAGCTGCCGATGCCGTAGATCTCGATCCGCCGCGCCTGCCGCAGCAGCCGCGTCGCCTGCGCCAGCGCGTCCATCGACAAGAGCCGCCGCGTCTCCTGCAAGGAGGCGGCATGGGCGGCGAAGATGTGGTCGGTGACGGTCGCCGGATCATCGCCGCGATGCAAATCCTCCTGGATCAGCCGGACCGGCTCGATCAGGTCCCGCGCCAGCATGATCTTGAGCTCCTGGAAGCCGCGCACGCCCACCCGCCGGCAGAACGACACGATCGTCCCCTCGCTGACCCCGCAGGCCTCCGCCACCTCGGTGATTGACATGTGGATGAACGGCTCCGGCCGCGCGACCACCAGCTCCGCAATCTGCCGCGCCTTCGGCGGCAGCTCGTTCTGCAGCTCCCGCACGCGGGACAGGATGCCGGTCGCAGCCGGCCCGGAGCTGAAGGTGTAACCCGTCACGCGCGCCTCATGCGTTCGACTGAGAAAATCTCATCATGAATCCGATCATAAATAAATATTTCACAGCGACGTCAAGTCGCACTGCTACCCCTTCGGCCGCTCCCAGGCGGAGGCCGTTGCCCGGCCGCCGCCGATGTCCTCTCCAGGATTTCAGAAGGCCGAAACATCATGACAACACGTCGCGACTTTCTCGCAGGCGCCACGGCGGCGGCGACCTTCGCCAGCATCCGCCAGGCATTGGCCATTCCGGCGCGGCGCCGGACCGGCACCATTCAGGACGTCAGGCACATCGTCATCCTGATGCAGGAGAACCGCTCGTTCGACCATTACTTCGGCACGCTGCGCGGCGTGCGCGGCTTCGGCGACCGTTTCCCGATCCCGCTGGAGAGCGGCAAGCCGGTCTGGTTCCAGTCCGACGGCACCCGCGAGATCCCGCCCTATCACCGCGACTCCACCACCTCCAACGCGCTGGTCGGCTACGGCACGCCGCATTCCTTCGGCGACAGCCAGGCGGCGTGGAATCAGGGCAAGATGGGCTATTGGGCGAAGTACAAGACGCCCTATGCGATGGGCTATTTCGGCCGCGACGACATCCCGTTCCAGTTCGCGCTCGCCGAGGCGTTCACGATCTGCGACGCCTACCACGCCTCGATCACCACCGGCACCGATCCCAACCGCATCGTGTTCTGGTCCGGCTCCAACTTCAATCCGGCGCTGCGCGCGCAGGGCATCAACTCCACCACCAACGATTCCGAGCCGAACAATCTGCGCTGCTGGCCGAACCCGCACAATTGGGTCGCGGGCCAGCCGCAGCCGCAGGCGAGCTACAAATATGTCGGCAGCGACTTCAACTGGGACACGCTGCCGGATCTCTTGAACAAGGCCGGCGTCAGCTGGCACATCTATCAGGACATGAACGACAACTGGACCGGCGCGATGCACGGCTGTCTCGCGTTCTCCAGCTTCCGACATGCGCAGCCGAACGATCCGAACTATGTCCACGGCCTGACTGGCGGCCCGGACTATCTCGACCGGCTGAAGGCCGACGTCATGGCCGGCACGTTGCCGCAGGTGTCGTGGATCCTGCCGACGCAGGCGAACTCCGAGCATCCCGGCGGCGGCAGCCCGACCCGCGCCGGCAATTTCACCGACCAGGTGCTGGAAGCGCTGACGGCCAATCCCGAGGTCTGGAGCCAGACCGTCTTCTTCCTGACCTTCGACGAGAACGACGGCTTCTTCGATCATCTGCCGGCGCCGGCCGTGCCGTCCTACGACATCAACGGCAGACTGATGGGCAAGGCGACCCTGCCGCTCGACGGCGAGTATTTCTCCAACACCGTCGGCAACGTGCTGACCGCGACCGACACGATCAGCGGCAACATCCGCCCCTGGGGCCTCTCGGCGCGCGTGCCGATGTATGTGGTCTCGCCGTGGAGCAAGGGCGGCTGGGTCAACTCGCAGGTGTTCGACCACACCTCGGTCGGCCGCTTCCTGGAGAAGCGCTTCGGCATCAAGGTCGAGGCCATCAGCCCGTGGCATCGTGCCGTCTCCGGCGATCTCACCTCGGCGTTCGACTTCGCCAGCCCCAACGATCCGCGCTTCCCGGAGCTGCCCGACCAGAGCAACTGGCAGGCGTCGGATGCGCACCAGAAGACGCTGCCGGCGCCCGTCGCGCCCGCGACGCCGCAGCCGCTGTTCCAGGAGACCGGCGCGCGCTACTCGCGCCCGCTGCCCTACATCCTGCACGCCACCGCGAAGGTCGATGCGGCCTCCGGCAAGGTGAAGCTGCTGTTCGCCAACACCGGCTTCGCCGGCGCCGTCTTCCATGTCTACGACAAGCGGCATCTCGATCTCATTCCGCGCCGCTACACCGTCGAGGCCGGCACGATGCTGGATGACGAATGGAGCGTCGGCCCTGACGGCCTCTATGATCTCTGGGTGCTCGGCCCGAACGGCTTCCATCGCCACTTCAAGGGCGACCTCGACAAGGTCAGAGCGTCGAACGCCGCCAATCCCGAGATCTTCGTCGGTTACAACGTCTTCGAGGGCGGCCTGCACATGCAGCTGCGCAACGACGGCCATGCCCGCGTGACCTTCACGGTGAAGTCCAACGAGATCTATGGGCCGCTGCAGGCCGTCACCGCCTCGGTGTCGGCCGCGCTGGAGCCGCAATGTCCCGGCTTCGGGCCACAGCCCGGCTTCCATCCCGTCGGCTTCGGCAACGTGCCGGGCTTCCGCAGAGCTCCCGATCCCGACGCTCCCGGTTTCGGCTTCGGCGCGCCGAGCTTCTTCCCCGGCCCGAGCCATGGCGGCCCGTCGACGTCGTGGACCGTCAAGGCGTCGGCGCCCGGCCACCACGGCGAGCTGTACTGGCACCTGCGCAAGTCCGGCCTGTGGTACGACTTCGTCGTCACCAGCGACACCGACGACAGCTTCTATCGTCGCGTCGCCGGCCACATCGAGACTGGCCGTCCCTCGTTCAGCGATCCCGGCATGGCGCTCGCCGACCGCTTCTGATCGCGGTGTTCCTAATCAGTTGCGGAGGGCGCCCCTGGGCGCCCTCTCGCCATTCAGCCGCCGCCGAGATCGTGAATCAGCGGCGACAGACTGCCCGAGGAGATATCGAGCGTCGCCAGCGTGATTGGCAGCTTGAAGCGACGCGGTCCCGCACTGCCGGGATTCAAGTAGACCACGCCATTGCGGGTCTCGATGCGAGCGCGATGCGAGTGGCCGGAGATGACCATGTCGATGTCCTCGGCGGCCGGATCGATTGTGAGATCATGGACGTCATGCACGACGTGAAAGCGTCTGCCGCCAAGTTCGACGGTCTGGGTCGCAGGATAGGCCTTCGCCCACTCCGCACCGTCGATGTTGCCGCGGATCGCGGTGACCGGTGCGATGGCGCGGAGATGATCGATGATCTCAGGACGGCCGATGTCGCCGGCGTGGATGATGTGATCGACGCCGGCGAGGCGTTGCTCCGCTTCCGGGCGGAGCAGGCCGTGCGTGTCCGAGATGATGCCGATGCGCATGGCGGAAGCTCACCCGATGCGTTGAGCCCTCACGCGATGCTCAGGATTTCCAGCTCCCGGCCCGATGCTTCGATCACGTCGCCGACCGCCTTGCCCATCAACAATCGCGCGACCGGCGCGACGTGGGAGATCATGCCGAGCTTCGGGTCGGCTTCGTCCTCGCCGACGATAGCGTAGGTCTGCACGCGGCCGTCGCCGCGCCGGAACGTCACCGTGCTGCCGAACGCGATCGTCGCGGCGGAGGCGGGCGGTGGCATCACCTGCGCGGTGCGCAGCCGCGCCGAGAAATAGCGTGCATCGCGCAGCGGCAGCGCCTGCTCGCGCCGGCGCTCGTTGACGTCCTCGATCGCTTGCGCCGCCTCGTAGGCCGCCTGCGCCTGATGAAGCTGATCCTGAAGCGCCTTCAGTCCCGCCTCGGTGACGAGGTTCGGATGCGGCGAGACCGGCCGGTCCGGCAGCATCGTCTCCGCAGCCGTCTCGGCGCTCTCCTCCTTGGTGAATGCAACGCTCACGCGGGTCTCCTGCAGGCGCCGCCGGATGCGCAGCGCGTCGGGGAGAGATCATGCGGCGGAGACGAATTTCAAGCGGCAGGCGAGCGCCATGCGCACGGCGTGCCCCTTGACAGGGGTCGATAACGCAGCTTGAATATACGAACTATAGTTCGCAATCCGAACCTTAGCAAGCCGAAAATGCCCGCCATTGAGACGGGCGTCAAGCAGGAAACGTCGGAGCCTCCCGTGGACGAGGAAACCAAGGCCGGGAAAAGCGTCGTGCAGTCGCTGGCCAAGGGCTTTCAGGTGCTCAACGCCTTCACCAGCGAGGAGCCCGAACTGGTGCTCGCCGACGTTGCGCGCCGCGCTGGGCTCGACAAGGGCACCACGTTCCGCCTGCTCAACACGCTCGTCATGCTCGGCTATGTCGAGAAGGTCGCGGACACCCGCCGCTTCCGCCTGACGCTGAAATGCCTCGACCTCGGCTTCAACGCGATCGCGCGCTCCGAGCTGCGCGACCAGGCGCGGCCAATTCTCCGGAGTCTGGTCGGCGAGATGAACGAGGCGGCCTCGCTCGCTGTGCTCGACGGCAGCGACATCGTCTATGTCGAGCGCATCCAGGCCGGCCTCGTCCGGCTCGGCGTCGACGTCCGCATCGGCAGCCGCGCGCCGGTCTATTCCACCGCTGTCGGTCAGGCGCTGCTGGCGCTGCTGCCGGTGGAGACGCAGATCGAGGTGCTCGAGGCGCAGCCGCGCATCAAGCGCACGGAGACCACGATCACCGATCTCGACGCGCTGTTGCAGCGCCTGCGCCACGTCAAGACCGCCGGCTACGCGCTGTCCAACCAGGAAAACGCGCCGGGGCTCTGCGTGCTCGCGGCTCCCGTGGTCGATCGCGACGGCGTGCCGCTCGCCGCGATCAGCGTCGCGGCGCCGACCATGCGCATCTCGGCCGAGGCGTTCGAGCGCATGGGCGTGGCGCCGCTGCTGCGCGCTGCCGCGCAGCTGTCGCGCGCGCTCGAAGCCATGGGCGGCGCCACCGCCACCGTTTCCAACCGATAACACCAGAACTCACGAGGAACCCGACATGAGCGTCATGACCAACTTCAAGGGGATCATCCCGGCGATCGCCGTCCCCTTCAACGCCGACCATTCGATCGACGAGGCCGAGCTGACGCGCTATGCGGCCTGGCTCGGCAAGCGCCGCGGCATCGTCGGCATCATGACCAACGGCCACACCGGCGAGGTGTTCAGCCTCACCGCCAAGGAGCGCGCGGAGGTCACGCGCATCGTCGCCAAGGCGCTCACCGGCATCTGCCCGACCATCTCCTCCGTCGTCTGCGAAGGCATCAAGGACGGCATCGAGCATGCGCTGATGGCCAAGGAGGCCGGCGCCGCCGCGCTCGACATCATGCCGCCGCATCACTGGCTGCGCTTCGGCTTCAAGCGCGAGCACTGCCTCGACTACTTCAGCGCGATCGGCGAGGCGACGAGGCTGCCGTTGATCGTGCACGTCTATCCGGCCTGGACGCGCGCCTCGTTCTCGTCGGAGCTGCTCGCCGAGCTCGCCCGCCTCGATCACGTCCAGGCGTTCAAGATCGGCACCCGCGAGATGAACAAATACGCCCGCGACCTCAAGGCCATCCGCGCGGCGGCGCCGCACAAGGCGCTGCTCACCTGCCACGACGAATATCTGCTGGCCTCGATGGTGCAGGGCGTCGACGGCGCGCTGGTCGGCTTCGCCTCGCTGATACCGGACCTAATCCACGATCTGTTCACCGCCGTCACCGCCGGTGATCTCAAGCTCGCGATGAAGCTGCAAAGCATGATCGATCCGCTGAAGGACGCGGTGTATGGCGCGGGCGAGCCGACCGGCGAGGCCCATGGCCGCATGAAAGCCGCGATGCAGGTGGCCGGCGTCATTCGCGACGCCACCGTGCGTCCGCCGACGCATGCGCCGAGCGCCGATGAGATGGCCGCGATCCGCGCCGCGGTGGCCGCGGCTGGACTGACGGTGCAGGCTGCGGCCTGAGGTCGCGACGACGCGGCAGCCGGGCCTGGCCCGGCTGCCGCCGCTAAATCAACGAACAAGATTCCGGGTGGACGCTCATGCTGATGATGGATGTCGAGACCGCACCCCGGCGCGCCGCGCCGGACGACGTGCTGATCGCGATCGACCAGGTCTCGAAGACCTACGTCTCCGCCTCCGGCGCGGCGGTGCATGCGCTGAGCCGCATCTCCCTCGACATCAAGCCGGGCGAATTCGTCTGCGTCGTCGGCCCCTCCGGCTGCGGCAAGAGCACCTTGCTGCGCCTCCTCGCAGGTCTCGACAGCTATAGCGAGGGGCGCCTGCTGCTCGATGGCGAGAAGGTCGCCGGTCCCTCCCGCAAGGTCGGCGTCGTGTTCCAGGCCGCCAATTTGCTGCCGTGGATGACGGTGCGCGATAATGTCGGGCTGCCCCTGCGCGTCGGCGGCAAGCATGCGCCAGCCGGCGAGCGCATCGAGCGCCTGCTCGCCGTCACCGGCCTCGGGGATTTCGGCGACAAATACCCTTACGAGCTGTCCGGCGGCATGCAGCAGCGCGCCGGCATCTGCCGCGCGCTCGCGCGGGATCCGGAAATCCTGCTGATGGACGAGCCGTTCGGCGCGCTGGATGCGCTGACGCGCGAGCGGCTGAACCTCGAACTGCAGCGAATCTGGCAGGAGAACCGCAAGACCATCCTGCTGATCACGCACTCGATCTCCGAGGCGATCTTCCTGGCTGACCGCGTCGTCGTGATGTCGGCACGCCCCGGCCGCATCCTCGCCGATCTTCACGTCCCGATCCCGCGGCCCCGGACGTTCGACGACATCGTGCTGCATCCGGACTACGCGCGGCTCGCCAAGGAGGTCCGCGGACTGCTCAATGCCCAGGAGCACGGCCATGACTGATCTCGCCAACCTTGTCGCGCCCGCCATGTCTCACACGCCAACGAAGTCGCGCCGCCGTGTCAGCCTGGGCTCGCCGATCGCCTGGATCGGTCTCGCCGTGCTGGTCCTGAGCTGGATCGCCGCCGTCAAGCTGTTGAACATCCCGTCCTACATCTTGCCGAAGCCCGAGGCCGTCATCCGTGCGCTGTGGTCCGGCCTTGCCGTCAGCCCGGCCAGCCCGCTCGGCTACTATCTGCCGCTGTGGAGCACGCTGAGCAACGCCGCCGCCGGCTGCGCGATCGGCGTCGGTCTCGGCCTCGTGATCGGCTCGCTGATGGCCGAAGTCGAAGCCATCGAGCGTCTTGTGATGCCCTATGCCTTCGCACTGCAGAGCCTGCCGAAGGTGGCGATCGCGCCGCTGGTCGTGATCTGGTTCGGCTTCGGCGACGGCTCGAAGATCGCGATCTCGGCGCTGCTGTCGTTCTTCCCGGTACTGATCAACAGCTTTACGGGCCTGCGCGCCGTCGAGCCGGAGCGGATCGACCTGATGCGCTCGCTGTCGGCCTCGCGCTTCGAGACCTATCGCATCGTCAAGCTGCCCAACGCCGCGCCCTTCATTTTCGCCGGCCTCGACATGGCGGTGGTGTACGCGCTGCTCGGCGCCATCGTCGCCGAGTTTCTCGGCGCGCAGCGGGGCATGGGCGTCGTGATCACCCAGGCGCAAGCGGTGTCGGATGTCGCCGGCGTCTTCGCCGCGCTGATCATCCTCGGTGTGCTCGGCATCGTGCTGCACGGGATCGTGCGCTGGTGCGAGTCCAAGGTCGTGCATTGGGGTGCGAACAGAAAGAAATAACAACGGGAGGAACGAACATGGTATCGCGCAGGTCATTCCTGAAGGGCAGCGCCGGCGCGGCGCTGCTGATGAGCAGTGCGCCGGCCGGCCTGATGGCGGCTGACGCCAAGAAGCTCCGCTTCGGCGTCGGGCTCAAGGCGCTCAACGCCACCGTCATCAATTGCGTGATCGGCGAGGCGCTCGGCTACAACGCGCAGGAGGGCTTTTCGCTCGACGTCCAGGCGCTCGGCACCAACGCCAACGTCCAGGTCGCGACCGATCGCGGCACGGTGGCGATTGGTGTCGGCGTGCCCTCGACGGCGCTGCCGCTGCTCGCCAAGGGCGAATGGAGCGGCGCCAAAATGTTCTATCAGTACACCTACCCCTACAAATGGGACATCGCCGTTCCGCCGGGCTCGGCGCTGAAGAGCTACACGGATCTGAAGGGCAAGAAGATCGGCGTCTCCGATTTCGGCGCCACCGAATATCCGGTGACCAAGAACGTGCTGAAGGCGCTCGGCCTCGATCCGGAGAAGGATGTGAGCTTCGTCGCGGTCGGCAACGGCACGCCGGCGGGCGTCGCCCTGCAGCGCGGCGTCATCGATGCGCTCGCTTATTTCGACACCGGCTTCGGCCAGATCGAGGCCGCCGGCATCGAGCTCGCCTATCTGCCGCGGCCGACCACCATCCCGATGGTCGGCGGCCAGTTCCTGATGGCGATGCCGGTAACGTTCGAGAAGGAGCGCGATCTGCTGATCGGCTTCGGCCGTTCGGTGTGCAAGGCCTCGCAGTTCCTGATCGCCAATCCCGCAGCCGGCGCCAGGGCGTTCCTCAAGCTCTATCCCGAGACGGCGCCGCGGGGCGCCAGCGAGGACGAGGCGGTCAAGGCCGTGCTGCAGTCGATCAGTCGCCGCATCAAGCTGTACACACCGCCCTATGCCGACACCAAGATGGGCGCGATCAACGAGCAGGAGTTCCGCACGGAAGCCGCGATGAACGGGCTCGACATCAAGGACTACAATGCGCTCTACACCAATGAGCTGATCGAGACGATCAACAATTTCGATGCGGTGAAGGTCAAGGCCGAGGCGGCTGCGTACAAGGGATGACGGCAGAGCATCACGACAGCGGCTCCGGTCTCCGCCATGCGGTGGTGACCGGAACCAGTTCGGGCATCGGCCGCGCCATTGCCGAGCACCTGTTGGCCAGCGGATGGCGCGTGACCGGCATCGATCGCGCCCCATCGGCGGTGACGCAGGCGGGCTTCGTCGGCTTGCAGGCCGACCTCGGCGACTCCCATGCGTTGGCTGCGCGCCTTGCCGACATCGGCGCGGTGACCGCGCTCGTTCACGCCGCCGGCTACATGCGCGTCGGCCGGCTCGGCGAGCTCGCGCCCGACAATGGCGAGGGCATGTGGCGCGTCCATGTGGCTGCGGCGGAGGCGCTGGGCAATGCGCTGGCGCCTCGCATGGGCGAAGGCGGCCGCATCGTGCTGATCGGCAGCCGCACCGCCAATGGCGCCGCGGGACGCAGTCAATATGCTGCGACCAAGGCGGCGCTCACGGGGCTCGCGCGCTCCTGGGCGATCGAGCTGGCGCCGCGCCGCATCACCGTCAACGTCATCGCGCCGGCGGCCACGGACACGCCGTTCCTGCGCGATCCCGGCCGCGCCGGCACCGCGCCGGTGCTGCCGCCGATGGGCCGCTTCGTCGATCCGGCGGAAGTGGCCGCGCTCACGACCTTCCTGCTGTCGGGCGAGGCGGGCGCCATCACCGGACAGACCATCACCATCTGCGCAGGCGCTTCGCTCTAGGGGCAGCGCGCGACCACGATCAGGAGAAGACCCATGACCATCCGCATCGTCGACGTCCGCGAGGTGACGAAGCCGATCTCATCGCCGATCCGCAACGCCTATATCGACTTTACCAAGATGACGTCGAGCCTCGTCGCGGTCATCACCAATGTGGAGCGCAACGGGCGCCCCGTCGTCGGCTATGGCTTCAACTCCAACGGCCGCTACGGCCAGGGCGGCCTGATCCGCGAGCGGTTTCGCGCACGCCTGCTGGAGGCCGATCCGGCCTCGCTGCTGGATGCCACGAAGGACAACATCGATCCCGACAAGGCCTGGGCGGCGATGATGAGCAACGAAAAGCCCGGCGGTCACGGCGAGCGCTCGGTCGCGGTCGGCACGCTCGACATGGCGATCTGGGACGCGGTCGCCAAGATCGCGGACAAGCCGCTGTTCCGCCTGCTCGCAGAGCGTCACGACCGCAAGGCCGATCCGCGCGTCTTCGTCTACGCCGCCGGCGGCTACTACTATCCCGGCAAGGATCTCTCGGCCCTGCGCCACGAGATGCGCGGTTATCTCGAGCGCGGCTACAATGTCGTGAAGATGAAGATCGGCGGCGCGCCGATCGACGAGGACCGCCGGCGCATCGAAGCCGTGCTCGAGGAGATCGGTCCGACCAACCAGCTCGCCGTCGACGCCAATGGCCGCTTCGATCTGGAGACCGCGATCGCCTACGCCAAGATGCTGCGTGACTATCCGCTGTTCTGGTACGAGGAGGCCGGCGATCCGCTCGACTATCATCTGCAGGCGACGCTCGCCGACTACTATCCCGGCCCGATGGCCACCGGGGAGAACCTGTTCAGCCACCAGGATGCGCGCAATCTCATCCGCTATGGCGGCATGCGCCCGGACCGCGACTGGCTGCAGTTCGACTGCGCGCTGTCCTATGGCCTGTGCGAATATCTGCGCACGCTCGACGTGCTCAAGACCCATGGCTGGTCGCCGTCGCGCTGCATCCCGCATGGCGGTCACCAGATGTCGCTCAACATCGCCGCCGGCCTTGGCCTCGGCGGCAATGAGAGCTACCCGGATCTGTTCCAGCCCTATGGCGGCTTCCCCGACGGCGTGAAGGTCATCGACGGCCACATCACCATGCCCGATCTCCCCGGCATCGGCTTCGAGGGCAAGTCGGATCTGTATGCGGAGATGCGCGCCTTGAGCGCGTGAGGCGACGGCAAGTTTCCGAGCCATGGCCGGGACACCCCGGCCATGGCGGAAGACCTCAATCTCCCAGCAGATTGTCGCGCAAGGTCGAGCCGGTGTATCGCGTCCGGAACCGGTCGCGCCGCTGCAGCTCCGGCACGACGAGATCGGCGAACTCCTCGAAGCAGCCGGGCGTGTAGGTGGCGGCCAGCATGAAGCCGTCGGCGCCGCCTTCGTCCATGTACTGCTCGATCTGGTCGGCGATGTCCTTGGCGGTGCCGACCGCGACCGGCATGCCCATGCCCTGCGCGTAGATCATCGCCGCCTCCTTCACCGTCACCGGCGCGCCGCCCTTGGCGTAGATGATCGACTCGAACAGCCCCTGGATGCCGGGCACCTCGATGTTCTGCACGATCGCGTCGCCGTCGAATTTCGAGAAGTCGAGGCCGAAATGGCCGGACATCCAGGCCAGCGCACCCTCGGGCGGAATGCATTCCTTGATGCGGGCATATTTCTCCTGCGCCTCCGAGCGCGTCTCGGCGACCACCGTCTGCAGGCCATAGATCAGCTTCACCGAGCCGGGCTTGCGGTCGAACTTGCCGGCGAGCCGCTCGTTCAGGTCGGTGGCATATTGCCTCATGCGGTCGACGTTCGGATGCACGGCGAAGATCGCCTCGGCATGTTTGGCGGCGAAGTCGCGCCCCTGGTTGGACGAGCCGGCCTGCCACAGCACGGGACGGCCCTGCGGCGACGGCGCGCAGAAGTGCCGGCCGTGACACTTGTAGTACTTGCCCTCGTGATTGACGACCTTGATCTTGGCCGGGTCGGCATAGATGCCCGAGGCCTTGTCGGCGATGATCGCATCCGGCTCCCAGGAGTCCCACAGCTGGTAGCAGACCTCCATGTACTCCTCGAGCCGGTCGTAGCGGCCGCTGCGCTCGGTCATGGTGTGGCCATAGGCATCCCATTCGCTCTTGGAATAGGACGAGACGATGTTCCAGGCGACGCGGCCGCCCGAGAGATGGTCGAGGCTCGAAAGCCTGCGGCACATCGAATAGGGATGCTCGAACGCCGTCGACAGGGTGACGCCGACGCCGAGATGCTTGGTCGCCGTGGTGATGATCGGCACGATCGTCGACGGCTCGTGGGTCGGGCACTGCACCGCCCATTTCACGATGGCGTCGGAGCTGTCCTCGTGGGTGTTGTAGGGCGCGAGCTCGTCGGCGATGAACATGGCGTCGAACAGCCCGCGCTCCATCGTCCGCGCCATGTGCTGCCAGTATTCCGGCCGGGCGAAATCCCAGCCGATCTTGTCTTTGACGTGGCGCCACATGCCGGTGGCGTGGCTGTTGACGCCGTGCTGGATGAATCCCAGAAGATGCGCCTTCTTCTTCGTGGTGGTCGTCATGCAATGCTCTCCTTGCGTCCGGAATTCATCCAGTCCGTCATGAACTTCGGTGGGTGGGTGATCAGGCGCTCTTCCGTTCGACGAAGAAGGCGAGCCCGCATCCAGCCGCCGTCACCAGCGCAAGCAGCGGGCCGGCATAGATCATCGCAGGGGTGAAGCCGACGCCGGCAATGATGACGGCGGACGCGATCACCGAGATTGCTGCCAGCCCACCATAGCCGTAGTCGGGCACGTCGGTCGGCTCGGCCGCGCCGCTGCGATATTCGGCGATGGCGTTCTGCAGGCCGCGCCAGAAGCCCGCGAGGAAGAACAGGGTGACGAGAATGCCGACGATGGTGATCAGGACATACATGGTTGGCTCCTTTGGAAATGTCAGAGGAAAGAGCGCGCCGGGGACCGGCGCGCCTCGCGCGGCTATTCGGCCGGGGCAGAGACTTCGTCGCCGACGCGCCGCAGGCCGGCGAGGTCGAAGTCCTTGCCGCCGATCAGACCCGCGATGACGACGGTCAGCCCGCTGATCGCGACGATCGACAGCGTCCCGATCAGCTCGCCGGCGGTGGCGTAGATCGGCATGCCCACGCCGATCGCGAGCGCAATGCCGCCGACGAAGCCGACCATGTTGGTCTTCGGCCACAGGATCGACAGCACCAGCGGCAGCAGCACCGAGGTCTTCAGCGCGTAGGTCGTCAGCACCAATGTCGTGAAGTCGAGGCCGGAGAGCACGATCAGCGTCGCGATGATGCCGCCGAGCAGCACCGAAAGCTTGGTGATGACGAACAGGCTGCTCTCGGAGGTCTGCGGGAAGTAGCGCTTGACGATGTCGACGGCGACCACGGAGGAGAGTGCGGCGCTGGCGCCGTCGATGGTCGAGTAGCAGGCGGCGAGGATGACCAGCACGTAGAGCAGCACCAGCGTCAGCCCGAGGCCGATATGCGAGACGATGTAGGGACCGACCGCGACGATGTCACCGCCGAAATCCGACGGCTTCAGGCCATAGGCGATGCCGACCAGGCCGAGCATGCCGAGGCAGATCGGGATCGGATAGAACAGCGCGCCCGACCACAGGAACACGCGGCCGACGTCGCGGCTCTTGATCGCCCAGACCTTCTGCCAGAACGTCTGGTCCGAGACCGTCGCCGCGAGGAGACCGAACGCAAGCGTGATGCCGAAGCCTGCGGCGGCGTCGGGACGCAGCACCGACAGGTTGCGGGCGTCCGCCGCGCCTGCGGCGTTGAAGACCGCCTCCGACCCGCCAGGGATTGTCGCATAGACCGCGGCCACGATGATCGCGGCCGGCACGGTGATCATCAGCGTGTTGAGCGTTCCGGTCATCACGCTCGTCCACAATCCTCCGAAGTAGGAATAGGCGAGCACGCAGATGATGCCGACGATGGTCGCCACCTTCCAGTCGATCCCGAACACCGTCGAGACGACGACGGACGTGCCCTTGAGATTGATCAGGATCTCCAGAATGATGCCGAAGATCATGGTCACGGTCACGATCGCGGTCGCGGCTTTCGACCTGCCGAACCGGTACTCGATGAACTCGGAGATGGTGTAGCCCTCCGGCATGTTCTTGCGCAGGATGCGCGCGAACGGAATCATCGCCATGACCGCGAAGCCGTTGGGCACCACGAACCAGAACAGGCCGGACAGGCCCCATTGATACGTCATCGCCGAGCTCATCATCACCGCCATGGCCCAGGTCCACACCGCGATGACGGAGCCGACGCCGAAGCCGAAGCCGACGCGGCGGTCGGCGATGATGAAGTCGTGGGTGTTGCGAACGAGCAGGGTCTTCACGGCATAGGACAGGGCCAGTGAGAACAGGCCTAGTCCGATCATCGACGCATACCCGAGGGTCGGCGTCAGGCTCGGCATCGCGGCAAAGATAGACTTGTCCATTGCGATTTCTCCGGGGTTCAGGAACTCTGGTGAAGCGTGTGATAGTTGCGGGCGTGGTAGAGCAGCGGCGCGCCGCCGCCGCCCGCATGGGCCCAGGTCACGTCGCAGAGCACGATGGCGTGGTCGCCGGACGGGATCAGGTCGACGATGGCGGTGCTCAGCTGTCCGAGAGCGCCCGCGATCAGCGGCGCCTGGCCAGCGCCTTCGATCGTCGCCACGTCGTCATAGGAGCCGGGTGCGAGCTTGCTCGCGAAGCGATCGGACAATGCGCGTTGTCCGGCGCTGAGGACGGAAACCCCCACGCTCATGCCGACGCCGAGGCAGGCGTAGCTCTGGCTGCTCTGCGCGACGCAGAACAGCACCCGCGGCGGCTGCAACGAGACTGACGTGACCGAGGTGGCCGTGAAGCCATGGAGCTGTCCGCCGCGCCGGAACGTCACGATGCAGACGCCGGAAGCGAGCTGGCTGAACACGTTCTTGAAGTCCTGTCTGAGACTGTCAGCGGCAGTCATCGTGGCTTCGAGCGCGCTCATGACATCTGACCTTCGAAGGCGAGTGTGCGATTGTCCCTGAGCGGGCGGATCACCTGCTTCATGAACGGACCGGCGTCGCGCATCGGGTCGTCGAACTGACAGACGATGCGATCGAGGCCCATGGCCTGCAGCTTGGGGATGCGGTTGCGGATGTCCTCGAACGATCCAATCAAACCGAGCTCGAAGCCGGCATTGGAATCGACCATCTGCTCCTCGCCGAGGGCGGCCCAGGCGGCGGCGCCGGAGCTGCCGATCACCTTGCGGAAGAAGTCGATGGTCTGCGAATTGCGGCGACCGACGACGGTCTTCCAGCGCTGCCTTGCCTGCTCGGTCGTCTCGGTCGCGATCACATAGGCATTCGCGGCGATCAGGATGGTCCGGCCCCAGCTGTTGGCCTCCTGACGCACCGCCTCGATGCGCCGCTTCAGTTCTTCGTCGCCCATGCCATTGAGAAACAGGCAATGGCCCCATTCCGCCGCCATCTGCATGGCGCGGCCGGAGTGGCCGGCGATCCACACCTCTGGCAGGGCGTTCTGGTCCAGGCCATAGGTCGGCGGCTGCTTGAGCTCGACCGGCTGGGCCTCTCCAGGCAGAGCGTCCGTCCCGGCGATCTCGGCAGGCGGCTGAAACAGGCCATAGAGCGTGCGCAGGAATTCGCCGGCGCGGTCGTAACGTCCGTCATGATCCAGCCAGTCGACGCCGGACAGGTCGAACTCCTCCTTCCACCAGCCGCAGACGATGTTCATGCCGAGCCTGCGCTCGGCGATCTTCGATAGCGTGTCGAGCATCCGGGCGACGAGGAACGGCGAGCGGAAGCCGGGCTTGATGGCGCCGCAAAGCCCGACCTTGCTGGTGACGGCGGCGATCGCCGCCAGAATGCTCCAGGCGTCGGCGACGCTCTCGCTCGGGCCATGGATGCAGTTGAGCAGGTTCTCCGAGGCGTAGAGGAAGTCGAACCCGAGCGCTTCGGCCTGCTGGGCGATGGCCAGACAGGCGGCAACGTCAGGGCCGGTCGGTGCGTCCAGCGAACGCAGCCAGCCGCCATAGACGGGAAGCCAGATGCCGAACTCCATCACGCGACCTCGCATGCTGTGAAGGAGGCTCGCGGAGCACCATCATGGATCGGTGCCTCGTCGGCTTGTGTCGCAGAAGGTGCAGGCGGCATGTCCTCGCTGTCCTCGCTCGAAACCCTTCGTGCGAAGTAATTAGCAAGCGTCTTGCCAAATCGGGTCCCGCGCAGGCGTCGGACGTCGATGCTGAAAATAGCGGCGTGATTGATCGATAAAGCGTCCTGAAATGCCTGCAGTGAAAGCAGATCGGAACTACTTATTCATTCAGTTCATGCGCACTGAAGTGTATGAATGATGCGGCGCCGCTTTTGATGCTGGTCCCTGCGAGGATGAAACGAATTCATCGAAAGCCATGGGAGTGACTGGTTTGACGGCAGGCCGGCTCGGGAACCGGTTCGAATTTGTCCGTGGGAGCGCATTCGGCGACGCGCCGGATGTTGCCGAGGCCCAGGAGAGTCCATGACCTTCGAGCAAATGAGGATCTTCCTCGAAGCCGCTCATTTCGGCAGCTTCACCCATGCTGCCGAGCGGCTGGGCCTCACGCAGTCGGCGGTCAGCGTCTCGATCAAGAAGCTGGAGGAGAAGCTGGACGTTCCGCTGTTCGACCGCTCCGGGCGCCGGCTGATGCTGACCGAGGCCGGGCAGGTGCTGTTGAACGAGGCCGAGCGGATCCTGCGCGACGTCGAGCTGACGATGCGCCGTGTCGAAGGCCGGCGTCCCGTCTCGCCGTCGGCGCTGGTGGCTTGCACCCCCAGTGCCTACGACTTCTGGATGCCGCATCTTCTGGCGCGGGACCATGGTCCCGGCGCATCCGGTGTCGATCTCGTCCGGGGCAGCGTCAACGAGGTGGCGGCTTATGTCATGCGTGGAACGGCGGATGCGGGGGTGACCAGCGCGATGCCGAGCCACCCGCAGTTCCGCCAGGTCGCCGTGTTCGCCGACCGGCTGGTGCTATGCGCCCATCCCGAACGGGCACGGCACGTGCCGGCCGATATGAGCTGGAGGTCACTGGCCGCGCAGGCGCCCTTGTTGTGGGAGCACGGCGAGCTGACGCCGACGTTGACGGCGGCGCTCGTCTCCCACCGTGTCGAGCCCGAGCGTGTGGCGCATCCCGTCCTCAAGCTGTCGTCGAGCACGGCGGTGATCTCGGCGCTGCTCGGCGGCCACTACATCGGCTTCGTGTCGGACCGCGCCGCGCAGCCGTGGCTGATGTCGGGGCGGCTGGTGCGCATCGGCATGCTGGAGATTCCCGTGCGCTATTGGCTGTTCGGCCTGCGTGAGCACGATATCGACAGGTTCGTGGCGCTGTTCGGTGCGCGCGTGGAATAGCACCGGCTGCGTCCCCGCATGGAGCAAGGGCGACGACACGATTGCCCGACGGGCAATCTGCTCATGACAGCTCTGCGCGAACTGCCCGTCGAGCCAGTTTGCCGCACCTTGCAGGCTTGTGTCGTCGGGCAAATCAGGACGATGTTTCCGCGCATCCCGTCTCACTCGGAAGGGGCGTTGCGCGCGATCGTCACGACACGCGAGGCGGGGATGCGATGGCCGCGAGAGCTCGCAGCATGTCCTTTCGGACGTGCGGACGAACGGGCGCTTGCGGACGGTCAAGTCGCGTCGTCCTGGCCTCCCGACGCTGAGGTCAAGTCTGCGCCGCTGCTGATGCACGGCGTGGATGACGGTGGCCAACAAGCCGGCGCACCGGGGAGACCGCGAAGCAGCCGTAAGCCCATCGCGCAGGGAATGCCGGATGATCGGCTGAACCTGTGGTACCTGCCGCCTGCATTTTCTTTCGCAGGCGGGCCATGGGTGAGGCCTTCACCCGGCATTCCCTGCGCCCTCCGACCTTGAGGAGGGTGACGATGATCAGCACAACTCGGGCATCACGTGCCGCGGGATCGCGATCTCATATCTACGAGATGACATTGAGGACATGAGATGCCTGCCCCGGCGTCATTGCGAGCGCAGCGAAGCAATCCAGACTGTCACCGCGGACGGATTCTGGATTGCTTCGCTGCGCTCGCAATGACGGATGAGAGAGGTGAGGCACCCTCGACGATCATTGGCAAGGCGCGAGCGTTGGTGAGACTCTCATCTGGCGCGCCACCCCCGCCGTCGTCCCGGCGAACGCCGGGACCCAGAACCCCAGGGAGGCGTGATGGCGCACGATGGAGGACCAGCTTTCGTATCTCAACGGCCGCCGGTGTCTGTGGGGCCCGGCGTTCACCGGGAGGACAGCGGGGACTGTCGCAAGTGCGGGGAATGCAGCTATCCGTTGATCGCCACCGCGGCGGCGGCCCTACGCCTTGGCCGGCTTCGACGCCAGCGCATCGGCGACCGCGGTGCGGATGTCGGCGACCGAGAACGGCTTGGTGATCACGTCATGGGCGATCGCGCTGAGATTCGACGCCCGTTCGCGCTGATGCGCAAAGCCGGTCATCAGCAGAATGGTCAAATCGGGAAAGTCGCGCGCCGCCGACAGCGCCAGCGCGATGCCGTCCATGATGGGCATCTGGATGTCGGTGAGCAGCAGGTCGAAGGCGCCGTTCTCGCGGGTGAGGATGTCGAGCGCCTCGGCGCCGTCCTGCGCGGTCACGATGTCATGCCCATCCATCGCAATGGCGCGCGCGACCAGCGTCCGCATCGAATCTTCGTCGTCTGCGATCAGGACGCGCGACATGTCGTTTCGTCTCCGTCTCGTGGGCCCCGCGGGCGACCCACGAGACCGGAATCATCATGCACTGCCGGCGGCCAGGTCGCGCCGGTTGAAGAACCGTATATCGATATTGCGGCCTTCGGGAGGGGGCGAGGCCAGCCGCGACTTGAAGGTCGTGCGCTCCCCCGGCTTGAGCGCCGTCTGCTCGAGCAGCGTATTCCAGGCATAGATCTCCGTGCCCTGCGCGTCACGTACGCTGAAGCGCAGCCGGGGCAGGTCGACCGCCTTCTTGGTGACGCTGACGATGGTGCCTTCGATCACCAGCACCGGTTTGCCGTCGACGGTTTCGGTCGCCACCTTCACGTCCTTGAAGGACAGGCCGCGCAGGTTCACCTCGAGCCCGGCCAGCTTGTAGAACGAGGCCGTCTGCGGCAGCAGGCGGACGACGTCGCCGCGCCACACCACGAGCGCGATCGAGAGTGCCGCCATCGCCGCGGTCAGCGCCGGCAGGTTGAATACCTTCTTGCCGGGGAAGTCCGGCAAGGACGGGAGCTTGATCGATTTGCGGAGGCCTGCGAGGCGCGCGAGCTTGCCCCGCGGTGCCGGCTGATCGCCATCGGCCGCGGCGTCCTCGGAATCCTCGGTGACGGCATCCTCAGGCCATCCGGCGGCAATGGACGGGCTTTCCACCTCGGGGGGCTGCTCGTCGGTGTCCTCCCGGGCGAGGGCTTCCCATTCGTCGGCGGCATCCCGCGGCGCCGGGGTCGCGCCGGCCTCGGCCATCGCCGGGATCGGGGCCGGAGCCTCGACCGCATCCTCGGGACGCGCCAGCCAGACCTCCTTGCAACGGGAACAGCGTACGCTGCGGCCGGCCATACCCAGAGTTGCCAGATCGATGGCATAAGACGTCGCACAATGGGGGCAAACGATGAACATCGCGCCTTTTCTCCAACGGCCATTGCCGCTTTGTTTCCGACAGTTCGTGCTACAAGGACCGCCATGTCGACGAACTTCGGAACTCAATCGCGCCATTGGTACATGGCAACCATTAACGAACCGGAAACCATAACGGGCGCTCAATCGGGTCATCGTACCGCTGAGCTTGGAGCGTGCGGGCTTGCCGTGCACGCGGTCGAACGGAGCTGAGGCTTTGGTTCGGTTCGAAAATGTTGGGCTGCGCTATGGACTGGGGCCGGAGATCCTCCGCGACCTCAGCTTCCAGATTCCGGCCCATTCCTTTCAGTTTCTGACCGGCCCGTCGGGTGCCGGCAAGACCTCGCTGCTGAAGCTGTTGTTCCTGTCGCTGCGGCCGACGCGCGGGCTGGTCAACCTGTTCGGCTACGACATCTCGCTGCTGAGCAAGGAGGAGATCGCCGACCTGCGCAAGCGCATCGGCATCGTGCTGCAGGACTTTCGCCTGCTCGACCACATGACGACCTATGAGAACGTGGCGCTGCCGTTTCGCGTCATGGGGCGGGATGAATCGAGCTACCGCAAGGAGGTCATCGACCTCCTGAAATGGGTCGGCTTGGGCGAGCGCATGGATGCGCTGCCGCCGATCCTGTCGGGCGGTGAGAAGCAGCGCGCCGCGATCGCGCGCGCCGTGATCTCGCGTCCGCAGCTCCTGCTCGCCGACGAGCCGACCGGCAACGTCGATCCGACGCTCGGGCGCCGGCTGCTGCGGCTGTTCATCGAGCTGAACCGCTCGGGCACGGCGGTGATCATCGCAACCCATGACATCACGCTGATGGACCAGTACGAGGCCCGCCGGCTGGTGCTGCACCAGGGACGATTGCACATCTATGAGTAGCGTGGACGATCGCGGCCTCTTGGTCGATCTCGGCGAGGACCGCCCGCAACTGCCGGCGCAGGCGCGCATCGTGTCGCCGATCGTGCCACGGGCCTCGATTGCAGGCCGCGCGCTGGTCGCCGTGGTGGCGATCATGACCTTCCTGGCGTCGATCACCACCGGCGCCGTGCTGCTGGTCAGCGAGTCCGCGGCCGAGTGGCAGTCGGAGGTCGCCAGCGAGATCACGGTCCAGGTGCGTCCCAAGACCGGCCGCGATATCGAGCGTGACATTGCTCTCGTGACGGAGGCGATGCGGGGGCAATCCGGCATCGTCGAGGTCCGGCCCTTCACCAAGGAGGAATCGAGCAAGCTGCTGGAGCCGTGGCTCGGCAGCGGCCTGTCGTTCGAGGAGCTGCCGGTGCCGCGCGTGATCATCGCGCGGGTGCAGCCCGGAACCAGCTTCGATCTCAACGCGTTGCGCAATCGCGTGACCCAGGTGGCGCCGAGCGCCAGCGTCGACGATCATCGTGCCTGGATCGAGCGCATGCGCTCGATGACCGGCGCGACCTTGTTCGCGGGCTTCGGCATTCTCGTGCTGGTGATCGTGGCCACCATCATCTCGGTGTCGTTCGCGACCCGCGGTGCCATGGCCGCGAACCGGCCGATCGTCGAGGTCCTGCATTTCGTCGGCGCCGGCGACCGCTACATTGCCAATCATTTCCTGCGCCACTTTCTCCAGCTCGGGCTGGAGGGCGGCGTGATCGGCGGCGGGCTGGCAATGCTCGGCTTCGGGTTCTCGGAGTCGATCGCCAGCTGGTTCTCCGGGACGCCGGTCGGCGATCAGTTCGCGGCGCTGCTCGGCACCTTCTCGCTCCGGCCGCTTGGTTATGTGGCGATTGCGTTACAGGCCGTGGTCATCGCCGCGGTGACCGGCTGGGCCGCCCGCCGGACCCTGTTCGCGACCCTGGCGAGCATCGACTGATGGCAGCTTCTGTCGCAAGCCGCCTCAGTGTGGATTTCACTCGGCCCGAAAACCGCCTAGAATCGTCCGCGCCGGGATGAGGCAAGATGGGGTGAGCTGGGTCACGAACACGGTTGAGGGCGCGCGACAGGATCGGCGGCGAGCGAACGTGATCGGGATGCCGGCGAAACCCGCCTGCGCTCCCGGACTTGAACGACGGGATTGCGCGACGGCATGGCGCCGCGCGCGGGCAGGCAAGGAATCGCCAAGCGCAGCATGGGGTCTGAGACCGACGATAGCAGCCGCAAGCTGCCGCTCCTCGTGGTGGTGGGCCGGACGTTCGCGGGCGTCGTGGCCATGCTCGCGGTCGGCTTCTTCGTCGCGGCCGTCGGCTTCATCGGTTTTCTGTCGCAGCTGCGCGGCGCCGAGATCAAGCCCGAGCGCAAGGCCGACGGCATCGTGGTCCTGACGGGAGGCTCCTCGCGGGTGTCGGATGCGGTCGAGCTGCTGGCCGGCGGCTATGGCCGCAGACTGCTGATTTCCGGGGTCCACCCCACCAACGAGGCCAGCGATATCACCCGCTCGCTGCCGGAGGCGCGATCGTTCATCAATTGCTGCGTCGATCTGGATTATTCCGCCATCAACACCCGCAGCAACGCGGCCCAGACGCGGCGCTGGGCGGCCGAACGGGGGTTCAAGTCGCTGGTCGTCGTGACGTCGAACTATCACATGCCGCGGGCCATCGTGGAGCTGTCGCATGCGATGCCGAGCATGGATCTCATTCCCTATGCCGTCGTCGGCGAGAAATGGCGGGATGAGCCGTGGTGGACCAGCGGACCGACCCTTCGCCTGCTGCTGTCCGAATATGTCAAATACGTTGCCGCCGAGGCCCGGCTGCGGCTCGCCGACCTCGGCATCGATCTGGTGCCCGAGAGCGAGCTGCCGACCGGCTCGGTGTCGCGCCGGCCGGCGACGGCGCAAGCCAATTGAACTGGGTTTCTGATGGTCTCGATCTTCCTGCGCTCGCTCCTGTTCAACATCCTGTTCTACCCGAACTTCGTGTTCTGGCTGCTGGTCGCGCTGCCGACCCTGGCGATGTCGCGAAAGGCGCTGCTGCGCGTCGCGAACTGGTGGGCGCAGAGCAACATTCTGTTGATGCGCGCCATCTGCAACATCCGCGTCGAATATCGCGGCGCCGAGAAGATCCCCAAGGGACCGCTGATCGTCGCCGCCAAGCACCAGTCGATGTGGGAGACGATCTCGCTGCTGCATTTCTTCGACCAGCCGTTCTTCGTGCTCAAGCGCGAGCTGCTGCGCATCCCGCTGTTCGGGCAGTACCTGGTCAAGGCGAACATGGTCGCGATCGACCGCAGCTCGGGCGCGCGCGCCTTGAAGCAGGTGATGCGGAGGGCGGCCGAGGAGGTGAAGCACGGTCGCCAGTTCCTGATCTTTCCGGAGGGAACGCGGCGCTCGCCCGGCGCGCCGCCGGACTACAAGGCCGGCGTCGGCGCGATCTATGTCGATTGCGGCGTGCCCTGTCTGCCGGTCGCGCTCAATTCGGGTCTGTTCTGGCCGCGCCGCACGTTCCTGCGCTATCCCGGGACCCTGGTGGTGGAGTTTCTCGATCCCCTGCCGCCGGGCCTGTCGCGGCATGAATTCATGGTTCGCGTCGAGAGCGTCATCGAGGATGCAACCAACCGTCTCGTGGCGGCCGGGCAGGCGGAGCAGGCCCAGCTGTTCGGCCGCGTGCCGGCAGAGGCGAAAGCCTGAAGCTCGCTATGCCTGATGTCCTGAGGCCGGGTGAAGCGAGTGACCGTCGTCGTGCAGCATCATCGCGAGCCGATGCAGCTGCGTGTCGCGAAATCCCTGCGCCTCGATCGCCTTCACCGTCGCGAGCACGTAGTCGCGGTTGGCGCCGGACTGGCCGTGACCCTGCCGCACATGGCGCAGCTGCTCCTGCGGCGACAGCCGGCCGGCATATTGCACATGGCCGCGATCGACCACATACACCAGCGCGCTCACCCGCTCGCGCGCGTCGTTCTCCAGCCACACCGATCGGGTCACCTCGCGATACACCGAGGTCACCTGCTCGCGCGCGCGCAGATACGCAATCGTCTCGTCGCGCTTGTTTTCGGCCACACGAAACGCAATGCCGCGACACGCGCCGCCGCGATCGAGACCGAGCACGAGGCCCGGCTTCTCCGGTGTTCCGCGATGGACGAAGGAATAGACGCACAGCGCGCGATGCTCGCCGATCAGGCGTGCGGGCACCTGCTCGACAAAGTCGAAGCCGGGGCGCCACATCAGCGAGCCATAGCCGAACACCCAGAGATCGCCGTGGGGAAGGTCGCGTGGGGAGAGGGTCATTGCGGACATGGCAGCGGAAGCCTAAGTGTGATGCTCGCGAATTGTTAACTTATGTACACAATCCGTGATCGCGGAATCGCCAAAATTGCTGCCCAAAGGGTGTCCTGCATGTCTCGTTTGCCACAAGCGCGCCGCAGGCGCCCGCTCTGGGGGCTGTTCCTTGCCCCCGCCCTGCTCCTGATCGCCGGCGTGGCGTGGAGCGCCTTCTGGTTCTTCGCCGCTTCGCAGGTCGATGTCCAGGCCGACGCTTGGCGCGCGCGCGAGGCGAAGTCGGGCCGCGTCTATGATTGCGCGAAGCGGTCCGTCGCCGGTTTCCCGTTCCGGCTCGAGGTCCGCTGCGCCGACCCGAGCGTCGCCTTGTTCTCGCAGGCGGCCGGCACGCCGCTGATGAATGCCAAGCTCGACGAGATTCTGGTCGTCGCCCAGGTGTGGGACCCGCAGCGGATCATTGCGGAGTTCAAGGGACCGGCAACCATCGCTGATGGGCGCGGGCCGGCGTCCTATGCCGTCAATTGGAGCGTGGGGCAGGCCAGCGTTCGTGGCCTCCCCGGGCCGCCGCAGCGGGCCGATCTCGTGTTCGAGCAACCGACCGTCGACCGCATTGAGGGGGCCGCCGCCGTGCCCGCCGCGCGGGCCGATCACGCCGAATTGCACGGCCGGCTCGCCGAGGGCACGCCGTCCGACCACCCGGTGCTGGAGACGTCGCTGCAGATCGCGGGCGGCAGCATCCAGGGTGCCCATCCGCTGCTCGCCGAGCCGTTCAATGCCGATATCCAGGGCCGGGTCACGGGGCTGAAGGATTTCCGCCCCAAACCCTGGCCGGAGCGGTTTCGCGAGATCCAGGCGGCCGGCGGTCATGTCGAGATCGTCCAGGCGCGCATCCAGCAGGGCGAACTGCTCGCCGTGGCCGCAGGCACGCTGACCCTTACCGCCAACGGCAATATCGACGGCGAGGTGCAGATGACGGTGGCTGGAATTGAAAAGGTCATCCCGGCGCTCGGCCTCGACAAGATGCTCGAGAACGGCGTGCCGCAGGCGACGCTGGATCGCGTCGCGCCCGGCGTGAAGTCGCAGGACGTCAGCAATCTGATCGGGGCGCTCGACCGCGCCATTCCCGGCCTCGGCAAGGTGGTCAAGCAGAACGCCAATGTCGGTGTCGCCGCCGGGATCAATGCGCTCGGCAAGGAGGCCACGCTGGAGGGCCGCAAGGCGCGGACCTTCCCGTTGCGCTTCTCCGACGGGGCGGTGGTGCTCGGTCCGTTCAAGGTCGCCCGCGTCCCTCCGCTGTTCTGATCTCAGGGCTTCTTGAGCTGCGGCAGCGGCCGGCCGAAATCCGGCGCCGCCGAATCCTGGCCGATGTCGACGATGCCGCGGCGGATCGCGCGGGTGCGGGTGAAGTGATCGAACAGCGCCTCGCCGTCGCCTCGCCGGATCGCCCGCGTCAGCTTCGACAGGTCCTCGGTGAAGGTGCCGAGCATGTCGAGCACGGCGTCCTTGTTGCTCAGGAAGATGTCGCGCCACATCGTCGGATCTGACGCGGCGATGCGGGTGAAATCGCGGAAGCCGCCGGCGGAGAACTTGATCACCTCGGACTCCGTCACCTGCGCCAGCTCATCCGCTGTGCCGACGATGGTGTAGGCGATCAGATGCGGCAGATGGCTGGTGATCGCGAGCACGCGGTCGTGATGATCCGGCGTCATGATCTCGACCTTGGCGCCGAGTGCAGCCCAGAACGCGCGAAGACGATCGATCGCGCCGGCATCGACGCCGTCCGGCGGCGTCAGGATGCACCAGCGGTTGATGAACAGCTCGGCAAAGCCGGAGTCGGGGCCCGAATTCTCGGTGCCCGCCACCGGATGCGCCGGCACGAAGTGCACATTCGCTGGCAGATGCGGGGCCATGTCGCGGACGATGGCGCCCTTCACCGAGCCGACGTCGGAAACGACGGCGCCGGGCTTCAGATGCGGCGCGATCTCTGCCGCGACCGGGCCGCAGGCGCCGACGGGAATGCAGAGGATGACGAGATCGGCGTCCTTCACGGCGTCCGCATTGCTAGCGACGACGCGGTCGACGAGTCCGAGCTCGGCGACGCGGGCGCGGGTCTTCTCCGAACGCGCCGTGGTGATGATCTCGCCCGCCACGCCCTGCAGCCTGGCCGCACGTGCGATCGAGCCGCCGATCAGGCCGAAGCCGATCAGCGCGACGCGTTCGAACCGTCCGGCGACGCTCACCTCGCCCCCATGAAATCGCTGAGAGCCTCGATCACGAGACGGTTGGCTTCCTCGGTGCCGATCGTCATGCGCAGCGCGTTCGGCAGCTTGTAGTTGGCGAGCGCGCGCAGCACGAGGCCGCGGCGGGTCAGGAACTCGTCCGCCTCCACCGCGGTCTTGCCGTTCTCGGCCGGGAAGTGGATCAGGATGAAGTTGGTGACGCTCGGCGTCACCTTGAGCCCGAGCTTGCCGATCTCCTCGGTGAGCAGGTTGCGCCACGTTTCCGTGTGCGTCTTCGACATCTGCTGATGCGCGGTGTCCTCGATCGCCGCGACGGCTGCGAGCATCGCCGGCGAGGAGACGTTGAAGGGCCCGCGAATACGGTTGATGGCGTCGACGATGTGCGCCGGGCCGAACATCCAGCCGACGCGAAGCGCGGCGAGGCCGTGGATCTTGGAAAAGGTGTGCGTGACCACGGTGTTCTCGGTCGTCGCGACCAGCTCGATGCCGAACTCATAGTCGTTGCGCGAGACGTAGTCGGCATAGGCGGCGTCGAGCACCAGCACGACGTGCGAGGGCAGGCCGGCACGCAGCCGCTTGACCTCGTCGAACGGGATATAGGTGCCGGTCGGGTTGTTGGGGTTGGCGAGCCACACCAGCTTGGTGCGCGGCGTCACCGCGGCGAGGATCGCGTCGACGTCGGTGCGATACTCCTTTTCGGCGGCGACCACGCTCTTGGCGCCGCAGGCCATGGTCGCGATCGGATAGACCAGAAAGCCGTGCGTGGTCGAGATCGCCTCGTCGCCCTGGCCCAGGAAGGTGTGGGCCAGCAGGTTGAGGATCTCGTCGGAGCCGGCGCCGCAGACGATGCGGTCGGGGTCGAGGCCGTAGGTGCGACCGATGGCCTCGCGCAGCACCCGCGAGGTGCCTTCAGGATAATCCTCGAGATGGCCGGCCGCGCTCTTGAAGGCCTCGATCGCCTTGGGCGACGGACCGAATGGGGTCTCGTTGGCCGACAGCTTGAAGACCTTGCGGCCGGGCTCCGGCTTCGGGCTCTTGCCGGGCGTGTAGGGCGCAATATCGAGGATGCCGGGGTTCGGCACGGGACGGGACATCGTCAACTCCGGAGAATGTCTTGGGAGGGGCGCAAGGCGGCCTCAGCTGGGAACCGTATAGCGTTTCGCGTGGCCGCCGACGAGGGCTGCGGAGCGTACCGAGGCGCCTGCCGCGATCAGGGCTGCCTTGATTTTTTCGAGGTTCGCGGGCGCCTCGATCGACACCAGCAGCGCAGCGCCGTCGAAAGCGGTATCGGGCACCGCGATGACGTCGGCGAGCGGCGACAGCGCCCGCGACACCTGGGCGTTCCAGCCGGACACGCGGATGCTCCAGGTCTCGACCTCCAGCACCAGCGCATCGTCGGCGACACGCGACACTGCGAACACCGGCAGCGCCGCTGGATGGTCGGCGCGCTCGATGAACGGCAGCCGCGCAATGATCTTCGGTGCGCCCACGGGCTCCAGCGTGATCCACCACGGCGTATGGCCCGAGGTCGTCGAGACCAGCGCCAGATCGCCCTTCGAGCGCGCCACCGCCTCGACCGCGGCCTGGGCGCTGAAATGCGCGACATAAGGCACCACGAAGCCGAAATGGAACCGGGCTGAATCGCGCATTGCGGATTCGCCGACCGACACGTCGGCATGCACCGAGAACGGCGCCTGCACATAGGTGAAGGTCGAGACGATCACGCGCCAGATGCCCTCGACCGTGTCGAGCGGCAGGATGCCGCGATGCCGCTGCACCAGCCGGCGCATCATGTCGGCCTCGCGCGCCGGGCGGAACGCCGAGCCGACCTCCTGGGTCTTCTTGACCTTGATCAGCCGGTCGATGATGTCGGCCCGGTTCATCAGCAGGTGATGCACCTGCTCGTCGATCGCGTCGATCTCCTTGCGCAGGTCGGCGAGCGAGGGCGGGGCGGGCGGCGGGTTCGACATGGTCCGTGTCACTCTTCGCGAGGCCACGGGGAAACGCGCGGCCACAGGGAACGGATGCCGTTCTCTCCGATGCGGTGGGCGCGCGCAACAGCAAGTTTACCTTGTGCTGCCTAGGCTTGCCCCGACTGCAGCGGTGGGGCGCCCGAGCGGCGGTCAACCCCAGCTTGCCTTGACGAGGAGCGCCCGCGGGACTAGTTTCTGCTCGTTCCGTGGTCATTTGAGCCGGCCGGCTTGCAGCCACGTTAAAAAACTCGCTAAACAGGCCGGGGACGTTATCGATCCCGGCCGAACCCCAGTTCAGGCCGGGTTTTTCATGGCCTGATATGTCACGTGGTTCGGGAGCTCCGGCGGAATGGCCGGGGTGAGAGACATGACAGGCCTGACGCCGAAATCCACCTCCGCATTGCGCAGGGTTGCGCCGGAAGAGCGTTCGCACGAGGTCGACCATCCGAGCTCGCTGGTCGCGCAGTTCGGCGCCGACAAGCCGCTCAAGCTGGATTGCGGCGTCGACCTCGCGCCGTTCCAGATCGCCTACCAGACCTATGGCGAGCTCAACGCCGACAGATCGAACGCGGTGCTGATCTGCCACGCGCTGACCGGCGACCAGCATGTCGCCAACCGCCATCCGGTCACCGGCAAGCCCGGCTGGTGGGAGACCTTGGTCGGTCCGGGGCGGCCGCTCGATCCGGCGCGCTACTTCATCATCTGCTCCAACGTGATCGGCGGCTGCATGGGTTCGACCGGGCCGGCCTCGTTGAACCCGGCGACGGGCAAGGTGTGGGGCCTCGACTTCCCGATCATCACCATCCCCGACATGGTGCGGGCGCAGGCGATGCTGATCGATCATCTCGGCATCGACACCCTGTTCGCCGTGGTCGGCGGCTCGATGGGCGGCATGCAGGCGCTGCAATGGACGGTGGCCTATCCACACCGCGTGTTCGCGAATCTCGCGATCGCCTGCGCGACACGGCACTCGGCGCAGAACATCGCCTTCCATGAGCTCGGCCGCCAGGCCGTGATGGCCGATCCGGACTGGGATCACGGCCGCTATGCCGACAAGGCCACGCATCCGCATCGCGGCCTCGCGGTGGCGCGGATGGCCGCGCACATCACCTATCTGTCGGACGCCGCCCTGCATCGCAAGTTCGGCCGCCGCATGCAGGACCGCGAGCTGCCGACCTTTTCGTTCGACGCCGATTTCCAGGTCGAGAGCTATCTGCGCTACCAGGGCTCGTCCTTTGTCGAGCGCTTCGATGCCAACTCCTATCTCTATCTGACGCGCGCGATGGATTATTTCGACATCGCCGCGGATCATGACGGCGTGCTGGCTGCGGCGTTCCGCGGCATCCAGACCCGCTTCTGCGTGGTCTCGTTCACCAGCGACTGGCTGTTTCCGACCTCGGAATCGCGGGCGCTGGTGCATGCGCTCAACGCGTCCAGCGCGCGGGTGTCGTTCGCCGAGATCGAGACCGACCGGGGGCACGACGCGTTCCTGCTGGATGTGCCCGAGTTCTTCGAGATCGCCAGCGCGTTTCTCGATTCCGCGGGCAAGGCACGTGGCCTCAACGCCGCGAAGGGGAGCTGAGCCATGAGCCTGCAGGGTGTGCTGCCGCTGAACGGCTTTTCTGGTGGCGAGGTGCTGGCCTATCGGCCCGATCATCTGCTCGTGGCCGGCATGGTCGAGCGCGGCTCCAAGGTGCTCGACATCGGCTGCGGCGACGGCGACCTGCTGCAGCTCCTCGAGAGCCGGGGCATCGACGGCCGCGGCATCGAGCTGTCGCGCGAGGGCGTCAACCATTGCGTCGCCAAGGGGCTCGCGGTGGTGCAGGGCGACGCCGATACGGACCTCGTCGATTATCCGGACGACGCGTTCGACTACGTGATCCTGTCGCAGACCTTGCAGGCGACGCGGCAGCCCAAGGTCGTGCTGGAGAATCTGCTGCGCATCGGCCGCCGCGCCATCGTCACCTTCCCGAATTTCGGCTTCTGGCGGCTGCGCCTGCAACTGCTCGTCGGCGGCCACATGCCGCGCACGGACAATCTGCCCTTCACCTGGTACGACACGCCCAACATCCATTTCTGCACCATCAAGGACTTCGTGCAGCTCTGCGACGAGATCGGCGTCAAGATGGAGCGCGCGGTGGCGCTGGATAGTTACGGCCGTCCGCTGCGCGTCGCGATGCCCTGGTGGTTCTGGAACATGTTCGGCGAGCAGGGGGTGTTTTTGTTGAGCCGGGCGGAGAGGCGGTAGGGCTCGGACACTGCAGTCCCGGGCGCGCTGTCGGCGTTTGGCGCTCGCTCTCTCCACCGTCATGGCCGGGCTTGTCCCGGCCATCCACGTCGTCCGGCATGCTGAGAACCACGTGGATGCCCGGGACAAGCCCGGGCATGACGAGTAACCCAATAGCGATCCAGCATGGAGCGAGCGATGGTCATCGTCTCTCTCCGTCGTCATGGCCGGGACGGAGCCCGGGCATGACGAGCAAATCAGTTGGCATGTTGCTCGTGGCAATGTCTCGTCGTAGTATCTCGCAATGGCGGGTGGCTACGTGTATTTCATGACCAATCGTCCAAATGGCACGCTCGACGTCGGTGTGACCAGCGATCTTGTGCAACGCGTCTATCAGCATTGATGCGGCCTCTTTGATGGCTTTACCAAGCGATATGGCTTGAAGCGTCTCGTCTACTTCGAGGTCTTCGACGATATCCAGAGCGCGATCCAGCGCGAGCACAACATCAAGCATTGGTCGCGAGCGTGGAAAGTTGGGCTGATCGTTGCAAGCAACCCCGACTGGGACGATCTCTACGACACGATTGTAATGTAGATCGCGGATGCGGAGCGACGTGGATGGCCGGGACAAGCCCGGCCATGACGAGCTTGGAGTTGGCGGATTTCACTTTTCAAAGAGCGGTCAATGTGAGACGTGAGACGCCGATCCCGCAGCGCATCCGCGCCCGGGCTCTGCGTCAGTCATCGCCTCCGATAACGCAGAGGCGCAGGGAAGGCCGGATGCTGGCCGCACCCATGGCCCGCCTGCGAGAAAAAATGCAGGCGGCAGGTACCACAGGTACGAGCCGGAACACCCGGCCTTCCCTGCGCGATGGTTGTACGGCTGCTTCGCGTTCTCCCTGGTGCGCCGGGCTTTCTGGCCACCATCGTCGGCGACATTCATCGCCAACTTGATCCTAGCGTCGGAGGATCAGGACCGCGCGACTTGACCGTGCGCATCGAGATTGTTCGTCCGCGCGAGCGAACTCACGCGCAACCCGACACGCCCACCGCATCCCGCCTCAGCGTTCGTGACGACCGCGATACGCCCCTTGCTGTGAGGCGGGACGGCCGGAAATCTGCGCTTGATTTGCCCGACGGTGCAAGTGCGGACCATGCGACAAACTAACACGACGGGCAGTTTGTGCATGGCGCGCCTGCGGGAATTGCCCGTCGTGCATCGGCAGCAGGATCGAGGTCGTCGAGCGCTCGACGCTGCCGCCGCAAGTTTGGTAGAATTGGAGGGCAAATACGCCAACGCTGATGAGGTGCCCCGCCATGAAATCCTTCCGCAAGGAGCTGTGGTTCGACATCCCCGGCCGGCGCGCCTTCATCAACATCACGGGTGAGGTCGAAGCGGCGCTCAGGGAGAGCGGCGTGCGCGAAGGACTCGTCCTGGTCAACGCCATGCACATCACCGCATCGGTGTTCATCAATGACGATGAGAGCGGGCTGCATCACGACTACGAGCAGTGGCTGGAGAAGCTGGCGCCGCACGAGCCGGTCTCGGGCTATCGCCACAACCGCACCGGCGAGGACAATGCCGACGCCCACATGAAGCGGCAGATCATGGGCCGCGAGGTCGTGGTGGCGATCACGCAGGGCAAGCTCGACTTCGGCCCGTGGGAGCAGATCTTCTACGGCGAATTCGACGGCGGCCGCCGCAAGCGGGCGCTGATCAAGATCATCGGAGAGTAGGTGATGTCATGAGCCCCGGTCGTCATTGCGAGGAGCGAAGCGACGAAGCAATCCAGGGGTTACGCGTAAAGTCCTTCAGTGTGGCCCCTGGATCGCTTTGCTGGCGCTCGCGATGACGGAGGAAGGTGGTGACAGCCTCCGCTGTCATGCCGACGCGGGCGAGCGTCCAGCTTGAGATGGCGCGTATCGTCTGCGGACATGATGGATGACGTCGACGCCGGCGCCGCCTATCCGGCGAAAACGGCCTTGATCTCCGCGGCGACCTTCGGCGCGTTTTCGTCGAGCACGAAGTGGCCGGAGTCGAGCCAGACCAGCTTCACGTCGGAGAGGTCGTTGAGATAGGCGCGGGCACCGGGCGGGATGAAGAACGGGTCGTGCTGGCCCCAGATGATCAGCGTCTTCGGATTGTGGACGCGGAACGCGGCCTGCCACTGCGGATACAGCGCGACGTTGGTCTTGTAGTTCTCCAGCAGATCGAGCTGATAGTCCTGAGTGCCCGGACGGTCGAGCAGGGCCTGGTCGAAGATCCAGTTGTCGGGATTGACGGCCTCGGGATCCTTGGCGCCGACCAGCCACTGGAATTTGGTGCCGTCGAGGCTGAGCAGCTCACGCGCGGGCGCCTCGGTCTCAGGCGTGCGCTTCTCCCACAGCGGCAGCAGCACCTTCTTCGGCGCCTCGCCGACGCCCTCCATATAAGCGTTGGTGTTTTGCAGGATGAAGCCCTTCACGCGCTCGGGTCGTTGCGTGAACAGGCGGAAGCCGACCGGCCCGCCATAGTCCTGCATGTAGAGGATGTAGGAGTCGAGGCCGAGCACGTCGACGAGGCCTTCGACATGGGCGGCGAGATTGTCGAATGTATAGGCGAACTCGCTTCGATCAGGCGCGGCGGAATGGCCGAAGCCGATGTAGTCGGGTGCGACGAGGTGGAAGCGGTCGGCCAGCGCCGGGATCAGGTCACGAAACATCTGGCTGCTGGTCGGCAGGCCGTGCAGCAGCAGGATGGTCGGGGCGGTGGGATCGCCGGCCTCGCGGTAGAACACCTTGCGGCCGTGAACGGTCGCGGTGCGGTAGCGGGTCTTGGTGGTCATGAGGGTCTCCTGGTCAGACGGCGGGGGCGTTTGCCGCCGTTGCAGCGAGTTGTATGCCTTCCAAGAATCGGCGGAAGTCGATACGATCAGGAGGGTGCCTCCCGAAAATTGAAAGGGCCCTGCTTGGATCGCCTGGATGCGATGTCCGTGCTTCTCGCTGCGGCTGATGCCGGCAGCCTGTCGAAGGCCAGCCGGGCGCTCGGGCTGCCGCTGGCGACCGTCAGTCGCAAGGTCGCCGAGCTCGAGGCGCATCTGAAGGCCTCGCTCTTGATCCGCTCGGCCAAGGGGCTGGAGCTGACGCCGGCGGGGCGATCCTATGTCGCGGCAGCGCGCGTGATCCTGGAGCAGGTCGCCGAAGCCGAGCGCGCCGCGAGCGGTGAATATTCCGAGCCCAAGGGCGATCTGGTCGTGACGGCGCCGATCATGTTCGGCCGGCTGCATGCGCTGCCTGTCGTGACGCGCTTCCTCGCGGCCTATCCGGATGTTGCAGTCGATCTCGTCATGACCGACCGTGTCGCGCATTTCCTCGACGACCAGGTGGACGTCGCCCTGCGCATCGGGCAGCTGCCGAATTCCAGCCTGATCGCCACCCGACTCGGCAGCGTGCGCCACGTGGTCTGCGCCGGCCCCGATTATCTCGCCGCCAATGGACGCCCAATGACGCCGGACGATCTGGCGCAGCACAGCGTGATCTCGTTCCAGAGCGTGTCCGTGCCCGGTGCCTGGCCGTTCTTGGTCGATGGATCTGAAGTCACCGCGCACTTCCGCGCGCACCTCGGGGTGAACACGATCGATGCGGCGATCGAAGCGGGGCTGTCGGGAGCCGGCCTGGTGCGGGCGTTGTCCTATCAGGTCGTCGAGCACATTCGCGGCGGCCGGCTGGAGCTCGTGCTCGAACGTTTCGAGCCCGCGCCGCGGCCAGTGCATCTCGTCTATGACGGCCAGACCCGGCTGCCGCTGAAGCTGCGCGCCTTCGTCGATTTCACAGTGCCGCTGCTGCGGCAGCGGCTGGTCGAGGCGGCGATCTGAGGCGAGGGCGCGCCAGGACGACAGCGGAGGACTGCGAGGCGCCGGTGGATCGGTCGAAGGGGGAGACGTCCTTTGGCTCATCCCGCCATCGACCGGGGATCACGCGGCCCCCATCGTCCGGCCTCCACCAGCGCGATGAACCGCTCCACTGCCTCGTTGAACAGCGCCGGCTCCTCCAGGTTCAGCACATGGCCGGACTTCGGGAAGAACGTCAGCCCTGATGCCGGCAGATGCCGCTTGAGGAAGAGGCTGGGTTCGATGCAGGCGTCGTCCTCGTCGCCGCAGATGATCAGGGCCGGGGTGGGCACGCGGCGGATCGCGTCGGCCATGGTGTAGATCGACGGCCTCGCGCCTTGAAAGCCGCGCATGGTGTTGGCCGAGCCCTTGGCGTCGTGGCGGGCCAGCGCGGCGTAGAAGTCGGCGTGGCCGCGCGGGTCCTTGACCAGGAAGGGGATGCGGCCGGGGGCTTCGCGCGTCACCTTGGCGGTCTCGGCTGAGCCGAGCGTCTCGAACTGCTCGGCGGTGGCGCGGCACTGGGCGCGGAAGGCTTCGAGCTGCGCGACGTCCGAGCCGGAGCCGACCCCGGCCAGCACCATGGAGCGGATGCGATCAGGCGCGTTCAGCGCCACCTGCAGCGACGAGTAGGAGCCCATCGACAGGCCGACGAAATGCGCGCTGTCGATGCCGAGGTGATCGAGCACGGCCAACGCGTCGGTGGTGAAGTGCACGTAGCTGTAGAGGTCGGGCGATGGCGGCACGTCCGAGGGCGTATAGCCGCGGGCCGAGTAGGCGATGCAGCGATGGCGGCGTGCGAGGTAGCGCAGCTGCGGCTCCCAATTGGTGTGGTCGGCCGCGAACTCGTGCAGGAAGAGCAGCGGCGTGCCCGTGCCGGCCTCTTCAAAATAGAGGCGAACGCCGTCTTTCGCCGTCGCATGGGGCATTCTCAGCTCCTCCCGTGTCGCGTGCCGGAGCATGACTGATCGCGCGAGGCGCGACAATCGGTGGTCCCGTCGCCTGATTTTGGCCGCAGAATAAGCCCGGAATCACCCTCTCGTCGCCGGTTTTTCGCCGCCAATCGTCATGGTTTCGTCACACGGCGACTTTTTACGGACCCCGCTGGCGGCTTGCAGAGGGGCCGCGCTGAGGACCAGGGGGTGCCAAGTCAGGGTACTGGGGGAAGTAACAGAAGGATTGAGTATGGTTGTGTCTACCCTTCGCCGGTCGCTTCATATCGTTGCGCTGACCATGTGCTCGGCAGTGATTGCCGCCACCGCAACACCGGCTTCGGCCCGTCCGCATCACGGCTCCGGGCATCATGCCCACCGCAGCCACGGCGGCCATCACTACGCTCGGCATCATCATCACCGTCGCTCCGCCGCCCGGCTGTCGCGCTGGGAGCGCGGCGTGGCGCGGATGCAGGTCACCGGCGTCGCCGACGCGCAGGCCAGCCTCATGATGCCTGGCTCGGCGTCCGACGGCATGGCGTCGTCAGGAGGCTTCGGCGGCAGCACGGTCGTCTCTGCGGCGCGCAGCTTCATCGGCGGCGGCAATCCCACTGGCCGGCGCAGCCTGTGGTGCGCGCGCTTCATGAACATGGTGCTGGAGCGCACCGGCCATCGCGGCACCGGCTCCGACATGGCGCGCTCCTTCGCGAGCTATGGCCAGCGCGTCTCCGGCCCGCAGGTCGGCGCCATCGCGGTCATGAGCCGCCGCGGCGGCGGTCACGTCGGCGTGGTCTCGGGCGTCGATGCCCAGGGCAATCCGATCGTCATCTCCGGCAACAATGGCGGCCGCGTCCGCGAGACCGCGGTGTCGCGCGGCCGCGTTTATGCGTATGTGATGCCGAACTGATAGGTCCGGCGTTCTGGACGAGGGCGGCACCGCCCGTGCGGCTGCCCCTCACCCCAACCCTCTCCCCGTAAGAACGGGGCGAGGGAGCGCACCGTCGGTGCGGGGGCATGGCGGGTCGAACGCTTGTGTTCGAGATCCAGTCGTCAGTTCTCGATTGAATATCAGGATTAGTTGCGGCGTCATGCGGCGACGGCGTTTCGCCCTTCGCAATTAACCCGACACATCTCGGCGCGGCAGGGGCAACCTCTCCCCGCTCTTCGCGGGGAGAGGTCGGATTGCGCAGCAATCCGGGTGAGGGGCATGGCACATGCGTGGCCCGGATCGCCGGTCCATCGGACGGGCAAGGCTCTTCCGCATGCGTTCGAGGTCTCGCGGTCACGTACGAACAGGATCAGAAGATAGAGGCGTTCGCGGTGACAAGCGGCACCGCTCGTGTGGCTGCCCCTCACCCCAGCCCTCTCCCCGTGAAGAACGGGGAGAGGGAGCGCACTGTCCGGGCTGTGAGAGCGAGCTAAACCAGCCGCGGCTGCTCCACCGCGAGTTCGTCACCGACCGCGACATCACCCGCTTCGATCACCTCGGCGTAGATGCCGCATTCATTGTTGCCGCGGGCCTGCATCAGCGCGGGCGGGATGTCGAGGTCGCGCGCCGCGGTGTTGGGATCGACGTTGACGGCGGCACAGCGGGTGGTGGTCTTGACGACCTTCAGACGTGCCGCGCCGATGCGCAAGGTCTCGCCCATCAGCGTGGCCTCGTGCCAGGCCGGCCAGCCGGTGACGTAGATGTTGGCGCGGAAGCGCAGCGGGTGCACGGTCGCGCCCACCAGCTGCTCGATCTCGGCGACGGAGGCGAGATTGATGATCGAGACCACCTTGCGGGCCAGATCCGTGAAGCTGTAGCCGCCTCCCGACAGCAGTCTCGGCGGACCGCGCAATTCGCCGGCGAACTCGGTCGCGAAGAAGCGCTCGATGGCGGCGCGCCCCTCCGGGCTTTCGAGATCGCCCTGCGCGACGATGGCGCCGTCCTTGCGGATGGTGAGGACGTTGGTCACGTCCTCGAACAGCGTCTTGAAGCCGGCCAGCCGCTCGTTCCGCATCAGCATCAGATACGCCGTCTTCGGCTTCCAGACCGGGGCCTCCGGGTCGAACCCGGTCGGGCCGTTCTCCAGCGCATAGCGGCGATCGGCCGGCAGCGTTTGCCCAACCCGCAACGGAGCTGTCTGCAGTGGTTCCGGAGTAAGGCCCTTGACGGGATAGCGGTACAGGCCGGCGATGCGGGCAGGAGAAGTCTGGCTCATGGCGGGGGTCATAGGAGATTCCCGTCGCCGCGGCCAGGGCACACGAATTTGTGAAGCAGCCCCTTCCGTTTTCGGGCCGCCTTCCCACATTTCTTCTCAAGCCGGACGCAAGCCGGCGACGTGGATTGGCGCGGCGTTGACGGACGTCAACATGCGCAGACCGAAACCCAATGAAGATGCTGGAACCGTGCCTTCGGGGCGTCACAGCAGGCTGAGGGAAACATCATGAATATCGACAAATATACCGAGCGCGCGCGGGGGTTCATCCAATCGGCGCAGTCTCTGGCGGTGCGCGACGGCCATCAACAGTTCTCGCCGCTGCATCTGCTGAAAGTCCTGCTCGACGATAGCGAGGGACTCGCGGGCGGCCTGATCGACCGCGCCGGCGGCAACTCGCGCGCGATCCTCAAGGCGACCGAAGACGCGCTGAACAAGATGCCGAAAGTGTCGGGCAGCGGCGCCGGGCAGATCTATCTGTCGCCAGAGCTGGCGCGCGCTTTCGACGCGGCGGAGAAGGCGGCCGAGAAGGCCGGCGACAGTTTCGTCACCGTCGAACGCCTGCTGCTCGGGCTGACGCTGGATGCCAAGAGCGAGACCGGAAGCATTCTGGCCAAGGGCGGCGTCACTGCGCAGAACCTCAACGCGGCGATCGAATCCTTGCGCAAGGGACGCACGGCCGACTCGGCGACCGCCGAGAACGCCTATGATGCGCTGAAGAAATATGCCCGCGACCTGACCCAGGCGGCGCGCGACGGCAAGCTCGACCCGGTGATCGGCCGCGACGAGGAGATCCGCCGCACCATCCAGGTGCTGTCACGGCGCACCAAGAACAATCCCGTGCTGATCGGCGAGCCCGGCGTCGGCAAGACCGCGATCGTCGAGGGCCTCGCGCTGCGCATCGTCAATGGCGACGTGCCGGAGAGCCTGAAGGACAAGCGGCTGCTGTCGCTCGATCTGGGCGCGCTGATCGCCGGCGCCAAATATCGCGGCGAGTTCGAGGAGCGGCTGAAGGCCGTGCTGCAGGAGGTCACGGCGGCCGAAGGCACCTTCGTGCTGTTCATCGACGAGATGCACACCCTGATCGGCGCCGGCAAGGCCGACGGCGCGATGGATGCGTCGAACCTGTTGAAGCCTGCGCTGGCGCGCGGCGAGCTGCACTGTATCGGCGCGACCACGCTCGACGAGTATCAGAAGCATGTCGAGAAGGACGCCGCGCTCGCCCGCCGCTTCCAGCCGGTCTACGTCACCGAGCCCACCGTCGAGGACACCATCTCGATCCTGCGCGGGCTGAAGGACAAATACGAGCAGCACCACGGCGTGCGCATCACCGATTCCGCGCTGGTGGCATCGGCCACCCTGTCGAACCGCTACATCACCGACCGATTCCTGCCGGACAAGGCCATCGACCTGATGGACGAGGCGGCGGCGCGGCTGAAGATGCAGGTCGATAGCAAGCCCGAGGAGCTCGACTCGCTCGACCGCGAGATCATCCGGCTCAAGATCGAGCAGGAGGCCTTGAAGAAGGAGAGCGATCTCGGCTCCAAGACCCGGCTTCAGGCGCTGGAGAAGGAGCTTGCTGACCTCGAGGAGAAGTCGGCGTCGCTGACGGCGAAGTGGAGCGCCGAGAAGGACAAGCTGTCGAACGCGCAGAAGCTCAAGAGCGAGCTGGACGCGCTTCGCATCGAACTGGCCAACGCACAGCGCCGCGGCGAGTACCAGAAGGCGGGCGAGCTGGCCTATGGCCGCATCCCCGATCTGGAGAAGCGGCTCGCCGACATCGAGGCCAAGGAGACGAGCGGCGAGATGATGGAGGAGGCGGTGACCGCCAACCACATCGCGCAGGTGGTCTCGCGCTGGACCGGCGTGCCGGTCGACAAGATGCTCGAGGGCGAGAAGGACAAGCTGCTGCGGATGGAGGACAGCCTCGGCAAGCGCGTCGTCGGCCAGTTCGAGGCCGTGCATGCGGTCGCGACCGCCGTCCGTCGTTCGCGCGCCGGGCTGCAGGATCCGAACCGGCCGATGGGCTCGTTCATGTTCCTGGGGCCGACCGGCGTCGGCAAGACCGAGCTGACCAAGGCGCTCGCCGAGTATCTGTTCAACGACGAGACTGCGATGGTCCGGCTCGACATGTCCGAGTACATGGAGAAGCACTCGGTGTCGCGGCTGATCGGCGCGCCTCCCGGCTATGTCGGCTATGACGAGGGCGGGGCGCTGACCGAGGCCGTGCGGCGCCGGCCGTATCAGGTCGTCCTGTTCGACGAGATCGAGAAGGCGCATCCGGATGTGTTCAACGTGCTGCTGCAGGTGCTCGACGACGGCCGCCTGACCGATGGCCAGGGCCGCACCGTCGACTTCCGCAACACGCTGATCATCATGACCAGCAATCTCGGCTCCGAGTTCCTGGTCAATCAGCCCGAGGGCGAGGATACGTCCGAGGTGCGCGAGCTGGTGATGGGCACGGTGCGCGGGCATTTCCGGCCCGAGTTCCTGAACCGCGTCGACGAGATCATCCTGTTCCACCGCCTGCAGAAGAGCGAGATGGGCCGGATCGTCGAGATCCAGTTCTCGCGGCTCCAGAAGCTGCTGGAGGAGCGCAAGATCACGCTGTCGCTGGATGGCGATGCGCGCGACTGGCTCGCCGCCAAGGGCTGGGACCCGGCCTATGGCGCGCGTCCGCTGAAGCGGGTGATCCAGCGCAGCGTGCAGGATCCGCTCGCCGAGATGATCCTCGCCGGCGACATCAAGGACGGCGACAAGGTCGCCATCTCCTCGGAAGGCAACGTGCTGACCTTCAACGGCAAGGCGCATCGCACCGCCGAGATCGCGACGTTCGAGGCGCCGATCCCGAAGCGCAAGCTGAACTGATCGGCCGCTGACCGAGCACACCAATCGAAACGGCCCCCGCTGAGCCATCAGCGGGGGCCGTTGTCGTTGGAGACCTCTCCAAGAAAGCTAGCGTCTTAACGGCTCACCTGGATCGGGCCGGCATCCGACATGCGCGAGGCGCCGTTGCCGCGGCCGGCCATCATCTGGTCGACGCGGTCGCGCTCCTTCTCGAAGCCGGCCATGATCTGGCCTTCGAGCGAGCGACCGCGCGGCAGCTTCACGCGCATCGGGTCGACGAAGCGGCCGTTGACGAGGATTTCGTAGTGCACGTGCGGGCCGGTCGACATGCCGGTGGAGCCGACGAAGCCGATGACCTGGCCCTGACGGACGCGCTTGCCGGGCTCCATGCCCTTGGCGAAGGCGGACAAATGGCCGTAGGCCGTCTCGTAGCCGTTGTTGTGCTTGATGCGGATGTACTTGCCGTAGCCGCCTTCGGTGCCGACCTTCTCGAGCACGCCGTTGCCGGAGGCAAAAATCGGCGTGCCGTAGGCGGTGGCCCAGTCGACGCCGGTGTGCATCTTCACATAGCCCAGGATCGGGTGGCGGCGGCCGCCGAAGCCGGAGCGCATGATGGCGTTGTTGACGGGCTTGCGGACCAGGAACTTCTTCGCGCTCTTGCCGGTCTCGTCATAGTAGTCGACGACGCTGTCATCGGGGGTCTGGAACCGGTAGTATTTCTTGGTCTCGCCGCCGACCGTCAGCGAGGCGAACAGCACTTCGCTCTTGTCGTTGTTGCCCGGCTTGTCGTCGTCGTCGCCGGCATAGAACACGTCGAACGAGTCGCCCGGCTGCACCTTGCGCTGGAAGTCGACGTCGTAGGAGTAGATCCGGATCATGTCGTCGATGACAGGCGTCGGCACCTTGTTGCGCATCGCCGTCTCGTAGATGCTCTGGTAGAGGCGGACGCCGGTGCCGTCATCCTCGTCGTCGTTGGTGTTGTCGGCGGTCTCAGTGACCGTATTCATGCTCTGCACGTCGACCGCGACGTATCTACCGAGGTCCGACAGCGCGGCGACCGCTTCGATCATGCTGTCGTTGGCGACGATGACCCGAACCGGCTGCAGCCGGGCGCCGGGGGCGGGGCTCGTCGGCGCCATCAGGATGCGCAGCTTCTCGCCTTCCTTCAGGCCGCCATCGCGGCCGCGGGCGCCGAGCTGGGCGGCGATCGCCCTGGCCTCGTCGGGCGTGGCGCCCTGATCGCGCAGGATCGAGGCGACGGTGTCACCCTTCTTGACCAGGTGCACGCGCTCGCCGAGCGGGTTGCCGCCGGTGATCTGGTCCTTGGTCTTGGGCAGCAGGGTCACGTTTTCCGGCACCACGCGGGTCTCGAAGCCGGCATAGGGATCGGGCGAGCTGCCGTCATTGGCGTAGGACAGCTTCAGATCGCCGCCTTGCGCGCCGGCGGCGTCGGCCGCAGCGTTGGCGAGCGACGCATAGCGCACGCCGCCATTGTTGCCGCGCCAGTTCGCCGCATCGCGCACCCGCATGACGATCTCGTCCAGCGCCACCGAGGCTGCGATCTTCGCCTTGGGCAGCACGGTCGCGAGATCCTTGGTGACGAAGGACACCTCGGCGTCGGGCTCGACGGCCGCAGGATTGTTGGGATCCTCACCGGACCCCGCCTTGTCGTTGTCGGTATCGGTGAGCAGCCGTTGCGCGTTGAATGGCGGAATCTTCGACGATAGATCGCTCGTGGTCATCGAGAGATTGCCCGAGATCCGCACATAGGGACGGACACGGATCACTTCGCGCGTTCCGGCGCGGGTCACGGTCGAGACACGCACGACATTGCGTGCGGCGGCCGCTTCGCTCGGCGGCGGCAGGCGGTCGCTCTTGCGCAATGTGGCGACACGGTCATTGGCGCCAAACGCGCCGCGCAGCGCGCTCTCCATCCGCTCCGGCATGCGCGCGAAGGTCAATTCGCCGTCGAGCGATGCGAAAACGGCGCCGCCGATCAGGGCTGCGCCGCAGAGACCGGTCAGAATCGTGCCTGAGAACCATTGAACGGAGACGCGGCGGCGGTCGATCACCGCAGCCTCGGAGCCATCGACCGATAGCGGCGGCTCATGCCCGAGATCGATCATGCCGATCTCGCGCCCAATCCCCCCGCGTGACGTCCGATGGTTCAACCTTCGTCCCCCAAGTTCAAAGTCAGCACCGAGATCACTCAGCTGCCGGTTGGCGTACCGTCCAGGATAAACGGCTCGGAATGATGGCGCGCTTCTGACGGTTCGAGACATCTGGGCCAGGAGGCCGGACGCCGCAAACCGCTATTGTTCTTCAGGATCTCTCGATGTCGTCTCGGCCGTCTGAGTCAGGCGAAGGGCTCGCCATTTCCTTGATCTGGATCATCCTTGAATCGATGGCGTCCCCGCTGGACCCAAATCAACCCAGGTCGATGCTTAACAAATCGTCGCAGGATTGTGGCCCAAGTGGGGCACGATGTCCGCAAGAAATCGGGCTTCCGTAGGGGCACGGAAAAAAATCACCCGATGCGACGATTTCATGAAAATGGTCGTTGACACCCCGATCGGCTCCCCCTATACACCCGATCACTGAGCGCGGCGCCGCTTCGGGACACACCGAGGCGAGCATTCGCGCCAATACTGCTCCTCACTTCGTTGAGTGGTGCACAACCGGTAGAACCCGGTTGCCCATCGCCGTCGAATAAGGCTGCGGAACCCCTCCAAGAGAGGGTGGGACCAAGGTCCCGGGCTGTTTGACAAGTGAAGATGAAGAAAGAGAAACGTGGACGGCGGAGTCCTTGCGGGTCTCGGGGTTGAGCTTCGGCTTGATTTCGAGATCGGACGAGAAGACTTCGGCGGACAATGTTTCAAAGGTAACACCATGGTTTTCGCGCTGTGAAGCGTGGAGATCGATTGGTGGGACCTCGTCAAACGTTGTGATCAGCCGGTTCAAAGCTTCAAGTTCAACTTGAGAGTTTGATCCTGGCTCAGAGCGAACGCTGGCGGCAGGCTTAACACATGCAAGTCGAGCGGGCGTAGCAATACGTCAGCGGCAGACGGGTGAGTAACGCGTGGGAACGTACCTTTTGGTTCGGAACAACACAGGGAAACTTGTGCTAATACCGGATAAGCCCTTACGGGGAAAGATTTATCGCCGAAAGATCGGCCCGCGTCTGATTAGCTAGTTGGTGGGGTAATGGCCCACCAAGGCGACGATCAGTAGCTGGTCTGAGAGGATGATCAGCCACATTGGGACTGAGACACGGCCCAAACTCCTACGGGAGGCAGCAGTGGGGAATATTGGACAATGGGGGCAACCCTGATCCAGCCATGCCGCGTGAGTGATGAAGGCCCTAGGGTTGTAAAGCTCTTTTGTGCGGGAAGATAATGACGGTACCGCAAGAATAAGCCCCGGCTAACTTCGTGCCAGCAGCCGCGGTAATACGAAGGGGGCTAGCGTTGCTCGGAATCACTGGGCGTAAAGGGTGCGTAGGCGGGTCTTTAAGTCAGGGGTGAAATCCTGGAGCTCAACTCCAGAACTGCCTTTGATACTGAAGATCTTGAGTTCGGGAGAGGTGAGTGGAACTGCGAGTGTAGAGGTGAAATTCGTAGATATTCGCAAGAACACCAGTGGCGAAGGCGGCTCACTGGCCCGATACTGACGCTGAGGCACGAAAGCGTGGGGAGCAAACAGGATTAGATACCCTGGTAGTCCACGCCGTAAACGATGAATGCCAGCCGTTAGTGGGTTTACTCACTAGTGGCGCAGCTAACGCTTTAAGCATTCCGCCTGGGGAGTACGGTCGCAAGATTAAAACTCAAAGGAATTGACGGGGGCCCGCACAAGCGGTGGAGCATGTGGTTTAATTCGACGCAACGCGCAGAACCTTACCAGCCCTTGACATGTTTGGGACCGGTCGCAGAGACGTGACCTTCTCTTCGGAGCCCGAAACACAGGTGCTGCATGGCTGTCGTCAGCTCGTGTCGTGAGATGTTGGGTTAAGTCCCGCAACGAGCGCAACCCCCGTCCTTAGTTGCTACCATTTAGTTGAGCACTCTAAGGAGACTGCCGGTGATAAGCCGCGAGGAAGGTGGGGATGACGTCAAGTCCTCATGGCCCTTACGGGCTGGGCTACACACGTGCTACAATGGCGGTGACAGTGGGAAGCTAAGGGGCAACCCTTCGCAAATCTCAAAAAGCCGTCTCAGTTCGGATTGGGCTCTGCAACTCGAGCCCATGAAGTTGGAATCGCTAGTAATCGTGGATCAGCACGCCACGGTGAATACGTTCCCGGGCCTTGTACACACCGCCCGTCACACCATGGGAGTTGGCTTTACCTGAAGGCGGTGCGCTAACCAGCAATGGAGGCAGCCGACCACGGTAGGGTCAGCGACTGGGGTGAAGTCGTAACAAGGTAGCCGTAGGGGAACCTGCGGCTGGATCACCTCCTTTCTAAGGATGGCTCTTCAGTCTGACCTTCGGGTCACGATCTTCGGATCGCGCACTATCGAGCTGTTTTAGAAACATCAGGGACCAGCACGATCGCCAGATCGGGTTGAGTTCCATTGGCGGGATTTCGCCGTCTTCGTTTCTCTTTCTTCGCGGACGAACACGCTGCCTGGGGCTGCGCGGTTGCTGTATCAGCCTTTCGGGGCAGGGCAGTGACGAGCTTCGAGCGTTAGGGCTTGTAGCTCAGTTGGTTAGAGCGCGCGCTTGATAAGCGTGAGGTCGGAAGTTCAAGTCTTCCCAGGCCCACCAATCTTCGCGCCTGCCGGCGCTATCGCCTGGCAAGCCATTTGGTAAGCCAATCGTCTCGACGATCGCGCTACATTGCATTCGTCTTTCCGAGTAGGGGGCCTTAGCTCAGCTGGGAGAGCGCGTGCTTTGCAAGCATGAGGTCGTCGGTTCGATCCCGACAGGCTCCACCAGCCTTCGCAGGCTACGCCTGCTTCGGCTCGGCAAGCCAGCCGTGCAGCGAAGGCTGCCGCGCCGGAGCCCGATAGGGCGTAGGCGGGCTGTATCGAGCGTGTTCAATTCGTCCGCGAGACAACATTTCGCATTGTCTGGTCCTCACCGGGACGACAGGCAACTGCGTGTTATCTGACATCGTGAAGAGGAGATCGATCCGAGTTGGGTCGTGCAATGAGCGCCACCGCGCAAGCGGTCCGCGTTCGACTTTGCATCGACGCCTTCACTATCTCCGGGTCATTTCGGCGCAGGCTGGAAGCTGTGAAGCATCCTGTCTGTTGTAAATGACTCTGTTCGCCGCGCTTGACCGCACGGCGATCGGTTCGATCTTAAGAAGCAAGCTGGTCTTTCTAATCAGTGTCCTGCAGCTCACTAACGCTTGTCCTTCGGGGCAGGTGGGGAGCTGACAACATTCTGCCGAGTGTGTGGACATTGATAATGAGAGCAATCAAGTGCCTTAAGGGTGTTCGGTGGATGCCTTGGCGCTGAGAGGCGATGAAGGACGTGCTACGCTGCGATAAGCCGTGGGGAGCTGCGAAGAAGCTTTGATCCGCGGATTTCCGAATGGGGAAACCCACCTTCGATAGCCGGAACTCCAAGACCTTTGGTCTTGGGGTTTGAATAGGAGACTAGGATGATCCCG
>NZ_JAUHIS010000007.1:385000-414634 GCF_032381435.1 Bradyrhizobium sp. SZCCHNR1002
AACCGCTGAAGGCATCTAAGCGGGAAACCCACCTCAAAACGAGCATTCCCTTGAGAACCGTGGAAGACGACCACGTTGATAGGCCGGGTGTGGAAGTGCAGCAATGCATGCAGCTTACCGGTACTAATCGTTCGATCGGCTTGATTGCTCTCATTTTCAGTGTCCATCACCGAAAATGATGACGAACAGACCTTCAGGGAGGTCAATCCTCCCGCTTGCTTCTTACCTCGATGTCCTTCGCCGGCCTGGTGGTCTTAGCGAGGAGCCTGAACCCGATCCCATCCCGAACTCGGCCGTTAAACTCCTCAGCGCCAATGGTACTATGGCTCAAGCCCTGGGAGAGTAGGTCGCTGCCAGGCCTGCAAAGGACATCACCCTCTTCACATCCGATACACGACAACGCCGCGCTGATAGCCTCAGCGCGGCGTTGTCGTTTGTGGTGGTCGTTGGCCGCCCTCGTTTGTCACGATCATTCGTTCGCCTTGCGACCGCGGCCGCACAACCGTGTGATCGTGCTGCGCGGAACCGATTCAGGCGCGGTTCATTCCCCAGAACGTACGCAATGCTGCGCTGTCTATCGTTGCAGTCTATTGTCCCACAGGAGATCCTCATGCGCATGTTCGTCCGGACCACTTTCGTCGCGCTGGCCCTTGCGGGCTCAGGCGCCGCGATGACGGCCCTCGCAACGCTTCCGGCCCTTGCGCAGGCCGCCAAGGATTCGCCGGCTGCGCCGGCGGGCCCTACGATCAGCCAGCCGCCGCAGCTCAAGCAGATCGCGCTGACGGACAAGCAGATCGAGAACGTGCTCGCATCGCAGAAGGACATGGACGCCGTCACCGACAAGCTGCCGGAGAACGCGCCGCCGGACCAGAAGGTGGTCACGCAGCTCGACGGCGTCGCCAAGAAATACGGCTTTGCGAGCTATGACGACTTCAACATCGTCGTCGACAATATCAGCCTGGTGATGGGCGGCATCGATCCCAAGACGAAGAAATATGTCGGTCCGGAAGCCGTGATCAAGGAACAGATCGAGCAGGTCCAGGCCGACAAGAAGATGAAGCCCGATGACAAGAAGAATGTGCTCAACGATCTCAACGCCGCGCTGAAGGCCAAGCCGCCGGAGGTTGAGAACAAGGGGAATATCGATCTCGTCGTCAAATATTACGACAAGCTCGCCGCCGCGTTCGGCGAGGATGACAACTGAGGGCCGAGCTGACCTCTGGCGCTCGAGCTACGAAGCCCCGACCGACGGTCGGGGCTTTTTGATTGCGGCTCGTGCAGCGAGGCGCGTGCGTCATCAGTGAGCGAACGTCATCTCCATTTGCTTGCGCACCTTCACGATCTCGTCCGCGGCGTCGATCGCGACATCACCCCAACGCACGACAGCGCCGCGTGCGACGTTGTTCACGAGCGTCACGCGGTGGGCCAGTCCGATCGGGAGCGCGCCGTGTTGCAGGCTGGTGCTCGCCGGAAGCACCTTGCCCCACACCGTGTAGCCGCCTTCGCCGTCGAGCATCTCGCCGGCACGCAGATCCTTCTTGGCCACCGCGACGACATCGCCGCGGAAGCCGATGGGCTGACCCGTCGGCTCACGCCGCAGCGCGGCTGAGAGCACCGAGACGTTCAGCTCCAGCCCGATCAGATGATAGGGCTTGTACATCGCGGCATAGCGGCCGCTGGCGTCGGTCTTCAAGCCGTACTGGCGGAAGCAGTCGGCGGCATAGTCGTTCGGCGCCTCCAGCACGACATAGACGCCCCATCGCAGATCGCGAAACACCGGCCGGCCGTCACGCTCGAGCGACGACACCACCTCGACCATGCCCGATCGCTCCAGCATGCCGCCGCGCTCGCGCGGGCGCAGCACATGCGGCAGATCGTCGACGCCGCAGGGCGGAAACAACAGGCCGTCCGAGGGCACGTCGAGCCCGGTCGCGTTGGCGATCGCGGCCATCTCGATCGCCGACTTGGTGCCGTCGAGGAAGGAGTTGAACATCTGCGGGTTCATGCCGGCGGACTGAGCTTCGCCCGCGGTCAGCCCGTAATGCTGCCAGACGCCGTCGGGCGTCACATCGTGATAGGCCGGCAGATATTTCGTGCCCTTGCCGGCCGCCACGACGTGAAAGCCGGTCGCACGCGCCCAGTCGACCAGCTCCGCCGTCAGCGCCGGCTGGTCGCCATAGGCGAGCGAATAGACCACGCCGGCCTTGCGTGCTTCGTCGGCCAGCAGCGGTCCCGCCAGCACGTCGGCTTCGACATTGACCATCACGATGTGCTTGCCGGCCTTGATGGATGCGCGCGCGTGGCGGATGCCGGCGGTCGGGCTGCCGGTCGCTTCGACGACCACCTCGACGCCGTCGGCGAAAGCCTTGGTCGCGTCGGCCGTGAACGTCGTGTGCTCAATCAGCTCATTGCTCCAGCCGACGGTGCGACACGCGTCGCGCGCCCGCTCCGGATCGAGATCGACGATGACGGGCACCTCGAGGCCAGTGACATGCGGCACTTGCGACAGGAACATCGAGCCGAACTTGCCGGCACCGATCAGCGCGACACGGACGGGCTTCCCGGCGGCGGCGCGGGCTTGGAGGAGGGCGTGGAGGTTCATTGTGCGATCCGGATCTGGTTGAGGCTCATGCGCAGCCTGTTAGTTCTCGTCATGGCCGGGCTTGACCCGGCCATCCATCTCCTCACAAGCAGTCCGTGCTCAGAGGATGGATGCCCGGGTCAAGCCCGGGCATGACGACCTCGTTTTCCGTTGGCTCCGCTTTTCACTCCGCCGCCTCGCGATGCGTTCGCGCAAGCTGCAGCAACGCATCATCCGGAAGCGTTTCGATCGGGGTGAAGTCGCGGTGCGCGATGTACTCCGGGCGCGTCGGCGTGCGGATGTGGTTCGAGACCGCATTCAGCGTCAGGTACACGATCTTGCGCGGATAGGGCGTGATGTTGCCGGCGGAGCCGTGCACGAGATTGCCGTGGAACATCAGCATGCCGCCGGGCCTGCCGGTCGGCGCGACGATGCCGCCCTCGGCGACGAGACGCGTCACCGTCGCCTCGTCGAGCGTCCACAGCGGATAGGACGTCGTGGCAAGATCATGCGAGGCCTCGAGGTCGCCGGCATGCTGGCTGCGCGGCACCAGCATCAGGGGGCCGTTGATCGGCATCACCTCGTCGAGGAAGATCGCGATGTTCATCGCGCGCGGCTCGGGCATGCCGTCGTCGCGCTTCCAGGTGCCGTAGTCCTGGTGCCATTGCCAGACGTCGCCGGTGAAGGCCGATTTGGCGTTGATCTTGAACTGATGCATGTAGAGCTTCTCGCCAAAGATCTGCTCGATCGGCTCGATCATGCGCGGATGCGCCGCCAGCACGCGGAACGCGTCGTTGTAGAGGTGCGCGGCAAACGCCGTCCGCGGCGCGCCGCTCTTCTCGCGCCAGACCTCCGGCCGGTCGGCCGCATAGATCGCTTCCGCCTCGCGGGCGAGGAAGGCGGTCTCCTCCGGGCCGAACAGCTCGGGCAGGAACAGCCAGCCCTCGCGGTTGAAGAATGCGATCTGCTCCGGCGTCAGCTTCATGGCGTCCTCCCTTTGCTTCGGCTTCCTCGGCGAGACATCCGGTCTTTGCGCCGGCTGGTCTCCGCGCCCGTCGACTTCCGGGGGGCCGAATGCGCGCCTGTCGACATTGGCAGAATCCGGGTGGATCGCAACATTCTCCAAGCCTAATCTGATCGTCAGATGATACGGGGCAGCGCGACGATGGAGCCCGCCATGTCAGACCAGAGCTACGCAATGTTCGAAACCGCGATCGGCACCTGCGCGATCGCATGGGGCCCACGCGGCATCAACGCCGTGCAGCTGCCGATGGGCGGACCGACGCAGATCCGGACGCGCATGCAACAGCGTCATGCCGGAATCGCCGAGGCTGAGCCGCCGCAGCATGTGCAGCGCGTCATTGGACGTATCAAAGCGCTGCTCGCGGGGCAGCCCGATGATCTCAGCGACATCGATCTCGATCTCGACGGCGTCAGCGCGTTCCAGCGCGGCGTCTACGACATCGCGCGCCGGATCCCGCCGGGACAGACCCTGACCTATGGCGATATCGCCAGGCAGCTCGGCGGCGTCGAGCTGTCGCGCGAGGTCGGCCAGGCGCTTGGGCGCAACCCGTGCCCGATCGTGGTGCCCTGCCATCGCGTGCTCGCGGCCGGCAACAAGCCCGGCGGCTTCTCCGCCAATGGCGGCGTCGATACCAAGCTGAAGATGCTGGCGATCGAGGGCGCGGCGGTGAACCACACGCCGAGCCTGTTCGATTGACGGCGGCCGCGGCAGGCGCGTTTGATCTCCAGCGCGCGGCGCTCTATGCCATGGGGCAGCTTCGATCCGCCCCATGTCCCGCACAGAGCCCGCCATGAAAATCCCGACGCTGCCCTTCACCGTCACCGACTGGTCCGCCGTGCCGGTGACCGAGCATCCGGGCGAGCAGGGCAAGGCGTATTGGCGGACGCTGATGATCGGCGACATCCGGGTGCGCCAGGTCGAGTATACGCCCGGCTATCTCGCCGATCATTGGTGCGACCGCGGCCACATCCTGCTGGTGCTGGAAGGCGAGCTCGAAAGCGAGCTCAAGGACGGCCGCAAGTTCACGCTGTCGGCGGGCATGAGCTACCAGGTCTCGGATTTCGGCGACGCCGCGCACCGGTCGTTCACCGCGACCGGCGCGAAACTGTTCATCGTCGACTGAGGCTAGATCGCCTCGCAGGCGAAGCCGTTGCCCTTGCGCGTGATGCGGCCGACCGAGGGCGACGGGAAATGTGCCGTGCAGCACAGCGTCGGCGTGTCGCAATAGCGGCCGAGGAATTCACGCCGCGTCACGGCGGCCTGTGCCGCATCGACGTCGAATTTCGGCGACAGCTCGGGATAGCAAAGCTGCAGCGGCGAGTGCATCAGATCGCCCGAAAACACCGCATCGTCCCTGCCTCTGCCGATGGCGACTGCAACATGGCCGGGCGTGTGGCCCGGCGTCGGCAGCAGCCGGACGTGATCGCCGATCGCGAACTGGTCGCTGACGATGTCTGCGCGCTTGGCCTCGACGACCGGCAGCACACTGTCGGCGAAGGCGGGTACCTCGGCCTTGGCGTGCTGCGCGACCCAATAGTCATATTCGCGCTGCGCGATGACGTAGCGCGCATTGGGGAAGGTCGGCACCCAGCGGCCGTTGTCGAGCCGCGTATTCCAGCCGACATGATCGGTGTGCAGATGCGTGCACATCACGACGTCGATATCGTCGACCGACAGGCCCGCGGCCGCAAGCGCCCGCATGTAGCTGTCGTCGGTCTTCATGTTCCAGACCGGTCGCGCGCGCGGCTTGTCGTTGCCGATGCAGCTGTCGATCAGGATGGTGTGGTGAGGGGTCTTCACCAGGTAGGACTGGAAGCACAGGATCAGCGTGTCCTGTGCGTCCAGCGCCTTGGCCGCTTGCAGCGCGCTGCGCTCGGCTGCCAGCACGTCCGGCGGCAGCTCTGGAAACATCTCAAGCGCCGGCAGGAAGGTGGTCTCCTGCTCGATGATGCGATGGATCGTGAGATCGGCGACCGAAAACGTCAGCGTCACGGCAATCCTCTCGAATTGTCAGGCCGCCGGCGGCACCGAGATCTTCACCGACTCGCGCTCCAGCATTTTCTGATGGAAGGCGTCGAGCGCCGGATAGGCCTTGCGCCAGCCGCAATCGGCGAAGCGGAAATCGGCATAGCCGAGCACGCAGACGAGGCCGATGGAGACGATGTCGAACGGGCGCGTCATCAGGTCGCTCTGCGCATTGAAGCGGGCCATGCCCATCCAGGCCCGATTCCAATGATCATCGGACCAGGCCTGCCAGCGCATGCCCTCGGGGCGCACCATCGCCTCGTAGCGGCACAGCAGCATGGAATCGAGCATGCCCTGCAGCATCGAATGCTCGCTCTTGACCTTCCAGCGCGACGGGCCGGAGGCTGGGATGAGCTTGTTGCCGCCGGCGAGCTCGTCGAGATATTCGACGATGACGTAGGAATCCAGGATGACGTCGCCATTGTCGAGGATCAGCACCGGCAGCTTCTTGAGCGGCGTGATCTTCATGTACTCGTCGTTGGCCTGGCCCGGCATGACAGCGGCGGGCGTGAACTCGATCTTGTCGATCAGGCCGAGCTCGATGGCGGCAATGCGCACCTTGCGGGCGAACGGCGAGGCGGGCGAGAAGGTGAGTTTCATGTAATGCTCCTGGAATGCTCTTTCCGTCGTCATGGCCGGGCTTGACCCGCCTGCGGGGCCGAAGCCCCTTCGGCGCGGCGAAGGCCCGGCCATCCATCTCTCATGTCGCGCGCCGCAGGACGTGGATGCCCGGGTCAAGCCCGGGCATGACGACGTTGAAGATTGGGGCCGCCTCACATCTCGATGACTAAGCCTCGATGATTTCCTGGCGCTGCTCGCCGAGGCGCTCGATGCCGAGGGTCACGACATCGCCGACGTTGAGGAAGGTCGGGGGCTTCATGCCCATGCCGACGCCGGGAGGCGTGCCGGTGGTGACGATGTCGCCCGGCAGCAGGGTCATGAACTGCGAGACGTAGGAGATGCACTTGGCCATCGAGAAGATCATCGTCGCGGTCGAGCCGGTCTGGCGGCGCTGGCCGTTGACGTCGAGCCACATCGACAGGTTTTGCACGTCCGGAATCTCGTCCTTGGTCACGAGCCAGGGGCCGACCGGGCCGAACGTGTCGTGCGACTTGCCCTTGGTCCACTGGCCGAGGCGCTCGATCTGGAAATTGCGCTCGGAGACGTCGTTGCAGATCGCGTAGCCGGCGACGTGGTTCAGCGCATCCGCCTCGGACACATACTTGGCGCGGGTGCCGACGATGGCGGCGATCTCGACCTCCCAGTCGAGCTTGGTCGAGCCGCGCGGCTTCTCGACCTGGTCATAGGGCCCGCACAGCGCAGTATTGGCCTTGAGGAAGAAGATCGGCTCGGCCGGAATCGGGTTGCCGGTTTCCTTGGCATGATCGGAGTAGTTGAGGCCGATGGCCACGAACTTGGAAATGCCGGTGACGGGTGCGCCGAAGCGCGGCTTGCCGGAGACGGCGGGCAGGGAGGCCGGGTCGAGCGCGGCGAGCTTCTTCAGCGACTCCGGCGCATAGGCGGCGCCATCGAGGTCCTTCACATGGGCCGACAGGTCGCGCAGCTGGCCGGATGCATCGATCAGGCCCGGCTTTTCCGCGCCTTTGTCGCCGTAGCGAACGAGCTTCATTTGTTTCTCTCCCTTAAAGCCTTGGTATTCCAGAGCCCTGTCATGAAGCATGGCGGGACGAAATTCAACCTCGCGGGCTATGCGCTGCCGCCGCCCCGCATTGCTTCGAAACGAAAGGCGGCGCCGTCGCGGCGGATGTGTCCGGCATCGAAATGGCCGCCGATCACCAGCGTGCCGGTGTCGGCGAAACGGGAGAACAGCGCCTGCCGCGTGGCGGCCGCCTGCGCCGGATCGGAATCGACGGTCGAGCTCCAATCCAGCTGCGCCATCTGGCAGGGATGGTGCGCGACGTCGCCGCTCAGGAGTGCCTGCGCACCATCGGAGCGGATGTGCAGGCTGACATGGCCCGGGCTGTGGCCGGGGGTCGGGATCAGCGTGATCTCGTCGGTGATCACGGCATCGCTGGCCACGAGCTCGGCCCTGCCGGCGTCCATGATCGGCTGCACGGAATCGGCGAAGGTCGCGGTCTCATCCGCAGCCTCGGCATGGTCGCGCCAGTGCTCATATTCGGTGCGGCCGAAGACGTAGCGCGCGTTCGGGAAGGTGGGAATCCAGCGGCCGTCGACCAGCCGCGTATTCCAGCCGACATGATCGACGTGGAGATGCGTGCAGATCACCATATCGATGCTGTCAGGGGAGAAGCCGCCGGCGGTCATCGTCTCCAGGAAGGGCGCGGTCCGGCCGTTCCACACCGGCACGCTGCGGCCCTGCTTGTCGTTGCCGAGCCCGGTGTCGACGACGATGCGCCTGGTCGGCGTCTCCAGCACCAGGGCGTGGATGGACATCTTCAGCTTGCCTTCGCCGGTGGCGAAATCGGGCGCTGGCCAGGACAGCGCGCGGATGGCTTCAGGCGTCGCCTGCGGCAGGATGAAGCGGGTGCCGCCGACCGTCTCCAGCTCGGTGAATTTGGTGATCCTGACCCGGCCGACCGTCCATGGCATGCGCGCTTCCTCGTTCTGTTCTTTGATGAGACGACGATGCCGTGTCGCACGTTCGAGCGCAATGGATCGAGTTTCGGGAACAGGCGTTGTCGTGGCCAGTCGAAGAGGAGAGTGTCATGCCCGAGCTGACGATATCACCGGAGAAGGTCGCCTTCCTGATCGAGAAGGCCCGCGAGTTCGACGTCAAGGAGCAGGCGACGGATGACGATTCCGGCTCGAATGCCGCCGATGACGACATGATCGATGTGTTGCAGGACAGCGGTGAAGATCCGGTCGTGCGCGAGATCACCGGCTTCATCAACGCCATGACCGAGGACGAGCAGACCGATCTGGTCGCCCTGATGCGGCTCGGCCGCGGCGACGGCGACATCGAGGAATGGGACGATCTGCGCCGCGAAGCCGCCGGCCAGCGCGACCGCCACACCGCGCGCTATCTGCTGGGCGAGCCGATGCTCGGTGACCTGCTCGCGGAGGGGCTCGACGCGTTCGGCATCGACTGGACGGAGGGGCGGACGACGGCGGACTCCTCGAGTCCGAGCCAGCGCGACGAGGACGAGATCACCAAGCAGTAGTTCTCAGTTCGAGCCCGGCTGGCTTCCGCGCGTACGATGCGCTCCCTCTCCCCGTTCTTACGGGGAGAGGGGTGGGGTGAGGGGCAGCCGCACGGCAAGTGCTAATAGGCATACGCGCCGGGAGTGTTCGGCGAGGGACCTGTACCCCCTCACCCGGATCGCATCTGGCGATGCGATCCGACCTCTCCCCGCAGGCGGGGAGAGGTAAGGTTGCGGCAACAGCTTCGCCGAACCGCCTCGATAGCAGCTGCTGCGCTTACAGCGTTCCCGGGAACGCGCCGCCATCCAGCAGGATATTCTGTCCCGTGATGTAGCCGGACTTGGCGCTGCACAGGAACGCGCAGGCGATGCCGAACTCTTCGGGATCGCCGAAGCGGCCGGCGGGGTTGGTCTTGGCGCGGTCGGCGAGGATCTGCTCCGGCGTGACACCGCGCTTCTCGGCTTCGCCCTTCGCCGTCGAAAGCAGCCGGTCGGTCTCGAACGGGCCCGGCAGCAGCGCGTTGATCGTGACGTTGTTGATCACGGTCTTGCGCGACAGGCCGGCGACGAAGCCGGTGAGGCCGGCGCGGGCGCCGTTGGACAGGCCGAGAATGTCGATCGGCGCCTTCACCGCGGCCGAGGTGATGTTGACGATGCGGCCGAACTTGCGCGCCATCATGCCGTCGACGACAGCCTTGATCAGCTCGATCGGCGTCAGCATGTTGGCGTCGAGCGCCTTGATCCAGTCGTCGCGGGTCCAGTTGCGGAAATCGCCGGGCGGCGGGCCGCCGGCATTGTTGATCAGGATGTCCGGATCCGGGCAGGCCTTCAGCACGGCGGCGCGGCCTTCGGGCGTGGTGATGTCGCCCGCCACTTCGGTCACGGTGATGCCGGGATTGGCAGCGCGAATCTCGGCCGCTGTTTTTGCCAGCGCCTCGGCGCCGCGCGCAGTGATCGTGACATGCACGCCCTCATTGGCGAGCGCGATGGCGCAGGCGCGGCCCAATCCCTTGCTGGAGGCGCAGACGATGGCGCGGCGGCCCTTGATCCCGAGATCCACGATTGATCACTCCGATATGTCAGTGAGGCTGGAACATTATTGATGCGGCATTCTAGCCAACGCCGCCGCCGCTGATAAGGGCAGCCGGCCTGTGCGCAATTGCATGGCTCGCAATCAGATGCGGTGCTCTTGCTTGAGACGATCGATCAGGCTCGCCACCTCTGGCGGCAGCGAGCGAAAGCCTTTTGCGCCTGCGAGCGAGAGAATGGGCCGCAGGCGCGAGCCATCGAGGAAGCGCGGCTGGCGCTCGGGCGGAACGATCTTGTCGAACACCAGCACCAGCGTGGTCGCGACCATGCCGACGCGGACCGCTCCCAGCAGGGCGCCGCCGAGCCTGTCGCCAAAGCCAGCCTCGGGACCGACCGCCTCGTCGAGCAGCATCCGACCGATCTTGCCCAGGGCGACGCCGATGACGACGAAGGCCGCGAAGAACTGCAGCCAGTTCTGCGCCAGGGGGGTGCCGTGCACGTCCTGCAGTTGCGGGCTCATGGCCGCCACCGCGCCCATCGCCAACGGCATCGCCAGGAGATAGGCCAGAATGGTGATGGCGCTGCGCAGCAGCCCGGTCGCGAAGCCGCTATAGACGGCGACCATCAGGGCGGCACAAGCGGCGAGGTCGAAAGTATTCATGACTGATATGCTGCGGTTGTAGGCCTGCCCGGTAAACAAATCCGGTTTGCGCTGCTTCAAATCGTCTGTATCAATGCGCCGCAACAAACCGGGGAAACGCAAGGTGGTGCCATGTCGGGCCTGTTCGATGTCAGCCGCGAGGTGATTCTGATCACGGGCGCGAGCCAGGGGCTGGGCCGCCAATTCGCGCGCGTGCTGTCCGCGCAGGGTGCTGCCGTCGCGCTCGCCGCCCGCCAGACCGGCAAGCTCAAGGCTCTGGAGGACGAGATCGAGGCCAAGGGCGGTCGCGCCGTCGCCGTCGAGATGGACGTGACCAGCAATGCTTCGATTGCGAGAGGTCTCGATGCCGCGGAGGCCGCGCTCGGTCCGGTCACGGTGCTGATCAACAATGCCGGCATCGCGGTCGAGAAGCTCGCGGTGGAGCAGAGCGAGGCCGATTGGGACGCCGTGATCGGCGCGAACCTGAAGGGCGCCTATTTCGCCGCGACCGAGGTCGCGCGCCGCATGATCGCGCGGAAAGCGCCCGGCAACATCATCAACATCGCCTCGGTGCTCGGCTTCAGCGTCGTGAAGTTCATATCGCCCTATGCGATCTCGAAGGCCGGCGTCGTGCAGACCACCAAGGCGCTGGCCCTGGAGCTCGCCGCCAACAACATTCGTGTCAATGCGCTGGCGCCGGGCTATATCGACACCGACATCAATCATGACGTCTGGCAGACGCCGGCCGGCGAGAAGCTCATCAAGCGCATCCCGCAGCGGCGCGTCGGCCACGAGAGCGATCTCGACGGCGCCATCATGCTGCTGGCCTCGAATGCTTCGCGCTACATGACGGGCAGCGTGGTCACGGTCGACGGCGGCTTTCTGCTGACGTAGTTGTTTCGCGATCAGCCGGACATTGCGCGCCGAGACGTCGGATGAGTTCGGCTGCAATCACCACGGCTGTCATTCCGGGACAAGGCCGCAGGCCTGGCCCCGGACATCTGGAGATTGTCGTACGCTCATTCTGAACGATCTCGAGATTCCGTGGGCATCGTCATTGCTCGTCGCTCCATGAGCTCGACTCACGCTTGCCCGCGGCAGGATCAGTTGGCTCGCAACTCGGCTCTGATCATGTCGGCGGCCTTCTCGCCGATCATGATGGTCGGCGCATTGGTGTTGCCGCCGATCAGGGTCGGCATGATCGAGGCATCGACCACGCGCAGACCGGACAGGCCATGCACCTTCAGCGCGGGATCGACCACCGCGAGCGGATCGTCCGTGCCCATCTTGCAGGTGCCGACGGGGTGATAGACCGTGTCGACGCGGGCGCGCAGGATGGCGCGAATGTCGTCGTCGGTCCTGACGTCCGAGGTGAACAGGTCGCGTTTGCCGAGATCGCGCATGGCCGGTGTCTCCATCAGCCGCCGCGTGGTCTTGTAGCCCGCGACCATGGTCTCGAGATCGTCGTCCTCGCCGAGGAAGTTCGGATCGATCAGCGGCGGCGCCAGCGGATCGGCGCTCCTCAGCGCCACCGTGCCGCGGCTCTTGGGCCGCAGCAGGCAGAAATGGCATGAGAAGCCGTTGCCATGCCGCTTGCGGCCGTGATCATCGGTCACGGCCATGCCGAAATGCAGCTGGATGTCGGGGACGTCGAGGTTGGGATCCGTCTTCAGGAAGCCGCCGCATTCGGCGAAGTTCGAGGTCAGGACGCCGCGACGCTCGCGCCGATACTGGCCGATGCCGGCCAGCAGCCGGCGCAGGCCCTTCGGTGACAGCGATGAGAAGTTCGGATTATCGGAGGTGTAGGCAAAGATGAAGTCGGGATGGTCCTGCAGGTTCTGGCCGACTCCCGGCAGGTGGTGAACGCCGGCGATGCCGAGCCTTGCCAGTGCGGCTGCATCGCCGATGCCGGAGAGCATCAGCAGCTGCGGCGTCTGAAATGCACCGGAAGCCAGGATCACCTCGCGCCGGCAGCGGATCTCCTTGACCTCCTTGCCCTGGCGATACTTCACGCCGACGGCGCGCTTGCCGTCGAACAGGATCAGCGAGGCGTGGGCCGAGGTCTCGACGCGCAGATTGCGGCGGCTGCCGAGATGCGGCTGGATGTAGGCGCGCGCAGCGCTCCAGCGCTCGCCATTGCTCTGCGTGACCTGGTAGAGCCCCAGGCCCTCCTGCGTCTCGGCATTGAAATCGTCGCGGATCGGAAACTGCGCCTCGCGCGCCGCCTGCAGGAAGATCTCGTGCACGGGATTGCCGGTCCGCAGCCGGTTGACCGGCAGCGGACCCGACTGGCCGTGATAGTCGCCGTCAAACTCGGCATTGTTCTCGGCGCGCTTGAAATAGGGCAGGACGTCCTCATACGACCAGCCGGCGTTGCCAAGCGCAGCCCAATGGTCGTAGTCGGCGCGGTGGCCGCGGATGTAGACCATCGCGTTGATCGCCGAGGATCCGCCGAGCCCGCGTCCGCGCGGCTGATAGCCGGTGCGGCCGTTGAGGCCGCGCTGAGGCACCGTCGTGAACGACCAGTTGTTGACCGGACCCGCCACCATCAGGAACAGCATGTAGGGCGTGGTCACGATCCAGTTGTCGTTGCGCCCGCCGGCATCCAGCAGCATCACCGACGTGGCCGGATCCTCCGACAGCCGCCCCGCGACCGTCGCTCCACCGCTGCCGCCACCCACGACAATGAAATCGACCTCGTCCACCACGCGCGTCTTCTCCCTGATGTGTTCTTCGTTATTTGGTCGTCAGTCCGGGGCGCCGCGCATCTGCGCGGCGAACCCGATCTCGAGCTTGGTTTGCTTGTCAGTCACCTCGAGATTCCGGGTTCGCGATGCGCGCGCCCCGGACTGACTCGGAGTTGTTTAGCTCAAAAACCGCAGCAGCTTCTCGATCCTGGCAATGCTGGCGCCGTAGGGCGGATACAGATCCTTCATGCGGTTGAATGGCGAGCGGTAGAACACCGGCTTCAGCTTGCTGAAGCTGTTGAAGCCCCATTCACCGTGATAGTGGCCGATGCCCGAGGCGCCGACGCCGCCCATTGGCTGGTTCATCTGCGCGAAATGCAGCAGGCAGTCGTTGATCGTGACGCCGCCGGAGACGGTGCGCGCCAGCACCGCCTCGCGCGCGGCCTCGTCGCTGCCGAACCAGTACAGCGCCAGCGGCCGGTCGTGAGCGTTGACGTAGCGAATCGCCTCGTCGGCATGTCGATAGGTCATGACCGGCAGCAGCGGGCCGAAAATCTCCTCCTGCATGATCGCCATGTCGGGCGTCGCGCCGACCACGACGGTCGGCGGGAATTTTCGCAGCTTCTTCCATGCCGGATCTTCCGGGCTTGTCGTGCTCAGCGGCTTGGCACCGCGCGCGATTGCGTCGCGTAGCAGGCCTTCCAGCCGGGCATAGTGCCGGTCGGAAATGATCGACGTGTAGTCGCCATTGGTGGGGGTGGTGCCGAACATCTCCTGCATGTTGCGATGGAGCTTGCCGGCGAACGCGTCGCGCTGCGGCTCGGGCACGAACACGTAGTCGGGCGCGATGCAGGTCTGCCCGGCATTGAGCAGCTTGGCATAGGCGATGCGCTCGGCGGCTTGGTCGACGTCGGCGGAGAGATCGACGATGGTCGGCGACTTGCCGCCGAGCTCGAGCGTTACCGGCGTCAGATTGCGCCCCGCGGCCTCGGCGACGATGCGGCCGACCCGGGTCGAGCCGGTGAAGACGAGATGATCGAAGGGCAGTCCTGCGAAGGCCTGCGCGATGCCGTCCTCGACGCCGGTGACGGACAGCTCGGTCGGATCGAATTGCGCGGCGATCAGCTCCTTGAGCAGCGCGGAAAAGCGCGGCGTCAGCTCGCTTGGCTTGATCAGGACGCGATTGCCGGCCGCGATGGCGCCGATCGCAGGGGCGAGGGTCAGCTGCAACGGATAGTTCCAGGGCGCGATGATGCCGACGACGCCCAGCGGCTGCGGGATCAGCCGGTTGCGGGCGGGCCAGAATTGCAGCGAGGTCGCAATGCGCCGCGCCGCCATCCAGCGCGGCAGCATCTTCAGCGTATGCTTGATCTCGGTCTGCAGAAACAGCGTCTCGGCGATCGTGGTCTCGACGGCGCAGCGATGGCCGAAATCTGCCGAGATCGCGTGCTCCAGGCGTTTCTCATTGGCGGCGAGCAACGTCCGCAGCCGTGTCAGACGCTCCAGCCGCGTCGCGAGCGGCGGCGGCAGCGCGCTGCGCGACGCTTCGATCATGGCGTGAAAGACGTCGTCGAGCGCCGATATCGGGGGACTCTTCAGGGAGTGGTCCATGGACGTCTCCTCACGTGTGCTGCGGCCGCGTGCCGGGCCGTCGTTCTGGTTTGCCCGAAGCTGCCGCGTTGCGGAACCGTTGGCAAGCGTGGGCGGCGGCTGTTTCACACGGGATCGCGGAGGGGCTGCGGAGCCTGCTTGGCCAAGGCAGGGCAGTGGCACCATCCGCGCCTTCGAGGAACTTCCGCGCGGGCCCCGGGGCCGCTTTGAGGTCTGACGCTGGGTGAAACGGGGCTAAATAGATAAGTACTTGATTATACGTGATAATTTTAGCGTCACCCAGTGTCTTTGCCGGTGTCACAATCCGGCAAAAAAACTTCCGAAAAGCCCTTTCCAAACCGGCCCTGCATTGGTACATACCGCCCGCACCCGATGGCCGGCCCGGCCGACGGGCTCAAGCCTTCTCAGGAAGCCTTTGGGATGTGATCGGCGGCGCTGGTGAGCGTCAGCCAGGAGCATCCAACGATTCTCTGAAGGCCGTGCACGGATTAACGCGGGGTGGAGCAGCCCGGTAGCTCGTCAGGCTCATAACCTGAAGGTCATAGGTTCAAATCCTATCCCCGCAACCACTGAGACCGACACTCCCGCAGCCGCCTCGGCTGTGGGAGTTTTGGTTTTTGCTCCCTTGTCCTTTTGAGCTGGGGTCCAGCTGAGGACGGGACCGAGTTCCCCATAAAGTCTGGCCTCGATCTGCCCTCGCTGGGCGCCGGCCGGAGCACGATGCGGTCGATGAGGCCACGCAGAGCCTGGGCTGCTCGTCCATCCTGAGGTCGCGGTGGTTTGTGCTATCCGCATTGCCGCTGTCTTCGTGGCTTGCGCCTCATAAGAGAGCTATGGAGTCGGTGATTGCCTCGCCGGTGACGATTGCGTCCCGCAGAACCGGCAGTCGTCCGCTCCAGGAGAGAGCGGCGCGCCACCTGCAAGGAGAGGGCCGGGGAGGAGAAGGCTTGTGGAGAGGTGGTGCCGTAAGAAGCCGAGCTACGATGAGCTTAGGCTGGCCTTCTTTTTCAGCGCGAGCTTGAGGGCGGCGCCGCCCATTCTCGAATTCTCGATCCACAGTCGACCGTCATAGAGGCTGATCAGGTCGCGGGCGATCGCGAGGCCGAGCCCGGTCCCCGGCTTCGTGTCGTCGAGTCTCGTGCCCACGTCGAACACGCGGCTTCGATGTTCGACTGGAATGCCCGGCCCATCGTCCTCCACCGTGATCAACACGGTGCCCTCGAGGTCTTGAATCGAAATCACGACGCGGTCGCGCGCCCATTTGGCGGCGTTGTCGAGCAGGTTGCCGATCAGCTCGGTCAGATCGTTGGTGTCGCAGGCGACGACGAGGTCGGTCGGGCCTTCGACGTCGAACCGCCGCTCGTGCCCCGGACCAAATCGAGAATAGGTGTTGATGACGCTCCTCAGCACGTCTGCCAACAGCGAGCAGGCGCCCGCATTTGCGATTCCGGATGCCTTGGCGCGCGCTGTCTGATAGTTGATCAGCAGCGCCATTCGCGAGCATTGCTCGGAGAGGGCCCGGGCGTGATGCTCCTGGCCGGACGCCCTCAACCGCGCGGCTTCCTCGTCGAGAATGGCCAGCGGTGTCTTCAGCGCATGCGCGAAATTGCCGGCGAGCACCCGGGCACGATCGACCATCGTCAGATTGGCCGTGATCATTCCGTTCAACTCGGTTACCAGCGGCATGATTTCCCCCGGAAGGTCCTCGGGCAGGAGGGTGGTCTTGCCGCTGCGCACGTCCACGATGGCGCGACCCATGCGTTGCAGCGGCCGCAGTCCGTAGACGACCTGGGCGTAGGCCGTGCCGACCATGGCGAGTGCCATGAAGCCCAGCATCGCCACCAGCGTCAGATTGAGGTGCTGCATCTCGTCGCTGATCAGCCGCTCATCCGCGCCGATGCGGACTTCGAGCGGTTGCCCGAGACGCGACGGCTCGCTGACGGTTCGAATCATGCGCAGCGGCCCGGTCGGCCCCTCCACATTCGTGAGCGTCGTCACGTTGCTCGAGGATCCGTCGTCGGGTGTGAATGACAGAAAGAGATCGTCCTGCAGCGACGGCGAACGCGCGCTGCTGCCGTTCTGCAGAATGACCTGCCAATACATGCCGGACCGGGCAGGGGAAAAGCGCGGGTCGCTCAGATGACGGGTGACGATTGGCCGCTGCGCTGCGTCGAGCTCCACGAGATCCACGAGCTCGCGGGCATGATCGAGCAGGTCATGATCGATGTGCGCCTCGACGACACGACGAATGACGATCGAAAGCCCGAGCCCGCTGGAGAACAAGACGATCGAAATCCAGATCGCGGCGACGGCCATCATTCGGGCACGGAAGTTGCGACGGAACATTGTTCTATCCGAAGCGATAGCCCAAGCCTCTGATGGTGCGAATGCAGTCGCGTCCCAGCTTTCTCCTGAGACGGGCAATGTAGACCTCGACGGTGTTGGAGTCGCCATGATCGTTGCCGGCATAGATGTGGTCCAGCAGCTCGGTCTGTGACACGATATGATCGGCGCGGCGCATGAGGAGTTCGAGGATACGCAACTCGAGTGCGGTCAGGTCGACGATCTCACCGTCCTTCCTGACCGAGCCAGCCGCAGGATTGAATTCGATCTGACGGAGACGGAGCACCGTTTCAGGTCTGTTGCCGACTCGTCGGAGCAACGATTTGACCCGTGCGACGAGCTCCTGGGCCTTGAAGGGCTTCTCGAGATAGTCGTCCGCTCCCGCGTTGAGACCGTTGACGCGCTCGGCCCAGCCGCTGCGCGCGGACAGGATCAGCACCGGCATCGTGTGTCCGGTATGACGCCAGCGCTGCAGCACGTCGAGGCCCGAGATACACGGCAGACCCAGATCGAGCACCGCGGCGTCATAGGGCTGGCTGTTGCCCAGCATCCAGCCTTGCCTGCCATCCGTCGCGAGATCCGCCTCGAAGCCGGCGTCGGCCAGGCTTGCCTTGATGCGCTCGGCGTAGACGGGCTCGTCCTCGATGAGCAGAATGCGCATTTGCCACGACTCCAGTCTGTAGAAGGGGCCGCTGATGCTGACACGCGGATCGGCCCCGGACGCTATGGATTGATCCCGAGCTGCCGGGCGGAGTCGGCGATGCGCGTGCGTTCGGGAACGTCCTCTGAGAAGATCGACAGGGCGCGCTGCAGGGATTGCTTGGCCGCCTCGACCTCGCCCAGCACAACCCGTGAGCGGATCAGCTTGATCCAGCCCTCCGCATCTCTCGGTGATTGCTCGAGCCGTGTCGCAAGGCCGTCCACCATACCGCGGATCATGAGGTTGCGGTCATCCGAGGACATGGTCTCCGCCTTGCGGATGTCATCGGGGCGGGGGCCGCGCGGCTCGGCCGGCTCGCTCGCGGCCGTCTGACCGGAGCGCAGCAGCTGCTGCATGCGCTCGGCGGAGAGGTCAGGCCGAACAGGCGGGGACGAGCTGCCGCTCTCTCCGAGCTCGCGGCGAAGTGCGTCGAGCCGCTGCTTGAGATCGGGCAGCCACGGCTCGTTCGGATCGGACTCGGCTACGATGGCGGTCCAGTCGGCCATCGCACCTCGCTTGTCGCCCTCCTGCTCCTTCACGACGCCGACGAAGAAGCGGGCGCGCGCGTCCTTGGGATCGAGCTTGAGCGCTTCATCGAAATCCGCGCGCGCGTCCGATGTGACGGTGCCGTCCGCGGCCCGCACCAGCGCTTCGCCGCGCGCACTACGGTATTCGGCCGAGCCCGGCCGCAGCTCCGTGGCGCGCCCGTAGGCCTGCGCCGCCTCGGCAAAGCGCTCGATGTTAAACAACGACCAGCCCAGCAGCCGCCATCCATCGGCATCCCGGGGATTGCGCTCCAGTCGCGTCTGCACACGCTGGATCATCTCCTCGACCGGCGGCAGGCCGCTGCCCTGCTGCGGCCGGTCGCGTCCGTCCTGCCCGGTCATCTGCTCCAGCGAGGCTATGGCCTGGGTGCCGGCGTCGGATCGCGCCTCGGCGACCGACCTCGCGGTGGTGCTGCCGGCGGTCTGGCCCGACCCGGCTGCGGGCACATCCGGATTTCCGACGAGCGCGTACAGGGCGACGGAGCCGAACACGACCGTCGTCGTGACGACGATGAGCGCGAACTTTCGTTCCGAGCTGGTGAGGGGGGAGGCTGGCGGCTGATCAGCGGCAGCCGCGGCAAGAATGCGCCGTCTGATCTCGTTGGCAGTGGTCTCGCCGTCCGACTTGTCGATCAGGCCGCGCGCGGTGTCGTTCTCGATCTCGCGAAGCTGGTCGCGGTGGACGGCGAGGCCCTGCGCCGAGGCCAACTGTCTCCGCTCGTAGCCGCGGATGAAGGGCGTCGAGATGAGCACGGCGGCCACGGAAATCATCGCCGTCAGGATCAGCCACAGCATCATGAAAGGCTCCGTTGATCGAGGATCGCCTCGATGGCTTTGAGTTCGTCGGCGCTGAGCGGAGCGGCGCGCTCCGTCTCGGGCGCTGCCGCATTGGCCGACGCCCGGCGGACGTAACGGCCAAAGACGACGATGGCGATCAGCAGTGCGAGGAGCGGGCCGATCCACAGCGGAATCGTATTCCACTGCAGGGGCGGCTTGAGCAGGACGAAATTGCCGTAGCGCGCGACCAGGAAGTCCACCGCCTGCCGGTCGCTATCACCGGCCTGCAGGCGATCGCGCAGCAGGACTCTCAGATCATGCGCCAGCGGGGCGTTGGAGTCGTCGATGCTCTGATTTTGACACACGACGCAGCGCAGCTCCTGGCCCAGCGCGCGCGCCCGGGCTTCCAGCCGCTCATCCCGCAGCATTTCGTCGGGAAGCACTGCAAGGGACGGCGGCACGCTCGCCGTCAGGGCGAGCGAGGCGACGATCAGCGCGGTCATTCGGATCCGCGACCGACTCATGACTCGCTCCTCAAGGCCTTCAGCAGCGGTTCGAAATCGCTGTGCCATACCTCCTCGGTCAGCGGGCCGGGATAGCGAAAGCGGATGCGGCCGGCCCGGTCGATGACGAAGGTCTCGGGGACACCGGTCACGCCGAGATCGATGCCTGCCCGGCCGGACTCATCGGAGCCGACACGGGCATAGGGACTGCCGTGCCTGGCGAGCCAGCGCTTGCCGTCGTTCCGATCGTCCTTCCAGTTCAGCCCGTAGATCGGGATCGCGGCGCTCTCTGCGAGCTTGAGCAGCATCGGGTGCTCGACGCGGCACCCGGGACACCAGGAGGCGAACACGTTGAGCAGCATGACGTCGCCTTGCAGATCGGTATTGGCGAGACCGGCACTCTTGCCATCGAGCGATGCAAGCTGGAAGCGCGGCGTCGGCTTGTCGATGAGCGTCGAAGGCATCCGCCGGGGATCGTTGGTCAGGCTGAACGCCAGCCCGACCGCCAGGGCGGCAAAGGCTGCGACGGGGATGAGATAAGGGAGGCGCGACATGTCTCGTCCTATTCGGCAGGAACGGCCGCCGGCACGGCCGGTATCGCCCGGCGCGGCGCGCCGACGCGCAGTCTCCGGTCGGCCAGCGAGATGAAGCCGCCGCAAGCCATCATCAGCGCGCCGATCCAGACCAGCGGCACGAGTGGATGATAGTAGCAGCGCACCGCCCAGCCGCCCTTGTCGTCGGGATCACCGAGCGTCACGTATACGTTCCAGATCAGGTTGGTGCGGATGCCTGCGGCGGTGGTCATCTGCTGCCGGACGGGATAGAAGCGGCGCTCGCTCGACAGCTGCGTGAACGGCTTGCCGTTCCGCGTGATGTCGAAGACGCCCCGCTCGGCTTCGTAGTTGGGGCCTGGGACCTTTCCGATCGAGCGCAGCTTGATGTCATAGCCCGCAAGCTGCAGGCTCTCGCCCGGCCGCAGCATCTGCACCTTTTCGCTGGCCCACGCCGTCATTCCCGTGATGCCCGCGACGGTGACGCCCATTCCTGCATGGGCCAGCACCAGCCCGTAGACCGCGAGCGGCGTGGTGCGCGCGAGGTTGAGCGATGTCGCCAGCGGGGTCGCCGGGCCGAGGCGCATGCGATGCACCAGCACCATCAGCGAGCCGATGACGAGCCAGACGGCAATGCCGAAGAACAACGCGACCAGGAAACGCTGCCCCAACGTCGCAATCAGGATGGCGACGGAGACGAATGCCGCAAGCGCTCCGGCGAGGCGGAGCCGCTGCAACGCCGCGACGAACATATCGCGCTTCCATTTCAGAACCGGGCCGACCACCATGGCGAGCAGCACCGGGACCATGATCGGAACGAACGTCATGTTGTAGTACGGAGGGCCGACGGAGATCTTGTCGTTGCCCAACATGTCGACGATCAGCGGGTAAAACGTGCCGAGAAACACCGTGGCGACGGCCGCGGTGAGCAGCATGTTGTTGAGCACCAGGCCGCTCTCGCGGCTGACGGCAGCAAACAAGGCCCCGTGCTTCAGGCTCGGCGCCCGGATCGCATACAGCGTCAATGCCCCGCCGGTCGCCACCAGGATCAGCGCCAGGATGAAGGCGCCGCGCGATGGATCCTGCGCGAAGGCATGTACGCTGGTGAGCACCCCGGACCTCACCAGGAACGTCCCGATCAGACTCAGTGAGAAGGTCACGATTCCCAGCAGGATCGTCCAGCTCTGGAGCGTATTCCGGCGCTCGACCACAAGAGCGGAATGCAGCAGGGCCGTCCCCGCAAGCCACGGCATGAAGGAGGCGTTCTCGACGGGGTCCCAGAACCACCAGCCGCCCCAGCCGAGCGTGTAGTAGGCCCATGCGCTCCCGAGCGTGATTCCGATCGTGAGAAAGCACCAGGCCGCCAGCACCCACGGCCGAACCCAGCGGGCCCAGCCTGCATCGACCCTGCCCTCGATCAGCGCGGCAACCGAAAATGAGAAGGCCATCGAGAAGCCGACATAGCCCAGGTAAAGAAACGGCGGATGAAACGCGAGGCCTGGATCCTGCAGGATCGGATTCAATCCGTTGCCTTCGAGAGGAGCATCGATCAGCCGTGCGAACGGATTCGAGGTCGAGACGATGAAGGTCAGGAAGCCAAGGCCGATCATGCCGTGGACGCCAAGCACGTTGCTCTGCAGCCTGTCGGGCAGGTTGGTGCCGAACAGCGCCACCGCCGCGCCGAACACCGAGAGAATCAGGACCCACAACAGCATGGATCCCTCATGGTTTCCCCAGACACCGGAGATCTTGTAGAGCAGCGGCTTCAGCGTGTGCGAATTGGCCGCGACGACCTGCACCGAAAAGTCGGAGTGAACGAACAGCGACGTCAGGCATACGATCGCGATCGCGACGAACAGAAACTGAGTCAGGGCGGCGTGACGAACGAAGCCGGCGATCATCGCGGACTGGCGACGCAGTGCCGCAAACGGAACGATCGACTGCGCCAGCGACACGACAAGCGCGATAATGAGTGCAAAGGATCCGGCCTCCGCTGTCATGTTGGCTCCCCGACCGCAGCGACTATTCCTGCGACTAACTATCAAGTGTCCGTGATGAACTGGTACTCAATGCGCCGAATGAGGCATCATTCGTACCGAACGATGATGATCATTCGACGTGCGTCGTAGTGTTAATGCAACTGATTTGCATCGGCTAGTCGGCGGGCCGCATGATGGAGCATTCCGCGACGAAGCGACTTGCTGGTCGAGGAATGCCCGCTGATAGCTCTTTATGGCTCGCGCGGCGAATGCCGCATCGGCGCTGGTACGGATGCGGATGCAGAACGGCTCGTCGGCTATTCCAGGAGCTTGGCAATATCGCCATGGCCGCTGGCTGTCGCAATGTCCGCGGCACGCTCGCGCCGCTTGTTCTTCAATTGCTTCTCGGCCCCGGCGGCGAGCAGGCTCTGCACGATGCCGACATGGCCGTTAGTCGCCGCCATCATCAGCGCGCTCATGCCCTGGGCGTTGCGCAAGTTCGGATCGGCCTTGCGTTTGAGAAGTTCAGCGACGACATCGGCGAGCCCGGCGCGGGCGGCGAGAATCAGCGCGGTGTTTCCGCTTGTGGTCGCACGTCTGGGATCGGCGCCATGCTCCAGCAGAAACAGCGAGGCTGGGGCACTGCGACCTTCGATGGCGGTGAGCAACGGCGTCTTTCCGTCGGCGTCGGCGCGGTCGACGCCGGCGCCAGCACGGATCAGGTGCTCGAGGGCCCGTACATTGCCGTTATTGGCGGCGTGCCAGAGTGCGGTACGGCCTTGCGTATCGGCGGCATTGAGGTCGGACTTCTGAACGAGCTGCGGATCGAGCGCGGCATTGGCGCATGATGCGACCGCGAGGATCAGCGGGGTCCGGCCGTCCGCCGTCGTCGGCAGGCTGCTCGAAACGCCGTCGAGAAGCGCGGCGGTGGCGGCGACGTTGCAGCGGCTGACCGCGATCAGCAATGCGGTCGAGCCGTCCGGTCGCGCGGCGGATGGATCGGCCGCCCGCGTCAGCAGCAGTCTGACGACGTCTGCGTGATCCTTGTCCGCGGCCAGCATCAGCGGCGTGTCGCCGCGCCGGTTGCCCGTGTTCGGGGTGGCGCCTGAGGCCAGCAGCAGTTCCACCAGCCGCAGATGCCCGGCCGCGGCGGCGATCGCCAGCGGTGTATCGCCGTCCTCGTTGACCGCATTGACGTCGGCCTTCGCAGCGATCAGTTGGCGCATCGGATCGAGCTGACCGCGGAGGGCCGCATCGATGATGGCTGGATGGCCATTTCGCATCGCGGCCTGCGCATCGAGCGTCGGAGGCGGCTTGCGCGCTGCTACGCGCTCCGTCTCGCGGGTGCGGGGGGGCGAAGGTCGGTTGGCCATGTCGGCCAGCAACCGCTCTGCGGGTTGATAGCCGGCTGCCGCCGATTTGCGCAGCCAATCGCGCGCGCGCTCGGGATCGGCCGGCGTCCCGCGCCCCGCGAGATACATCGTCGCGACATTGTATTGCGCCTTGACGTGCCCCTTCCTTGCACTCGCGTCCATCCATCTGAACGCCAGCGCGTCATCGGATCGGGTGCCGAGACCCGAGCGGTAGAGCGATGCAAGCCGGTACTGTGCCTCCGGATCGCCGGCGCTGGCCGCGCGCTCGAGCAGCTTCACGGCTTCCTCGGGACGTCCGGCCCGGATCGCCGTATCGGCAGCCTGGCTCGTACCGGAGCTTGCGCCCGTCGGCGTGTCGTCGGACAGCGCCACCGACGCCATGTTCAAGCCGACGAGACATATCAGGGGGATGATGACGAGAGAAGATCTATGCCGTGCCATATTTCGTCTCGACCTCGATACCCATGCTCTTCAGGAAAGCGGTCGGCAGAATGCCGCCGACGCAGACGATGACGGCATCGTTTGGGATCGTGTTCATGCTGCCGTCGGCATCGATGTCGACGTCGTCACGGCCGATCCGTTTGACCGACGAGTTGTAGATGACGCGAAGCCGCCCTGATCGAGCGGCGGTCTCGACCAGCTGGCGGTTCTTCAGCTTGGCGCGATTGAACGACTCGCTGCGATGCGAAAGCGTCACCGTCGTTCCAGGCTCGTCGGCGATGGAGCACGCGGCTTCCAGCGCGGCGTCGCCGCCGCCGACGACGAGCACGTGCTGGCCGCGATATTGCTCGGGATCGATCAGCCGATAGACGACCTTGGTCTGCTCCTCGCCTGGAGCCTCCAGCTTGCGCGGCGTTCCGCGGCGCCCGATTGCCAGGAGCACGGCATGCGTTCTGTAATTGCCGCGGTTGGTCCTGACATCAAAACTGTCTCCGGCTCGGGTGACGGCTTCGACGCGTTCGCCGACGTGCACCTTGAGACGGGCCTTGCGCACGATGCCCATGAAAAAGGCGATCAGCTGTTCCTTGCTGAGCTCCCTGAAATTGAACTTGCCCGCGAGCGGCAGCGTGAAGGGGGCGGTCATCACCAGCTTGCCGCGGGGGAAGTGCGCGACAGTGCCGCCGAGCGAGTCCTGTTCGAGGGTGACGAAGCGCAGCTTATGCTGCAGGCAGGCGAGACTGGCGGAGAGTCCGGCCGGACCACAGCCAACGATCACGACGTCCAGCATGTCGGACTTGCCGATGGTCTTGATCTTGCGGACGGAGTCGATCGCCTGACGTCCCTGCTCGATGGCGTTGCGAACCAGCCCCATCCCGCCGAGCTCGCCGGCGATGAAGAGGCCGGGCACGTTGGTCTGGAATGCCTCGTCCACGTTCGGAATGTCGATGCCGCGCGTCTCGGTGCCGAACACCAGCGTGATGGCGTTCACCGGGCACACCGCCTTGCAGGCGCCGTGTCCAATGCAATGCGAGGGCTCCACCAGCGACGCCTTGCCGCCGATCAGGCCGAGAATATCTCCCTCCGGACATGCCCTGACGCATGAGCCGCAGCCGATGCACAAGGCGGGATCGATGATCGGATGAAGCGATGCCGGCTCGAGAAGACCGGCGTCCTTGGCAGCCGAGAGCTTCGCGACGCTCTTTATCTCTCGTCTCTTGCGCACGGCCATGTAGGTGGCCCAGACGCCGAGCATCGGAGCTGCGTAGACGATCAGGAGATCGAGCGCCATGTCGTTCTCGCTCCCCTAATTCTACGAACTAACAGAAGGGCGGTGGAGTCGCTGACCGCAGCGCGAAACGGTCGACGTCGGTGCTAGATGCAAATTCCTCTCAAGAGATGTCGACATAGAAATTCCAGAATGATCTGTCGTCTTGCGGACAAGGATTAGGTCATTCGTTGAACAGATGGCGTCGGCGGAAATATGGCTCGCGCTGATTTCGGACTAATGACGTCAGTGTCGGAAGATCGGAGGAGTTGTTGCAAGTGGTTATCACTAAATGCTCTCTTGATTGAGATGCGGAGATCTTCAGGTGAGCCGGACATCCGCCGATCCGGCAATCGGGTTTCGCAGGACGCGTCAAGGACATGAGCAGGGCAACGGTCGCTCGCGTGAGCGGCAATCCTCTTCGAGGAGCCGTTCCGGTCGTCATCACGGTCATCGTTCTCGGAGCGATTGCCGTCGGCTGGCTGCAGAAGGAGGAGGAGTATATTACGCCGGGATCCGGCACCGGATACTGGCTCGGAATCTACGGCAGCGCCGCGATGCTATCGCTTCTGGCCTATTCGATGCGCAAGCGCTTCAAGTCGCTGCGCGGGATGGGATCGGTGCCGTTCTGGTTCAGAACCCACATGCTGCTCGGCGTCGCCGGCCCCGTGCTCATCCTGTTTCATGCGAATTTCAAGCTGGGAGCGCTCAACAGCAACGTGGCGTTCTTCGCCATGCTGATCGTGGCGATCAGCGGTGTGATCGGTCGGTACATCTATGGCAAGATCCATATGGGCCTTCATGGCGGGAGGGCGCGTGTCAAGGAGCTGGTTGCGGAAGCCGAGGCAATGAGGACGGAGCTCGGTCAGGAGATGCAGGCTGCATCGTTCGTGTCGCGGGAGCTCGCCGCCTTCAGCAAGGGGCTCGACAACAAGGTGCCGCTGACAGCGCTGGGCAGCCTGCGGACGGGAGCGATCATCGCGGCGCGCACGAGGCGGTTGCGTGCCAACGTGGTTGCGGAAGCGCGCCGGCTTATTCGCGCTGAAGCGAAGCGTGCGCGATGGTCGTGGTCCGAGCGCCGGCGCCGCGAGAAACGGATCGAAGCGGTCGTGCGGCGGTACGCTGCGGCCGTGCGGAAGGCCGCTGAGCTGAGATTCTTCGAACGGTTGTTTTCACTGTGGCATGTGCTTCATCTGCCGCTGTTTTTCCTCATGCTGCTGGCGGGTCTCGTTCATGTCTGGGCCGTGCATCACTATTGACGGAGTTGCGTGATGCGGTGGCGCCTCGCTGCCCTTGTCGCCCTCCTGGTCGGCGTCGCCATGCTGTCGGTCGGACTTCGAGCGCAGACGTTGCTGGAGAAGTTGGTCATGCCCGGCCCGCTGACCGAAAAGCACGCCAAGCTCGAGAGCGAATGCGGAAAGTGCCACGAAGCCTTTACGCGGAAGGCGCAGTCGGGCCTCTGCCTCGATTGCCACAAGGAGATTGCCGTCGATCGCAGGCAGCGTGAGCGTCTGCACGGACACGACCAGGCGGCGCTGACTCAGGAATGCAGGCAGTGTCACACCGACCATAAGGGGCGAGGGACCGACATCGTCCAACTCGACAAGGAGACCTTCAACCACGACATGACGAACTACCGGCTGGTCGATGTGCACCGGAACGTCCCTTGCGCAGGATGCCACGTCGCGAAGGTGAAATTCCGCAACACGCCGTCGACCTGCTTCGAGTGTCACAAGGCGCTCGATCCGCATCGTGGCCGCCTCGGTGAACGCTGCGAGAACTGCCACACGGCGGTGAAGTGGCGCGCACCAAAGGAGTTCGACCACACGAAGACCCGGTTTCCCCTCGTGGGCGCCCACAAATCGGTCGCTTGCGCGACGTGTCATTCCGGCCAGCAATACAAGGACCTGCAGACGTCGTGCGGCTCGTGCCACCGTCTTCAGGATGTCCATGGCGGCCGCTTCGGCGACAAATGCGAGACGTGTCACGATCAGGACAAGTGGAAGACGGTCCGCTTCAATCACGACAAGACTCGATTCCCGCTGCGGAATGCGCATGCCAAGGTGAAATGCGAGAGCTGTCATACCGGCGACCTCTATCGGGACAAGCTCGCGACGTCGTGCGTGTCCTGTCACCGCAAGCAGGATCCGCATCAGGGCAAGCTCGGCGAGCGTTGCGAGACGTGCCATAGCGATATCGGCTGGCGGAAAAAGCTCTCCTTCGATCATGAAATCACACGTTTTCCATTGATCGGCCTGCACAAATCGGTGCCCTGCGAGGAGTGCCACCGGACTTCGGCCTACAAGAACACGCCGATGGCCTGCGAGAGCTGCCACAAGGATTTCCATCAGGGGAAACTCGGCGGGCGGTGTGCGACGTGTCACAATCCGAACGGATGGCGGCTGTGGCGCTTCGATCACGCGCGGCAGACGCGATTTCCGCTGGTCGGCGTTCATCAGAAGATCACGTGCGAGGCCTGTCACAAGGCGAAGCCGCCGCCGGACCTGAAGCTTCCGATGGATTGCTTCAGCTGTCATCGCAGCTCGGACGTGCACAACGGCACGTTTGGCCAGACGTGCGAGCGCTGTCATGTCGCCACGGGATGGCGCAACGTTCAGATCAGGAACTGATTCGAGCGGCTGCCCGGCCGCATCGGACGTCGGAGATCCCGTCGAGCTGAGATGAGCTCGCAAGAGCTGTCGGCCTCCCCGCAGTTCAATGGCTCGAGCGATGCGCTGCGAGAACCTTGCGAGCGAAGCAGGCCGGAAACCCGACGAGCCATTCAGCTTGAGTTCAGCTTGGCCCAGTTTTGGGCCAGCTTTGCGCGTCTCTGGAAGCCCTGTCGTAGGCGTACCATACGCTGCCTGATCTAGCTGATGACTTAGTCGCCGCTCGATCGACGTAGCGCTGGATCAAAGGAGCAGGGGGCGTTCGGCGTATTCGGTGGCTGGGGAGACATGCCGCCGGGCCGTACAGGAAATCTGCAGAAGCTATTGGATTTGTCGCGGCGACCGTCGATCAGCGAGGCCCGGAAGGTCTCTGCTCGATGAGTCCGATCGCCGTTGCACGTCCGGATCGCGATCGAGTCGAGAGTGAAGATCGGAGTTCGAGTTGGGCAGCTGCTACAGCAAGCTGGGGCTGTTGGGGCGAGCATCGCACCGTCTGGTGCGGTGGCTGCTCGCTGTTATGCTGCTCGCCTTCGTGTTTGCAGGGCAGGCTGCTGCACAGGGATCGTTCGACCATCTCTCGACCGGCTTTCCGCTGACCGGAGGCCATGTCGGGGTGGAGTGCTCGTCGTGTCACGTCGGTGGGCGGTTCAAGGGCACGCAGACGCAGTGCGCCAGTTGCCACAACGGCGCGCAGACAGCGGGCATGTCGGTCAACCACCCGATGACCACGCGGCGCTGCGAGGGCTGCCATCAGACCTCGTCATGGAAGGACGTTCGCGCGCTCGATCATACTCAGGCAAAGGGCTCGTGTACGACCTGCCACAACGGCGTGATGGCACGCGGCAAGCCGAAGAGTCACGTCACGACCACCGCGCCCTGCGATGTCTGCCACAGGTCGACGGCCAGCTTTCGTATCAGAATGAAGATGGATCACGCCGGCATCGTCGCCGGCTGCGCCAACTGCCACAACGGCACGACGGCGCGCGGCAAGTCCGGCAACCATCTGCAGACCAATCTGCCGTGCGAGACCTGTCACACCAGCACGACCAGCTTCGCTGGCGCCGGCTTCAAGCATGCCGCGACCGACACCAATTGCGCGGCCTGCCACAACGGCAAGACGGCAATGGGCATGACGACGCCGCCGCATATCCCGACCGGCACGCTGCAATGCTCGAACTGCCACAGCAACACCGCGGCGAGCTTCACCACCTACACCATGAACCACGCCGCAGTGTCGTCGGCGCGCTGCGACAGCTGTCACAACGGCTCGTTCACCGGCCAGGGCACCAAGGGGGCGCTGGGCACGGCGTCGTACCCGAACCACGTCGCCACCGGCGGCGCCGACTGCGTCAGCTGCCACGCCAAGGCTGCGAGCGGCGGCTTCACCAGCTGGGGCGGCGGCGCCTTCGCCCACAAGGCGACCGACACCAACTGTGCGACCTGCCACAACGGCAAGACTGCGATGGGCATGACGACGCCGCCGCACATCCCGACCGGGACGCTGCAATGCTCGAACTGCCACAGCAACACCGCGGCGAGCTTCACCACCTACACCATGAACCACGCCGCGGTGGCGACGGCGCGCTGCGACAGCTGCCACAACGGCTCGTTCACCGCTCAGGGCACCAAGGGTGCGCTGGGAACCGCGTCGTACCCGAACCATGTCGCGACCGGTGGCGCGGACTGCGTCAGTTGCCACGCCAAGGCCGCGAGCGGTTTCACCAGCTGGGGCGGCGGCGCGTTCGCCCACAGGGCGACCGACACCAATTG
>NZ_JAUHIS010000008.1:0-306486 GCF_032381435.1 Bradyrhizobium sp. SZCCHNR1002
GATGATACGGCTATGGCTCGAAGTCGCACCGCGCCGAGCCCTCCTAGCCTCTTAATTTGGATTCTTGCCCAGCCTCGTCGGGCAAATCAGAACGATCTTTCCGCCCGTCCCGCCTCACTGAAGAGGGACGCTTCGCGGTCGTCACGAACGTGGAGGCGGGATGCGGTGGACGCGACGTGGCGCAGCGGGCCCTGGTGCCCGCGGACGAACGTCATGGCGCGGACGGTCAAGTCGCATGGTCCTGACATCCCGATGCTGATGCCAAGCTGGCCGATGATCGCCAGTGACGGGGGCAAGACAGCCCGGTCCCCGGGGAGAATGCGAAGCAGCCGTTAAAACCATTGCGCAGGGAGGGCCGGGTCTTGTCCGGCTGAACCTGTGGTACCTGCCGCCTGCATTTTTTTCCGCAGGCGGGCCACGGGCCTCAGTCGGGGCCCGGCCTTCCCTGCGCCCTCTGATAGGAGAGGGCGAGAAAGAAGATCAATGCTCGGACGCGAAACGCGGGCGCGAGGATGATGAACTGTGTCTATGAGGATGACCGGCTGCGCTGACAAACTCCGCCGTCGTCCCGGGCAAGCCGCACCAACGCGCATGCGTTGGTGTGGCGCCGACCCGGGACCCATACTCCCAGGAGCAAATGTGAGGCAGGCTGGAGCGACCGGATGTGCCAACCACGACGTGCGGTGGCTATGGATCCCGGCGTCCGCCGGGATGACACTGAATGCGAGGCGGCGCTGTCCCAACTCATTCCTACAACGGCGCCTGCCCATATTCGCGGTTGGCGAGGCTGGCCTCCTCCAGATCCAGGTCGCGTTCGATGCGGCGGCGGGTTTCGTCGGTGATCTTGCCGTCGCGGAGCATGACGTGAATGGTCTTGCGTTCGACGCCGATCAGCTCCCGCGTCAGCTCGATGCCGAGCGCGGAGGCGTCGTAGTCGTCGGGGTTCAGGGTTTCCGGCAACTGGTTGGCGCGCACCTCGTGGCGGGCGCGCAGCAGCCGCACCACCTCCTCGGACAGCTCGCGGTCATTGGTCATCGTCTCCAGCGAATTCAGCGCCCGATCGAGCACCTCGCGCCGGGCCGCGATCTCCTGCTCGTGCTCGCGCACATGCTCGGCGCGGCCTTCCTGGCCGAGCCCGAGCCCGCGCACGACCAGCGGCAGGGTCAGGCCGAGTCCGATCAGCGTGAAGAAGATCACGCCAAAGGCGACGAACAGGATCTCGTCGCGATAGGGAAACGCATCGCCGGTCGACAATGTCAGCGGCAGCGCCAGCGCGGTCGCGAGCGAGACCGTGCCGCGCACGCCGGTGAAGCCGATGATGAAGGTCTGCTGCCAGGGCGGCAGCGGATCGCGGGCCCGCAACGAAGGACTCAGCACGCGCGGCAGGATGGTCGCGGGGAAGGTCCAGGCGAAGCGCGCGATCACGACGATGGCGACCACCAGCGCGGTGGCGATCATGATCTCGTCGAGCGGGAATGCCTTCGACTTCTCGTAGATCAGCCGCATCTGGAAGCCGGTCAGCAGGAACAGCATGCCCTCGATCAGGTAGACCACGAGGTCCCAGAAGAACACGCCCTGCAGCCGGGTCGCGGAGGAGATCCACAGCGGGCCGTTCCAACTCATGTAGAGGCCGCAGGCCACCGTCGCGATCACGCCGGAGCCGCCGACATGCTCGGGAATCCAATAAGCGAGATAGGGCGTCAGCAGCGACAGCGTGATCTCGACCTGCGGATCCCTGGAATAATGCCGGGCGCGCAGCATCAGCCAGCCGACGCCGATGCCGAACGCGATCTCTCCGACGACGATCGCGGCGAATTCGCCGGCGGCGACGGGAAAGGAAAACGTGCCGGTCATGATCGCCGCCACCGCGAAGCGGTACAGGATCAGCGCCGTGGCGTCATTGGCGAGGCCCTCGCCTTCGAGGATCACCATCACCCGGCGCGGCAGATGCAGCCGGCGGGCGATGGCGAGCGGCGCCACCACATCCGGCGGCGCGACGATGGCGCCGAGCAGGAAGCCGAGGCTCCAGGGCAGGCCGAGCAGGACGTGAGTTGCCGTCGCCACCAGCGTTGCGGTGAAGATCACGCAGCCCACGGCCAGCAGCACGATCGGCCGCAGATTGCGCTTGAACTCGCGCCAGCTCATCGCGACGCTGGAGGAGTAGATCAGCGGCGGCAGCACCACGAGCAGCACGAGTTCGGGCGGCAGTGCAAAGGCCGGCATCGTCGGCACGAAGGCCAGCGCGATGCCGGCCAGCATCAGCAGGATCGCCGGCGCCAGGTTGGCACGCCGCGCGATCAGGGCGGTTCCCGCCAGCACGGCCAGCAGGATCAGGAATATTTGAAAATGCTCTTCCATTGCGGACAGCCTGGCGCCGGTGCGCCGGGCTCAGTCCCGGAGGTCGTAGCGATAGGATTTCGACACGATCTGCCAGCCGTCCTTCAGCTTCATCGCCACGAGATAATCGGTAAAATAGCGCGGCGGCAGCTGGCAGCGCACCTTGATGAAGGCGGTCTTGTCGTCGGACCGGTCGATGGTGACGATGAAGTCCTCGCGCGGCTTGCCCTCGCCCTTGGCAGAGGGACGCTTGCGCACCCAGGCGAGCCAGTCCGGCACCGTCAGGACCTTGAGCTCGCCGTTCTCGACCCAGCGCAGGTCGGCGGTGGGATGGAACACCGCGCCGAGCTTGTCGGCGTCGCCCTCATAGAGCGCATCGAAATAGCCCTGCACCACGGCTTCCACGCTCGAACGATCTGTGCTCACGGCCATCTCCCTGGAACCCGGACAAACAAGCATCGCATTCTCGATGCAAATCCGGACTTGGCAAGCCATGAACTGCGGCCGATGCTCCCTCGACAGAAATATCGTGGCCGACGCGGGTTCTCCGGGAACAACGGCTGCGTGATCCCGATCACAAGGCGAGCGGGCTTTCATCTGGTAGGCAGAGCCGGCAGATTTCCCAGGGCTATGGGGTAAGACGATGTCGTGGTCAGTTCGATTGGGCGGTTTCCTCCTGGCGGCAGCGCTATTGCTCGCTGGCCACCCCGCGCTCGCCGAGAAGCGGGTGGCGCTCGTCATCGGTAATTCCGCCTATCAGAACGTGCCGCAGCTGACGAACCCGGCCAATGACGGCGCGGTGATGACCCAGACGTTCAAGAATGCCGGGTTCGATGTGGTCGACTACCGCCGCGACCTCACCGCGCGGGAGACGCGCAGGGCGTTGCGCGATTTCGCCGACGCGGCCCGCGATGCCGACATTGCCGTGGTCTATTATGCCGGCCACGGCATGGAGGTCGAAGGCTCCAACTATCTGATCCCGATCGATGCCCGGCTCGAGCGCGACACCGACGTCTATGACGAGACCTTGTCGCTCGACCGCATCCTGGTCGCCGTCGAGCCCGCCAAGAAGCTGCGGCTGGTCATTCTCGATGCCTGCCGCGACAATCCCTTCACCCGCAACATGCAGCGGACGGTGGCGACCCGCAGCCTCGGCCGCGGCCTTGCCAAGGTCGAGCCGACCAGCCCGAACACGCTGATTGCCTATTCGGCCAAGGCCGGCTCCACCGCGCAGGACGGCGACGGCAGGAACTCGCCCTTTACGCTGGCGCTGTCGCGGCACATCGCGACCCCCGGTCTCGATGTCCGCAAGGCGTTCGGCTTCGTGCGCGACGAGGTGCTGAAGTCCACGAGCAACCGCCAGGAGCCGTTCGTGTACGGCTCGCTCGGCGGCGAGGACGTGCCGCTGGTGCCCGGCGTGCCGCGCGTCGTCACGCAGATGCCGGTCGCGCCCGCCCCGAGCCCGCAGGCCGACATCCGCCGCGACTACGAGCTGGCGATGCAGGTCGGCAACAAGGGCGCGCTGAATGCCTTCCTGGCGCAGTATCCCGACGGCTTCTATGCGAGCCTCGCCAAGCTGCAGCTCGAAAAGCTGACCGCGGAGGAAAATCGCGCTGCCGCCGCCGAGAGGGCCCGCGTGACCGAGGCCGAACGGGCCCGTCTCGCGGCGGAGGGGGCCCGCAAGGACACGCTCGCCAAGGCGGAGGCCGAGGCCAAGGCGGCCGAGCAGGCGCGGCTCGCAGCCGAAAAGGCCAATCAGCTGGCGCAGCAGCAGGCCGCCGAGGCCGAGAAGAAACGCCAGGAGCAGCCGCTCGCAGCGGCTGACAATCCGCGCGCCGCGACCTCGCCGGCCGCAGCTCCGCCGCAGGGGCCGCAGGTGGCCTCGCTGACGCCGGCGTCGCAGCCCGCCGATCTGACCAAGTCTGTCCAGCTCGAGCTGCGCCGCGTCGGCTGTCTCACCGAGGAGGCCGACGGCGATTGGGGCTCGGCCTCGCGCCGCTCGCTGTCGCAGTTCAACCGCTATGCCGGCACCAAGCTCGACACCCAGTCTGCGTCGGCCGATGCGCTCGAGGCGATCAAGCTCAAGCAGGCGCGCGTCTGCCCGCTGGTCTGCCAGCACGGCTTCAAATCGGACGGCGACCGCTGCAGCCGCATCGTCTGTGCCGAGGGCTCGTTCGTGAACGACGACAACGAATGCGAGAAGCGGCGCGACAAGAAGCCGGTCGCCAAGCGCGGTCAGGACGACGAGGACATGCCGTCGCGCCGCCGCGCCCGAGCCGCGCCGGAGCCCGGCATGCCGTTGTCCTCTCCCGGGGTGGGGGTTGGCGTTGGCATCGGTGTCGGTGGCGGTGGTCTCGGCGTCGGCATCGGCGCAGCTCCCGGCTACGCCAAGCCGCAGACCCAGGCCACTCGGCCGTCGAAGTCCTCCGGCCAGATCTATTGCGATGCCTATCTCTGCCGCGCGGTCAGGCCCGGCTGCCGGCTCGAATATCGCGGCGGCGGCGGCCCCGCCAACAATGCCAGCGTCGAGGTGTGCAATTGATCAGGACGAGATCGCGCTCGCGGCGATGTTGACCATCAGGGCGACCAGGGCGGTGTTGTAGACGAACGAGATGATGCCGTGAACGGTCGCGGTGCGGCGGATGATCTTGTCGGTGATGCCGACGTCGGAGACCTGCGCGGTCATGCCGATGATGAAGGAGAAGTAGACGAAGTCCCAATAGTCGGCGGGCTGCTGTTCGTCGCCGCTCGGGAATTGCAGGCCGCCGGGCTTGGCGCCGCGGTAGTAGTCATGGGCATAGTGCAGGGCGAAGGTGGTATGCACCGCGGCCCAGGACAGCGAGACCGTGAGCAGCGCCAGGGTCAGCGCCGGCGCGTCGCGCTTGGAGGCGCCGAGCTCGAACACGATGGCGGCGATGCTGGCGAAGGCGCCGAGCGCGGTGACCATCAGGATCACGAAGCGGCCGTCGTCCTGCATGATCGCCTTGCGGCGGATGTGATGATGCTCGCTGCGCAACATCATCACCGCGACCAGCACCAGGTAGAGCGCGGCGAAGACGTCCCAGCTGATCAGAAGCCGCGTGATCAGCCGCAGCGCGGAGGGCAGCAGGAAGAAAGCGGCGACCGCGAGGCCCAGCGACGCGAAGGTACGGGGCCTCGCATAGACGATCCGCAAGGCCGTCGGCAGCCGTGTGAAACGGGCGAGGGCCGGATCGTCAGGATGGACGCCGGCCAATGCCTCGCCTCAGCTCTTGCGCTCGGCGACGAAGTGGGCGGCGGCACGCAGCACGTCGCCCTTGGCGCCGAAGATCGACAGCGCGGCGTCGCCGCGGGCGAGGAGGTCGCGGACGCGCTGCTTGGCGCCCTCGATGCCGAGCTGGGTGACGAAGGTGGTCTTGCCGAGCTCGGCGTCGGCGCCAGCGGGCTTGCCGAGCGTGGCGGCATCGCCCTCGACGTCGAGCAGGTCGTCGGCGATCTGGAAGGCTTCGCCGAGGGCGCGGCCGTAGTCGTCGAGCGCCTGGTACTCGGCCGCCGAGGCCTGGCCGAGCAGGGCGCCCGCGATGCAGCCGAAGCGGAGCAGCGCACCGGTCTTCATCTGCTGGACGCGGGCGACGTCGACCGGGCCGCTGTCGCCGAACCGGCCCTCGCCCGCGAGGTCGAGGATCTGGCCGCCGGCCATGCCGCCGACCCCGGCGCAGCGCGCCAGCGCCCGGGTCAAAGCGAGGCGAACCCCGGCGTCGGGATGGATCTCGTCGCGGGTGATGATGTCGAAGGCGATGGTCAAGAGCGCGTCGCCGGCCAGGATCGCGGTGGCGTCGTCATAGGCCTTGTGCAGGGTCGGACGTCCCCGGCGGAGATCCGAATTGTCCATCGCCGGCAGGTCGTCATGAATGAGGGAGTAGCAGTGGATGCATTCCAGCGCGGCGCCGGCCATCAGCGCGCCCCGGCGCGGCACGCCGAACACGGCGGCGCTCTCGACCACAAGGAAAGGACGCAGCCGCTTGCCGCCGCCAAGGCTCGAGTAGCGCATCGATTCGATCAGCCGCTTCGGCCGGACGATCTCGTCGGCCATCGGCGCATCGGACAGGAGCTCCCCGAGCAGCGCTTCGGTCTCCTCCGCGGTCTTGTCCAGGCGTTGGGTGAAGTCGGTGGCCGTCGCAGTCATTTAAGAAGAGCTCCAGGGGGGCGAAATTCGCCGGACAATCGTTGATGGCGGCGACTTCGTCAATTGCCGGGACCGTGGCGGCTTTCGGCCGCAACGGTAGCAAAAAGCGTCAAAAAAAGCAGGAAACCTTACGGAGATGTCGGATACTCCCGCCCAATTGCCCGCCGATGCGGCGGTCCCAACCGAGCGGCGCCTGCCCTTGCGTACCGTCAGAACCATCCTGGTGATCGTCGTGCTGGTGCTGCTCGTGCCCTACGCGCTGACGCCGTTCTATGCCGTGGGTCACCCGGTCTCGACCCTGATGCTCTGGCGGACGGTCACCGGCCAGCCGGTGACACGGCACTGGATCGACCTGTCGGCGATGTCGCCCTACCTGCCGCGTTCGGTGGTGGCGGCGGAGGATGCCAAATTCTGCAGCCATCACGGCATCGATTGGGGTGCGCTGCGCGAGGTCATGGACGATGCCGAGGATGGCGAAGTCAGCCGTGGCGGCTCGACCATCACCCAGCAGGTCGCCAAGAACCTGTTCCTGTGGCAGGGCCGCAGCTACGTCCGCAAGGCATTGGAGCTGCCGCTGGCGCTGTGGATCGACCTCGTCCTCAGCAAGCGGCGCATTCTGGAGATCTATCTCAACATCGCCGAGCTCGGCCCCTCCGGCCAGTTCGGGGTCGAGGCCGGGGCGAATTATGCGTTCAACCGCTCCGCGGCCGGCCTGGGCCCGCGCGAGGCGGCGCTGATGGCCTCGATCCTGCCCAATCCCGTCCGGCGCAGCGCCCGGACGCCCGGGTCCGGCGTGCGGCGGCTATCGGCGACCTACATGGTACGGGCTCAGGCCGCCAGCCTGCAGACCTGCTGGGGAGACCGACGTTGAGGCTCGGCGGGCGCGAATTTTGGCCAAAAATGCCTCGGAGAGCCCTAGCCATCGCGGACCCCTTCCTCTATAAGCGCGGCCTTGATCGGCATCCCGGCTCGCCAGCTTCTTGGCTGCAGCCGTCCCTTTGCGGACGATGCCTTCCGAATACCCCTAGAGGATACCGATATGGCCGTCCCCAGAAGAAAAACTTCGCCGTCGCGCCGCGGCATGCGCCGCTCGGCCGACGCCATCAAGAAGCCGACCTATGTCGAGGACAAGGACTCCGGCGAGCTGCGTCGTCCGCACCACCTGGACCTGAAGACCGGCATGTACAAGGGCCGCCAGGTTCTGAAGAAGAAAGACGCCTGATCGTCCGCGGGCAGCGTTTGAGGCTGCCCGAATTCGGCCATTGATGAGGTTGAAATCGGTCCCGTGCGATTGATTCGCCGGGACCGATGCGCATGGATCATGCGCGACGCTCTTCGTTGATTCGTCGGACACCATTGATTTCGCGCCGAGCCTCGACCGGCGCCATCCAAGGCTTCAACCGATGTCCATGGTCGGTTTCCCGCTGCTGCTGATCCCGCTGGCGATCTACAACATGATCGTCTTCCTGATGCCGGGGGTCGCGTTCAGCGAGACGCTGCTGCGCCTGCAGCTCCCGTCAGGGGAGGTCTGGACGATCTCGCTTGGCGACATGCTGCTTTCGCTCGGCGTGCTGCTGCTGCTGCTCGAAATCATCAAGGCGGCCAAGCCGAACGGCAAATATCTGACCGACCACCTGCTGTCGCTGCTGGTGTTCGGCGGCGCCGCGGCTGAGTTCGTGATGTGGCAGAAGTTCGGGAACTCGACCTTCCTGCTGCTGACCCTGCTGGCAATGGTGGACTTCTTTGGCGGCATCGCCCTGCGTACCAAGCGCGCCGCCCGCGCCGCCGTGGCAGCACCTGCTCCGATGCCGGCGCCGGCCGATGAACACGTCCCCGAGCCCGAGCTGATCGAAGAGCCGGCCAAGGAGCCTGCTCCCGTGGAGGTTCAGCCGACGGACGCTGCCGCCGCACCTGCCCCCCTGGTCGAGGAGCCCACCGACGCCGTGCCGGCGGCGGCTTCGGTCGCCGAATCGGTGCTGCTCGATCGCTCGGTGCCCCCGCCGGCTCCTGCCGTCGAGCCGAAAGTGACCGCCCCCGAGCTGCACGCCGAGGTCGCAGGCGCAAATGGCCGGGATCCCCTCAAGACAGACCCGCCGAAGGCCTGACAGGTCGCAAGCGCCGGATCAGATGACCTGCCGTGTCCGGGGGCTGGCACTCGTGACCGGATGAAGCCTCGCCGCATAGGCATTGTGGACGTCGGCCGGCGCGGCGCGGCGCAGCATGCGCGTCTGCGGCAGCTGCTCGGCGGTGGCAATCAGATGAGCGATGAAGCCGGCGTCGGGGCGGGCGGCGCGGCTGACATGCCCTCGGCGGTCGCGGCTCGTTGCCGACGACAGCGGCACCAGCGAGCAGGACATCTGCTCGGCGCCGTCCCGGCCGTCCTCGTGATCGATCGTTAACATCGTCCCACCACATCCGGCGCGCTCGTCTCGTTATGGGACGCCGGAGCCTTTCACCCTTCGACCTCGCAAGGGCAATGCCGCGCCCGGCCGGCCAGGTCCCTTCCGATCGAAAGATGGTTGATGCGCTTCTGACGCACGCCCGTGACCTCGGCATGCTCTCCGTTAACCAGAGATGCGTAGTCTGATTCGCGAAGTCCGCTGCCGCCGCTCGCACGGGTAGGCGTCGGCTGTCCTTGACATCGACGCCGGTCCACGCCGGCTTGTTCCGAAACGAGGCGATCTTGACATCCGATTTGCCGCAGACCTCGATGATCCTGGCGTCCCTGGGCCAAGCAGCCTTCGTCTGGGATCTCGCGAGCGACGTGATCGTCTGGAGCGATCATGTCGGCGCCGTGTTTGCCGACGTGCCGCTGCCGCAGCTCTGCAACGGCACCGAGTTCGGCAAGCTGATCGAGCCCGACCGCAGCATCCGCCTGGAGGTCATGCGTCAGGCGACGCCGCTTCATGGTGCCGCCGGCACGCCCTACCGGATCGAATATGGCGTGCGGACCCACGCCGGCGCGCCGTTGATCTGGGTCGAGGAGACCGGTTGCTGGTTCGCAGGCTCCGACGGCCGGCCCTCGCGCGCCCAGGGCATCGTGCGGATCAACAACGAGCGGCATGCCCGCGAGGAGCAGCTGCTCAAGCTGTCGCGCCACGATCCGCTGACCGGCGAACTGAACCGCACCCATCTGCTGGCCACGTTGGCCGAGGTCATCGAGGAGTCGCAGCGCTTCCGCTTCGCCTGCGCCTTCATGCTGGTGGGCATCGATCACCTCGCGCGCATCAACGACGCGTTCGGTTTCGATGTCGCCGACGGCGTGGTGCTGGAAATTGCCCAGCGCATCCGCTCACGGCTGCGTGGCGGCGACTCGTTGGGGCGCTTCTCGGGCAACAAATTCGGGCTGATCCTCAAGAACTGCACGATGGACGACATGAACGTCGCCGCCGAGCGCTTCCTGGCGACCGTTCGCGATGAGGTGGTGCCGACCAAATCCGGGCCGGTGGCCGTGACTGCGACGATCGGCGCGGTCAGCGTGCCGCGTCATGCCCGCTCGGTCGAGGAAGCGGTCAACCGCGCCCATGAGACGCTCGATGCGGCCAAGCGGCGTCGCATCGGCTCGTTCTCGATCTGGCGGCCGAATGTCGAACGCGACGCGCAGCGTAAGGTCAACATCCGCGTCACCGACGAGATCGTCACCGCGCTCAACGAGCGGCGCATCGTCACGGCGTTCGAGCCGGTGGTGAACGCCCACACGCTGGCGCCCGCCTTCTACGAATGCCTGGTGCGGATGCGGCAGGATGACGGCCGCGCGTTGCTGGCGCCGGACGTCGTGCCGGTCGCCGAGCGCCTCGGCCTGATTCGGCTGGTCGATCACCGCATCCTCGAGCTCGTCGTCGCCGAGCTCGCGAGCACCCCGAACGTGACCTTGAGCCTGAACATTTCGCCGGAGACCACCATGGATCCGGACTGGTGGGCCTCGATCGAATCCATGATGCGCGCCCATTCGGGCGTTGCCGAGCGCCTGATCGTGGAGATCACCGAGACGGTCGAGATCCAGGACATCGACGATCTCCGCGGCTTTGTGACGCGGCTGAAGGATCTCGGCAGCAGGATCGCGATCGACGATTTCGGCGCCGGGCACACCTCGTTCCGCAACCTGCGCAAGCTGGGCGTCGACATCGTCAAGATCGACGGCGCGTTCGTGCAGAATCTCGTCCGCTCGGCCGATGATCGCGCTTTTGTGCAGACGCTGGTCGAGCTCGCGCGGCGGCTGCAGATCAAGACGGTGGCCGAATGGGTGCAGGATGAGGCGTCGGTCGCGCTGCTGCGGGACTGGGGCTGCGACTACATCCAGGGCCGGGTGATCGGCCTTGCGTCCGTCGAGCGGCCCTGGATCGAGAGCAGCAGAGTGGAGCTGCCGGCGGCGAGCTGATCGGCCGCCGGCTTGGCGCCGAACGCCTCAGCCTTGCTGGTCGTCCTTCTTCGGCTCCGACATGCGGTCGAGCCGGTCCTGCATGTCCTTCATCTGGCGGCGCAGGTCGTCGATGTTGTCATCGGGCGCGGCGGCGGCACCCGGCTCCGCGGCCTTCTCATCGGTGCGGACCGCTGCAGGTGCGAACGGCTTGAACATCGAGAAGGTCTGCTGAAACAGCTCCATGTTGCGGCGCACCTGCTCCTCCAGCGGCGCGAACGGCGTTCCGCTGAAGGTGTCCGCGATCTGCTTGCGGAACTTCTCCTGCTCGCGGGTCAGGGTATCGATCGACTGTTCGAGGTATTTGGGAACCACCATCTGCATGCTGTCGCCATAGAAGCGGATCAGCTGGCGCAGGAACGTGGTCGGCAGCAGGTTCTGGCCCGCTTTGTTCTCCTGCTCGAAGATGATCTGGGCGAGCACCGAGCGGGTGATGTCGTCACCGGTCTTGGCGTCGTAGACCAGGAAATCCTCCCCGTTCTTAACCATGGAGGCCAGATCCTCGAGGGTCACGTAGGTACTCGTCCCGGTATTGTAGAGCCGCCGGTTCGCGTATTTCTTGATGGTGGTGGGTTGGTCAGATTTCGCCATGAGCTCACACATGCAAACCGAGAACAGGGGAACCCGGCGGCGTCGCCGCAGGGCGAAGAGCTACGCAATGCAATAAGGTAATCACTTTCGAGCGAGTTCGGCTACGGTTTTGTGCGGAACGGTTAATTGGGCAGCAGAAATCTTGCTCAGGAAACGGCCAGACATCCCATTTTGAATGCGCCGCAACAGGAATTGCGGCTGCCGCCGATTGACATGTCGCAACGACGTTAACAGGATGACGGGCGAAGGTTGCGCACCGCCAATCCGGGGCTTGCGGACGGCCGGCACGACCGTGAACTGAAAAATTCGTTTTGATTTCAAATACGCCCAATCTCTCAAGCCTCGCTCTCACGTCCAAGATCAAGAACCCCAGGAGATGCCCATGTCAGACGATGTCGTCATCGTCAGCGCCGCTCGCACCGCGGTTGGAAGTTTCAACGGTGCCTTCGCCAGTGTCCCGGCCCACGAGTTGGGTGCGGTCGCCATCAAGGCTGCGCTGGAGCGCGCCGGCGTCGAGCCGGGCCGGGTCTCCGAGGTCATCATGGGGCAGATCCTGACCGCGGCGCAGGGCCAGAATCCGGCGCGGCAGGCCTCGATCGCCGCCGGCATTCCGGTGGATAGCCCGGCCTGGGGCATCAACCAGCTGTGCGGCTCCGGCCTGCGCTCCGTCGCGCTGGGATACCAGGCGCTGAAGAACGGAGACTCCGACATCGTCGTCGCCGGCGGGCAGGAGTCGATGAGCATGGCGGCGCACGCACAGTACCTGCGCGCCGGCGTCAAGATGGGCTCGCTTGAGCTCGTCGACACCATGATCAAGGACGGCCTCTGGGATGCCTTCAACGGCTACCACATGGGCAACACCGCCGAGAACGTTGCCAAGCAATATCAGATCACGCGCGCGCAGCAGGACGAGTTCGCAGTTGCGTCGCAGAACAAGGCCGAGGCCGCGCAGAAGGCCGGCAAGTTCAAGGATGAGATCGCGGCGGTGACGATCAAGGGCCGCAAGGGCGATACCGTGGTCGACACCGACGAATATCCGCGTCACGGCGCGACGATCGAGGCGATGACCAAGCTGCGCGCGGCCTTCGAGAAGGACGGCACCGTCACGGCCGGCAACGCGTCGGGCATCAATGACGGCGCGGCGGCCGTCGTTCTGATGACGGCCAAGCAGGCCGCAAAGGAAGGCAAGACGCCGCTGGCGCGGATCGTGTCGTGGGGGCAGGCCGGCGTCGACCCGAAGATCATGGGCACGGGACCGATCCCGGCCTCGCGCTCCGCGCTGAAGAAGGCCGGCTGGAACATCGCCGACCTCGATCTGATCGAGGCCAACGAGGCGTTCGCCGCGCAGGCCTGCGCGGTCAACAAGGATCTCGGCTGGGATCCGGCCAAGGTCAACGTCAATGGCGGCGCGATCGCGATCGGCCATCCGATCGGTGCATCCGGCGCGCGCGTTCTCGTGACTCTGCTGCATGAGATGCAGAAGCGCGACGCCAAGAAGGGCCTGGCCACGCTGTGCATCGGCGGCGGCATGGGCATCGCGCTGTGCGTCGCACGCGACTAAAAACGCGGCAGCGACTGCGAACCGTTCGGTCTTCGCAATCGCTTCCAGCTCAACTAAAGATCAACGCCCGGCGATTTCGCCGGGCGTTTTGTTCTTGATGTCCGTCAAACACGTCGCATAATCGACCACTAAAAAAATGGACGTGAGCGAGCGTGAGCGGCGCGGCGACGAAGCGATTGTCGCAACGGCGGTCATGGTCCAATAACAACGGGTCGGTACGGCGGCATCCAGAGGTTGTCGTCGTGCGCATAGTCATCGAGGGAAGGAATCGACATGGCACGTGTAGCGTTGGTGACGGGGGGAACGCGCGGTATCGGCGCTGCGATCAGCAAGGCGCTGAAAGCGGCGGGGTACAAGGTCGCTGCGAATTACGGTGGCAACGATGCCGCTGCGGAGAAGTTCAAGAGCGAGACCGACATTCCCGTCTACAAATGGGACGTCAGCTCCTTCGAGGCCTGCTCGGAGGGCATCAAGAAGGTCGAAGCCGAGCTCGGCCCGATCGACGTGCTCATCAACAATGCCGGCATCACCCGTGACACGGCCTTCCACAAGATGACGCTCGAGCAGTGGAGCGCGGTCATCAACACCAATCTCGGCTCGCTGTTCAACATGACCCGTCCGATCATCGAGGGCATGCGCGCGCGCAAGTTCGGCCGCATCATCAACATCTCCTCGATCAACGGCCAGAAGGGCCAGTTCGGCCAGGTCAACTACTCCGCGGCGAAGGCCGGCGACATCGGCTTCACCAAGGCGCTGGCGCTGGAGACGGCCAAGGCGGGCATCACCGTCAACGTGATCTGTCCCGGCTACATCAACACCGAGATGGTGCAGGCGGTGCCGAAGGACGTGCTTGAGAAGTCCATCCTGCCGCTGATCCCCGTCGGGCGCCTCGGCGAGCCCGAGGAGATCGCGCGCACCGTCGTGTTCCTCGCGGCCGATGAGGCCGGCGCCATCACCGGCTCGACGCTGTCCGTCAACGGCGGCCAGTACATGGCGTGATGTCAGCGGTGGCGTTGCCACCGGGTGCGATCTACGGTTAAGACACGGAATGCCCGCGCTCGCCGCGGGCATTCACGTCTTGGGTGTTGCCCGGCACGGGCACAGGCGTGAATGGCCGTCGGATCGGCCGTGATGGAGCCTGCCGTCCGATGTCCCAGCGCACCGCGACCTTGATCGGCCTGACCGCGATTCTGATGTGGTCGCTGCTGGCCTTGCTGACGGTGGCAACCGGCGCGATCCCCGCATTTCAGCTCGCCGCGATGACCTTTGCCGTCGGCGGCGTCGTCGGCATGCTCACCGTCTTGCAGCGGGGCAATGTGCTGCAGGTGCTCCAGCAGCCGGTGACGGCGTGGGCCGTCGGCGTCGGCGGCCTGTTCGGCTATCACGCGCTGTACTTCCTGGCACTGCGCTTTGCGCCTCCGGCGGAAGCCGGCTTGCTCAACTATCTCTGGCCGCTCCTGATCGTGCTGTTCTCGGCCTTTCTGCCCGGCGAGCGGCTCGCGATTCATCACGTGATCGGCGCCGCGCTCGGGCTCGTCGGTACGGCGCTGTTGTTGGTCGGCAATGGTGCGAGCTTCGCAGCCAGCCAGCTGCCGGGTCTCGTGGCCGCGTTCGTCGCGGCCTTCGTATGGGCGATCTACTCCGTGCTGTCGCGCCGTCTGAAGGCGGTGCCCACTGATGCCGTCGCGGGGTTCTGTCTCGCCACATCCGGGCTCGCCGCCCTGGTCCACCTGGCCGTCGAGCGTACGGTCTGGCCCGACAACGCGATGCAATGGCTGGCCGTTGCCGGGCTCGGCCTCGGCCCGGTCGGGGCTGCCTTCTACGCCTGGGACATCGGCATGAAGCGTGGCGACATTCGTGTGCTCGGAGCGGCGTCCTATGCGACGCCGCTGCTTTCGACCGCGTTCCTGATCGTCGCCGGCTATGCCCAGCCGAGCGCCGCCATCGCGGTCGCGGCCTTGCTGATCGCGGGCGGGGGGCTCGTCGCGGCCAAGGACATGTTCCTGCTGCGCCGCCGCTGACGGCACTCCTGCGCACGCCGCGTCGAATGTCGGCGCCTGTCGCGAATACGCAAGTTATCCTTGATGCACGCTTAACCCCGGGAACCAGCGGCATCGTTTGCTGGTAGCTTGCAACCGGCGATCGTGGTTTGGCGTGGTCTGCACCTAACCCAGCCTTTACCGGTGATGCGCGACACTCTGCCCGCAATGGTGCTGACAACGGGGCGGCGGATGCCGGACGTGAAACGTTACATGGCCCGGGCGGGGGATTTGTTTCGCGTTCCCGCCGAGAATCCCGAGCTGACGCGCGCGCAATTCCAGGCCTTCTCCAAGCAGGTGCCGCTGCTCTATTTCATCCTGATCACCAACAGCCTCGCGCTCGCCTACACGTTCCTGCCGTTGGCACCGGCATGGCTGACGGTCTCGGTGCCGGCGCTGCTGTCGACGATCACCGGCGTTCGCATGCTCTGGTGGCTGCGTCAGGGCGAGGTGACGAGCAGCGACGCCGAGGTCTTGCACAATCTGCGCGTCACCAACAGGATCGCCGGGCCGATCGGTGCGCTGTTCGTGGTCTGGTCGTTCGCGCTGTTTCCCTATGGCGATCCGTTCGCCAAGGGACAGGTCGCGTTCTACATGGCCGTCACCGTCATCGGCATCATCTTCTGCCTGATGCATCTGCGCTCGGCAGCGCTGATCGTGACGCTGGTGGTGATCGTCCCTTACGTGATCTTCTTCATGTCAACGGGCGTTCACGCGCTGCGGGCGATCGCCGTCAATCAGCTGCTCGTCTCGGGCGCGATGGTGACGGTGCTGTTCATCTATTATCGCGACTTCGCCGCTTTGGTCGCGAGCCGCAAGTCGCTGTTGGCCGAGCAGGCTGCAACCCAGGCACTCTCGGACGAGAACTTCCGGCTTGCCAATCTGGATTCGTTGACCGACCTTCCCAACCGGCGTCGGTTCTTCTCCGAGCTCACCCATGCCTTCGCCGAGGCCGAGCGCGACGGCACGTGCCTCGCCGTCGGCATCATCGATCTCGACGGCTTCAAGCCGATCAACGACACCTATGGGCACACGGTGGGCGACCGCGTCCTGATCGAAGCTGCGCGCCGCATTCGCGACGTCTGCGACACCCGTGGATCCCAAGTTCACTTGGCGCGGCTCGGCGGCGATGAGTTCGGCCTGATCGTGGTCGGCAATCCGACGGATGCTGATCTTCTGACGATCGGTCGCGAGATCACCGATCTCATCAAGCTGCCCTATCAGTTTGACACCACGCATACCGGCCTGTCCTGCTCGACCGGCTTTGCGATGTATCCGCGCTCGGCGATGGCCGCGGATGCGCTCTATGAATGTGCTGACTATGCGCTGTACCACGCCAAGCGCCGCGCGCGCGGCCAGGCGATCATCTTCTCGACCGAGCTCGAGGCCGAGATCCGCAGCCGCAGCGTGATCGAGCATCTGCTGCGCACGGCGGATTTCGAGACTGAAATGGAATTGGTGTTCCAGCCGATCATGGATGCCGCGAACGCGCGCACCACCGGCTTCGAAGTCCTGGCGCGCTGGCACAGTCCCAAGCTGGGCGTGGTGACGCCCTCGAGCTTCATCCCGGCGGCCGAGCGCATCGGCGTCATCCGCAGCCTCACCCGCGTTCTCCTGGTGAAGGCCTTGGCCGCAGCTCGGATGTGGCCGGATGGCATCCAGATGTCGTTCAACCTCTCGGCGCATGACATCTGCTCGCCCGAGGGCATCCTGCCGCTGATTTCCATCATTCAGGCCAGCGGCGTCCCGCCACGCCGCATCGAGTTCGAGATCACCGAGACGGCCGTCACCTACGATTTCGCCCGTGCCGAGGAGTCGATCGCGGCGTTGAAGGCCATCGGCTGCGGCATCTCGCTGGATGATTTCGGCACCGGCTATTCATCGCTGAGCCACGTCCACCGGCTGCCGCTCGACAAGCTCAAGGTCGACCGCAGCTTCGTCCGTGACGTCAATGCCAATCCGGTCAGCCACAAGATCATCAAGTCGCTGACCGGCCTGTGCGCCGACATGGAGATATCCTGCGTCGTCGAGGGCGTGGAGACCAAGGAGCAGCTCGACAGCCTCAAGCGCCTGGGCGCCGACTACATCCAGGGCTACTACTTTGCCGAACCGATGCCGGCCGAGGCGATCTACGGCTTTCTCACCAAGGAGCGTCAGCGCTTCGCCGAGCCGCCCGGCGCCAAGGTCGCCGGTGTGAGCGCCTGAGTCAGACTGCGGGCTCCCAGCCTGCGGGCGCCAGCTCGAAACCCTCGAACCTGAATCCCGGCGCGACCGTGCAGCCGACCAGGGTCCAGTCGCCGGTGCTCTCGGCCGCTTGCCAGGCATGGGCGGGGACCACCGCCTGCGGGTGCTGGCCGGCCGCAAGATCGATGCCGAGCGTGGTCGTCTCCGGCGGCTTGCCTTCGCAGGCAATTCGCAGCGCCAGCGGAGCGCCGGCATAGAAATGCCAGGTCTCCACCGCGTCGACCCTGTGCCAATGCGAGCGCTCGCCGCGCGCGAGCAGGAAATAGATCAAGGTCGAGGCGGCGCGCCCGGATGCGTCGACGGCGGTGTCGCGAAAGGTTTCGCGAAAATGTCCGCCTTCGGGGTGCGGCAGCAGACCGAGACGGGCGATGATATCGGCTGCGGACAGCGCGGTCATGGCCGTGCTCCGTCTTACGACTTGTTCTTGCGTTCGCGCAGCTCGCCGAACACCTCCTCCGGGCTGGCGCCCTTCATGCGCAGCCGGACCGCGACCGCCGGGTCATCGGCGCGCAGGAACACGTTGGCCTGCTTCTCCTCGCCGAGCAGCGTCGGGATGGTTGGCCGGTTGGCGGCGCGGAGCCGCGTCACCTCGTCGGCGCGCGCCTTCAGCGCTTCGTTGTCCGGATCGACGGTCAGCGCGAACTTGACGTTGGAGACGGTGTATTCGTGACCGCAATAGAGCCTGAAATCGTCCGGCAGGGTGCGCAGCTTCAGCAGCGAATCCCACATCATTGGATAGTTGCCTTCGAACACGCGGCCGCAGCCGATCGAGAACAGCGTATCGGCTGCGAACACGGCCTTGTCGGCATCGAATACGTAAGCGACGTGGTCGAGCGTATGGCCCGGCGTCTCCAGCACGCGCGCAAGCAGTTCGCCGATCTTGACCACGTCGCCATGGGCCACGCGCAGATCGACATTGCCGATCGCCGTCGTCTTGTCGTGGGGGGCCACGACACGGCAACCATATTTCTGCTTCAGCTCGGTGACCCCGCCGACATGGTCGTGATGATGATGCGTGATCAGGATGTCGGTCAGGGTCCAGCCCGCAGCCTCGAGCTGGCGTATGATCGGACCGGCCTCCGGTGCATCGATCGAGGCGGTGGCGCCGGTCGCGGGGTCGTGGATCAGATAGCCGAAATTGTCCGACAGACAGGTGAAGACGCGGATGTCAGCGGCCATGATGTCTCCGTTCGGCGATACAGGCGGCAGAGATATGGCGTTAACGGTGCAGGCGCAACGCAATATTGGACGCGCGGCAGGCCGCATCCGCATGGTACATTGACGCCATGGACGTGATCGATCTGCGGAATTTCTATTCGGGTCGCCTCGGGATCGTCGCGCGGCTCCTGATCAACCGCGGCATCCGCGCGCGCTGGCCGAGCGCGGCCGGACAGCGCGTGCTCGGCATCGGCTACCCGACGCCCTATCTCGGACTGTTCCGTGAAGATTCGGAGCGCTGCATCGCCTTCATGCCGGCGGCGCAGGGGGTGCTGAAATGGCCGACGGCGCGGCCGACCCTGGCGTCACTGGTGGATGAGTTCTCGCTGCCGCTGCCGGATTCGGCTGTCGACCGCATCCTGATCGTTCACGCCCTGGAAATGTCGGACGATCCGGCCGGGTTGCTGCGCGAAGTCTGGCGCGTGCTGGCGCCGACCGGGCGCGTGATCATCGTGATTCCGAACCGGCGCGGTGTCTGGACCAGGACCGACAACACCCCGTTCGGCCATGGCCGACCCTATTCCCGCTCGCAGATCACGCAGCTGCTGCGCCAGACCTGGTTCACGCCGAGCGCGTGGGGCGAGGCGCTGTTCATGCCGCCGGTCGGCGGCTGGTTCCTGAAATCGGCGATGGCCTGGGAGCGGGTCGGCGCGGCGCTGTCGCTGCCGTTCGCCGGCGTCCACATCGTCGAGGCGACCAAGCAGGTCTATCGTGTCATTCCCGCCCGGCGCGAGCGCATCCGGCTGATCCCGCGGCTCGAACCGGTGCTGGCGCCGGCGCCGTCGACCCAAGGATCTGGTCTCGAGTCCAACCTTGGCTCCAATCGCGGCGCCAATGCCGCCTCGGATGATTGATTGCGCCGGCCTCGTCGAGGGAACGGCTGCACAAAAAAGCGGGCGGACAAATCGCCCGCCCGCCTTCTTCAATCTGTCAGCAACGATCATTCGCCGGGATTGAGGTCCTCGCTCGGCGCTGGCGCCGCAGCGGCTTCCGGGCGCGGGCCGTGCGGACGGCGGCGGCGGCGCGGGTAGCGCTCGGCAGCGCCTTCGAAGGCCGCCGGGGCGTTGGCGATTTGCGGCTGGGGACCGGTGATGAAGGACGGCAGGCGATCGACGCCGCTGTCGGCAATCACGGGCTGCGGCTGTGGCTGATACTGGGCAGGCTGCGGGCGTTCGCGATGCTCGCGCTGCTCCTGGGGGTCGCGCTGCTCACGAGGCTCGCGATGCTCCCGCGGCTCCCGGGGTTCTCGCGGCTCCCGATGCTCTCGGGGCTGGCGATGCTCACGCGCCTCGCGGTGCTCACGCGGCTGCTGCTGGTCGCGCTGATAGGGCTGGTTGTCACCGCGCTCGCGCTGGCCGCCTTCACGCATGAAGGGCTGGGGCTGCGGCTGGGCGGGAACGAATCCGGGCTCCTGGCCGAAATTCGAGAAGCTCTCGCCGTCATCGTCGAGGTCGTCGACGGTCAGGTCCTCGGTCGAGCGCGGCTGCGGCTGGTTCTGCCGGAACTGCTCCTGGGCGGCGGCGATCAGGCGAAAATAGTGCTCGGCATGCTGGTAGTAGTTCTCGGCGGCAACGGGATCGCCCGAGGAGCGGGCGTCGCGGGCAAGCTGGACGTATTTCTCGGCCACATGGGAGGCAGTGCCGCGGATCTTGATGTCCGGCCCGTTGGACTCGAACACTCTGGTCAGCGGATTCTGGCCGCGCCGGTTGTTGTTATTATTGTTACCGCTATTCCGGTTGCGCATCCGCTTGTTGTTTTGACCGTTTCTCATGTCCTGCCTTTATTCCAACCCTGCGTTAGGAGCACTGATTGTCATCGGAATACCGATACCGTGTTGAAATACCGCCTCGCGGCCGGGCGCCCGCGCACGGTCCAAAGGGACGATCTGGCCCCGCCGGTTCCGAGATGCCGGTTCCGACCCATGCCTTCGACCCAAGCCGATGTGATCGACAGCCGATTCTCTCGACAAAAGCGCGTTCAACACGCGTTCCCCACCCACCAGCCGTCTCGGCCGGCGAACCACGTCATTCAGCCAGCCCGGGCGATGCGCGCCACGACCGACCCAGTTTGCTTAGCGTAAGACCTCAAGTGCAAAGTCAGGCTTTCGTTCGCTTTGCAGTCGTCGGCTGCGCAGCCATCCGGCTCTCGCGCTCAACAGATCTGCGTTCTGGAACCAATCGCCCGGCGCGGCTCTCTGGCATCCGTCCGCGGCGGTATTCCGTGAATACCACTCAGCGGGCCTGCGCCGATGCTATGGAGGGAACGTAGTCGCTCCCCGGGGATATTCCAAGAGCTTTTTCCATTTCCGCCGGCCTTTAGCGGAGCTTTTTTAGGGCCATGACGGCCCTCGAAATGCCGCCCAGATCGGCCCTCACGCCCGCCGAATCGATCGCCAGCCCGGCTTCCGTCATCAGCGTTGCGACGTCGCCGCTCTGTCCGACGCCCACCTCGACGATCAGGGCGCCGCCAGGTTGAAGCAGGCGAGCGGCCTGCGGGATCAGCGCGCGATAGGCATCGAGTCCGTCGCCGCCGCCATCGAGCGCGCGGCGCGGGTCGTGGGCGCGGACCTCGATGGCGAGATCCTCGATGTCCGTCGAGGGGATGTAGGGCGGGTTCGAGACGATCAGATCGAGCGGCGCCTGCAGAGCGGCGGCAAAGGAGCAGGCGATGAAGCCGGCACGGTCGGCAAGGCCGAGCGCCTGCGCGTTGTCGCGGGCAGTCTCGAGCGCGGCGACGCTGATGTCGGTGCCGACGCCATAGGCCCGCGGCAGCTCGGACAGCAGCGCCAGCAGGATGGCGCCGGAGCCGGTGCCGAGATCGGCGATGCGCAGCCGCCGCTTGAGGTCGCCGCCGGCCGCGAGATGCTCAAGCGCCAGCTCGACGACGGTCTCGGTGTCCGGACGCGGCACCAGCGTATCGGCTGATAATTGCAGCTCGAGGCCCCAGAACTCCTTGGTGCCGAGGATGCGCGCGACCGGTTCGCCGGCCAGCCGGCGCGATGCCAGCACGTCGAGGCGCTGTGCGTCCTCTTGCGACAGCTGTCGCTGCCCGTGCATCACCAGTCCGGTGAGGTCGAGCTGCATCGCGTGCCCCACCAACCGCCGCGCGTCGAGCTCGGGCGAATCGAGCCCCGCGGCTGCGAGGCGCGCCGCCAACGTGCGGCGGGCCGCATCGATGGTTGCCCCGGCGACGATCTCCGTCATCGCGCCGTCTCTCTCCACGGGTCATCCCCGCGAACGCGGGGATCGATACGCCGTGCAGGCGCGGGACGGGCAGTCGGAGTGGCCGTCTGTGCCAGCCACTGCAGCCGGCGGTTATGGGTCCCGGCGGTCGCCGGGACGACACGGAGCGTGTCGCGGCAGCGTCGCATCGCCTCTCGCAATGCGCGCGCGCTCATCACGCCGCAGCGCCTTGCGCAGCGAGCTGCGCGGCCTGGTGCTCGGTCGTCAGTGCGTCGATCAGCTCGCTCAGCGCCTCGCCGGCGATCACCTGCGGCAGCTTGTACAGCGTCAGATTGATGCGGTGGTCGGTGACGCGCCCTTGCGGGAAATTATAGGTCCGGATGCGCTCGGAGCGGTCGCCGGAGCCGACCTTCTCCTTGCGCTCGGCCGAGCGTGCGGCATCCACCTTCTGCCGCTCGGCATCATAGATGCGCGAGCGCAGGATGTTCATCGCCGACGCCCGGTTCTTATGCTGCGAGCGGCTGTCCTGCATCATCACCACGATGCCCGTCGGAATGTGGGTGATGCGGATCGCCGATTCCGTCTTGTTGACGTGCTGGCCGCCGGCGCCTTGCGCGCGCATGGTCTCGATGCGCAGATCGTCCTGCTTGATGTCGACGTCGACCTCCTCGACCTCCGGCAGCACGGCGACCGTCGCCGCCGAGGTGTGGATGCGGCCCTGCGTCTCGGTGTCGGGTACGCGCTGCACGCGGTGAACGCCGGATTCGAACTTCAGCTTGGCGAAGGCGCCGCGGCCCTGCACCTCGGCGATGATTTCCTTGTAGCCGCCGACGGTGCCCTCGGACGCCGAGATCACCTCGACCTTCCAGCCCTGCAGGCTCGCGAAGCGCTCATACATCCTGAACAGGTCGCCGGCGAACAAAGAGGCCTCGTCGCCGCCGGTGCCGGCGCGGATTTCGAGCACCACGTTGCGGTCGTCCATCGCGTCCTTCGGCAAGAGCGCGACGCGGATCTTCTGCTCCAGCTCGCCGCGGCGCGCGATCAGCTCGTCGCGCTCGGCCTCGGCCATCGCGCGCATCTCGGCATCCGTCTCGGGATCTGCGATCAACGCCTCGGTGTCGGCGAGTTCTTTGACTCCTGCACGATAAGCCTTCACCGCCTCGATCAGCGGATTGAGCTCGGCGAGCTCGCGGGTGATCTGCACGTAGCGGTCGGAATTGACCTGGCCGAGCAGCTCCGCCTCGAGCGAGGCGTGGTGCGCGAGCAGAACGTCCAGTTTGGCTTCGGGAAGCGACGACATGATGCAATCTGATCTAGGAGCAAACAATACGAAGGGAAGGCGCGCGGTGCGACAGGCCCGCTACAGCGCCAGGCCTTCGCTCTCGGCGAATTCGGTCAGCTTCTGCCGCATCGAGAAGCTGCCCGCCGGTGCCGCCAGCCACTCGGCCATCTTCGCCTCGGCCTTGGCTGCGTCGAGCTCGAGGATCATCGCCTTGACCGGGCCGTGCGCGGTCGCCGACAGCGACAGCGAGCGGTAGCCGAGCGCGATCAGAGCCAGCGCGCCGATCGGCTTGGACGCCATCTCGCCGCACAGCGACACCGAGCGCTTGGCCGCCTTGGCCTTGCGCACGATCTCCTGCAGGGCCCGCAGGATCGGCGTCGACAACGTGTCGAACCGTTCGGAGACCTTGGCATTGCCGCGGTCGACCGCGAACAGGAACTGGAACAGATCGTTGGATCCGACCGAGATGAAGTCGACCTTCGAAAGCAGCTCGTCGAGCTGATACAGCAGCGCCGGGACCTCGAGCATGGTGCCGACGTCGACGCGCTCCGGCAGCGTGTGGCCATGCTGGCGCAGATAGGTCAGCTCGCGCTCGACGATCGCCTTGGCGGTGTCGAACTCGGCGACCTCCGAGATCATCGGGAACATGATGCGCAGCGAGCGGCCGCCGCCGGCGCGCAGCAGCGCGCGGATCTGGCCGCGCAAAAGGCCGGGACGATCGAGCCCGAGGCGGATCGCGCGCCAGCCGAGCGCGGGGTTCTCCTCGATCACCGTCTCCATGTAGGGCAGGGCCTTGTCGCCGCCGATGTCGAGCGTCCTGAACGTGACGGGCTTATTGCCGGCCGCGTCGAGCACCGTGCGATATAGCGCGAGCTGATCGCTGGAGCGCGGCAGGCTGGCAGAGACCATGAACTGCAGCTCGGTGCGGAACAGGCCGATGCCGGCGCTGCCGGTGTCCTCGATATGCGGCAGGTCAATCACGAGGCCGGCATTGATCATCAGCTCGATCGGCTGGCCGTCCTTGGTCTTGCAGGGCTTGTTGCGCAGCTCGCTGTATTGCGCCTGCCTGCGGGCGCGGAAGCGGACCCGCTCGGCATAGGCGGATTCGATCTCCGCCGAGGGACGCACATAGATCGAGCCGGAGGTGCCGTCGACGATGATGGCGTCGCCGGGATCGGCAATGCCGGGCGCGTTCGGCACCTCGCCGACAGCGGGAATGCCGAGCGCGCGGGCGACGATGGCGACATGCGAGTTGGCGGTGCCTTCCTCCAACACCAGGCCGCGCAGCCGCTTGCGGTCGTAGTCGAGCAGCGCCGCCGGGCCCATCGCGCGCGCGATCAGGATGGCGTTGTCGGGCAGGTGATCGCGGCTCGGCGCATGATCCTGGCCGACCAGCTGGCGCAGCAGGCGGTAGCCGAGATCCTCGAGATCGTGCAGCCGCTCGCGCAAATAAGGATCGGTCGAGCGCAGCATGCGGGCGCGGGTGTCGGACTGCACGCGCTCGACGGCGGCCTCGGCCGTGAGGCCGGTGGCCACGGCCTCGTGCAGCTTGTGCGACCAGCCCTGATCGTTGGCGAACATCCGATAGGCTTCGAGCACCTCGCGATGCTCGCCGCCATCGGCGACGTCGCCGCGCTCCAGCATGCGGTCGAGATCGGCGCGCAGCTTCACCAAGGCCGCATCGAGCCGCTTGATCTCCTTGGGCAGATCCTCGGCGATGTAGTTGTTGACGACGACGCGCGGCTCGTGAAGCACGACATGGCCAAGCGCGATGCCGTCCGACAGCACCGCGCCGGTCTTGTGAATCGAATGCCGGACCGCAGGCTCCGCGCCGGGCTGCGCCAGCGCGGCGAGCTCGCCGGAGGCGATCATCTCGGCGAGCACCATCGCGGTGGTCTGCAGCGCCTCGACCTCTTCCTCGACATAGGTGCGCTTGGCGCGGTTCTGCACCACCAGAACGCCGAGCGTGTTGCCGGCACGCAGGATCGGCACGCCCAGGAAGGAATGGTAAATCTCTTCGCCGGTCTCCGGGCGATACGAGAAGGCCGGGTGGCTGTGTGCGTCGCTCAGATTGAGCGGGGTGGCCTCGCTGGCGACGAGGCCGACCAGGCCCTCATGCGCGCTCATCACCGTGATGTGCACGGCGTCGCGGTTCAGACCTTCGGTGGCGTAGAGTTCGAGCGTGTTGTCGACGCGCAGCACATAGACCGAGCAGACCTCCGCGACCATGTTGGCCGCGATCAGCACCACGATCTTGTCGAGCCGCTCCTGTGCCGAGACCTGCTCCGCCATGGTCTCGCGAAGCCGTCTGAGCAGGACGCGGGGGCCTCCCGACGTGCTTCGCATGTGGCACAATCCCCCTTCCTGGGACCACTCCGGCGGTCGGCCGGACTGGCGCTAAACTCGCGAAATCGAACAGCTTTCTTGATTCGACCTCGTTACACGCCGAAGCTGCCGGGTCGAATCAGGACAGCCATCACTGGAGCACAGTTCGCGGCAGCCATCCTGCGAGGCGTATAGCGAATTAGGGCTTGTTTTGCCAAGCAAAACGCCTGCCACCGGCGGCGGCGTCAACGGCTTTCGCGCACGTCTGCGCGATGTCCCGCTGTTACAGAACGGGACATCGGGCGTGAAGGAGGAGGATTTTCTAGGCCTGGTCCAGTCCGTAGAGCGTATGCAGCGTGCGGACGGCCAGTTCGGTATAGGCGGCGTCGATCAGCACCGAGAACTTGATCTCGGAGGTCGTGATCGCGCGGATGTTGATGTTGCGGGCGGCGAGTGCGGCAAAGCCCTTGGCGGCGACGCCGGCATGGCTGCGCATGCCCGAGCCGATCACCGACACCTTGGCGACGTCGGTCGCGGTATCCAGGCGCTGGTAGCCGATCTTGTCCTTGGCCGCTGTGATGGTCTCGCGGGCCCGGTTATAGTCGGTCGCCGGCACGGTGAACGTCAAGTCGGTGGTCTTGCCGTCCTCGGAGACGTTCTGGACGATCATGTCGACGTTGATGTTGGCGTCCGCCAGCGGCCCGAAGATCGAGGCGGCGATTCCCGGCTTGTCCTCGATCTGGCGCACCGAGATCTGGGCCTCGTCCTTGGAGAAGGCGATGCCGGTCACGACGTGATTTTCCATGATTTGTTCCTCGCTGCAGATCAGCGTCCCCGGCGGCTGGTTGGCGTGCGGGTCGATATCCTCGGGCTTGTCGAATGAGGAGCGGACGAAGATCGGCATGTTGTGGACCATGCCCAGTTCCACCGAGCGGACCTGCAGCACCTTGGCGCCCTGGGACGCCAGCTCCAGCATGTCCTCGAAGGCGATCTTGTCGAGCCGCTTGGCCTTCGGCACCACGCGCGGATCGGTGGTGTAGACGCCGTCGACGTCGGTATAGATGTCGCAGCGGTCGGCCTTGATGGCAGCGGCGATCGCCACCGCAGAGGTATCCGAGCCGCCGCGGCCGAGCGTGGTGATTCGATTCGTATCCGGATTGATGCCCTGGAAGCCGGCGATGACAGCCACTTCCTTGCGCTCCTGGAAGCGCTGGATCAGTTCGGAGCCGTCGATACCGACGATGCGGGCCGAGGCGTGGGCGTCGCTGGTGCGAATCGGGATCTGCCAGCCCTGCCAGGAGCGGGCCTGGATGCCCATGCTCTGCAGCACGATCGCTAGCAGGCCCGACGTGACCTGCTCGCCCGAGGCCACCACGGCATCGTATTCGCGCGCGTCGTGCATCGGCGAGGCTTCGGTGCACCAGGCCACCAGCTCGTTGGTCTTGCCGGACATCGCCGAGACCACGACGGCGACCTCATGACCGGCATCGACCTCGCGCTTGACGTGGCGCGCGACGTTGCGGATGCGGTCGATGTTGGCGACGGATGTGCCGCCGAATTTCAGCACGAGGCGACCCATGACGACGCGCTCATTCCCATCAGGAGGATAAGTTGACCGGCTCGCGCGGAAACCGGAGGCGCGCCAGCCGAAACGCGCGTATACATAGCGGCGCGGCTGGGGGCAAGACGGTTCCTTGCGGTGACGGAGTGGGGTAGAGGACTGGTATGGCGCGTTACATCGACGAAATCCTGCAACCCGGCGAGAAGGTGCTGTATTCGACCAATGCGCACTGGATGTTCTACCTTCCGGCGATCGGGGCCTGGATCGTCGTGTTTGGATTGCTCCTCCTCTCTCGCACGACCGTGAATGACAATCTCGTCATGCTCTGCCTGGCCACCTCCGCCGTGATCGCCGTCGTGGGCCTGTATTGGACGGTCAGGGCCTGGTTCCACCGCCTGACGACCGAGACCGACGTCACCAATCGCCGGGTCGTCCACAAAACCGGTTTCATCCGCCGCCGTACCTTCGAGATGGCGCTCGACAAGGTCGAGAGCGTCGACGTCAACCAGACCATCATGGGACGACTTCTCAATTATGGCGACGTCACCATCTTGGGTGTGGGCGAGGGCAAGGAAACCATTTCGACCATCGCGGAGCCGCTGGCGTTCCGGAACGCCATCACGGCGCGTTAGCGCCCCGCCGCGTCCAGCTTCGATCATTGAGTAATCACCGATGACAATGCCTCAGGATTCCCGCAGCAGCCCTGTTTCTCCAGGCTCGACCGTCGACCCTGCCGAGATCGCAAAATTCTCGAAATTGTCCGAGACCTGGTGGGACCCCAAGGGCAAGATGGCGCCCCTGCACAAGATCAATCCGCTGCGCCTGACCTACATTCGCGATGCCGCCTGCCGGAAGTTCGAGCGCAACGCCAAGAGCCTCAACTGCCTGTCGGGCCTGCGCATGCTCGACATCGGCTGCGGCGCCGGCCTGCTGTGCGAGCCGTTCACGCGGCTCGGCGCCCAGGTCGTCGGCGTCGATCCCTCGGCGAGCAACATCGCTGCCGCCAAGCTGCATGCCGAGAAGGGCCACCTTTCCATCGACTATCGCTGCACCACCATCGAGGAGATGGACCCGCGCGAGCGCTTCGACATCGTGCTGGCGATGGAGGTCGTCGAGCACGTCACCGACGTCGGCGCCTTCCTCGGCCGCTGTGCGGCGGTGCTGAAGCCGGGCGGCCTGATGGTCGTCTCGACCCTCAACCGCAACTGGAAGAGTTTTGCGCTCGCCATCGTCGGCGCCGAATACGTCCTGCGCTGGCTGCCGCGCGGCACCCATGAATGGAGCAAGTTCGTCACGCCGGACGAGCTGACGAAATACCTGCTCGACAACCGCCTGGTCATCACCGAGCAGAGCGGCGTCGTCTACAGCCCCTTCGCCGACCGCTGGAGCCTGTCGGCCGACATGGACGTGAACTACATGATGGTCGCGGAGCAGATGGTGTAGCGCGGCGCCGGTCCTTCGCGTCGCTGGTTCAGCCCGACTGGCACTCCACCGCCGGTGTCGTCCCTGCGAACGCATGCGTTCGCAGGGACGACACCGGTTGCGTGGCGCGAACTTAGCATGAGTCGCTGGGACTTGCTTTTTTCCCCGAGTCGAGAGTCGATCTTGCGACTTGCAATCCTGACATGCGACTGAACTGCCGCCTGCGCTGTTGACCCTGCGCTTCGCGCTGGTCACGGTGGCCGGCCCTCACAGACGCCGTGTCCCCATGCTTTCCATCACCTCGCTCTGGATCCCCTTCACCCTCGTCGCCGCCGCCGGCCAGGTCGCGCGCAACGCGATGCAGCGGTCGTTGACGGCCAGGCTCGGCACCTGGGGCGCGACCAATATCCGTTTCCTGTTCGGCTTTCCGTTCTCGCTGGTGTTCCTGACGGCGGTGCTGCTGGCGACCGGCGACCGTCTGCCATGGCCCTCCGCAAGCTTCTGGCCGTGGCTGCTGCTCGGCGCGCTCAGCCAGATCATCGCCACCGGCCTGATGCTGCTGGCGATGACCGATCGGTCCTTCGTGGTCACGACCGCCTATCTCAAGACAGAGGCAATCCAGACCGCGATCTTCGGCTTCATCTTCCTCGGTGATCCGCTCTCGCTTCCAAAGGTGATCGCGATCCTGATCGCCACCATCGGCGTCGTCATCACCGCGCTCCGGCCGGGTGGCGACAAGAGCTTTGCCGAGTTGAAGCCGACTGTGACGGGGTTGGTCGCCGCCGCGGCGTTCGCGTTGTCGGCCGTCGGTTTTCGCGGCGCCATCATCACCGTCGACGGCGTGTCCTTCGTCACGGCGGCGTCCACCACGCTGGTCTGGGGCCTGTTCGTGCAGACGGCGATCCTGACCGTCTATCTGCTGGCGCGCGCGCCGGAGATCCTGCGCGGCATCCTGTCGCTGTGGCGACCGTCGATGATGGCGGGCTTCGTCGGCGCCTTCGCCTCGCAGTTCTGGTTCCTGGCGTTCGCACTGACGGCCGCGGCGAACGTCCGCACGCTGGCGCTGGTCGAGGTGCTGTTCGCGCAAGGGGTGTCGTACTACTCGTTCAAGCAGCCGGTCTCGCTGCGCGAGATCGTCGGCATCGCGCTGATCGTGGCCGGCGTGGCGCTGCTGATTGCGGTGTAGTCAGCCTTTGATCGCAATCAGCACGGCGCCCGATGCGATCAGCGCGATGCCGATCCAGCCCTGCGCGCTCGGTCGCTCGCCGAGAAAGACGACGCCGAACAGCGCCACCAGCACGACGCTGAGCTTGTCGATCGGCGCGACCAGGGTCGCGGGCCCGAGCTTCAGGGCGCGGAAATAGCACAGCCAGGACGCGCCGGTGCCAAGCGCCGACAGCGTCAGGAAGATCCAGCTCTTGGCCGAGATCGGGCCTGGGCTGGTGAGCTGGCCTGTCGCAAACAGGATCAGCGCCAAGGTCACCAGCACGATCGCGGTGCGGATCAGCGTGGCGAGGTCGGAGTTCAGCCCCTCGACGCCGACCTTGGCGAAGATGGCGGTGAGCGCGGCGAAGAATGCGGAGAGCAGCGCCCAGAGCTGCCAGGAGGAGGAGAGGGGGGACATCCTTGCTCCGTCATTCCGGGGCGGACGCAACGCGTCCGAACCCGGAATCTCGAGATTTGATGCGGCGCTCGTTGCGCGAGATTCCGGGTTCACCTGCTTGCGCAGGTGCCCCGGAATGACGGACTTCGCCCGTCAATTCCGATCGTCCGGCAGCACCGGGATCGGTGCGACCTCGATGCCTTCCTCGATCAGCTCGCGGGCCTCGTCGAGCGAGGCCTCGCCGTAGATCGGCCGGTGCTCGGTCTCGCCATAATGCATCTTGCGCGCTTCGGTGGGGAAGCGCTCGCCGACGTCGTCGGCGTTCTTGACGATGTGGTCGCGCAGCTCCTTGAGCTTGGCGCGCAGCTCGCGCTCCTGCGCCATCATCAGCGATGTCGATCCCGGCGGAATCACCTCCTGCGTCGGCGCCGGCGAGGGAGCCGAGGGGGCAGGCGCCGCCTCGCGGCCCTTCTTGCTGACGATGCGCGGCGCCATGATCGCCTTCTCGATCCTCGTCGAGCCGCAGGTCGGGCATTCCACCAGCTTGCGCTTCACCTGCGACTCGTAAGCCGAGGAGGTCTGAAACCAGCTTTCGAACGTGTGATCACGCTCGCAGCGCAGCGCGTAGCGGATCATGCCGAGCCCCGCACCAGGTGCAGATAATCGGGGCCGCCCTTGGGATCGGCGATGCCGAAGCGGCGGCCGTGCTGCAGCGAGGGGATGGTCTGGCGCACGCTCTCGACACGCGACGGATCGATGCGCGTCAGGATCACGCCGGGCTCGACGCCGCCCTCGGCGAGGATTTCGCCCCAGGGATCGATGATCAGCGAATGGCCGAAGGTCTCGCGCTTGTTCTCGTGCAGGCCGCATTGCGCGGCGGCGAACACGAAGCAGCCGGTCTCGATGGCGCGGGCGCGCAGCAAGGTGTGCCAATGCGCCTCGCCGGTCTTGCGCGTGAACGCCGAGGGCACGCTGATGAACGCTGCGCCGCTCTCGGCCAGCGCGCGGTACAGCGCCGGGAAGCGGACGTCGTAGCAGATCGTGAGACCCAGTCGGCCCCACGGCAAATCGCTGATGACCGCCGTCTCGCCCGGCTGGTAGTTGGCCGACTCGCGATAGCTCTCACCGCCGGGCAGGTCGATGTCGAACATGTGGATCTTGTCGTAGCTCGCCAGCACCTCGCCGGCGGGCCCGATCAGGAACGAGCGGTTGACCGCCTTCTCGGGCGAGAAGCGCAACGCCAGCGAACCGATGTGGAGGTGGATGTTCAGCTCCTTGGCCAGCGCGCGATAGGCCTTGAGCGAGGGATCGTCGTCCTCGCTCTTGAGCTGCTCGAACAGCGCCGTCCGGTTGAGCTGCATCATGTTGCTCACTTCCGGCGTCTGGACGTACTGCGCGCCTTGCGCGACCGCTTCCCGGATCAGCCTGGTGCCCTGCTCGAGGCTCGGCTCGGGCAAGAGCGAGGTGCGCATCTGCACCATGGCGGCGGTAAAGCTGCGGTCGTTGCTCATGACGTCGCCTTGTCTCCGGCCAGCATGGCGTCGAGCCTGCCCTCGCGATCGAGCGCATAGAGATCGTCGCAACCGCCGACATGGGTCTTGCCGATGAAGATCTGCGGAAAGGTCGAGCCCGGGCCGACGCGGTCATACATCTGCTGCCGGACGTTCGGATCCTTGCCCGCGTCGTGCTCGGTGAAAGAAACGTTCTTGCGGGTCAGGAGCGATTTGGCGGCCGTGCAGTAGCCGCATCCCGGACGGGTATAGATTTCGATCGCAGCGGTCATGTCGCGCTCAGCTGTTACGGAACGTCAGATTATATGGGAGCGCGGGGCGCATCGACAACCCGGGCGAAGACCAGCACGCTGACCTCCGCCGCCTTGGCGCGGAGCAGGGCGCGGGCGCAGGCATCGACGGTCGCTCCGGTGGTCAGGACGTCGTCGACGATGACGATGCGTCGACCCTGCACGTCATGCAGGCGGTCTGGAGATACCTGGAATGCGCCTTGCACATTGCTGGCGCGCTGGGGGCGCGACAGCCCGACCTGCTGCTCCGTCGCGCGCACGCGGCGGAGCGCATCGCCCTGCAGGCGGACGCCGCTGGATCGGGCGATCACACGGGCGAGCGCGCCGGACTGGTTGTAGCGGCGGGAAAAGCCACGCCGCCAGTGCAAGGGTACGGGGACCACGAGATCGGCCTCGGCAAGCAGCTCGCGGCCGGCCCGGGCCATCCAGCGGCCCATGATCGGCGCCAGATCGGTGCGGTCCTGATATTTCAGCTGATGCACCAGGGTGCGGGCGACCTCGTCGTAGCGCACGGCGGCGCGGGCACGGGCGTAGGCCGGCGGCGCCGCGATCGCCTCCATCGACAGCAGTTCGGGCCCGGGGTCGTAGACGAAGGGAATGCCGAGCTTCGGGCAATACGGCCGCTCGATGAACGACAATTTGCCCCAGCACGCGGCGCAGACACCCTCGCCATCGACCGGCTCGCGGCAGGAGATGCACAGCGTCGGCAAGGCGATGTCGAGCGCGAGCTTGGCGACATGAGCGAGGCCCCCATGCAGCGCGTTGGCGGCTGCACGGATTCGCCCGGCGCTGATTGGAGCAAAGGTCACACCCATCTGTTGACGCTAGCGCCGCGACCGGCCCGGCTCAAGCGGCGCATTGCTCGCCCCGAAGGATCGGCGTAACCAGCCCCCATGACCCAGCCTGCCACAGCCCCCGTCCTGTTCGATCGACTGCTTCTTGCGCGCAGGCAACGGCGGGCTGCGCACGGGCCGGAGACATTCCTGCTGGAGCGCGTTGCCGAGGATCTCGGCGATCGTCTGGCCGCGGTGAACCGGACCTTCACGGATGTCGCCGACGTTTGGACCCCTGGTGCAGGACTGAAGCCGTATCTGCCTGGGTCCATCTCGCAGTTGGCGCATATTGCTCCACCCGACACGGCCGATGAGCGGTTGCCGCTCACGCCGCAATCGCTCGACCTAGCGCTGTCGGCGCTGGCCTTCCAGTTCGTCAACGATCTCCCCGGCCTGCTGGTGCAGATCCGCCGTGCCCTGCGGCCCGACGGTCTGTTGCTCGCGGCGATGATCGGCGGCGATACGCTGACCGAGCTGCGGCAGAGTTTTGCGGCGGCCGAGGCCGAATGCGAAGGCGGCGTGTCGCCGCGGGTTGCGCCGTTTGCCGATCTGCGCGACATCGGCGGCCTGTTGCAGCGGGCGGGCTTCGCGCTGCCGGTGACCGATGTCGACCGGGTCGTGGTGCGCTATGGCAGCGCGTTCGGCCTGATGCAGGACCTCCGCCGCATGGGCGCGGCCAACAGCCTGGTCGAGCGCCGCCGCACGCCGCTGCGCCGCGCCACCCTGCTGCGCATGGCCGAGATCTATGCCGAGCGCTTCGCCGATCCCGACGGCCGTATCCGCGCTACCTTCGACATCATCTGGATCTCCGGCTGGTCGCCGCATGACAGCCAGCAGAAGCCGCTGAAGCCGGGCTCGGCGACGGCGAGCTTGGAGGCGGCGGTGAAGCGTGTGCCGCACTCCAATGAGGGCGCCTAGCTACACTCGTCATCGCCGGGCTTGACCCGGCGATCCATCATCTTTTTCGCAGGATGATGGATGCGCGGGCCTTCGCCGCGCCGAAGGGCTTCGGCCCCGCAGGCGGGTCAAGCCCGCGCATGACGAGTGAGGGTGGGGACGGCGCAGCGGCTCACATCAGCAAATCGATCAGATGCGGCAGCAGCGGGATGTCCGCGGGCGGCATCGGATAGTCGCGCAGCTTGTTCGGCCGCACCCAGGCCAGTTGCTGGCCCTCGCGCGCGGTGACCATGCCCTCCCAGCGCCGGCAGATGTACAGCGGCATCAGCAGATGAAACGTCTCATAGGCATGGCTCGCAAAGGTCAGCGGCGCGAGGCAGGCTTCGCGCACGGTGATGCCGAGCTCCTCATCGAGCTCGCGGATCAGGCTGGCCTCGGGGCGTTCGCCAGGCTCGAGCTTGCCGCCGGGGAACTCCCAGAGGCCCGCGAGCGTCTTGCCGGGCGGCCGCTGCGCCAGCAGCACGCGATTGTCGGCATCGACGAGGGCGCAGGCGACCACGAGGGTGAGTTTCAAGTCGGGCATGATCCGGTCGGGGGGGGGGGCTGGGAGCGCGCGCCGCCGCTGGTTCAGACTGAACGAGCCGGCTGCGCTGGTGAGGATTTCTTAACCTAAGCCGTTTCGAGCCGTCTTTCCACGATTGAAATAAGCCAACCTTAATTGGCTCACGCGTATTTTCACGGGTGTCAGTCGTGGCTTCCTCATGGTTCGTTAGGCATCTTTCATGCGATTTTTAACTGACCTGCTCGCCCGCTTGCGCCGCGACGTCAGCGGCAATGTTGCCGTGACCTTCGCCATCGTCTGCGTGCCGGTGATCACGGCGGTCGGCTGCGGCATCGACTACAGCCGGAACAACCAGATGCGCGCCAAGCTGCAGGCGGCGGTGGACGCCGCGTCCGTCGGCGCGGTGTCGAGGACCGCGCCGGCCTTCATCGCGGCGGGTTCCATGACCGGCGACGGCCCGATCGCGGTCGGAAACGACGATGCGCGCAAGATCTTCAACGGCAACATGTCCGGGACGTCCGGCTATACGCTGAACAGTCTCACGCCGGACGTGAAGAAGTCGGGCTCGGTCGTGAGCGCCACGGTGTCGTTCTCGGCCACGGTGCCGACGATGTTCATGAGCATCGTCGGGTTCAAGACCATGACGCTGCAGGGCTCGTCGACGGCGAAGGCCTCGATGCCGAAATACATCGACTTCTACCTGCTGCTCGACAATTCGCCCTCGATGGGCGTCGCGGCGACGCCCGACGATGTGACCAAGATGGTCAACAACACGTCCGACAAGTGTGCCTTCGCCTGCCACGACTACAATGATTCCAACAACTACTATAATCTTGCGAAGAAGCTTGGCGTCACCACGCGCATCGACGTGCTGCGCAGCGCCACCCAGCAGCTGATGGACAAGGCGGCGGCCACGCAGACCTATCCCAATCAGTTCCGCATGGCGCTGTACGATTTCGGCGCGGCGTCGAAGACGATCGGCCTGCGCTCCTTGTTCGCGCTGTCGTCCAATTTGTCGAGCGCCAAGAGCGCCGCCGGGAATATCGACCTGATGGGTGTCTACGGCAACAACGATGCCTATACCGCCGACAAGGATACGCCGTTCTCGACTGTGTTCCCGGCGATCAACAACGAGATCTCGACGCCCGGTGACGGCACCACGGGCTCGCCGCTGAAATACCTGTTCTTCGTCTCCGACGGCGTTGCCGACGAAAGCAATGCGGCCTGCCTGAAGGCGAAGGCGAGCGGTAACCGATGCCAGTCGCCGCTCAATCCGGCGCTGTGCACCGCGCTGAAGAACCGCGGCATCAAGATCGCCGTGCTCTACACGACCTATCTGCAGCTGCCGACCAACAGCTGGTACATGAGCTGGATCGATCCCTTCAACAAGGGGCCGTTCGGGCCGTCGCCGAACAGCGAGATTGCGCAGAACATGCAAGCTTGCGCGTCCGACGGATACTACACCGAGGTGTCCCCGACCCAGGGCATCGCCGAAGCGCTGAGGAAGCTGTTCGACAGAGCGGTCGCCGACGCCCGGATCGCGAGTTGAGCGATTGCAGGGCGCCTCCGAGGGGGCGCTCCTCAGTTGCAGCCAGTCGGCTCAGGACCGGTAGTCGCCGTTGATCGCGACATACTCCTTGGTGAGGTCGCAGGTCAGCACGCGGTCGCGGCCCTTGCCGAGGCCGAGCGCGACCTTGATCTGAACTTTCTGCGCCTTCATGGCCTCGGAGACTTCCGCCTCGTCATAGGACGGATCGCGCGCGCCCTTCGACGCCACGCGGATGCCGTTGAACGAGATCGACAGTCTGTCGCGATCGGCCGGCTCGCCGGCCTTGCCGACGGCCATCACGACGCGGCCCCAATTGGCGTCCTCACCGGCGATCGCGGTCTTCACCAGCGGCGAGTTGGCAATGGACATGGCGATCTTGCGCGCCGACGGCTTGCTCTTGGCGCCCTCGACGATGATCTCGACCAGCTTGCGCGCGCCCTCGCCGTCGCGTGCGACCTGCTCGGCGAGGTCGGCCAGCACGGCGTTGAACGCCTTCACGAACGCCTTCGCGCGCGGATCGCTGGCGCGGCTGATCTTCGGCGCGCCCTTCGCCGCGGCGGCACCGGTGGCGAAGGCGAGCAGGGTGTCGGAGGTCGAGGTGTCGCCGTCGATCGTCACCGCATTGAACGTGTCCTCGACACCGGCCTTGAGCAGCGCCTGCAGCGCCGGCGCCGTGATCGGCGCGTCGGTGAAGACGAACGACAGCATCGTCGCCATGTCGGGCGCGATCATGCCGGCGCCCTTGGCCATGCCGTTGATCGTCACCTTGGCCTTGCCGAGCTTCACGGTGGCGGTCGCGACCTTCGGGAAGGTGTCGGTGGTCATGATGGCGCGCGCGGCGCCCATCCAGTCGTCAGGCGCGGCGGTGCCGGCGAGCCCTTCGAGCACGCCGTCGAACTTGGTGGCGTCAAGCGGCTCGCCGATGACGCCGGTGGAGGCGAGGAAGATCTCGTCCTGCTTGCAGCCGACCGCCTTGGCGGCGATCGCGGCCGTCAGCGCCGTCGATTGCTTGCCGGTCTTGCCGGTGAAGGCGTTGGCGTTGCCGGAATTGACCACCAGCGCGCGCGCCTTGCCGCCCTTCAATTTGGCGCGGCACCATTCGACCGGGGCCGACGGGCATTTCGACAGCGTGAACACGCCGGCGACCGTGGTGCCGGGATCGAGCAGCGCCAGCAGCACGTCGGTGCGGTTCTTGTAGCGGATGCCCGCCGCGGCGGTCGCGAGCCTGACGCCGGCCAGCGCCGGCATGTCGGGGACTTCGGTCGGGGCGAGCGGGGAGACGGCTGAGGACATCGGAGAGGCTTCCGGCAGGATTGGCGGGAAGCGCTCTGTATCATCTCGGTCAACGATACGGGAGAGGCTTGCAACACCCACGGTGTCATCCCCGCGAACGCGGGGATCCATAACCACAGGATTTCGTCGTGATCCGCGGTATGAGCCGCGTGCCCATTCCCAACATCACGCGGTATGAGTCCCGGCTCAAGGCCGGGACGACACCTGTTGTGACGCGGCGGTGACGGCTCTCTGACGACTGTCTTACAAGCTGACGCCGGCGCGCCTCAAGCGGAGCAAACCGCTTACTTCTTCGCCGGCTCGGCCGGCTTCGCGTCCGCCGGCTTGGCGGCATCGGCGGCCGGCTTGTCCATGCGCTCGATCTTCGCTGCCTCGCGCAGCTTGCTGACATAGTCGGCCTGGGCCTTGCGGGTCACGTAGGTCTCGATCTGGCTCTTGACCTGGTCGAACTCCGGCGGCTTGCGGTTGCGCTTCTCTTCCACCTTGATGATGTGCCAGCCGAACTGCGTCTTCACCGGGTCGGAGATCTTGCCCGGCTCCATCGCGAAGGCGACGTTGGCGAATTCCGGCACCATCTGCTCCTTGGTGAAGAAGCCGAGGTCGCCGCCATCCGACGCGCCCGGATCCTTCGACTTCTTTTTGGCGAGCTCGGCGAAGTCGGCGCCCTTGGCGAGTTCGGCCTTGACGGCCTTGGCCTCGTCCTCGGTCTCGACCAGGATGTGGCGCGCATGCACCTCCTGCTCGCCGCCGATCTGCTTGGAGGCTTCCTCATAGACCTTCTTCATCGAGTCCGGCGTGGTCGCGGCCTTGCCCTCGCTGGCGAGCAGGCTGTCCATCAGCAGGCGGTTGCGGGTGAAGGCGAGGCGCTTCTTGAAGTCTTCGCTGTCACCGACCTTCTTGTCCTCGGCCGCCTTGGCGACGAGCTTCATGTCGATCAGGAACGACAGCACGTTCTCGTCCTTGGTCGCCGGATCCATCTGGGCGAGGCTCGGCCCGAGCTCCTCCTCGGCGAGCGTGACGTCGCTCTTGCGGATTTCGGCGCCGTTCACCTTGGCCAGCACCGGGTTGGCATCGTCGGCGGCGCGCGCGGGGGCGACCAGCAGGGACAATGCGAGACTGCCGGCGAGAGCGGTGGCTAGGCCGAAGCGCAGGCCGGTTTTCGTAACCGGGAACGACGTGGTCATGGAAAATCCTTGTTCTGAAGAGGGGCTCGAGGGGCGTTACCTCTGGGCGGCGGGGACACTCGCCCAATCGTCGTGCCTTGGCAACGCGAAAAGTCTGTCAATTTCGTGAAATCGGCGACAGGTTCGGGGCGGATGTCCTGGTGTCGGGCGCCGTTGACAACGTTCCCCCCCAGCCATATCTCTGCCCGATCGCTTCAAGGGCGATAGCGCTTATTTTGCTGCGTTTTTGGCCGTTGAACCCTGGTTTGCTCGTCTCCCACTCATCTGACGGCCGCCTGATGGCGCCGACGTTCGAGCCTGGCGCGGCTGCTGCGGTGCATCACGCCGGGAACAGCAAACCCAAACCATGAGTTACGGCTGCAACGCAGACCCATTAGAGGCAGGATTTCAGCAATGATCGGCGCGCTCGCCCGTAAGCTTTTCGGCTCCGCCAATGACCGCCGCGTCAAGGGCTACCAGTCCCGCGTCAACGCCATCAACGCGCTGGAGCCGGAGCTCGCCAAGCTGTCGGACGAGGCCCTGAAGGCGCGCACCGAGGAGTTCAAGAAGCAGCTCGCCGACGGCAGGACGCTCGACGACATCCTGGTCCCGGCCTTCGCCACCGTCCGCGAGGCCTCCAAGCGCACCCTCGGCCAGCGTCATTTCGACGTCCAGCTGATCGGCGGCATGGTGCTGCACGAAGGCGACATCGCCGAGATGAAGACCGGCGAAGGCAAGACGCTGGTCGCGACCTTGGCGGTCTACCTCAACGCGCTGGCCGGCAACGGCGTCCATGTCGTGACGGTGAATGATTACCTCGCCCGCCGCGACGCCGGCTGGATGAGCCAGATCTACGGCTTCCTCGGCCTCACCACCGGCGTGATCGTGCATGGCCTCGACGATGCCGAGCGCAAGGCGGCCTATGCCTGCGACATCACCTACGGCACCAACAACGAATACGGCTTCGACTATCTGCGCGACAACATGAAGTACCGTCTGGAGGACATGGTCCAGCGCGGGCACTTCTTCGCGATCGTCGACGAGGTGGACTCGATCCTGATCGACGAGGCGCGCACGCCGCTGATCATCTCCGGTCCGCTCGACGACCGTTCCGAGTTCTACAACACCATCGACACCTTCGTGCCGAAGCTCGACAAGACCGACTACGAGGTCGACGAGAAGCAGCGCACGGTCACGTTGACCGAGGCCGGCATGGAGAAGATCGAGACCCTGCTGCGCGACGCCGGCCAGCTCAAGGGCGAGTCGCTGTACGACGTCGAGAACGTCTCCGTCGTGCACCACATCAACCAGGCGCTGCGTGCCCACACCCTGTTCACCCGCGACAAGGACTACATCGTCCGCGACGGCGAGGTGGTGATCATCGACGAGTTCACCGGCCGCATGATGCCGGGCCGGCGTTATTCGGAAGGCCTGCACCAGGCGCTCGAGGCCAAGGAGCACCAGCCGGTGCAGCCCGAGAACCAGACGCTGGCCTCGATCACCTTCCAGAATTACTTCCGCATGTACGCCAAGCTCGCCGGCATGACCGGCACGGCCGCGACCGAAGCCGACGAGCTGTTCGACATCTACAAGCTGGAAGTGCTGGAGATCCCGACCAATCTGCCGGTCGCCCGTCTCGACGAGGACGACGAGGTCTATCGCACCCAGCAGGAGAAATACGCCGCCATCCTCGCCGAGATCGAGCGCGCGAATTCGCGCCTGCAGCCGGTGCTGGTCGGCACGGCGTCGATCGAGAAGTCCGAGGTTCTGGCCGCCTACCTGAAGCAGCACGGCTACAAGCAGATCGATTTCGGCAGCGAGCGCGCGCTCGACAAGCTCTACGCGGCGGCCCGCGCCGGCAAGCCGGCCAAACTGTTCGCGGTGCTGAACGCGCGCTTCCACGAGCAGGAAGCCTATATCGTCGCCGAGGCCGGTGTGCCCGGTGCGATCACGATCGCAACCAACATGGCCGGTCGCGGCACCGACATCAAGCTGGGTGGTTCGCTCGAGATGCGCATCCAGCAGGAGGCCGCTGGCATCACCGACGAGGCCGAGAAGGCCGCCAAGATCGAGCAGATCAAGGCCGACATCGCCCGCTTCCGCGAGATCGTGCTGAAGGCCGAGGAGACCGTCGAGATCGAGCCGGCCAAGGGCTCCAAGGCGGCCAAGACCGTGACGAAGCCGGGCGGCCTCTACATCATCGGCTCCGAGCGCCACGAATCTCGCCGCATCGACAACCAGCTGCGCGGCCGATCCGGCCGCCAGGGCGATCCCGGCCGCTCGAAATTCTTCCTGTCGCTGGAAGACGATCTGATGCGGATCTTCGGCTCCGACCGGCTCGACAGCATGCTGACCCGCCTCGGCCTGAAGGAAGGCGAGGCCATCATCCACCCCTGGATCAACAAGGCGCTGGAGAAGGCACAGCAGAAGGTCGAGGCGCGCAACTTCGACATCCGCAAGAACCTGCTCAAATTCGATAACGTTCAGAACGACCAGCGCAAGGTGATCTTCGACCAGCGCGTCGAGCTGATGCAGGACGAGAGCGTGGTCGAGACCATCACCGACATGCGCCACGCCTTCATCGACGATCTCGTCAGCAAGCACGTGCCCGAGCATGCCTATGCCGAGCAGTGGGATGTCGCCGGCCTGAAGGAGGAGCTGAAGCGCGTGCTCGACCTCGACCTGCCGGTCGAGGACTGGGCCAAGGAAGAGGGCATCGCCGACGAGGAGCTGCTCAAGCGCATCGAGACCCATGCCGACGAGCGCATGGCCGCCAAGGTCGCGCAATGGGGTCCCGACGTGATGCGCTACGTCGAGAAGACCATCCTGCTGCAGACGCTGGACCATCTCTGGCGCGAGCACCTCGTGATGCTCGACCATCTGCGCCAGGTCATCGGCCTGCGCGGCTACGGCCAGCGCGATCCGCTACAGGAGTACAAGTCGGAAGCCTTCACGCTGTTCGAGGCGATGATCGCGCATCTGCGCGAGGCCGTCACCGCGCAGCTGATGCGCGTCGAGATCGTGCCGCCGGAGGAGCAGCAGCCGGTGTTGCCGCCGATGCAGGCGCATCATGCGGATCCGAACACGGGTGAGGACGAGATGGCCTTCGCCAACGTGTCGCTCGTGCCCTCATCGGGCGCCGCCCCGGTCCCGGCCGAAGCGCGCAACCCCAACGACCCCACCACCTGGGGCAAGATCGGCCGCAACGAGGACTGCCCCTGCGGCAGCGGCAAGAAGTACAAGCACTGCCACGGGCGGTACGCGTAAGCGCGGCCGCCCCCTCACCATCGTCATCGCGAGCGTCAGCGAAGCGATCCAGAGTCCCGCCAACGACTCTGGATTGCTTCGCTTCGCTTCGCTCGCAATGACGCTGTTGCGCGAGTTGCGCGCCAAATCACCGCTGTCATCCCGGCGAACGCCGGGATCCATAACCACAGGATGATGTTGTGAGGCAGGCTGGGCGCTCCAGCGTGCCTGCTCATTTCTGCTGAGGTGTATGGGTCCCGGGTCGGCGCACATCGGCGCGATGCGCCGACGTGCTTGCCCGGGACGACACCGAGAGTGGATCACACAGCTTCCGAGGAAGGATCAGGCCGCCTTGGAGGCGTCGACCTGCGCGCCTTCCGCAATCGTCCTTGGCGCCGTGTTGAGCTGCTCGATCGCGAAGCCCGCGGCCTTCTTGTAGTTGGCCATGAACGCCTCGCGCTCGGCCGGCGGCACAACCTCGTCAATGTTGGTGAACTTGCCGCCGCAGCGCTCGTCGACCAGGTTGAGCAGGCCGAACGGCCCAGCGCCACGGTTGCGCAGGATGACCGCCGAAATCGGGCCGCACAGCTTCTCGTCATACGCCGCCAGCGCCGCCGGGGTGACGCCGTGCGCCAGCAGCATGGTGCCGAGCACGCGGGCGTCGACGATCGCCTGGCTCGCGCCGTTGCTGCCGGTCGGATACATCGCATGGGCGGCGTCGCCCATCAGCGCGACCGGGCCGTCGACCCAGGTCGAGACCGGATCGCGGTCGATCATCGGGTTCTCATAGGCGCCGTCGGCGCAGCCAATCAGCGCGGGGACGTCGAGCCAGTCGTAGGTCCAGCCCGCGAAATGATGCGCGAACTCGGCGGTCGGCACCTGGCGGAACCAGCCGGTCTGCTTCCAGCCCTCGGTGTTGTCCATCGTCACTTCCGCGATCCAGTTGATCAGCGCGAGGCCTGTCTTGGGATCGGGATGCGAGATCGGATACACCACGACGCGATGCCGGTGGGTGCCCAGCCCCACGAAGGACGAACCGGTGCGCATCGGCTTCGCCCAGGTGACGCCGCGCCACATCACCGCACCGCCCCAATGGATCGGCGGCTGCGTGGGATGCATCTGCGCGCGCACCGCCGAATGAATGCCGTCGGCGCCGATCAGCAGGCGTCCGCGCTGCTCCGAGCGCGAGCCATCGGCGTGCTCGATGCGCGCCGTCATCGTGCCATCCGCGTTCTTCTCATAGCCGCTGACGCGACTGCCGAGCCGGACGGTCTGTGCGCCCGCGCGCTGCACCAGCCGGCTGTACAGCAGCATGTGCAGCTTGCCGCGATGCACCGCATATTGCGGCCAGTTGTAGCCGGCGAGCAGCCCGCGCGGCTCGGAATAGATGTCGTTGCCGTTCAGCCCGACCAGCGCCCATTCCTTCGCGGGCACGCCGACCTGGTCGAGATCATCAGGCCCGATGCCGAGGTCGTACAGCTCCCGCACAGCGTTGGGCTGCAAATTGATGCCGACCCCGAGCGGCCGCATCTCGCGCACGCTCTCGTAGACCATGCAGGGCACGCCGATCTGCTGCAGCGTGAGCGCGGTCGCGAGGCCGCCGATGCCGCCGCCGGCGATGAGGACAGGAAGGTCGGTCATGGGCATGGTCCTGGCAGGTCCGTCGCAGGTGAACTCAACAGAATTTCGGAAGAGAAGCCGAAAGGGGATGCATGCACGGCGTTTGCTGCGCCTGCGGATCGCCTCCCCTCGATTCCTCCTGGCCAGCCTTGCCGGCTGGTCTCATGTGGTTAAGGCCTAGTTCAGAAGGCCAGCGGAAACAAGAGGAATGGGCATTGCGCGCTGGCGTGGTAGGCTGGTGCCATGCAGCGCTCATGTCTTTCGCTCGTCTCCGCGTTCCTGGTCGCGGTCGTCGGTAGCCCGGCGATGGCCTTCGATATCGAGGCGCATCGCGGCGGGCGTGCGCTGTATCCGGAGAACACGCTGCAGGCCTTTGCGGCCGCGCTGGCGCTTGGCGTCGACACGCTCGAGCTCGACGTCGGTGTCACCCGCGATGGCGTGCTGGTCGTCTCGCATGAGCGGCGGCTCAATCCCGATCTCGCAAGGGATGCAGCCGGCAACTACGTCGCGCCGCCCGGGCCGCTACTGATCGATCTGCCGCTGTCTGAAGTGCAGTCCTACGATGTCGGCCAGATCCGTCCCGCTAGCGACTATGCCAAGCAGTTTCCGTTTCAGCAGGTGCTCACCGGCGGCGTGCCGCCGCCGCGGATTCCGACCCTGAAGCAGGTCATCGATCTCGTCCGGCGTTCGGGCGTGGAGCACGCGCGCTTGAATATCGAGACCAAGCTCGATCCTGCGCTTACCGGAGAAGCTCCGGAGCCTGATCGGTTCGTCGCCTTGCTGCTCGACCTGATCGAGGCTGAGAACTTGACCGGCCGCGTCATGATCCAGTCGTTCGACTGGCGCACCTTGCAATTGGTGCAGCGGCGCGCACCAAACATCCCGACCGTCTATCTGTCCCGGCAGGGTGGCAAGACGCCGACGGTCTCGCTGACGGAAGCCACGCGCTGGACGGCCGGCTTCAGTCCCGCGGACTACGGTGGCTCGCTGCCGCGCACAATCAAGTCCGCGGGCGGTAAGGTCTGGTCGCCGTACTACACCGAGGTCTCGCCGGAGCTGGTCGATGAGGCGCATGCGCTCGGTCTGCAGGTCGTGGTGTGGACCGTCAACAAGCCGGAGGACATGGCGCAACTGATGGATGTCGGTGTCGACGGTATCATTTCCGATTGGCCGAACCTGTTGCGTCGTGTTGCGGTCGACAAAGGATTGGCAAAGCCGCTCATATTGGATGTCGAACGGCTGGAGCCGGGCATTCCGATCAAATAAATGGCGCTCTCACTCTCCACGTCTTCATGGCCGGGCTGTCCCGGCCATCCACGTCGTTCGGCACGCCGCACGGCGTGGATGCCCGGGCCTTCGCCGCGCCGAAGCGGCTTCGGCCGCGCAGGCGGGACAAGCCCGGGCATGACGGAGCAACGAACTGACTTGATCGTTTGTTGCGACGGCTCTCTATCTTCCCATGAGACGCCGCACGCCAGGAGCCTGGACGGAGGATGACGCGTCCGCCGCTCACCCCATCACCACCTCATGCCGGATCACGAACGGCGCCAGCAAGGTGTGCACCTCGTTCTCGATCGCCTCGCGTTGCTCCGCCGGCACGTTGCGCAGGGTCACCGTGGCGAGGCTGCCGTGGCTGCCATGGGCAGCGACCTTGACGCTGCAATCGATGCCGCGGTCGGTCAGTTGCGACAGCACCTTGGCGAACACCCGCGTCGCGGCGTCCCAGCGCAGCTGCGGCTTGAACACCTTGCCGACGCCGGTCACCGGCATCGGATCGATCGGGATGATCTGCACCGGCACCGCGGCGCGCTCGGGCGTGCGCGCACGCACCCAGTCCTCCAGCTCACCCGGCTGCACGCTCGCGCCAGGCTTGAGCTGGACGTAGCCGATCGGCAGCTCGCCGGCGTAGGCGTCGGGCTGGCCGACCACCGCGGCGAAGCCGACCGAGGGATGCTGGAACAGGATCTCCTCGATCGGCGCCGGATCGATGTTGTGGCCGCCGCGGATCACGAGGTCCTTGGCGCGGCCGGTGATCCACAGGAAGCCGTCGGCATCGAGCCGGCCGAGATCGCCGGAGTTGACCCAATGGCCGTCGACGAAGGCGCCCTTGTTGTGGCCGTCGTCGAGATAGCCGGAGAACACGCCGGGTCCGGCCATGATGACGACGCCGATCTCGTCCGCCGCGCAGTCGCGCTCATAACGGCCATCGGCATCGAGCTTGACGATGCGCACTTTTGCGTAGGGCACGGGGAGGCCGACCGAGCCGAGCCGGATCGGCTGGTCCGGATAGGCCATGGTGTGCACGCTCGCCGTCTCGGTCATGCCGTAGACCTCGATCACCGGCAGCTTCAGCTTGTCCATGATCGCCTGGCCCACCGCGACCGGAATCGCGGATCCGCCGCCGGCGGCATAGCGCAGGCTGGAAATGTCGGCGCTACCCTGCGGCACCGCCAGCGTCGCCGCGAGCACGGTCGGCACGCTCGACAGCGTCTCCGGCCTGAAGCGCTCGACAAGACCCCAGATGTTGCGCACCGCATTCGGATTGCGCCAGCCGGCGCCGGAGAGCACGACGAGGCTGCCGCCGGCGGAGAGCGTCTGCAGCGCCTGCGTCAGCGAGCCGCCGACATGGAACAGCGGCATGCCGAACAGCAAGGTGCCGCCGGGCTTGGCCTTCAGGATCAGGTTGATCGCCCAGGCCTGGTAGACTTGGTTGCCGTGGCTGTGACGCACCAGCTTGGGCGTGCCGGTGGTGCCGCCGGTGTGGAAATAGGCTGCGGTGTCGCTGGCCTTGATCTGCCGGCCGCTGACGAGATGATCGCCCGGCTGCGGCTTGATCAGGTCGTTGAAGGCGTGGATGCCGTTGGCCGGATCGCCGCCACCGCCATAGACCTGCACGATCGCCTTGAGGTGTTTCAGGCCGCCGCGGACCTTCTCGACCTTCTGCCAGATGTCGGTGCCGGGCAGGGGGCCGAGCGCCACCAGCACCTTGGTCTCGGCAGCGTCGAGAATCTCGGCGATCTGGTGCGGCTCGAGCAGCGGATTGACGGGATTGGCGATCCCCGCGGCCTCCGCGCCGAACAGCGTGATGAACGCTTCCGGCACCAGCGGCAGCATGAAGCTGACGACGTCATCGGGGCCGACGCCGAGCGCGTGAAACATGTTGGCCGCCTGCGTCACCTTCGCGATCAAGTCGCGATAGGTGATCACGACCGGCGTATCGGCCGGATCGGCATTCTGCAGAAACTGGATCGCCGGCGCGTACGGATTCGCCGTCGCTCCGCACTTCAGCGCCTCATACGTGCTCTCAGCGGCGATGCGGTCGCCGTAAGGCGTCTGCTCGAAGGCGCGGATGTCAGCCGTGCTGGCGAATGTCGGATAGTCGCTGCCGATGGCGCGATCGAGCAGATGAATGCCCATAGGAATGCCCATGGCCTGTCCTCCCTGTGTCGTGTCCTCGTCCGGCCATGCGAGGCCGGTGATCGCGCGCGGGCTCTGTGGCCCGTTCGTCGCGATCGTCAGATGACAAGATGAGGGAGGATTCGTCTTGCGTCTATCCCGGCGTTGCCGGACGGCCCGACACATTTGCCGCAGTCGAGGGGGCGAGGCGCGGTCAAGTCCTCATGATGCGGCGCGAAGATTACTCCGACCTCCGCGTCATTGCGAGCGCAGCGAAGCAATCCAGGGTGGTGGGCGGGACTCTGGATTGCTTCGCGGAGCCTGTCATCGGGCCGCGCTTCGCGCGAACCCATTGGCTCGCAATGATGGAAAATAGAGCAGCGCAGCGTCGGCTCAGCTCGCCGCGTCGATCAAATTCTCCAGCAGCCGCTTCAGCTCACCCGTGGCCTTGTCGCCGTAGTTCTCCAGGATGTGCGCCTCCTGGCTGGCGGCCAGCGAGTTCAGCCGCTTGCACAGCGCCTTGCCGCGGTCGCTGATGAACATCAGCACCTTGCGGCGGTCATTCGCATCCTGGCGGCGGTAGACCAGCGAGTCCGACACCATGCGGTCGATCATCTTGGTCAAGGTCGGATGGTTCAGCAGCACGGCTTCGGCGAGGTCGCCCATCGAATGCCCCTCGCCGTCCGACAGCACCTTGAGGATGCGCCATTGCTCGACGGGCACGCCCTCCGTGCTCAGGCGCGATTCCAACTGCCGGTTGATCTCCCGGTTGGCCTGCGCGAGCAGATAGGCGAGATGTTCGGTGAGGGGGGTGTTGGGATGGGGCGGTTTGGCCACGGTGAATTTCGCTTGCGGTCCCGATTTGAATGAATGTCCGGCAGTTGCTGCCCGATCTATATGCATCCCAATTCTTGAACATTCAACATTTTCGAATAGGATATTTGTCGAACGCGTGCTGATTTTGACGGCGTATGACCGCCGGCCCACAGTGTCGGGCCAACCATGGTTGCGGGCCAAGGAGTGGGTGTGCTCTCGACAGGATCCGTCACGGGTGGGCGCGTCAGCCTGCCGCCATCCCTGCTGTTCAGGAGCCCGCCCCAACGGAGCGGCCTGCCGTCGCTGGCCCCGTTCGATCCCGACAGCATCACGCGCCGCGGCTCCCGCAGCAAATTGCGCATCGGCAATTTCATCACCTTCTCCGGTTCGCCCGGCATCTGGGGTCCCGCCGCGACCAACAGCGCGCTGCTGGCCGTGTCCGAGCTCAACCGGCGCGGCGGCATCCTCGGACGCGAGATCGAGTTGTCGTTCTACGATTCCGGCGGCCCGGTCGATGACGTCGTCACGCGCGCCCGTGACGCGCTCGAGTTCGACGGCATCGACATCGTGATGGGCTCGCATATCAGCGCGGTGAGGCTGGCGCTGCGCCGGCTGACACGCGGTCGCATCCCTTATGTCTACACGCCGGTCTACGAAGGCGGCGAGCGCACGTCCGGCGTGATGGCGATCGGCGAGACGCCGCACAGCCAGACGCGGCCGGCGATCCATTGGCTGGCGGAGAACAAGGGCGCCAAGCGCTGGTACCTGATCGGCAGCGATTATGTCTGGCCGTGGCAGTCGCACCGCTCCACCAAGACCTACATCACCGAAGCCGGCGGCCACGTCGTCGGCGAGGAATTCGTTCCCGTCGGTGAGGACGACCACGAGGCGCATCTGGCGCGCATCCGTGCCGCCAAGCCCGACGTCGTGCTGATCTCGCTGATCGGCACCGACAGCATCACCTTCAACCGGGCGTTCGGCGAATCCGGCCTCGCCGCGACCACCTTGCGTCTCGCCGGCGCCGTCGACGAAACCGTGCTGCTCGGCATCGGCGCCGACAACACCGAGAATCTCTACTCCGCCTCCGGCTATTTCAATTGCATCGGCTCCAAGGCCAATGACGACTTCCTGGGCGGTTACACTGCGATGTTCGGCGCCGAGGCGCCGCCGGTCGGCTCCGTCGGCCAGTCCAACTACGAAGGTCTGCGCTTCCTGAAAGCCGCCGCGGAGCGCGCCGGCTCATTGTCCCTGCACCCGCTCGCCGAAGCCGGCCGCAACATCGTCTACTCCGGCCCCCGCGGCGACGTCACCCTCCGTCACGGCCGCGCCGCCATGGCCATGCACCTCGCCGCTGCCGACGGCCTGGATTTCAGGATCATCCGTACGTTCTGAGCGCCGCCCGCGCAGGCGGCTCGCGAGACGTTCCTCTCTCTCCACGTCGTCATGGCCGGGCTTGTCCCGGCCATCCACGTCGGCCGGCATGCTGAGAACGACGTGGATGCCCGGGACAAGCCCGGGCATGACGGAGTAACTGATCGGCAGGATCGCTCGTCAGGGAAACTCCGCATCTTCACATGTGATAGCCCTGCCCTCCAGGGGAGGGTGGCACCTGCTCACGCAGCCGCGGCGCTCTTGGCCGGCGCTTCCGCGGACGGCGCGACCTCCACCTCCCGGATCATCTTGCTGATCGCCTCCTGCGGCATCGGCTTGCCGAACAGAAATCCCTGCACGCTGGTGCAGCCTTCCTCGCGCAGGAAGGCGAGGTGCTGCTCGGTCTCGACGCCCTCGGCCAGCACGGGAATGTTCAGGCTGCGGCCCAAGAGCAGCGTCGCCTTGACGATCGCCGCCGCATGCACGCTGGTCTCGACCGACTGGATGAAGCTCTTGTCGACCTTGATCTTGTCGAACGGAAACACCTGCAGGGTCGACAGCGACGAATAGCCGGTGCCGAAATCGTCCATCGCCACGGTGACTCCGATCCCCTTCAGCGCCTGCATCACCTGCAGCGCGTGCTGGCGGTCGGCGATGATGCCGGTCTCCGTCAGCTCGATCTCCAGCCGTTCCGGCGCCAAGCCCGTCTCGCGCAGCACTTCGGCGACACGCTTCGGCAGGTCGTGGTTGAGCTGCATCGGCGCGACGTTGACGGCGACCTTGAACGGCTGGCTCCAGCTCGCCGCGGTGGCGCAGGCGGTGCGCAGCACCCAGTCGCCGATGTCGACGATCAGTCCGGTTTGCTCGGCCATCGGGATGAAATCGTTCGGCGGCACGCGGCCCTTCACCGGATGATTCCAGCGCAGCAGCGCCTCGAAGCCGATGATCCCGCCGCTCTGCGTGTCGTTCTGTACCTGGTAATGCAGCTCGAACTCGTCGCGGATAAGCGCGCGCTTCAGGTCGATCGCGAGCTCGGCACGGCGCCGGCTGGCCTCGTCCATCGACGGCTCGTAGGTGCAGATCTTCCCCTGGCCGAGGCTCTTGGCGCGATACATCGCAAGATCGGCGCGGGTGAGCAGCTCGTCGGCGGTCAGGCCGTGCTCGGGATAGAGCGCGATGCCGATGCTGCAGCCGACCGAGAGGCTGCGCTCCTCCCATTCGACCGGCGTCAGCACCAGCGTGCGCATGCGTTCGGCGAACTTCGCGGCTTCGGTGCGCGCGAAGATCTCGCTCTTGACCGCGACGAACTCGTCGCCGCCGATCCGCGCCAGGAATTCGCCGGGCTGCAACGTCGCCGCGATGCGCCGGGCGATCGTGGTGAGCACGGCGTCGCCGGCGGCATGGCCATGCGCGTCGTTGATGTCCTTGAACCGGTCGAGGTCGATCGCGAGCACCACCAGATGCGCGGTCTCGTCGCCTTCCGCCAGCAGCGGCGTCAGCCGCTGTCCCAGGCCGTTGCGGTTGGGCAGGCCGGTGAGCGGGTCCTGCAGCGCCAGCTGCCGATAGCCTTCGACCGCCTCCTGCGCCGCCTGCATGTCGATCATGTAGGCCGAGGCCGCCATCGCCATGATCAGGCCGATGCCGGTGACGATGCTGATCAGCATCACGCCGTCGGACAGCGCCTGCGCGGGCGCATCGGCTCCGGCCATCGGCGCCAAGGTGAGGGCCGCCATGCCGGTGAAATGCAGGCTGAGGATCGCCAGCACCATCGCCAGCGAGCTGCCATATTTGCAGAAGCGCGTGACCGGGCGCGCGATCCGGTTGGCGGCGACGGCGCCGAAGCCCATTGCCAGCACGATCGAGAGCCAGATCGCCGGCACGTGCCACGTCCTGATGCCCTGGAGATTGAGTGCGCCCATGCCGGTGTAATGCATCGCGGCGATGCCGAAGCCGAACACCGCGCCGCCGATCTCGATCAGCGGGCCACGCTGCGTGCGGGTGGTGATGAAGAAGCCGAGCCAGGAAAACGCGACGGCGAGGCCGAGCGAAGCAAAGGTGAGGCCCGCTTCGAACGAGCGGTTGCCGGGCGCATCATAGCCGAGGATGGCGGCGAAATGCGTCGTCCACACCGTGCCGCCGGCGACCAGCCCGGCCAGAAACAGCAGATGAAGCCGGCGCAGGCCGGCGTTGCGGCGAACGCGCGCGAGCAGGCGCATCGACAGGATGGAGCCGAGCACACAGACCAGCAGCGCGGCGGTCACATAGCGCAGATCATGATTGGCAGGCAGGCAGGACAGGATCGTCAACATCGGCAATGAACCCTCACGCAGGCCAGCTACGAACCAAGGCGCGCCGCGTTTTGGCGCACGGGATTCGCGGTTAGCAAAGCGTCAACGCGAGGCAGCACATCTGCCCGCGCCAAATCACGCATCCAAGTCATGCATGAGGTCTGCAAGCCGATGATTAAGGGCGGCGCGATGGTCTTCTGGTTCCCAGAAGGAACTGGGGACATCGTGACGAAAAGACCAACGACGCGTGTCACTCTGTGCCGAGCTGGAACCGGCCGGCTGTTCGCTGGCCACATCGCGCGGCAACGGCCTTGTCGGTGACGACCGGCGGCGAGGTGCCCCGTAGCAGCCGATGGCGGTGATCTCGTTGTCGCGAACGACGCCAGCGCGCAGCGCGTCTCCGGACGAGGCTTCGCCTCGCCGGGACCATGCGGCCCGTGAGCGCCCGGCACGCTCCGTTGGGTTGCTCCGCTGCCCCGCCCCCCTCGGCCGCAGCCGCCCGCGCCACACGCGCTTTTGTGAAACCCCCGGGCCGGAACGGGTTGCCGCTCCATGACGGAATTAATACGATCCGATGTCAGTCACATGAAAATTGGAGTGCCGGATGCGTGCGCAGTCGCGAGCCCTGTCGAACCCCGTCGCTCTGTGGTGGGCGATGCTGACCCTCGTCAGCCTCGCCAACATCGTGTTCTGGTTCATCCTGTATCGCCAGCTGCATGGCGGCAGCGTCGCCGTCAGCCAGTCGCCGGAGACCGGCCAGATGCTGGCGCTGTCGGCGGCCTATGTGTTCGGCTGCGCCTTCCGCTCGGTGCTGCCGCGCGCCGACGTGCAGCGCATCTGCCTGGTCGACAGCTGGCTGTCGAGCGTGTTCGTCGGCCGCACCGTCGCGACCATCGCCGAGATCGCCTTTGCGGCGCAGTGGGCGATCATCCTGGCGCAGCTCGGCGCCATCGCGGATGCGGAGACCGCCGTCAACATGGCGCGCCTGATCGTGCCGATCATCGTCGTCGCCGAGATCTGCTCCTGGTACGCCGTCGTCACCAAGAACTTCCTCTACAACGCGATCGAGAATTCGCTGTGGGCGGTGGCCTTCCTGTTCGTCGGCATCGGCCTCGGCCGTCTGCTGCCGGAGTTCGACGGACTGGTGCGCGGGCTCTTGATCGCAGGCCTGATCGGCATCGCCTGCTATCTCGCCTTCCTCGTCGTGATCGACGTGCCGATGTATGTGAAGCGCTGGCGCATCGAGCGCGCCGCCGGCAAGCCGCTGCTGCATCCGCTGGTCGGATTGCGCGATTCCGCCACGCAGTGGACGGTCACCCACGAATTCGAGCACTGGAAGGAAGAGATCGCCTGGATGTCGCTGTATTTCAGCGCCGCGGTCTGGGGCTCCCTGGCGCTGTGCGCGCTGTCGGCGATGAATGGTCCCACGCCGCAGGTTCGCGCCCAGGCCGCGGCGCCGTCCGCCATCGTCCAGCCGGCGGCGCTGCGCTGAGCTTGAGAACCGCGACGAACGACCCGCGGTGATCCGCACCGCGGGTCGTCGTGCCGGCGGCCTCAGCCATGCATCGCGAAGTGATGCGAATCGTCCATCTGGACGACGTGGCTGTAGTCGACATGCGGGGCGTCGTGTCCGCCACCGGCGTGACCGATGTCGAAGTTCGGCGGAACGATGCCGGTGTTGCCGCTGTGGCCGTGGTCGCCGAAATTGTCGACGATGATCGGACCGTGCGACGAACCTTCGCCATGCAGCGGTCCGGCGAGTCCGAGCCCGGAGCCTTCGCCGCTGTGGCTGTCGCTCGACTGCTGGATCGCCGAGGCGATCGAGTCCCAGAAGCCGCCATGGCTGCCGCCATCCCCCGCGCCGATCACGATGCTGCCGTCGCTGCGCAGGCCGTCCTGCGCCAGCTTGAAGATGTCGCCGATCGCGGCGCCGAGATCGCCATGGCTGAGATCGTTGACCAGCGCGCCGAGGTCGTGGCCGATCGCTTCGAGCTGATGGCCGACGGAATGGGCCAGGTCGCCCGCGGTCTCGGCCAGTCCATTGACGCCCTCGCCGACGAAGTGGCCGACGCCGTCCACCACTGCCGTGCCGACCGCATCGGCGCCATGCGCGATGCCCGAAATCGCTTCGCCGATCGGACCGCCGATGATGTGGCCCGCTGCCGAGGCTGCGTCGGCGGCGACGCCGATGGCGCCATCCGCCACCGCCACGCCGGCCTCGAAGCCACCCTTGACGACCGCACCTGCCGCGTCGAGCGCCTGCTCGCCGACGTCGGCAGCCGTGCCGACGATGGTGCCGGCCATGTCGAGTGCGCCCTGACCGATCGCTCCTGCCGCCTCCACGCCGGCTTCGCCGACGCCGACCGCGGTGTGCACGACGTCGCCGGCAACATCGATCGCGCCATGCGCCACGTCGCCGACAACCGCCAGCCCGCCATCGACGATGTGGCCGCCGATATGCTGCACGTCGTTGATCACGCCGTTGAGGTCGCCATGCACGAGATGGCCGAGGCCGGACGCGACGTCGCTGACGACGTTGACGCCGGTGTGAACGATGTCGCCGCCGACATGCACCACGGTCGACGCGACGTCTTCGACGGTGTGAAGCAGGCCGCCACCGACCGCTTCCACGCCATGCCCGACTGCGCCGAGCACACCGCCCACGGTGTGAATCGCCTCGCCGCCGAGCTCGCCGAGCCCGTGCACGACGCTGCCCACCGCATGCACCGCATCGCCGGCCACATGCTCCACCGTGTCGACCACGGCCGAGGCCGCACCGCCCACGGCACCCGCCACATCGCTCGCCACATCCTTCACGTCGTCCACGACCGAACTGACGGCGTCGGTCACATCATCCCAAAATCCCATGGTCCTGCTCCTCGGTTGCGCCACCTCGCCTCGGGTGACGGCGCCGTTGTCGCAGATGCTGGCCGCGTCCTCCGTGCGCGGCATCACGCAAGGGTCTCGCTCCCGGCGTGACCGACCCAGCCATGCCAGGTCAGCGCAGAAAAGAACGGGCGGCTGTCGCGGAAGCCGCCGTCGCGCAGGACCGCGCCATCCTCGTCGGGGCTGAGCATGTTGGTGCTGGCCTCGATGGTCGCGCGCATCGAGATGGCCTGCTCGGCGGCGACGCCGGAGGCAACGGCATAGGCCGCATAGCGATCGAGCCAAAGCGCCCTCTCGATCGGCTCCCTGGGCAGGCAGCCATGGGCAACCACGAACGACGCGCCGGGGCGGAGCCGGTCGTGCACGGCGCGCACCGTCCGCAAACGCTCCGGCGCCGGAAGAAAGTGGAGCGTCAGCAGGCAGGTCGCCGCGTCAAACGGGCCGGCCGGCGCATCGTCGATGGTGCCTTCGATCAAGTCGACCCGGCTCATCCGCGCGCCAAGCGTGCGTTCGGCGAGTTGCAGCATCTGCGGCGACGGATCGACGCCGACGAATGTCCAGGACGGGTGGGCATCGGCCAACGCACTGAGCTCGAGCCCGCCACCCGCGCCCAGCACGAGCACCTTCGCATGTTCGGGCGCCCGTTCAGCAAGCAGGATGGCCGTCATCCGATGCAGCCCATCGAGCCCGGGCACGAAGCGCCGTGGTCCGTCGGTGTAGCGTGCGACGAATTCGGGATCGGAAAACGCGCGGATGAATTGCCGGGCGCCGTCGGTGATGTCAGCCGTCATGACAAACGTCTCCTTTGCGAGGCCGCTTTCGGCGTTCGAGGCGGGCGTGGAAATCAGCGCTCAGGGCCGCGAGCGTGATGGCGCCGAGACGGGCCAGCAGCAGCGCCTCCGCAGCCTGGATGGAGGTGTCGAGCGCCGCGTTGACGGCCTGTTCGACGAGGCAGTCCGGATGCTCGGTTCGATTGCCGATCGCGAACAGCGATGGCCGTCCGAGGGAATCGTAGATGTCGCGCAGGCTGACGGTGGCCAGATCGCAGGCGAGTGTCCATCCGCCGCCATGGCCCTTGTCGGAGCGCACATAGCCGCTGTCCCGGAGTCCGGCCATGGTTCTGCGGATCACGACCGGATTGGTCTGCATCATCAGGGCGAGGGCCTCGGAGGTCACCGGGCCGTCCTGCTCCGCCATGTGGAGCAGGACGTGAAGGATGCCGGACAGCTGGCTGTTGGGTCTCATGTAACTTTCGATATTACATGATGTGCGTGACGTCAACCGGCCGGCCGCGGGGCGTCGCGGATGCGACGCTCGGTCCGCGACCCGTCGGGCGACTCGGTGCGTCCTCTCGCGTTCGGCAGGCGCAGCCCCCCGCATCGATCCCGCCGAAAAATGTCTGCGCGCAGAAAATGATTTCGGCTGCGCGTTCAAGCTGATTTGGGCTGTCCAGTCCCGTCAGCGAAAATATTCAGCTTCGCGTTTTCGGAAATTCATGATCTTCTCCCGTCATCCCGCCTCATCGACGAGGGGCGCTGCGCGGTCGTCACGAAGCGTGGAGTGCGGGATGTGGTGGGCGGGCCGGTTTGCAGCGTGAGAAGTCGCGCGGACGAACAACATCGGCCCGTACGGTCAAGTCGCGTGGTCCTGGCCTCCCGATGCTGAGGTCAAGCCGGCCGATGATGCCTCGCGCATCTCGTCGGTGATGGGGGCAAGAAAGCCCGGTCCCCAGGGAGATCGCGAAGCAGCCGTTCAAACCATCGCGCAGGGAGGGCCGGGTCGTTCCGGCTGGACCTGTGGTACCTGCCGCCTGCATTTTTTTCGCAGGCGGGCCACGGGCCTCAGTCGAGGCCTGGCCTTCCCTGCACCCTCGGTTTCGAAGAGGGTGAGATCGATGCATCACTCGGACGCCATGGAGCGCCGCGAGGACAGAAACGCATGTCCGAGAATGCAGTCTGAGACCGTTGTCCACGCCAGCGCCGCCGATGCGCTGCTCACCCTCCCCCCTCCAGGGCAGGGCTATCGCATATGGTCAATCTGAGTGTGTCGCGAAACCGTCTCCACATCGTCATGCCCGGGACAAGCCCGGCCATGACGACGCGGAGGGAGATGGGCGCAAAACATCGATCGCCATATGCGATAGCCCTGCCCCTCCAGGGGAGGGTGGCAGCGAGCATGCGGCGTCATTGTCGTCAAACATCAGCCCTGCGAGGCAGCGCGCCGCCCGCAGGTCCCGCGATTGCCGGCCTACTTGAACCCGGCGAACCGGCTGTCGAACGAGTTCGACTGCAGCACCGGAACGGCGCCGGAGACCAGCGCGGTCTGGGTCTGCACTGGCGCGGAGGCGGTCGCCGCCGGCGCGCTGGCTGCGGCGGGCTTGAACGGCGGCCGCGCGGCGGCCTGCTTGGTCTCGGCCGGCTTGGTCTCGGCCGGCTTGGCGACGGCGACCGGCTTCGGCGCGGGCTTGGCCTCCGCGGTCTTGCTCTCGGTCGGCTTCGTCGTCGCCGTGGTCTCGTTGGAGCCGCCGATCCCGACCTTGCGGGCGAGGCTCGACATGAAGCTCGGCTTCTCCGGGGCGGCCACGGCCGCGACGCGGGTGGCGGGCGCTGCGACCGGCGCCGGGGCGGCGCTGGCCGGGATCGCGGCGACCTCATCGGCGCCCGGTGCGCGCGGCGGGTTGACGTGACCCGGGATCGTGCCCGGCGCGGGCGAGAAGTTGGCGAGCGACAGGCCCGGCGCTTCGCCGGAATCGGACAGGCCGGTGGAGGCGCCCGGCACGCGGTTGGCGAACACGGGATTCATGCCGCCGTCGATGCCGGTGTTCAGCTTGGCGACCGGCGTCCCCTTGGCGACGAGCTTGGCGTATTCGGCCTCGTCCGCCTGCTGCTTCTCGCGCACGGCCGTCGTGATTTCGTCGGGCACCACATAGGCCGGGCACTTGGCGGCGGCGTCGAACACCAGATCGCGGGTCGCGCCCGGCGGCTTCTGGGCGTTGAAGACGTATTTCTTCTCGCAGAAGTCGACCTTCGGCTCCTGCCGGGTGACCTCGAAGGCGTCATAGCCTTCCTTGATCATGCGCCAGAACGGCATGTTCGGATTGTTGCGGTGCCTGGCCATGTTCACCGGCGTCATCCGGAACGGATAGGCCTGGAACTGGAAGGCGCGCTGGCCGCCGAAGAACGACTCGCGGCCGAGCGCATAGATCTCGGCGATCTGCTCGTCGGTCATCGCGAAGCAGCCGCGCGAGGAACAGTCGCCGTGCACCATCAGCTGCGAGCCGGTGCGCCCCAGCGCCTTGTCGAACGCGTTGGGATAGCCGGTGTTGAACGACAGATAATACGCCGATTGCGGATTCATCTGGCTCGGATTGATCGAGTAGAAGCCCTCCGGCGCCTGACGGTCGCCCTCGCGCACCTTCGGTCCGAGATCGCCCGACCAGCGGCAGATCGGATAGGTCTTCAGGAGCGCGAACTTGCCGGAGCGGTCCTGCTTCCAGACCTCGAGCTCGGCCTCCTGCTTGAACACGCGCACCAGGATCGGCGACTGCGTGTCCATGTCCTTCTCATTGATCGTGGCGACGAGCTTGGGCGGCACCGGCTGATTGGCTTTGGCGCTGGTGGCGAGCGCGACCTGATCGCTGTTGCAACCGGTCAGCAGCGCGCCGGCGGCCAACGCCGCCGAGGTCATCAGAACCCGGACGAAAGCGCGGTTGATCAAGGCAAAGCTCCCCGCAAACCCAGCATGTCGCGACACCCCACTCTCGTCTTGCCAGATCGGCCGGGAAGCTGGACGGGTCCCGGGCCGACTGCGCGCCATGCCGTCAAACCATTGATTAAAATTGTAGCCTTTGGCCCCGAGCGCCGCAACCCGCGGTCCGGCGGTGTCGCGAGCCCCTGGCCCGTTTGGTCAACAAGTCCTAAACAACAGACCCCCTTGGCGGGGCCGAAATACGGCCAAACGGCTGGAAAGACTCACAAAACCGCGAGCGGCCAAGGCCGTGCGCAGGCCCGTTCAGCCCAGCTTGCGGCCGATCTCGATGAACTTCTGCCGCCGCTGCTTGCGGATGGCGTCGGCATCGAGCCCCTTCAGCTCGTCGAAGGCCTGGGCGATGGCCTCGCCGGTCGCCGCGATCATCGCGGCGGGATCGCGGTGAGCGCCGCCGACGGGCTCCTTGAGGATGGTGTCGACCACGCCGAAGCGGAGCATGTCCTGCGCCGTGATCTTCATGCTGTTGGCGGCTTCCTGGGCCTTGGTGCCGTCGCGCCAGAGGATCGAGGAGGCGGCTTCCGGCGAGATCACGCTGTAGATCGCGTGCTCCAGCATCAGGACCTTGTTGGCGGTGGTCAGCGCGATGGCGCCGCCCGACATGCCCTCGCCGGTGATGATGGCGACGTTCGGCACGCCCAGCGCCAGGCAGGCATCGGTGGAGCGCGCGATGGCCTCGGCCTGACCGCGCTCCTCGGCGCCGATGCCGGGATAGGCGCCGGCGGAATCGACCAGCGACAGCACGGGGATGCCGAAGCGCTCGGCCATCTCCATCAGCCGGACCGCCTTGCGGTAGCCTTCGGGGCGGGCCATGCCGAAATTGTGCTTGAGGCGGGACTCGGTGGTGGCGCCCTTTTCCTGGCCCATCACGCAGATCGGCTCGCCGCGGAAGCGGCCGAAGCCGCCGAGCAGCGCGGCGTCCTCGCCGAACTTGCGGTCGCCGGCGAGCGGCGTGAATTCGGTGATCAGCCCGCCCACGAAATCGGTGAAGTGCGGCCGCTGCGGATGACGCGCGACCATTGTCTTCTGCCACGGCGTCAGATTGGCATACAGCTCGGCCAGCGCCTGGCCGGCCTTCTCCTCGATCCGGCCGACCTCCTCGCCGATGTCGGTGCCGGAGGCGGCCATCGCCCGGAGTTCGTCGACCTTGGAATCGAGCTCGGCAACGGGCTTTTCGAAATCGAGGTAGCTGCGCATGGGATCCGGCATGGAAGAGCTGAAGGAAGAGCGCTGGGAAACGAAATCGGTTCGGCCTTCGGACCTGAAGATGAAGGACTTCAGGAGCTTAAGGGTCGATCGGTGCGCCGCTTCCAGGCGTCGTGCCGGGAGAACGGGCAGGATGGCGCTCTTTCGGGGCAGACGGGCCCGAAGTCAAGCGGGCGGCGCGTCACGCCCAAGGATTTGGTATCGGATTTGGTTTCGCGAAAGTGTGAGGCGGAGTCAGGTCTCGGCGAGGGGGTGCAGGTCGCGCACCAGGCTCTTGAGCCGCTCCTCGACCACATGGGTGTAGATCTGGGTGGTCGAGATGTCGGTGTGGCCGAGCAGGGTCTGGACGATGCGCAGGTCGGCGCCGTTGTGCAGCAGGTGGCTGGCGAAGGCGTGGCGCAGCACGTGCGGCGACACCAGCCGGGCGGTCAGGCCGCTCGCCACCGCGAGCTCCTTGAGGTCGCGGGCGAAGTGCTGGCGGGTCAGATGACCGCTCTCGCCGAACGACGGAAACAGCCATTTGCCGAACGCGGCGCTGGCCTTCTTCTCCGGCTTCTGCTTGTCCAGCATCGCCAGATAATCGGCCATCGCCTGGCGCGAGGCCTGGTTCAGCGGCACCAGCCGCTCCTTGTTGCCCTTGCCGCGGACCACGATCATGCGGGCGTCGTTGCGCGCCGCCGTGCGCGGCAGTGCCACCAGCTCGGAGACGCGCAGGCCGGTGGCGTAGAGCACCTCGAGCAGGCAATACAGCCGCAGAGCCCGCAGCCGCTGCGACGGCGAGGCGTCGGCGACCTCGGACAGCTCCTTGGCGCGGGTCAGCATGCGGTCAACGTCGCCGATCGACAGCACCTTGGGCAAGGAGCGGCCCCGCTTCGGGCCGGACAGGATGGCGGCGGGATCGTCGCTGCGGATGCGCTCGCTCAGCAGGAAGCGAAACAAATGCCGCATCGCCGACAGCCGCCGCGCCACGCTGGAGGATTTGAAGCCCCTGGTGTCGAGATCGGCGAGATAGTCGCGCAGCGCCTGGGTGTCGGCCGCAGCGAAGCTGTTGGCCTTGCGGGTGAGAAACTCGGAGAGATCGGTGAGGTCGCGGCGATAGGCGTCCAGCGTGTTCTGGCCAGCGCCCTGTTCCGCGGCCATCATGTCGAGGAACAGGCTCATCAGCCTGGCATCCGAGGCCTTGACCTTCATGTCGTGAAATCCGCTGCGTCCGGGGCGATCGAATCACTACGAGTTAGTCGCGCCGGCACGTCGAGCGGTGACTGCAAATCTGGCCGATATCGCGGCGCCGGGCCGCCTCAGAGAAGCGTAAAAATCTTAATCAATGCCCTGTGGCTTTTCGGTTGGCCGCAGCCTCCTCGCTCACTTCTTCTGGAACTTGTCCGGCGGGATCGACACCGTCATCTCGCGTGGCTTCGGAGTGACGAAGTTCGCCAGCGCGTAGATCGCGCCATAGACCACGGCGACGATCACGGCGATCACGGTCAGGAAGCGGAACAGGCTGGGCATCAGGCTCGCGCGGGCCACCGGAATGGAACGGTTTCATCCAACATGTTCGCACCCGGCTGGCAAGCCCGGCGGGGCGGGCCGGTCGTCCGATCGCCAGTTGTTTTGCTCCGTCATTCCGGGGCGGCGCGCGCAGCGCGGCGAGCCCGGAATCCATACCCACAGGACGATGTCGTGGACCGAGATGCCCAGTCCCAGCCTGCCTCACACAGCTCCTGTGGGTATGGGTTCCGGGCTCGCGCTTCGCGCGCCCCGGAACGACGTCCGGGGGTGGGCTCGAGCGGAACAGGATGCCTTTGAAAGCAGCAGGGGCTGGGTTAGAAGCGGAGAGATGACCGACACGACCCAACCAGCACCTGGCCAAGCCGCTCCGGAGGCCGCGATTCTCGCGGGCCTCGGCAAGCGGCTGATCGTGCTGGTCGGCATGATGGGGGTCGGCAAGTCGACCGTGGGGCGGCGGCTCGCCGCGCGATTGCGATTGCCCTTCGTCGATGCGGACACCGAAATCGAGACCGCCGCCGGCATGACCATACCGGAAATCTTCGAATCGCGCGGCGAGGACTATTTCCGCAATGGCGAGGCGCGGGTGATCGCCCGCCTGCTCGAAAACGGGCCCGGTGTGCTGGCGACCGGCGGTGGCGCCTTCATGCGCGAGGAGACGCGGCGCCGCATTCAGGAGAAGGCCGTCTCGGTGTGGCTGAAGGCCGATGCCGACGTGATCATGCGGCGCGTCCGCCGGCGGGCGGACCGGCCGCTGCTGCAGACAGCCGATCCCGAAGGCACGGTCGCGCGCCTGCTCGTCGAGCGCGAGCCGGTCTATCAGCTTGCTGACCTGACGATCTGCTCGCGCGATGTGCCGCATGATCGCGTCGTCGAGGACTGCATGGAGGCGCTACAGGCGTTCTTCTCGCCACCGGAGACCGAGGCGGGGCCAGCCAGACCCCAATCCGACCCAGTTCAACCCGATCCTCCGCAGGCGATGGGCGCGCTCCGATGACGGCACCTCTCAAACACTCCGATCCGATCATCGTCGACGTCGCACTCGGCGAGCGCGCCTATGACATCGTCATCGGCCGCGGCGTGCTGGCCTCGCTCGGCCAGCGCATCGCTTCGTTGCGGCCGGGCGTGCGCACGGCCATCGTCACGGATCGCACCGTTGCCGCGCACTGGCTGAAGCCGACCGAGGCGATCCTGGCGGAGGCGGGCATCCCGTCGTCACCCATCGTGGTCGAGGAGGGCGAGGGCTCCAAGACCTATGCCGGCCTTGAAAAGGTCAGCGAGGCGCTGATCGCCGCCAAGATCGAGCGCAATGACCTCGTCATCGCGCTCGGCGGCGGCGTGGTCGGCGACCTCGCCGGCTTCGCGGCCGCCATCCTGCGGCGCGGCGTCGATTTCGTGCAGGTGCCGACCTCGCTGCTGGCGCAGGTGGATTCCTCCGTCGGCGGCAAGACGGGGATCAACTCGCCGCAGGGCAAGAACCTGCTCGGCGCCTTCCACCAGCCGGTGCTGGTGATTGCGGATACCGCCGTGCTCGACACGCTGTCGCCGCGCCAGTTCCGGGCCGGCTATGCCGAGGTCGCCAAATATGGCCTGCTCGGCGACGCCAGCTTCTTCGCCTGGCTGGAGGCCAACCATGCCGACATCGTGAAGGGCGGCGCGGCGCGCGAGCATGCGGTCGCAACCTCCTGCCGCGCCAAGGCGGCGGTCGTCGCCCGCGACGAGCGCGAGACCGGCGACCGCGCGCTGCTCAATCTCGGCCATACCTTCGGCCATGCGCTGGAGGCGATCACCGGCTTCTCCGACCGCTTGTTCCACGGCGAGGGCGTGTCGGTCGGCATGGTCTTGGCGGCGCAGTTCTCGGCGGAGCTCGGCATGCTGCCGCCCGACGACGTCACGAGGATCGAGCGTCACCTTGCCGCGGTCGGCCTGCCGACCCATCTGCAGGATATCGCCGGCTTCGCCCAGGAGGGCGTCGGCGACGCCGACCGGCTTTTGGCCTTGATGGCGCAGGACAAGAAGGTCAAGCGCGGCAAGCTCACCTTCATTCTGATGGAGGCGATCGGCAGCGCGGTCATCGCCAAGGACGTCGATCCCGTGCGGGTGCGCGACTTTCTGCAGGCCAAATTGCAGAGCCGCAGTTGATCCCAGGCTTTACGCCGCGTTGAGCAGCGCAGGCGCATCATCGGCGGCCTCCCTCGAGAGCGACATCGGCGTCATGGACTGGTTCACCCTCACCATCGTCATCCTCCTCCTGGCTGCCTCAGCCTTCTTTGCGCTCAGCGAGACCGCGCTGACTGGCGCCTCCCGCGCCTCGATGCTGCGGCTGTCGAAGCAGGGCAATCGCGATGCCGACGTGGTGTCGAGCCTGTTCGACATGCGCGAGCGCCTGATCGGCGCGCTCCTGCTCGGCAACAACATCGCCAATATCGGCGCTTCGGCCCTGGCGACCGGGATCTTCACCGCCTGGTTCGGCGAGGTCGGCGTGCTCTACGCGACCGGCGTGATGACCGCGCTGGTCGTGATCTTCGCCGAGGTGCTGCCGAAGACGATTGCCATCAACGCGCCGGATCGCGTGTCGCTGGCGGTGGCGCGGCCGATGCGCGGCACGGTCATCGTGCTCGGTCCGGTGCTTGCCGTCATCGAGGCGATCGTGCGTGTCCTGATGCGGCTGATCGGCTTCAAGGTCGGCGCCAATCAGCCGATCCTGTCGCCGACCGAGCGCCTGCGCGGCGCCGTCGATCTCTTGCATCACGAAGGCAAGGTCGAGAAGCAGGACCGCGACATGCTCGGCGGCCTGCTCGACCTGCGCGAATTGCAGGTGTCCGACGTGATGGTTCACCGCACCGAGATGGTGATGGTGAACGCGGATCTGCCGCAGGAGGAGCTGGTGCGCGAGGTGCTCGCCACCGAGTACACACGCATTCCGCTGTGGCGCGGCACGCCGGAGAACATCATCGGCGTGCTGCATGCGAAGGATCTGCTGCGTGCGATCCGCTCGGCCGAAGGCGATGTGTCGCACATCGATGTCGCCTCGCTGGCGCTGCCGCCGTGGTTCGTTCCGGAGATGCGCTCGGTGTCGGAACAGCTCAAGGCGTTCCGCCGCCGCAAGACGCACTTTGCACTGGTGGTCGACGAGTATGGCGAGGTCGAAGGCATCGTCACGCTGGAGGATATTCTCGAGGAGATCGTCGGCGACATCTCCGATGAGCAGGACGTGCAGGTCGCCGGCGTGCGCGTGCAGCCGGACGGATCGGTCGTCGTCGATGGCTCGGTGCCGATCCGCGATCTCAATCGCGCGATGGACTGGACGTTGCCCGATGAGGAGGCAACGACCGTCGCCGGCCTCGTGATCCACGAGGCCCGTTCGATCCCGGAGCGTGGCCAGAGCTTTACGTTCCACGGCTTCCGCTTTCGCGTGCTGCGCCGGGAGCGCAATCGCATCACCGCGCTGCGCATCGTGCCGGTGCCGCGCGGCGAAACCGAGGAGACACGGCCGCGCCGTGCGGGCACGGCGTTCTAATCCGGGATCAGATCAGGCTTCGCCCGGCGCCTTCGCATGCAGCGCCAGCGCGTGCACTGATCCTGCAAGTTCCGCCGCCAATGCGGCGTTGATCAGGCGGTGGCGATCGACGCGGCTCTTGCCGGCGAAGGCCTGCGACACAATATACACGCGGAAATGGGTCTCGCCGCTGGGGCGGTGTCCCATGTGGCCAGCATGCAGATGTGATTCGTCCTGCACGTCGAGGCTTTCGGGCGAGAAAGCTTCGCGCAACTTTTCAATGATAGCATCCTGGGTCCGCATGGTCTTTGCAAATACGCATCAAATTATTTTTCGTCAATCGGCCGGCCCCGCCTGAGGTATTCGTAATGTCAAGACTTGAAGCTTTTCGCGGAGCGTAGTCAAAGTCCGCCATGCCGATCGATTCAAACAAATTCTTCGACTCCATCCGCATCAAGCCCAAAAAGGCGGCTTCGCGGCAGCCGGTGCGCGAGGAGGCTCAGCCGTGCCAGTGGCCGGACTGCACGAACCGCGGCTCGCACCGCGCGCCCAAGGGGCGCGAGAACCAGCGCGAGTATTGGCACTTCTGTCTCGACCATGTGCGCGAGTACAACCAGTCCTATAATTTCTTTTCCGGCATGAATGCCGATGCGGTCGCGCGTTATCAGAAGGATGCGCTGACCGGACATCGCCCGACCTGGAAGATGGGCGCCAATACCGCGGGCAAGCGTGGCACGGGCAATGCCGAGAGCGATCTCGGCGATGCGTCGGATCCGTTCAGCGTGTTCGCGGAGATCAACGGCCGCGCCGGCTGGCGCCCCGGCCCGCAGTCCGCACCGAAGGCGGAGACGCGCAAGGTCTTCAATGCCGAGCGCAAGGCGCTTCAAGTAATGGGTCTCGGTGCGGACGCCACGCTGGACGACGTCAAGGCCAAGTACAAGGCGCTGGTGAAGCAGCATCACCCCGACGCCAATGGCGGCGACCGCTCCACCGAGGATCGCCTGATCGAGATCATCAAGGCCTATAACTATCTGAAGACGGTCGTGAAGGGCTGACGCGCGGCAGCCAGGCTGCCGCGCGCGTGGCCCGGGGTCAGGGCTTCGGCCCGATATAGGCCGAGCTCGGCCGGATCAGTCGTCCCGTCCGCTGCTGCTCGCGGGCATGCGCGGTCCAGCCGGCGGCCCGCGCCACCGCGAAGATCGGCGTGAACGCCTGGCGTGGAATCTTCAGCGCATCGAGCAGGATGGCGGTGAAGAACTCGACATTGGTGTCGAGCACGCGCTCCGGATTCTTCCGCCGCAGCGCTTGGCGGATGTAGGCCTCCACCTCGCTCGCGAACGGCAGATCCGCCCCGCTGCCCGCCAGCCGCTCGATCGCGCCCTTCAGGACGTCGGCCCTGGGATCGCGCACCCGATAGATGCGGTGGCCGAACCCCATCAGCCGCTCGCCGCGCAATAGCGCCGCATCGACCCAGAGCTTGATGTTCTCCCGCGTGCCGATCGCATTCAGCATCTCCAGCACCGGCTCCGGCGCACCGCCGTGCAGCGGGCCGGTCAGCGCGCAATAGCCGGCGGTGATGGACGCGAACAGATCGGCCTGGGTCGAGGCGACGACCCGTGCGGCGAAGGTCGAGGCGTTCATGCCGTGGTCGCTGACCGTGACCAGATAGGTGTCGAGCGCGGCCACCTCGCCATCGGCTGGCGTGTCGCCGCGGACCATGCGGAGGGTGTCGGCGGCATGGCCGAGATCCGGGCTGGGCGGGATCGGCCGCGCCCCCCGGGCGCGCTGCACCAGGGCGCCGGCGATGACCGGACAGGCGCCGACGAGGGTGGCCTCGTCGGCGAGACCAGCCTCGGGACGCAGCGCGGCGACGGCGGCGCGAAAGCCATCGATGATCGACAGGCCGGCGGTGGCGGCGAGCAGCTCGGGCAGGCGGGCGAAGGCGCGCTGGCGGGCCAGGCCGAGGCTGGCGCGGACGTCGGCTTCGCTGACGCTGCGCTTCGTCCCGGCGCTCCAAAGCCGGGCCGTGACGCCCTCGAAGCCGCCGGCGGCGGCGAGGTCGGCCACCCGGTGGCCTGCGATGATCAGCTCGCCCTGCTGGCCGTCGACATGGCTGAGCACGGTCTCGGCGGCGGCGACGCCATCGAGACCGACGGGGGATTTCGAGAGCTGGATGGTCATGGCGCGATCTCCTGCGTGATTGGTCACGCCTATAGGATTCGCCCCGTCGACAGATTGATCAATCTTGATTAAGCTGATCAATATGAAAAAAGACAGCAGCCTTTACCTATCGGCCCGCGAGGCCTCTGCCGAGCTGGCGATCTCGCCGGCGACGCTCTACGCCTATGTCAGCCGTGGCCTGGTGCGTTCGGAGCCGTCGCCGAACTCCCGCAGCAACCGCTATCGCGCCGAGGACATCCGAGCGCTGAAGGAGCGGCGGGCGCCGGCGCCCGAGCCGCGCGCGTTCCGCAGCTTCGATGCCGATCTGCCGGTGTTCGATTCGGCGGTGTCGACGATCACCGAGGCTGGTCCGATTTATCGGGGCGTCAATTGCGTCGAGCTCGCCGAGCGCGATTCGCTGGAGCACGCTGCGACTCTGCTGTGGGACGTCACCGCGATCGATCCCTTCGCTGCCGACAATCTTCCGGCGGTGTCGGAGGAGATGAAGATCATCGCCGAGGCCGCCCGCCGCGCGGCCCCGATCGACCGTTCCATCTCCGTCCTCGCACTGGCAACCAATGCCGATCCCTCGGCCTTCAACCGCTCGCCGGATGGTCGCGCCCTGATCGGCGCCCGCATCGTTCGCCTCGTCGTCGCGACCATGCTGAACGCGCCGCCCTCGGCAGAGCCTCTCCACATCCAGGTCGCCAAGGCCTGGGCGCCCGAGCACAAGCATGCTGCGGATCTCATCCGCCGCACCCTGGTGCTGCTGGCCGACCACGAGCTGAACGCGTCGACCTTCACCGTGCGCTGTGCGGCGTCGACCGGCCTCAGTCTCTACGACGCGGTCATCGCAGGCCTCGCTGCCCTGAAAGGCCCGCAACACGGCGGCGCCGGCGTGCTGGCGTCGCAACTGGTGAAGACCCTGATCGACCGCGATGTCGCGCCGCTGATCCGCGAGCGCGTCGCGCTCGGCGAGCGCTTCGCCGGCTTCGGGCACGGTGTCTACAAGCGCGGTGACCCGCGCGCGATCTCGCTGCTGGAGGCGCTGACGCGGGCCGGCGCGCCGCGCAAATTCACCCGCGAGGTGCCCGAGCGGATCGCGGAAGCGACCGGCGAGTTCGTCAACATCGATTATGCGCTGGCCGTGCTGGTGCACAGCCTGCGGCTGCCTCCGGGCAGCGAGCTGGCGCTGTTCGCGATGGCCCGCTGTGTCGGCTGGATCGCGCATGCCTGCGAGCAGCTGCAGTTCGGCCGCCTGATCCGGCCAAGGGCGCGCTATACCGGACCGATCCCTGGCCGTGGCGCCACCCTGACCACGCTTTAGCGGACGCAGCCGGGGCCTATTCGGCCGTGCCCGCTGCGAGCCGGGTTTCGCGTCGCTTCCGCAGCATTCGCAGCCCAAGCCAGACCACGAGCGTGCCCGCCACCGCCGCAAGGATCCACGTCGACTTGGCGACGTGACTGTGATGGGGGATACCGCCGTAGCGGTGCAGCAGCTGCACGGCGAAGACGCCCGGCAGAACATGGGCGCAGGCCCACAGCACGATGGCTGGAATGTTCACGGCGTAAAAGCGGGCTGGCGGAATATCCAGGGCGCCGGCCGTGATGGGGACGACGGCGCGGATCGGCGCCACGAACCGGGCAAAGAAGATCGCGAGCGTGCCGAAGCGATGGAAGAACGCCTCGCTCTGCGCCACCAGGCGGGGATAGTTCGAGAACGGCCACGTCGTCAGGATCTCGCGCTGCCGGCGATGACCGACCCAGAAGGCCCCGCCGTCGCCGATCACGGCACCAAGGATCGCCGCAGCCAGCACCCATTGCAGCGTCAGCTCGCCGCCTGGAATGAGCGCGCTCAGTGCCAGGATGATGGTCGTTCCCGGCACCACCGAGCCGATGATCGGGACCGCCTCGAGCAGTGCGGCCAGGAACAAGGTCAGATAGGCCAGTCCCGCATGGGCGGAGACGAAGGCAATCAGGGGGTCGAGCAGATGGGCCACGCGGTTCCTGCTGGTAGGGGCGACGACACGTCGATAAGTAGGACGTCCGCCCGGGAGTGCCACGTCGCAAGCCCGAGCGCCGGCTCGCGGCCAAAAGGTGGCGCTTTCCGCAGGGCAGCCTTCCAAAAACGTCGTCCCATGCCTATCTCGATGATATAACGACGGAACTTTGATCAAGGCTTAGGCTTCTGCCCGCGCGTGCTCTCTGCTAGGCTGGCGTCTGAAGCCCTTCAACCGCAGCCAAACATGAAATCTGGTTTCGGGAATGCCCGGGACCTCGGAGGATGAATGACGACCGCCGCTACGACCAATGCGCAGGAGATGACCGGTGTGCCCGACATGAAGGTGTCGGTGCGGCAGGTGTTCGGGATCGACAGCGACCTTGAGGTGCCGGCCTTTTCCGCAACCGACCCGCACGTCCCCGAGGTCGATGCCGACTACCGTTTCGACCGCGCGACCACGCTTGCGATCCTGGCCGGCTTCGCCAAGAACCGTCGTGTGATGGTCACGGGTTACCATGGAACGGGCAAGTCGACCCATATCGAGCAGGTCGCCGCGCGACTCAACTGGCCGTGCGTGCGCGTCAATCTCGACAGCCACATCAGCCGTATCGACCTCGTCGGCAAGGATGCGATCGTGGTCAAGGACGGCAAGCAGGTCACCGAGTTCCGCGACGGCATCCTGCCCTGGGCGCTGCAGCACAACGTGGCCTTGGTGTTCGACGAATACGACGCGGGTCGCCCGGACGTGATGTTCGTGATCCAGCGCGTGCTCGAAGTGTCGGGCCGTCTGACCTTGCTCGACCAGAACAAGGTGATCAAGCCGCACCCGGCCTTCCGCCTGTTCGCGACCGCCAACACGATCGGCCTCGGCGACACGTCGGGCCTCTACCACGGCACGCAGCAGATCAACCAGGGCCAGATGGACCGCTGGTCGATCGTCACGACGCTGAACTATCTGGCGCATGACGAGGAGGTCGAGATCGTGCTGGCCAAGGCCAAGCACTATCAGAATGCGCAGGGCCGCGACACCGTCAACAAGATGGTGCGCCTCGCCGACCTCACGCGCAACGCCTTCGCGAACGGCGACCTGTCCACCGTGATGAGCCCGCGCACCGTGATCACCTGGGCCGAGAACTCCGAGATCTTCGGCGACATCGGCTTCGCCTTCCGCGTGACCTTCCTCAACAAGTGCGACGAGCTGGAGCGTCCGCTGGTCGCGGAGTTCTATCAGCGCTGCTTCAATGCGGAGCTGCCGGAATCGGCGATCAACGTGGCGCTGAGCTGATTGAAGGCGTCGTCCCGGCCTTGAGCCGGGACCCACGCCGTGACGTTTCGGCGATGCGCCGGAGTTGGCGTCGACGCGATGAGATGACCGCCGGTGGCTATGGGTCCCGGCGTTCGCCGGGACGACAGGCCGCAGGGACAAGATGACCACATCCAACAGCAAACTCCGTCCCGGAACCAAGGAAGCCCCGACCGAGCCGTTCAAGCGCTCGGTCACCGGCTGTCTGCGCGCGATCGCACGGGCGCCCGAGCTCGACGTCTCCTTCGCCGCCGAACGTCCGGGCCTCTCGCCAGGCAAGGCGCGGCTGCCGGAGCCGGCGCGCAAGATGACCAAGCGCGATGCCGCCATCGTGCGCGGTCATGCCGACTCGATTGCGTTGAAGCTCGCCTGCCACGATCCGAAAATTCACCGCAAGCTGATCCCCGGCAATCCGCAGGCGCGCGGCGTGTTCGAGGCGGTCGAGCAGGCGCGGGTCGAGGCCATCGGTGCGCGGCGCATGGCGGGCGTGGCCAAGAACCTGACGGCGATGCTCGATGATCATTTCCATCGCGGCAAATATGACGAGATCACCGACCGCGCCGATGCGCCGCTATCGGACGCGCTGGCGATGATGGTGCGCGAGCGGCTGACCGGGATGGCGCCGCCGAATGCGGCCCGCAAGGTCGTCGACCTCTGGCGGCCGTTCCTGGAGGACAAGATCGGCTCGCGCCTCGATGAGCTCAGCCGCTTCACCGAAAACCAGGCCAAGTTCGGCGACCTCGTCCACGATCTCTTGTCGGCACTCGACCTCGGCGACGAGCGCAATGCCGATTCCGAGGAGGACGAGGACAACGACGACAATCGCGATGGCGACAATGATCAGTCCGGCGCCGAAGGCTCGCCCGATTCCGACGCCGCGCAGGAGATGAGTGCCGACCAGGCGCAGACGACGTCGGACGAGATGTCGGAAAGCGCGATGGAGGCGGCGCAGGCGTCGGCCTCGGATACGCTCGACGATGGCGAGCTCGGCGACGACGAGACGCCGGGCGAGGCGACGCGGCCGAACCGTGGCGGTGCCAACGAGCCGCGCGGACCGGAATATCACGCCTTCGCACCGAAGTTCGACGAGATCATCGCCGCCGAGGACCTGTGCGATCATGACGAGCTGGAGCGGCTGCGCTCCTATCTCGACAAGCAGCTCGCGCATCTGCAAGGCATCGTCGCGCGGCTGGCTAACCGGCTGCAGCGCCGGCTGATGGCGCAGCAGAACCGCGCCTGGGAGTTCGATCTGGAGGAAGGCATCCTCGATCCGGCGCGGTTGTCGCGCGTCGTCATCGACCCCTATCAGCCGCTGTCGTTCATGCGCGAGAAGGAAGCGACCTTCCGCGACACGGTGGTGACGCTGCTGCTCGACAATTCCGGCTCGATGCGCGGTCGCCCGATTACCGTGGCCGCGACGTGCGCCGACATTCTCGCCCGCACGCTCGAGCGTTGCGGCGTGAAGGTCGAGATCCTCGGCTTCACGACACGCGCCTGGAAGGGCGGGCAGTCGCGCGAGGCGTGGCTCGCGGCCGGCAAGCCGGCCAATCCCGGCCGGCTCAACGATCTCCGCCATATCATCTACAAGTCGGCCGATGCGCCGTGGCGGCGCGCGCGAAAGAATCTCGGCCTGATGATGCGCGAGGGGCTGCTGAAGGAGAACATCGATGGCGAGGCGCTCGACTGGGCGCACAAGCGCCTGCTCGGCCGTCCCGAGCAGCGCAAGATCCTGATGATGATCTCGGACGGCGCGCCGGTCGACGACTCCACCCTGTCGGTCAATCCCGGCAACTATCTGGAGCGCCACCTGCGCCACATCATCGAGGAGATCGAGACGCGCTCGCCGGTCGAACTGATCGCGATCGGCATCGGCCACGATGTGACGCGCTATTATCGCCGCGCGGTCACGATCGTCGATGCCGAGGAGCTCGGCGGCGCCATCACCGAGAAGCTCGCCGAGCTGTTCACCGAAACCCACGCGGCGCCGCAGCCTGCGCGGGGGCCAAAGCGCAAGCTGCATTCGTAGACAAGAAGCGGATGCGTGCCTCCTCCGCATCGGAGGAGGTCGTGGGGAGGGGGCCCCGCTGACGATGTCGCTGCATGCGATCGCCGACCGCAGGCGCTTCCTTGCGCTGACCCTCGGCGGAGCGGCGGCTCTGGCATGGTCCCGCAACGTCTCGGCGCAATCGGCATCGCCGCCGGTCCGCAGGCGCGCCGCGGTCGATGAGCATTCCGTCACGTCGGCAGTCAGGATCGAGGTCAAGGCACGGCCCTTGCCGTCCTTCGACCTGCGCGATCGGACGCATCTGCGATTCGGGATGCTGCAATACCGCAGCGGCGCGGCGCTGACCTCGCCGTTTCCGGGCTTCGGCGGCCTGTCCGGCATCCGCCTCGACGCCAAAGGCGAGCGCTTCCTTGCGATCAGCGACAAGGGCGGCTGGTTCACCGGCCGCATCGTCTACTCCGGCCGCGAGATCGCAGGGCTGGCGGATGTCGAGGCGGCGCCGCTGCTCGCGCCGGACGGACGGCCCATCACCGAACGCGGCTGGTATGATTCCGAGTCGCTCGCGCGTGATGGCGACGTCGTCTATGTCGGCCTCGAACGCGTCAATCAACTGCTGCGCTATGACTTCGCCAAGGGTGGGACCGGCGCGCGCAGTGAGATCCTGCCGCTGCCGGCCGCGGCCAGGCGGTTGCCCAACAACAAGGGGCTGGAAGCCCTTGTGGCGGTACCCAAGGGCCTGCCGCTCGCCGGAACGCTGATTGCGCTGTCCGAACGCGGCCTGGATGCGAACGGCAATCTGCTGGCCTTCCTGATCGGCGGTCCAGCTGCGGGGCAGTTCAGCATCATCAGAAGCAATGATTTCGACGTCAGCGATGCCGTGCTGCTGCCATCCGGTGACCTGCTGGTGCTGGAACGGAAGTTTTCGCTGTTCAATGGCGTCGGCGTCCGGATTCGCCGGCTGGCGCTGTCGCAGATCGCGCCGGGCGCGCTGGTCGACGGTCCGGCGATCTTCTCGGCCGATCTCGGCCAGGAGATCGACAATCTCGAGGGCATCGATGCGCATGTGACGCCCGAGGGCGAGACCGTGCTGACCCTGGTCTCCGACGATAATTTCTCGATGATCCAGCGCACCCTCTTGCTGCAGTTCACCTTGGTGGAATGAGCCGCAACCGCGCCGCGACGGTCGCGTTGACCGCGGGCCGTCCTTCGCCGACACTCCCAGGCCTCAGATCACCGTGAAATCCGTCCAGCCTGGAAATCAGCATGAGCGCCCTGTTCACTCCGATCAAGCTGCGCAGCCTCGAGCTCGCCAATCGCATCATGGTGTCGCCGATGTGCCAGTACTCGGCCGAGAATGGCGTGGCCAATGACTGGCACTTCACCCACATCAACACGCTGGCGCTGTCGGGTGCGGCGATGTTCTGCATCGAGGCGACGCATGTCGAGCCGATCGGACGCATCACGCCCGGCTGCCTCGGGCTGTGGGATGATGCGACGGAAGCCGCGCTTGCGCCAATCCTGGCTTCAGTGCGCAAGCATTCCAAGACAGCGATCGCGATGCAGCTCGCCCATGCCGGCCGCAAGGCGTCCAGCCACAAGCCGTGGGATGGCGGCCAGCAGATTCCAATCGCTGATGGCGGATGGCAGACCGTCGCGCCCTCGGCGCTGCCGCACAAGGACGGCGAGCTGGCGCCGGAGGCGCTCGACGCGGCAGGCCTCGCACGCATTCGCGATGCGTTCGTTTCTGCGGCGCAACGCGCCGCCCGCCTCGGCATCGACGCGATCGAGCTGCACGGCGCGCACGGCTATCTGCTGCATCAGTTCCTGTCGCCGATCGCCAACCAGCGCAGCGACGCCTACGGCGGCTCGCTCGAAAATCGCATGCGCTTCCCGTTGGAGGTCTTCGATGCCGTGCGCGCCGTCTTCCCCGCGGACAGGCCGGTCGGTGTGCGCGTCTCGGCCACCGACTGGGCCGAGGGCGGCTGGGATCTCGACCAGACCATCGCCTTTGCCAACGAGCTGAAGCGCCGCGACGTCGATTGGATCGACGTGTCCTCGGGCGGCGTCTCGCCGCTGCAAAAGATCACGCTCGGGCCCGGCTATCAGGTGCCATTTGCCGAGGCCGTGAAGAAGGCGACGGGACTACCAACCATGGCGGTCGGCCTCATCACGCAGGCGGAGCAAGCCGAGGAGATCGTGGCCTCCGGCAAGGCCGACATGGTCGCACTCGCCCGCGGCATGCTCTACGACCCGCGCTGGGGCTGGCATGCGGCCGCCGAGCTGGGCGGACAGGTCGCCGCCCCTCCGCAATATTGGCGCTCGCAGCCGTCAACGCACAAGGAGCTGTTCGGCCGGACGACGTTCGGCGCACGTTGACGTGCAATTGATAGTGATGACCGCGCGGATCAGCATTGCAGAAATCCGCGGGTCATCATTCCGCCAGCGACACAGCGGACGATTGCCGCTGTCGAACGAAGTGCTACACTTCGCAGACCACGTGCGGCGTTGCCGACTCCGTTGGTCGTGTTTCGTCTCGCGTGACGATGAGCGCATCACAAAGGTGCGCCGCAGTATAAACGCGAGAGGAAAGCGCCATGGAAATCGGATACTTCACGATGCCCTCGCATCCGCCGGAGTGCGGATTGAAGGAGGGACAGGAGTGGGACCTGCAGGTCCTGCGTTGGCTCGATGAGCTCGGCTATCAGGAAGCCTGGATCGGCGAGCATCACACCGCGCCCTGGGAGCCGCATCCGGCGCCCGACCTGATCCTGGCGCAGGCCTTTCGCGAGACCAAGAACATCCGCCTCGGCCCCGGCGGCTTCCTGCTGCCCTATCACCACCCGGCCGAGCTCGCCAACCGCGTCGCGATGCTGGATCATCTCTCCGATGGCCGGCTCAATTTCGGCATCGCCGCATCGGGCCTGCCGAGCGACTGGGCCATGTTCAACGTCGACGGCATGAGCGGCCAGAACCGCGAGATGACCCGCGAGGCGCTCGAGATCATCCTGCGTCTCTGGACCGAGCCGGCGCCGTTCACGCACAAGGGCAAATACTGGACGGTGACCAAGCCCGATGTGATGTTCGACTTCCTCAAGCCGCACATCAAGCCGGTGCAGGCGCCGCATCCGCCGATCGGCGTCGCCGGCCTGTCGAAGAACTCGGACACTCTGAAGCTCGCCGGCGAGCGCGGCTTCATTCCGATGAGCCTCAACCTCAACCCGGCCTATGTGTCGTCGCACTGGGATTCGGTCGAGGCGGGCGCCGCCAAATCCGGACGGACTCCCAGTCGCAACGACTGGCGGCTGGTGCGCGAGGTGTTCGTCGCCGAAACCGACGAGGAGGCGTGGCGGCTCTCGACCGGCGACATGATGGGACGGATGATGAGCGAGTACTTCCTGCCTCTCCTCAGCCATTTCGGCTTCAAGGACTACCTGAAGCATTCGCCCGAGGTGGCCGACACCGACGTGACAGTGGACTATTGCGCCAGGCGCAACTGGATCATCGGCTCGCCGGCCACGGTGACCGAGAAGATCGAGAAGATCTGGCACGAGGTCGGCGGCTTCGGGACGCTGTGCGTGTTCGGCTTCGACTACAAGCACAAGCCCGAAGCCTGGCACAACTCGTTGCGCCTGTTGAAGCAGGAGGTGATGCCGAGGTTGCGCCATCTCAATGCCGACATGACCAAGGCGGCGTAACATTGATGATCGGACCGGCGCCGGCGCGCCGGTCCGATCAGAGAGGCCTCCCATGCGCATTCGTGTCCGCCAATCCGCCCATGTGCTCGAACGGTCGGGTCTTGCCCTGGCGGGAGCGGCCTGCGGCGTGTTCGTCGGCGCCCATGTCGGCTCCAGCGTGCCGTGGCTCACCACGCAGGGCTTCCTGGTGGTGATGATGCTGTCGGGCGCGTTCGGCTTCTATCTCGGCATCGATACGCCCCAGATACCGTTTCACCCGCATGAGGAGGGCACGCCGGCCGAGCGGAAGATCGACGCCGCCGAGTTCCTCAGCGCCGTCGGCACCTTCCTCGCCACCCTCACCGCCTTCTTCGCCGTCGGCATCATCATCCTGCGCGAGGATCCGCACATCGTCTGGACTTCGCTGATCATGGCGGGCTGGGTGATCGGCGTGGTGATGCAGATTGTCGCAGGTGCGATTGCGCGGATGCGGCGCTGATGGCGCCGAGATCGCGTCCTGAGCGGACGGCAAGGCAGGATGCCGCGATCTAACAACCTGTCCAATTTTTGAGCTAACGCTGTCGCGAGTTTCAGCTTGCGATGCTGTTTGCAGCCGTGTGAGCCTCCACGTCGGGGCTTGACCTGTGAGGACCGTCGACCGCTGCGCAACGCACGGCCGATGCAGGTCCTGGCGATGTTTCCAAAGCATCGTCAGTGTGAGGATCGAAGCCCGTTCCATAGCGCTGCGCATGGGCGATCCACCAGTCCATGCACGCAGAGCAGGCGTCACATCAGAAGCCGCATGGCAGGATCGAGCGCATTGGCGCGCTTGATGCATCGTGGCCGGTCGAAACATTTGGGAAGTTCATCATGCTGAAACGGGTATTGCTGGGTGTCGTCGTCGGCTGCGGGCTGTCCGCGGCGCATGCGCAGGAGCCGAAGACCGGTGGTGTGGTCAATGCGGTGATCCAGCCCGAGCCGCCCGGCCTGATGCTGGCGATGGTGCAGAACGGACCGACCCAGATGGTCTCCGGCAACATCTTCGAAGGCCTGCTGCGCTACAGCCCCACGCTCGAGCCGCTCCCCGGCCTCGCCGAGAGCTGGACCGTCAGCCCCGATGCCAAGGTCTATACCTTCAAGCTGAAGAAGGGCGTCACCTGGCACGACGGCAAGCCGTTCACCTCGGCCGACGTGCTGTTCTCGATCGAGATGCTGAAGCAGACGCATGCGCGCGCCCGCAACAATCTGGTGATGGTCGAGAAGGTCGAGGCGCCCGACGATCTCACCGTGGTGTTCACCTTGAAGGAGCCGTTTGGACCGTTCATCGGCATCTTCGAGGTCGGCTCGATGCCGATGGTGCCGAAGCATCTCTATGAAGGCACCGATTACAAGACCAATCCGAACAACAACGCGCCGGTCGGCACCGGCCCCTTCATGTTCAAGGAATGGCAGAAGGGCTCCTTCATCCGCATGGTGAAAAACCCCAACTACCATGAGAAGGGCAAGCCCTATCTCGACGAGGTCTACTGGCAGATCATTCCCGACGCCGCTGCGCGCGCCGTGGCGTTCGAGACCGGCAAAGTCGACGTGCTGCCGGGCGGCTCAATCGAGAATTTCGACGTGCCGCGCGTCTCCAAGCTGCCGGGCGCCTGCGTCACCGGCGCCGGCTGGGAGTTCTTCTCGCCGCTGTCCTGGATGTGGCTGAACAACCGCAACCCGATCCTCGCCAACAAGAAGGTGCGGCAGGCGATCATGTACGCCATCGACCGCGACTTCGCGAAGGATGTGATCTGGAACGGGCTCGGCAAGGTGGCCACCGGCCCGTCCGCGTCGACCATCAAGTTCTACAGCGACGACGTGCCGAAATATCCGTACGATCCCGCGAAGGCCAAGGCGCTGTTGAAGGAGGCGGGCTACAAGGGCGAGAAGATCCGCATGCTGCCGCTGGCCTATGGCGAGACCTGGCAGCGCTGGGGCGAGGCGGTGAAGCAGAACCTGCAGGACGTCGGCATGACGATCGAGACGATCGCGACCGATGTCCCCGGCGGCAACCAGAAGATCATGGAGTGGGACTACGACATCGCCTTCACCTATCTCTACCAGTACGGAGACCCCGCACTCGGCGTCTCACGCAACTACATCACCTCGGCGATCGCCAAGGGCCAGCTGTTCAACAATGTCGAGGGCTACTCCAATCCGGAGGTCGACAAGCTGTTCGCCGAGGGCGCGACGGCGCCGACCGATGCCAAGCGCAAGGAGGCCTACGACAAGGTGCAGAAGATCCTTGCCGAGGACGTGCCGGTGGCCTGGCTGCTCGAGCTGCAGTTCCCGACCATCACCAAGTGCAAGGTGAAGAGCCTCATCACCACCGGCATCGGCGTCAACGACGGCTTCCGCGACGCCTGGCTCGATAAATGATTGAGGGGCTGTCGCGACGTGTGATCCTGCAGTTCGTTACTCCGTCATGCCCGGGCTTGTCCCGGGCATCCACGTGGTTCTCAGCATGCCGGCCGACGTGGATGGCCGGGCCAAGCCCGGCCATGACGATGTCGAGACAGATGAGCGCAAAGCTCTGATCACGAACGATAGCCCTGTGGGCGCAGCGGTGTGCGCTGTGCCCCCGGTGCTCCACCTGCTTCTTGAGCCGACCACCACGGGCCATTCATGCTCTCCTTCATTGCCCAGCGCGTCGTGAAGGGCGTCATCGTCCTTCTCGCCATCATCGTGCTGAACTTCTTCCTGATCCGGCTGGCGCCGGGCGACCCTGCCGTGGTCATGGCCGGCGAGGCCGGCGCCTCAGACCAGATCTTCGTGGCGCAGCTCCGCGAGAAGTTCGGTCTGGACCGGCCCTTGCCGGAGCAGTTGCTCATCTACGTCAAGGGCATCGCCAGCCTCGACCTCGGCTTCTCGTTCCGCCAGCAGGCCCCGGTCGCCAAGCTGATCGCCGAGCGGCTGCCGGCGACCCTGCTGCTGACGCTGACGGCGTTCGCGATCTCGCTTGGTCTCGGTATCCTGTTCGGTGTGCTGGCCGCGCGCTTCGCCGGCACCTTTCTCGACACCGCGATCACGGTGCTCGCCTTGATCTTCTACGCCACGCCGCTGTTCTGGATCGCGCTGATCGCGATCCTGCTGTTCTCGGTCTGGGCCGACTGGCTACCGAGCTTCGGCTATGAGACCGTCGGTGCCGGCTACACCGGTTTGCGCCACGCGCTCGACGTCGGTGCGCATCTGATGATGCCGGCCGCCACGCTCGGCCTGTTCTTCATGGCCACCTACACCCGCATGACCCGCGCCTCGATGCTGGAAGTCAAGCGGCTCGATTTCGTCAAGACCGCGCGCGCCAAGGGCCTGCGCGACGGGATCATCCTGCGTCGTCACGTCCTGCGCAATGCGTTGCTGCCGGTGGTGACCCTGGCCGGCGTTCATGCCGGCACGCTGGTCGGCGGCGCGGTGCTGACCGAGACCGTGTTCGCCTGGCCCGGCATCGGCCGGCTGATGTACGATGCGTTGATCCAGCGCGACTACAATCTCCTGCTCGGCGTGTTCGTGGTCTCCTCGGCGATGGTGCTGATCTTCAATCTCGTCACCGACCTTGTCTATCGCCTGGTCGATCCGCGCATCGAGTACGCTTCATGAGGCAGTTCTGGCGCACCATGCTGCGCAGCCCGAGCGGGATCATCGGGCTGATCATTCTCGTGCTGGCGATCGTGATCGCGGTGGCCGGGCCGTTCTACTTTCCCAATTCGCCGTGGCGGATGGTGCAGCGGCCGTTCGTCCCGCCATTCACGCTGGCGAAGGTGCCGCTCGGCACCGACGCGCTGGGGCGCGACGTGCTCGCGGGGCTGATCTTCGGGGCCCGCGTATCGCTGCTGGTCGGCCTGGTATCGACCCTGGTGGCCCTGGTGGTGGGCGTTCCGCTCGGCGCCATCGCCGGCTATTTCGGCGGCCGCGTCGACGACGCCTTGATGCGCTTCACCGAGTTCTTCCAGACCATCCCGAGCTTCGCGCTCGCCATCGTGCTGGTTGCGATCCTGCAGCCTTCGATCTATTCGATCGTTGCCGCCATCGGTCTCGTCAGCTGGCCGCCCGTCGCGCGTCTCGTGCGCGGCGAGGTGCTGAGCCTGCGCACCCGCGAATACGTCCAGGCGGCCGTCGTCACCGGCCAGAGCAATGCCTGGATCATCTGGCGCGAGATCCTCCCCAACGCATTGTCGCCGGTGATCGTGCTGGCCTCGCTGATGGTCGCCACCGCGATCCTTCTGGAATCCTCGTTGTCGTTTCTCGGCCTCGGCGATCCCAACCTGATCTCCTGGGGCTACATGGTCGGCGCCGGTCGCACCGTCATTCGTCAGGCGTGGTGGATCACGGTGTTCCCCGGCGTTGCCATCCTGCTGTCGGTGCTCGGCCTCAACCTGATCGGCGAGGGCCTGAACGACGCACTCAACCCGCGCCTGTCGCGGGAAGGCAGGTGAGGCATGGGTGATCCCGTCGTTTCGATCAAGAATCTCCGCATCGCGCTGCCCAAGGGTGCCGAGCGCACCCACGCCGTGGACGGCGTCTCGTTCGACCTCACCGCGGGCAAGATCGTCTGCGTCGTCGGCGAGTCCGGCTCCGGCAAGTCGATGTGCGCGCATGCGCTGCTCGGCCTGCTGCCGGACACAGTGAAGGTCGAGAGCGGCGAGATCGCCTTCGAGGGACGCGATCTGCTCTCGGTGGATCAGGACGGCTGGCGCGACCTGCGCGGCCGCCGCATCGCCATGGTGTTCCAGGAGCCGATGACGGCGCTCAATCCGTTGATGCGGATCGGCGAGCAGCTGATGGAGGTGTTCGAGGCGCACGATCTGTTGAGCCCGAAGGAGCGCCGCGCCAAGGCGCTGGCGCTGGTGCGCGAGGTCGGGCTGCCCGATCCCGAGCGCATCATCCGCGCCTATCCGCATCAGCTCTCCGGCGGCCAGCGGCAGCGCGCGATGATCGCGATGGCGCTCGCGCTCGAGCCGGCCGTGCTCGTCGCCGACGAGCCGACGACGGCGCTCGACGTCACGACGCAGGCGCAAATCCTCAAGCTGATCCGCAACCTGCAGGCCAGCCACAACATGGCGGTCATGTTCATCACCCATGATTTCGGCGTCGTCGCCGATATCGCCGACCAGGTCGTGGTACTGCGCCACGGCAAGGTGGTGGAGGAGGGCACGGCGGAGGCCGTGCTTGGCCGGCCGCAGCACGACTACACCAAGGCGTTGCTCGCCGCCGTCCCGTCGTTCGATCCGCCGCCGCGTCGGTCACGTGAGGATGCGCCGCGGGCGCTGGAGGTGGTCGGCCTCGACAAGACCTACGTGACCCCGACCGGCTGGTTCCGGCCGAAGCGCGAGACGCGCGCCGCGCATGCGGTGAATTTCGCGATCCATCAGGGCGAGACGCTCGGCCTCGTCGGCGAATCCGGCTCGGGTAAGTCATCTGTCGCGCGTCTCGTGATGCGGCTGATCGAGGCCGATCGCGGCACCGTGCGCATCGGCGACGTCGATCTCACGGCGCTGGACGGCCGTGCGCTGCGGACGCAGCGCCATCGCATCCAGATGATCTTCCAGGATCCATTCGCCTCGCTCAACCCGCGCCGCAAGGTCGGCCGCATCATCGCCGACGGCATGGTCGCGCGGGGCACGCCGCTCGAGGCCGCGCTGAAGCGCGCCCAGGAATTGTTAGGTCTGGTCGGACTCGATGCCGGCGCCATCGGCCGCTACCCGCATGAGTTCTCCGGCGGCCAGCGTCAGCGCATCGGCATTGCGCGGGCGCTTGCGCTGGATCCGGAGATCATCGTCGCCGACGAGGCGGTGTCGGCGCTCGACGTCTCGGTGCAGGCGCAGGTGCTGCGCCTTCTCGAGGATCTGAAGGCGCGCCTCGGCCTGTCGATGCTGTTCATCACGCATGACCTGCGCGTCGCTGCGCAGATCTGCGACCGGATCGCGGTCATGCAGAAAGGCGAGATCGTCGAGCTGAAGCCGACGGCCGCCCTGTTCGCCGATCCCGAACATGCCTATACACGCGAGCTGCTCGCCGCGGTGCCCGGCCGCAAGCAGGAGGTGGCGTGAGTGTGCGCCGGCGCCGGCGGGAGGGAGCGACGAAGAAGCACGCCGAGCTCGGTCTGAATGACTTGCAACATAATCGGCGTATTTGGGTTATAAGCACGGGAGACCATGAGCACGCGGCCGGGCAATCGCAGAGCGGCCGCGTCGACCCCGGGGATCGGGTCCAAGGCAGTCTGGTCCAAGAAAGCCTGGTCCAAGAAAGCCTGGTCCAAGAAAGCCTGGTCCAAGAAAGTTTGGTCCAAGAAAGTTTGGTCCCAGAATTGGCTCAAGAACTCGGCTGGCGACAACGGATGTGCTCCGTCGATCGAGGCCGTCATGGAACCGTGGCTCTCCTGTGCCAGTGTCGCCAGGATGTCGCTGCCGTATCGATCATCTAACGAGGAAGCTCATCATGTCAGAGCGCAAGCCAACGGCTGCCGTGCTCGAGGCTCACAAGGCCTTCAAGCCGGCTGCGGTGCAAAGGAATGACTATGAGAAGGCGCAGAGCGCTTTCGATCAGAACCGGGAGCGGCTGAAGGCCGAGCGTCTGGCGCGTGAAGCGGCTGTTCGCGAGAGCAAACAGCCGAAAAAGCTGGCGTGACTGCGAGCTTGATTCACGGCCGCATCGGCGAGCCGCCGCCGCTAGTTCAGCTGCGCGGAGCTGCAAAGGCCGGCTGACCCTGGGGTCTGTCGCGGTCGGGTCGCGTCGGCGTCGTTGAGGGCAACGCGCCCGGCCGGGCCACGGGGACCTTCTTCACCGGCGCCGGCAGCAGCCCTTCGCGGATCGCCTGCTTGCGCGCAACCTTGCGCTGACGCCGGATCGCATCGGATTTCTCGCGCGTCTTGCGCTCGGATGGCTTCTCGTAGGATCGGCGGCGCTTCATCTCGCGGAAGACGCCCTCGCGCTGCATCTTTCGCTTCAGGATGCGCAACGCCTTCTCGACGTCATTGTCACGAACAAGAACCTGCAAAAGCGTCCTCCTTGTCTTCATCGAGATCGATGAGATCTTGCCGAAGCGTCGTCGACCGTCGCAACGCCGCGGACGGCAGCGCGCACGACAACGCTTCAATGTGATGAGTTGCTCAGATTGTCATGAGACATGGTGATCCCCTCCATGGGAAGGCGGGAGCACGAGACGTCTCTCAGCCAGCGGTGGCCAAGCCGTTACCGATGGTCCTTCGAAGATAAGGGTGATCGGCTGACATTGCCAGCGCGCTGACGCGCTGCGTCGGCTACCGCAAACTATATTTCCCTCGCGGCCTTGTAATTCCACGGAAAGTCTCTACCTTCAGGAGGTTCGATTAGCCGCTGTGCCTTTCTGAATGTGCCTGTGGGCTATTTCCAAAGTCATCGCTCAGTTGAATGAGATCGCGTGATGGTCGCGCGATGAATGATTGGAGATAGACATGCAGGGTACCGTTAAGTGGTTCAACGGCCAGAAGGGCTTTGGTTTCATTCAGCCGCAGGACGGCGGGAACGACGTGTTCGTTCACATCAGCGCCGTTGAGCGCGCTGGTCTCGCCGGTCTGGCCGAGGGCCAGAAAGTTACTTTCGACGTCAAGACCGACAAGATGCGCGGCAAAACCAGCGCGGAAAATCTCGCGCTGGTCTGATCGTCCTGATCTGACGTCTTGTTGAATGCCTAGGGCCATTTCACGGATGTACTGAAATGGCTGGTTTGCCCGCTCGATCCTGTATTGAGCGGGCTTTCTGCGTCTCGACGATAACCTGCAGCTTCGAAAGGATCAGTCGCGATGGCCACCAAGAAGACGTCGGAGCGCTCTCCCGAAAGCTTGGCACGTGCAGAGCGCCAACGCGTTGCCGCCGAAGATGGAGCAAAGGCGCGCGCCGAATGGGATCAGCGCGCCGTTGCCGTCCGCAAGAATATGGAGCGGCTGCGCGTGCTGCGGCTCGCGAAGGAAGCGGAGGCAGCGCAAGCCCCTCCTGATGCCGCACCGAAGCGGCGAAAGAAGGTCGCGCGCTGACAGGGCTGATTGGTTCCGATCGGCTGCGTCGTTGTGGTCGGAACTTTCAATCCGCTGCGCGATTTCGAACAGTGTTCCGCGTACAGATCCGACCTTCCGACCGAGGAGGCTGACGTGGCCAAGTCGACCGCAACAGACGTTCGCATTGCCAAGGACAACACCCCAGACGGAGGCCATACGATCGCATTTGCGCTTGCGATCGGGGCAACGCGGCAGGTCTGTCACCTGGAGACCTGCTTCTGCACGCGCAATCAGGCATTCGCCTATCTGCAGAGAAACCGCACGACGTTCGAGCAGATGGCGCGCGAGCAGTTCGCCCGCGGCGAGGTCAAGGACGGCGTCATTCATCTGCGCATGATCTGACGCGATCCGCGTCGGTGGCGTGCGCCGGCGGCTGTGCGGCGCTGACGCGTCTGCGCTGTTAGTCCGCCTTCTGCTTGGCCGGCAGCGCCACACGCTCATAGGACGACGGCAGATTGACCGGACGATAGTCCTTCGACTCGGCGATCCGCATCAGCACGCTCTCGTGGACGAAGGCACCATCGGGAATGAAGCGCGGCTCGCAATTCGGAATGTAGAAGCCGAAATGCACCTTGCGCTCCGGCCATTCCTTGTATTTCGCGCTCTTCGGAACATATTCGAGCAGGCGCCAGGCGGGCGTCATCGAGTTGTGCAGCGGGCCCTGGACGCTCGGCGCCACATAGGAGAACGGGCTTCTCTTGCGTTGCACGCCCCAGGCCAGCTGGTTCACGGTGCGCGGATTGACCGCGAGCCCGGCCTCGACGGCCTCGTCGAGCATCCACAGCAGCGGATATTTCGAGGCGGCCGACTGCGCCTCCGGGTAGCCGCCGCCAACGTCGGAATGCACACCCGCGAACCACACCTGCTTCGCGTCCTGCGGTCCCGCCTGCGCCTTGTTGAAGCGGTTGGGTGTGAAGGTCTGCGGCATGTCCCAGGGTTTCAGCCGGAACATGCAGCGCCGTTCGTCCATCGCCGCCGCCTGGCGGAAGATTCTGACGCTGGGATTCTGAATCGTGAAGGCGAGCTCCTCGAGGCTCGGCAGTGCGAACAGCCGGTCGGTGCGCGGCACGATCACGCTCGCCACCGTGTCCCACACGCCGACGAAATGAATGGTCGGCCAGCGCGTCGAGGTGATGCGCGCGAACTGCGCGGCCTGATCGTCGCGGCTCTCGGGGATCGGGCCTTCCTCCTCGGTGCTCTCGACCTCGGTGGTGATGCCGCGCCCGGCCTTCGGATTGTCGGAGGAGTATTTCTTGTAGGCGATGACGCCGGATCCCGCGAGGTTGATCTGATCGGGCGAAATCAGCCCGACCTTGTGGATCAGTCCTGCCAACACGCGCACGGTGTAGGCGCCGCGCGAGAAGCCGAACAGGAAGATGCGGTCGCCGTCCTGATAGTGCGTGGTCAGGAAGCAATAGGCGTTGATGACGTTGTCATCGAGCCCGTATCCGGTCGCGAGCCCCAGCACGAGATTGAAGTTCGCCTTGAAGCGGTGCCAGCTGTCCGGCTGCGTCAGGGTGCCGACGCCGGGATCATAGAACACGGCCTGATGCGGCGTCGTCTTATCGGTCTTGCGCAGGCAGCGATACAGCTTGAGGACGTTCGAGATGTTCTCGCTGATCTCGTTGCCTGTGCCGTCGCAGCAGATGACAATATTCTTCATGGCAAAGGAATGTCCGCAATAATGCTACCGCAGCGAGTGTAGAGTATCCGGCTGGCGTTGGGGAGGCCGGTCGGCATGACACTTCGTCTCTATTGTCGACGCCGATAAAGCATTCCCTGTCGGCGCGCATCGTTGACCGATGTGCGAACGCTTGATCACGAAGCGCATCGGGAATTCCGCCGAGTACGCGACATCTCCGACGCAATGCAATCGCGTCAGCCGCAAATGAGCGCGTCAGCCGCAAACGAGAAAGGCCGGATCTTGCGATCCGGCCGTTTCGTCGTCTCAATTCGCTAAGCCTGACGCAGGATGCGCCGAGCTTTGGCGATGAAGCTATCGCCCTTCAGCTCGCCTTGGCAACCGGCGCTGCGTCGGCGGCCTTCTTCTCGATGGCGCGCTTCAGCTCGAGGGCACGCGGCGACAGGGCCGCGGCGTTGGCCTTCAGCAGATAGGCGTCGAGGCCGCCATTGTGGTCGACGCTCTTGAGCGCGTTGGTCGAGACGCGCAGGCGCACGTTGCGGCCGAGTGCATCCGAGATGAAGGTCACGTTGCACAGGTTCGGCAGGAAGCGCCGCTTGGTCTTGATGTTCGAATGGCTGACCTTGTGGCCAACCTGGGGGCCCTTGGCCGTCAGTTCACAGCGCCGCGACATGGCAATAAATCCTCTCTCATCCCCGCACCCTTCGTCCGCTCGTGTCGGCGGGCCGCGGGGGTCCAAAACTCGTCCAGCTCGTCTCTGGGAGATGCGGTCCTATAGGGGGGATGCGGCTTTTCGTCAAGGTTTTGAAGGTCGCGGCAAATACCGACGTTCTGACCCGTCGAACCCGGGGGGGCCTGGGCCCTGCAGTCGCCCGATCGGGTCCGGGATCGCGGATCAGCACAAAAGCAGGCGTATAATCAACGGTGTAGCCGGCAGTTTAGACCATATAAAGGGCGCATTCGGACGGGATGGATGATGTCCCGCGGCAGCCCCGAACGCCAGAACGGCGGCATGCTGGCGCGGTCCGGCGGTCGGCGCGTGATTCCGGCAGATTTCGGAGGACAGCTTCGGAGGCAGTTCTGGCGCAAAGCGCTGGACAAACCGCCATTGTCGGACGGTTCGCGTTGTTCGAAGGCGTTTTTGGCTTAAGTAGCAAGGACGGCGCGCCGGAGGCATCCGGCGCTCAGGCAGGCGGATCGGCAGGATCAATCCTCACGTGACCATCATCTCGGCTTCCTCATTCCTCCCCCGTCGTCTGGTCGCGGCCGGCGCCGCGCTCGTCGTTGTGCTGGTGGCGCAAGACGCACAGGCGCAATCCCGGCTGGATGCGCAATACACGGCCTCGCTGGCCGGTATTCCCGTCGGCAAGGGCACGTGGGCCATCGAGATCGGCGACGAGCAGTACGGCGCCTCGGCACAGGGCGGCACCGCCGGGCTGCTCAAGAGCTTCTCGCAAGGCTCGGGCTCGGGCTCGGTCCAGGGGCGCGTCGTCAACGGCGCGCTGGTCGGCCAGAGTTACCAGGCATCGACCACTGCCGGGAAGAAGTCCGAGCAGATCCGTATCAATCTGCAGAACGGCAATGTGAAGGATTTCGCCATCGAGCCGGCACCGCCGGTCGATCCCGATCGCATTCCTGTGACCGATGCGCACAAGCGCGGCGTACTCGATCCGATGACGGCGTCGCTGGTGCGCGTGCCCGGCAATGGGGAACTGCTGTCCCCGGACTCGTGCCGCGGCGCTGCGCCGGTGTTCGACGGACGCATGCGCTACGAGCTCAAGCTCGATTACAAGCGCATGGAGAACGTCAAGGCCGACAAGGGCTATCGTGGTCCGGCGCTGGTCTGCGCCGTCTACTTCACGCCGGTCGCGGGCTACATTCCGGACCGGCCCGTCGTGAAATACCTGGCGCAGGCTCGCAACATGGAGATCTTCTTCGTGCCGCTGGCGGGCACGCGCATCCTGGTGCCGTTCCGGGTGGTGATCCCGACCTCGTTCGGCACGGCGATGCTCGAGGCGACCTCCTTCATCACCCAGGCCGCGCCGCACGTCGCCAAGACGCAATAGTCGCGCAGCGCCGGCTGCGATCCTTCTTCACGTGACGGGCCAGCGCGGCGCATGCCGGCACGGCCGTGACAGGTCGGCGTTCACGGCTTGCGCCCGTGAATCCGTTTGACTCTTCGCCGATTCTGATTCGACTCGGGACTCACGACAATCGGCCCCAGTTCCCTCGCGAAAGCGTTGCTTGTCGAGCCCGCGAAAACTTGATCTAGTGCCGACTTGATCGCAGAGCGCGAGATGTTGCGGTGAACGAAGCCGGAAAGACGATGGAGTCAGCGATTCCTTCGTGATTCGTTCTCAAGGCGTTCCGAAGCTTAAGCTGCGGCACTATATGCGTCACAATGTGAGACAGGGGTCAGCATCGCAGCCTCTCCAGACACCGCCAAAATTTGCCTTCATCGCGCGTGAACCGCGCGCTTCCAACGCCGGCTTCGAGACCCACATTTAACGAATGGCTTTTTCGTCTTCTTCGGCTGCCTCGCCCTTCGAGCGCATGTCCGACCGTGCCCCTGGAAGCGGCGTCACTGCCGTGCTCGGTCCCACCAACACCGGCAAGACCCATCTCGCGATCGAGCGCATGCTGGCGCATTCGTCCGGCATCATCGGCCTGCCGCTGCGGCTGCTCGCGCGCGAGGTCTACAACAAGATCGCCGATCGCGTCGGCAGCGAGGCCGTCGCGCTGATCACCGGCGAGGAAAAGATCAAGCCGAAAAATCCGCGCTACTGGGTCTCGACCGTCGAGGCGATGCCGCGGGACCTCGACGTGTCCTTCCTTGCCGTCGACGAAATCCAGATCGCATCCGATCTCGAGCGCGGCCACGTCTTCACCGACCGCATCCTGAACCGCCGTGGCCGCGACGAGACGCTGCTGCTGGGAGCGGCGACGATGCGCCCGATCATCGAGCGGCTGTTGCCGGGAGCCTCGATGGTAACGCGACCCCGGCTGTCGCAACTCGAATTCGCCGGCGATCGGAAGATCACCCGACAACCGCGCCGGACCGCGATCGTCGCCTTCTCGGCCGACGAGGTCTATGCGATTGCTGAGTTGATCCGCAGGCAGCATGGCGGCGCGGCGGTCGTGCTCGGATCGCTGTCGCCACGCACGCGCAATGCGCAGGTCGCGATGTTCCAGAACGGTGACGTCGACTATCTCGTCGCCACCGACGCGATCGGCATGGGCCTCAATCTCGACGTCGATCACGTCGCTTTCGCTTCCGATCGCAAGTATGACGGCTATCAGTTCCGCCGCCTGACGCCGTCCGAGTTTGCCCAGATTGCAGGCCGGGCCGGGCGCGCAACGCGCAACGGCACCTTCGGCACTACCGGGCGTTGTGGCCCATTCGAGCCCGAGCTGGTCAATGCGCTGCAGAACCACGCCTTCGATACCGTGAAGATGCTGCAATGGCGCAACTCGAAGCTGGATTTCGCGTCCCTCAGCGCGTTGCAGGTGTCGCTGGCGGTCGCGCCCGGGCATGAGGCGCTGACGCGCGCGCCGATCGCCGAGGATCTGCGCGTCCTCGATCACGCCGCGCGCGACGCCGAGGTGCGCGACATGGCGCATGGCGCCGCGGCGGTCGAGCGTCTATGGGAAACCTGCCAGATCCCGGACTATCGCAGGCTGTCGCCGGCCGCGCATTCGGAGCTGGTGACCACCGTGTTCGGCTTCCTGATGCAGAAGGGGCGTATTCCGGACGCCTGGTACGCGGCCCAGGTCGATCAGGCCGACCGCGTCGACGGCGATATCGACACGCTGTCGGGGCGGATTGCACAAATTCGCACCTGGACCTTCGTGGCCAACCGGCCGGATTGGCTGCGTGACCCGGATTATTGGCAGGGGATTACCCGCGAACTCGAAAATAAATTGTCAGACGCCCTTCATGAACGGCTCACGGAGCGTTTCGTTGATCGTCGTACCAGTGTATTGATGCGGCGCCTGCGGGAGAACAGTGTTTTGAATACGGAAATCGGCAAGACCGGCGAAGTGATCGTTGAAGGGCACGCGATCGGCCGCCTCGATGGATTCACCTTCGCGCCCGACGCCGCCGAGGCCGGCTCCGAGGCCAAGGCCTTGCAGGCTGCTGCCCAGAAGGCGCTGGCCGGCGAGATCGAGGCCCGTGCCGAGAAGCTGTCCAATGCGCCGGACGAGCACATCGTGCTGACTGCCGACGGCACCATCCGCTGGACCGGCGACGCCGTCGCCAAGCTCGTCGCGGCCGACGACGCCCTGCATCCGCGCCTGCGCATCATTGCCGACGAGCGGCTCACCGGGGCTGCCCGCGACAAGGTGCAGGCCCGGCTCGATCTGTGGCTCAAGACCCATATCGAAAAGCTGCTCGGGCCGCTGTTCGAACTGTCGAAGGCCGAGGACATCACCGGCATCGCCCGCGGCATCGCGTTCCAACTGGTCGAGGCGCTCGGCGTCATCGAGCGCACCAAGATCGCGGCCGAGATGAAGGATCTCGACCAGCCCTCGCGTGCGGTCCTTCGCAAATATGGCGTGCGTTTCGGCGCCTATCACATCTACGTTCCGGCGCTGCTCAAGCCGGCCGCGCGCGCACTGGCCGCGCTGCTGTGGGCGGAGAAGCAGGGCAATGTCGACATGTCGGCGCTGACCGGAGCGCAGCATCTGGCGAGCTCGGGACGCACATCGTTCCCGGTCGACAAGGCGCTGCCGCGCGATGCCTATCGCGTGCTCGGCTACAAGCAGGCCGGTGAGCGCGCGGTGCGCGTCGACATCCTGGAGCGGCTTGCCGACCTGATTCGTCCTGCTCTGGCCTGGCGCGAGAATGCGCAGGGCGAGAAGCCGGCCGGCGCGTTCGACGGCCGCGGTTTCGTGGTGACCCAGGCGATGACCTCGCTCACCGGCTCGGCCGGCGAGGATTTCGCTTCGATCCTGCGCGCGCTCGGCTACCGCATGGACAAGCGCCCGCCGCTGCCGCCCAAGCCGGTCGATGAGAAGCCCGTCGGCGAGAAGCCCGTGGCTGAGGCGCCCGTCGAGGCTGCTGTTCAGGTGACTGCGGCTGGGCCGGCGGAACACGAGAACGCGCCCAGCGATGAGGTCGCAGCGATTGCCAGCGAGCCGGCCGACGAGCAGGCTCCCACCGTCGCAGAGGCCGCCGTTGCTCCGGTGATCGAGCAGGTCGTCGCTGTGCCGGACGCTGCCGGTGAGGAGCAGGTCGAGACCGCGCCGGCGTCGGCTCTGGCCTCGCTGCCGACCGTGGATTTCGTCACGCCGGACGCGGCCGGGGAAGCCGCTGCGGCAGAGACGGTCCCCGCGAGCGTCGACGCTGCGGCCGAAGCCGTGGTGGCGGACGCGCGGCAGCCGGAGACCGTTGAAGCTGCTCCGAGCGAGCCTGCGAGCGCGGGCGATGCTCTCGCGACCGCGCCGGTTGCCGAGTCTCCCGCTGCCGAAGCGGCGCCCGCGGCCGAGCCGGTCCTGATCGAAGTCTGGCGGCCCGGCGGACGCTCGGAGGAGCGCAGGCCGCGTCACGATCATCATCAGCGGGGCCGGCACAATCGTCCGCAGCACGAGCGCGGGCAGGCTGCTGGCACGCCAGCGCCTGCAGGGGCAGCTTCGGCCGAAGGCGGCGAGGCACGCGAGCGTCAGCATCGCGGCCATGGCCGCCGCGACCGGATGAAGGAGTTCGGCAAGGACTTCCGCAAGGGCCCGCCGGAGAGCGGTGCGGCTCCCGCCGAGGGCGCAGCAGCGCCGGCACGTGAGGACCGCGGCCCGCGCCGCGATCACGATGCCAAGGGGCGCGACCAGAATCGCGACCGCAACAAGGGTGGCAAGTTCGGCGGTGATCGCGAGGGACGCGGCGGCCGCGACTTCGGCAAGGGCGGTCGCGACAAGCGCGACAGCGGCCCGGCGCTGCGACCCTATGCGTCGAGCGGCGGGGGCGGTCGTGATCGCGACCGGCCGGTCGATCCGAACTCGCCGTTCGCCAAGCTCGCCGCGCTCAAGGAGCAGCTTGCGGCGAACAACCGCAAGGACTGACCGGCAGTCCGGTTGGCCGTATCGGTCGGAAGGACAACGCCCACGTCTGACACTCCGTCAGAGCGCCAGCGTCTCGACAAGTGGCTGTGGCACGCGCGGCTGGTCAAGGCTCGCACCAGCGCCGCGGCGCTGGTGTCGTCCGGCCACGTCCGTGTCAACGGCGTGCGCGAGACCTCGCCTGGACACGGGGTCAAGACCGGCGACGTGCTGACCATCGCGCTCGATCGCAGCGTACGCGTGCTCAAGGTGACGGGGTTCGCCGCGCGCCGGGGTGACGCAGCATCGGTGCGTGGACTGTATGATGATCTCGACGGCGCTGAACGAAGCTGACGGGGTTGCGCCTGCGCAACTCCGGTTCAGTTCTTCGTCCTGCTTCCCTTGCGGCACACCACATCCTGCGCTAGTGCAAGCCTGCCGATTTATTGATCCGTTCCGGAGCCCTGGATGACTTACGTCGTCACCGAAAACTGCATCAAATGCAAATACACCGATTGCGTTGAGGTCTGCCCGGTAGACTGCTTCTACGAGGGCGAGAACATGCTCGTCATTCATCCGGACGAATGCATCGATTGCGGCGTGTGCGAACCCGAATGCCCGGCGGACGCGATCAAGCCCGATACCGAGCCGGGGCTGGAGAAGTGGCTGGGCGTCAATGCCGAATACGCCAAGTCCTGGCCCAACATCACCCAGAAGAAGGATCCGCCGGGCGATGCCAAGGAGCACGACGGCGAAGGCGGAAAGTTCGAGAAATATTTTTCGTCGAAGGCCGGCGCCGGAGACTAGCAGGTCGCGTGGCAACCGGCGCTCGCCGAGCGCCGAGCAGGCTGGCCGCGGGACGTCAGCCGGATCGGAATGCCACGCGGAAACAATGGCCTAGGAGGCATCCTGCGGCGCGGGAACAGCCCGTGCAGGAGTGTTCGATTCTGGCACGCTTCACTTAACCCTAACTTCGCGGATCCGTCACAATACCGCCCCTGGAGCCTCTAAATCATTGATTTTTGCGGGAAATGTGCTATATATGGCACATTCTCAGAGCCGAACCCGGCCATGCGTATACTTTTTTGGCCGCCCTTTTAGGTTCCCGCAACATCAAACAGGGGCGTGGCAGTTCCGCGCGCAGGCTGTGTCACAGAAAACGCGTAAAAAGAGTGCTTCCAAGAGTACAAAAAAAGCCGCCGCGGCGAGCCGCAGCGTTTCCAAGGGCCGTGCCCGCGCTCCTGTAAAGGAGATTCGGGCTGCCGCAAAGGCCTCGGCTGCCAAGTCCACCAAGAACAAAAGAAGCGCAATGCCTGAAAAGACTGCCAAGACTGCCGCGAAAGCATCCGCCGCGAAGACCACTCTTGCAAAGGACTCGGCTGCGAAGGACTCTGTGACGAAGACCGTGACTGCCAAGGCGGCGGCTGCGCCGAAGGCCACCAAGACCGCGGTACCGGCTGCTCCTGCCCCCGCCGCCAAGCCGGCGGCTCCCGCTGCGGCCGCGCCGCGCGTCGAGGAGAAGAAGCTGCCGACCCAGCGCCAGGGCTTCAAGACCAACGAATTCGTCGTCTATCCCGCTCACGGCGTCGGCCAGATCCTGGCCATCGAGGAGCAGGAGATCGCGGGCGCCAAGCTCGAGCTGTTCGTCATCAACTTCATCAAGGACAAGATGACGCTGCGCGTGCCGACCGCCAAGGTCGCCAATGTCGGCATGCGCAAGCTGTCCGACCCGGCGCTGGTGAAGAAGGCGCTGGAGACCCTGAAGGGCCGTGCCCGCGTCAAGCGCACGATGTGGTCGCGCCGCGCCCAGGAGTACGAAGCGAAGATCAATTCGGGCGACATCGTCGCGATCGCCGAGGTCGTGCGCGACCTCTATCGCTCGGAGTCGCAGCCGGAGCAGTCCTACAGCGAACGCCAGCTGTATGAAGCCGCGCTCGACCGTCTGTCGCGCGAGATCGCGGTGGTTCAGCACTCGACCGAGACCGAGGCCGTGAAGGAGATCGAGACGCAGCTCGCCAAGAGCCCGCGCCGCGGCGCCAAGACCGAGGCCGACGCGGTCGCCGAGGGCGATGCCGACGCCGAGGGTGACGACATCGACGGCGACGACACCGCCGTGGCGGATGAGGCGGCCTGATCGACCGTTCCAGCGTTTTCCAATTAGTTGCTTACGAAAGCCCGGCCGCGAGGTCGGGCTTTTTGTTTGGGGCGCTGGTCGAAGCGCGCAAGCGTGCCCCCTGGTTGCTCCGTCCATTTGTTGTCACCGCGCGTGGGTTGGAGTTTTGACACTGCGTGTCTCCGCGAAATCGGTGTCGTCCCCGCGAAAGCGGGGACCCATAGCCACCGGCTCCTGCGAGAGAGCGCGCTGGAGCTCCAGCCATCGCACCTCTTGCACTTGTTGTGGTTATGGATCCCGGGTCAGCGCCCGGCAACGCTGGCGCGTTGCCAGCCTTGCCCGGGATGACGGTCAATGCTGAGAGGGCGCTCGCAGCAAAGCACTGGCGCTGGCGAGTCTAGGTGGCGGCCTGTGGCTTCAGTCGGATGATCCTGATCGGCCGCAGCAGCAGCGCGTTCAGCTCCGGCATGCGTGCGGCGGGCATGCGGCACGGCGCGGCTTGTTCGGTCCACAGGTCCAGGGACTGCCAGCTGACGCTGAAGATTGCGAGGGCTGCGGCGTCGGTCCGCTCAAGCCTGGCGAGCTGCTCTGGCAACGGTCTCGCGGGATCGTAGTCATCCAGGATGAGCTGAGGTTGAACGGCGGGCGGCAGCGCCCGGTAGCCGGCCTGTTCGATCCAGGCGAGGCCCTGGCTGTCGACGGCGCAGCAAAACGGCATGCCGCCGAAGCCGCCACCGCGCAGCCCGGTCTCGATCCACCAATCGTTCTGCCAGTTCTCATAGCCAAACAGCATGCCCTCTAGCCGCTCGAAATACTCGTTCCAGCCGCCGTTGGCTCTCGACGCAGCCTCCCACACGAGTTTCATCGCGGGAATGCGCCACTCCTCACTCTTGGCGGTGAAGTAGACGCGCCTCGTCCCCTGATGGCTGCCCGCCTTGGTCGGCTCATCGCCGAACGGCTCAAGCTCGACCTCCTTGTGCAGCAGGCCGGCCGCGACCCAGTGGTCGAAGCGATGCTCGCCGGGAAAGCTCATCGGTGGGTAAGGCTCGGCGAAACGCGCCAGCTTCTTCCGGCCGTCGAGCAGCAGCGGCAGCTCGTAGCCGGTATGGATCAGATAGGGCGCGGTCTGAATCGGCCGGACGCGATCGACGATGAATTCGCGATCGGGAAAGTCGAGCGCATCCCAGTCGAGGCTGATCCCGAAGGCCTCGCAGAGGTTCAGTGCCTCGGCGTCATCGAGCTGGAAGCCCATCCGCTCGAGTTCCGCTTCGCTGCCAGCACCGACCAGGCGGCAGAGCCGCGCCAGATCGGTGACCTCGAAGCGGGCCTGCAGCACCGGGCACCATTGCTCGCGGTCGAACAGGGACAGCAGAAACAGGTCAGGTGCGGAGGGCGCGGTCATGACGTCAAAGCGTCGCAGGGCGGTTGCGCCAGCGCCAAGGAGTTTGTGGCGCTCGGTGGGGTGGCGGGAAGCCGGCTACGTCCGCTTCGTCGACCGCTTGCGGCGCGCCGCCAGCCGTGCGTGCCGCAGGGAACGAGGGAGGCGATCCGCGCCGTCACTCCACCACGATCTTCACCCGGTCGCGAACCTTGACCTGCGCGCGGGCATCGAGCCCGTTCAGCACGCGGAAGCGTTCGATTGGGCGGTCGACGCCGGTCATGCGGTGAGCGAGGGACTCCACCGTGTCGCCGGGCTGCACGGTGATGACCTTGATGCGCAGCGGCCGGGCGGACTGGATCTCTTCCAGGCTGAGGCGGCGGAACGAATTGACGGTCTCGCGCGCGTTGCGCTCGCTCTCGGTGGTCTTCTGGCGCGAGGCGAAGATGAAGCGGTAGACGTCGCTGCCAACGCGCAGCGCGTAGACCTTGAACTGCCAGGGATCGCCGCTCGCCGTCGTCGCAGCCGCCGGGAAGCCATTGATGGTGAGCTCCTCGGTCGCCGACTTGTCGACGTTCTCCATCCAGCCCGAATTGAGATAGTCGCCGAGCGTCTGGCGGGCGGGCACGCGCACCACGTCGAAGCGCATCGCCTGGGCGCCACCCTCGCGCACGCCGATGACGGCCTGCGCGGTGTTGTCGAGCGTGAAATTCTCCGGCGCCTGGAACGTGAAGCCGAGCTTCGGGTGCAGGAAGCGCCGGCCGCGCACGAAACCCTCGCTCGGGTCCTCGCCGTAGACGATGTTGTCGACGGCCGCGAGATAGGTCTCGCGATCATGCTCCCGCGCTTCCGGCGAGACGTACTGCTTGGCGATCGCCGCGGCGTTCTGCACCCGCTCCGGCGTCGCCGGATGCGACGACAGGAAGTCCTGCGCCCGCGGGTCGAGCGCGACCTTGCCGGCCTTCAGCTCGGCGTTGCGCTCCATCGAGGACAGGAAACGCGCGGCGCCGTACGGGTCGAACTTGGCCTTGGCCGAGATGCCGACGCCGATGCCGTCGGCCTCGAACTCCTGGGTGCGCGAAAAGCTGGCCATCGTCATCTTGGTCTTGGCCAGTGCCAGCGCGGTCAGGTCGGGATCGTTGCCCATGTCGGAGACGACGCGCGTCACCACGGCGGCCTGGCGTGCCTGGTCCTCGCGGATCGCGGCGTGCCGCGCCAGCACATGCGCCATCTCGTGGCTCAGCACCGACGACAATTCCGAGGTGTCGTTCGCCAGCGCGATCAGGCCGCGCGTGACGTAGAGCTGACCCGTCGGCAGCGCAAAGGCGTTGACCGCGCCGGAGTTCAGGATCGTGACCTTGTAGCCCTGGTCCGGACGATCGGACGCCGCGACCAGCCGGTCGACGATCTTTCCGATCAGTCCTTCGAGCTGGGGGTCCTCATAGGCGCCGCCATAGGTTGCAAGGATGCGCTCGTGCTCGCGGTCGCTGGCCGGGGTGGTCTGCACCATCGCCGGCTTCGGTCGCGGCGTCGGCATCGGCGCCGTCGCCTGCTGCAACTTGCCCATGTCGCTGCAACCAGCCAGAGCCAGCCCCAGGCACAGCAAGGCCGGTGCGATCCGCGAACCGCAGTTCATCGCCGTCATGCGCCTTCGAACAGACAGGTTCACGTCGCTACTCACGTACCACCGCGGTCAATTTCCGCTCAAAATCTCGATCTGCGCGATCTGCGTCAGTTCCAGTCTCGGACCCGCATGCGCCTCGATCCAACCGCGCACGCGAATCTGTCGATTCGCAAGTGATTTGACGTCGATGCCGGCACCTTCCAATACCGCGATCATACGCTTTGGAATAATCACAGCGAAGCCCCGTGTCCAGCTACGAGCGAAGTTCAGATAAGTTGTTGTCCCTGTCTGTCGTACGGACAACACCTTCCCTTCGACAACCGTAAATAGCCCAACGCCAGCCAAAATATCGTCTGGACTTTCCGCGTTTTTTATGACGGTCCCCGTCTTCCAGACGCCACGCCGCGACGTGCGCGCGTCGGCCTCCGCCGCGCCCAGGTTGAGGGCACAATCGCGGTCCGGCAGGTCGATGCCGCGAAGGACGAGGCCCTGCCGGAGCAGCTCGCTCTGCACCGGCTGGTCACCCCCGGGCACGAAGGCAAAGGCCCGCTGCCGGCCGTAGCGGTCGGGGGCATCGTCCTCACCGCGGAGCACGACGTCGCGGCCGCGCAGCAGCGTGCCGAGCGCCTCCATCGCCGCTGCGCTCTGCTCCGGCGGCGCCTCGATGCCGGCGAGCCTGACCTCGCGGCCGTCGCTGAGGCGGACGCTGCGCGCGTCGACGATCTCGCCGACATGCCCTTCGCCGAGCTCGGCGAGCACGCAGGATGCGGCATGGCTCGTCGGCGCAGTCGCGCAGGTCGCGAGCAGCATCAGGCAGAGCCGATGGAGCGAGTGTCTGCAGTCGATCTTGCGTGCACGCGTCATGCTGCATCATCGCACGAAATGTCCATTCCACTCAGCGGAAAACAGCAGCGTGCAACGCCTGTTGCAGGCGCTTGCCGCTGACGTGCGCGTGCGCCATGATGCGAACTATCAACGAGGCCGTCGCCATGTAGCGGCGTTGCCCGGCAGGGAGGTAATCGATGAGCAGGTCCATCTGTGGCGCAGCGGCGTCGCTGTTCATGCTGGCTTCAGCGCTCACGCTGTCCGCGACCGCAGCCCATGCGCAGAGCAAGCCGCCACTGAAGATCGGCGGCATCCTCGACATGTCCAGCCTCTACGCCGACATCACCGGGCCCGGCAGCGAGGCCGCCGCGAAGATGGCGGTGGAGGATTTCGGCGGCGAGGTGCTGGGGCGCAAGATCGAGGTGATCGCGGCCGACCATCTCAACAAGGCCGATCTCGCCGCCAACATCGCCCGCGACATGCTCGACAACCAGGGCGTCGAGATGATCTGGGACGTCGCGGCCTCCGCCACCGCGCTCGCGGCCGGCGAGATCGCGAAGGCGCGCAACAAGATCGTCATCTTCAACGGTCCGGGCTCTGTTCGGCTGACCAACGAGGCGTGCGGGCCCTACACGGTGCACTACGTGTTCGATACGTTCGCACAGGCCAACGTCACGGGCCTTGCCGCGGTGAAATCCGGGCTCGATAGCTGGTTCTTCCTCACCGCCGATTACGCGTTCGGCCAGGATCTGGAGAAGGACACCACCAATGTCGTCGTGAAGTCGGGCGGCAAGGTGCTCGGCAGCGTGCGCCATCCGCTCAACACTTCGGACTTCTCGTCCTTCCTGCTGCAGGCGCAGGCGTCCAAGGCCAAGGTGGTCGGTCTCGCCAATGCCGGCGGCGACACCATCAATGCGATCAAGCAGGCCGCCGAGTTCGGTCTCACCAAGAGCGGACAGAAGCTCTCGCCGCTGCTCGCCTTCGTCTCCGATATCGACAGCGTCGGACTGGAGACTGCGCAGGGGCTGCTCGTCGCGGAAGCGTTCTACTGGGATCTCAACGACGACACGCGCGCCTTCACCAAGCGCTTCATGGAGCGCACCAAGCGCGTGCCGACCTCGGCGCAGGCCGGCGTCTACTCCTCCGTGACGCACTATCTCAAGGCCGTGAAGGCCGCCGGCACGACCGATGCGGACGCCGTCATGAAGCTGATGCGGTCGACCCCGATCAACGACATGTTCGCCAAGGGCGGCCGCATCCGCGAGGACGGCCGCATGGTGCACGACATGTATCTGTTCGAGGTCAAGAAACCGTCGGAGTCGAAGGGCAAGTCCGACGACTACAAGCTGCTGGCGACGGTGACCGGCAATGACGCGTTCCAGTCCCTGGAGGCCTCGCGCTGTCCGCTGGTGAAGAAGTGACGGTTGAAAGGCCGCAGCGCGGACGCGCCCTCGGCCTCCGTCGTTCCGGGGCAACGCGCAGCGTTGAACCCGGAACCTCGATGTGAGTCCATCATCGCCAGATTCCGGGTTCGACGCTGGGGCGTCGCCCCGGAATGACATCAAGCATCGACGAACAAGGAGTCCCGGCCATGACCACCAACACGACGGTTCTGCAGCATCTCGACTCCGGCCTGCTCACGATCACGATGAACCGCCCGGAGCGGCGCAATGCGCTGAACAGCGATATGACCAAAGGCCTCGTCGAGGCTGCGCAGCGGGCCGCCAATGATCCGGACGTACGTGCGGTGCTGCTGAAGGGCGCCGGCGGCACGTTCTGCGTCGGCGGCGACGTCAAGGCGATGGCGGAAGCCAAGACGGCGCCGTCGTTCGAGACCAAGGTTACGACACTGCGCGAGCGCATGGAGGTGTCGCGGCTGCTGCACCAGATGCAGAAGCCGGTGGTGGCGCAGATCGACGGCGCCGCGGCCGGCGCGGGCCTGTCGATCGCGCTTTCCTGCGACCTGCGCGTTGCCGGCGAGTCGGCCAAGATCACCACCGCCTTTGCCAAGGTCGGACTGTCAGGCGATTTTGGCGGCACCTATTTCCTCACCCAGCTGCTCGGAAGCGCCAAGGCGCGCGAGCTCTATCTGACGTCCCCGATCCTGAGCGCGCGCGAGGCACTCGCCCTGGGCATGCTGACGAAGGTCGTGCCCGATGCCGAGGTCGAGGCCTCCACGCGCGAGCTGGCGATGTCGCTGGCGCAGGGGCCGAGCGTCACGCTCGGCTACATCAAGCGCAACATCAACAACGCCGAGACCATGACGCTCGAAGCCTGCTTCGACGCCGAGGCGATGCACCACTCGCGGTGCAGCGACACCGAGGATCACAAGGAGGCGGCGAGGGCCTTCGTCGAGAAGCGCGCGCCGGTGTTTCAGGGACGTTAGCTCCGTACTCCCCGTCATTGCGAGCGAAGCGAAGCAATCCAGGGTTATTGCCTGAGCTCTGGATTGCTTCGCTTCGCTCGCAATGACGACGGTGAGGCCGACGGCTTGCGTCAACAGGTGATACTTCAAAGAGGCCTGCCATGCCATATCTCCACCTGCGCCAGATCTGCCTGGTGGCCCCAGCGCTCGAGCCCGTCGTCTCGGACATCGCGGCGATCATGGGCCTGGAGGTCTGCTATCGCGATCCGCATGTCGGCAAATACGGGCTGGAGAATGCGCTGCTCCCGGTCGGCCCGATCCTGCTCGAGGTGATCGCGCCGACGGTCGAGGGCACCGCGGCGGGACGCTTCCTCGACAAGTCGGGCGGCCGCGGTGGCTACATGGCGATCTTGTCCTGTGATGATCCCGACGGCCGCGCGGCGAGGGCCAATGCGCTCGGCGTGCGCACCGCCAACGTCATCGACCATCCGCCCTATCACGGCGTGCAACTGCATCCCCGCGACTGCCGCGCGGCCTTCATCGAGCTCAACCACACCGAGGGCAGCGACGACGTGCTGGGGCCGTATCCGCCGGCAGGGCCGGACTGGACGCGGGCGATCCGCAGTGATGTCACGACGGCGCTAACGGAGGTCGTGCTGCAAAGTCCCGATCCAACATCGCTCGCCGCGCATTGGGGAAGCATCCTCGATCTGACGCCGACAGCCGAGGATGACGGCGGTTGGCGATTGAGGCTGCCGAATGTCGCAATCCGTGTGACGCCCGGCGAGCGCGAGCTGATGAGCGGCTTGACCTTCCGCGTCACGGATGCAGCGGGCATCATCGACGCCGCGCGTGCGCGCGGCTACGCAGTGTCGGATGTTGGGTTCGAGATGGCGGGCGTGATGTTCACACCGACCACGTAGACTTATGAGTCGAGTCTCAGCTCTCGCGCAGTCGACGCTGCGCTCCCTCTCCCCGTTCTTACGGGGAGAGGGTTGGGGTGAGGGGCAGCCGCACGGGAGGTGCTGATGGTGAAACCTGTATCCCCTCACCTGGATGGCATCCGTCGATGCCATCCGACCTCTCCCCGCGAGAGCGGCAGGGCTATCGCATAGGAAAATACGGCTGTCGCGACAAACAATCCCGACTGTTAGTTACTCCGTCATGCCCGGGACAAGCCCGGGCATGACGATGTGGAGATATACGAACGCGCCACTCCCATCGCAAAATGCGATAGCCCTGGCGGGGCGAGGTGCACTGCGCGCGCCGCAACAGACTACGCGATAGCGTAACCGCTCACCGTCCCTTGAAATTCGCGAAGCGGCGCTCCTCGGTGGCCTTCACGCCTTCCTTGAAGTCCTCCGTCGCGCGCAGTCTTGTCTGCTCCGCGAGCTCGTGCTCGGTCGCGGCCATCACGCGGTCGGCGAGGCCGGCGCGCATCGTGGCGCGGGTCGAAAGCAGGCCGAGCGGCGAGCATTCGGCGATTTCTGAGGCGAGCTTCATTGCAGCGGTGCGCACCTGGTCCTGCGGCACGCATTCATTGGCGAGGCCGATCTTGTAGGCCTCCTCGCCGGTGACGCGGCGGCTGGTGTAGAACATCAGCTCGGCGTTGTTCTTGCCGATCAGCTCCGGCAAGGTCACCGTCAGGCCGAAGCCCGGATGGAAGCCGAGCTTGGTGAAGTTGGCGGAAAAGCGCGCCTCCGGGCAGGTGACGCGGAAATCGGCCGACACCGCGAGCCCGAGTCCGCCGCCGATCGCGGCGCCATGGACGGCGGCAACGACCGGCTTCTTGCAGCGGAAGATCCGCACCGCCTGCATGTAGAGATGGTTGATCGGCCCGAGGCTGTCGGCCGGATCGCCTTTGGCGCTTGCGGCTTCCTGGGCCTGCCGCGCCGGGTCGCCGAAATTGGCGCCGGCGCAGAACGCCTTGCCCTGCGCGGCGAGCACAGAGGCGCGGATCTCGATGTCGCGATCGAAGCCTTCGAGCGCATCCGCGATCTGGTTGATCAGTGAAATGTCGAAGAAATTGAGCGGCGGCCGACGGATCTCGATCAGGCCGACATGGCCATGGATCTCGACGCCGATGTCAGGGAAGTGGGTCATGTGGGTCTCCGATGAGCGTCTCAATGATTTCGCGCTGCGTTTGTGACCAGGCTGCCGCGCAGTCGCCGGTCTGCTCCCTCTCCCCGTTCTTCACGGGGAGAGGATGGGGTGAGGGGCAGACGCACGGGAAGTGTCCGTGGTGAGACCTGTACCCCCTCACCCGGATTGCATCTGACGATGCAATCCGACCTCTCCCAGCAAGCGGGGAGAGGTAAGAAGCACCATCACCTCAGTCCCAGCCCGCGCGCGATGATGCCGCGCAGCACCTCCGTGGTGCCGCCTTGGATGGTCAACTTCGGCGCGGTGCGGATGGCGAAGGTCAGCTGGTTCTCCAGGGTCTCGCGATTGCCGGCGTCCTCCTCGACGAAGGCGGCGAGATCGCGGACACGATGCGGCAGCTGCTGCTCCCACACTGTGCCGACGTCCTTGACGATCGAGGCCTCGACCACCGGCTCCTTGCCGGCGTGCAACATGCCGGCGACCGACACCGACATGCGCCGCATCGCATGCAGCTGCGCCACCAGGCGCCCGATGCCCTCGGCGCTGCGCGTGTCGGGATCGGGACCGACCGCGCGCACCAGCTCGGTCAGCACGTAATAGGTCTCCAGGAAGCGCTCCGGTCCGGAGCGTTCATAGGCGAGCTCGGACGTCGCCTGCTTCCAGGCGCCGTCGATCTCGCCGAGCTGATGATCGTCCGGCACGAAGGCGTCGGTGAAGACGACCTCGTTGAATTCCTTCTGCCCGGTGATCTGCGGAATCGGATTCACCTTGATGCCCGGCGATTTCATGTTCACCAGGAACTGTGTCAGGCCGTGCCGCCGGTTCTCCTTGGTGGCCGGCGACGTGCGAAAGATCGCAATCATATAGTCGGCCATGTGCGCCGACGTCGTCCAGATCTTGGAGCCGTTGATCAGCCAGCCGCCCTCGGTCTTGGTCGCCCGCGTCTTGGCCGCGAACAGGTCGGAGCCGGAATTCGGCTCGCTCATGCCGATCGCGAAGCACAGCTCGCCACGGCAGATGCGCGGCAGGATGTCCATCTTGATGTGCTCGGGCGCGTAGCGCAGCAGGATCGGGCCGCTCTGGCGGTCGGCGACGAAGAAGCGGCGCACGGGCGCGTTGGCAACGCGCATCTCCTCGGTCACGACATAGCGCTCCAGGAAGGTGCGCTCGTGGCCGCCATATTTCTTCGGCCAGGTCATGCCGATCCAGCCACGCTCGCCGACCCGCCGCGAGAACTCACGGGCATCGGCGTCCTCGCGCAACGGCTGGAACGGATTGAAGGTGCCGGCGGCGATCTCCTCGGCGAGGAACGCGCGCACCTCCTTGCGCAGCTCCTCGCATTCCCCAGGCAGGCGGATCGGATCGAAACGGAGCGCGGTCATGGGCTATCCTTCTCGTGCAGCTCTCAGCGTGAGGCGACCAGCGGCCACAATTCGTCGGCGCCGCGGGCGGCGACGCGTTGGCCGAGGGCCACGGCCCAATGGCTCTCGGAGCCGAAATCGTCGCGCCAGGCGAGCGCCCGCAAGGAGAAGCGGTGCAGGATGTGCTCGGTGGTGAAGCCGATCGCGCCATGCACCTGATGGGCGATCGCCGCGCCCCTCTCGGCGGCTTCGGCGCAGCGGATCTTGGCTGATGCAGCTTCGAGGAATATCGCGTCGTCAAACGCCTCTCCGCGCGCGATCGCATCCGCGGCGGAGGTCGCGGCAGCGCTCGCCGCAGCGCTCTCGCCGGCGAGGCGCGCGAGATTGTGCTGCACCGCCTGGAATTTGCCGATCGGCTTTTCGAAGGCGACGCGCTCGCCGGCATAGCGGACGCTGATCTCCAGCAACGCATCCAGCGCGCCCGCGATCTGCAGGCCCCGCACGACGCCGCCCATCAGCATCAGGCGGTCCTGATCGAAGCCGGCCGGCGCGCGCTTCATCGCCACGGGTGCGACCTTGTCGAAGGTGACGGTGTCGCTGGGATCGTTGGCGAGCGACAGGCCGGCATCGATGCGCAGCCCGGCCGCTTCGACCAGGGCAATCGAGACGTCGTCTCCGTCATGCGCGACCACGGCCACATGCCTTGCATTCTTCGCGAACGGCACGCCGCGGGCGCGGCCGGACAGCGTGCCGTCGGCGTTGCGCGTGATCCGGTCGTTCGGGCGCGCCGGCGCGATCGTCATGACGCCGTCAGGCGAAGCGATCCCGCTTTGCTGCAGCAGCCAGCCGGCCAGCAGCGTCTCGGCGAGCGGCACCGCCACTGCGAAGCGACCGGCGGAATTGATCACGGCGAAGCCGTCGGCGAGATCGACGCCGGCGCCGCCGAGCTCCTCGGCGACCCAGGCCAGCGGCAGACCGGCCTCGCTCAGGGCCCGCCACAGCGGCGCCGCCCAGCGTCCGTCCTTGTCATGATTGATCGTCTGCGGGTCGGCGAGATCGGCGAAGATCTTCTCCGCGGTCGCAACCACGATGTTGTCAGCGTCCGCCACGGCGTTCCTCGTGCTGATTGTTCTGCCGCACGGCGTCGCAATTGCGCGCCGCGCCGGATGTTTGCGTCGCATGATGAGCGCAGTCACGGGTCCTGACAAGCGCTGCGCATCGCAGGGCGCCGTCCGTTCGCCGCATGGACCCGGCGATTTCCGCAGCGCGGAGATTGCTTGGATCTTTCAGTCGCGATGGTCTGATCCCTTTGTTTGAACGTGATCTTTTCGGAAAACCGGTTTCCACTTTTCCGGATCATGCTCTAAGAAGCAACGATCTGAGAATGAGACGCGGGAAAGCAGGGAGAAGCGGAATGGCGGTGGAAGGTCTGTGCGCGATCGTGACGGGTTCGGCCTCCGGCCTGGGTGCCGCGACTGCACTGCTGCTGGCCAAGGCCGGCATGCGCATCGTCGTGAACTATTCCAACAGCAAGACGGAGGCCGAGCAGACGGCCGATCTCTGCCGCAAGGAAGGCGCGGACATCGTGGTCGTGCAGGGCGACGTGTCGCGCGACGAGGATTGCAAGAGGATCGTCGCGGCCGCGGCGCCATGGGGGCGTCTCGACGTGCTCGTCAACAATGCCGGCACCACCAAGCACGTCCCGCATGCGGAGCTCGATGCCCTGTCGGCCGAGGATTTTCAGCGCATCTTCGCCGTCAACACCATCGGACCGTTCCAGATGGTGCGTGCGGCGCGGCCGTTGCTCGAAGCCGCTGCCAAGCAGACCGAACGCGCATCCGCCGTCGTCAACGTGTCGTCGGTGGCCGGCATCAGCGGCGTCGGCTCGTCGATCGCCTACGCCGCGAGCAAGGGGGCGCTGAACACCATGACCCTGTCGCTGTCGCGCGCGCTGGCGCCTGCGATCCGCGTCAACACGGTATGCCCCGGCTATATCGATACGCCCTGGTTTACCAAGGGTCGCGGCGAGGCCGGCGCCAAGCAGGTCCGCGACGCCGTGGTGGCGCGGGTGCCGCTGCGTACGGCGTCATCGGCCGAGGACATCGCGCAACTGGTCGTCTTCCTGGCCAGCCCCGCATCCGGGCAGATGACCGGCGAGGTCGTGCGCATGGATGCGGGGATGCATCTGCTGGGATGAGATCGCCGTTATTGTGAGACCTGCAAACGACGACGCAATCCAGACCTCATCTGTAGGCCATGGATTGCGTCGCGGCGCTCGCAATGGGGTGAAGGCTGCTACCGGTTGAAGTCGCGGATCGTGCCGCTGGCGACGAGCCGGTTCCAGATGAACAGCACCGCCACCGCGCCGATCGTGGCGGTGATGAAGCCGGCGCCCTGGTTCGGACCGTAGTGTCCGATGGCCTGTCCGATCGCGGTGGCGAGGAAGGCGCCGACGATGCCGAGCACGGTGGTCAGGATGAAGCCTGAGGGATTGTTCGGCCCGGGTGACAGCAGCCGCGCCAGCAGGCCGGCGACGAAGCCAACGATCAAAATGTAAATCATGAGATCATCCTTGCCTGAAGGTCGCGCTCAGATCCGGCCCGAGAGCTCGTGCTCGGTCGGCAGCCGCCCGTCCGGCGTCAGCTGGTCGATCACCTTCGGCAGATACTGGCTCAGCCCGCTGAGCAGCTCATCGCGCGACAGGCCGCTCTGCGCGGTGAGCTGATCGATCTGGTCGGCGCCGAGCGCGTTGGCGAGATCACCCGGCGAGATCGGCTTGTTCTCGCCGGGACTCACCCACGAGTTCGCCGTGTCGCCATGGCCCTTCTCCTGGAACTGGCGCAGGAGATCGCCGAGTCCGCCGGACAGCACGCTGCCGGCTGCGCCGCCTGCGAGCAGGCCGCCGAGACCGCCGGCGATGATGTTGCCCAGGCCGCCACCGAGCGCGCCGCCGAGCGGCCCGCCTTGTTGGCCGGTCGGCTGGGGCGGCGGAACTGGCGCTGGAGCTGCATTCGGCTGCCGGCTGCCTTGCGAGAAGTGCTTCACGGCTTTCCAGGCCAGCAGCGCGAGGATCGCCATCGTCATCGGCGACATGCCGTCGTTCTTCTGTGTCGTCGGATGACTGGGCCCGTTCGGGCCGTTCTGCATGCCGTTGAGAATGTCGAGTAGACCCATGACCTGCCTCCTGCGCCCCACGCGCGTAAAGCTATGGCGTTGCTCGGATCGTTACAAGCGGAGGCCAGACGCCGCAGACGGGGGGAATGCATGCATACGCCATCGCGGCCGCCGCTGTCGGAACTCCGCGTGCGCATCATGTTGTGGCGTGGCGCAGATGACGGCGCGATGAACGGGAGCGGGCAGGCGCACGCCGCCGTCGCAGGCGGCCGGTGTCCGTTCTTCGTGTCAGTTCTTGGCGTCAGTTCTTGGCGTCGGCGCGTTTCGGCGACTTCGCGGCTGGTCCCGCCGCCGTCTGGCTTGGGCCGGTGAACATCCGCTTCAGCTCATCGAGCTTTTCGGACAGGACTGGAAAATTGCACGAGAACGAATCGCGCCTGCCGCCATCCTTGGCGCAGTGGGCCGCCTTGATCCGGGCGCGCGCCTCGGCGGTGGCGCCGGGCGGCACCTGGCCGGGCTGCGCTGCCGCAGCAGGCGGCTTGCTCGGCCGGGGCAGCGGTGGCGGCGCCGGCATCGCCGGCTTGGGCGGCTCGATCGCGGCGCGCGCCGTCATGTCCCTGAGCGAGGTCGACTGCAGGCCCTGCGGCTGCGGCCGCGGCATCATGGCCGAGCTCATATTGGCGTGGCGCTGCCGCTCGAGATATTGCGTGTATTGCTGATCGATGAACTTCTGCTCTTCCGGCGTCGGATTGGGACCGGCGATGTCGAAGCTGCGGTCCTGCATGAAGTCGTAATAGACATAGCCGCCGCCCGGCTTCCGTCTCCCGGCAAATTTGGCGTTGCATTGCGCCATCGCCGCAGTCTTCTCTTCCTTCGTGGCGGATTTCTCCGCCGCGTCGGCGCATTCCTCGAAATCAGTCGGGGAGCGGCTCCACCACTCCGCATGCGCGCGTTGTAGTTGAATGGCCGACACGCAGCTGATGGCAGCAAAGACCAATACTGGCAGTTGGGGTCGGTACACGAACGGCAATCCTCAGCGTCTCCTCGCCTCAGATGACCGCAGATTGTCGCCAATTTGCGGCGGTGTGTGACTCCTATGCTGCGCAATTTTCGACTTTGTTCGTTCAACGCCCGGGTTCCGTGATCCCATTGCCACAGTCGGGCCGGCTTTGGCGGCTTGGCGGTGCGCGAATCGCGCCTTGCTGTGGCGTCCGGACGATAGGCTGTGGCCTTCGCGTGATGACGGGCATCATTCTACCATTTTCGTCCCGTCGAGGTTGACGAATCTAATCTTGACGTTGGCAAGATCATCGTTGACGCAGGCGGGGCGATGCCGTTATGCTTTATCTTGACATTGGAAAGATGGCGGCGCGCTTGGCGCGGAGGAGGCAGGTATGAAGGTGTTCCTGACGGTCAAGCTGGCGCTGCTGCCCTTCGTGGTGTTCTGGGCCTTGCTCGGCTGGCATCAGCCGAGCTGGGCGGTGTGGTCCGCGCTCGCGCTGTCTCTCGCCGGCAATCTGTGGCGCGCGACACGGTCGGAGCTCGCGTTGCTCGAGCTCGGCAGCCTCGCGCTGTTCGTCCTGCTGGCCATCGCCAACGATGTCGCGCCGGGCTGGACCGCGATCAACTCGCTGTGGCTGTCTTTCGCGGCGCTCGGTGTGATCAGCTTCGGCTCGCTCGCCGTCGGCCGGCCCTGGACGGCCGACTATTCCCGCGGGAGCTATGCAGACAGCGCGTCGACACCGCAATTCCAGCTGATCAACATGTTGATGACGGGGCTGTGGGGCGTCTTGTTCCTGGTGCTCGGCCTCTGCCGCTGGGCCGGCGTGTCATCCTGGGTCACGACTGCGATCGTCGTCGGCGGAGCGCTCGTCTCGATCTTTGGCCCGCGCTTCGCCATCCGGCAGGCCTTGCAGCGGATCCGGGCGTCCCGCGAGGATCATCATTGGCCGGCGCCGGACTTCTCCGGTGCCGCGAGCGCCGATTGCGACGTCGCGGTGATCGGTGCCGGCATCGGCGGTCTTACCGCCGCGGCGCTGCTTGCCGAATCCGGACTGAAGGTGAAGGTGTTCGACCACCACGTCGTGCCCGGCGGCTTCTGCCACAGCTATCTGCGCAAGGCGCATCACGACAACAAGCCGGTGCTGTACCGCTTCGATGCCGGACCGCATGATTTCTCCGGCGTCTGGCCCGGCGGCCCGGTCGACAGCGTGCTGCGCCGGCTCGGTGTCGCCGATCGCATCCAATGGAAGCGCGTCACCCATTCCTACCGGCTTTCCGGCCGCCGCATCGACGTGCCCGAGGATTGGCGCGCCTATGTCCGGCTGCTCTGCGAGGCGTTTCCTGCCAGCGCCGACGGGCTCGTCAAGCTGTTCGATACGATTCATGCGATCTTCCAGAGCATGTATGCGACCGGACAGGGCCGCAGCGGCATTCCCGGGATGCCGGAATCGATCGAGGAGATGCTGGCCTTCCCGCGCAAGCATCCGCAGGCGTTCCGCTGGATGAACCGCCCGTTCGACGAGCTGGTCGCCGCGCATGTCTCCGATCCCGAGCTGATCGCGTATCTCAATGCGCTGTCGGGCTATCTCGGGGACGGCAGCGAGCGGCTGAGCTGTGCGCAGATGGTCCCGATCTTCGGCTACTACTTCAAGGGCGGCTTCTATCCGGTCGGCGGCTCCGGTCACCTCGCCGACATCATGGCCGAGGCGATCACCGCGCGCGGCGGTGAGGTGCATTTGAAGTCCAAGGTCGCGCGGATCCTGGTCGAGCAGGGCCGTGCCGCCGGCGTGGTGCTCGGCAATGGCCGCACGATCCGCGCGCGCGCGGTGGTCTCGAACGCCGATCTCGGCCGGACCTTCACCGAGCTCCTCGGCCCCGACGATCTGCCCTCAGCCTTCCGTGAGCGCACCCGCAGCCTCACGCCGGCGACGTCGTGCTTCTCGGTGCATCTCGGTCTCGACGTCGTGCCGGACATCGCTCCCGCCACGCATCTCGATGCGCCAATGGGCATCGGTCTCGCCGTGATGTCCAAGCTCGATCCGTCGGCGGCGCCCGAAGGCCACGCGACGATGACGATCATCACGCTCGTTCCTCACGACGAGGCCAAGGGCTGGTTTCAGGCCGAGGGCGGCGACGACTGGAAGGCCTGGCGCCGCTCGAAGGATTACGAGGCGCGGAAGCAGCAGCTCGGCGATGCCATGGTCGCCGCTGCCGAGACCGTCATTCCAGGCCTGTCACAGCACATCGTCTATCGCACCGACGCCAGCCCCGTGACCTATGCGCGCTACGACCTCGCCAGCGCCGGCTCGATCTATGGCGTGGCGCGTGCGGGGCGGCTCAAGGGTGCCAAGGCGCCGCTGCGCAACCTCGTCATCGCCGGCGGCGGCAATGCCGGCGCGGGCGTGGAGGCCGTGGTGATCTCGGGTGCGGAGGCGGCCGAGGCGCTGGTGCCCGGGCTGCTGTCGCGCAAGCCGATGGCTGCGGTCAAGCCGCAGCCCGAGCTCGCGGTGGCCTGAAGGAGGGCAGCGCGGAGGGCGGTTTCGGCGAGACGATCGCCTCGTCGCGAGAGCATGACACCGGCCGGCCTGCTCGCCTGCGCAGACGGTGGGGGGCTGGTAGAGCCATTGCGACGGGCCCGGGCGTGCGTCCGTCCGGTCCCCGCCGTCGGAGCGTGCGGATCGAAATACCTCGGGATCGTGCTATGCGTCAGTGCTCGCAGCGCCGAAGTGAGCCCATCCGGCTACGGTGGCTGCGTTGCCCGTCTCGAAGATGGGCAAGACCGGTCGGTGTCGGCATGTTAAGAGGGGACATTCTTGCAGTGACCCTCGGAAATGGGCATGGCCATGGGGTTTATTTTGTCGATGGGCGCGATCCTGCGCCTCTTCGTGATTCTGACGTTGATTTCAGTCTGGTCGGCATCGGCGAGCGCCGAGAAGCGCATCGCGCTGGTGGTGGGCAACTCGAACTATCAGAACGTCACGCCGCTCGGCAATCCACGCAACGATGCCCGGCTGATGGCTGAGACATTGCGCTCGCTCGGCTTCTCGCTCGTCGCTGGCGGCCCGCAGATCGATCTCGACAAGGCGGCCTTCGACGCCGCGCTGCAGAAGTTCGGCAACGCGATCATGGGGGCCGACGTCGCGCTGTTCTACTATGCCGGTCACGGCGTGCAGGTCGCGGGCCGCAATTTCCTGGTGCCCGTGGCGGCGAACCCGACCAAGGAGGCCGACGTCTACCTGCAGATGGTCGACACCAACGTCGTTCTCAGCCAGATGGATGGCGCCGGCACCAAGCTCAACATCGTCGTGCTCGATGCCTGCCGCAACAATCCGTTCGGCGGCCGCGGCTTCCGCGCGACCGGCGGCGGGCTTGCCCAGATGCAGGCCCCCGAAGGCACGCTGATCTCCTATGCCACCCAGCCCGGCAACGTGGCGCTGGATGGCGAAGGCGGCAACAGCCCCTATTCCAGCGCTCTCGCCGCGACCATCCGCAAGCCCGGGCTTGGCCTGTTCGAGGCATTCAACGAAGTCGGACTCGCCGTGAAGAAGTCGACCGGCGGCGCGCAGCAGCCCTGGGTGTCGTCCTCGCCGATCGCTGGCCGATTCTATTTCACTGGCCGATCCGAAGCCGAATCCCCGGCCGCGCCGTCGCAGCCGCCGGTCTCCGCCGCCGATCGCATGCGGGAGGATTTCGAGCTGGCGCAGAAGCTCGGAAAGCGGGAGGTCTGGGAGGCCTTCCTGAAAACCTATCCGGACGGCTTCTATGCGAGCATTGCGCGGTCACGCCTGGACGAGATCAAGTCGAAGGTCGCATTGGCCGCGCCGTCCGAGTCCCTGCCGCCGCCCCCGACACCGCAGCTGCGGTCGATGGCCGGCGTTTGGACGGGCAGCTATTCCTATGCGAATGGCAGCCAAGTCCCCTTCACCTTCAACTTCGGCACGGCTGGTTGTGCCGGACGGGCCGAAGAGGTGAACACGTTTGGCAACCGCAGCGCGCCGAAGCTGTTCGCCAATCTCGCCTGCTCGTCCGCGTCCCTGGTGCCGGGCCAGACCGTCACCATCACCAAGACCTATGACGGCACCGGCGGCGTCTCGCACGCGGTGAGCTATGTCGGCAGGATCTCTGCCGACCTGCGCAGCATCAGCGGACGCTGGTCCCTCAGCGGGGCGAGCGGCACGTTCACGATGTCGCGGTGAGCTACGGCCGCTGGCCGCTCCGAATCCGCGCTTGCAGGACGATTTGTTTGAAGCGATCATCCTCGCGGTATTTGTCGATGTCGACCTCCTGGTCGATCCAGGTCAGTGTGGCCTGGCGGTTGATCTGCAGCGATCGTTCCAACGCTGCATAGAAATCGTCGTCCCGGCCAGCGACCGCATAGAACCAGGCGATGTTCGTAATGAAACTGTCCCGTGGCTGCAGGCTCGGTTCAAGCGCCGCAAAAAGCCGCAGCCCCTCATCGCGCTGCCCATTGTGAATGAGGTAGCCCGCCGTAACGAGTTCGATCTGCCTCGACGTGTCCGGATCGTCGTCACTGAGTTCTGCGGCACGTTTCAGGCTTTCCAGCGCCCGTTGAACCTGCCGGTCGTTCTTTTGCATGATTGCAAGCCGGAAAAGGCTCTCTGCGGTGGGGGCGAGATCCACGGCCTGCTGCATCACCGCCCGGGCGCTGGAGAAGTCGTGAAGCGCCCGGTAGGCTCCCGCGAGACGCGCGAGGAAGTAGGGCTTGACCGTCTTGGGTATCCGCTCCATCGCGCCAAAGAGCAGATCGCGCTCGCGCTCGTAGTCTCGCGCGCGCTCGGCGGCAGCCGCATCGTCATAGATGCTTTGAAAGTCGAAATAGTTCTCCTTGAACGTACCGTATCGCGACCTGTCCAGCGCTTCCTGCGTCGTATAGAGCTCGGCGTCGATACGCTGCAACTTTTCGACCAGCGGGCCGACAGTCGAATCCGACGGTTTCAAGATCACCGCATTGAGTTCGGTGGCGGCATCCTTCTTTTGATTCTTCAGGCGTTCGATCTTCTCTTGATGCTCGGCCTGCCGTTTGCTCAAGGCGGCGTAGTACTTCTCCCAGATCTCCTGAAGGGTCTTCGATAGCGCGACCGATTTCATGTAGTCGGCGAAATCCACGCGGACGGTGATGTCCTTGTCCATCGCCATGGTCTGGAACTTGTGAAGGTATTCCACTTCGACCTGCTTGTCCTGCAGGCCGAGCGCATGGTCGCTCTTGGCGCGCTCCAACTCGAGCTGTGCGGTTCGGTATTGCTGATTGAGCACAAGGGTGATCAGGCCAAGCGCGAACGTGCCGAACAGGAATTTGGCCAGTCCGATGTAGATGTTGAGGCGCTCGAGAGACGGATCCTTCTTGGCGCCGGAAGCCTTGGGCCGAGCGCCGACCTTTTCCAATTTCTCAACCAAAGTCATCAGCGTCTCCACCAGTAACAGTGGCTCAGACACAATAAATCCTGCAATGATTGTATTGTAGCTTCGGTGGCACCGCCGCGCAACCGCGGAACGACGTTGCAACTAAGAAGAAGCCCGGCGCGCTCTCCGCGGCCGACCTGAAATTCGGGACCCGGGTTGCGGCTTGGCGTTCGGGCAAAGAGGACTAAGGCGTGAGCAGATACATCAGCAGCGTCCGGCCGACCGCCTGAAGGCTGTCGGCCGAGCATTTGTCGAGCGTGTCCTGCGTCGTGTTGAAATGGGGTTCGTAGTCGAAATCGATGACGAGGAAGCTCGGAATACCGACCTGCGCGAGCGCCGTGTGGTCGTCGCTGATCGGGTACGCGGTCGGCTTGGTGAGAAAAGCCTGGGGAGCGATGCTCTGGCCGATGCTCCAGAACTTCTTGACCTCGGCGGGCGCCGATCGCAGCGACATCGGCTCGGGCATCAGTGCGAGATCCTTGTCGCAGACCATGTCGAACACGACCGCCTTTTCGGGTTTGCGGTCGGGATAGTACTCCTTCAGATTCGCCGCGAAGTGCGGTGAGCCGAGCGCTCGCCACATGGGATCACCTGCGCCCAGCGCGCGGGGCCCTTCCTCGCCGTCGAAGAAGATCATGTCGATGCCGACCTCGGCCTTCGGCAGCAGGGACAATACGCGTGCGGTTTCCAGCAGCACGGCGACGCCCGATGCGGAATTGTTGGCTCCCGGCATCGGCTCTTTCGGGTTGTTGGCGTCGCGATAGGCGTGGATGATGCTGTCGTAGTGGGTGGCAACGATCACGCGGCGCGGATTCTGCGGCTGAAAGCGGGCGATAATGTTGGTCAGCCGCAGGACCCGCCCGTCGTCGCTCTTGAAGGCGAAATTCTGGGTCTTCACCACCTCGGCCGCCGTCTTCGCCATGGCGGCCTTGATGTAGTCGATGGTCTGCTGATGCCCCGGCGTCTCGATCGCGCGGGGTGTGAAGCGCAGCTGGTCGGCGATGTGCTCCATCGCCCGGCGTCCGTCCCACTGCTCGATCCGGGCATCGGAGGCCGTGGCGGCGCTGACGCCGAGCACGGCCGCGGCAATCGCCGCGAGGGCGCAGCTCAGGACAGAGCATACGCTGGTATGGGCTGCCTTGCTCCCGGTCACGGCCGCGAGCTCTTCCGTTCGAACGGAATGAACAGGATGCCGGCACAGCCCGCCAGCGCCACCGCGAAGTAATAGGTGATGGCACGCGAGCCGATCGTCGGGATCAGCATGAAAGTCGTGACCAGCGTGCCGACGACGTTGCCGATGGTCGAGACGCCATAGACGAGACCGGCAACGCGGCCCGCCTCGGCGGCCGAGCGGGTCAGCAGGCTGACGGCGATCGGCGAGAATGTCCCCAGCAAGGTCAGCGGCACCAGCAGCAGCGCGGTCGAGGCGAGCAGCGTCGCGGCAGGACCGTCGCCGATGGTGTCGAGGATGTCGGCCATGACCGTGTCGGCGGTCGCCGGCACCACCGCCATATAGGCGGCGGCGATCAGGATCATGACGCCGATCGTGCGCGTCGTCGGTTGGCGGTCGACGATGGCGCTGCCGGCGAAATAGCCGATCGCGAGCGCGCACAGCACGGTCGAGATCAGGCTCGCCCAGGCGCCGATGCCGCTGCCGAAATAGGGATTGAGATAGCGGCTGCCGAGCATCTCGAAGCCCATCAGCACGCAGCCGACCAGGAACGAGCAGACGTAGATCGCCAGCAGGCCGGCGCGGGAGACCGGCGCGCTCACGGCAGCTTCCTGTTGTGGCGTTCGATCGTCTTCAACGCCTCGACCGGCGCGAAGTCGTCGGTCAGCACCTTGGCCTTGGCGTCGATGACCTGGCCATTGTCGATGTCGATGCGCTTGCGCTGCGCCAGCATGTCGGCGAGCTTGTAGCGGAAGCCGAACTCCTTGTCGCGCTCCTGCGCGACGGCGGCGAGATCCTCCGCCTTCCGCTCGTCGCCGGGATAGCCGACCATGACGATGTTGCCGCCGGCCTCGTAGAAGTCGACCTGCGGGAACACGCTGTGAATGGTCTTCACGGCGGCATCGAACAGCATCGTCGAGGGCTCGACGTTCTGCGCCACCACGCCGCCCTCGGCGAGATGATCCTTGACGAGCTGATAGAATTCCTTGGTCAGCAGGTGGAACGGCACGAACGGGCCGCGATAGGCGTCGATCAGGATGATGTCGTAGCGCTCTTTCGATTCCTGCACGAACAGCCGGCCGTCGCGGTTGGCGACGTGGAAGTTCGGCTCCTCCTTGATGCCGAAATATTTCTTGGCGAACTCCAGCACGGTCGGGTCGAGCTCGACCGAGGTCACCTGCACCTTGGGCAGGAAACGGTGCAGGTACCAGGCCGTGCGGCCGCCGCCGAAGCCGATCTCCAGGATCGAGCTCACGTTCTTGGCGTACATCACGCTGGCGGTCATGAAGCGGGTATAGTCGACCGGCAGATCGAGCTCGTCGCGGGTGTTGTAGACGCTCTCGGTATAGATGCGTCGGTTGTGACCGAACGTCATGCTGCGATAGGGGCCCTGCTCATAGACATAGATGTTGTTGTAGAGCGACTCCTTGGACTCCAGCAGATTGCGGGTATCTTGCGCCTGGCTCGCGGCGACGGAGAGGCAGCCCGCAAGCATGCCGAGAATGACCGACCGGATGAGCATCACGAATCTGCTTCCTCAACGCTGGATCTGCTGCCGGAACATCCGGAGCGGATCCGGCGGCGGCAATGTTTGTGGTGGCGACGGCAGGGGACTATCCTGGCGCCTGCCGGGCGCCCGCTCTCTTAGACCATCGGGCGGCGGACGGATAGAGTGGGCTGCGCGCGGAAACGAGGGTGTGATCGTGTTGAAAAGGCTCGCGATTGCGCTCGCCTTGCTGGCCGGCTGCGGCGCTGCTGCGGCCGCCGAGATCGCGTTGCCGCTGGCGGCGCAGCGACAGACGATGGCGGCAAATCTCGCCCGGCAGGTCGCGACGTGCAGCCGCCGCGAGGACACCAACCACCCGGCGTTCAGGGGATGTGTCGACTGGCATTCGGCGGTCCACGGCGTCTGGGCGCTCATCGCCTATCAGCGGGCAACGGGTGACCGTCAATATCAGCCCCTCGTGGCTTCCATCCTGGCGCCCGACAGGCTCGCGTCGGAGCGCCGGTTGCTGCGGCAATCGCCGCAATTCGAAATGCCGTATGGCCGCGCCTGGTTCCTGCGGCTCGCGATCGATCACCGGAAGCTCACCGGCTCCGACGATCTCGTGCCGTTTGCGGACGAGGTTGCGGGGACGCTGCGACAATATTACCGGGGCCGCCGCATCGACCGCTTCGCCGGGGAGTATCGCAGCGACAGCTGGGCCCTGACCAATCTGCTCGACTATGCGCGGGCCCGCGGTCTTGCCGATCTCGAAACCGAGGTGATCGGCTGGATCCGCCCCAGCTTCGTCGACGCCGACCCAGAATGCTCCTATGGGCGGGAGCAGCGACAATTCATGGCGATCTGCAGCAACTGGGCGGCGCTGGTCGCCAGGGTGCTGAGCCGGGCGGACTATGCCGCCTGGCTATCGCGCTTCGTCGCCACGAACGGGCTGCCGAGCCCGATCGAGCGTCCGGCGACCGACCACGAGTTTGGATTGAATTTCAGCCGGGCCTGGGGGCTCTGGGACATGTACGAGGCGAGCGGGCGCCCCGACATCGCCGCCGCGTATGCAGCCCACGTCGAGAATGGCTACCGGCCGGCGTCGAACTGGAGCGGCTCTTATCTGGCGGTCGGTCACTGGGTCGCCCAGTTCGGCCTGTACGCCGTGCAGCCCCTGTTCGGAGCGGCGGCCGGGCGATCCCTGAGCGGCGGTGAGCGGAACTGAAAGCATGGATTGCCCCCGGGGCCGCGGCTGTTCGGCAGTCTGCCACGGTGCTGGTCCGGGGCAGGGCCGACCTGGCGGCCGGAGAGGCTTCCGGTCGGTGCCCGGGTCTGCTATGGAGGCACCGAAGCAGTTGCACGTCGGTGCAGGCTCCGGTCCCGTAGCTCAGCTGGATAGAGCGGCGGTTTCCTAAACCGTAGGTCGCATGTTCGAGTCATGCCGGGATCGCCATCTGCCGCTGTCCAGATGCTGTCGACATTTCCTTCTTCCGTGAGGGAGCACGTCCGCCGCCACCGCTCCTGTGGACTGCCGCTCTCGTCGTTGGTCTTGCGCTGCCGAAGCGTAATCGGCGTGCCTGTGAAGGTCGCTTATCGAGATCGTTGGTAGCGCCCTGCGCATCATCCTCGTTTTAATTGAAGCGCACCACCGCGCGTGGTAGCCTTGGTTTTTATTGGCTCGCCGTGATCTCCGGCGTGCGCAAATCGAAATTTCCGATGAGCGATTCCCTTGATGCCCGTGCAAAGTCCCGTGGCCGCTCCAGGAAGGGGACGCCGGAAGAGCGGCATGAGCAAGCCGTGCTGCGATGGGAGAAGCGCAAGCTTGCGAAAACCCACGCGCGCCGCATCGGGCAGGGCGAGAGCGATGATTGGAAGGGCATCGGTCTTTCAGGCGGCGGGATTCGCTCCGCGACCTTCAGTCTCGGCGCGCTTCAGGCGCTGGTCGCCCACGGACTGCTCGCCAAGTTCGACTACATCTCGACCGTCTCGGGGGGCGGCTACATCGGCTCCTCCCTGCAATGGTGGTGGAGCGAGGCGCGGGCGAAAGAAGCTGCCGCTCTCGCGCAGGCCTCTGTCGCAGCGCAGGCAGCGGGTAGAGCGTCGCACCCCGGCACGACGGTCGCTGCCGGGCCAAGAATCTATGGCGTGGACCGTGACAATTTCCCGTACGGTTGCGACCATCTGTCCAATCCGAACCTGTCGGACAGTCCTGACCAGAAGTGCAACCTCGCCTTCCTGCGCAATCACGGCAACTACCTGGTCTCCGGCCAGGGCATCACCGCCTTGTCGGGCATCTACGTCGTTCTCAGGACGCTGCTGATCAGCCTGATCGTGTGGCTGCCGTTGATCTTCTTTCTGTTCCTGATCGTCCAGCTCATTAACCTCGGGCTCACCTTCGTCATCGAACACGTGTTCCCTGCGCTCGACCGGCCGCTGCCCGGATTTCCGGAGTCGTGGTTCACGTGGACCTGCATGGCCACCAAGCCGCAATGCCCGTTCGCGCTGCCTCCGCTGTATACGCTGGCGCTGGTGGCCTATGCGGTGGGGGTTCTGTTCTTCGTCTTCATGTCGTTGCTGTTCGCTCTCCTGACGCGCGTTCCGAGTGAAGTCGGCCAGGGTCCACGAGTCAGCATGGCTGCCGTGCTATCCGCCGCAGCGGGTGCTGCGATGATCATCGTGCCGATCTTGCTCTATTGGCGTCTGATCAGCTTCACCACGCTCGCGGTCATCGTCGCTTCGAGCCTGTTCGGGATCGTGCTGATTGCTCGATTCGTCTTCGAGTATTTCTTTCGCGGCTCCTCCGTCACGGCAAGCTATTGGTGGCGACGAACGCTCGAGGAATGGTTCGGCGTCATCTTCGCGATCGGCCTCGTGGTGCTGGTCGTCGGTTCGTTGCCCGTGCTGCCATTTTTCCTCGCTCAGAAGATCACCGCTTCCAGCGGTCCTTCGATCGTGTTCACTGCCTTCTTCACCGTTCTGAGCGGCGCGGCATCGGCGCTGTATGGCTACTATTCCTTCGTCAAGAAGATCGATGAGACCATCGCGGCGCGCGTGTTCGTGCCGCTCGGGGCCGCCATCTTCCTGTATGGCACGCTGACATTCGGCTATATCGGATCCGTCTTCGTCTTCGACGTCTTCTCTCAGAAGAACTCGCCGCTTCTCCCCGGCGGTCTTGCCTCCTACAAGTCGTTGATCGCCTATGCGTCGACGGTTTTCGTCATCGTCGGTGTCGTCCTGAGCATTCGCGCCAACGTGAACCAGATCGGCTTGCATCGCTTCTATCGCGACCGTCTCATGGAAGCATTCCTGCCGTCGACGCTGGCGGTGAAGATCGGCCGGGCGACCTATTCACCCGTGGCCGACAGCCTCAATCTCGTCGACCTTCGATCGTCGTATTCGCCGTCCGCCCGCCAGGGATCCCCCGTTCCGTATCCCCTCATCAACACCTTCGGCCGGATCGTCAGGGACGTGGACCCCAGGATCGTCAATCGGGGCGGGGTGAACTTCATCCTGTCGCCCTTCTATATCGGCTCGCGTTCGACCGGCTGGGAGGACACCAAGTCATACACGGATGAGGACCGGTACGGTCCGCTGACGCTGGCGACGGCGATGGCGGCGTCGGGGGCGGCGGTCAACTCCAACGCCGGCTACATCGGCACCGGCTTCACCCGCAATCGTCTCGTCTCCGCCGTCATGACGATCCTGAACATGCGGCTCGGCATCTGGGTCGGCAATCCCTGGCTCAAGGGCGAGCGACGCAGCCAGCCCGCCTATTGGAGCCCGACCCTGACGGCGGGTCTCCTGGGATATGGTCGCGCGCGGACCGGCGCCTTCATCGAGATCTCGGACGGCGGAAATTTCGAGAATCTCGGACTGTACGAGCTCGTGCGGCGCAAGCTGGGGATCATCGTCCTGATCGACGGAGAGGCTGATGCGACCATTGCGCTGCCCGCATTGGTGTCGGCTGCGGTCCGCATCAAGGAGGACTTCAAGGCAACCCTGACCTTCGAGCCCGCCGCCGGGGTCGATCGCCTGCTGCCGGTCGACAAGGAGGTCGGCTATCCCGCCGGCGCGCATTTCGCCAAATCGCCTTATGTGGTCGGACGCGTCCGCTATGAGGACGGCTCGCCGGACAGCATCGTCATCTATCTGAAGGCGACGTTGATCCGCGATCTCGACTTCACGACCGCAGGCTATCGCGCCGGCAGTCCGGATTTCCCGCACGAGACGACCCTGGATCAGTTCTTCGACCCGAGCCAGTTCGAAGCGTATCGCGATCTCGGCTTCCGCAGCGCGTCCATCATGATCAGGGAATTGGGGCTCGCGGGCTCCGGGTCCCATCGATTTCCGAGCCGGGATGAACTCTGGAGCAGCTATTCGAATCCTGGCGCCGCGAAGCCTGGCGCCGCGAAGCCTGGTGCCACGGAGCCTAGTGCCAAGACAGCAGCAGGCTCGCCATCGCCATCATCAGGATGATTGCGGCGAGCGTGCCGATCGCGAGCCGGAGCCGGTCACCGGCTTCCGCGACGAGCTTCGTCATCGTGATCATCGCGGCGAGGGCCGCGAACAGCAGCGCAACGACGGCCTCGGCGGCGCTGCGGCCGAGCTGTGCGACCGTCTCGACGGCATCGCGCAGGCCCTCATAGATGTGGAGATCCTTGCTGATGCAGAACAGGATGAGCGTGACGATCCAGGCCGCAATCAGCCGCCGGGCCACGGCATCCCGCCTGGCTTCGGGCGTGGCGCGTGCGATCAGCAGGGACAATCCGTAGAGCAGGGCGACCGGCACGACGCCGACGATCCAGTACTCGACATCGTCGATATGCACCCGGCCGCCGGTGGCGATCGACTTCGCGATCACGAACAGCGCGCAGGCGGCAACGACCAGGCCGGTCTGCAGGATCGCGGGCCCAAATGAGGGAAGATGTCTCCGGCCCCCGGCCTCCTTCAGATCAGGCCGGCCTTCCGACGTCATGGTCAGTCCGTCCGTCATCGCCGCAAGCCTCGAGCTCGTTCGCCGTCCACCGAGCCGAAAGAATACTAAACAAGTACGGCTAAAGACGGATTAACGCGTGAGCTGGCGCGACAGTTCATCCGCCCGGATCAGCCGGCCGCCCTTCGGCGCTCCCTCCAAATCATTGACACGGATGAAGAAATTTCTGCCGGTCGGTTTCACGCGAAGGGCGATGCAGGCCATCTTCTGCGCGTTCGTGCGATATTTGATGATGTCCACCCGCTGGTCGGCGAGGCCGACCGATCCGACCGCGGCGGCTCCACGGATGCTCAGACCGGCCATGATCTGGCTATGGAACCCGCCGCTCACCACGCTCGGGTCGAATGAGAACTGCGACCGGTTGCTGCGCCAGTCCCAGCGCAGCGGGGCGTCGAAAGTGGTGCTGTCGGTCGCGGCGTCGCATCGACCGCTGCGGCTGACATATCTGGTGTGAAATTCACCGAGGCTGCGGCCATCCTCATTGTCGGACGCGTCATAGCCGTAGTCGTGGTACCGGTCATATTCCAGCGCCGAGACCCGCCCGTCGAACGAGGACGGCTCCCTGCCCCGGCAGGAGTCGAATTCGGCCTGTTTGGCGCGATCGAGCTTGATCTTCTTGCGGGCGGGCTCGGGATCTTTCTCGCTGGTATCGATCTTGCGGCCGGTCTTGACGACGATCGCGCCCGACCGCGGCTCGTCCTGAAAAAATTCCCGCGTGACGTAGATCAGCTGGGCTTCCCTCCCGGAGAGCGAAAGGCCGCCGTCCGGCACGGCGGCCCATGTCTTGGTGTCCGGGTCCCAGTAGAACAGCTCCTGCGCAGCAAAGTCACTCATGAGCTGCGCCACAGGGGTGCAGAAATCGGCTTCGGCCGACGCATGTCCGCTCGGCGCAACCCATGCCAACGCAACAGCAAACAATTGGAACGACGTCGCCCTCGTGAGCTTCCTCATCACAACAGAGCCTCCCTGCCCGCAGCAGGAGCATATCGCGTCAACCATCGGATGAGAAGATGCGTGCGGCAACCATCGGGCTCGGCGGTGGCTGGACGAGGCGAGGCGGCTGCGACGGCCGGGATCGCCGCCTCTCCATTGCGACGTCTCATCCGTTCGCACGCCAAATCCGACCGGCTCGGGAATCGGGTGGAGCGCGGGGCCGCCGCATCGCAAATCTTCCGGGGCGCGACGGACGCATGCGCCCGTCCGCGCGGCGCGCGAAATTTGCCGCCGGCATGCATCACCCTGGAGAGCTTTCCCATGCACACGACCATCGAGCCGGGCATCCTCTATTTCGGGACGCCGGTCGTCCTGATCAGCACCGTCAACGAGGACGGCAGCTTCAATCTCGCGCCGATGTCGTCGGCGTTCTGGCTCGGCTGGCGCTGCATGCTCGGCCTCGCCGCGGGATCGAAGACGCCGCAGAACATGCGGCGCAGCCGCGAATGCGTGCTGAACCTGCCGTCGGCCGATCTCGTGGCCGCGGTCGATCGCCTCGCGCTCACCACCGGATCGGATCCGGTGCCGCCGATGAAGCAGCGCGGCGGCTATCGCCATGAGGCCGACAAGTTCGGCGCAGCCGGGCTGACGGCGATGCGATCCGAAACCGTCGCCGCGCCGCGCGTCGCCGAATGTCCCGTGCAGCTCGAGGCGCGGGTCGAGGCGGTGCACGGCATCGCCGACGACGATGCCGTGCTGAAGGGCCACATCCAGTGCTTCGAGGTCCGGGTGCAGCGCGTCCACGTCGACGGCTCCATCCTGATGGAGGGCGCGCGCGACCGCATCGATCCCGACAAATGGCGGCCGCTGATCATGAGCTTCCAGCAGTTCTACGGCCTCGGCTCCAGGCTCCACGATTCGCGGCTGGCAACGATCCCGGAGGCGGCCTATCGCACGCCGGATATCGTCCGCGCCCGCACCACCGCAAGCCTCGAGGCGGCCGCGAGCTGAGCGCTTCGTGCCGCGCGTCTCGCCTGAAATCGTCCGGCCGCACGTTCAAGCCTGCATCCGGTGCGAGACGTCGAGGACATCATGGGGGCTGTTTCTGTCGAGAGACTGCTGATCGAGGCAGCCGATCACTACAATGCAGGGCGGGCCGGCCTGGCCCAGGTCGTCTGCGGCGAGATTCTCCAGGCCGCGCCGGATCATCTTCCGGCGCTGCATCTCTCCGCGATCCTCGCCTTTGCCGATGGCCGCATGGCGGAGGGCGCAGCGCTGCTCGGACGCGTCTTCGCCAGGGATCCCAACCACGTGCCGGCCTATGTCACGCTGGGCGATGCCCTCGCTGTGAAAGGCGAGCGCGAAGGCGCTGCGGATGCCTTCGCGCGCGCCGCGGCGTTGCGGCCGCACGACGCCGCCATTCACAGCAAGCTCGGCACGGCGCTGCTCGAGCTGTCGCGCCTCGCCGACGCCGAGGCCGCCTACCGCCATGCCATCGAGCTCGACCCGGCACTGCTCCGCGCCCGCTGGAATCTCGCGCTCGCCCTGGCGCGGCAGGGCCGGCTCAGCGACGCCGAAGCCGCGTATCGCGCGCTGCTCGAACGCGACCCATCCTATCCCGAAGCCTGGCGGGCGCTCGCGCATGTGCTCGCCGAGCAGGCGAACGACGCGGCGGCCGTATCGGCCTATCAGCAGGCGCTCGCTGCGCGCCCGGGGGATGCGGGCCTGCATCTCAGCCTGGGCGATGTGCTCTACAAGCAGCGCGCCTTCACCGAGGCTGCGCTTCATTACCGCCGCGCTGCCGATCTCGCGCCCGGCGATGCCAGCGCGGCGCGGCTGCTCGGCCATGCGCTGCACGAGGCCGGCCGTTCAGCCGAGGCGGTCGACGCCTATCGCCGCGCGGCGGCGCTCGACCCCACCGATGTCGTCGTGCTCAGCAATCTCGGCGCCTGCCTGTGCGGCGCCGGGCAGCTCGACGCCGCCATCGCCGCCTGCGAGCACGCCCTGGCGCTCGCGCCCGATCACGCTCCGGCGCACACCAATCTCGGCATCATCCATGAGCTGCGCGGCGAGACCGGGCAGGCCGTCGCGGCGCATCGCCGCGCCGTCGCCGCCGATCCGTCCTACGGAAAGGGCTACGCCAATCTCGCGGTGGCGCTGCGCAATGCCGGCGACATCGACGATGCGTTGGCAGCGTCCCATTGGGCGGTCGCCCTCGCGCCCGGCGACGCGCTGGCGCGCTACAACCACGCGCATTTTCTCCTGATGTGCGGCGACCTCCCGGCCGGCTTCGCCGAGCACCGCTGGGGCCGCGACTGCCCCGATCTCTCCGCGGGCATGCCGCGCTTCGATGTGCCGGAATGGCAGGGCGAGCCGCTCGCCGGCCGCACGCTGCTGCTGTTCGCCGAATACGGCATCGGCGATGCGCTGCAATTCGTGCGCTACATCGACCGCGTGAGGGCGATGGGCGGCCAGATCGTGCTGCAGGTGCAGCCGGCGATCGCGCCGCTGCTGCGCTGTCTGGAGGCCGTCACCGTGGTCGCGCGCGGCGCGCCACTGCCGCCGTTCGATCTGCAGCTGCCGCTGATGGATCTGCCGCGCATCTTCGGCACGACGCTGGAGACGATTCCCGGCGACGTGCCGTATCTCACCGCCGATCCGGTCAAGGTCGCGGCCTGGCACAACGTGCTCGGCCGCGCGCCGCAGCTCAAGGTCGGCGTGGTCTGGGCCGGCAATGTCAGGCACAAGGGCGACCGCCAGCGCTCGCTCGCCGCGCGCGACGTGCTGCCGCGGCTGGTGATGCCGGGCGTGCAGCTCTATTCCCTGCAGAAGGAGCCGCGGCCGGACGATGCGCCCGCGTTGCTCGACCTCGGCAGCGATGTCATCGACCTCGCGCCGCTGTTGAATGATTTCGCCGAGACCGCCGCCGCGGTCGCCGCGCTCGATCTGGTCATTTCCGTCGATACGTCGGTGGCGCATCTGGCCGGCGCGCTGGCGCGCCCGGTGTGGGTGCTCTTGCCCTACGCACTCGACTGGCGCTGGCTGCGCGACCGCGCCGACACGCCGTGGTATCCGACCATGCGGCTGTTCCGGCAGGAGCAGCCGATGGCGTGGGACGGGGTGCTGATGCGAGCGGCGGCAGAACTCGCGCGGGTGGCGGCAGGAGAGCGCGGGTTGCTGTTGCCCGCCACGATGGACGTCTGCTGAGCGATGTGAGGGTGCTCTATCCATCCCACCGCTGTCGTCCCGGCCTCCGCGCCGGGACCCATAGCCCCGCGCCGCTGTTTGGCGAAGAGCGACGCTCAGCGTGCCTCACAGAACGATCACGCGGTATGGGTCCCGGCGTTCGCCGGGACGACGGCGGTGGGTGTCGGTCGACCGATGCTCACCAAGGCGCCGTCACGGCACCGCTGATCAGGACGCCGGCACCGCTTCCTGCGCCAGCAACTCCCGCACCCGCGGCACCACCACGCGGCCATACAGCTCGATGCTGCGCATCAGTTTGACGTGAGGCAGGGGCCCCGCCGAGTACTTGAGCTGAAAGCGCGACAGGCCGAGCGCCTTGACGGTCGCGGCGATCTTCTGCGCCACGGTCTCCGGCGAGCCGACATAGAGCGAGCCGTGATCGGCCTCCTGGACGAATTCGTCGCGGCCCATCGGCGGCCAGCCGCGCTCGCGGCCGATGCGGTCGCGCATGGTCTTGTAGTCCGGCCACAGCTCCTCGCGCGCCTGTTCGTCGGTGTCCGCGACGTAGCCCGGCGAATGCACGCCGATCGGCTTCACCTCGCGGCCGAACTGCTTGATGGCGCGATGATACAAATCGACATAGGGCGCGAACCGCGCAGGGTCGCCGCCGATGATCGCGAGCATCAGCGGCAGCTCGTAATGCGCGGCGCGCACCACCGATTCCGGACTGCCGCCGACGCCGATCCAGGCCTTCAGCCGGCCGTGCTCGATCGGCGGATAGACGAGCTGCTCGCGCAGCGGCGGACGCAGATGGCCCTGCCAGGTCAGCGGCTGCTGCGGCAGGAGACTGACGAACAGATCGAGCTTCTCCTCGAACAGCGTCTCGTAGTCCTTGAGGTCGAAGCCGAACAGCGGGAAGGATTCAGTGAACGAGCCGCGGCCGAGGATCACCTCGGCGCGGCCGTTCGACACCGCGTCGAGCGTTGCGAACCGCTGGAACACGCGGATCGGATCATCCGAGCTCAGCACCGTGACCGCCGAGCCGAGCCTGATGCGGCTCGTCCGCGCCGCGATCGCCGCCAGCGCGACCTCCGGCGCCGAGATCGCGAAGTCGCCGCGGTGGTGCTCGCCGAGCCCGATGAAGTCGAGCCCGAGCTGGTCGGCGAGCACGGCTTCCTCGACCACGTCGCGGATCACCTGAGCATGCGCGGCCATCGCGCCGTCAGCGCCGCGGGTGACGTCGCCGAAGGTGTCGAGGCCGAATTCGATTGCTGCGGTCATGTCTCGTTCCAATGCGTCGGGCCGTCATACGGCGTCCGTGCGTCAGCTGGAAGGGGCGGAGCCGGTTTGCAAGCGGGCGGTCGCGAAACACAGGGTTTCTCTATGGCAGCAAGGAAAGATCTCGCGGCTGGCGTGATTGCTGTTTTGTGGCACGTCATGGCCGGGCTTGTCCCGGCCATCCGCGCCGTTCCCAGCATGCCGAGATGGCCGGGACAAGCCCGGCCATGACCACGTGGAGAGAGACGCGCGCAAAACCGCGATCGTCATATGCGAAAGTCCTGCGTCCGCACGGCAGCCGCAATCGCCTGAAAATTCACCTTTCGTTTTTCCGAAAACTATGCTCTATTGCGCGCATCCCGCCTCATCGATGAGGGGCGTACGCGCGGTCGTCACGAGACGCGAGGCGGGGATGCGGTGGCCGTGGCGGGTCGCAGCGCGACGCAAGTCGCGCCGACGAACGATCTGCTGCGGACGGTCAAGCCGTGTGGTCCTGGCCTCCCGACGCTGAGGCCAAGTCCGTGATCTCTGCTCCAGGGCAGGCGCGGGCGATGGGGGCAAGAACGCCCGGTCCCCAGGGAGAGCACGGAGCAGCCGTAAGCCCATCGCGCAGGGAATGCCGGATTGTCGGCTGAACCTGTGGTTCCTGCCGCCTGCATTTTTTTCGCAGGCGGGCCATGGGTGAGGCCTTCACCCGGCATTCCCTGCGCCCTCATTCTTTCGAGGGTGTTGCATCCAGCCAAACTCGGGCGAAACCGGCCGCGAGAACGCGGGCGCTTGGCCGCTGCGGACACGATGCCGCGTGCGCCTCTCGCGCGGTCATGCCATGCCAAAAAATGGGCGTGTGGGTCGGTCGCGCATCACCTAGGCTCTCCTCATTGACCACGGGATCACGCGCATGGCGACAGGCAGCGATTATCGGATCTTCGAGGCGGGCGATGTCGTCCTGCAATCCGGCGCGACGTTCCCGTCGCTGCGGCTGGCCTACAAGACCTACGGCACGCTGAATGCGGCCAAGGACAACGTCATCCTCTATCCGACGTCGTTCGGCGCCCAACACACCGACACTGAATGGCTGATCGGATCAGGCGGCATTCTCGATTCCGACAGATACTTCATCATCATCCCGAACCTGTTCGGCAACGGCCTGTCGTCCTCGCCGTCCAACACGCGCGAGCTGCTCGGCGGCGTGCCGTTCCCGGCGATCAGCTATCACGACGCGGTCGCGGCGCAGCGGCAGCTGCTGGAGGAGCAGTTCGGAATCGGCAGGATCGCGCTGGTCTATGGCTGGTCGATGGGCGGCATGCAGGCCTATCACTGGGCTGCTCTCCATCCGGACATGGTGGAGCGCGCCGCGGTGGTTTGCGGCAGTGCGCGCTGCTCGCCCTACAATCACCTGTTCCTCGATGCGGTGAAGGCGGCGCTGACGGCCGATCCCGCCTTCCAGAACGGCCGCTTCGTGGAGAAGCCGGTGGCCGGCCTGCGCGCGATGGGCCGCATCTATGCGGGCTGGGCGATGTCCTACGAGTTCTATCGCGACGAGGTCTGGCGCGAGCAGGGCTTCGCCTCGCAGGAGGATTATCTCGCTGCCACCTGGGACACCGCCTTCGCGCATCGCGACGCCAATAATCTGCTGGCGCAGATCGCGATCTGGCAAGGCGGCGACATCAGCGCCTGCGCGGCGTTCTCAGGCGATCTCGACCGGGCGCTTTCCGCCATCACCGCGCACATGCTGCTGATGCCCGGCCAGACCGACCGCTATTTCGACTGGCGCGATAATGAGCGCGAGCTGCCGAAGCTGGTCAACGCCCGCTCCGCCACGTTGCGCCCGATCCCATCGGTCCACGGCCACCGCGCCGGCAATCCCGTCCGCATCCCGGCCGATCGCGACGTCATCAAAGCCAACGTCTCCACCCTTCTCCAGAGCTGATCCAGAGTTCGACATGACCGACGTGCCCACCGACGAATTCGCGCCTCGCCCGAAGCTGCTGACACCAGCAGTGCTGCAGCAGCTCTGCACACGCTCCAACCTGAAGGGCGCGCTGCGCACGCTCAGCCACTACGGCGCAATCATCGCCGTGGGTGCGCTGATCGGAACGATCGCATCGACGCATGGGATGCTGTGGGCGCTACCCTTGCTGCCGGTTCAGGGCGTGCTCATCGCCTTCCTGTTCATGGCGGTGCACGAGACGGCGCACAAGACCGCGTTCGACAGCCGCCGGCTGAACGTGGCGGTCGGCAATCTCTCCGGCTTCCTGATCGGGCTGCCTTACGAATATTACTGCCTGTTCCACTGGGAGCATCACCGCCACACCCAGGACCCCCAGCGCGATCCGGAGCTGATCGTCGGCCCCAAGCCGCGCTCCGAGACGCAGCTCGCGATCGCCTATTCCGGCCTGGTCCAGGTCGCCGGCCGTCTCAGACTGGTGCTGAAGCATGCCGTGACCGGCGAGGTCACCGTGCCCTGGGTGCCCGCCGGCCGTCGCGCGATCATCGTGCGCGAGGCCCGTTTCTATGTCGCCGGCTACGCGCTCTTGCTGTTCGGCTCGCTCGCGCTGCACAGCGCGCTCCTGCTGTGGGTCTGGGTGCTCCCGCTGCTGCTTGGGCAACTGATCCTGCGGCCCTATCTCTACGCCGAGCACACCGGCTGCGATCACACCAGGAGCGCCTTCCACAACACCCGCACCACCTTCACGACGCAGGCCGTGCATTGGCTCGCCTGGAACATGCCCTACCACGTCGAGCATCACGCTTATCCGGCGGTGCCGTTCCATGCACTGCCGAAGCTGCATGCGATCGTGGACGGTGAGATCAAATATCGCGGCGAGGGTTATGTCGCGGTGACCCGGCAGACCTGGGCGTGGTTTTGCGCGCACTTTGAAGCAGCGAAGCCCTGAGCAATGAGTTCGCGCTTAAGCCATCGCCACGCAGACGGTGCGCTCCCTCTCCCCGTTCTTCACGGGGAGAGGGGTGGGGTGAGGGGCAGCCGCACGGGAAGTGGTCGTGGCGAGACCTGTACCCCCTCACCCGGATTGCATCTTCGATGCAATCCGACCTCTCCCCGCAAGCGGGGCGAGGTAAGGGACCGCGACCGCCGCAAGACCGAGGCTCACCGCCACCGCTCGCGCATCCGCGCACCCAGGTCGATCCGCGGCCCCGAGCTCGCAACCGCCGTAGCTCGTGGCAGCCGCGGCCAGCCGATCCGTTCGAACAGAGGCACCAGCGCTTCCGGAATGAACCGCGTGCGCGAGGCATAGACGTGACGATCACCGCGCACCGGCTGACCATGGACGAAGAAGCGCTGCGGTACCAGCAGGTGCAGATCGTCCTTGGCGCGGGTCATCGCGACATAGAGCAGCCGACGTTCCTCCTCCAGCTCGGCGCTGGAGCCGGCGCCGAGGTCCGAGGGCATGCAGCCATCGACGACGTTGAGCACATGTACCGAATTCCACTCCATCCCCTTGGCGGAATGGATGGTGGAGAGGATCAGATAGTCCTCGTCGAGCAGCGGCACGCCGGCTTGGTCGGAGGTCGCGTCGGGCGGATCGAGCGTCAGCTCGGTGAGGAAACGCGCGCGCGAGGGATAGCCGCTGGCGATCTGCTCGAGCTGCAGCAGATCGGCGCCGCGCACCTCGGCATCCTCGTGGACGCGCTCGAGATGCGGCTGATACCAGTGCCGGACGCGCGCGATGTCCGCGGGCCAGTCCGACAGCCGCAGCTGCTCCAGCATGCGCACGAACGCCGTCCAGTCGTCGCCGGCGCGCGCAGGGGCTGGCTGCGCGCAGAGACGTGCGATCGGATCGGCGCTGTCACTCGCAGCATCGAGCAGCCGCTGTGCCGAGGCCGGGCCGATGCCGGGGATCAGGTGCAGCACGCGGAAGCCGGCGATGCGGTCGCGGGGATTCTCCACGAAACGCAGCAGCGCCAGCACGTCCTTGACATGCGCGGCGTCGAGGAACTTCAACCCGCCGAACTTCACGAACGGAATGTTGCGCCGCGTCAGCTCGACTTCCAGCGGCCCGCTATGCGACGACGTCCGAAACAGCACGGCCTGCTGCTTCAGCACGATGCCTTCCTCTCGCTTGGCCAGCACCTGCTCGACGACGTAGCGGGCCTGATCGGCCTCGTCGCTGATGGTGACGAGTTGCGGCTTGCGCGAGGCCGTGCGGTCGGTCCACAAATTCTTGGTGAAGCGCTCGCGCGCCAGCCCGATCACCGCATTGGCGGCGGAGAGGATCGGCTGCGTCGAGCGGTAGTTGCGGTCGAGCGTGACGATGTCGGCGCGCGGGCTGAACTGATCGGGGAAGTCCAGGATGTTGCGCACGGTGGCGGCGCGGAACGCGTAGATCGACTGCGCATCGTCGCCGACGACCGTGAGCCCCGTTCCGTTCGGCTTCAATCCCAGCAGGATCTGCGACTGCAGCCGGTTCGTGTCCTGGTATTCGTCGACCAGTACGTGATCGAAGCGGTCGCCGATCTCGCGCGCGATGGTCGCGTCCGCCATCATCTGCGCCCAGTAGAGCAACAGGTCATCGTAGTCGAGCACGGCGTTCGCCTGCTTCGCTTCGACATAAGCCGCGAACAGGCCTTTCAGCTCGCCAGCCCATTCCGCGCACCACGGGAAATGTCGCACCAGCGCTTCGTCCAGCGGCATGTCGGCATTGACGCAGCGCGAGTAGATCGCAAGGCAGGTGCCCTTGGTCGGAAAGCGCTTCTGCGTGTTGGACAGGCCGCGTTCGTGCCGCACCAGATTCATCAGGTCGGCGGAATCCTCGCGATCATGGATCGTGAACACGGGATCAAGGCCGATGCGCTCGGCGTATTCGCGCAGCATCCGTGCACCGAGGCCGTGAAACGTGCCGGCCCATGTCAGCCCCGACGTGATCGCTTCGGCCTGGCCGCCCAGCACTTTCCGCGCGATGCGCTCGACCCGCCGGCTCATCTCGCTGGCCGCGCGGCGCGAGAACGTCATCAGCAGAATGCGGCGCGGATCGGCGCCGTTGACGAGCAGATGTGCGACGCGATGCGCGAGCGTGTTGGTCTTGCCCGAGCCGGCGCCGGCAATGATCAGCAGCGGCGGCCCCGGTGCGGCCAGCGCACCGCCATGCTCGACGGCGCGGCGCTGCTCCGGATTGAGATCGTCGAGATATGTCGCGGCCGCTGCCTGCACGAATCGTCCCTCAGTCCACGAGAATCCGCGATTTGCTTCGCGCGCGCAACGAGATGGCTCGGCTGCGACAGCGTTTTACATGATTCGCAACCGGTCTTTTTTGTCACGGTTGCCCACAGAGCGTCCGCCACCCGCTTGCGCTGGCGCGCGTGCACTCCTATCCAATCAGCCCCGTCACGAATCTCGGAAGAACACCGTGTCGAATTTTGCCTCCATCATCGCCGCTGAGCTGTCCGTCAGGGATGCCCAGGTCCAGGCCGCGATCGATCTGCTCGACGGCGGCGCGACCGTTCCGTTCATCGCGCGCTACCGCAAGGAAGCGACCGGCATGCTGGACGATACGCAGCTGCGTACGCTGGAGGAGCGACTGCGCTATCTGCGCGAGATGGATGCACGGCGCACCGCGATCATCGAGAGCATCAAGTCGCAGGGCAAGATGACGCCGGAGATCGAGCTGGCACTGGCGACCGCCGACACCAAGGCGCGTCTGGAAGACATCTACCTGCCGTTCAAGGAAAAGCGCCGCACCAAGGCGCAGATCGCCAAGGAGGCCGGGCTCGAGCCGCTCGCCGACATGCTGATCGGCGACCCCATGAAGAATCCGGAAGACGAAGCCAAGGCGTTCATCAAGAAAGACGGCGACAATCCGGTCAAGGACGTCAAGGCCGCGCTCGACGGCGCCCGCGCGATTCTGGTCGAGCGTTTCGCCGAGCATGCCGATCTCGTCGGCTCGCTGCGCGAGGAGATGTGGACGCGTGGCGCCGTGAAGTCGTCGGTGCGTCACGGCAAGAAGACCGAGGGCGCCAAGTTCGCCGACTACTTCGATTTCTCCGAGCCGTTCACCAAGCTGCCGTCGCACCGCATCCTGGCGATGCTGCGCGGCGAAAAGGAAGAGGTGCTGCAGCTCGATTTCGGCGACGGCGAGCCGGAGGATTCGAAGGATCCATCGCTGTATGAGAACCGCATCGCGGTGACCTTCGGCATCTCGCGCCAGGGCCGCCCGGCCGATCAGTTCCTGTCGGACTCCGTGCGCTGGGCCTGGCGCACCCGCATCAAGACCTCGCTCGCGCTCGATATCCGGATGCGGCTGTGGCAGGAGGCGGAGAAGGAAGCGGTGCGCGTGTTCGCCGCCAACCTGCGCGATCTGCTGCTCGCGGCTCCGGCCGGCGGCCGGCCGACGCTCGGCCTCGATCCCGGCTTCCGCACCGGCGTCAAGGTCGCGGTGATCGACCGCACCGGCAAGTTCGTCGACCACGCCACGATCTATCCGCACGAGCCGCAGCGGCAGTGGAACGAAAGCATGCTGACCTTGGCGCAGCTCTGCATCAAGCATCGCATCGAGCTGGTCGCGATCGGCAACGGCACGGCGTCGCGCGAGACCGAGAAGCTGGTCGCCGACCTGATGAAGCTGAAGCCGGACCTGAAGCTGACCAAGGCGATCGTGTCGGAAGCGGGCGCATCGGTGTATTCGGCGTCGGAGTTCGCGGCGAAGGAATTCCCCAATCTCGACGTCTCGATCCGCGGCGCGGTCTCGATCGCTCGCCGCCTGCAGGATCCGCTCGGCGAGCTCGTCAAGGTGCCGCCGGCCTCGATCGGCGTCGGTCAGTATCAGCACGATCTCAACCAGTATGAGCTGGCGCGTGCGCTCGACGCCACCGTCGAGGACTGCGTGAACGCGGTCGGCGTCGATCTCAACACCGCCTCTGCGCCGCTGCTGGCGCGCGTCTCCGGCATTGGCGAGACCTTGGCGCAGAACATCGTCGCGCATCGCGACGCCAACGGTCCGTTCCCGACCCGCGACAAGCTCAAGGACGTGCCGCGGCTGGGGCCCAAGGCGTTCGAACAATGCGCCGGCTTCCTGCGCATCCGCGACGGCGACAATCCGCTCGATGCCTCCGGCGTGCATCCGGAATCCTATCCGGTCGTGAAGAAGATTCTCGAAGCGACCAAGAGCGACATCAAGGTTCTGATCGGCGACAGCAAGACCTTGAAGACGCTCAACCCGACCAAGTTCGCCGACGAGCGCTTCGGCGTGCCGACCGTCTCCGACATCATCAAGGAGTTGGACAAGCCCGGCCGCGATCCCCGCCCCGAGTTCAAGACCGCGACGTTCCAGGAGGGCGTCGAGAAGATCACGCATCTCAAGCCCGGCATGATCCTGGAGGCGACGATCACCAACGTCGCCGCGTTCGGCGCCTTCGCCGATATCGGCGTGCACCAGGACGGCCTGATCCACATCTCGGCGATGTCCGAGAAGCGCATCAACGATCCGCGCGAGGTGGTGAAGCCGGGCCAGGTCGTGAAAGTGAAAGTGCTCGACGTCGACGTGCCGCGCAACCGCATCTCGCTGACGCTTCGGCTATCCGATCCGCTGCCGGCCAAGGGCGAGAAGCGCACCAGCGCGCGGCCGCCGGCGGCGGCGCGCATGACCACGCGCGAGGAGAAGCCGTCGGGTGGCGGCGCGTTTGCCGCGGCGATGGCCAAGGCGGCGGAGCGCCGCAAGGGCGCGTAAGCGCCCCGACGCCGATCATCAGTCGCCCGTCGCGGAATGGAGCTCCCTTCCGCGGCGGTGAACGAAAAGGACGACGCCACCTTCCGAACCGGGCTCGCAATGCCTACCTTCTTCGAGCCTGCTGGCCGGGGGAGCGGAGATGTCAAAGCGCACCGTGATCATTGCCGGAGCCACCGGCCTTGTCGGCCGTGAGCTTCTGAGCGGCCTGCTCGCCGATCCGTCCGTCGATCACGTCCACGCCGTCGGCCGCCGCGCGCCAGCGGTTGTTTCCGCCAAGCTGACCGCCCACGCCGTGGACTTCGCCGCACTCCCGGCTCTGCCTGCCGCCGATGAGCTGTATCTGGCGCTCGGCACGACCATCAAGGTCGCCGGCAGCCAGGCCGCCTTTCGTGCCGTCGATCACGATGCCAATCTCGCCGTTGCCAAGGCCGCGCTTGCGAGCGGCACCAAACGGGTCGGGCTCGTCAGCGCAATGGGCGCCGATGCGAAATCGCGCGTCTTCTACAGCCGCGTGAAGGGTGAGCTGGAGCAGGATCTGACCGCGCTGCCTTTCGCGGGCCTCGTCATTGCCAGGCCTTCGCTGTTGGTCGGCGCGCGGGCGGAACTGGGACAGCCGGACCGGCCGGGGGAGGAATGGGGCAACAGGCTGAACAAGCTCATCGGCTTCCTCATCCCCGCGAACTACAAGCCGATCATGGCTGCGGATGTCGCACACGCGCTGCTCGAGACCGTTCCGTCGGTCGATGGAGTCAGGGTGCTTATGTCGGGTGCGATGCGCCGCTGACGGCGCCTCCTCTTGCGGTGCCCCGCGGCGAATTCTATTTATCAGAAGTTGTTCGCGGTCGTAGCTGCGAGCCGGGCGACCTTTTTTGGCGACCGTTGATGATTGATCCGTAGTTCTACGGACTGATCGCTCCGAAGGCGCCGCAGAGAGACGTGTTCCGGCGAGAGCCGCCGATCTTGATCTACGATAGTCGAAATGTCGACGACATCGGCATGAGCTCGCTTCTTAACGCCTTAACCATACCTCCCTCCTAGACTGCGCTGAGAACAACGAGCTCAGGAATCTCATGCGCAAACAGCTACGAGAGATTTTATTCGCCGGACTGATGACAGCGGCCTTGCTCGGCCCACATCACGCCGCGGCATCACCGCGAATGGTCTCGTTGGTCTTCAATTCGCAGCCGCAGAACCCGCAGCAGGTCGGGTCGGACGAGTTCCGGGTCAAGCTGCAGGCGCTTGCCGGCAAACGGCTCATCATCGATGAGCGCGCCGGGAATTCGTTCGGCAGCGAAGCAGCCGTGCTGGCTGCCACACGGACAGGCGCGGTCGATATCGCGGTCGTGTCCGGAGGCATCGCGAGCGCTGTCGTTCCCGAGCTCGGCGTGTTTGACATTCCCTTCCTGTTTCGCGACACGGCCCATGCCAAGGCCGTCGCCACGGGGCCGGTCGCCGCCGCGATCGGCGCGAAGTTCGCCGACAAGGGCTTGGTGCTGCTGGCGTTGGGCAAGCAGGGCTTCCGCAACCTCACCAATTCGAAGCGACCGGTTCGCTCCGTCGATGACGTCAAGGGTCTGAGGATTCGTGTGATCCCCAACCCGGTCTATCAGATGACTTTCAAGGCGCTGGGTGCCGAAGTGGTGCCGATGGACTTTCCCCTGGTCTATGCCGCGCTCAAGGATGGACGTCTCGATGGGCAGGAGAATCCCGTGCCGACCATCGCGGCCAATCGCTTCGAGGAGGTACAGAAGCATCTGACGCTGACCGGCCATTTCTTTGCGCCGATCGTCTTCGTCGCCAACCGCGCGATGTTCGATCATCTCGATGCGAGCGAGCGCGAGGCGCTGATCGCAGCCGCGAGAGTCGCGGCGGAGGTGACCTGGAAGGCCGAGCTCGATGCCGAGAAGCTGGCCGATCTGCGCAAGGGCGGCATGGACGTCATCGAGACGTTCGATCGGAAGTCCTTCGTCGATGCGGTCAAGCCGCTCGATCCCGAATTCGAGAAGCGCTTCGGCAAGGAGCTGCTCGCCACCATCAGGTCCACTCCGTAACAGCCGGGCAATCCCATGAAACTCTCTTCCCTGATGTCGTTGATCGGCGTCCGCCCGCGAATCTTCGGCGGCTTTGCGCTGATCCTGAGCTTCCTCGTGTTGCTCGGCGGCTTCGCCATGATCCAGGTCGGCCGCATCGGCGGCACCGTGGATGAGCTCGTCGCGAGCGCTGCGGGTGATGCCGGCATGTCGCGGGTCCGCGCCGCGCTGCTCAGTGCCAACGGTGCGGTCGAGAGGTTCATCCGCACCTGGAGCGTCGGCGACAAGGATATCGCGGGGAAGGCCATCGACGCGGTCGGCGGACTCGCCGAGGAGGTCGAGAAGCAGTCCGGCAAGCTGAAGGTCATCGCCGATGGCGTCGGCGCGGTCCGGACCGAGCTCGCGGCCTATCGGGCCTCGTTCGCGGCCGCTGCCGGAGCTGTCGACCGGCTCCGTGCAGCGACGAACAAGACCGAGGCGTTGGGTGCCGTTGCCGGTGTCAATGTCGGTGGCATCCAGGTCGCGCTCGCCAATCGAGCGGGCAGCGAGCCGCTGCTCAACCCGTTGCGTATTGCCAGCGTCGTGGACGCGGCGCGCGTCGCGGTCATGCGCTACACGAGCACGCTGTCCCCCAACGATGCCGAGGACGCCAGGCTCACCTTCGTCTATGCGAGGCTGGCGATCGCCGATTCCGAGGCTGAGCTCGCTGCTGTCGACGACGCCAAGCTGAAGGGGCTGGTCGCGTCGCTCAAGGAGGCCATGACGGCCGACGCCGCGGCTTTCGAAGAGGTCATCAAGATCGCAGCTGATCTGCGTGCCAAGCAGGCCGAGCTGGTCAAGGCGAGTGCGGCGATCGACGGGCATGTCGGTCGGATCAACCAGCAGCTGGGGACAGCGCGCGTGGATCAGGGAGCCCGGACGGCTGTCGCGGTCGAGGACACGAGGCAGACCGTGATCGTCACCGCGGCCGGCGCCCTCGTGCTCGGCGCAGTGCTGGCTTGGCTGATCGGCGCCAGCGTGTCGGGCCCGATCCGCAGCATGACGGACCGCATGCAGTCGCTGGCCGCAGGCGAGCTGGAGCAGCCGATCCCCGGCGGCGAGCAGCGCAACGAGATCGGCCGGATGGCGCGGGCCGTTGAGGTGTTCCGTGACAATGCGCTTGCGGTGCGGCGAATGGAGCAGGAGGCCGCGGCCCAGCGCGAGGCGGCGGAAGCCGAGCGCACCCGGATGATGTCCGACCTGGCCGGGCGCTTCGAGCAGGGCATGCAGGGCGTCATCACCGGTGTCGGCGGGCGTGCGACCGAGATGGGCCAGAGCGCGAGCGAGTTGGCACGCGTGGCCGAGCGTGGACGTGGCCTTGCGGAGGCGGTTGCCAACCGGGCCGAGCAGGCCTCCGTCAACGTGCAGACCGTGGCCTCGGCGACACAGGAGCTGGCGGCCTCGATCCGCGAAATTTCCGCCCAGGTTCAGCGTTCGGTTGCCGTGTCGGGTCGGGCGACGCAGGAAACCCAGCGGACCTCCGAGTTGATCGACGGCCTGTCGAGCGCCGCCGAGCGGATCGGAACCATCGTGCAGCTGATCCAGGCGATCGCGAGCCAGACCAATCTTCTCGCGCTGAACGCGACCATCGAGGCGGCGCGCGCCGGCGAAGCAGGCCGAGGATTTGCGATCGTCGCGAGCGAGGTGAAGAACCTGGCGTCGCAGACTGCGCAGGCCACCGAGCAGATCTCGAGCCAGATCGCGACCATCCAGAGCGCGACGGAGGAGACGGTCGGCGCGATCGCGCAGTTCGGCACCACGGTGCGCGAGATCGCCGAAATCTCCAACGCGATCGCGGCTGCGGTCGAGCAGCAGGGGGCTGCGACCAGCGAGATCGCGCGCAATGTCGAGCAGGCGGCCAGCGGCACGGCGGCGGTCACGCAGGAGATCGGCGACGTCCGCAGCGTGGCCGGACAGACCGATGCCGGCGCGGAAGCAGCGTTGGCGGCAGCCGCCGCTCTCCAGCAACAGGCTGCGTCGCTGAAGAGCAACGTCGATGATTTCCTGCAGACGATCCGGACCGCGGCCTGATCGTCACCGCATCAAAGCCAGGCGAGACGGCGTGACTCCGCCGTTCGCCGTGATGACGATGAGAGTTGACGCGCGGCGGACCGCAACTGCAAGCATGACGCCATGAACGCCTCGCGGTCTCTCAGCATTCCGGTCGCAGGCGCGGGCCCGGTGTCCGCGCTGCTGCTCGCCCCGCCGCAGGCGCGCGCCTGCTTCGTGTTCGCGCATGGCGCCGGCGCCGGCATGACCCACGCCTTCATGAACGATGCGGCGGAAAGCCTCGCCCGCCGCGGCGTCGCAACGCTGCGCTTCCAGTTTCCCTACATGGAGAAGGGCAGCAAGCGGCCCGATCCACCCGCGCTCGCACACGCGACGGTGCGGGCGGCCGTGGCGGAGGCGGCGCGGCTCTGCTCCGGGCTGCCGCTGATTGCCGGCGGCAAATCGTTCGGGGCGCGCATGACGTCGCAGGCGCAATCCGCCCTGCCGCTCCCCGGCGTCGCAGGCCTGGCCTTCCTCGGCTTTCCCCTGCATCCCGCCGGCAAGCCGTCGGTCGCGCGCGCTGATCACCTCGACGGGGTTGCTTTGCCGATGCTGTTTCTGCAGGGCACGCGCGACAAGCTGGCGGAGACGGAGCTGCTTGAGCCCGTCGTCAAGCGGCTGGGGCGGCGCGCGACGCTGCATCTGATCGCGCAGGCTGATCACGCCTTCCACGTCCCTGCGCGTTCGGGCCGGGACGATCTGGCCGTCATGGACGAGCTTACGCAGACGTTTGCGTCATGGGCCGATGGACTGGGTGTCCGCGACTCCTGACGCCCTCGGGCGAGCCTGCGCCCGGGCTTGCGAAAAATCGAATGAGAACAAAAAAAGAACTTTGCTGTCGTCAGAGGTTGGGACATAGTCAGCAGGAAGGGTCCGGGTGGGGGCTGACGATGAGATCAACAGCGCTGGCGGTGGCAGTGTTTGCTATCAGCTTCATCTCGATGCCGGCAGATCCGGCGCTTGCCGACCCTCGCCTGACGGGCATGGCGATCGTGAAAGGAACCTGCAAGAAGCTCGTGATCGCGGGCAAGGACCGTAGCGCCGACTGCAAGGGGGTCCTGCTCAACACCGATTACGACGACCAGCGGACCGGTTTCTATTTCACTTTGCTGGACGGCGGCGTGATCACGTTCTCCAATCGTGGCGATCTGGAGGAGAGGCCCGGACCGGACCAGATCGTGACGCCGGTCGACCTGATGATCATCGGCCAGAGCCCGAAGCAAAGCATCAATCGGCTCAAGGCCAAGGGCCGCTGCCGCCATGGAAACCCGTTCAAGGGGCCGTCGCTGCTCGAATGCACGGCCGATAGCGAACTCGGCCGGTTCGAGGGGACCTTTCTGTCAAATGGCGAGAAGCCCGAGCTCAAGATGTTCTGAGGCCTTCGGCGCGCTGCGACGACGCGGACTGGCGAACCGGCCTCGACTTCGTAACGCTCGACGGACTGATGATCACTTTCTCCAGTCCGGGAGATCAGCCGCCTTCTATCCAGCCGACATGGATGATCTCGAAGCTCGATGGTGACATCCGCAAGCCGACAGCACGGGGGCGTCGCCGGTCGGATAATCCCTCGATCGCACTTGCGAAAGAGCTCGGCCGCCGAGCCGAACCCGAACGGGGCCGGCTTGAAGGAGAGATCGTGCCGGGCGCGAGCAGGCCTCAGGGCTCCTCGGCCGCCGGTCTCTCCGAAAATTTGCGCGACATCCGGTTCGAAATATTGCAACAAGTCTGCGGACACCGCCGGGCTGAAGCCGAGAGGGGGGCCGGATCTTGGAGAGCTTGATGTTCCGATACCTGAACCTGGTCTTGGCGGCCCTTTGGACATTTGCGTCGATCACCGCCGCGCAGGCCGACGACGCCAAGCTTCGGATCGGCGTGCTCAGGTTGTCGTCGTCAGCCCCGGTCTTCATCGCGCTCGACAAAGGCTATTTCCGCGAGACCGGGTTGGATGTCGAGCTGAAGTTCTTCGATGCGGCGCAACCGATCGCGGTGGCCACCGCAACCGGCGATGTCGACGTCGGGGTCACCGCGTTCACGGCCGGGCTCTATAATCTTGCGGGCAAGGGCGCCTTGAAGATCATTGCAGGCATGAGCCGCGATCGCCCCGGCTATCCGCTGATCGGCTATTTCGCGAGCAACAAGGCCTATGAGGCCGGTCTCAAGACCCCGAAGGACATTGCCGGCAAGCGCGTGGCGATGACGCAAGTGGGGTCGAGCTTTCACTATTCCGTCGGACTCCTCGCCGACAAATACGGCTTCAAACTTGCGGACGTGAAGATCGTGCCGCTGCAGTCGATGTCGAACATGGCGGCTGCCATCAAGGGAGAGGCCGTCGATGCGGCGCTGATGCCGGTCTCTGTCGCGCGCAAGCTGATGGAGGAAGGCGCCGTCAAGCATCTCGGCTGGGTCGGAGACGAGACGCCCTGGCAGGTGAGCGGCGTCTTTGCTGGACCGAAGACTCTCGCGAACACGGCCGCGGTCGCGAAGCTGCTCGGCGCGCTGCAGCGGGCCGAGCGCGAGTATCACGACGTGGTGCTTGCCTCGGTGAAGGACGGCAATGCCGCAATCGACGATAGAACGAAGCCGCTGCTCGAAATCATCGGCAAGTACACCAACCTGCCGGTCGAGCAGGTGGTGGGCAACTGCGCCTATATCGATCCCGACGGCAAGCTCGACGTCAATAACATCGACAGCCAGATCAAGTGGCTTCAGGCGCAGGGTTTTGCGGACCAGGGCTATGACGCGGCCGCGATCATCGCCAAAGACCTGGTGAAGCCGGATTGAGCGGAGATAAGCAGGGCCAGAGTTGGGCCGGAACCGTCTGACATGGATCTGATCGCCGAGACCATCAGTCACCGCTTCGATGCGCTGGACGTGCTCCATGATGTGTCCTTCACGGTGGGGGCAGGCGAGGTGGTCGCCATCGTCGGCCCCTCCGGCTGTGGCAAGAGCACGCTGCTCTCGATCCTCGGCGGGCTCTTGCAGCCGACCGCGGGAAGGGCGCTGCTCCGCGGCGCACCGCCGCCCGGCAGCCTCAATCCCCTGACCTTCGTCTTCCAGGACTTTGCACTGCTGCCCTGGGCGAGCGTCGCGGAGAATGTCGCGTTCCCGCTGCTACATACGTCGCAATCGGCGCTACAGCGGGCCGCAGCCGTCGACGACGCCCTGGGGCGGACGAGGCTGCTCGACTTCCGGGCTGTCTTTCCCAAGCAGCTGTCCGGCGGCATGCGTCAGCGGGTCGGCATAGCCCGGGCGCTCGTGGTGCGGCCTGCCATCCTGCTGATGGACGAACCGCTGTCGGCTTTGGACTCCCAGACCCGCGAGCTGCTGATGGAGGATTTCGTCGATCTGCTCGCCGACGGAACGATGGGCGCCGTCTACGTCACGCATAATCTCGAAGAGGCCGTGCGGCTCGCCGACCGCATCGTCGTACTGTCGCGCCGTCCCGGCCGCATCCGGAAGGTCGTGAGCGTTCCCGTCAAACGACGGGAACGCGACGAGGCATCGGTGCGAACCCAATTGCTGGAGCTGCAGAACGAGCTGTGGTCGCTGATCCGGACCGAGGCCATCGACGCCGAGCGCGAGGTCCAGCATGCTTGATCGTGCGACGGGCGAAGCGGTCCGCACCACCGACGGCGCGACGACGAGACCGGTGCGCTTCCGCGGCGGCGGCTTCACGCCGGCCGCGAGCCGCTGGGCAGGCCTGCTCGCCCTCGCCGCTGCGCTGGGCCTATGGCAACTGATCGGCAGTCTCGCGCTGGTCAATCCCTTGTTCCTGCCGACCCCGCTCGGGATCTTGCGCGCGCTCTTTCGACTCGCCGAGAGCGGGGCGCTGTGGCAGCACGTGTCGGTGTCGCTGCTGCGCATCCTCTCGGGCTGGGCGCTCGGCACCGCCTCAGGCATCGTCGTCGGCTTCGCCATCGGACTGTGGCGGATCGCGCGCAGCGTCGGCATCACCTTCGTCTCGGCGCTGTTCCCGATCCCGAAGATCGCCGTGCTGCCGCTGCTCATCCTCTGGCTCGGCATCGGTGAGCAGCCGAAGATCGCAACCATCGCGCTCGGGGTGTTCTTCTCGACCACGATCTCGGTCTACAGCGGCGTCGATGCGGTGCCGCGCAATCTGATCCGCATGGCGCAGAGTTTCGATGTGCCGTTCGCGACCATCGTCCGCAAGGTGATCTGGCCCGGCGCGCTGCCGTCGATCCTTGCCGGCTTCCGTATCACCGCGTCGGTGGCGCTGATGCTGGTGGTCTCGGCGGAGATGATCGGCGCCGAAACCGGCATCGGCACGTTCGTGCTGCAGGCCGGCAACCTGATGCAGACGGATCAGCTGATGGCGGGAATCCTGATGCTGTCGCTGTTCGGGCTCGCCGTCGGCCGGCTCATCAGCATGCTCGAGGCGCGGCTGCTGCACTGGCGTTGAGCGTGCTCAGGCATTGCCGCGATCCTCGCGAAACAGGTCGAGCTTCTCCTGCACCGGCCGATCCGAGAACGAGAACAGCACGGCATCCTCGTCCGGCTCGTGGCTGACCCATTGCCAGCTCGGCACCACGAACAGGTCGCGCGGGCCCCATTCGAACGTCTGGTCACCGATGCGGCTGCGTCCCCGGCCCTCGATCGCGGTAAACACCGCGGCATCGGTCGAGCGATAACGCGCGGTCTTGAAGCCCTTCGGCAGCAGCTGGATGAAGGTTCCGATCGTCGGCATGGCGAAGTCGCCGGTCTCCGGGTTGGAGAATTTCAGCTTCAGGCCGTGGCACGCATCCCATTCCTCGCTGCGCTTGGCGCTCTCCAGCGCCTCGCGCGTGTAGGAATAGGGATAGTTGAAGATCGGCGACGTGCGCGATCTACGCTTGGCGTCGACCGGCAACAGATTGTGACCATAGCGGGCGAAGCTGTCCCCCGAGGGACGCGCCACCTTCTGCTGATCCTCCTGTGATCCCTGCGCGAACGAGGCGTCGAGAAACTGCACCAAGGGAATGTCCAGGCCGTCGAGCCAGAACATCGGATCCGACGTTTCGTTGCCGTGATCATGCCAGGTCATCGACGGCGTGATGATGAAGTCGCCCGGCTGCATCAAGGTGCGCTCACCCTCGACGGTCGTGAACGCGCCCTTGCCTTCGAGCACGAACCGCAGTGCCGACTGGCTATGACGGTGGGCGGGCGCGACGTCTCCCGGGATCACCATCTGGACCCCCGCATAGAGCGAGGTGGTGATCTTGGACTGGCCGCGCAGTCCCGGATTTTCCAGGATCAGCACGCGCCGCTCCGCCTCCTTGGCCGTGATCAATCGCCCGGCCTCGATCATATAGTCGCGAATGGCGGCGAACTGCCAGAGATGCGGGCGGCACCCGCTTTTCGGCTCCGGGGTGATGAGATCGCTCATCACGGTCCACAGCGCGGTCATGTTCTCGCCGTCAATCTTCTTGTAGAATGCCTCGCGCTCCGGTGTCGAAACTGCGGCCATGCACGCCTCCCGCGATCAGGTATCGTTATTAATTGACAGTATACTGTCAATTACGCTAGCGTCAATTGCAACCAGAGATGTCGTTTCGGGAGGAGTGCCATGATGAAGCTGCACGGCTATTTCCGCAGCAGCGCGTCCTATCGCGTCAGGATTGCGCTGAATCTCAAGGGGCTTCGAGCCGAGCATCTGACGCATCACCTTCGCAAGGGCGAGCAGCGCGCTCCCGGCTATCTCGCGCTCAACCCGCAGGGCTTCGTTCCGACGCTGGAGGACGACGGCGGCGCCGCGCTGATTCAGTCGCTCGCCATCATCGAATGGCTCGACGAGACGCATCCCGAACCGCCGCTGCTGCCGGAGGATCCCCTGCGCCGAGCCCAGGTCCGGGCCTTCGCGCAGGTGCTCGCCTGCGACACCCATCCGGTCCAGAATCTCAAGGTGTTGGCGCGCCTGCGCGAGCTCGGCCTGCCCGAGGACAAGGTCACGGCCTGGGCCGGCTGGGCCAATCGCGAGGGCCTGGCCGTGTGCGAGGCGCTGGTCAAGCATGAGCCCGGTCCGTTCTGTTTCGGCGCCACGCCGACTGTGGCCGATCTCTGCCTTGTGCCGCAGCTCGGCAATGCGCGCCGCTTCGGCGTCGATGTCGCGGCCTTCCCGCGTCTGTTGCAGGCGGAAGCCGCCGCCAAGGCGATGCCGGCATTTGCCGATGCTGCTCCGGAGCGCCAGCCCGATGCCGAGTAAGCCGCCCGAGATCACGATGGACGCGGTCTACACCAAGCCCGGCTATCTGTTCCGGCGCATGCAGCAGATCGCGGTCTCGATCTTCATCGAGGAATGCCGTGAGTTCGATCTCACGCCGGTGCAATATGCCGCGCTGGTCGCGATCCAGAACCATCCCGGCATCGATGCCACCAGGCTGTCCGCCGTGATCGCGTTCGACCGCTCCACGCTCGGCAGCGTGATCGAGCGGCTCGAGAGCAAGGGCCATGTCGAGCGCAAGCCCTCGGTCGAGGACAAGCGCGTCAAGTTGCTCTATCTGACCAAGGCCGGCGGGGCGTTGCTGCGAAACATCATGCCGTTCGTCGACCGGGCACAGGCGCGCATGTTGGCGCCGCTGAAGTCGACAGACCGCAAGATGCTGATGGCCCTGCTGTCGCAGCTGGTCGATCTCAACAACGAGGTGTCGCGTGTGCCGCTGCGCGCCGAGGACGCGCTGGAGCATCTCGGCAAGGGAGGCTGAGCACCGACGCGCGTGCATGCCCCGCGGACAGCCTTTGCTCATAGCCGCATCACCGCCTGGCGGTCGATCTTGCCGGTGCCGGTCTTCGGCAGCTCGTGGATGAATACGATCTCACGTGGATATTTGTAAGGCAGCAGCCTCGCCTTGACGTAGTCCTGCAGTGCCCTGCTCAGGCCGGGCTCGTCATGGGGCCCGCCATTGGTCACCACCACCGCCTTCAGGCTCATCCGCCGATCCGGCAGCTCATGTGCGAACACGGCGCACTCCCTGATGTCCGGGTGCTCGGCGAGGCAGAGCTCGACCTCCAGCGGATAGACCCATTGTCCGGAGATCTTCACGAGGTCGTCGGCGCGGCCGCGGAAGAAATGGAAGCCGTCGGCGTCGCATACGAAGCGGTCGCCGGTGTAGATCCAGCCGCCGTCGCGGATCGTCTCCGCAGTCTTGTCCGGCCGGTTCCAGTACAGCGGCGTGTTGGAATCGCCGCGCACCCACAGAATGCCTTCTTCGCCCGCCGCGACGTCGCGCCCCTCGCTGTCGCGCAAGGCGATCTCATAGCCGGGTACGCGCAGACCGGCGGCCCCGAGCTTCTTCCGGTCCTCACGATTGGAAAGATAGACATGGAGCACCTCGGTCGAGCCGAGACCCTCGACGATCTCCAGATCCGTCAAGCTCTTCCAGCCATTGAAGACCTCCGCCGAGAGCACCTCGGCCGCCGAGACGGCAAGCCTCAGTGACGAGAAGTCCGCCTGCTTCGCTCCCTCGGCCTTGGTGAGCGCCGTATAGAGCGTCGGCAAGCCGAAGAACACGGTGGGGCGGAAGCGGCTGATCGCATCAAAAATCGCGGCCGGCTTTGGCTGGCCCGGCAGCAGCAATGTCGTTGCCCCGGCGCAGAACGGAAAGGTGATGGCGTTGCCAAAGCCGTAGGCAAAGAAGATCTTCGGTACCGAGAAGCAGATGTCGTCCGGCTTCAGCCGCAGCACGTTCCTGGCAAACGCCTGCTCGCTATAGGCCATGTCGTGCTGCAGATGGACGATGCCCTTCGGCCGGCCGGTGGAGCCGGACGAGTACATCCAGAACGCCATCTCGTTGCGGTGGGTGTCGGCTTCGGCCAATTGATCTGCGAATGCCGGTAGCCAGCGATCGACCGCGACCGTGGACGGCGCCGCAGTGGCCGGCGCATCGCCGTTGACGACGATCAGCGCCTGCAGCGCCGTCTCTGCGCAGGCCCGCGCATCGAACCGCCCTGCGAATTCCGCATCCGCCACCGCGACCTTGGCAGCGGAATCGGCGAGATAGAATTGCAGCAGGTCCGGCGGTGTCAGCGTGTTGATGAGAAGCGGCACCAGTCCCGCGCGCACCGCGCCGAAGAAGGCAGCCGGATAGGCCGGCGTGTCGTCGAGGAACAGCAGGACGCGGTCGCCGCGCGTGAGTCCGAGCGACAAGAAGCCGTTGCCCCAGCGGCAGGCATCGGCGCACAGCTCGGCGTAGCTGCGCTCACCGGCGGGGCCGATCAGCGCGGGCTTGCGTGCATTGCCGTTGACGAGATTGTCGAACAGCACGCGGCTCGCATTGTAGCGCGCCGGAATCGCGAAGCCGATTTCGCGGGCGCCGGCGCTGTCGCTCGGCACCTGGTCGGCAATCTCTCGCGTCATGCGCGCGCTCCCTTGTCGCGAGATGCCTCGTAGCGGGCCATGAACTGGGGCGCCATCGTGCGCAGCCTGTTGTCATCGATGCGGCCGGACCGGGTGATGTAGCTGTAGGCGAAATCCATCAGGCCGAGCTTCATATGGCCGGGAAACGACTCGTACCACTCGGCGCTGGTGCGCGCCGCCGTGACCAGTTTCTTCACGATCGGCTGCCGTTCCGCCTGGTAGCGGGCGAGCCCGTCGGACAGCTTGCCTTCAGCCTCGAGTGCCTTCGCGAGCGCGATCGCATCCTCGATGGCCAGCCGCGTTCCGGAGCCGATCGAGAAATGCGCCGTGTGCAGGGCGTCGCCGATCAGCACCATGTTCCGGTGCCACCAATGCTCATTCCAGACCCAGGGAAAATTGCGCCACACGGACCGATTGGAGACCAGTGCATGGCCTTCGAGCGTATCGGCGAACACCTGCTCGCAGATGCGCCGGGATTCGTCGACGGACATTTCGGCGAAACCATAGGCTTGCCAGGTTGCGCGATCGCATTCGACCAGAAACGTGCTCATGTCGGGCGCGTAGCGATAATGATGCGCGTTGAAGGAGCCGCGATCGGTCGCGACGAAGGTCTGCGACAGCGTTGGAAAGGTTTTCGACGTTCCATACCAGGCGAATTTGTTGCTGGAGTAGGAGACCGAGAAGCCGAAGTCGCCTTCGAAGCTGCGTCGTACCAGCGAGTTCAGTCCGTCGGCGGCGACGAGGAGATCGTAGCCTGCGAGCTGATCGAGCGATTGGATGGCCGTGCCGTAATGGGCGACGACGCCGGCGCCCTCGGCGCGTGCCTGCAGCAGTTTCAGCAGCTCGAGCCGGCCGATCGCAGCGAAGCCGACGCCGTCGATCTCGACGCTCTCACCATGCAGATTGAGCGTGATGTTGCGCCAGCTCTCCATGCGCGGCGCGATCGCGTCGACCGTGTCGGGATCGTCGGCGCGCAGAAACTCCAGGGCCTGGTCGGAGAACACGACTCCGAAGCCCCAGGTCGCGCCGGCCGGGTTCTGCTCGAACAGATCGACCACGGCGGCCGGATGCCGCTTCTTCCAGAGATAGGCGAAATACAGCCCGCCAGGGCCGCCGCCGAGCACGGCGATGCGCAAGGACGCTCTCCCAATTGACAGTATACTGTTTATTTTGGATCGGAGACTAATCCCTCATTCCGGTCGAGGCTAGAGAAATCTTGTTGCCGGATGTCTGGCGTGCCCGGCCGGTCGTCACCGCCGCGGAGGGCCTCCAAAGATCGCATCGAGTGCGGCGAAGCAGGCACTCTCGACCAGCGCGGGCGCATGCCGGCCGAGCGCTTCCATCTTCACGCCCGAATTGATTTCGAGCACCTGCCAGCATCCATCGACCAGCACGAGGTCGACCGATGCGTAGCGGATGCCGATGGCCTGCGCCGCTTCTCTGGCCAGCGCGGCGCAGACGCCCCGCGGCGGTCCCGGCCCGAGCATTACGGGGCGTGCTCCGAATTCGAGATTGTGTCGCCAGCTCAGCAGCCGCACCTCGCCAGGTGGCACGATGGCGCGCAAGGCTGCTGCACCGAATTCTGCATCGAGCCGTCGCAGCAGGCGTTCGTGCTCTTCCGAAAGCACGGTCGCCAGCGCGAGGTCGCGCAGCGAGCGGACGCCGTCGCCGGTCACGGTAGGGCGTTGCTTGCGATAGACGATCAGCGCCGCGTCATCGAGTTGCACGACGCGGACCTCGTCGGCGATATCCAGCAGCGGCGAGATCGCGACGTTCGCGCCGGTGTCGAAGATCTTCTTCGCCGCGCCCAGCGCTTCGTCCAGCGTGGTCGCCCGGGTGACGGACCGCCCTGAGGTGCCTTCATTGGGCTTGACGACGATCCCGTGGGGATGCGTTTCGAGCAGCTCCACGACCGTCTCTGGAGCCTGGCCCGGCCGGCCTCCCAGAGCCGGCGCAAGACAGAACACATGGGGAATGGCGGGAACTCCGGAGGCCCGCAGCAGCGCCGCCGTCGCCGCCTTGTCGCAGGCCAATCTGTGCGCCACCGCACTGTTCAGGCCGAGATCATAGCCAAAGATGAGATGGCGCCGGGTCGCATCCTCCAGCACCAGCAACCAGCCGTCCTCCCGGACCTCGAGGCGGATGCCGCGGTCGGTGCAATAGCGGGTGACGGCCGCAAGCTGGATGTGCGGAGCGTTAATCATTGCTCAAGGATTGGTCGAATGTTGCGGAATTAAAGTGCTGGAAAAACGGAATCTCGGCAAGTAAATTACCCATATCGTTTGTGTACGAACGAACAGCCGATCGATGCGATCCGGCGCGGGCCGGCATGCGTTTGATCGTGATCAATGGTGCATCCATGCGGGTTGATTATTCGCTGTTTTCACGTACATCAGGCGCCGAAAATCGCTGTGATCCATAGGGTTTTTGCGATCCTGCCTCCGTCACGACTTGTTTCTTCCAACTTCAGCCCACGTGAAAAAACAAACGACATGAGCGCGTTCTATAAAGAGAAAGTTCTTTCCGTTCATCACTGGACGGACACGTTGTTCTCCTTCCGGGCGACCCGCGATGCGGGCTTCCGTTTCCAGAATGGCCAGTTCGCAATGATCGGTCTCGAGGTCGAGGGCCGCCCGTTGCTGCGCGCCTACAGCATGGCGAGCGCCAATCACGAGGAGGAGCTCGAGTTCTTCAGCATCAAGGTGCAGGACGGTCCGCTGACCTCCCGGCTGCAGAAGATCAAGGAGGGTGACACCATCCTGGTCGGCCGCAAGGCGACCGGCACGCTGATCCCCGACAACCTGCTGCCCGGCAGCCGGCTGCTGCTGCTGTCGACCGGCACCGGCCTTGCCCCGTTCGCCAGCCTGATCAAGGACCCCGACGTCTACGAGCGCTTCGAGAGCATCGTGCTGGTCCATGGCTGCCGCCAGGTTGCCGAGCTCGCTTATGGCGAGAGCGTCGTCGCCAAGCTGCGCGAGGACGAGCTGTTCGGCGAGCTGCTCGAGGGCAAGCTGCAGTATTATCCGACCGTTACCCGTGAGCCGTTCCGGAACCGCGGCCGCATCACCGACCTGATCACGTCGCAGCAGCTGTTCAACGATCTCGGCCAGCATGAGCTCGACATTGCCAAGGACCGCATCATGATGTGCGGCAGCCCGGCGATGCTGGAGGAGCTCAAGACCATGTTCGAGTCGCGCGGCTTCCTCGAAGGCAGCGGCAACGAGCCGGGGCACTTCGTGATCGAGAAGGCTTTCGTCGAGCGCTGAGCCGTCGATCTCCCGACTTTGACATTTTCGAAAGAGCGCCTCGACGCAATCGGGGCGCTCTTTTCGTTGGCAATATCCTCCTTGCACGCGTCGTTGCGGCCGTGCGATTTTCGGCCGCAACATCGGACCGCCAGATGTCCGGAACGAAGCAGGGAGGGGACATGGACTGCCTGAACGGCGGCCATCCCCGCGACAACAAGGGGAACGGCCATGGATTCCATCGTCCGCAGGCAAACGCTCGGTGACCTCCTGCGCAGGAGCGCGGCGCGCACGCCGGGCAAGACGGCCGTGATCTGCGGCGACACCAGCTGGACCTACGCCGAATTCAATGCCGTCGTCGATCACCTCGCGGCAGGCCTTGCCGCTCGCGGTGTCGGCAAGGGCGAGCGCGTCGCGATCCTCGCCCGCAACTCGCATGCATTCGCCGCCCTGCGCTTCGCGCTGGCGCGGCTCGGCGCCGTGCTGGTGCCGATCAATTTCATGCTCAAGCCCGAGGAGGTCGCCTACATCCTCAAGCATGCCGGCGCGCGGCTGCTGGCCACCGACAGCGGCTTTGCCGGTGTGGCCCGCGCCGCCAAGGCGCTGGCGCCCTCGGTCGAGCAGATGATCTGGCTGCCATCGGAAGCGCCGAGCGAGCGGCAAACAGACATGATCGATTTCGCGGAGCTCGCGGCCTCGACAGCGGCGGTGCCTGCCGTCGAGATCGCCGGCAGCGACGTCGCGCAGATCGTCTACACCTCGGGCACGGAATCGCTGCCGAAGGGCGCGATGCTGACCCATGACGCCGTGATCTGGCAGTATGTGAGCTGCATCGTGGACGCCGGCATCGCTGCCGAGGACGTCACCCTGCATGCGCTGCCGCTGTATCACTGCGCTCAGCTCGACGTGTTCTTCGGGCCGTCGATCTATGTCGGCGCCACCAACATCATCACCGCGTTTCCGACGCCCGACAATCTGCTGCCGTTGATTGCCAAGTATCGCATCACCTCGTTCTTCGCACCGCCGACGGTGTGGATCTCGATCCTGCGCTCGCCATCGTTCGAGACCACCGATGTCTCGACCCTGCGCAAGGGCTATTATGGCGCCTCGATCATGCCGGTGGAGGTGCTGCGCGAGCTGGCGCAGCGGCTGCCGAAGGTGCAGCTGTGGAATCTTTACGGGCAGACCGAAATCGCGCCGCTGGCGACGATGCTCGGACCAGAGGATCAGCTGCGCAAACCGGGCTCCTGCGGCCGTGCCGTGCTCAATGTCGAGACGCGGGTCGTCGACGACGACATGAATGACGTTGCGCCCGGCGAGGTCGGCGAGGTCGTGCACCGCTCGCCGCATCTGATGCTGGGCTACTTCCACGACGACGAGCGGACCGCCGCCGCCTTCCAGGGCGACTGGTTTCACTCCGGCGATCTCGCGACCATCGACGAGGAGGGCTACATCACCATCGTCGACCGCAAGAAGGACATGATCAAGACCGGCGGCGAGAACGTCGCCAGCCGCGAGGTCGAGGAGGCGCTGTATCTGATTCCGGAAGTGTCGGAGGTCGCCGTGGTCGGCCTGCCGCATCCGCGCTGGGTGGAGGCGGTCGTGGCGATGGTCGTCGTGAAGTCCGGCTGCGAGCTGACCGAGGAGGCGCTGCTCAAACAGGCCTCCAGCCGCCTGGCCTCGTTCAAGACGCCGAAGCGCGTGGTGTTCGTTGACGCGCTGCCGAAGAACCCCAGCGGCAAACTGTTGAAGCGGCAGTTGCGAGAGGCGCATTCCGGCCTGTTCGCGGACGGCTGAGGCATAGCGGAGCGGCCCGGTCGCGTCCTCACCTTGGTAGGCCCGTAGGGGCGACCGAGGCGCTAGAAGGACACGTCGCTGTCGCGCGCCGGGCTGATGGATATCGGGCTCGTGGACATCTCGGCATCCGGGTCGATAGCCGCAGGCTATCGACGATGTGATATCCTCGATGGCCGATTGCGCGCGCTTGTGTAACGATTGCTTCGCGATACCAGTAGTATCGTGACGATCGATCCTCCACGAGCCGCCCCGAGGCCTTCCATGGATACGCTGCTGCTCCCGTTCTCGCCGCGCTTCATCGTGCTGACGATCTGTTCCACGGCGACAGCCCTGCTGCTGATCCTCGGCATCTACGACCGCGAGATATTCGATCTCGTTCTGATTCCGCTGTTGATCTTCGGCGCGCTGACCCTGCTCGGGGTGCGGGATCTGATGCAGAAGAGCCATGCGGTGCTGCGCAATTACCCCATCGCGGCGCATCTGCGTTTCCTGCTCGAGGAAATGCGGCCGGAGATGCGGCAATACTTCTTCGAGAGCGAGAAGGACGGCATGCCGTTCTCGCGCGACACCCGCGCGGTGGTCTATCAGCGCGCCAAGATGGTGCTCGACAAGCGCCCGTTCGGCACCCAGGAGGATGTCTATCGCGAGGGCTACGAGTGGATGCACCATTCGATGTCGCCGAAGCCGCACGCGGAGGAGAAATTCCGGATTACCATCGGGGGGCCCGATTGCGCGAAACCGTACTCGGCCTCGGTGTTCAACATCTCCGCCATGAGCTTCGGCGCGCTGAGCCCGAACGCGGTCCGTGCGCTCAATGGCGGCGCCAAGCGGGGCGGCTTCGCCCATGATACCGGCGAAGGCGGCTTCAGCCCGTATCACGCCGAAATGGGCGGCGACATCATCTGGGAGATCGGCTCCGGCTATTTCGGCTGCCGGCACCGCGACGGCACCTTCGATCCCGACGCCTTTGCGCGCGTCGCGGCGGCCGAACAGATCAAGATGGTCGAGCTCAAGATCAGCCAGGGCGCCAAGCCCGGCCATGGCGGCGTGCTGCCGGCGGCCAAAGTATCCGAGGAGATTTCCAAGATCCGTGGCGTCGCGATGGGGGAGGACTGCATCTCGCCGCCGGCGCATCGCGCGTTCTCGACACCGATCGGGATGATGCAGTTCATCGGCGAGATGCGGCGGCTGTCGGGCGGCAAGCCGGCCGGCTTCAAGCTGTGCATCGGCCATCCCTGGGAATTCCTGGCGATCTGCAAGGCGATGCTGGAGACCGGCATCTACCCCGACTTCATCGTCGTCGACGGCAACGAGGGCGGCACGGGTGCGGCGCCGCTGGAGTTCATGGACCATCTGGGCATGCCGATGCGCGAGGGCGTCAATTTCGTGCACAATGCGCTGGTCGGGCTGAATATCCGCGACCGCGTCAAGATCGGCGCCTCCGGAAAGATCGCCACCGCCTTCGACATGGCGCGGGCGATGTCGATCGGGGCTGACTGGTGCAATTCGGCGCGCGGCTTCATGTTTGCGCTCGGCTGCATCCAGTCGCTGAGCTGCCACACCGACCGCTGCCCGACCGGGGTCGCGACGCAGGATCCGACGCGCGCCCGCGCGCTGGTCGTCCCGCACAAGATCGATCGCGTCTACAACTATCATCACGCGACCTTGCATGCGCTGACCGAGCTGCTCGCCGCCGCGGGTCTCGAGCATCCGCAGGATCTGCGTCCCATCCACTTCTCACAGCGGACGTCGACCACCGAAGTGTCCTCCTTCGCCAAACTCTATCCGTCGCTGCGGCCGGGCGAGTTGCTCGACGGCACTCAGGATGTCCGTTTCCGCGATGCCTGGGCGATGGCGCGGCCCGACACGTTCGCGGCGGCGTGAGGTTGCCAGACCGATGTTAGTGAGTTGATCCGCTACGTCCCCACCCCCAGTGTCATCCCGGCGAAAGCCGGGATCCATAACCATCGGTGCCTCGGTGTTGCGCGGAAGTTTCAACTGACCGCCTGCCTCAAGATAGATCACGGAGTATGGGTCCCGGGTCGGCGCCCGACGCCGCTTGCACGTCGTCGGTCTTGCCCGGGACGACGATGGTGGTTGAAGCGGCCGGCCAGGCCTCAATGCGGGTTCTCCAGGCTGAAGGTCTCGGACTGCTCGTCGTAGGAAAACAGCTCGGCGTAGCGGCCCCATGACACGATGGTCTGCAGGGTCTCGTCGGCATATTGCTCGGACATGTAGTCCTCGAGCTCGATGCGGAAGCGCGCGGCGGGGGCGGCGTGCGAGGGGCGATCGTCGAGCACGCGGCGGATCAGGCCCATCAGCGGCACGTTCTCCATCAGATGCGCCGCGAACAGCTTCTTGCGCTCGTCGGTCTCCAGATCGGCAAAGCGCCGGCCGGCCTCGGTCAAGGTGAGGTCGCCCTCGCTGAGATGGGCGAAGCGCAGGAGCTGCAGCGCCTCGGCGAGAGGAAAGATCTCGTCGACCTCGAGCTGCAGGTGACCCGCCAAGACCGGCAGGTCGGCGTGGCCGTTATACGGCTCGCCGGCCAGCGCCTCGATCAGGCCGGAGATCGAGTTCGAGGAGACGTGGCTCAGCACCATGCCGACGCCGGCGCTGGCGGTGCTCGGCAGCTTCGGCTCCGGCCGCTGCGTCATCCGTGCGTAGAGACTGTCGACGAGCTGGCGGAACGCCGGATCGAGCCGGTTGCGCGGATGTGGCAGGTCGATCCTGAACTCGGCGGCGACGCGGCCGGGATTGGAGGAGAACACGAGGACGCGGTCGCACATCAGCACGGCCTCCTCGATATTGTGCGTCACCATCAGCACCGACTTGATCGGCAGCCGTCCGTCGGTCCAGAGATCGACGAGGTCGGTGCGCAGCGTCTCCGCGGTCAGCACGTCGAGCGCCGAGAACGGCTCATCCATCAGCAGCAGGTCGGGATGCACCACCAGCGCGCGGGCGAAGCCGACGCGCTGGCGCATGCCGCCGGACAGTTCTTTGGGAAATGCGGATTCGAAGCCGTCGAGGCCGATCAGGTCGATCGCTGCGAGCGCGCGCTTGCGCCGCTCGGCACTGTCGATGCCGAGCGCCTCCAGGCCGAGCTCGACGTTCTGCAGCACGGTCAGCCAGGGAAACAGCGCGAACGACTGAAACACCATGGCGACACCAACAGGCGGGCCTGCGATGATCTCGCCGCGGCATCTCGCTTCGCCCGAGGAGGGCGACACCAGCCCGGCGATGATCCGCAGCAGCGTCGACTTGCCCGAGCCGGAGCGTCCGAGCAGGCCGACGATCTCGCCGGCGCGGATCGTGAGGTCGACCTTCTCGAGCACGACGAGATCCTCGCCGCTGCCCTTGGGAAACAGCCGGCTCACGCTCTTGATCTCGATCAGCGAGGTGTTCTTGACCTGGTCGCGCATGATGATCTCTCCCGGTCAGCCGAGCCGCAGCCGGCGTTCGCCGAAGGCATAGAGCGGCCGCCACAGCAGCCGGTTGAACAGGGTGACGAGGATGCACATCACGGCGATGCCGAGCACCACGCGGGGGAAGTCGCCGCGCTCTGTTGCAGCCGCAATGTAGGCTCCGAGCCCTGATGCGGTCAGATGCGTGTCGCCCCAGCTCGCGACCTCGGCCACGATCGCTGCGTTCCACGAGCCGCCGGAGGCCGTGATGGCGCCGGTGATGTAGTACGGGAAGACGCCGGGCAGCACGACCTTGAACCACCAGCGCCAGCCGGTGAGATGCAGGCTCGCGGCGGCCTCGCGCAGGTCGGTCGGGAAGGCGCTGGCGCCGGCGATGACGTTGAACAGGATGTACCACTGCGTGCCCAGGATCATCAGCGGGCTGAGCCAGACATTGGCGTCCAGGCCGTAGCGAACGATCAGGACGACGAACACCGGGAAGGCGAGGTTGGCCGGGAAGGCGGCGAGGAACTGCGCCAGCGGCTGGATGCGCTCGGCGAGTTTGGGCCGCAACCCGATCCAGACGCCGACCGGGACCCAGATCAACGAGGCCAGCGCGATCAGCACGGCGACGCGGACCAGCGTGATCAGGCCGTAGCCGATCGCGGTGACCACGTCGGAGGGCGCGAGGGTGGTCGAGAGATAGAGATAAGTCTTCCAGCCGGCATAGGCGCAGCCGAGGATGACCACGGCGAGCCACAGACCGTCGACCAGCTGCGACGCTGGCGCATGACGCGCCGGACCGCTCCAGGCTTTCGGCCAGTTGATGCGCAGGTTGGAGAAGCTGCGGTTGATCGCCGCGAACGGGATCGACAGCGAGCGCAGCGCGCGGGTGCGGCGGAACAGATCGAGCATCCAGGACGAGGGTGGATCGCCTGACGCCGTCTGCTCGAAGCGGAATTTGTCGGCCCAGGCGACGATCGGGCGGAACAGCAGCTGGTCATAGGCCGTGATCACCAGCAGCATGGTCAGCAGCGCGGCGCCGATCGCGGCGAGATCCTTGTGCTGGATCGCGAGCGCGACATAGGAGCCGATGCCGGGCAAGGTGACGGTGGTGTTGCCGACGGTGATCGCCTCGGACGCCACGACGAAGAACCAGCCGCCGGACATCGACATCATCGCATTCCAGATCAGGCCGGGCATCGCATAGGGGACGTCGAGCCGCCAGAAGCGCTGCCAGCCGGAGAGGTGGAAGCTGCGCGTCGCTTCCTCGAGATCCTTCGGAACGTTGCGCATCGACTGGTACATGCTGAAGGTCATGTTCCAGGCCTGGCTGGTGAAGATCGCGAACACGCAAGCGAGCTCGGCGCCGAGCACCTTGCCCGGGAACAGGTTCATGAAGAACACGACGGTGAAGGTGAGGAAGCCGAGGATCGGCACCGATTGCAGGATGTCGAGCAGCGGGATCAGCACGATCTCGGCGCGGCGGCTCTTGGCCGCCAGCGCCGCGTAGACGAAGGTGAACACCAGCGAGCAGACGATCGCGAGCAGCATGCGCAAGGTGGTGCGCAGCGCGTAGAGCGGCAGGTTGGCCGGATCGAGCGACACCGCGGGAGAGTCGAGCGCCGACAGCGGCAGCGTGGTCTGCTCGCCGCCATAGACGATCAGCACCATCGCCCCGATCACGATGATCAGCGCGACCACGTCCCAGACGTTGGGGCGCACGGCGTCGCGCAGCACGGTGGTCCTGATATCCTGGAGCAGCATCGGCGTGTCTCGTCTCATCGGCCGCAGCCATCGCGGTGGCTGCGGACGTGTCCTCGTCATGGGTTGGGAGCTGGACGCGCCGGCTGGGCCGCCGGCCGATCCGCACCCTAAGTGCCCTCTGTGATGGTTTGATTTCAAGCGGCCGGGCCGGGGATCCGGTCTCCGGGTCCGGCCTATCAAAGGATACGCCGCCCGCGTCTTCACGTTCCCGCGACATGTCATGTCCGGGGTGTGCCTGTCGGTGGCCCTCATGGATGTGAGGGCGCAGGGAGAGCCGGACCTCGACTGAGGCCCGTGGCCCGCCTGCTCAGAAAATGCAGGCGGCAGGTACCACAGGTTCAGCCGGACAGACCCGGCCCTCCCTGCGCGATCGGTTTTAACGGCTTATACGAGCTCTCCCCGGTGCGCCGGCTTCTGGCCACCGTGGCGAACAATACGCCGTCAGCGCATTGCCGCGGACCTCAGCGTCGGGAGGTCAGGACCACACGATTTCGCCGTCCGTGACTGCAGCGCTCGTCCAGCGCAGCCGTCCCGTCCATCGCATTGCCGGCCCAACGTTCGTGACGACGCGTACGCCCCTCATCAGGACCGGAACGGGGGGAGGATAGATCAGGAGTTATGATTTTCGGAAGCAGTTTATTTTGCGTGGGGGCTCTTGAATTGGGGCGTCCTGTTGAGCGCGCAGGGGAAATGAGTGTTTCGGCGCAGGCTTTCGAAATTCGGATCGCCCATCTGCTGGCGCATTCGACACCAGCCCTCTGCCCGACGGGCGAATCGGTCATCGCTCGTTTGTAAATGTAGAGCGCAGCGGCACGGTGCACCTCTCCCCGCTCTTTGCGGGGAGAGGTCGGATTGCGAAGCAATCCGGGTGAGGGGCATGGCACAAGCGGGGCCGCATCAAGGCTCCATCGGACTCGTATGCCGGTGCTCGAGGGCGGCACCACCCGTGTGGTTGCCCCTCACCCCGACCCTCTCCCCGTGAAGAACGGGGAGAGGGAGTGCACCGTCCGTGCGGCGAGAGAAGGAACTCAGCTACCCCACATTCGGCTCGCCGCCCTCGGGCGCGAGCTTCGTCGCCAGGATCTTGTCGATGCGGCGGCCGTCGAGGTCGATGATCTCGAAGCGCCAGCCTTGCAGCTCGAAGCTGTGGCCGACCTCGGGCACGCTGCCGAAATGCTGCAGCACCAGGCCGGCGACGGTGTGGTAGCCGCGATGCGGCGGGACCTCGATGGCGAGAACGTCGGCGAACTCGTCGAGCGGCATCCAGCCGGAGACCAGCAGCGAGCCGTCGTCGCGGCGGACGCAGGCGGGCTCGGGCGGGCCTTCCTCGGAGGAGAATGCGCCGACGATCGATTCCAGAATGTCGGCCGCGGTGACGACGCCTTCGAACGCGCCGTATTCGTCGTGAACCAGCCCCATATGCACGGGCGCCACTTTCAGGATCGCGATCACGTCGCGCGCATCGACGGTGGAGGGAATGATCGGCACCTCGCGCACCAGGCTGCGCAGATCCGGCGTCTCGTCGCGCAGATACGCGGCCAGCAGATCCTTGGCCTGGAGCACGCCGATGGGGCGGTCGCGCTCGCCGTCGGAGACCGGCAGGCGCGAATGCGGGCTCTTGGCAAGCAACTCGCGGATCACCTTGGGATCGTCGTTGAGATCGACCACGTCCACCTCGGGCCGCGGCGTCATGATCGCGCCGACCGGGCGATCGCCGAGCCGCATCACGCCGGCGATCATCTCCTTCTCGCCGGGCTCGAGCACGCCGGCGGTCTCGGCCTCGCGCACCAGATGATGGATTTCCGCCTCCGAGACCTTCTCCTCAGCGTCGCCGGAGCGGCCGAGCAGCGCCAGGATCAGCTTGCCCGAGACGTCCAGCAGCACCACCAAGGGCAACGATACTTTCGCGAGCACTTGCATGGCGGGCGCGACACGCACGGCGATCGCTTCGGGATCGCGCAGCGCGAGCTGTTTCGGCACCAGCTCACCGACGATCAGGGTCGCATAGGTGATGATGCTGACGACCAGCCCGACGCCGACGATGTCGGCGATCGAGGCGCTCATCCCCCACTCCAGCAGCGATTGCGTCAGGCGCTGGCCGAGCGTGGCGCCGGAGAACGCGCCGGAGAGCACGCCGACCAGCGTGATGCCGATCTGCACCGTCGACAGGAAGCGGCCGGGGTCGGAGGCCAGCGCCAGCGCCCGCCGGGCGCCGGACACGCCCTTCTCGGCCAGCAGCGCCAGCCGGGCGGGCCGCGACGACACGATGGCGAGCTCGGACATCGACAACAGCCCGTTGACGACGATGAGGACGACGATGATGGCGAGTTCCGCGGAAAGCATTGCGACCTGGGGTAGCCCGAAGGGGCGGGAATGGAGACAGGTCCTAGCATATGGGGATGGCAAACGCCCATTGCTGCGTTGCGGTAGGAGCATGGGGAATGCGCGCGGACGGCGGGTCAGTTTGGCGCACCCGTGGTGCTCAGTCCTCCGTCGTCGTCCCGGCCTTGAGCCGGGACCCAGAGCCACCGGCCCGGATGAGGCAGGCAACTGGCAGTGGCGTTCCCTCGATCGCGTCCGCGGTATGGGTCCCGGCTCAAGGCCGGGACGACAGCGATTGTGCCGTGCGATGGGGGGCGCTAACTCGCCTTGAGCCTGGTTTGGCTGACCGGCTCAGTCCGCCGCTCAAAAATCCCCGTGCAGCCGGCCCGAGAAGATCGACACCGGGCCGCGGTCGGCGTTGTAGGCGGGGTTGTTGACGAACTGATAGTCGGCCGTGAAGGTCAGGTATTTGCTGATCGAATAGGAGTAGTAGGCCTCGATGATGCTCTCGCGGCGATAGTTCAGCGCGCCGTCGCCGATCAGCGGGCCGAGGCCGCCGGCGGCGAGGAAGGCGCGGTGGTCGCGCGACAGGCCGTTGCTGACACCGGCGATGCCGATCGTGTCGTCGGGGCGGCCCCAGCGGGTGCCCTTGATCGAGCTGCCCAGTGACAGGCTGGTATCGATGTCGGTGAACGCCATGATCTCGGTCTTGCCGTCGTTCCAGCTCCAGCGTCCGAACAGGCCGACATCGTCCGTCAGCGCCTGGTCGAAGCTGACGACATAGCCGTATTTGCTGCGACCGCGGCGGGTCTGGCTGATGTCGAGGTTAACAGCGGGATTGTCGAGCGTCTCGCGATAGCTGCCGGAGAAGCTGTTGTTGAACCAGCCGATGGTGCGCAGGTGGCCGGGCTGCGAGAACAGCTGGTAGCGCGTCTCCAGCTCGACGACGTAGCTGCCGCGGCGGAAGACCCGCTGGTCGAAACTGTTCGAGTTCGATTCGGCGCCGACCATGAAATAGCCGGTGCGCAGCGCCCAGTTCTTCTGGTTCAGCTCGGCGGTGGCGCCGTAGGTCAGGCCGAGCTTGTCGGCGGCATAGTCGAAGGCGCCGGGCGCCCAGACCGACCAGTTCATGAAGTCCTTGCGGGCGTCCTTGGCGTAGGCGTTGCCGTCGAACACGTCGAGCACGGCGAACTTGCCGATCTGGAAGGTGAGCCGCGAAATGTCCTGCTTGCCGGAGAGCTGCAGCTGGCCGGAGCCGAGCAGCTCCTGCTCGCCGCCGAAGCCGAAGGTCTGGCGCAGGAACAGGCGCGAGGTGTTGTAGTGCGGATAGGGGAAGTCGGACTTCTGCGCCTCGCCGTTGGCAAAGCCGCCGAGCCCGACCGTGTTGCTGAGGCCGAAGCCCTGCAGCAGCTCGGGATTGTAGTAGACCTCGCCGCCGTCCCACAGCCGCGCGTTCAGATAGAGGCTGTTGCTCCAGGTCTGCTGGAACTGCCGCGCGGGGGTGAGGCTGTTCTGGCCGGTATAGGCGGCACGGAACGCGGGATAGCCCTGGCCGATCACGGTCGCCTGGCCGTGAATCTCCCAGCGGTCCGATTCCGTATCGGACGGATCGTTCTTGAGCTTGAGCTCGGGGCCATCGGCGAAGTCGAGCTTGCGGTTGAGCCCGACGCGCAGGGTCTGGAAATCGAGCTGCGAGTTGTAGCTGGCCCCGTTGGAGAAGCGGACGCCGCCGTTCTCGAAATGGCTGTAGAGATATTCGAGGCGCCAGCTCCAATGCGGCGCAAAGCTGCGCTCGATGCCGGCGCCGACGGCCCAGCCGAGCCGCGTCGTCAGCAGCTTCTCGGTGTCGCCGGCCGCGTTGCTGTTGAGGAAGCGGCCGCCGGTCCAGGCGAGGCCGCCGGTGGCATAGAGCAGCCAGTCGCCTCTGACGTAGCCGACGCGGCCGCGCGCGGTGGCGACATAGTCCCACAGCTCCGACACGTTCGAGCCGGGCGTGCCGAGCATCGCGACGGTGTGGTTGGAGGTGAGATAGTTCGGAAAGCTGAAATCGCCCTCGAGCCCGAGCAGCAGCCCGGAGCGGGTGACCCAGTTGTAGCCGGCCTGGACGCCGCCGGTGAGGCCGCTGAACGGACTGCCGGCGCTGACCGCACCGGTCGGATCGGCCAGCGTGGCATTGGCATGATCCCGGGTGTAGCCGGCGTGGACGCCGACATAGAGGCCGGTCCAGTCGAACACGGCCTGCGCGATGCGGGACTTGACCGGGAGGTCGGCCGCAACGGCGGGCGAGGCGAGCGACACGATCACGGCGCCGGCCCCAATCATCTCTCTCGTACGGTTGGAGCGGATCATGGCGGCGGGGTCCCCAAAGGCAAAGCACACGACACGGAATGAAGTCAGAACCTCATTGCCCGCGCACAGTCACGATAAGATTACGGATTCGTCCATGCTCGATCGGAAGTGTGGACGAGGAGCGGCAATTTGTGGATGATTTCTATTGCAATTAATTTGCAACAGCAAGATCGGTGCCGGTTCCGTGTCATCCTGTCCAGCGGGTGTGGCGTTCATGCAACAAACAGCCCGCCCGGGGCGGCCGGGCGGGCTGTGGAGAGGCAGATCGGTTGCGGAGGGGACCCCGCCTCGGCGCCGAGGAGCAAGGCGGATCGGCGGGGCCCTGTCGCGGGCCGGGGCGAGCGGCTCGCGACGGCGACCGCCCCGACATCAATAGCCGCAGGCCCGGGCGCGGCCGACATACTGGCCGTAGATGTCATACTGCGGCACCCAGCGGCAGTAGCGATAGCCGCCCTGATAGTAGCCGTCATTGCTGGCGGCGATCGCGCTGCCGACGACGGCGGCTCCGACGAGGCCTGCACCGACGCCCCAACCCCAGCGATGATGGAAGCCGTGGGCTTCGGCGGGAGAGGCGGTGGCGGCGATGCTGCCGGTGACGGCGAGAGCGGCAATTGCGAGGGCGGCGAGCTTGGTCTTGATGGACATGGAAGGCTCCGTTTTGCGTTGGGGCGGCCGGTCCTGGCCGCTTGCACAATTGGACGGAGCCTTTTCGAAAGCGGTTCGAATCACCCGGCAATGGCTGGGCCGCCCTCGTAATCGATGAGGAAATCCAACGGCTTGGGTTCGATTCAGCGGCCTGCCAGAGGGCCGCCGCCGAGCGCGTTCACGTCGAAGTTATCGATGTCCTGCAACAGCGCACAGAAGGCGCGGGCGCCGTGGTCGAGGATGCGCTCGCCCTTCTCGGCCGACGCCTGCGTGGCATCGCCGACCGCGCCGCTCGCATTCAGATCCTGCGTCTGCCAGGCCATCGGCGCCGGCCGCTGCGTCGACAGCACGCGATTGGCCTGCTCCATCGCGAGGCCCGACGATGCGAAGTCGGTGATCGCTTCGCTGCGCACCAGCTGCGGATGGCGGGCCAGCATGATCGAGGTCTCGACCGCGCCGCCATGGATGCCGTGGCGCAGCTCGTCGGCCGAGAACAGGCCGTCGGGCGCGCCGAAGCGTGACCACGACGTCGTCACCACCAGCATGCGATGCGCGGCGCGCAGGTCCTGCGCCACCAGACTCATCGCGGCGCTGTTGCCGCCGTGGCTGGTGACGATGACGAGCTTTCTCAACCCGGCGCGCGCGACGCTGTCGCCGAGGGCGCGCCAGCTCTGCAGCGCGACCTCGGTCGGCAGGGTCAGCGTGCCCGGATAGTCGATGTGCTCGGTCGAGAGTCCGATCGGCTGCACCGGCAGGACCGTCACCGGCAGCGCCGGCGGCAGCAGCGCGCGGACACGCGCAAGATAGGCTTCGGCGATGTGGACGTCGGTGCCCACGGGCAGATGCGGCCCGTGCTGCTCGGTGGCGGCAAGCGGCAGCACCGCGATCCAGCGCGCGGTCTCCGACGTTCCCGGATCTGACGTTCCCAGATCAGGCCAATGCAGCTCGGTCCAGTCGCGGGGCGGCGGGGTCATCGCGCGGGCCATTTCCTTCGTCCGTCGGGCAGGGTAGTTATCGCTCCATTGATCTTAACATTGTTCAGCCAGAAAGAACCGGGGAGACCAGACATGGCGCAGTCGCTTCTGTCGCGAACGTTAATGGCGGCATCGCTGGTCGTAGCCGGACTGATCTCGGGGGCCCAGGCCCAGACGCTGGACAAGGTCTCGTTCGGCACCAATTGGGTCGCCGAAGCGGAGCATGGCGGCTTCTTCCAGGCGGTCGCCGACGGCACCTACAAGCGCTACGGCCTCGACGTGACGATCGTGCCCGGTGGCCCCAACGAGAACAACCGGATGCTGCTGATCTCCGGCAAGATCGAGTTCTTCATGGCCGCGAACACGCTGATGGCGTTCGACGCCGTCGCCAACAACGTACCTGTCGTGTCGATCGCCGCGATGTTCCAGAAGGACCCGCAGGTGTTCCTGACGCATCCGGAATCCAGGATCACCAAGCTCGAGGAGCTGAAGCCGCTGACGCTGTTCGTCTCCAAGGAAGGCATCTCCAGCTACTATCAATGGCTGAAATCGGAATACGGCTTCTCCGAGAAGAACGTCCGGCCCTACACCTTCAATCCGCAGCCCTTCATCGCCACCGCGCAGAGCGCCATGCAGGGCTATGTCACGTCCGAGCCCTTTGCGGTCGAGCGCGCCGCCGGCTTCAAGCCCGGCGTGATCCTGCTCGCCGACAACGGCTTCAACACCTATTCGACCCTGATCGAGACGCGGCGCGACCTGATCGAGAGCAAACCCGACCTGGTGCAGCGCTTCGTCGATGCCTCGATCATCGGCTGGTACACCTACATCTACGGCGACAACTCCGCGGGCAATGCGCTGATCAAGAAGATGAACCCGGAGATGACCGACGACCTGCTGGCCTATTCGGTCGCCAAGATGAAGGAGTACGGCATCGTCGATTCCGGCGACAGCATGGACAAGGGCATCGGCGCCATGACCGAGGAGCGCGTCACCAGCTTCTTCGACAAGATGGTGCGCGCCGGCGTGGTCAAGCCGACGCTCGACTATCGCAAGTCCTACACGCTGCGCTTCGTCAACAAGGGCGTCGGCATCGATCTCCGGCCGAAGAAGTAGGACGCCTCGCAGCGGCGCGGTCAGCAGATGAGCTTGCCCCCTTCGTCCGCGCGCGCCGCCGACATCGCCGTGCGGCTGCGCGCCGTCACCAAGGTCTACGAGTCCGGCGTCGCGGCGCTGGGGCCGATCGATGTCGCGATCGGCAGGGGCGAGTTCGTCTCCCTGCTCGGCCCCTCCGGCTGCGGCAAGTCGACGGCGCTGCGGCTGATCGCGGGGCTGGCCGGGCCGAGTGCGGGAACAGTCGAGATCGCGGCGGCGTCGTCCGAGACGCATCCCGGCCATCGCATCGGCTTCGTGTTCCAGGAGCCGACCTTGATGCCCTGGACCAGCGTGCGCGACAATGTCGGCCTGCCGCTCATGCTCGCGCATGTGCCGGCCGCCGAGGCCCGGCCGCGGGTCGATGCGGCGCTGGCGCAGGTCGGCCTTGCCGATTTCGCCGACGCCTTCCCGCGCGAACTGTCCGGCGGCATGAAGATGCGGGCGTCACTGGCGCGGGCGCTGGTGACTCAGCCGGACATCCTCTTGATGGACGAGCCGTTCGCGGCGCTCGACGAGATCACGCGCTTTCGCCTCAATGACGATCTGCTCGACTTGTGGCGGCGCCTCAACATGACCGTCCTGTTCGTCACTCATTCGGTGTTCGAGTCGGTCTACCTGTCGCAGCGCGTGCTGGTGATGACGGCGCGGCCCGGCCGGCTCGGCGCCGAAATCGCGATCGATGCGGATGTGCGCGATGATGCGTTCCGCGCCTCGCCGGACTATGCCGCGTATTGCCGCCGCGTCTCCGATGCGCTCGCGCCGGCCTACACCGGAGTGCATGCGCTGTGAGCGTGCAGGATCGGGCATCGGCCGTCTCCGGCGCGCGGCTTGCGAGCCTCGCCGTTCCCGCGATCGTCTTCGTCGCCGCGATGACCGCGTGGGAGCTCGCCGTGCGCATCAACGGCATCCCGCCCTACGTGCTGCCGGGGCCGCTGCTGGTGCTGAAGACGCTGGTCGCCGACTGGGACATTCTGGCGCAGTCGCTGCTGACGACCTTGATCACGACGCTCGAAGGCTTCATCGCCGCCGCGCTCGGCGGCATCGCGCTGGCGCTGCTGTTCAACCAGTCGAGATGGCTGCAATGGGCGCTGTTTCCCTATGCCGTGGTGCTGCAGGTCACGCCGGTCATCGCGATCGCACCCCTGCTGCTCATCTATCTTCCGCAGCAGACGGCGGTGGTCGTGTGCGCCTGGATCGTCGGCTTCTTCCCGGTGCTGTCCAACACCGCGCTCGGGCTCAACTCGGTCGACCGCAATCTCGCCGGGCTGTTCCAGCTCTACGGCGCCTCGCGCTGGCAGACCTTGCGCTATCTGAAGCTGCCCGCCGCGCTGCCCTACATTCTCGGGGGCCTGCGCATCGCCGGCGGCCTGTCGCTGATCGGCGCCGTTGTCGCCGAGATCGCGGCCGGCAGCGCCGGTGCCGGATCGGGTCTTGCCTATCGCATCGCGGAATCCGGCTATCGTCTCAACATACCCCGCATGTTTGCCGCGCTGGTGCTGCTGTCGGTTGCCGGGATTGTCATCTATGGCTTGCTGGCGCTAGTTTCGCACCTCGTTTTGCGGCGCTGGCACGAGAGTGCTCTTGGAAAGGATAACTGATGGCGGCCACTTCGTCTGACAAGGTCGATGTTCTGATCTATGGGCCGCTGCGGCCGATCCTGGAGAACGGGTTCCCGGACAGCTTCAACGTGCACCATGCGACGACGCAGGCCGATCTCGAAGCGCTGTCGGCGGAGGTGAAGGGCCGCATCCGCGGCGTTGCCGTGACCTTCCACACCGTCAAGACCGACGCCGCCGTCATGGCGATGCTGCCGAAGCTCGAGATGATCGCGAGCTTCGGCGTCGGCTACGATCACATTGCGGCTGCGCACGCCGGACAGCACGGCATCGTCGTCACCAACACGCCTGACGTGCTGACCGAGGAGGTCGCCGACGTCGCGATGGGTCTGTTGATCGCCACCTGCCGCGAGTTCATCAAGGCCGACCGTTTCGTGCGTTCGGGCGAGTGGACCTCCAAGCCTTATCCGCTCAGCGTCGGCTCGCTACGCGACCGCACCGTCGGCATGGTCGGCATGGGCCGCATCGGCCAGGCGATCGCACGCCGGCTGGAAGCCTCGCTGGTCCCGGTCGTCTATCACTCGCGCAATCCCGCGGCCGGCGTCGCCAACAAGCATTATCCCGACCTGCTGGCGATGGCGAAGGATGTCGACACGCTGGTCGTGATCGTGCCCGGCGGCGCCGGCACCAACAGGATCGTCAACGCCGAGGTGCTGAAGGCGCTGGGCCCGCGCGGCGTCGTGGTCAACGTCGCCCGCGGCTCGGTGATCGATGAGCCCGCGCTGGTGGACGCGCTGAAGTCCGGCACGATCCTCGCGGCCGGTCTCGACGTGTTCGAGAAGGAGCCGGCGGTGCCCGACGCGCTCAAGGCGATGGACAATGTCGTGCTGCTGCCACACATCGGCTCGGCTGCCATCGTAACCCGCAACGCGATGGATCAGCTGGTGGTCGACAATCTCAAGGTCTGGTTCGCCGGCAAGCCGCCGCTGACGCCCGTTCCGGAAACGCCGGTGAAAGGCCGCTGATGACACGTGCGCTCCCGCTCCTGATCGCGCTGCTCGCAACGGCGGCAAGCATTCCCGCCGTTGCGCAGGATGCGACCAGCCTGAAGAAGGCGATGATCGGGCAGTGGGAGCTCGCGACCACCGAGCGCAGCAAGACCTGCGTCGTGACCTTGAAGCCGGATGCGGCGCCGCGCGGGCAGAAGCTCGAGCTGGAGCCGAGCTGCGCCACCGCGCTGCCCTTCACCAAGGACATCGCCGGCTGGAACGTGAAGGGTCTCGACATCGTCAGCCTGCAGGCAGCCAATGGCGAGTCGGTGCTCGACTTCACCGAGGTCGAGGCCGGCATCTTCGAAGGCCTGCGCCAGGGCGAGGGTGTCTACATCCTGCAGAACCTGGCGGCGGCGCGGTCGCTGGCCAAGTCAATGGACCAGATGATCGGCGACTGGGCCATGGTCCGCGGCAATGGCGTCACGATCTGCAGCCTGGTGCTGACCAACACCGAGGCCGGCAATGACAATTTCCAGGTGTTCGTGAAGCCCAAATGCGATGCCGCGATCGCGGCTTTCGCGCCGACGCAGTGGCGGCTCGAGCACGGCCAGATGATGCTGATGTCGGCTCGCGGCGAGACCTGGCGGTTCGAGGCCGACGACAATGCGCAGTGGCGGCTGGTGCCCGACAGCGCCAATCCCTTGATCATGCTGCGGCAGTGAGGCGGAGCGCCGCGCCGCCCGGCAGCGGCGTTAACGATTGCGCAATCCCGGGTTAACGTTTCGTTGCGTCCAATCGCTGCGCTTGGAACGTGTTGTTTACGGATACTGCGTGTGATGGTTGTCCCAGAGCCGGGAGCCAGCCATGCAGATGCCGTTGCGCAGGTTCACCACGTCGCTGCCGTCGTTCAGCCTCAACGACACGATCTCCGCGGCCGCCGCCGCCTTCGCGGTCCTCGTGATGCTGTCGACATTGGGCGCGCTCTCGGCGCTGCGTGAGCAGCGGCTGTTCTACGAGCGGCTCGAGCAGCTCGCCGCCGCATCGCGCAACATCGAGCGCACCAATGCGCTGATCTACGCCGTGGTGATGGAGTCGCGCGGCATCTACATGTCGCTGGATCGCAACGTCGCGCGGCGCTACGCCGATGCGCAGCTCGGAAAGCTCGCGCAGCTGGCCAAGGTGGTCGAGGAGTGGGAGGCCCAGGTCACCGAGGCGGATGCCGCGCTGTTCGCCCCGTTCAGGATGCGGATCGACCAGTTCATCGCCTTCCGCACCGAAATGGCGCGCCGGACCATCTCGATCGGCTCGTCGGCGGCGCGTGAGCTCGGCGACAACGACGAGAACCGCGCGGTGCGCACCGCGCTCAACGAGGATCTCGAGAAATTGTCCCGGCTCTACGCCGCCCGAACCCGCGAGCTCGGCGAGACCGCCGACGCGCGCGGCGTGGCGTCGTACTTTCTCGGCGGGCTCGGCCTGCTCATCGTGGCGCTGATCGCCGCAGCCGCGCTGGCGCTGCGCTGGGGCGTGCTGATGCCGCTGCTCGACATCGCCCGCGTCACCGACCGCATCGCCGCCGGCCGTATCAAGCTCAAGATTCCGCATGCGCGACGGCATGACGAGATCGGTCGGGTCGCGCAGGCGGTCGAGACCTATCAGAACGGCGCTTTCCGCCTCCAGGAGCTCGAAGAGCACGAGGTCGAGATCGAGCGCCAATACACGGACATCCTGCGCCAGCACGAGCAGCTGGAGCAGGGCGCAATCAGCAGCCAGCAGCGCCTCGACGCCGCGGTCGCCAACATGGCCCAGGGCCTGATCATGCTCGACAGCTTCGGCTACGTGCTGATGGTCAACGAGCAGTACCGCAAGCTCTACGGCGTGCCCGCTTCGATTGCGAAGCCCGGTGCGCATGTGCGCGAGATCCTCGCGCATCGCGCCAAGCTCGGGCTGTTGCGCGAGAAGCCGTCCGATTTTCTCGCCGCCCTGAGACAGCGCATGAAGGAGGGCAGGGCCGAGATCGTGGAGGTCGAGCTCGCCGACGGTCGCATCATCCGTATCTCCGAGCGTCCGATGGCTGGCGGCGGCTGGATCGCCACGCATGAGGATTTCACGGCGCAGCGGCGCAACGAGCGGATCCTGGCGCGGGCCGAGTACTTCCTCGCCGCGCTGCTCGAGAACATCCCGCAGGCGGTGGTGGCGAAGGACGCGCAGTCGCTGCGCTATGTGTTCGTCAATCGCGCCACGGAGGTCCTGTTCGGCCTGCCGCGGTCCGAGATCATCGGCCGCGCGGCGCGCGACCTGTTTCCCGAGCCGACATGCACCCTGATCGAGACCTTCGATCGTCAACTGCTTGCCGATGAGACCGATCAGACTCCGAAGGCGCACAGCGTCGAGATGCCGGGTAACCGCATCCGTGATGTGGTGGTGCGCCGGCTGCCAATCTCGATCGGCGAAGGCGAGCCGAAATTCCTGCTCAACATCATCGAGGATCGCACGGCGGATCAGCGCGCCGCGGCATGACGGCCGAGCCGCAGGAACCCGGAATCCCCTGCCTTGACTGCGCCTTGATCTGCATCAAGAACGGCCCGGCCGGGCGGAATAGCGTGTCCGGAACGGAGGCCTGTTCATGACCCGACGTCTGGGGATTTCCTTTGCCACCCGCTTCGGCGCTGCGGCGCTGCTGACCTTGGCAACCATCGCGCCGCTGCATCAGGCGGCTGCGCAAGACGTGCTCGGCGGTGCGATCCTCGGCGGTGCGGGAGGTGCGATCCTGGGCGGCGCGATCGGCGGCGGGCGCGGGGCTGCGATCGGCGCGGTCATCGGCGCCGGGACCGGCGCTGCGATTGCGGCCGACGGCGAGCGGCGCCGCGGCGGCTACTACGCGTATCGCAACGGTTGCTATCTGCAGCGCGGCGACGGCTCCTGGGTCCGCGCGCATCCCCGCTACTGCTACTAAGCGCCGCTCACCGGCCAGACATGATCGCTGCGCGCCGCCGCGCAGCCGATCAAGTCATCGCGCGCTCCAGCGCGGCCATGATGCGCGTATCCTCGCAATGGGCGACGTTGAAGCGCATCATCGCGCCAGCTGATTGCGCCGCGCTGAACGCGTTGCCCGGCGCCAGCACCACGTCGTCGGCCAGCGCCGCCTGGGCGATGTCGGTCGCCGCGCATTCCTCAGGCAGCCTGCACCACAGATGAAAGCCGCCGCGCGGCATCAGCCATGGCGTGATGCCGAGGCGTTGCAGCCGTGCCGCAACGCGCGGCCGCGCCCGCGCCAGACGCGCGCGCAGCTCCTCGATGTGCTTGCGATAGCTGCCGCCGGTCAGCACCTGCGCCAGGGTCTCCGCGGCGAATTGTCCGGGGCCGCCGAAGCCGGTCGCAATCTGCAGGTCGATCAGCGGCTCGATCCAGTCCGGCCGCGCCGCGATGTAGCCTGATCGCACCGACGCCGACAGCGTCTTCGAAAAGCTGCCGATCAGGATCACCCGCCTCAGCCCGTCGAGCGCGGCAAGCCGCGGCGACGGCTCCGGCTCGAAGTCGCCATAGATGTCGTCCTCGATGATGGTCATGTCATGGGCGGCGGCGGCATTGAGCAGCCGGTGCGCGGTCTGCAGCGACAGCGTGGCGCCGGTCGGATTGTGCAGGCCGGAATTGGTGATGTAGAGCCGCGGCCGCTCGGCCGCGAGCACGGCCTCGAACTGCGCGATGTCGGGCCCGGTCGAGGTCATGGGCACGCTGACGATCCGAGCTTGATGCGCGCGCAGCAGCGCCAGGAAGTTGAAGTAGCAGGGGTCGTCGACCAGCACCGTGTCGCCGGGCCGCAGCAGCATGCGGCAGATCAGGTCGATCGCCTGCGTGCCCGATGCCGTCAGCAGCAATTGCTCGCTGAAGGCGTCGATGCCGAGACCGGCGAGCCGGGCCTGCAGCACCCGCCGCAGCGCAGCCGATCCGCGCGTGCCGCCATAGTCGCTCAGGACCGGGCCGTCGCGGCGCGCCAGGCTCCTGATCGCACGGCGCAACGCGTCCTGCGGCATCCACGTCGCCGGCAGCCAGCCGCAGCCTGGCGTGAGCGTCCTTGCATCGGCATCGAGCGACTGCCGAGACACCCAGAACGGATCGATCGCCCGCGGCCGGCGCGACTCGGTCCCCGCGAGCGCCAGCGGCGGCAGCGCGCTGTCGGCCACATAGAAGCCCGAGCCGCGCCGGGCGCGGATCACGCCCTCGGCGGCCAGCCGGTCATAGGCCTCGACGACCGTCGCCGGCGACACGCCCATGGTCGCGGCAAAGGCGCGGATCGACGGCAGGCGCTGGCCTGGACCGAGCGCGCGCGTCGCCAGCCGGTGCCGGACGGCCGCGATCACAAGGGCGGTGCGTGGGCCGCCGGGGTGCAATTCTGCGCTGCTCAGCGTCAAGTGTGTTGCCCGTTCAGTCAGTACAGTTTAGCCGAATTGTACTGATCCGTGCCTCCCGCGGCAAGTCGGCGCCGGTTATGCAGACGGTGCGTTGAAGGAGGAATCACCATGAAGGGATCGGTCGAGGGCTGGGGCAGCGGCGCCATCGGGATGACGATCTTCAGCGGCTCGCTGCCGGCGACGCGGGCCGCGCTGGACGGATTCCCGCCGCTGTTCCTGACCGGCGCGCGGGCGACGCTCGCGGCCGTGCTGGCCGCGCTCTGTCTCGCTCTGCTCCGGCAGCCGCGTCCTGCCCGGCGCGATCTGCTCCCGCTCGCCATCGTGTCGCTCGGCGTCGTCGCAGGCTTTCCGCTGCTGACCGCGCTCGCGCTCCAGCACATCACCTCGGCGCATGCGATCGTGTTCGTCGGGTTGCTGCCGCTGTCGACCGCGCTGTTCGGCGTGCTGCGCGGCGGCGAGCGGCCGCGCCCGCTGTTCTGGCTGTTCGCGGCGCTCGGCGCCGCCGCCGTCTCCGGCTTCGCGCTGTCGCAGGACGGCGTGGCCTCACCGGTCGGCGACGTCGCGATGATCGCGGCGATCGTCGTCTGCGGACTCGGCTATGCGGAAGGCGCGATGCTGACGCGGCAGATCGGCGGCTGGCAGGTGATCTCGTGGGCGCTGGTGCTGTCGTCGCCGCTGATGCTGCTGCTCACCGTGCTGACGTGGCCCGGCGCGTCTCGTGACATCACGGCGGCAGCTTGGCTCGGCCTCGCCTATGTCTCGGTCTTCAGCATGTTCATCGGCTTCGCGTTCTGGTACCGCGGCCTCGCACGCGGCGGCACCGCGACCGTCGGGCAGCTGCAGCTGCTGCAACCGTTTCTCGGTCTTGCCTTTGCGAGCCTGCTGCTGGATGAGCCGGTGTCCGCCGGCATGATCGGCGCAGCCGCGATCGTCGTGCTGTGTGTCGGGATGGCGCGCCGCTGGGCATGACGACATCGCGATCGTCCGGCGCGGATGCGCGCGACGTCACATCACCCCGATGCTCTTCAGGCTGGTATGGCCGTTCCTGCCGACGATGATGTGGTCGTGCACGGTGATGCCGAGCGGCTTGGCGATGTCGACGATGGTCTTGGTCATGCGGATGTCCGCCTGCGACGGCGTCGGGTCGCCGGAGGGATGGTTGTGCACCAGGATGATCGCGGTGGCCGACAATTCCAGCGCGCGCTTGATCACCTCGCGCGGATAGACGGGCGTGTGGTCGACGGTGCCGGTCTGCTGCACCTCGTCGGCGATCAGCTGGTTGCGCTTGTCGAGAAACAGCAGCCTGAACTGCTCCTTGTCGGCGAACGCCATGCTGGTGCGGCAATAGGTGATGACGTCCTGCCATGACGCCAGCGCGTGCTTCTGCCGCACCTCGCCCTTGGCAATGCGGTGCGCGGCCGCCGCGATCAGCTTGAGCTGCGTGACCGAGGCATCGCCGACGCCGTCGATCTCGCGCAGCCGCGGCTCCGGCGCGTGAATGACCTCCGCGAACGATCCGAACGTCTTGAGCAATGCCTTGGCCAGCGGCTTGACGTCGCGCCGCGGCAGCGCCGGAAACAGCACCATCTCCAAGAGCTCGTAGTCGCTCAGCGCGTCGGGGCCGGCGCTGTGGAAGCGCTCGCGCAGCCGCTGCCGATGGCCGTGATAATGCGGCGTCTCGGCCGAATTGTCGGTGGGGGGAAGGTCTTTCTCCGGCATCGCGCCAGCATGCCGTGATGCAGCGTTTTTGCAACCTCGAAGTGTTCGCGTTGCACGCTCGGCAAATGCGTCAGGCCGCGCGCCCGGTCAGCACCAGGACGATGCCGAGGATCAGCGAGAAGGCGGTCGGATAGAAGGTGAGCGCAAAGCCGAAGGCGCGGCCTGCGGCGCCCCGGGCATAGCCGAGCCAGAACAACAGCCGTCCGAGGCCGAACAGGATCACGAGCGTCACCAGCAGGAGGTCCGGATACGGCAGCGCCGCCGCCAGCCCGAGATGCACCGCGACCGCGAGCACGGCCTGCTCCAGGGTATTCTGCAGGATCGCATTGCCACGCCGCACGGCCTCGCTGGCGACGGTCGTGGCGCTGCCGGCGATGTCCTGGACCGAGAAGAAGCGCAGGCGCGCGACGTTGCCGATCGCGGCGAGCAGCCAGACGATCACGAACAGATCGAGCCGCAGCGCCGTGGCCAGCCGCGCGGCCAGGGGCTGCGCCGGGCCGCTACCCTGCCACAGCGCGATGCCGATGGCGGCGACGGCGATCAGCGCGGCCGCGGCCATGCCGGTCGCCACCTGGCGCTGCTCGCGATGGAATGCTGCGTCCTCTGCCATGACGATCGGATCCTCCTGCCTGCCCCGGACTACATCGATCCGTGCGATCCCGCCATGGTGCCTACACCGGAAGGCCGGCCACGAAGGCGGCGATGCGGGTCAGCACCGGCTGCTGATCTCCCGCGAACATCCAGTGATCGGCGCCGTCGAGGTCGACGAATTGCGCCTGCGGAATGTGGCTGGCGAGGTGCCGGCCGGCCCCGACCAGCACCGCGCGGTCACCGCGACGGTGCAGCACCAGGGTCGGCGCGGACACCCGTCCGAGCAGATGCCGGACATCCGTGTCCCTGAGGGCGTGGAGCAGCCCCTTGATCGCGCCGGGGCTCGATGCGGCCCGCAGCAGCCCTGCCCACCAGGCGCGGGCCTGGGGATCGCCGGCCAGGCTCGGCGCGAACGTCTCGATCCCGGCCGGGCCGCCCCATTCGGCGATCAGCTGCTGCAGCCATAGGCCGTATTGGCTCGCCTGCAGCGCATATGGATAGTCGGACGCGGCGCTGCCCTTGGCCAGCGAGGCGAACAGGATCAACCCGGCGACGCGCTCGGGATGATCGGCCGCGAACGAGATGCAGGCCGGTCCGCCTTCGGAGGCGCCGAGCAGCACCGCGCGCCGGCTGCCGGCGGCGTCGAGCACGGTCGCGATGTCCCGCGCGGTGGCCTCCACGCTCGGACTGAAGCCGACCCTGTCCGAGAGTCCGACGCCGCGGCGATCGAACAGGATCAGGCGTCCCATCGCCGCGAGCGCCGACAGCAGCGCCCGGCAGCGCGGCTCCTCCCAGATCCGTTCGACATGGGAGACGAAGCCGGGCAGCAGCAGAATGTCGGGTCGGCCGGTGCCGTAGGTCTGATACGCCAGATGAATGCCGCCGCCGCCGGCATAGCGGGTCGGCGGCGGGCGCTCGCCCTGCGCCGTCGTGCCCTGCCGCAGCAGCGCCAGCGTCTCCGCTTCGGGCGCCACGCCGAGCTCCTCGCGCAGACGCTGCGTCAACGCCTCGAGCTGGCGCTCGGCTGAGGCGCGGTCGCCCGAAAGCATCAGGCTGCGGATCAGGGCGCGGCCATAGACCTCGCTGAGCGGATCGAGCGCGACGAGGCGGTGGGCATGGGCCGCGGCCGTGGCGTGGTCGCCGGCCGCGCTCGCGTCCTGCACCACGCGCTCCAGCGCTTGCACCGCACGGCCGCGCAGGGCCTCGCGCCGGAAGAATGCCCATTCGTCGAATGGCGGGCAGTCTCCCGGCGAGAAGCCGTCGAGGAAATCACCTGGATAGAGCCGGCACGCCAGCGCAAATTCGCCGCGATCGCAGGCCGCTTCGAACAGCTTCGAATCCACCTCCAGCCCGACCGCTCCGGACCAGCGGATCGTGGTGCGGTCGACCGTGAGACAGCCATCGCCGAGCGTGAGCTGAATCCGGTGCAGCAGGCGGCGCAGCCGCGCCCGCGCGACTTCGTCGGGGCTGTCGCGCCAGAGCATCGTCGCGACGAATTCGCGCGCGACCGCGCCCTTGGCTTCGGCCAGATAGACCAGCAGCGCGACGCCCTTGCGCAGCGGCAGCGGGCACGCCTCACCGTCCCGGCGGATCTCGGGGAAGCCGAAGGTGCGGACGCTGAACTGAACCATCGTGGATGCGACCTGCAATGACCGCGTCCCAGGGGACGCTCGGGGGACGGTCCGCTGCTAGCGGTCAGGCTGATCGCGGCACAACCGGGAAACAGTCATGTTCGCACGCCTCCTCATCATGCTCTACGCCATTACGAGCTACGCCGTCTTTCTTGGGTCGTTCGTCTGGGCGGTCGGTTTCGTCGGCAATATCAACTCTCTCACCTCCAAGTCGATCGACGTGGGCGGATCCGGTTCCGTGACGGAGGCCGCCCTCGTCGATGTGCTGCTGCTCGCGCTGTTTGCGCTCCAGCACAGCGTCATGGCGCGCCCGGCGTTCAAGCGATGGTTGACGCGCTTCATCCCGAAGGCGGCCGAGCGCAGCACCTATGTGCTGTTGTCGAGCCTGATCCTGCTGCTGCTGTTCTGGCAGTGGCGGCCGATTCCGATGCCGATCTGGCGGATCGAAGGACTCGGCGCGAGCGTGCTGACCTCGATCCACTGGCTGGGCTGGCTGATCGTGCTCACCTCGACCTATCTGATCGACCATTTCGATCTGTTCGGGCTGAAGCAGGCCGCCTTTGCGCTGCGCGCGACGGAGGCGCCGGCGCAGCCGTTCAAGACGCCGCTGCTCTACCGTCTCGTCCGCCATCCGCTGATGCTCGGTTTCCTGCTCGCCTTCTGGGCCACGCCCGAGATGAGCGTCGGACATCTCATGTTCGCGGCGCTCAACACGGCCTATATTCTGGTCGGGCTGCAGCTCGAGGAGCGCGATCTGGTCGCGGCATTCGGCGACACCTATCAACGCTACCGCCAGCGGGTTCCGATGCTGCTGCCCCGCCTGATCGGCGGTCGCGACATCCCGGAGCAGGAGACGGAAGCCCGGCCGTGATCGCTATCGCGCCGGTCTGCCCGACGCGGCGCCCACGCAGACGTGAATTGGCGGGACGGACGCGATACCTATGTCAGGCTTGAATGCTGCGATGCAAAATCATCGATCGACAGCATCGACGCGTTGCCTCACTGACTTGGTATTCTCGCCCGGAGACGTTTCCGTTGACCACCATCACGTCCGATTCCGGCGACACGCTGTCGGCCTGGATCACGCTGCTGCTCGCCTTCTCCTGCGGGTTGATCGTCGCCAACATCTATTATGCGCAGCCGCTGATCGGGCCGATCAGCGCCGATCTCGGCCTGCGTCCGCAGCTCGCCGGGCTGCTGGTGACCATGAGCCAGATCGGCTACGGCGCCGGCCTGCTCCTGGTCGTCCCGCTCGGCGATCTCATCGAGAACCGCAAGCTCGTCATTGCTACCATCATCGTCGCCGCCGCCGCGCTGGCCTGCGCGTCGCTGGCGACGAGCCCGCCGACATTTCTGCTCTCGGCGCTGCTGATCGGCTTCGGCTCGGTCGCGGTGCAGATCCTGATCCCCTATGCCGGGCACATGGCGCCGGAGGCGATCCGCGGCCGCACCGTCGGCAACGTCACCACCGGCCTGATGCTCGGCATCATGCTGGCGCGGCCGGTCGCGAGCTTCGTCGCCGCGCATGCTTCCTGGCACGTGATCTATGCCGCATCGGCCGCGGCCATGGTGACCCTCGCCATCGTGCTCCGCGTCGCGCTGCCGCCGCGCGAGCCGGAGGCGCGGCTGAGCTATGGGCAGCTGCTCGGCTCCATGGTGCAGCTCTATCGCGAGACGCCGGCCCTGCGCCGTCGCGCGTTGTACCAGGCCGCGCTGTTCGGCTGCTTCAGCGTGTTCTGGACCACCGTGCCGCTGCTGCTGGCAGGCCCTGATTTCCGAATGTCGCAGACCGGAATCGCCCTGTTCGCGCTGGCGGGCGTCGCCGGCGCGATCATGGCGCCGGTGGCCGGCCGCATCGCCGACCGCGGCTGGACCAAGCCCGCCACGGTCGCGGCGATGCTGCTATGTGCGATCGGCTTTGCGGTGACGCTGCTGGCGCCGCTCGGGACCAGCTGGTCGTTGGCGATGCTGGTCGTGGCCGCCATCGCGATCGATTGCGGCGCGCAGCTCAGCCTCATCCTCGGCTATCGCGTGCTGTTCGTGCTCGGCGCCGGCCAGCGCAGCCGGCTCAACGGGCTCTACATGACGACGTTCTTCGTGGCCGGCGCCGCCGGCTCGGGCATCGGCGCCTTCGCCTATGCGCATGGCGGCTGGACGCTCGCGGCCGCGCTCGGCACGGCGCTGCCGCTGGCGGCGCTCGCTTATCTGTTCACCGAACAGGACTGATCAGAACGGGCTGCGCTTCAGCCCGGGTACCAGCGCGGCGAGCCGGTCCTTGATCCACGGCACCGGCGGCAGCCTGCCGGTGGGCATCTCGACCGGCGTGGCCGGCTTGCGGCTCGCCGCCAGGGTCAAGGTCGCGAGATAGTGGTCGCGCTCTTCCTTCACCGCGCAATGCGCGCGGTGATCGGGATCGGCCTCGGTGGCGACGCGGTCATTGGCGTTGATGACGAGCCGCTGCTTCGGCCGTCCCGTGTAGTCGGGCACGTTGGTGTAGATGAACTCGTTCAAGGCCTCCGGGAAGAAGGTCTGCCCGGTCAGCACCGTTGCGTCGTCGACGAACACCCTGAAATGAACATGGGTGGCGCGTCCGGCATACCAGCCGGGATAGATCGTCCTGAAGCCGGCCCAGCCTGAGGTGTCGGCCATTTGCGTGCCGCGCAGGAACGTCTTGCCGGTCTGGTCGACCTTGTGCGTGTCGCTCTGACCGGAAAACCCCGAATAGACGCCGCGCGCGTCGCAGTGCCAAATGTCGACCCGTGCGCCAGCGATCGGCGTGCAGGCGCCGGCCTCGATCACGCGCAGTCGCAGCGCCAGCGGAACGCCGGGTCGGCCCTCGGCGATGTCGGCGCGCACCAGTCCGGGGTCGAGATAGTAAGGACCGGATTCGGATTGCGGCGTCAGGATGCAGGCGTCGTCTGCGCCCGCCGAAGGCGGGACGGACTCCGATGCCGCACGTGCGGACGGAGCGAGCAGCGCGGCACCCGTGGAGACGAGGCCGAGGAAGCCGCGGCGGGTTGGGTTCGCCAAGAGCGCCTCCGATTGATGTCGATGCGGCCATCGAACCATCGGTGCATGGCAACAATCGGACCGCTCCGACGCGCAGCGCCTCTGCCGGAACCCGCGCTGAGCGGCTGGCCGTTGCGGCGCTCCGGCGGCTGTGCAATCGTCAGTTGTTTTCAGCACGCGCTCATTCAGGGGAGGCAGCAGATGCGATTGGCATGTTTGACCCTCGTTGCGACCCTCGTCGCATTGATGGCCGTTAACGGCGGCCCGGCCTTGCTCGCCGCGCAGCCCGGCACCATTCCACTCACCAAGCTCGAGGTGTCCGGCACCTTCAAGAAGGGATCCGACAAGACGGCCGAGGATCTCAGCGGCATCGCCTGCCTGGCGCCGCAGCAGGGCAAGCGCAGCTGCCTCGTGATCAACGACGAGAACCGGACGGCGCAGCGCGCCGCCCTCGACAACGATGGGATCACGGCCGGCGCCCTCGTCGGGCTGATAGGCAAGGAGCCGAACCCGAAGACACTCGGGGCTGCGCCGGAGGCGACCTGCAAGGAAAAGGATGATTTCGATGATCTCGACGGTGAGGGCGTGGCCTATGCGGAGCCTTATTTCTACGTGATCGGCTCGCACGGCTGCTCGCGCAAGAAGGACAAGTTCCGGCTGTCATCCTTCATCCTCGCGCGCGTGAATTCCGATCCGGCGGCATCGGGCGAAGCGGAGACGACCTACCGGGTGTCCGATCTGCTGCGGCGCGCGGCGCCGGTCAGTGAGTACTTTGGCAAGGATCTCGAATCCGAGAAGGGACTGAACATCGAGGGCATCGCCGCACAAGGCGACCGGCTGTGGTTCGGCCTGCGCGCGCCGGTCATCGGCGATAGCGCCTATCTCGTGCCGGCGACGGTCTCCGACCTGTTCGCAGCGGGGCATGAGCGGAGTGCCGCGAAGCCTGAGGCGCTGCCGGTCAAGCTCGACGGACGTGGCGTGCGCGATCTGGCGGCACTGCCCGACGGCCGGCTGCTGGTGCTCGCCGGCGCGCCGCACGGACCGGAGGTCCCGTTCAAGCTGTTCGTCGTCCAGCCTGCGAGCGGCGCGTCGGAGGAATTGGGCACGCTCGCGGCCGTCGAGCAAACGGTCGACGGGAAGCGGGTCGTCGGCAAGGCCGAGGCGCTTGGCGTGCTCGAGGCCAGCGCTGACCGCATCACCTTCGTCGTTCTGTTTGATTCGCTGCCCAACGGTGCTCCGCATCGCGGCGCCGTCGATCTGCCGAAGGCCAAGCGCAACTGAGATGCGCAACGGTCAAGATCAAGATGCGTTTCGGCGGAAACGCATCATGATCTCATCTCTTGGTTTGAACATGGTCCTTTCGGAAAACCGGTTTCCACTTTTCCGGATCATGCTCCAGGATCGAAGTGACGCGCCGACCTCGGCGCGGTCACGCGTCCCTGCGAACTCACACCTGCGTCAGCGGCTTCTCGCCATGGCGCTCCGACAGCGTGAAGATCTCGACGCCGTCATTGGTGACGCCGACCGAATGCTCGAACTGCGCCGACAGCGAGCGGTCCCGCGTCACGGCGGTCCAGCCGTCGGACAGGATCTTCACATGCGGCTTGCCGAGATTGATCATCGGCTCGATGGTGAAGAACATGCCGGGCTTGAGCAGCACGCCCTCGCCGGGGCGGCCGACATGGATGATGTTCGGCTCGTCGTGGAACAGCCGTCCAAGCCCATGGCCGCAGAAATCGCGCACCACGCTCATGCCCTGCGGCTCGACGAAGCTCTGGATGGCGTGGCCGATGTCACCGGTGGTGGCGCCGGGCTTCACCGCGGCGATGCCGCGCATCATCGATTCGTAGGTGACCTCGATCAGCCGCTCGGCCTTCCGCGAGATCGGGCCGATCGCATACATGCGGCTCGAATCGCCGTACCAGCCGTCGACGATGAAGGTCACGTCGACATTGATGATGTCGCCTTCCTTCAGCGGCCGGTCGTTCGGCATGCCGTGGCAGACGACATGGTTGATCGACGTGCAGGTCGAGTAGCGATAGCCGCGATACATCAGCGTCGCCGGATAGGCGCCGTGGCTGAAGGCGAAGTCGCGCACGACATCGTCGATTCGCGAGGTCGGCACGCCCGGCTTGACGATGTCGGTCAGTGCATCGAGGCACTTCGACACCAGCGCGCCGGCCTTGCGCATGCCGGCAAAGCCGCTCGCGCCGTGCAGCTTGATCTGGCCGTTCTTGCGCGCAGCAGTGTCGGTCGCTTCGATATAGCTCATGGGCCTGTTTCGTTCTCGAACATGTCGTGGGGTGATCGCCTAATTTAATGATCGCGACGGCCGGTGCAAGCCGGCTCTGAATGTGCGGTCGATCATGGTCTCGGCACGTCAGTTCCGCCAGGAATCTGCGAACGTTTCGAGGTTGTGTTGCGACACACCCTGTAGGTGCATTTGCAAGTCCATGGTTGGTTGGTGAGGAGACCGCGCAGATGTACAGGCATGGCAGCATCATACCGGTTTTTGCGGGAGATCTGCGACGAAGCGCCCAGCAGTCCCGACCACGTTCTCGTCATGATTGTGGGGCAGATTTCGCCCAAAGGTTGTTCAATTCCCAGCATCATTTCATCTGCAATCCACCCAGTCTCTGCGAGGGCGCGTTTTGAACGCCTGCAGGACCGCTGCAGCCATTTTGCAATTGGGAGTTTCCAATGTCGCGACGTGCCGTCGAGCTCGACATTCTGCCGGTTCCCTCCCTTGCGGCCGACATGGCCGAAGTGGTCGCGGGCAAGACCCGCATTCTCATCGTCAGTGAAACACGCTTCTTTCGCGAGGCGCTCGGCGCAAGGCTGGGACAGAACGACCGTCTCGACGTGATCGACACGGTCGATCACCGCGGCGCCCTCAGCCTGGTCGGGTCCAGTCGCCCGGATCTGGTGCTGCTCGACATCGGCGAATGGCACAGTCTCGACCGCGCCACCACGCTGCTGCGTCAGCAGCCCGATCTGGAGATCCTCGCCATCGGCGTTCCGGAGATCGCAGCGCCCGCGCTGTCTGCGATCGGCCGCGGCATCGCCGGCTGCGTGCCGCGCGACGGCTCGATCGACGATGTCATCGCGCAAGTTGACCGGCTGACCTCGGGCGGCCGCACCGAGCAGGTTGCGAGCGAGCAGATCTCGATCGTGGCCGAGCCCCAGGAGCAACCCAACCGCATTGAGCCACCGCCTGCGGTGAGGTCGCGGCTCGGCGAGCTGACACCGCGCGAATGCGAGATCCTGCAGATGATCGAGGTCGGCTTGTCCAACAAGGAGATCGCGCGCAATCTCAGGATCGAGGTTGGCACGGTCAAGAACCACGTGCACAACATCCTCGAGAAGCTCAACGTGCGCCGGCGCAACCAGGCCGCTCACCGTCTGCGGGCGCATCACCAGCGCTGAAGCCGGAGCGTCGTTCCCGGTCTCCGCCGGGCCGACGGCCTGCTGCGTTTTGCCTGGTCCGAACAAGCATCGAAACGACATCCGCCGGCGTTGCCGCCGGCGGAGTCCTGCTTGCGGTGGCCGCGCTCGTCAGACCAGTCCTGCGTTGCGCATTTGCAGGAAGCTCTGCAGCAGCGCCGGATGGATCATCTGGGCCGGCTGCAGATAGGCGTTGGCGAACGGCGATCCCTGGTACGGCACGCCGAAGCTCACGGTGCCGCCGAGCGGAGGTGCCGCCGACGCGGTCGCCATGTTGCCGCTCTGGGCCGCGGTGCCGAGCCCGGCGACGCGCTGCAGATCCGGCACGCCGACGCCCTCGCGCGTCGGGTCGCCGAGATAGCGCACGCCGGCGCTGGCGAGCAGCGAGAACAGCTGCGAGACGCGCTGCTCGTTGCGGGCCTTCGCGGCGTCGCGGAATACCGGGTGATGGGCGAGCAGCAGCGCACCCATGCCGGTGATGTGCGGCGTCGCCATCGAGGTGCCGTCCCAGGCCGCATAGCCGCCGCCGGGCACGGTCGAGACGATGGCAACGCCCGGACCCGCGACGCCGATCTGCGGGCCGAAGCAGGTGAAGCGCGGCGAGAACATCGCGCCGGCGACCATGTTGGGCACGACCGTGCGGGCGTGATAGCTGTCGTCGGGAAACTCGCCGAGCTTGCCGATCGCCGACACCGTGAGAACGGACGGCTGGTTGCCGGGGAACTGCACCGGACCGCTGGCATTGCCGGCCGCGACGATGCAGGCGACGCCGTTCTGCCGCGCTTCGATCAGCTTGTGCGCGACCAGCTCGGACGCCTCGCTGCTGCCGAGGCTCATGTTGACGACGTCGATGCCGCTGGCGATGCACTGGTCGAGCGCATCGATCAGGTCGCTGAAGCGGCCGCCCGGGAACACCTTCAGGGCGTGTACTTCCGCCATCGGCGCAAAGCCGCGCACGGCCTTCAATTGGCCTGAGGTCGCCGCGGTGATGATGCCGGCACAATGCGTGCCGTGCGACATTGTATCCCTGGCCCAGCTCGCGCCGTCCTTGTTGTTGGTGAAGTCCATGCCGCGCGTGACGTGGGTCAGCTGCGGGTGGCCGCTGTCGCAGCCGGAGTCGATGATCGCGACCTTGACGCCCTGTCCAGTCAGCGACGGATCGAGCTGATCGAGCTTCATCAACTGCTGACCCCAGCCGACATAGGGCGATCCGGGGAAGCCCTGGAAGGTCGCGCTGAACGGCTGCAGCTGCAGCGTGTTGATGCCGTCGGACAGCGCCGGGCGCTCGAACATGCGGTCCCAGTAGTTCGCGGAAGGCTTGACGTAGATCGCCTGGATCGTCTCCAACGGCCCGCCGAACACGGTCACCGTGACTTCGCCCTTGTCATCGGTCACGCCCTGGCCTGGGAAGCCGAGCCCATAGACGTAGACCGTCGCCTTCGGCAGCGGCTGTCCGCTGGTGCCGACGACGCGCAGCCGCACGTCGATGCCGATGCCTGGCGACATCGTCATGGCATTGTTGAAGGCCATCGACAGATCATCGGCGTGACGTAGCAGCGCATCGTGCTCGACGATGACGTTGGGCGGCGCGCTGGCCCGCAGCGCCGCGCCGCGCGCCGGATCCATCTCCGCCACGACGATCTCCGGCATGCCGCCACCGCCGCCTCCGGCCGAGAACGCGCCGAAGCCGCTCGGCTTCACCTGCTTGATGATCTGGACATCCGGCATGTTGTTGAGGGTCGTCGCGATCGCGTCGACGGCCATCGGCTGCACGCCGGGCAGCGGGCGCGCTGCGACCAGGAAGCGCGACCGTCTCGCCTTCACCGTGGGCTCCACCGTCGGCGCAGCCGCGTCGGTCTTGTTCGGCGCCGCATTGCCGCGGCCGTTCGAGCCCTTACCCTGGCCCGCGGAATTGTCGCTCGCATTGTTGTCGGCCATAGCGTCTCTCTCCTTGGATATCTGTCGCTTGGTGGATCGGCGCATGGCGTTGACCGGTCAGAACGGACTGAGCTTGGCGTTCCGCTCGATGATCAGCGCCGTGCCGAAGCGGGATTTGAGTTGTTCGGCGTCTTGCAACGGCAGGTTCACGACGAGGTGCGGCTGGTCGGGACGGCCGCCTCTCGAAACGACCGAGGCGCCGCTGATGCCTTTCAGCGCGTCCTCGAACGCGGTCAGCTGGGATGTGTCGGATGCGCTGCGTCCGGCGACGATGAACTCGTCGCTGGATCCGTTCGTGGCAAAATTGTCCGTCATGATGGTCGTCCTCACTATCTTCCGTGTTTCCCCCGGACGACTATCGAGCCGCCCGGGGGACACTTGCAACGGGACACTTGCAACGTCTGAGTGCAGCCTTGCGCCAGTCGATAGGGGCTCAGTGATAGGTCACGCCCTGGTAGGGATAGATCGGGACGTTGGCCCAGCCGTTCTGAACCAGCTGCGGGCTGGCGTCGAACGGCAGGATCGATCCGAGGATGCCGCCCGCGGTGCTGCCGATGGTCCGGCCGAGGTTGCGGTTGCCGAGCGCCTTGCCGACGAAGCCGCCGCCGAGGCCGCCGAGCGTGCTGCCGAGGAAGCCGCCGAGGACTCCCTGCGGGGCGAACTCAGGGGCCGCTTCGAACGGCAGCACGCTCTGGCCGGGCTGGCTCATGACGCCGCCGAGGGTGGGGCCGAAACTCCGATTGCCGAAGCAGTTGGTGATGGCGCCACCGTACGGTGAACCGGTCTGGCCGAGCAGGTTGCCGAGATAGCCCTGCGGGACGAACTGCGGCGCGGCTTCGAACGGCAGGAAGCGCTGGGCAAGCTGTCCGGCGACGCCGCCGATCTGATTGCCGAGGCCCTGATGGCCGAACGCACCGCCGATGGCGCCGCCGAGCGGAGCCCCGACCTGGCCGAGCAGGTTGCCGAAGAAGCCCTGCGGGGCGAATTCCGGTGCGGCTTCGAACGGCAGGAAGCGCTGGGCAAGCTGTCCGGCGACGCCGCCGATCTGATTGCCGAGGCCCTGATGGCCGAACGCACCGCCGATGGCGCCGCCGAGCGGAGCCCCGACCTGGCCGAGCAGGTTGCCGAAGAAGCCCTGCGGGGCGAATTGCGGCGCGGCCTCGAACGGCAGGAAGCGCTGGGCGAGCTGGCCGGCGACGCCGCCGACGGTATTGCCGAGGCCCCGATGACCGAACGCGCCGCCGATGGCGCCACCGAGCGGAGCCCCGACCTGGCCGAGCAGGTTGCCGAAGAAGCCCTGCGGGGCGAACTCCGGCGCAGCCTCGAACGGCAGGAAGCGCTGGGCGAGCTGGCCGGCGACGCCGCCGATGGTGTTGCCGAGGCCCTGGTTGCCGAAGGCCTGACCGATGGCGCCGCCGATCGGCGCGCCGACCTGGCCGAGCAGGTTGCCGAAGAAGCCCTGCGGCGCGAATTGCGGCGCGGCCTCGAACGGCAGGAAGCGCTGGGCGAGCTGGCCGGCGACGCCGCCGATCTGATTGCCGAGGCCCTGATGGCCGAACGCGCCACCGATGGCGCCGCCGATCGGCGCCCCGACCTGGCCGAGCAGGTTGCCGAAGAAGCCCTGCGGCGCGAACTGCGGCGCGGCCTCGAACGGCAGGAAGCGCTGGGCGAGCTGGCCGGCGACGCCGCCGATCTGATTGCCGAGGCCCTGGTGGCCGAAGGCCTGACCGATGGCGCCGCCGATCGGTGCGCCGACCTGGCCGAGCAGGTTGCCGAAGAAGCCCTGCGGCGCGAACTGCGGCGCGGCCTCGAATGGCAGGAAGCGTTGGGCGAGCTGGCCGGCGACGCCGCCGATCTGATTGCCGAGGCCCTGGTTGCCGAAGGCCTGACCGATGGCGCCGCCGATCGGCGCGCCGACCTGGCCGAGCAGGTTGCCGAAGAAGCCCTGCGGCGCGAATTGCGGCGCGGCCTCGAACGGCAGGAAGCGCTGGGCGAGCTGGCCGGCGACACCGCCGATGGTGTTGCCGAGGCCCTGATTGCCGAAGGCTCCGCCGATCATGCCGCCCAGCGGCGCGCCATATTGGCCGAGCAGATTACCGACGAAACCCTGCGGTGCCAGCTGCTGGGCAGCAAGCAGGCCGTAAGGCACCGTCGACTGGAGTGCACCGTTCACTTGTTGTCCGTCCATGGTCTTCCTCCTCGGTCGCAGATCGATTCAAATTGCTTGCGATCGCGATCCGCCGCGCGACAACGACGGGATCGCTGAGCACGCCGACGATAGAAAGGGCAGGACAGGGGGTGAATGGACCATGTGGTACACGCGGAGGCACAGGGCCATCACGTCGATACCGTGCACATGGAGTGAAGGCGCTGTGCACCTTCACTCTCGCGTGAACTATGAACTACTTCATATTTGCCGATGCATGCGTCGATGCGACGCATGGCGTTTGGATCAGGTCGGCACTTCGACCGTCGTCTCTACCGGCAGCGCGCCGCCGCGCACGCGCAGCTCGCGCACCGGATAGGGCACGCGAATGCCTTCGCGCTTGAAGGCGTCCCATAGCGACAGCATCACTTCGCTCTTGACGCTGTCCATGTAGCTGGGATCGGCGATCCAGCATGTCAGCGAGAACTTCATGCCGGCCTCGGTGAATTCGGTGAGCAGGCAGCTCGGCGACTTGGACTTCAGCGTGCGCGGCGTCTCGTTGGCGATCTCGATCGCGAGCTTGCAGACGAGGCGCGGATCGGCGTCGTAATTGGTGCCGAAGTTCACTTTCACCAGCGTGTTCTTGTCGGTGTAGGTCCAGTTCGTCACCTTCTGCGTGACGAGATCCTCGTTCGGGATCAGGAACTCGCGGCCGTCACCGGCAGCAACGGAGATGTAGCGCGTGTTCATCGCGCTGATGCGCCCCGAGCTGTCGCCGATGGTGACGAGGTCGCCCGGCTTCACCGACTTGTCGGCCAGCAGGATGATGCCGGCGACGAAATTGGCGACGATGCGCTGCAAGCCCAAACCGATGCCGACGCCGGCGGCGCCGGAGAAGATCGCGAGCGCCGACAAATTGATGCCGACCGCGCTGATTGCAATGGCGATGCCGAAGATCATCAGGCCCATGCGGACCATCTTGATCAGCAGCACCTGGATCGACGGCGTCAGGTCGGTCGAGCGCGTGATCCGGCTCTCGACGAAATTGCTGGCGATGTTGGTCAGCCACAGCACGCTGAGCAGCAGCACGCCCAGCTTGATCACCAGCAGCGGCGTCAGCCTGAGGCCGCCGAGCACGACCGAGAAGGAATCGAGCGCGTCGACGACGTTGTCGAGCTGGCCGATGATGCTGAGCGCCGCGACCAGCCAGGCGGAGATCGACACGATCTGTACGATGAAGGTGCTGCGGATCACCGAGGTGATCAGGCGGATGACGAGCCAAGCCAGCGCGAGCTTGAGCGCGACGGCGAGCAGGTAGCTTCGGCTCGGCCAGGTCCACAGCACCATGCCGGTGCGCGCGATTCGCATCAGGATGACGAACACCACGGTGGTGACGCTCTCCAGCAGCACCCGCAGCAGCTGTCGCAGCGGACCCGGCCAGCCCATTGCCAGCAACGTCACGTCGATGCGCGCGCGCACCGCGGCGCTCGCCGCAAAGGCGATGCCGGCGCCGCTCAGCACCAGGCCGAGCTGCAGATAGAACCAGGGCGAGGTGACCTCGGCGCCGATCGAGCGGGCAACGGTCTGCAGGAATTCGAGAACGTCTTTGAGATCGAGGTCCATCAGCGGGGTCTCGGCGAGGAACAGCGGCGCGGGTCGGCCAGATCGGCGGGATTTAGTTCGTTTTCGTTACGGGCGATTGCCGCGAAATATACCCCGAACACGGGCAAGGATGGAAAAATGGGCATATCGCCGCGATATGAGCAAATCCGGTTGGCGTGCAAGTGTGGCGACGATAAGGATGTAAAAGTCGGATCCATCAACGTTTTTTCATGACATCCCTCGACGCCGTCAGCATTGCCATCCTCCTTGGCGCGGTCCTGGTCATGGCCGGGATCCTGTCCAGCCTGCTGGCGCTGCGCTTCGGTGCGCCGCTGCTGCTGGTGTTCCTGGTCATCGGCATGCTGGCGGGCGATTCCGGTCCTGGTCATATCGAATTTCAGGACGTCCGTACCACTTATCTGGTGGGATCGGTCGCCTTGGCGCTGATTCTGTTCGACGGCGGCCTGCGCACGCGCTTCCAGAGCATCCGCACCGTGCTGGCGCCCTCGATGGTGCTCGCGACCGTCGGCGTGCTGATGACCGCGTTCATCACCGCGCCGGTGGCGAAATATGCGCTCGACCTCGGCTGGACCGAGGCGATGCTGGTCGGCGCCGTCATCGCCTCGACCGATGCGGCGGCGGTGTTCCTGCTGGTGCATGCGCAGGGACTGCGCCTGCGGCCGCGCGTCGGCGCCACGCTGGAGGCGGAGTCCGGCAGCAACGATCCGTTCGCGGTGTTCCTGACCCTGATGCTGGTCGAGCTGATCTCCGTTGGTCACGGCAGCATCGGGCATTTCGTGTTCGAGCTGATGCGCGAGGCCGTGCTCGGCACGCTGTTCGGCATCGTCGGCGGCCGCTTGGTCGTGATCGGCCTCAACAAGGTCGCGCTGCCCCAGGGCCTGCACGCGCCGTTCGTGACCACGGCGGCGCTGGTCATCTTCGGCATGGCGCAGATTGCCCATGGCTCCGGCTTCCTCGCCGTCTATCTCGCCGGCCTCATCGTCGGGAACCGGCCGACGCGGGCGCACAATTCGGTCGTTACCTTCCTCGATGCCGCCACCTGGCTCGCCCAGATCGTGATGTTCGTGCTGCTCGGATTGCTGGTGTCACCGCAGCGGCTGCTCGACAGCCTGCTGCCTGCGATAGCCGTGGCGCTGGTGCTGATGCTGGTCGCACGCCCCGTGGCGGTGTTCCTCTGCCTCCGCCCGTTTCGCTTCAACTGGCGGGAAAAGGCGTTCATCGCCTGGACCGGCCTGCGCGGCGCGGTCGCGATCTTCCTCGCCTCGATTCCGATGCTGGTCGGCCTGTCCAACGCCTATCTGTATTTCGACGTCGCCTTCGTCGTCGTGATCATCTCGCTGCTGGCGCAGGGCTGGACGCTTGGCGTCGCCGCGCGCAAGCTGCATGTCGCGCTGCCGCGCACCGATCGCGGCCCGCGCCGCATCGAGCTCGATCTTCCCGGTCAGCTCGAACAGCAGCTGGTTGGCTATGCGATCCGCTCCAAGAGCCTGTATTATCGCCGCGGCTTGATCCCGTCCTGGTCCAAGCCGACGCTGGTGATCCGCAACGAGCAGATCCTGTCGCCCGGCGAGGCCGAGCCGATCGCGCCGGGGGACTATCTCTATCTGCTCGCGCCGCCGGAGAAGGCCGAGTCGCTCGACCGCTTCTTCGTCGACATGCCGCCGTCCGCCGCGCCCGACCCGCATCTGCTCGGCGACTTCATGGTCTCGGCCGAGCACACGCTCGACGAGGTCGCCGGCATCTACGGCGTCAAGCTCGGCGAGGGCGAGGACAAGCTGACGCTGGCGGACTATTTCGACATCCACCTCGACAACGCGCCGAAGGAAGGCGCCACCGTCGCGCTCGACACCATCGTGCTGGTGGCCCGCTCGATCTCCGGCGGCCGCGTCAATGTCGTCGGCCTGCGCCTGCCCGAGGATGAGGACGAACAGCCGGTGCTGACGCGCAAGGAGCAGGTGCGGCGCAAGCTCGCCGATGTCTGGTCGTCGGTGGTGGGGGTGTGAGTTTCACTCCGTCGGCAGGATCGCGACCGAGATCGCAGCTTCCGGCGCACCGCTGATCTGCAGCGCGACAGGCTGCGCGCCAAGATCGTATTTGACCGTCTTCCGGATGCCGTCGCAATCCGTGGCACCGCTGAACGCGATCGGCCTGAGGACCTTGCCGTCCTGCACGACATCGATCCAGGCTGCGGCCGACAGGCTCACCGTGTAGATGCCCGCCTTGGGGGCGGTCCTCGTCCGTATAAAGCCGGCGAAGCTGCCTTCCTTCGGCGCGCGTTCCGGCGCGGCCGGCAGCTTGGCATCGGGGAACGGACGCAGGGACAGCGAAATGCCTTGGGCAGGCAATCCGGCAAGGTCTGCGCCCGAGTCGAGCTTCTGGCGGTCAGTCGCGGTGAGCGCGGCGCGCTCGCGGGTGATGTCCCATTTGAACTTGTCGCAGCCGCTCGGTTCGGCGGCGCGGGCAGCGCTGCTGGTGACCAGGCCGAGGAGGAGGGCAGTTGCCATGGGACGACGCGGGATCATGACGGACTCGCAACTGGCCGCGCAGTGCAGGCGGCATCAAATCGTTGTGTGGAAAGGGGGACCGTCATCCCGTTCGATCGCCGCGCTTGCGGCGTCGGCCATGCATCCTAGCGGATGATCGCGCAGCAGCGAACAGCAAAGCCGTCAAACATCGCGTGTCTGGTTCCGGCGCATCAGTGCTTGGCATCCGGCGCGTGCAGCACGGCGCGGCAACTCGGCGGCAGCTGCGCCATGGTGATCGGCTGCGGCGGCTTGGGCGGCTCCTTCGGCGGCGGCGGATGCAGCACCGCGTCCGAGAACCAGTAGTCGAGGTCGCCGCAGCCGTCGCCGCCCTCCTGGTCGGTCTGGCCATGGCAATCGGGATTGCCGGGCGGGCACACCATGCGGATGTGGAAGTGATAGTCGTGGCCCCACCACGGCCTCACCTTCGTGAGCCAGCTGCGGTCGCCTTTGGCGTCACGGCACAACGCCTTCTTGATTGCGGCGTTGACGAAGATGCGTTGCACCGAACGCTCTTGCGCGGCGGCGCGGATCACGGCGACGTGCCCCTTCGTGAACACCCGCGGATCGATGTCGAGCCGGTCCTGGCGCACCATCATCACCGCCGACATTTCCTCGCGCTCGTTGCGCGACAACCGGTGCTCCGGCATCGGCGTCAGCCAGATGTCGGCGTCGAGCCCGATCTGGTGGCTGGCATGACCGCTCAGCGCCGGGCCGCCGCGCGGCTGGCCGATGTCGCCGACCAGAATGCCGGGCCAGCCGGCATCCTTGTGTGCGCGCACGGCCAGGCGCTTGAGCAGTGCGATCATGTTCGGGTGGCCGAAATTGCGGTTGCGCGACAGCCGCATCACCTGCCAGCCCTCGCCATTGATCGGCATCCGCTCGGCACCGGCGATGCAGCCGCGATTATAGGTGCCGAGCACCTTGGTCGGCTGTGCCGAGGGCAGCAGCCTGCGCGCGAACAGCTCCTTGGCCGGCGTCTCCGGATCGTCGGGTCGGACCAGCGGCGGCAGGGCTTTCGGCTCGACGCTGCCCTTGTCCTGGGCATGGACCGGCGCCGTGGCGGCGATCGCGGCCGCACTCATGACGGTCATCAGAATCAGGCGGGCGTGCATGGCGCCAGTCTAGCGGCTGTCGGCGGGCAGGGAAGGGCGCCAACGGCGGGCCTGTTAACGGTTGCGTAACCCTGCCGGCGGATTGGCGGAACCGCCCGAACATGGCTCAATTGCCCGCTTTGGTTCGGTAATTGAACGATGCGCGGATGTCGATTGCACGGAATGCGCGCAGTATCTCGCGGCTGCCAACGAGACGGACTTACCTCCGGTTGTGGTGAAATTTTTGATTGACCATGTTCAGAGCCAGTGGCTCCCGCATTTGGCGAGTGCGTGCTCTTGTTCGCGCAATCGATGATAGTGGTCTCCTGCACCAAGATACCATTTTTTCAGACCCTTGGCCGAAAACTGTCGACAATGAGGAGAGTGAGGCACGCGATGCGGCCTGTTCGGCCAACCAAGCCCAAGAAGCAGAACCGCGTGCGGTCCGCCCGCGGTTCTTTCCGCCCGGTCAAGCCAAGCCCGAAACTGGGGCGGCACAACCTGCGGGAGACTGCCGCCAGCGACGAGATCGCGAGCACCCGCGCCGAGGCGGAAGCCGCCATTGCGGAGGCGAAGAAGGCGCATGACCGCCTGATCGAGGCCATCGACCTTCTCCCCGAAGGAATCGTGTTCCTCGACTCCGCCGGCCGCTACATCCTGTGGAACAAGAAATATGCCGAGATCTATAACCGCAGCTCCGACCTGTTCCAGTCCGGTGCGCGCCTGCAGGACACGATTCGGGTCGGCGTAGCGCGCGGCGACTATCCGGAAGCGGCGGGACGCGAGGAGGAATGGATCGCCGAGCGGCTGGAGAAGCTGTTTCAGCCGAGCGGACGCCACGAGCAGAAGTTGTCGGACGGCCGTACCATCCTGATCGAGGAGCGCCTCACGAGCGACGGCGGCATCGTCGGCCTGCGCGTCGACATCACCGAATTGAAGCAGCGCGAGGAATCGTTCCGCCTGCTGTTCGACGGCAATCCGGTGCCGATGATCGTCTGCGCCCGGGACGACGGGCGCGTGCTCGGCGTCAACGCTGCCGCCATTCAGCACTATGGCTACAGCCGCACCGCTTTCGAGCGGCTCAGCATCCGCAACCTGCAGGCCTATGAGAGCGAGACGCCCTGGAGCGAGGAGCAGTCGATCGAGGAGAAGGCGGCGCGCACCTGGAAGCATGTCCGGGCCGACGGCACGCTGATCGACCTCGCGATCTATCTGCGCCATCTCGTCCACAACGACCAGCCGGCCGTGCTGCTGGCGCTGATGGACATCACCGAGCGCAAGCGCGCCGAAGCGCGGCTCGCCTTCCTCGCGCAGCACGACGCGCTGACCGGTCTGCCGAGCCGCAACCTGCTGCGTCAGCAGATCGACGACAAGCTGATCCAGATGCGGCGCGGCTCGGAGAAGATGGCCGTGCTCGTGCTCGGCCTCGACAACTTCAAATCGATCAACGACACTTTGGGCCATGGCGTCGGCGACCGGCTGCTGCGCGGCGTGGGGAAGCGGCTGCGCTCGATCCTGCGCCAGGAGGACATCGTCGCGCGATTGAACTCGGACGAGTTCGCGATCGTGCAGGGCGGATTGGCGCGCCCCGAGGAGGCTGCGCAGCTGTGCCGGCGCCTGCTGCAGGCGATCGCCGATCCCTATCTGATCGACGGCAGCTCGGTGACGATCGGCGCGACGATCGGCATTGCGATGGCGCCGAACGACGGCGACGACGCCGAGAAGCTGCTCAAGAACGCCGACATGGCGCTGTCTCGCGCCAAGACCGAGACGCGCGGCTCGTTCAGCTATTTCGAGTCGGGGATGGATGCGCGCGCGCAGAGCCGGCGCAAGATCGAGACCGAGTTGCGCGCCGCGATCCAGCGCGACGTGTTGCAGCCGCATTATCAGCCGCTGATCGATCTCGTGACCGGGCGCATCACCGGCTTCGAGGCGCTGGTGCGCTGGCCGCATCCGGAACGCGGCATGATCCCGCCGTCCGAGTTCATTCCGATCGCCGAGGAGACCGGCCTGATCTCGGGGCTCGGCCGCTCGATGCTGCGCCAAGCCTGCAGCGATGCCGCGAAATGGCCGGACGAGGTCTGTGTCGCCGTCAACATGTCGCCGCTGCAATTCCGCGTCGGCAACGTGCTGTCGCTGGTGATGGATGCGCTCAAGCAGTCCGGCCTGCCGGCGAGACGACTCGAGCTCGAGATCACCGAGACGCTGGTGCTGGAGAAGAGCGGACAGGTGCTGGCGACCCTGCATGCGCTGCGCGCGCTCGGCGTGCGGATCTCGATGGACGATTTCGGCACCGGCTATTCCAGCCTGAGCTATCTGCGCAGCTTCCCGTTCGACAAGATCAAGGTCGACCAGTCCTTCATCCGCGATCTCGCCGCCAACCGCGAGGCCCAGGCGATCGTCCGCTCGATCGTCAGTCTCGGCAAGGGCCTCGGCGTCACCATCACCGCGGAGGGCGTGGAGACGGAGGCGGAGCTGCGCTGCCTGCGCGCCGAAGGCTGCCACGAGGCGCAGGGCTATCTGTTCAGCCGTCCCCGGCCCAACGTCGAGATCGTCGGCCTGCTGCAGGCGCAGCGGGATGCCGCGGACGGGACATCGTCGGGCAAGGCGATGGTGGCTTGAGGCGCGGGAGGCTGCGGAGAGCCCCGATGGGGAGAGGTGGAGATCGCGGCTGGCGGCTCACTTCGACCGATGCGCGTCACTCTTGTGCTCTGAACCGCGCGCGATAGGCCGCAGGCGACGTGCCGACGCTGCGCCGGAAGGCGACGCGGAAGGTTTCGAGCGACTGGTAGCCGCATTGCGCCGAGACGTCCGCGAGCGGCAGGGTCGCGCCTTCCAGCAGCTCGCGCGCCCGCGCCATGCGCTCCCGCTGCAGCCACGCTGCCGGGCCTGATCCCGTGCTCTCGTTGAAGCGCCGCAGGAAGGTGCGCTCGCTCATCCGGGCACGCTTGGCCATCGCGCTGATCGCGATCGGCTGCGACAGCCGGGCGCGAGCCCAGTCCATCACCTCTCCGATCGTGCGTCCAGGGCGCGCCTGGATCGGTGCGGCAACATATTGCGCCTGGCCGCCGTCGCGATGCGGCGGCATCACCAGGCGCCGGGCCACGCTGTTGGCGACCTTGCTGCCGAAGTCGCGGCGGACGAGATGCAGGCAGGCGTCGATGCCGGCAGCGCTGCCGGCCGAGGTGATGACATTGCCCTCGTCGACATAGAGCGTGTCCTCCTCGACGGAGATGTCCGGATAGAGCCGCTTCAGGTCGGGGATGTGCCGCCAATGCGTGGTGGCGCGCCTGCCCTCCAGCAGGCCGGCTGCGGCCAGGACGAATACGCCGGAGCAGATCGACAGGCAGCGCGCGCCGCGTGCGGCAGCTTGCGCGATGGCGCGCAGCAACCGCTCCGGCGGACGCTCGTTGCGATCGCGCCAGCCCGGCACGATGATGGTCCTGGCGTCCTTCAGACGCGCGAGCGGCGCGTCGGCCTCCACCACGATGCCCCCGATCGCGCGCGACCGCCGACCCTCGGCCGCGACCACCTTGAACTGATACCAGGAGAAGTCGAACTCCGGCCGCGGCAATCCGAACACCTCGACGGCGATGCCGAACTCGAAGGTGCACAGCCCGTCATAGGCGATGACGGCGACCAGGCCCGGATCAGGGTGATGGCTGTTGGCGGGATGTCGCGGCATTGGCGGAAACTTACCGGACTTTGTCGGATCCGTCACTTGGGTCGCCCGACGTCAAGCGCCAGACTGGACCTGCTCACGCAGTGTCGCAGGAGAGAGACGCAATGACGACCCATGTCACCGAAGTGCCCGCAGCTCCGTCAGCGCAGGCGCTCGCCCATTTCGAGGCGATGCTGAGCTTCGAGACCGATTGCTGGGACGTGCACGAGAGCCTGAGCGCCGACGCGGACTTCATCCTGGTGGACGTCCGCGGCCCGGCGTCCTTCGCCAAGGGGCATATTGCCGGCGCCATCAACATTCCCCACCGGACCATGACCGCCGAGCGGATGGCTGCGTATCCGACGGACACGGTCTTCGTGGTCTACTGCGCCGGTCCGCATTGCAACGGCGCCAACCGCGCAGCCATCCGCCTCGCGCGGCTCGGTCTGCCCGTGAAGATGATGATCGGCGGCATCACCGGCTGGCTCGACGAGGGCTTCGCGCTGACGGGGGGCGATTGAAGCGAAGCTGAAATGAGAGCCCAGCTCTCACGTCATCCATCACCAGCGTCGTCCCGGCGAACGCCGGGATCCATACGCCGTGCCGCCTGTGGTCAAGCAAGCTGCAGCTCCAGCTTGCTCCAACCCCGGCTTCGGTGGCTATGGGTCCCGGCTCAAGGCCGGGACGACACCGAGTTTGGGGCGGGCACTGTTGGCTCTCACTACGCCGCCTGCCGCAGTCCGGCCAGGAACGTATCGACGCTCTTGAACAGCTCGCCCGCGTGCTTGCCGAGGTCGCGGGTCGCGGTCATGACGTGTTCGGCGAGCGCGCGCGACTGCTCGGCGGCGTCGCTGGCGCCGACGACGTTCTGCGACACCTCGGTGGTGCCCGAAGCTGCCTGCTGGACGCTGCGCGCGATCTCGCGCGTCGCCGAGTCCTGCTGCTCGACGGCGGCTGCGATGGTCGCAGCAATGCCGCTGATCTCCTGGATGGTGCCGCTGATGTCGCCGATGGCGGTGACGCAGTCGGACGTCGCCGCCTGGATCGAGCTGACCTGGCCGGCGATCTCTTCCGTCGCCTTGGCGGTCTGCCCGGCCAGCTCCTTGACCTCGGCGGCGACCACGGCGAAGCCGCGGCCGGCCTCGCCGGCGCGTGCCGCCTCGATGGTGGCATTGAGGGCGAGCAGATTGGTCTGGCTGGCGATCGCATCGATCAGGCGCAGCACGTCGCCGATCTTCTCGGCGGCGGCCGCGAGGCTGCCGACCATCTCGGTGGTCTGCCGCGCCTTGATGACGGCGCCGTCGGCGACCTTGCTGGAATGCGCGACCTGGCGGCCGATCTCGGTCACCGAGGAGGCGAGCTCCTCGGAGGCGGCCGCGACCGTCGACACGCCGCTCGAGGCTTCCTCGGAGGCGGCCGCCGCGGCGGCGGTGCGCTGCGAGGTGCCGTTGACGCTGACGGTGATCTCCTGGACCACGCGCTCCATGTCCTGCGTGGCCCTGGCCACGGACGAGACGACGCCCTTGACGTCTGCCTCGAAGCGGTCGGCCATCTGCCGCTGCAGCACCTGCTTGTCGTGCTCGGCCTGAAGCTGCGTCGCCTCCTGCGCCGCGCGCAGGCTGCTCGTCTCGATCATGTTGCGGCGGAAGACGTCGACCGCCTGGGCCATGGTGCCGAGCTCGTCCTTGCGTTGGCCGCCCGGGATCGAAACTTCGGTATCGCCGCTCGACAGGCGGTGCATCACGGCGGTGATCGCGACCAGCGGGCGCGAGATGCCGCGGGCGACCAGCAGCGCGACGATCACCGCGAGCAGCAGGATCACGACCGTGCCGATGATCAGCTGCTGCTGCGCGCTGGCGGCGGCGGCCTGGTAGGCGGTGGTGTCCTCGATCACCTCGAGCACGGCGATCGGGTCGCCAGCGTAGTTCTTGATCTGGCCGGCATAGACGGCGGCGGGCCTGCCGGCCAGCGTGGCATCGCGCAGCAGCGGCGCGCCCTTGAACACCGCGAGCACCTCGTCCGGGGAGGCGACGGTCTCGTCGCCGAACGTCGAGGACAGCCGCTTCGGCTGACCGTCGGCGATCCAGTAGACGGCGAGATCGATGCCGAAGCGCCGCTTGGCGCGCTCGACGAACTCCTTGCCGAAGGCAGCGCCGACATCGACGGTCGCGATCACCTTGCCGTCGCGCACGATCGGCGTCATGCCGAAGATGCCGAGCGACAGCCGGCTCTGCTCGACGCCGGCGATCTGTTTGCCGGTCTGGTTGGCCTGCACCACGGTGATGCGGCGCTTGGAAGTGTCGTCGCCGAACACCTTTGGCTCGTGCACGCGATAGAAATTGGTGGCCGGCGGCGCCCACACGTTCACCAGGGGAATGCCTTGCGCCTTCAGCAGCGGCATCGCGCCGCCGAGCAGGGCGCCGAGCGCGTCGCGGTCGCCCTTGAGATAAGCGTCGGCGATCGGCGGCAGCGCCGCGAGCGTCGAGCTCACCGCCAGCGCCGCGCGGCCCTCGTAATCGATGCCGGCCGACACGCTGTCGAACTGCAGCTTGAGCTGCTGCTCCAGCGCAAGGCGGGTCAGCGCGCGTTGCTGGATGACGGAGAAGGTCCCGAGCACGGCGCAGGCGATGGCGACGGTGAGCGAGAGCGCGATGATGAGGCGGGCGGAGATCGACCGGAGGCGGGACATGGGGGCATTCCTTGCTTTGCAGCAAGGGTCCCAGATTACCATTAAGGAAGAGATACCGTAATTGTACGGGAATGCTGATTCAGCCGAGTGCGCGCGCCGCTCGGTCTCGCGGTCGACCTCAAGCCTATCGCCTTGGACGATCGATGTGTTGCGCTGATCTACTTCCACATCGTCATGGCCGGGCTTGTCCCGGCCATCCACGTCGTTCGGTACGCTGAGCACCGCGTGGATGCCCGGGACAAGCCCGGGCATGACGGAGCACCTAGTTGGCAGGATGGCTCGTCGCGTATTCTGCAGGTCGATCGAGCGGGCCGCGATCCGCCCTCAGCTGTCCACCTTGAGCGCGGCGATGAAGGCTTCCTGCGGGATGTCGACCTTGCCGAACTGCCGCATCTTCTTCTTGCCTTCCTTCTGCTTCTCCAGAAGCTTCCGCTTGCGCGTGATGTCGCCGCCATAGCACTTCGCGGTGACGTCCTTGCGCAGCGCCCGCACGGTCTCGCGCGCGATCACCTTGCCGCCGATCGCCGCCTGGATCGGGATCTGGAACATGTGCGGCGGGATCAGATCCTTCATCTTCTCGACCATGGCGCGTCCGCGGCCCTCGGCGCGGGTCCGGTGCACCAGCATCGACAGCGCATCGACCGGTTCGTTGTTGACCAGGATCTGCATCTTCACCAGGTCGGCCGGCTTGTAGTCGGTCAGGTGATAGTCGAACGAGGCATAGCCCTTGGAGACCGATTTCAGCCGGTCGTAGAAGTCGAACACGACTTCGTTGAGCGGCAGGTCGTATTTGACCATCGCGCGGCTGCCCACATAGGTGAGCTCCTTCTGATTGCCGCGGCGGTCCTGGCAGAGCTTGAGCACGCTGCCGAGATATTCGTCCGGCGTCAGGATGGTGGCCTCGATCCACGGCTCCTGGATCTCGGCGATCTTGACCACGTCGGGCATGTCGACGGGGTTGTGGATCTCGATCTCCTCGCCGTCGGTCAGCTTCATCTTGTAGATGACGGATGGCGCGGTCGCGATCAGGTTGAGATCGAACTCGCGGCTCAGCCGCTCCTGGATGATCTCCAGATGTAGCAGCCCGAGGAAGCCGCAGCGGAAGCCGAAGCCGAGCGCGGCGGAGGTCTCCATCTCGAACGAGAAGCTGGCGTCGTTCAGCCTGAGCTTGCCCATGGCCGAGCGCAAGGTCTCGAAATCGTCGGCGTCGACCGGGAACAGGCCGCAGAACACGACCGGAATCGCCGGCTTGAAGCCCGGCAGCATCTCCGACACAGGCTTGCGATCGTCGGTGATGGTGTCGCCGACGCGGGTGTCCGCGACTTCCTTGATCGCGGCGGTGATGAAGCCGACCTCGCCGGGGCCGAGCTCGTCGACCTGGGTCATCTTCGGCGTGAAGAAGCCGACGCGCTCGACGTCATAGGCCGCGCCGGTGCCCATCATGCGGATGCGCTGGCCCTTCTTCATGACGCCGTCGACGATGCGCACGAGCACGACGACGCCGAGATAGACGTCGTACCAGCTGTCGACCAGCAGCGCCTTGAGGGTCGCCTCGCGGTCGCCCTTCGGCGGCGGCAGCCGGGTGACGATCGCTTCCAGCACGTCGGGAATGCCCAGGCCCGTCTTGGCCGAGATCATCACCGCGTCGGAGGCGTCGATGCCGATGACGTCCTCGATCTGCTGCTTGATCTTGTCCGGCTCCGCCGCCGGCAGGTCGATCTTGTTCAGGACCGGAACGATCTCGTGGTTGTTGTCGAGTGCCTGGTAGACGTTGGCGAGCGTCTGCGCCTCGACACCCTGGCTGGCGTCGACCACCAGCAGGGAGCCCTCGCAGGCCGCCAGCGACCGCGACACCTCGTAGGCGAAGTCGACGTGGCCGGGCGTGTCCATCAGGTTGAAGATGTAATCCTTGCCGTCCTTGGCGCGGTACTGCAGGCGCACGGTCTGCGCCTTGATCGTGATGCCGCGCTCGCGCTCGATGTCCATCGAATCGAGCACCTGCTCCTTGCCCGCCATCTCGCGGTCCGACAAGCCGCCCGTCATCTGGATCAGGCGATCGGCCAAAGTGGACTTTCCATGGTCGATATGGGCGACGATGGAGAAGTTGCGGATATTGGGAATGGGGACGGTCGTCATGGGTCGCGCAGATAGCATCAAGGGCCCCTGACCAGCAACCATATTGCTGAATTTCCAGGGCCTTTCTTCACGCCAAGCTGATTCCCCGCAGGCCGAAAACAGGCTACCGAGGGCGGATGTCGAGTACCTCTCTGCCGCATCAGGCGGCCCGCCCGCGCAACCGCCTCGGACCGCAGCGTCTGGCCGCCTGGCTGGCGGTACGCGCCACCGCGCCGGCGACGTCGGTCTGGGTCGTCCTTGCCTTCGTTCTCGCGCATGTCGTGCTGTGGACGGCGATCCTGACCAATCTGAAGGCCGCGCAGGACGTCCACATGGACGTCGCCGAGGCCTATGCCTGGGGCAGCCGCTTCCTGCTCGGCTACGGCAAGCACCCGCCGCTGTCGGGCTGGATCGCCGGGCTGTGGTTCTCGGTGTTTCCGGTCAAGGACTGGTCGACCTATGCGCTGGCGATGGCCGTGAACGGCAGCGGCCTGATCGGCGTCTGGTTCGCGAGCCTGAAGGTCGTCGACCGCCGCCGGGCGTTCTTCGTCGTGGTGATGGTCGCGCTGTATCCGATCTTCAATTTCAAGGGCTTCAAGTACAACGCCGACCTGGTCCAGCTGCTGACCCTGCCGCTGCTGGTGCTGGCCTATCTGCACGCCTTCGAGAAGCGCAGCGTCGTCGCCGGCATCTGGCTCGGCCTCGCCGGCGCCGCCGCGCTGATGACGAAATATTGGGTGCTGACCATGATCGGCGCGATCGGCCTTGCGGCACTGCTGCATCCCGAGCGGCTGCGCTTCCTGGCCTCGCCGGCGCCCTGGGTCGCGATCGCCACGATGCTGGTCGCGATGATTCCGCATCTGGCCTGGCTGTGGAGCGTCGACTTCGTCGCCATCACCTATGCCGGCGATGTCTATACGCTGTCGGACCGGGGGCGCGCCGCCACGCTCGTGGTCGGCTATGTCGGCCACAATTTGGCGCTGCTCGCTCTGCCGGTGGCGCTTGCGGCCCTGGTCCTGGCCTGGCCGCCGCGCTTCGCGTTCCGCAATTGGCGGCGCGGGCCAAATCCGGGCGTCAATGTGAGCCAGGCGATCAATGTCTGGCTGGTGCAGGCGATCGTTGCCTTCGGTCCGCCGCTCGGCGGCCTCGCTTTCACGATCTACATGAAGACCGACTGGGGCATCTCGCTGTTCTTTCTGGTGCCGCTGGCGCTGGTCGCAATTCCCGCCTTGCGGCTGCGGCTGACGATGCTGCCCCGGCTCACCGCCATCTGGCTGGTGCTGTCGCTGCTCACGCTGGTGGCTTCACCATGGATCGCCCAACGTGAAATGGCCGCCAATCCGAACGGCGCCACCGGCTATGGTGGGCGGTCGGAGCTGGCGCGGGAATTGACCAAGGCCTGGCACGCCCGTTTCGGCTCGCCCTGGCCGCTGGTCGCCGGCTATTCCGAGATGAACACGCCGATGACCTTCTACAGCCCGGATCACCCCCGCCCGTTTACGGTGCCCTATACGGCCGAGGAGACCTGGAGCTCGGGGCTGAGCACGCTGGACGACCTCAAGCGCGAGGGCTTCATCGGCGTCTGCGACACCACCGACAACCGCATCGCCGCCTGCGAGGCCTGGATGGCCAAGGAGGCCCCCAAGGCCGAGCCGCTGGTCATGACGACCCAGCGCTTCTTCCATGGCCAGGCGGGCCCTGCAATCGTTTGGAAGGTGTATATTCAGGGGCCGGGGACGTAGCGGACGTCGTGGTGACGCGCCTGCTGCCCCAATGGAGGCCGTCATTCCGGGGCAGCCCGAAGGGCTGAGCCCGGAATCCATAACCACAGGCCGTGTGTGGGCCGGGTCGTCCGATACCGAGCCCAACATAACCGCCTGTGATTATGGATTCCGGGCCCGCGCCTCTGACGAGGCGCGTCCCGGAATGACGGCGCAGCGAAACCTACACGCCTTCTTCGTGGAACTTGTCGTTCACGAGATCAGTGATCGCCTGCAGAGCGGCCTCGGCCTCGGGGCCCGTCGCGGACACCAGGATTTTGGTCCCCGGAGCCGCGGCCAGCATCATCAGGCCCATGATCGAGCGGCCGCCGACGGTCTCGCCGCCGCGGGTCACCCAGACCTCGGCCTGGAACTTCTCGACCATCTGCACGAACTTGGCCGACGCCCGCGCATGCAGGCCGCGCTTGTTGGTGATCAGCAGCTCTCGCGAGATGGCCCCGGCAGGAACGGCCGGGCCGGCGACGTTGTCCTGCGCGTCGTCCTCGTCGCTCATTTGCCGGCAAGCACTCGGCTGGCGATGGTGACGTATTTGCGTCCCGCCTCCTGCGCCATCGCGATGGCGTCGGGCAGCGAGCGCTCCTCGCGGACCTTGGCGAGCTTCACCAGCATGGGCAGATTGATGCCCGCGAGCACCTCGACCTTGGGCCGGCTCATGCAGGAGATCGCAAGGTTCGACGGCGTGCCGCCGAACATGTCGGTGAGGATGGCGACGCCGTCGCCGGTGTCCACACGGTTCACGGCTTCGATGATGTCGCTGCGACAAAGATCGGAATCATCGTCGGCGCCAATCGTGACCGCTTCGATTTGTTTTTGAGGACCCATGACGTGTTCGAGCGCCGCCCTGAACTCGTCGGCGAGGCGCCCATGGGTCACCAATACCAGGCCAATCATCGGATACTCCTCGCGGGCGCCTTGGGTGCACCGCACGAACGCGCCACTTTGACCATCCGGAGCCCCCGCGCAAGAGGGCATATTCGCGATTCTCCCGGATTCAGAGGTAGGGGCGGGGGAGCTGGCGACGGTCTATCGGGTCGCGATAGTGGGGGTGATATGGTTACCAATTCGCTTCACACAATTGGCCGAAAGATTACCGGGTCATGAACTCTTGGTCGTGGTCAGAGCGGCTACAACCAGCGGCAGGGGCGCGTATCCCTTGCCCACGGGTATTCGCGGCAATTCGATACCGTTTTCGTTCCAGCGCAGCGCATCCGGCGACGGAAGCCGCTCCGCATCCTCCGCCATCAAATCGACAATGAGACCTATGGGCGCCTCGGACACGAAGTCGCAGGCACGGATCCCGAGGCCGCGAATCTCGAGCAGGCCGGCCAGGGCAGGGGCGGGGCTGACCCACATTTCTCCGCCACGTGTGGCGAGATGAACACGGTCGTCCCCGACCAGAACGGCCGGCGGGATCTGCCCGGCGCGGCCGGCCAGAATCAGGTCGAACGCCAGGCGCGACTTGCCGGCGCCCGAGGGACCGCGGATCAGCACCGCGTGATCGCCGACCTTGACGGCAGACGCATGGACGCTTGCCGCTGCGGCGGTCACGACGCCGGCAGCCGGACGATGAAGCGGGCCCCGGCGGAGGTCGGATTGCCCTCGGCATCGACGGGCCCGGGCCGGTTCTCGGCCCAGATCCGCCCGCCATGGGCATCGATGATCTGCTTGGAGATCGATAGGCCGAGGCCCGAGTTCTGACCGAAGCCCTGGTGCGGCCGGTCGGTGTAGAAGCGCTCGAAGATCCGCTGCAGGGCGTCCTCGCGGATGCCCGGGCCGTCGTCGTCGACCGTGATCTCGATTTCGGAGCGCACGCGCCGGCAGGTGATGCGGACCTTGCCGCCGGCCGCCGAGAACGACTGCGCGTTCGACAGCAGGTTCGAGATGACCTGGCCGAGCCGCGAATCATGGCCGGGCACCGAGAAGGTGTCGTTGACCCCGCGGCCTTCGAAGCGGACCTCCACGGCCACGTCGGTGCCGAGCTTGGTCTCGTTGGCGACCGAGGTCAGCGTGTTCAGGAGCCGGCGCAGATCGACCAGCGTCATGTCCTGGCGCTGCAACTCGGCGTCGAGCCGGCTGGCGTCGGAGATGTCGGAGATCAGCCGGTCGAGCCGCTTGACGTCGTGCTCGATGACCGCGAGCAGCCGCGCGCGGCTGTTGTCGTTGCGCGCCAGCGGCAGGGTCTCCACGGCGGAGCGCAGCGAGGTCAGCGGATTCTTCAACTCGTGGGCGACGTCGGCGGCGAACATCTCGATCGCCTCGATGCGGTTGTAGAGCGCATCCGTCATGTCGCGCAGCGCGCCGGAGAGATGGCCGATCTCGTCGCGGCGGCGGGTGAAGTCGGGAATCTCGACGCGGGTCTTGATGCGGCGGCGGACGCGCTCGGCGCTGTCGGCCAGCCGGCGCACGGGGCCGGCGATGGTGCTGGCGAGCAGCAGCGACAGCACGATCATGACCGCGGAGGCGACGCCGCCGACCTTCAGGATGGCGAGGCGCTCGGCGGTCACCATCTGGTCGATGTCGTCGCCCTGCGTCGACAGCATCAAGGCGCCGTGGATCGTGCGCGAGCGCTGCACCGACACCGCAACCGAGACGATCACCTCGCCGCGCGAGTTGACCCGCACCATGCTGCGCTTCTGGCCCTTCAGCGCGTCCGAGACTTCCTCATAGCCGTTGCCGTTCTCCGGGCCGTATTCGCGGTACAGCGGCAGGTCGCCGCGATTGAGCCAGGTGCGCACCGAGATCAGCGCGCGCTCGACGAAGCCCGGCTTCTCGCTCGACGGCGGCGGCAGGTCGAAGCGCAGCACGTTCTCGAGATTGCGGCTGTCGAGCAGCAGGCCGCCATTCGGATCGTAGATTCGGGCGCGCGTCTTGGTCGGCGAGATCAGCGTCCGCAGCACCGGTGCGACGCGTTCCGGATTGATCGGAAAGTCGAGCGGCGAATATTCGTCCGGCGCGCCGTAGCTCTCGCCGGGCTTGAGATCGAGCAGCCGCTCCGGATCGATGGTGATGGTGTTGGTCTGCACCGTCGCCGAGGCCGCGATGGCGCCGGCGATGATTTCAGCCTGGACGAGGAGGCTCTGCGCGCGCGCATCGATCAGGCCGGCGCGGAACTGCGAGAGATAGAGAATGCTTGCAACCAGTGCGAGCAGGCCGGCGATGTTCAGCGAGACGATGCGCCGGGTCAGGCTCGAGAACGACAGCGCGAACAGGAACTGTCCGGCGCGGCGCAGCCAGCTCAGCGGGCGCTGCCAGCCTGACACCCGCGGGCTCTCGTCGGTCACCTCGGAAGCGGCGGACGCTGCGGCGTCCTCGGCGTTCAGTCCGGGGTCAGGATGCGTACGATCGAGCAATGTGAGTGCTCCGATTCCGAATGTCGCAAGGCGTTTGCGGCGGGTTACGTGCGGCGGGCTCGTTCAGAACGTCAAATTCGCCGCACCAATAGTCGCCGCAACACGATCGCTGCAACAAAGGCCCCGTTCCGGCATCTGCGCTTCAAACAATGCGCAGGCGTCGCAGTCTACCCAATCCCCGATGCGACGTCAGCGCGCAATTTCGCATGACGTCGCTCTCGTCGATGCGTCAGGTTTCCTTGAAGCGATAGCCGACGCCGTAGAGGGTCTCGATCATCTCGAACTCCTCGTCGACCATCTTGAACTTCTTGCGCAGCCGCTTGATGTGGCTGTCGATGGTGCGGTCGTCGACATAGACCTGGTCGTCATAGGCCGCGTCCATCAGGGCGTTGCGGCTCTTGACCACGCCCGGACGCTGCGCCAGCGCCTGCAGGATCAGGAACTCGGTCACGGTCAGGGTGACCGGCTCGTTCTTCCAGGTGCAGGTGTGCCGCTCGGGGTCCATGCGCAGCAGGCCGCGGTCAAGCGCCTTGGCGTCGTTCTCCTTCGGCAGCGCCGTCGGATCCTTGGGCTGCGAGCGGCGCAGCACGGCCTTGACGCGCTCGACCAGGAGGCGCTGCGAGAACGGTTTGCGGATGAAGTCGTCCGCACCCATCTTCAGGCCGAACAGCTCGTCGATCTCCTCGTCCTTGGACGTCAGGAAGATCACGGGCAGGTCGGACTTCTGCCGTAGCCGCCGCAACGTCTCCATGCCGTCCATGCGCGGCATCTTGATGTCGAGGATGGCCAGGTCGGGCTGGCTCGTCCGGAAACCGTCCAGCGCCGACGCACCATCGGTGTAGGTCATGATGCGATAGCCTTCGGCCTCGAGCGCGATCGAGACGGATGTCAGAATGTTACGGTCGTCATCGACCAAGGCGATTGTGGGCATGAGCCTGCTTTCAGAGTCTGGTTACGCCGAGACTGCGAGAATCAAGATAAGGGCCGCGTATTTGGGCTTCGAACATGGTCAACGAGCAATGCAAGCTGGGCTGAAGTGTGACCGAGTTCCACAAATACCATGGCAAAGTCTTGTGCCCCGCCCAAGTTTGTGGCCCGTTTAGCCGAAAAACGGCCTTCATTGCAACAGAATGGACGAGGGAAAGACGATGCCTGCGAGCTTTAACCCTAACCGCGTCACGCGTTCCCTGCTGCGAAGAAGCCGCCAGGGTGCACTCGCAACCTTGATGACCGGCTCAGGTGATCCCTATTGCTCGCTGGTGAATGTCGCCACCGCGGCCGATGGTGCTCCGATCATCCTGATCTCGCGCCTCGCCGTGCACACGAAGAACGTACTTGCCGATTCGCGCGTGTCGCTGATGCTCGATGAACGTGCGCCGGGTGATCCGCTCGAAGGTGCGCGGATCATGCTGTCGGGAAAAGCCGAGCAGGCGACTGATGAGGATCGCGAGACGCTGCGTCGTCGGTATCTCAATGCGCATCCGTCGGCGAGCGACTACGCCGATTTCGCCGATTTCTCGTTCTTCGTCATCCGCGCCGCAGGCACGCATCTGGTTGCAGGATTCGGCCGCATCGTCGATCTCAAGCCCGAGCAGTTTCTCACCGACATCTCCGACGCCGCCGAGCTGCTCGCAGCCGAGCAGGGCGCCGTCGAGCACATGAACGAAGATCATCGCGACGCGCTGGGGCTCTATGCAACGAAGCTGCTCGGCGCCGAGCCCGCGGAGTGGCGCTGCAGCGGCTGTGATCCCGACGGGCTCGACCTGATGGCCGGCGGCCGGACGTTGCGGCTGGATTTTCCCGAGCGCGTCACCACGCCAGGCGGTCTGCGCAAGATGCTGGTGCGGCTTGCGGATGAGGCGCGGGCGAAGCACTGATAGTTAGTTCGAAGGAAATGATAGCTAGTTCGAAGGCCGATAATTAGTTCGAGCGTGGATCGGTCGAATCGCATCTGCGCGCCTCGCAAGCGGTGCGCTCCCTCTCCCCGTTCTTCACGGGGAGAGGGTTGGGGTGAGGGGCAGCCACGGGGATTCTAAATGGAGAGCGCGTTCAGACGGTATGTCCCCAATGCCGTCGGCATCTACCGGAGAGCCGCTTTCCATAACCGCTCCAGCTGCGTGACCCCGCCAAACCCTTTCATCGAGACCTCCCGTGCGGTGCCCCTCACCCCAGCCCTCTCCCCGTAAGAACGGGGAGAGGGAGCGCAGCGGCTGCCGCGGCGGCGTCAGTTCGAACAGCTGACACCGATATTGCTGCGATCGTATGCTCCTATTTCCTGGGCGTCTCTCCTTTGCGTCGAACGCGGACCCGTGGCGCCGCGACTAAGTCTCCGTGATGGGCGGAGGTCTGGGATGAGAGGCTGCAAACGCGTGGCGATCGCGGTCGGAGCTGTGCTGCTCGCAAGCGCGTCCAGCCAATCAGCCCTCGCCCAGAAGACTGATCTCGCCGCCGAGAGCGGGCGCATTATCGCGCTCAGCCGCGCCGGGAAATACCGCGAGGCCCTGCCGTTGGCGCAAGCAATGGTGGCGCGGCTCGAGGCGACCTCGAACAAGCGCGATCTCGCCGCGGCCCTCACCAATCTCGGCCAGGCGCTGGCCTCACTCGGGCGCGATGCCGAGTCGGAGCCGGTCTACAAGCGCGCGGTGGCGCTGTACGAGACCGCATTGGGTCTCGACAGCGTCGAGATCGCGCCCGCGCTGAACAATCTCGCGGCGCTGTATCAGCGCCAGCAGCGCTATGCCGAGGCCGAGCCGTTGTTCGTGCGCGCGCTGGCGATCCGCGAGAAGCGGCTTGGTGCATCGCATCCCGACGTCGGCCAGTCACTCAACAATCTCGCCACGCTCTACGAACGCCAGGATCGCCATGCCGACGCCGAGCCGCTGTTCAAACGTGCGTTGGCGATCTACCGCAAGGCTGCCGGCAACGACAGCGCTCCGGTTGCCACCCTGCTCAACAATCTCGGCCAGCTTACCAAGAGCGACGGGCGCTTCGACCAGGCCGAGCCGCTGATCCGGCAGTCCCTCGCCATTCGCGACAAGTTGCTCGGCGCCGATCATCCCGATGTCGCTCGCTCGCTGAACAATCTTGCCGATCTGAAGCAGCGGCAGCAGCGCTATGACGAGGCCGAGCCGCTGTTTGCTCGCGCGCTCGCGATCCGTGAGCGCGCGCTGGGGCCGAATCACCCTGATGCCGTCACGGCGCTGAACAATCTTGCGGGGCTGTACCAGTCCGCGGGGCGGATTCCGGACGCGCTGCCGCTGGTCGCGCGGGCCGTTGACCGCGGACAGGCCCAGCCGAAGGTGGCGCTCCACGTGCTGTTTGCGGCGGGCCGCGCGGGCGCGCTGCCTGCGGAGAAGGCGTTTGACGATGCGATCGATGTGATCCAGCGCGGCGCGCAATCGCAGGCTGCCGCGGCGGTCGACAAGCTCGCCGTCCGTCTCGCCGCCGGCAATGACAAACTCGCCGAGCTGGTGCGCAAGGATCAGGATCTCGCCGCCGAGACCGAGACGCTCGATAGAAACGTGATCGCCGCGGTATCGCGCCCGGCCGGACAGCGCGATCTTGCAGCCGAGAAGCGCGACAAGGCGCGCCTTGCAACGGTTGCGGCGGAGCGCGCCGGTCTGCGCGCCATGCTGGCAAGGGAGTTTCCGGACTTTGCGGCGCTGTCGAATCCGTTGCCGCTCAGGCTCGCCGACATCCGGCCGCTGCTCGCGGAGGATGAGGCGCTGGTCGCGTTCGCAATCATGGAGCAGGGTGCTTTCGTCCTGGCGATCACGCGCGACCGCTTCGACTGGCGGCAGATCCCGCGCGGCGCCGACGCGCTCGCGCGCGATGTCATGCGATTTCGCCGCGGTCTTGCGCCCGGCGCTGCGGCGGAAGGCGCGGCGTTCGACCTTGCCGTGGCTGCCGAGCTCTACACCGTGCTGCTCGCGCCGGTCGAAGCGCTGACGGCGGACAAGCGCAGCCTGCTGATCGTACCGGCGGGTGCGCTGACCGCGCTGCCGTTCCATCTGCTCGTGACTGAGCCGTCGGCCGCGGACAATCCCGCTGCTGTGACCGGTTACCGCGATGCGGCGTGGCTGTTGCGGCGGCACGCGGTGGCGGTGCTGCCGTCACTCGGCAGCCTCAAGGCGCTGCGCGGCACGCCCCGCGGCGACCGCGGCAGCAGGCCGATGATCGGCTTCGGCGACCCCGTCTTCGATCCATCGCTGGCGGGCACCTCTCGCGGCAGCGCCGGCAAGCAGGCCGCGCGCAGCATCGCAACGCTCGCCTACACCGATTTCTGGCGCGGTGCCGGGGTCGACCGTGCCCAGCTCGCGCGCGCTCTCCCGCAACTGCCGGACACGGCCGATGAGCTCAGGGCCGTGGCGGGCGATCTCGGCGTGGCATCCGCCGACGTTCACCTCGGCAGCAACGCCAGCGAGACCACGGTGAAGCGTGCATCGCTTTCGGACTACCGGATCGTCTATTTCGCGACGCATGGTCTCGTGGCCGGGGACGTCAAGGGGATCGCCGAGCCGTCGCTGGCACTGAGCCTGCCTGCCGTGCCGTCGGCGTTGGACGACGGCCTGCTCACGGCCAGCGAGGTTGCGCAGCTGAAGCTCAATGCGGAGTTCGTCGTGCTGTCGGCCTGCAACACGATTGCAGGCGACCGGCCGGGCGCGGAAGCGTTGTCGGGCCTCGCCCGGGCCTTCTTCTACGCAGGTGCGCGCGCCCTGCTGGTGACGCATTGGGCGGTCGATTCGGCCGCGGCGACACGGCTGATGAGCGATACATTCCGCCGGCTCAAGGACCGTCCGGCCATGGGGCGCAGCGAGGCGCTGCGGCAGGCCATGCTGGACTTGCTCGACGATCGGTCTTCGCCGGCCAACGCGAATCCTTCAGTTTGGGCGCCATTCGTGCTTCTCGGCGAAACCGAAGTGCGCTGATATATCTGTTGCGTTGCAGCATGAGTGCGGGATCGGCGGTGTGCCGCTCCGATAAGCAGGTGCGCGCCAGAAATGAGCTACGTGCATCAGCCTTTGGCAATAACCAATTCAGTCGGATCGTCTTGGCAAGACCGGCGTTGATCATTATTAGGTCGGCGACCGCGCTTGGATAAGGCGATGTAAACGGTAACGGTCACCGCGCACTGCGCCGAATTGCGCGCAACTGATGCGGGCTCTCAGGAGGGATCTTCGTGCAAGAGACGGGTATTCGCAACGGTGCCTTCGGTGCCGACAAGTTCGGCTTAAAGAATCTCAAGCAGCTGCATTGGAATCTCGGCGCTCCCCAGCTCTATCAATATTCGCTGGCGGCGGGCGAGGCGGTGCTGTCTGCCGATGGGGCGCTGTGTGCGGATACTGGCGAGTTCACCGGCCGCAGCCCGAAGGACAAGTTCACGGTGCGGGACGCCTCCACCGAAAAGATGTGGTGGGCCGGCAATCAGGCGATCACGCCCGAGCAGTTCGAGGCGCTGTATCAGGACTTCATCAAGCACGCCGAGGGCAAGACCCTGTTCGCGCAGGATCTGTATGGCGGCGCCGATCCGAGCTTCCGGATCAAGACCCGTGTGTTCACCGAGCTCGCCTGGCACTCGCTGTTCATCCGCACGCTTCTGATCCGTCCGCAGACGATCGAGCTCGACACCTTCGTGCCGGAGCTGACGATCATCGACATGCCGAGCTTCCGCGCCGACCCCTCGCGTCACGGCGTGCGCTCGCAGAACGTCGTCGCCATCGATTTCGCCCGCAAGATCGTTCTGATCGGCGGGTCGTATTATGCCGGCGAGATGAAGAAGAGCGTGTTCACGACGCTCAACTACTATCTGCCCGAGCGCGGCGTGATGCCGATGCACTGCTCGGCCAATGTCGGCCCGAACGGTGACACCGCGATCTTCTTCGGTCTGTCCGGCACCGGCAAGACGACGCTGTCGGCCGATCCGAACCGTACGCTGATCGGCGATGACGAGCATGGCTGGGGTCCGTCCGGCGTGTTCAATTTCGAGGGCGGCTGCTACGCCAAATGCATCAAGCTCTCGCAGGACGCCGAGCCGCAGATCTACGCGGCGTCGACCCGATTCGGCGCCGTGCTGGAGAACGTGGTGCTCGACGAGGACAGCCGCGTCCCCGATTTCGACGACGGCTCGAAGACCGAGAACACCCGCTCGGCCTATCCGCTCGACTACATCCCGAACGCCTCGCGCACCGGCCGCGCGCCGCATCCGAAGAACGTGGTGATGCTCGCTGCCGACGCCTTCGGCGTGCTGCCGCCGATCGCAAAGCTGTCGCCGGCGCAGGCGATGTATCACTTCCTGTCCGGCTACACCGCCAAGGTCGCCGGCACCGAGCGCGGCCTCGGCAACGAGCCGCAGCCGGAGTTCTCGACCTGCTTCGGCTCGCCGTTCCTGCCGCTCGACCCTTCCGTCTATGGCAACATGCTGCGGCAGCTGATCGCCGACCACAATGTCGATTGCTGGCTGGTCAACACCGGCTGGACCGGCGGCAAGTACGGCGTGGGCTCGCGCATGCCGATCAAGGTGACGCGCGCGCTGCTGACCGCCGCGCTCGACGGCTCTCTCCGTAATGTCGAATTCCGCACCGACAAATATTTCGGCTTCGCGGTGCCGACCGCTTTGCCGGGCGTGCCCAGCGAGATCCTCGATCCGGTCAACACCTGGAAGGACAAGGCCGAGTTCGACAAGACCGCCCGCGCGCTGGTCGGCATGTTCCAGAAGAACTTCGCCAAGTTCGAAGCCCAGGTCGACGCCGATGTCCGCGCCGCCGCGCCGGACGTGAAGCTGGCGGCGGAGTAGGGGCTGCACATGCGACGGGTCGGCCGCGTTGCGGCCGACCCGTCCGGCCTTCCGCAGGCCTACCGCCAACGCATGGATTTGATCTGCCGGGGTCGCACCTCACCCACCGCCGTCGTCCCGGCGAGCGCCGGGACCCATAACCACAGGGCGATGTGATGAGGCATGCTGGCCGCTCCAGCCTTCGCCAAACGACGGATGGTGGTTATGGGTCCCGGCTCGAGGCCGGGACGACACCTTTTGCTTGGCGGCTCCCTGCAACTCACGCCTTGAAATACGCGATCTGCGTCGTCGTCGCGAGCAATCGTCCCGACGGCGACCACAGCTCGCCATGCTGGTCCTGATAGCTGCGGTTGAACACCTTGGCATCGGCCGTCGCGAGCACATGCGTGATGTCCTCGGCCGCTAATTCCTCCCTGCTGACGTGGAAATAGGTGGTCAGCGACACCGTGCCGAACGGGATCAGCTCGCCACGGACGTGAAACGCGCGGCCGAAGAAGGCATCCGACATCGACAGCAGCGACAGGCAGTCGAGCTTGCGCGGCTTGCGGTCGGAGATCCACAGCCGGGAATAGGCGCTGCGCGGTGCGTCTGACGGACTGCCGAACTCCGGTCGGCCTTCCACGAAGCGAAAGTCGTATTGTCTGGTCCAGGACATCCCGGCGTCGGGATAGCGCTTGACCTGGTCGAATGGCGGCGCGTCCGGCTTGACAGCCGGCTGATGCGACCAGGAGGGCCGGCGCTCGGCAAACACCGCGGTCGCCAATGTCGCCGCATCGGCATCGCCCTGGCTCAACTCGACGCACCAATGCTGCGACGAGCGGTTCGCTTTCACCAGCCGCACGTCGAGATCGAACGGCCCTTCCGCAATCGGCGCGCAGTAGTTCACGGTGACCGCCAGCGGGTCGCCCAAGACTTGCGGATGCTCGATCAGCGCGCGCAGCACGGTCGCCGCGGTGACGCCGCCGAACGGGCCGACGAAGGCCCAGTAGTCCGGGCTGGTCCGGGCCTGCCACCGGCTGTCGCCGGCGGTGACGCGGGTGGCCTCGTCGAACGGGTGAGTTGGCGACGTCTCGGTCATGCAGTCCTCCTGACGATCATCGTATGATGCTCGTCAGGTCAAAGGCAATCGGCGGCGTCGGCAATGACGTCACGGGTCGTTGACGAAGCGCGACGACCCCTCACGCGCGCTGCGCATGCGCCGGTGCCGTCACGACCGGGCCGACCGGCACGTTCCAGATGTCGTCGGCATATTCGCGGATGGTGCGGTCGGAGGAGAACCACGCCATGCGGGCGACGTTGAGGATCGAGGCGCGGGTCCAGGCCGGCGTCGTCTGCCAGCGCGCATCGACGCCGCGCTGGGCGTCGTAATAGGAATCGAAATCGGCCGAGACCATGTAGTGGTCGAGATGGCGCAGCGCGTGCGCGATCGGCTCGAACCGGCCCGGCTCGCCCGGCGAGAACAGCCCGGAGGCGATCGCATCGATCGCGCGGGCCAGCCGCGGCGAGCGGCGGATGATGTCGGTGGCGTCGAGGCCCTGCTGGCGGCGGAGCATGACGTCGCCGGCCTCCATGCCGAAGATCGCGATGTTGTCGACCCCGACATTGTCGCGGATCTCGATGTTGGCGCCGTCCAGCGTGCCGATGGTGATCGCGCCGTTCAGCGCCAGCTTCATGTTGCCGGTGCCGGACGCCTCCATGCCCGCGGTGGAGATCTGCTCGGACAGATCGGCTGCGGGAATGATCGTTTCCGCCAGGCTGACATTGTAGTCGGCAAGGAACACGACCTTGAGCTTGCCGCCGATGGCCTGATCGTTGTTGACTACCTCGGCGACGTCGTTGATCAGCTTGATGATGAGCTTGGCATAGCGGTAGCTCGCCGCCGCCTTGCCAGCGAAGATCTTCACCCGCGGCACCCAGTTTCCTTGCGGGTCATCCTTGATGTCCAGATACAGCGCCACCGCTTCGAGAATGTTGAGCAGCTGGCGCTTGTATTCATGGATGCGCTTGATCTGCACGTCGAACAGCGCGCCCGGGTCGAGCCGCACGTTCATGCGCTCGCCGATCAGGCGTGCCAGCTGCACCTTGTTGTGGTGCTTCACCGCGCGGAACTTCTGGTGGAAGCCGGAGTCCGCGACGTAGCTCTCCAGGCTCGTCAGCAAGGTCGGATCATCGACGATGGCGTCGCCGCAGGCCTCGCACAGCAGGCTCGTCAGCTTCGGGTTGGCGAGGGTCAGCCAGCGCCGGAAGGTGATGCCGTTGGTCTTGTTGGTGATGCGGCCGGGATAGAGATGATTGAGATCGTGGAACACGGTCTCCTTCATCAGGTCGGAATGCATCGCCGAGACGCCGTTGATGCGGTGCGAGCCGACGAAGGCGAGCTGGCCCATGCGCACGCGGCGGCCGCTCTTCTCGTCGATCAGGGACACCGAGGCGCGGTAGTCGATGTCACCCGGCGCGCGCTGCTCGGCGAGCGCGAGATGCTGCGCATTGATGCGGTAGATGATCTCGAGATGCCGCGGCAGCAGCCGCTCGAACAGCTCGACCGGCCAGGTCTCCAGCGCCTCTGGCAGCAGCGTGTGGTTGGTGTAGGACAGGGTGGCGATGGTGATCTTCCAGGCCTCGTCCCAGCGGAAATTGTGCAGGTCGACGAGGATGCGCATCAGCTCGGCGACCGCGAGCGAGGGATGCGTGTCGTTGAGCTGCACCGCGGCCTTCTGCGCCAGGCTGCGCAACTGGCCGTCGGAGCCGAGATGGCGTTTGACGAGATCCTGCAGCGAGGCCGAGACGAAGAAGTATTCCTGGCGCAGCCGCAGCTCGCGTCCCGCCGGGCTCTCGTCGTTCGGATACAGGAACTTGCAGATCGCCTCCGCGCGCGCTTCTTCGGCGGATGCGCCGAGATAGTCGCCGGAGTTGAACACGTCGAGCTTGAGCGGATCGGGCGAGCGCGCCGACCACAGCCGCAGCGCATTCACATGCTGGCCGCGCCACCCGACGATCGGCGTGTCATAGGCGACCGCCTGCACGGTCTCGCCGGGATGCCAGATCGCGCGGTCGCGGCCCTTGTCGTCGACATGCTCGACGCCGCCGCCGAAATGGACGTGATAGACCACCTCCGGGCGCTGGAATTCCCAGGGATTGCCGAACGACAGCCAGACGTCGGGATATTCGTGCTGCCAGCCGTCGACGATGACCTGGCGGAACAGGCCGAAATCGTAGCGAATGCCATAGCCGATCGCCGGGATCTGCAAGGTCGACATGCTCTCCATGAAGCAGGCCGCCAGCCGTCCCAGGCCGCCATTGCCGAGCGCGGCATCCGGCTCGCATTTGCGCAGGTCCATCAGGCCGACGCCGAGATCGCCGAGCGCGGTCTCGAACACCTTCATCAGGCCCATGTTGTTGAGGGCGTCGGTGAACAGCCGGCCGATCAGGAATTCGAGGCTGAGGTAATAGACCCGCTTGCGGCCGGCGTCGTAGCTCTCCTTGTCCGCCGTCAGCCAGCGATGCACGATGCGGTCGCGCAAGGTCAGCGCCGCGGCGTGATACCAGTCCTGCTGCGTCGCCTGGCTCGCTTCCTTGCCGATGGTGAGGCGAAGCTTGGCCAGGATGTCGCTCTTGATCTCGGCGACGGCCAATTCGTCGACGGGCTGGCCGGTGCTTACGAAGCTGCGCTGGGACGGCTGATCTGTCACCTTGAAACCTGTGATGCTACGAGGAACCGGTAAAAGCATACGATGGTTGCGCGCGGTCCGAAACCCGGGGAAAGGCTGGTCCGCACAGCAAGGTGATGGAAAAAGATGCAAAGTTCGGGCCGGGTTCCGGTCGTGGAACGCGCCAGAGCGGCGCAAATCCGTAGTGAGGCTGAAGGACCCTCCACATCGTCATCCCGGCGTAAGCCGGGATCCAGACTCACCGGCCGAAGATAAGGCCCGACAGGTCACTCCAATCGGGGTTTTCCCTTTCAATCAGCTCGACCTTCCAGTCTCGGTGCCAGTTCTTCAGCTGATTTTCGCGAGCGATCGCCTCGAGCGGACTTGCGAGAGCTCTCGACGTAAACTAGGCGAAAAACCTTATACTTGCTGACGAACTTGGAGCCTCGCCCGGCACGGTGATCTTCCAGGCGCTTTCTGACATCATTGGTGATGCCGATGTACAGCGTGCCGTGATGCCCGCTGGCAAGAATGTAGACCGTCCATGCGGCCTGTGCGCTCATCGGTCCGTGCCAACCAAGCGGCTGTGGTGGGTATGGGTCCCGGCTCGGAGGCCGGGACGACGAAAATTGGCTTTATTTTTCGACTAGAACAAATTAAGAACAATTTAGCAAGCGATCGTTTATCCTCATTGCGATTCGATCCGCCCGACACCCAAAGCTCCGGCATCAGTGCATCTCGTGAGGACACCATGTCCAACACCGCCTTCGATCCCCTGGCCCTGACCCGCATCGCCGATTTTGCGCGCAGCCTGACGCGGCTGCACAAGACGGCGCGGCGGCGGGCCGTCGACGACGACCAGATCGACCGCGCGTTCAACGCGGTGTGCATGTCGGTGTGGGGCTACACCACGGACGACATTTCTGACGATTTGTTCTCGGCCACCGACCACACCTTCCTCGATGGGCTCGACGAGGCGCGGGCGCGCATCTTCGCCGCCGAGCAGGGCTACGACCTGGTCGACGACGAGGGCATGCTGAGCGACTGGTGGGGCTTCTGCTGGATGATCCTGGCCGAGAAGCGCGGCCTGCTGACGCCGGACAACCGTGCCGCCACGCGCGCGGCGATCGAGGAGAAATATCTCGAGGCGCCGAACGTGATCGGCGTGATCGTCGGGCGCTAGCCGGAACGACGAGGGCTAAAGCTCAGTCCACATCTGCGCGTTTGGCGCGGCCCGGCTTCGGGGCGATGGTCATCGGCGGCGCGACGCTGACATTGCCGGCATGGGCCTCGGGCGGCGGCATGGCGGCCAACGCATCGGCGGCCAGCATCTCCGCGCGCACCGGCGCCACCTTCATCTCGCTCAGCCGCGCCCGCGTATCGGAGTTCAGTCCCGGATAGGACGCGACCGGCTTGAAATCGGCTGGCTGCCCGCCGCTGCCGCGGCTGCCCGAATAGGCCACCAGTCCGTCGGCCGTGGCGACGATGTCGCCGGGCCGCAGCGAGGTGTCGAGCGAGAGGTCGACCGGTGCCAGCCCGGCCGGGTCGCGGCCGTTGCAGGTGCAGTCGGCGCGCAGCGCCTGGCGATAGGCGAACGCGGTCTCGCTGTCGGCATAGCGCTCGCCATTGGCCGCCGTCGCATAGTCGATGTTGGAGCCGTAATAGATCTTGGTCGGGCTGGCCGGGCAGAACGCCTGGCACATCTGCGCCGGCGTGGCGAGGCCGCGGGTCAGCGGGAAATAGCGCCCGTCGCAGGTGCGCACGCAGAACGCCGCGCCCGATCCGGAGGCGACACGTGGCTGCGGCGGGCCTTGCGGATTGGTGCCGAACGGATCGGCGAAGAAGCCGCCCTGCTGCGCCGGCCGCTGCGAGGCCGGCTTGTTGAAGCCACTGAACAGGAAATCGAACAGGCCCTGGGCCGACGCCATCTGCGGCGCCAGCGCGAACGCGACGGCCACGCCGATGCTGGTCGCGACCGCCACACGGCGGGACGTCAGCCGAAACGACAAAACGCTACGCAACGCCCACTCCCATGCCAAGATAATCGCCGCAAAGCCCGGCCCGGGCGCCGCATGCCCCGAGTCGATTCGATCATGTGCGATCGAATGGGCGATGCCCACGGCATCGCGCCATCAGCTTTGCGGTAACCTTAACGGCCGTTGGTAAATGAGCGGTGTGCGCGAGGCGCGAAAGTCGGCTCGCGAGCAATTGTCAGAGGAACTCGCGTGCCTTGTACAGCGCCTGGAACGGCAGGCCGGCTTCGGCGAACGCCTCGGCGGCACCTTCCTCGCGGTCGACCATCGTGAACACCAGCGAGACTTCGGCGCCGGCCTCGCGCAGGGCCTCCACCGCCTTCATCGCCGAGCCGCCGGTCGTGGTGACGTCCTCGACCACCACGATGCGTTTTCCGGCCAGGGTCTCATCGCGGGCCAGGCCCTCGATGGCGAGCTTGGCGCCATGCTCCTTCGGCTTCTTGCGCACGAAGAAGGCGGCGATCGGATGGCCCTTGATCCAGGAGATCTGCGCAATCGCGCCGGCCAGCGGCACGGCGCCCATCTCCAGCCCGCCGATATAGTCGTAGCCTTCGTCCTTCAGCGCCTCATAGGTCAGCTCGGCGAGCAGGGTGGCGCCCTCCGGGTCCATCATGGTCGGCTTCAGGTTGAAGTAGAAATCGCTCTTGCGGCCGGAGGCCAACGTGACCTCGCCACGGCCGAACGAGCGCCTGCGGATGATCTCGAGGAGGCGGGCGCGGGAGGCGGATTTGGACACGGCGTTTTCCCCTGAGGGTCGATTCTTGGATGGATTCTCGGGTGGCGCAATCTATCGGGCTCGGACGGCCGAGGCCAGCCGCCAGGATGTCCCATCAACAACGGTACGTTTGGAACGCCGCGCAGTTTCGAGCTAATGGGAAGCGACGGACCAAGCAAGGACATTCGGAAGGACGCCCCGCCATGACGATCGAGCTGCACACCTGGAATACCCCCAACGGCCGCAAGATCTCGGTCGCGCTGGAGGAGATGGGGCTGCCCTACCGCGTCATCCCGGTCGACATCACCAAGGGCGCCCAGATGGCGCCGGAGTTTCTCGCGATCAGCCCCAACAACAAGATCCCGGCGATCGTCGATCCCGAGGGGCCCGAGGGCAGGCCGGTCAGCGTGTTCGAATCCGGTGCCATCCTGCTCTATCTGGCGGAGAAGACCGGCCGGTTCCTGCCGAAATCCCTCGCCGAGCGGGTGCCGGTCTATGAATGGCTGATGTGGCAGATGGGCGGCTTCGGCCCGATGCCCGGCCAGGTGCATCATTTCATCGCGCTGGAGAACGAGCAGGACCGCGCCTACGGCCTGAAGCGCTACATGGCCGAGACGGTCAGGCTCTATGGCGTGCTCGACCGCCGCCTCGCCGCCCACGAATTCGTGGCCGGCGCGCTGTCGATCGCCGATTTCGCCATCCTCGGCTGGGCCTGGCGCCATCCGCGCCACAAGGTCGACCTCGCCGACTTTCCGAACGTCAAGCGCTGGTACGACGCGCTGATGGTCCGCCCTGCCGTCAAGCGCGGCATGGAGACGAAGCTGGATTGAGGGCAAAGCCCAGCGCCACCCTCTCTTCCAGACCCTTATCGTATGGAGCGCCGCGGTTGCGGCGCGTCTCGAACCATGAGGCCACACTGGGGCCTCGCCCTTTGAGACGCCTGCCTGCGGCGTGCTCCTCAGGGTGAGGGTTGAGAGGGGGCCGACAAGCCGGCAGGGGGCTAGCTCGCTGGCGAGAACCGCTAACCCCGCCGCGCCTCCAGCGCCATGCGCACCGCGAGGCCGGCGAGCACCGTGCCCATCAGATAGCGCTGCACCAGCGTCCAGGTCGGCCGTGTCGCCAGGAACAGCGCGATCGATCCCGCGGCCATCGCGATGACCGCGTTGATGCTGACGCTGATCACGATCTGGATCGCGCCGAGCACGACCGACTGCGTCAACACGCTGCCGGCGGCCGGATCGATGAACTGCGGCAGCAGCGCCAGATACAGCATCGCGATCTTCGGGTTCAGCAGGTTGGTGACGAGCCCCATCAGGAACAGCCGGCGCGGACTGTCGATGGCGAGCTTCCGCACCTGGAAGGGCGAGCGTCCGCCGGGCTTCACCGCCTGCCACGCCAGATACAGCAGGTAGGCCGCGCCGGCGAGGCGCAGCGCGTCATAGGCGAACGGCACGGCGAACAGCAGCGCGGTGATGCCGAACGCCGCGGCCAGCATGTAGACCAGGAAGCCCACGGCGACGCCGCCGAGCGAGACCAGCCCGGCGGCGTGGCCCTGCGTGATCGAGCGTGAAATCAAGTAGATCATGTTCGGCCCGGGTGTCAGCACCATGCCGAAAGAGACGAGCGCGAAGGCAAGCAGGGATGAGGTGTGCGGCATGACCGGCCCGACGAAGAGGATTGCCGGTCGATGCTTAGCGCAGCCGATCGCTCACCGTCATCCGATCAATTGCACCGAGAGCAATCAGCCGGCTGCGGGCGGCGCGACGTCGAGTTCGGGCACCTTGCGGCCCGCGCGGTCGAACACGCCGGCGATGCTCAGCACCAGCAGCACCAGCAGCAATGCGGCCATGAGCGGCAGGCTGTGTGTGATCATCGCCAGCAGGCAGGCCCCCAATGCGATCACCAGACCGATCTCCAGCGGAGCGATCGGCTCACCCGCATCGACCCGCGCCTTCCAATGGATCGCGATCCCCGCTGCGACCATCGGCATGTCGTAGATCATCGCATAGGGCGTGACGACGATGCTGCCGACCGCGACCAGCGCGATCGCCTGCTCCGTCATGCCGCGCCGGCAGGCCTTCCACACCAGCGCGACGATTGAGCAGGACAGCAACAGCTGGATCATGAGGCCAACGGTCGGCGGCGCGCCGAATGTGTGCAGGCCGGCGATGACCGTCGGCATCATGTGATCGAGGCTGGCCTGGTTGGCCCCGAGCTGCGCCTGATAGTCTGGAAATCTCGCGATCCATTGCGGCCAGATCCAAGGATCGAGCGCAGCGCTGGTGACGATCACGACGATCATCGTCGTGACGATCGCGGAAAGGATCGCGTGCCAATTGCGCGAGGCCAGCAGCACGACCGGCATCAGCAGCACGAATTGCGGCTTGTAGGCGAGCAGGCCGAGCAGGCCGCCTGCGACGACCGGATGGCTCGCGAGCAGCCGCAATCCGCCGATCATCAGCGCCGCGGAGAGAAAGCCGTTCTGGCCGGTGATTGCGTTGATCAGGGTCGTCGGCGCAGCGAGCAGCGCGAGGCCGGCCAGCGAGCGCCAGTCACGACCCAGCGTGGCAAGTCCATAGAGCACGAACGTGACCGAGATCCAGCAGGCATAAGCGACGGGCAGTGCCAGCATGCCCAGCGGGATCATCACCAGCAGGAAGGTCGGCGGATAGGGATAGGGAAAGCCGCCGGCGCCGAGCGTAGGATCGAGCGTCTGCTGGTAGTTGGCGAGCGCGATGGGATCGTAGATCCCGGCGCCTGCGAGTGCCGCGTATTTGCCGAACGACCACAGCCCGAAAAAGTCGCCGAATGCCGGCTGCGGCGACGACAGCACCCAGCTGATGAGATACGCGCCGTTGTAGAGCACGAGCGCGACGAGGCCGATCAGGATCGCGCGCCGGTCACGCGTCGCGGGGTGAGCTGCGGATGCGATCGCGGTCATGGAGCTGTGCGGGGTCGAGGTGTTTGGCGGCATCGGCATGATCGTGGCATGAATGGGTGGCCCACGTGATCGCTCGCGCGCGGTGCCCCTCGAATTTTGGCCGGACACGGCTGCATGCCGCGTTACCACCGGTCCGGATGATCAGGCGACGATGCCATCGTGCCTAACGACAGGTAAAGCCGCTGCGGGCCGCGCGGCCTCGATCGGTGAGCCATACCCGCACGAGACGATGCTATCCGACATCCTTCGAAGATTTCGATTGCTATTTTTCAGAAATCATGCTCTACTCCGCGCATCCCGCCCTCATGCAGAGGGGCGTACGCGTCGTCACGATACGTTGAGGCGGGGAGCGGTGGCCGCGGGTCTGTCGGGTGCTCATGCGCTGGACGATGGACAGCTCGCGGACGGTCAAGCCGTGTGGTCCTGGCGCCCCGATGCTGGCGCTAAGTCCGTTGTGACATGATCAGTGACATGACGTGTCGCGAGGGCGACGGGGGCAAGAAAGCCCGGTCCCCGGGGAGAGCACGGAGCAGCCGTTAAACCCATCGTGCAGGGAGGGCCGGGTCTGTCCGGCTGAACCTGTGGTACCTGCCGCCTGCATTTTTTTGAGCAGGCGGGCCACGGGCCTCAGTCGAGGTCCGGCCTTCCCTGCGCCCTTTGCACTATTTGCAGGGGCGGACTGATCGCAAGCCTCGGGCATGATGTGCCGCGAGACAGCGAAGCCGTGCCCTTCATGTCCTTAGCTGTTTGAACCGTGAATGCGCCCACTCACTCCGCCGTCGTCCCGGACAAGCCGTGACGCGCGACAGCGCGGCACGGCGCCGATCCGGGACCCATACTCCGCGGCGGTCGTTTTGGGCAGAAGGCCAATGACCAGAGTGCCTCGAACCGCTCCCTGGGGGTATGGGTCCCGGCTCGAGGCCGGGACGACGGAAGTGGTTGGCGATGCGATCGGGCCTCGACCAAATGTCAACAACGTCGGAAGGAGTAGCGCAATCAGCTCAATGCGCCTCGTCCCAATTGTCGGCAGCACGCGCGTCGACCTGCAGCGGCACCGACAGCAGCACCGCCGGGAAGGGGGCGTCCTGCATGACGTGCTGCACCACAGGCAAGGTCGCGGCGACCTCGTCCTCCGGAACCTCGAAGATCAGTTCGTCGTGCACCTGCAGCAGCATCTGAGCCGACAACTTCTTCGCAGCCAGCGCGTCCTCGACGCGCGTCATGGCGCGGCGGATGATGTCGGCCGCCGTGCCCTGCAGCCGCGCGTTGATCGCGGCGCGTTCGTTGAAGGCGCGCACCGAGGCGTTGGACGCCTTGATCTCAGGATAGTGGCACTTGCGGCCGAACAGCGTGACGACATAGCCGTTCTTGCGGCAGAACTCGCGCGTCGCGTCCATGTAGTCGCGGATGCCCGGGAAGCGCTCGAAATAGCGCTTGATATAGGCCGAGGCCTCCTCGCGGGCGATGCCGAGCTGGTTGGCGAGGCCGAACGCCGAGATGCCGTAGATGATGCCGAAATTGATCGCCTTGGCGCGGCGGCGCACCTCGCTCGGCATGTCCTTGATCGGCACGCCGAACATCTCGGAGGCCGTCATCGCGTGAATGTCGAGCCCGTCCTTGAACGCCTGCTTCAGCACCGGGATGTCGGCGATCTCCGCGAGCAGCCGCAGCTCGATCTGCGAATAGTCCGCCGAGACCAGCTTGTGCCCGGGCGTGGCGATGAAGGCGCGGCGGATCTTGCGGCCGTCCTCGGTGCGCACCGGAATGTTCTGCAAATTCGGCTCGTTCGACGAAAGCCGGCCGGTGGTGGTCGCGGCCAGCGCGTAGGTGGTGTGCACCCGATGCGTCTGCGGATTGACGTAGGTCGGCAGCGCGTCCGTATAGGTCGATTTCAGCTTCGAGACCTGGCGCCATTCCAGGATCTTGCGCGCGAAATCATTGCCCTGCTCGGCGAGGTCGTCGAGAATGGAGGCGGAGGTCGACCACGCGCCGGTCTTGGTCTTGGTGCCGCCGGACAGACCCATCTTGCCGAACAGAATGTCGCCGATCTGCTTGGGACTGCCGACATTGATCGGCTCGCCGGCCAGCTCCTGCAGCTCGGCCTCGACCCGCGCCGCGGTCTGGGCAAAGTCGCCGGACAGCCGCGAGAGGACCTGGCGGTCGATCGAGATGCCGCGCCGCTCCATCCGCGCGAGCACCGAGACCAGCGGCCGCTCCAGCGTCTCGTAGACTGCGGTCATGCGCTCGGCCACGAGGCGCGGCTTCAGCACCCGCCAGACGCGGTGGATGACGTCGGCAGCCTCCGCCGCATGTGCCGTGGCGCGGTCGATCGCGACCTGCTCGAAGGTCAGCTTGTTCTTGCCGCTGCCGATCAGCTCGCTTTCACTGAGCAAGGCATGGGCGAGCACGTGCTCGGCCAGCGAGTCCAGCTTGTGCGAGCCGCGTCCGGCGTCGAGCGCGTAGCTCATCAGCAGGATGTCGTCGACGTTCGCAAGTGTGATGCCGTGCTGCGCCAGCAGCACGGCGATGAACTTGATGTTGTAGCCGATCTTGAGCAGCCCGGCGGATTCGAGGACCGGCTTCAGCGCCGCGAGCGCCTCGCTCTCCTTGATCTGGTCCGGTGCCAGCCCGGCATCGAACAGGCCGCCGCCATCGCCGGCCTGGCGGTGCGCCAGCGGGATGTAGCAAGCCTCGTTCGGCGCCAGGGCCAGGGCCAAGCCGCACAGGCTCGCCTGCATCGGATCGATCGAGCTGGCCTTCACCTCGATGGTGATCCGGCCGAAATCATGTGCGCGTGCCAGCCAGGCCTTCAGCTCGGGCAGGGACCGCAGCGTCTGATATTTGTCGCGATCGATGCGGGCGCTCTTCGCCGACTCCGCCCGTGTCTCGGCGAGACCGGCGGGCGTGCCCTTGCTCATCGCCGACTTGTCTGTCCGCAAGTCGCCGGTTCTCGGCGCAGCCGCCGGCTTGCTCGGTGCGCTCGCTCCCCCGCTTGTGGAGGAGGGCTGGGCGGGGGCCGCGGCCGCGACTGCCCCGCTCTTCAACTGCGCGTCCGCCGTCACGTCGGCCGGATCGATCTGCGAGTACTCCGCGACGCGCCGCGTCAGCGTGGAGAACTCCATCGCCTTGAGGAAGGCGATCAGCTTGCGCGGATCGGGCTCGTGCACGGCGAGGTCGTCGAGCGGCACCTCGAGGTCAACCTTGTCGTCGAGCAGCACCAGCTGGCGCGAGATCCGCGCCTTCTCGGCGTTTTCGATCAGCGCCTCGCGCCGCTTCGGCTGCTTGATCTCGGATGCGCGCGTCAGCAGGCTTTCGAGATCGCCATAGTCATTGATCAGCTGCGCCGCGGTCTTGATGCCGATGCCCGGCACGCCCGGCACGTTGTCGGTGGAATCGCCGGCCAGCGCCTGGACCTCGACCACCTTCTCCGGCGGCACGCCGAACTTCTCGACCACCTCGGCGGTGCCGATGCGGCGGTCCTTCATGGTGTCGTACATCGTGACGCAGTCGTTGACGAGCTGCATCAGGTCCTTGTCGGACGACACGATGGTGGTGGTGGCGCCGCGTTCGCAGGCCAGCCGCGCGTAGGTCGCGATCAGATCGTCGGCCTCGTAGCCGGCCTGCTCCAGGCACGGCAGGTCGAACGCGTGCACGGCCTCGCGGATCAGCGCGAATTGCGGGATCAGGTCATCGGGCGCCGGTGGCCGGTGCGCCTTGTAGTCGGCATAGATCTTGTTGCGGAAGGTGACCTCGGACTTGTCGAACACGATCGCCAGATGCGTCGGCCGGTCGGTCTCCGGCATGTCGCGCAGCAGCTTCCACAGCATGTTGCAGAAGCCGAGCACGGCATTGACCTGCAGCCCATCGGACTTGCGGTTCAGCGGCGGCAGCGCGTGATAGGCGCGGAAGATGTAGGACGAACCGTCGACCAGGAACACATGGTCCCCTTTGGCCGCGCTCTTGGCGGCAGGCGCAGGGGCGGCGGGCGAGACGGCGGCTTTCTGGGGAGCTTTGGGCATGGCGGCAATGTAGGGAATTTGGCGGGGATTGACACCCTCGGAACGCCAGAATCCCGCGCGTTCCCCACGCAAATCGGTGGTCGCGGAGCGCGCGTCGGCCGCGTCATATTCCGCCGTCGTCCCGGGCAAGCCCTGACGGCGCGAAGCGCCGGCGGGGCGCCGACCCGGGACCCATACTCCCAGGCGGTGATGAGGCGGCAAGCTGGAGCCACAGCATGCCCAACACGGAGGACGGCGGATATGGGTCCCGGGTCTTCGCCCGGGACGACACCGAGTTTGACTCTACTCCGCTGGCTGCAACGCGGCGCGCTGCTTCGGCGGCGCGATCCAGAACGCGATCGGCCGCTCGAACAGGAAGCGGGCGCCGACACGCAGCGCGAGGCGCCAGATGACGAGCGCGCCGAGCACGCCGGCGATGGTGACCAGCAGCGAGATCGTGCCGACGTCCGCGATGATCCCTGTCTTCAGCAGCACGGTCCGGGTCGCCGCCATCGGCAGGAAGAAGGCGAGATAGATCACGATCGAATGCTCGCCGCAGAACCTGAGCGCGGTGAGCAGCTGGGCGCGCGCGAGCAGCGTGCCGGCGACGATGATGGCGACCGCGCCGGCATAGCCGAGCGTCAGGGAGATCACCGGCCACTCGCTGACGCCGAGCGTCACGAGGCCCTGGTTGACCACCGCCCAGGCCAGCAGGCCGATGACCGCGAGCGTGGGCTGTGCCCGCGCACGATCCGACACTGCGAAGATGTAGTTCGCGAACAGATAGCCCGAATAGATGTAGACGAAGCGGGCGCAGAATTCGTCGATCACGGTCCAGCCGGTGACGATGTGCGACATTTCGAGACCGGCCGCGATGCCCCAGATCACCGGTGCCGGAACCTTTCGTGTCAGTTTGATGACGACGAAGAAGATCGGCAGGAGATAGATGAACCAGAGCGTGCCGAACGGCTCGATGAAGGATTCCAGGTACAGATAGCCGGCGTGCTGCCAGCCGGAAGCGGCGGCAAAGCCGGGCGCCTTGAAGCCGAACTGGATCGTCACCCACAGCACGTAGAAATAGGCAAAGTGCACGACCTTGCGATCGACATAGGTCCGCCAGTCGCGGTCGATCACCAGTGGCAGAAACAGGCCGGAAATCAGGAAGAAATCGGGCATCCGGAACGGCTTGGCGAAAGCGACGACGGCATGCATGAAGCCGGTCTCGCCGGCGGCCAGCTCGACGCCCAGCACCGAGTGCATCATCACCACCATGATGATGCAGATGCCCTTGGCGTAGTCCACCCAGTCGATGCGCGTCTCGGTTCCGGCCGATTGCGGCGTACCATTCGCGGTCATGCTGTCCCTCTTTGGCGCGGAGCTGCCGCATTGTCGGGCAGAGCCGTTAATACTCCTCCCTGTCATCCAAACGTCATGCCGTTTTCTAAATTCCCCTTGAACCGCAAATGGTTTAAGACGCCAAAGTATTAACCTTGAAGGATGGGTTTCGATGCGAATTGCGATGATCGGCACGGGCTATGTGGGTCTGGTGTCCGGTGCCTGCTTCGCCGATTTCGGTCACCAGGTGACCTGCGTGGACAAGGACGAGAGCAAGATCGCCGCGCTGCATCGCGGAGAAATTCCGATCTTCGAGCCCGGCCTGGATGCGCTCGTCGCAACCAATGTGAAGGCCAAGCGGCTCGACTTCACGACCGATCTGAAGCAGCCGGTCGCGGATGCCGACGCCGTCTTCATCGCCGTCGGCACGCCGTCGCGGCGCGGCGATGGTCATGCCGACCTCACCTACGTCTATGCGGCGGCGCGCGAGATCGCCGCGTCGCTCACCGGATTCACGGTCGTCGTGACGAAGTCGACGGTGCCGGTCGGGACCGGCGACGAGGTCGAGCGCATCATCCGCGAGACCAATCCGGCGGCCGACGTCGTGGTCGCCTCCAATCCGGAATTTCTCCGCGAGGGTGCTGCAATCCGCGACTTCAAATGGCCTGATCGTATCGTGGTCGGCACCGACGATGAGCGTGGCCGCAAGGCGCTCGGGGACATCTATCGTCCGCTGTCGCTGAACCAGGCGCCGGTCATGTACACCGCGCGGCGCACCGCCGAGCTGATCAAATACGCGGCGAATGCGTTCCTGGCGACCAAGATCACCTTCATCAACGAGGTCGCCGATCTCGCCGAGAAGGTCGGCGCCGACGTGCAGGAGGTCGCGCGCGGCATCGGCCTCGACAACCGCATCGGCTCGAAGTTCCTGCATGCCGGTCCCGGCTTCGGCGGCTCGTGCTTTCCGAAGGATACGCGCGCGCTGATCAAGATCGCGCAGGACTACGACACGCAGCTGCGCATCGTCGAATCCGTGCTCGCGGTCAACGACAACCGCAAGCGCGCGATGGCGCGCAAGGTGGCGCACGCCGTCGGCGGCAATCTGCGCGGCAAGACGGTCGCGGTGCTCGGCCTCACCTTCAAGCCGGAGACCGACGACATGCGCGAGGCGCCGTCGATCCCGCTGGTGACGGGGTTGCTCGACATGGGCGCCAAGGTGCGCGCGCATGATCCGGTCGGCATCGAGCAGGCCAAGAAGGAGCTGCCGGAGATCGCCTATTACGAGGATCCCTATGACTGCGCGACGGGCGCCGATGCGATCGTGCTGGTGACGGAGTGGGTGCAGTACCGCGCCATGGATCTCGACCGCCTCAAGCAGGTGATGGCCAGTCCCGTCGTCGTCGACCTGCGTAACGTCTACCGCCCCGAGGAGATGGCCGCCCACGGCTTCGTCTATGAGAGCGTCGGGCGGCCGTCGCTGACGCGCGCGTGACGCGCCGTTGTCATACGCCGCGCAGGCGGAGTATGCACGACGACCGATCGCCGCGAGGTGATCTGCATGATTGGATCACCCGCCTCGGCGGGTGACGACGGGTTGGTTGATTGCCCCTTCGCTTCGACACACCGCTGCCCATCGATGCCGTGCTGGACGAATTGTCCGGCACGCTCGAACGCCGCAACACCGCCGTGCTGGTGGCACCGCCCGGCGCCGGCAAGACCACGCGGGTGCCGCTGGCGCTGCGCGATGCGCCGTGGGTCGGGGACAACAAGATCATCGTGCTGGAGCCGCGCCGCATCGCGGCCCGCGCCAGCGCCGAGAGGATGGCCAAGTCGCTCGGCGAGCGCGCCGGCGACACCGTCGGCTATCGCGTGCGCTTCGGCTCGAAGGTGTCGCGCGCGACCCGCATCGAGGTCGTCACCGAGGGCATCTTCACCCGCCAGATCCTCGACGATCCCGAGCTGACCGGCGTCGCCGCGGTGCTGTTCGACGAATTCCACGAGCGCTCGCTCGATGCCGATTTGGGCCTCGCTCTGGCGCGTGATGCGCAGCAGGGGCTGCGTGAGGACCTCCGAATTCTCGTGATGTCGGCGACGCTGGACGGCGCCCGGATCGCCAAGCTGCTTGGCGATGCGCCGGTGGTCGAGAGCGAGGGCCGGGCCTATCCGGTCGAGACGCGCTATGTCGGCCGCAAGCCGGACGCCCCGGTCGAGCGGCAGATGGCCGAGACCATCGCGGCCGCGCTGCGCGCCGATGCCGGCTCGGTGCTGGCGTTCCTGCCCGGCGCCGCCGAGATCCGGCGCACCCAGACCATGCTTGCCGAGCGTGTCCATGACGCTGCGATCGAGATCGTGCCGCTGTTCGGCGCGCTCGATGCCGCGGTCCAGGACCGCGCGATCTCGCCGGCGCCGAAGGGCCACCGCAAGGTGGTGCTGGCGACCTCGATCGCCGAGACCTCTCTGACCATCGAGGGCGTCCGCATCGTGGTGGATTCCGGCCTCGCCCGCGTGCCGCGCTACGAGCCGGACATCGGCCTGACCCGGCTGGAGACGGTGCGCGCCTCGCGCGCCGCCGTCGACCAGCGCCGCGGTCGCGCCGGCCGCACCGAGCCCGGGGTCTGCTACCGGCTGTGGGACGAGCCCCAGACCGCCTCGCTCGCAGCCTACACCCAACCGGAAATTCTGAGCGCCGACCTGTCCTCGCTGGTGCTCGACCTTGCGCAATGGGGCGTCAGCGATCCCTCCACGCTCTCCTTCCTCGACCCGCCGCCGCTTCCGGCCTGGAAGGAGGCGCGCGATCTGCTCAGCGAGCTTGGCGCGCTCGATGCCGACGGCCGGCTCACCGACGAGGGCCGGCGCCTGCGTGCGCTGGCGCTGCCACCGCGGCTGGCGCGCATGATCGTCGATGCCGCCGATTGCGGTGCCGCTGCCCAAGCCGCGGACATCGCCGCGATCCTGACCGAGCGTGGGCTCGGCGGCGACAGCGTCGATCTCGAGGTGCGGCTCGACCAGTTCCGCCGGGACCGCTCGCCGCGGGCACAGAGTGCGCGCGATCTGGCGCGGCGCTGGGCGCAGCAGGTCGGCAGCGCCTCCTCCGCGCAATGGGACGGGGAGCTGACGACCGGCCTGATGTTGGCGTTTGCCTTCCCCGATCGGGTCGCGCGCAATCGCGGCAATGGCAGCTTCGTGCTGGCCAACGGCCGCGGCGCTGCGGTCGAGCCAACCTCGTCGCTGGCACGCGTGCCCTACATCGCCGTGGGCGAGCTGACCGGGACGGCGGCAAGCGGCCGCATCCTGCTGGCGGCGCCGCTCGCCATCGAGGACATCGAGCGTCATTTCGCCGCTCACATCGAGGCGAAGGACGAGGTCAGCTTCGACAAGGAGGCGATGGCGCTGCGGGCGCGCCGCAAGCGCAAGCTGCACGCGATCACGATGGCCGATGCGCCGGTCGCACTGACGCCGTCAGAGGAGACCGCGCGGATCTTCGCTGAGGCAGTCTGCACCGCCGGCCTCGACCGGCTGCCCTGGTCGAAGGCCGCCAGGCAGTGGCGCGACCGGGTCACGTTCCTGCGCAAGGCGGAAGGCGACAGCTGGCCGGACCTGTCGGACGCCGGCCTGAGCGAGCGGCGCGACGACTGGCTGGTGCCGCTGCTGGCCGACAAGACCGCGCTCAAGGAGGTCTCGCCCGGGGACGTCTCGGATGCCGTGATGGCGCTGTTGCCCTGGGACCTGCGCGCGCGGCTCGACAAGGAGGCGCCGACGCATTTCGAGGCGCCCACCGGCACCATGCTGGCCATCGACTACGAGGCCGAGCAGGGGCCGACCATCGCGGTCCGGCTGCAGGAGCTGTTCGGGCTCAACGTCCATCCGTCGATCGCCCGCGGCGCGGTGCCGCTCGTTCTGGAGCTGCTGTCGCCGGCACAGCGGCCGGTGCAGGTGACGCGCGATCTGCCCGGCTTCTGGCGCGGTTCCTACGCCGCCGTCCGCACCGACCTGCGCGGCCGCTATCCGCGCCATCCCTGGCCGGAGGATCCCGCCAATGCGCTGCCGACCCGGCGGGCCAAGCCGCGAGGCACGTAGCCGATGCAAATTATACCGTCCGCGTCGTCATCGTTAACGGTTCGCTCATCGTTTTCGCCAAAATGGCACCGGCAGCCGCTCCGCTTCAGTCGCCCGTCAGCGGCTTTCATGGTCAAGTCGGTTGCGGGGTAAAGTCGGGCGTTGCGTGATGCGTAACATAATGTTCTTCGCGGCCGTTCTCGTCGGCCTCGGCACCTTCATGGCGCAACTGGCCGATCGCCTGACGCCGGCGCCGGCGTCTGCGACGACGTCCGTCCGCAGCGCGACGGTGGAGACCCCCGCCGCAGGCCAGCGGAGCCTCAGCATCCCGACCGATCGCCGCGGCCATTTCCGTGCCGATGGCCGCATCGACGGCCAGCGCATCAGTTTCATGATCGACACCGGCGCCTCAATGGTCGCGCTGAACGAAAGCTCGGCCGCCCGCTTCGGCCTGCGCCCGGCGCGCGGCGACTACACTGCGACCGTGACCACGGCGAACGGAACCGTGAAGGCGGCGCGGGCCAAGCTTGCGATGGTCGAAGTCGGTGAGCTCATCGTGCGCGACGTCGACGCCCTGGTGCTGCCCGACGCGGCGTTGTCGGAGAACCTGCTCGGCCTGTCCTTCCTGTCGAAGCTGAAGCGCTTCGCGTACGCCAACGGCCAGATGGTGCTGGAGCAATAGGCCGCGCCAAGTCTGCTTGGCCTACCCATTGGCGGCCCCCATATACCGGCAGGGCCAGTGATCGCGTGGGCAGGGCGATCCTGCCCGATTGTTGCCTGCATTCATCGGCCTTCTGCCATTGTCGTCTGACGTCGTGCGCGGCACGACCGTATTCTTCCATTGATGTGATTTTCCCCGAGGCTCCCTCCCGATGTTTCCCAAGCCGAAGCCGGTCCTGCTCCCCAATACCTACGCGTTCGAATCCGAGCCGATGGTGAAGCCGACGGGCTTCCGCGAATATGACGCGCGCTGGCTGTTCAACAAGGAGATTAACCTGATGGGGGTGCAGGCGCTCGGCATGGGGCTGGGCGCGCTGATCGCCGAGCGCGGCGTCAGCCGGGAGATCGTCACCGGCCACGATTTCCGCGGCTACTCTGCCTCGATCAAATACGCGCTGATCTCGGGCCTGATGGCCGCCGGCTGCAAGGTGCACGACATCGGCCTCGCGGTGACGCCGATGGCCTATTTCGCGCAGTTCGAACTCGACGTGCCCTGCGTCGCGATGGTCACCGCCTCGCACAACGACAATGGCTGGACCGGGGTGAAGATGGGCGCCAACCGGCCGCTCACCTTCGGTCCGGAGGAAATGACCCGGCTCAAGGAGATCGTGCTCAACGCCGAGTTCAAGAACGCCGGTGGCGGCGCCTATCAGTTCCACGAGAATTTCCCGGCGCGCTACATCGCCGATCTCACCAATCGTCCCAAGCTGAAGCGCAAGCTGAAGGTCGTCGCGGCCTGCGGCAATGGCACCGCCGGAGCGTTCGCGCCACAGGTGCTGGAGGCGATCGGCTGCGAGGTGATCCCGCTCGATACCGAGCTCGATCACACCTTCCCGAAATACAATCCCAATCCCGAAGACATGGAGATGCTGCACGCCATCCGCGACGCCGTGCTGGCGCACAAGGCCGATGTCGGCCTCGGCTTCGACGGCGACGGCGATCGCTGCGGCGTCGTCGACAACATCGGCGAGGAGATCTTCGCCGACAAGGTCGGCGTGATGCTGGCGCGCGACATGTCGGCCATCCACAAGGACGCGCAGTTCGTGGTCGACGTGAAGTCGACGGGCCTGTTCATGACCGATCCGGTGCTGCAGGCGCAGGGCGCGCGGACCGAATATTGGAAGACCGGCCATTCCTACATGAAGCGTCGCACCAACGAGCTCAACGCGCTCGCGGGCTTCGAGAAGTCCGGCCACTTCTTCTTCAACCGGCCGTTCGGCCGCGGCTATGACGACGGTCTCGTTTCGGCGATCGCGATCTGCGAGATGCTCGACCGCGCGCCGGGCAAGTCGATGGCCGACCTGAAGGAGGCGTTGCCGAAGACCTGGTCGTCGCCGACGATGTCGCCGCATTGCGGCGACGAGGTCAAATACGGCGTCGTCGACGCCGTGGTGAAGCACTTCCAGGCGCTGCAGCAGCAGGGCGGCAAGGTCGCGGGTCAGTCGATCCGCGATCTCGTCACCGTCAACGGCGTGCGCGTCACGGTCGAGGACGGCAGCTGGGGCTTGGTGCGGGCGTCATCGAACAAGCCGGAGCTTGTCGTCGTGGTGGAAAGCCCGGTGTCGGAGCGGCGCATGCACGACATGTTCGAGGCGGTCAACGTCGTGCTGCGGACCCATCCCGAAGTCGGAGCCTACAATCAGACGATCTGACGAGGGAGTGCGAGCATGTCCACCGAGGAGGCATGCTCGCGCTGGTCCGACAGGCCGGGCGAGCTATGCGGCCCGCAATGAATTGAGGAACTGATCGACCTCCGATTTCAGCCGGGCCGATTGGGACGACAATCCGTTCGCCGATTCCAGGAGCCGGGACGCCGCGCTGCCGGTCTCGTCGGACGCCTGGGTCACGGTGCCCATGCTCTGGCTGACCAACCGCGTTCCTTCGGAGGCCTGCTGCACGTTGCCGGAGATCTCACCTGTCGCGAGGCCCTGCTGTTCCACGGCGGTCGCGATTTCCTTGGAGATGCCATCGATCTCGGCGATCGTGCCGCCGATCATCTGGATGGCGCTGACGGCGTCCCCCGTGGCGGTCTGGATGCTCTGGACCTGGCTCGAGATTTCCTCAGTGGCCTTGGCGGTCTGATTGGCCAGCGCCTTCACCTCGCTCGCGACGACGGCGAAGCCCTTGCCGTGCTCGCCGGCGCGGGCGGCCTCGATGGTGGCGTTCAGCGCCAGCAGGTTGGTCTGGCTGGCGATCGTCTGAATCAGCGTCACCACCTCGCCGATCTTCTGCGTGCCCGCGGCCAGGCTTTCGACCACGCTGTTGGTGCGGCGCGCCTCCTCGGCGGCCTTCGCGGCGATCTCCGCCGAGCGGGTCACCTGCTGGGAAATGCTGCCGATGGAAGCCGTCAGCTCTTCGGTCGCGGCCGCGACCGTCTCGACGTTGGACGATGCCCGCTGCGAGGCGCGGGCCGCGGCCGACGTCTGACGCGAGGCCTCCGCACTGCTCCGGCTCATCGACGACACCAAAGTCTGCACGTCGTTGGCAGCAACCGCCACCGCCTCGACGATGCCGCCGATCTTGCGCTCGAAGCCTTCGGCGAGCGCGCGCCGGGCAACATCGCCCTGATCCTTGGCGCGCTGCTCGGCCTCGAGCCGCTCGGCATTCGCGCGTGCCTCGGCGGCCATCGCCGCGTTGGCTTCTGCGGTCATGCGCATGCTGGTTTCGAACAGCTGTGTCAGTTTGAGCGCGAGCGCGACGAGAACGCCGGCCTCGATCAGGAGGATGACCGCGTGCAGTACGACGCGGCCGAAATCGGCGCCGCCGGGGTAGATGGCGGCAGGAAAGACGAAGTTGAGAACGAGATGGTGAAGCGCGACGGCGACGGTGCCGGCCACGATCGGCCGGTAGTCGCAATAGGCGACGAGACAGGCCAGCGCGGCAAAGAAGTACATGTGCATGTCGATCTGCCATGCATGACCGGACATCTGGTAGACGAGCACAGACACGCCGCCCATGAGGGCCACGGCGACCGTGAGCTGCGTCGACAGACTGTCGCCGGCGCTGCGCCAGGACAGCGTCGCGGCCAGCGCCAAGGCGACCATCATCATGGTCGGCATCATCCAGTCGCCGCGCGACAGGCCGATGATGAGGGCGAGCGGAACGTGGATCCAGAGCACCGCCAGCAGAAGCTTGCTGGTGGTCGCACGGAGAAGCGCCAGGTCGTCAGTCTCGCCGGTCATTCCCATCCCCCAATATCGGTCTCTGTGAAAAGCAGGCCGAGATTGCCCGCGGATCGATGACGAGCCAGGCTCCTGCCTTGCGCAGCCGCGCCAGGCCCTGGTGATCACCGGGCCGGACCACCAGCAGCGACGATAGGCTCGTCGTGCGCACGAGAGCGGCGTCAGCCGATGCTGCAGCCAGCATCGTCTGTTGCGCGCTCCACCAGGGTGGAAAGGCGACGGCCACGATCTCGCGTCCGGGATGCACCTGCAGCGACAGCGCTGCCACCCCGACGAAGCTCGCGATCAAAAGGGCACTTGCATTCAGCCAGGCGCGCGACGACGAAGGTATGGTTGCACCGGACATCATCGCATCTGAAGATAGATGGATGGAGATAACTTCCGGTAAACGATGACGGGAAACGGTCCGGAAAGCCGAGCGAAGGTCGGCCGGAACGTGCGGCTGACCTAGACCGGCGGCACCGGAAGTGCCGTGACCGACTTGATCTTCTCCATCGCGAAGCGCGACGTGACGTTCTTGAGCGGCACCGCGCTGATCAGCTTCTTGTAGAACACGTCATAGCTCTGCATGTCGGCAACGACCACGCGCAGCATGTAGTCGACGTCGCCGGCCATGCGGTAAAACTCCATCACCTCCGGCATCGAGCTGACGGCCTCGGCGAATTTGCGCAGCCAGGCCTCGGAATGGTCGGCGCTCTCCACCGAGACGAACACGGAGATGCCGAGGCCGATCTTGTTCTGATCGACCAGCGCCACCCGGCGCAGGATCACCCCATCGGCCTCCAGCCGCTGGATGCGCTTCCAGCACGGTGTCGAGGACAGTCCGACCCGATCGCCGATCTCGGCGACCGACAGCGATGCGTCCTCCTGCAGGACCATCAGGATCTTGCGGTCGATGGCGTCGAGCCGGCGGTTGGCTTCGGGGCTCTGGGCGGAGACGTCGGACATGGAGAAATTTGTTCCATATGAAGGTCGAGAAGCCCTCATATAGAGAAAATCGTTCCAAGGCAAGGATTGGTCGTTCACGCCCCCTGGTGCGGTCTGCCGAGAGGATGATTCGCGCGGCGATGGTGTCTGGGTGCCTTCAGACGCCGTCCTTGAGCCAGCGGCCGACCAGATGATGGGCAATCGCGAACGGATGCGGGCCTGCCAGCCCGTCCGGATGTTGGCGCTGCAACATCAGCCGGGCCTCGTCGCGGCTGAACCAGCGGACGTCCTCGAGCTCGTTGCGGTCGATGACGATGTCCTCGTTCAGCGCCCGGGCGCTGCAGCCGATCATCAGCGACGACGGGTAGGGCCAGGGCTGGGTCATGTAATAGGCCACATCGGCGCAGCGGATGCCGGATTCCTCGAACACCTCGCGGCGCACCGCATCCTCGATGGTCTCGGCTGCCTCGACGAAGCCGGCGAGGCAGGAATACATGCCGGCCGGAAACTGCTTCTGCCGGCCGAGCAGGCACTTGTCGCCGGAGGCGACCAGCGAGATCACCACCGGATCGGTGCGCGGGAAATGCTCGGTCTTGCAAGCAGGGCATTCGCGCTTCCAGCCGCCCTCGCGCATCGCGGTCTTGGCGCCGCAATTGGCGCAGAAGCCGTGGCGCTGATGCCAGGACACCATGGACTTGGCCATCGCGATGGTCGCGAGCTGGTCGACCGGGATCGCGCCCTGCATCGCCATCCCGCGCAGCTCGGTGACCGACACATCGTCGCGGCCGGCGAGCTTCTCCACCGCGGCCGGCGAGATGCCCATGCCGAACACGGCTGCGCCATCGAGCAGGCCGAGGAAGATCGTCCCCGGATTGGCGCCGAACTTGAGCGCCTCGTCGATCGACAGCAGTGCGCGCAGCTGATCGCCGTCGCGCTTCAAGACCAGCGAATCGCGATGCACGACATAGGCGCGCGTCGACGGCTTGCTCTCGAAGGCGATCAGCTTGTCGTCAGAAAAACGCAGATGCGCGGCGCGCTCGATTGGATGGCCGACGAAGGCCGGCTTGCCCAACGGAAACAAGTCGAATGGCGACATCTCTCACCCTAGCCAGATCTTGCGCCTGATCGCGCTGATGAAACTCTCCACCTCCTGCGGGTCGTGCGGCACGGGCGGGGCGACGCCCCACACCGGGCGCGGCCAGGCGACGTCACTGGTGCGGCGCGCGATGATGTGGACGTGCAGCTGCGGCACCATGTTGCCGAGCGCGGCCACATTGAGCTTGTCGCATTTGGTGATCTCTTTGACGGCCCGCGACACCCGCGTGATCTCGGTCATCAACTGCGCCTGGGCGACCTCGTCGAGATCGATGATCTCGATCGCGCCCTCTCGGCGCGGCACCAGCAAAAGCCAGGGATAATTGGCATCCTTGATCACCAGCACGCGCGACAGCGGAAGGTCGCCGATATTGATCGTGTCCTTCGCAAGTTGCGGATGCAGCGACCAGGCTGATTCGGGCATGCGCTAGTGTTCCTGGCAGGGCGGTCAGGCGGGGGGATCGACGGCACCTAAAGCCTTTCCGAGCTGCGACACAAGCCCGCGCGGTGGCGGGCTGGATCGGCGAAGCTCGCGCTTGCTTTCCGAGCCGTTTGGCCCCAAATAGGCAGCGGGAGATTGGCGGTGGACGAGCCACTCGCCAACCGGGTCAGGTCCGGAAGGAAGCAGCCCTAACGAGGTCCGGATCGGGTCGCTCGTCAGTCTCCTACCTGTTTTCTCGAGCGAATCGCGCAAAGTTGGCGGGGACCCCGCGCAGGGCGGGCGCTCGACCGCACTCCGGTTGATTGCGTCGAGGCCGTTTGCGTCGACGACCGCGATCCAGACCGGCCTGGAATACTCACTTGCGGATCGCTCGATGACTGACGCTGGCGCCCCACCTGTTCCGCCCGACAGCGCCGACGCTCCCGCCAAGCCCTACCGGGTCCTGGCGCGCAAATACCGCCCCTCCAGCTTCGCGGATCTGATCGGCCAGGAGGCCGTCGTTCGCACCGTCTCGAACGCGTTCGAGACCGGCCGCATCCCGCAGGCCTGGATCCTCACCGGCGTCCGCGGCGTGGGCAAGACCACCACCGCCCGCATTCTGGCTCGCGCCCTGAATTATGAATTGCCGGATGGCTCGGTGAAGGGCCCGACCATCCACATGCCGGTGCTCGGCACCCATTGCCAGGCAATCATGGAAAGCCGGCACATGGACATCCTGGAGATGGACGCGGCCTCGCACACTGGTGTCGACGATGTCCGCCAGATCAATGACAGCGTGCGCTATGCGCCGGCCAGCGCGCGCTACAAGGTCTACATCATCGACGAGGTCCACATGCTGTCGACGGCGGCGTTCAACGCCTTCCTGAAGACCCTGGAGGAGCCGCCGGAGCACGCCAAATTCGTGTTCGCGACCACCGAGATCCGGAAGGTGCCGGTCACGGTGCTGTCGCGCTGCCAGCGCTTCGACCTGCGCCGCGTCGAGGCCGACGTGCTGATGAAGCATCTCGCCGGCATCGCGACGAAAGAGGGCGTGACGATCGAGCCCGAGGCGCTCGGCATCATCGCGCGCGCCGCCGAAGGCTCGGTGCGCGATTCGCTGTCGCTGCTCGACCAGGCGATCGCGCACAGCGCTGGCGAAGTGCGCGCCGATGACGTCCGGCAGATGCTGGGTCTCGCCGATCGCACCCGCGTCATCGACCTGTTCCATCATCTCGCGAGCGGCGACATCGCCGCGGCGTTCAAGGAATTCCGCGAGCAGTACGACGTCGGCGCCGATCCGGTGGTCGTGCTGTCGGATCTTGCCGAATTCGTGAACTTCGTGACCCGCGTGAAGGTCGTGCCGGCCACCGCCGACAACGTCGCCTTCAGCGAGACCGAGCGGCTGCGCGCACGCGATTTCGCGACCAAGCTGTCGATGCGGGTGCTGTCGCGGATGTGGCAGATGCTGCTCAAGGGCATCGCCGAGACGCAAGGCGCGACGCGCCCCGCGGCGGCGGCCGAGATGGTGCTGGTGCGTATCGCCTATGCCGCTGACCTGCCGACACCTGACGAAGCGATTCGGATGATCGAGCAGAACGGCGGGGGATCGCCGGTCGTCACCAATGGCGGCGGTTCGCGTCCTGCACCGGCGCCGAGCATGAGCGCGGGAGCTCCGCCGGTGATGGGTTCGGCGCCGATGCAGACACCGCGTGCGCAGGGCCCAACGCTTGCCGCGGTCGGCGGCGGGATGAGGCCGCAGGCCATGGCATCGCAGCCGTCGCCGGCGTCGCAGGACCAGCCGGCACTGCGACTGGGGAGCTTCCAGGAGCTTGTCGCCCTCGCCGGCAAGAACCGCGACTTGATCACCAAGAGCGCGCTCGAGATGGACGTGCGGCTGGTCCGCTTCGAGGAGGGGCGTCTGGAGATCGCGCTGGAACGGACGGCGCAGCGATCGCTTGTCTCGGACCTCGGGCGTAAGCTGGAGGACTGGACCGGCCGGCGTTGGACCGTGATCGTCTCCAATGAGCAGGGCCAGGCGACCTTGCGCGAGCAGAACCTGCGCGCCAAGAGCGAGCGCGAGGCAGCTGCGGAAGCCGATCCACGCGTGCAGGAGGTCCTGGCGCGGTTCCCAGGTACCAAGGTGATCGAAGTGCGCCGGCTTGCCCCCGAGCCGCCCGAATCGGACGCCAGTGCTGTCGAGCCTCCTGACGAGTCCGACAATGATGATGATTTCTAGAGCATGATCCGGACGAGTGAAAACCGGTTTTCCGAAAGATGATGCTCAACATGAACGGCCTGATGATGAGGTGCTCCGATGGCTGACTTTCTCGGCATGATGAAACAGGCGGCGCAACTGCAAACCAAGATGCAGGAGATGCAGGCGGAGCTCGGCAATGTCGAGGTCGAGGGCATTTCGGGCGGCGGCCTCGTCGCGGTCCGAATGACCGCCAAGATGGACGTGAAGTCGGTCAAGATCGATCCGTCGCTGTTGAAGCCGGAGGAGGCCGAGATCCTGGAGGATCTGCTGGTCACCGCCCATGGCGACGCGCGCCGCAAGGCGGAAGCCGCGATGCAGGAGAAGATGCAGGCGATCACCGGCAAGCTCGGCCTGCCGCCGGGCTTCGGCTTCGGTTAGTCCGCTCGATGATCGTCGTGAACTGATGGCCGTCGCCGGTCCCGAGATCGAACGCCTCATCCAGCTGCTTGCGCGCCTGCCCGGCCTTGGGCCGCGCTCGGCGCGACGTGCCGCGCTGCATCTGATCAAGAAGCGCGAGGCGCTGATGGTGCCGCTCGCCTCGGCGCTGCAGGTGGCGATCGACCGCATCCAGGTGTGCAAGACCTGCGGCAACATCGATACGCAGAGCCCCTGCACGGTGTGCACCGATCCGCGGCGCGATCCCGCGATGATCGTGGTCGTCGCCGATGTCGCCGACCTCTGGGCGCTGGAGCGTGCCAAGGCCTCGAACGGCCGCTATCACGTGCTCGGCGGCACGCTCTCGCCGCTCGACGGCGTCGGGCCGCAGGATCTCACCATCGACGCGCTGGTGCAGCGAGCCCATGCACCGGAGGTGCAGGAGATCATCCTGGCTTTGAACGCGACGGTCGATGGCCAGACCACTGCGCACTACATCACCGACCTCCTGCAGGAGGCGAACGTCAAGGTCACGCGGCTGGCGCACGGCGTGCCGGTCGGCGGCGAGCTCGACTATCTCGACGAAGGCACGCTCTCGGCCGCGATGCGCCAGCGGACCTTGTTCTAAGCACAGACGGAAGTGAATGATGACGAACCGCGGATTCGGCAAACGGCTGGCTTTGGGCGCAATTTGCGTGGCACTCTCGGCGCCATCCGTGTTGGCGCAGCAGGGTGAGGCGCCGCAGAAGGCAGGGCGTCCGCTCAATATGGGCGACGTGCTGTCGGGCGAATTGACCGCGCTGAAGCTGAAGGGCGCCAAGCCGGGCCAGCCCTCCGCGGCCTATCAGATCACCAGCGAGCCGCGCCGCCTGCCGCCGCCGAGCGGGCTGTGCAATCTCGAGACCGGCCCGGAGACGTTCCAGCTCGTCACCGCCACCCCGGCGCAGGCCTCGCAGCTCAAGGGCCTGCTCGGCAAGCAGATCGCCGTCAAGGTCGACGAGATCGCCTGCGCGCAGGATGCGGGGCAGCTCAGCGAGGCGGTCGTGACCAAGTGGAGCTTGGTGAAGCGGTGATCCTCGGCTAAATTCCCTTACAATAGCACCGCGTATTTGTCCGGTGTGTATCGCTTGGGGGGTGCCGGTGAAGGTCGGATTTGTGTTCGTTACAGCTACACTCGCGACAATCTCGGCGGCAGTGTCCGAGGAAGTCGCCAAGGTCGATTTCGGCTATCCGGATGTTGCTGCCGCCATGGCCGGCCTGCGGGCCAAGCCGGGGATCAAGAGTTCTACGCGATCCGGCTGGACCATCTTCGAGGACGCCGACGCGCGAGCGGTCTGGTCGTTTCCGCCGCAAGATCACGCGGCCTATCCCACCGCGGTTCGCCGCCGCATGGTGCAGAAGGGTGATGAGGTGGTCATCGATATGGACGTTCGCTGCGAGGCCGCGAAGCCGGCCTGTGACGCCGTCGTTGCGGAGTTCGAGCGCCTCAACGACAAGGTTCGACAAGAACTCAAGCGCTAGCTCAAACGCGGGTCTGCAAACCGTCGAAATGTCCGCGCCGCTGCAGCCAGGCGAGCAGCACGAGACTCGGGATCGCGACCAGCACGCAGATCACGAAGAACAGCGGCCAGCCCGTCGCCTTCGCCACGTAGCCGGCGCCTGACGACAGATAGGTGCGCCCGACCGCGGCCAGCGCGGTGAGCAGCGCATATTGGGTCGCGGTGTGCAGCGGGTTCTGGCACAGCGCCGAGAGATAGGCGACGAAGATCACCGTGCCGATCGCGCTGGTGAAATTCTCTGCCGAGATCGCCAGCGCCAGGGCCCATTGATTGACGCCGACCACCGCGAGCCAGGAGAATGACAAATTGGCGAGCGCCTGCACCACGCCGCCGATCCAGAGACTTGTCGCAAGCGAATAGCGCCGCGCGACGAAGCCGCCGGCAAAGCCGCCGGCGAGCGTGGCGGCGAGGCCGACGCCTTTGACGATCGCGGCGTAGTCGACCTTGGTGAAACCGAGATCGATGACGAACGGCGCGGTCATCGTGCCGGAGAAGGCGTCGGTGAACTTGAACAGCACGACGAAGGCGAGCGCGGCCAGCGCATCGCGGCGGCCGAGGAATTCGAGGAAGGCGCCGGCGGCGGCCTGGGCCACGCGGGTGAGCGCGGTCTCGGCGCCCATGGCGGCCTCGGCCTGCTTCGACTGTGCCGGCTCGGTGGCGGCCAGCGCCGTGATGGTGCCAATCAGCACCAGGGCTGCCATGACGACGTAGCCCCACATCCAGGACGACGGACGCGACAGCCCTGCGTTCTCGAATGCGCTGACCACGACGAGCGCGCCGGCGGTCGAGACCAGCATGCCGATCCGATAGGCGGCGACGTAGGACGCCATGCCGGCGGCCTGCTCGCTCTCCGGCAGGCTCTCCACGCGAAAGGCGTCGACAACGATGTCCTGGGTCGACGACGTCGCCGCGACCAGCAGCGCGGCCAGCGCCACCATGAATGGCGCATGCGCCGGGTCGGTCAGCGCCAGCAGCAGGATGGCGGCGATGAGCAGGAGCTGCGCGAACACCAGCCAGCCGCGGCGTCGCCCGAACGCGCGCGTCAGCAGCGGCACATGCAGCGCGTCGACCAGCGGCGCCCACAGGAACTTCAAGGTGTAGGGCGTGCCGACCAGGGCGAACAAGCCGATGGTGCCGAGATCGACACCGAGCTCGCGCATCCAGATCTGCAGGGTCGAGCCGGACAGCGCCAGCGGCAGGCCCGAGGAGAAGCCGAGGAACAGCACGACGAGCACGCGCGGCTGCAGATAGACGGCCATGCTCTCGCGCCAGGTCGGGGCAGGGTTGGCCGGGCCGGGCGCAGCGCTGGTCGCGATATCGTGGGAAGAAGCCTCGGGTGCTGTCATACGCAGGTGGTAGCAGATTCCGCTGGTGCCACAAGCTCAGCTGTCATCGCCCGGCTTGACCGGGCGATCTAGTATCCCAGAGGCCTATCCATCGCCTCCCGCGATCTGCGGATAGAGATCGTTCCAGTCCGGGTTGTCCTTTTCGATCAAGGAGATCTTCCAGTCCCGCTGCCACTTCTTGAGTCGCTTCTCGCGATGAATGGCTTGCTCGATCTGTTCAAAGACTTCGAAGTAGACGAGTCGGGTCACGCCGTAGCGCTTGGTGAAGCTGTCGGAGACCTTGGATCTGTGCTCGGCGACCCGTCGAACCAGATCATTGGTCATGCCGATGTACAAGGTGCCGCCGATGTGGCTGGCGAGTATGTAGACGTAGTACGAGCGCGTACCCATCGGACGCCTCTGGGATACTGGATCGCCCGGTCAAGCCGGGCGATGACAGTGTTGTTGGATTGCCGCCACTTGCAACAACAGCAGATCGCTCTCACTCCCCCGCCTGCATCCGCCCCGCCAACGGAAACAGGTCCGGCGTCGCACCCGTGCCCGGCGCGATCCGCGGCGACTCCACCGCGGCGTCCGGCTTGCTGAAATCCAGCTCCTCGATGCGTGCCGCACGTTTCTCGATCTTGTCGGCGGAGATCAGGATCTGGCGGATGTCCTCGCCGACGTCGCCAAAATGCTTCTGCAGTTTCAGCACGCGCTCGCGCAGGCGGCCGAGATCGTCGCCGAGATGGATCACCTCGTTGCGGATCTGGTCGGCGGCATCGCGGATGCGGGCGTCCTTCATGATCTGCTGCATGACCTGGATCGCCAGCATCAGCAGCGACGGCGACACCAGCACGACACGGGCGCGATAGGCTTTCTGGATCACGTCGTCGAAACCATCGTGGATCTCGGCATAGACCGATTCCGACGGCACGAACATCAGCGCCGTATCCTGCGTCTCGCCGACGACGAGATACTTCTCGGCGATGTCGTTGACGTGGCGCATCACGTCGGTGCGCAGGCGCTGCGCGGCCGCGCGCTTCTCCTCCTCGGTGTCGGCATCATGCAGCGCGGTCACGGCTTCGAGCGGAAACTTGGCGTCGATGCAGAGCGGCCTGCTGTCGGGTAGGAATACGACGCAGTCCGGCCGCTTGCCGCTGGCGAGCGTGTACTGGAACGCGTAGCTGCCCTTCGGCAATCCGTCCTGGACGATCGCCTCCATCCGCGCCTGGCCGAATGCGCCGCGCGACTGCTTGTTGGCGAGCACGTCGCGCAAGGTGGACACCTGCGTGGTCAACTCGCTCAGATCGCGATGCGCGTTGTCGATGATGCCGAGCCGTTCGTGCAGGACGCGCAAGCTATCCATGGTGTGCCGCGTGGTCTGCTCCATCGACTGGCCGACGCGGTGGGTGACGGCGTCGAGCCGCTCGTTGACGCTGCGGGCGAGATCCACCTGCCGGCCGGCGAGCAGTTGCGCCATGGCGTCGACCCGGCCGGAGGCCTCGCTCTGCACCCGGATCATCTCGCCGAACCGCTGTTCGATCTCCTCGGTGCGCATCGCCTGCTGGGCGGCAAGCTCCGCGCTCCGCCGTCCGGAGCGGGCCACCGCCAGGCCGATCATCATGAGCAGAAGCAGCACCAGCACGCCAAACCCGATCAGCGCGTCGCTGGCGCGGACGGGCAGGTCGCCGATCATGACGACGACAGGATTGAGCGCAGAATTCAGCGCAGGATTCAGCGATTGGCTGGCGGTCATCACCCCCGTCTATCCGATTCGCAAACCGTCGCGAACGAAGAGAGAACATTTATGGTTAAGGCCGGGTTAAGAAGTATGGTTAACGGATCGTTGAAATTCATGGTTAGCGAACTCTTAACCGCGCGTCCTCACATTGACCGCGCCTGTTCCGGGGCTTAAATCGCGCGCCATGTCCTTAAGAGAAATCATCATCCTGCCGGACCGGCAGCTCCGGCTGGTGTCCAAGCCTGTCGAGAAGGTCACGCCGGACATCCGGCAGCTGGTCGACGACATGTTTCAGACCATGTACGACGCGCCCGGCATCGGGCTCGCGGCGATCCAGGTCGCGCAGCCGCTGCGCGTCATCACGATGGATCTGGCCAAACCTGACTCCGGCGGCGAGACCAAGCGCGAGCCGCGGGTGTTCATCAATCCCGAGATCATCGCCAAGTCAGATGAGCTGTCGGTGTATGAGGAAGGGTGCCTGTCGATCCCCGAATATTACGAGGAGGTCGAGCGGCCGGCGCGGGTGCGCGTGCGCTTCACCGATCTCGACGGCGTGGTCCGCGAGGAGGATGCCGAGGGGCTCTACGCCACCTGCATCCAGCACGAGATCGACCATCTCAACGGCGTGCTGTTCATCGACTACCTGTCGAAGCTCAAGCGCGATCGCGTCATGAAGAAGTTCACCAAGGCCGCCAAGCGGGCGGGCGAGTAACGATCAACTCTCTCCTTCGTCATGCCCGGGCCTGACTCGGGCATCCACGTCTTGCCCCTCGCGCTGGCATTGCGACGTGGATGGCCGGGCCTACGCCGCGCCGAAGGGGCTTCGGCCCCGCAGGCGGGACAAGCCCGGCCATGACAGCGGAGTAGAGGCTTTGCAGGGTCTCAGACCACATGCCACTTCGCCTGATCTTCATGGGCACGCCGGATTTCGCCGTGCCCACTCTGCTCGAGCTCGCCGGCCACGGCCACGAGATCGTGGCCGTCTACACCCGTGCGCCGAAGCCCGGCGGCCGCCGTGGCCTCGCGCTGCAGCCGACGCCGATCGAGACCGAGGCGCGCCGGCTCGGCATCCCCGTGCTCACGCCGAAGACGCTGAAGACCGAGGAGGCCTTGGCGGAGTTTCGCGCCCATGAGGCCGATGCCGCGGTCGTTGTCGCCTATGGCATGATCCTGCCGCAGGCGATTCTCGATACGCCCAAGCTCGGCTGCTACAACCTGCATGCCTCGCTGCTGCCGCGCTGGCGCGGCGCCGCGCCAATCAACCGTGCGATCATGGCCGGTGATGCCGAGAGCGGCGTGATGGTGATGAAGATGGATGTCGGCCTCGACACCGGCGACGTCGCGATGGCCGAGCGGTTGCCGATTACGGACGCGATGACGGCCTCCGATCTGCACGATCGGCTCTCGCGCATCGGCGCCGACCTGATGGTGCGCGCGATGGCGGCGCTTGAGCGTGGCGGACTGACATTGACCAAGCAAGCCGAGGACGGCGTGACCTACGCCGCCAAGATCGACAAGGCCGAGGCGCGGATCGACTGGGCGAAGCCGGCGCACGCCGTACTGCGCCACATCCACGGCCTGTCGCCGTTCCCCGGCGCCTGGAGCGAGGTCGTGTTGGACGGCGAGGCGGTGCGCCTGAAGATCCTGCGCTGCGCGCTGGCCGACGGCGCGGGCGAGCCGGGCACCGTGCTGGACGACCAACTCACCATCGCCTGCGCCGATGGCGCCATCCGCATCACCGAGCTGCAGCGCGCCGGCAAGGGCCCGATGAAGGCCGCGGATTTCCTGCGCGGCACGCCCGTTGCGCCGGGCCTGCGCTTCGGCTGATATTTCAGCTCGTCATGCGCAGGCTTGACCCGCGCATCCATCTCGCGAACAAGCTTCGTTCCTGGATGGATTGCCGGGTCAAGCCCGGCAATGACGGCCAAATACGATCGAGGCGATGCCCCGCTACAAGCTCACCATCGAATATGACGGCACTCCCTTCTGCGGCTGGCAATTGCAGGAGACGCTGCCGTCGGTGCAGGGCGCACTGGAGAGGGCGGTGCAAGCGACCTGCGGAGTGCCGACCCGCGTGCACGGCTCCGGCCGCACCGATGCCGGAGTCCACGCCACGGGGCAGGTCGCGCATTGCGACATCGACAAGGAGTTCCGGCCGGACAAGCTGCGAGATGCGCTCAACGCGCATCTGCGGCCCAATCCTGTCGCGGTGCTCGACGCCGAGATCGTGCCCGACACCTTTGAGGCGCGCTTCTCCGCGCGCAAGCGGCACTACCGCTATCGCATCGTCAATCGCCGCTCGAACCTCGCGCTCGAGGTCGGCCGCGTCTGGCGCGTGCCGCAGCGGCTCGATTCCGATGCGATGCACGTCGCGGCGCAGCGCCTGATCGGAAAGCATGATTTCACGACCTTCCGCGACACCGAGTGCCAGGCCAAGTCGCCGGACAAGACGCTCGATCAGCTCGACGTCGTGCGAGAGGGCGACGCGATCACCATCGTCACGTCGGCGCGGTCCTACCTGCACAGCCAAGTGCGCTCGATGGTCGGCTCGCTGGTGTGGGTCGGGCAGGGCCGCTGGACTGCGGACGATCTCGCGGCTGCGCTCGCCGCGCGCAACCGCGCGGCCTGTGGCGTGGTCGCGCCGCCGGAAGGCCTGTATCTCGTGAAGGTCGATTACTAGAGCGGCGCTTGGCTACGCAAAATAGCGATCGAGGATGCCGCGATAGATCTTGGTCAAGGTCGCGATGTCGGCGACGGAGGCGCGCTCGTCGATCTGGTGCATGGTCTGGCCGACCAGGCCGAACTCGATGACCGGACAGTAGGATGAGATGAAGCGGGCATCCGAGGTGCCGCCGGTGGTGGACAGCTCCGGCTTGCGGCCCGTCACCTCTTCGATGGCGGCGACCGCGAGATCGGTGAACGGGCCCGGCTTGGTCAGGAACACGTTGGAGTTCGACGGCAGCCAGTCGATATGGGCGCGGATGCGGTTGCCGCAGGCTTTCGCCAGCCGCTCCTCGACCAGCGCACGCAGCGACTGCTGCGTATGGCAGTCATTGTAGCGGATGTTGAACTTCGCCCGCGCGATCCCCGCGATGACGTTGGTGGCGGTGTTGCCGACGTCGACGGTGGTGAATTCGAGGTTCGACGGCTGGAACTGCGCGCTGCCATGGTCGAGCGGCTCGTCCGACAGCGCCACGATCAGCCGCGAGATGTCCGGCACCGGGTTGGAGGCGCGATGCGGATAGGCGACGTGGCCCTGCTTGCCCTCGACGATGAGCGTGCCGGACTGCGAGCCGCGGCGGCCGATCTTGATGCAGTCGCCCATGACTTCCTGGTTCGACGGCTCGCCGAGTACGCAGTGATCGAAGCGTTCGCCGCGCTCGGCGGCCCATTGCAGCAGCTTGATGGTGCCGTTGATCGAGACGTCCTCTTCGTCGCCGGTGATGAGGAACGAGATCGAGCCCTTCGGCTGTCCGCCGTGGTCACGCAGATAGGCGAGCGCAGCCGCCACGCTGCAGGCGATGCCGCCCTTCATGTCGACCGCGCCGCGGCCGTAGATATAGCCGTCCTTCACCTCGCCGGAAAATGCGCCAAGGCTCCACGCGGCTTCGTCGCCGGGCGGCACCACGTCGGTATGGCCGGCGAAGGTGATGTGCGGCCGTTCGGTTCCGATGCGGGCATAAAGATTGTCGATGTCGGCGGTGCCGGCTTCCGAGAAGGTGACACGATGCGTGGTGAAACCCGCGTCTTTCAGCAGGGCTTCGAGCACGCCGAGCGCGCCGGCATCGGCCGGGGTGACGGAAGGGCAGCGGATCAGGTCGCGGGTGATGGTGAGGGCATCGGTCATGCCCTCCGCTTATCATGCTCGTTCGGCGGCGGGCTAGTGCAGCCGATTGCCGCTTCCGCCAGCGGCGTGCCGGCGACCTGCGGGATGAATTCCAGCTCCTGGTGCTGGTTCCATCCGGGGCGCGGCGATCTGGGGCGCTGGCCGTCAGGGCGGACCTTCGGCAGTGGATTGGGTCCGAAGCGGTTGGTCCAGGGGGCGCCGGCCAGGCAGTACAACTCGATGAAACCCCACAGCGAGAGCAGCGCGGCGATCGCTCCAAGGATGATCGGAAGCACAGTCCCCGGCAGGCGGTCCGCGAATTGGTCGACGAGGCCCGGAACGACGAACATCGGCACCGTCCACCAACCGCTCTTGTCGCGGTCATGCAGGCGCTTGACCGCGCCCGCGGCGAAGACCCAGGCGAATACGGGGGTGAGAACGACATGGACCGCCGACCGCACGACATCGGCGCGCGCCAAGCCGCGATAGGTGTCGGGGTCGAGGACCGCAAAAATGCTCGTCAGATTGAAGCTGGCGGCAGCAGTGCCGCCCAGCAGCTTGCTGACGCCGGCCATCAGCGCGGCGGCGAGCAACATCCAGCCGAAGATCACCAGCAGCGACAGCCAGAGCTTGGCGCGGTTGATCCGGCCGTCGAAGCGGAACAGAAACCAGATCCAATCCATGGGCAATCTCCGGACGGCGCGACCGGTCCGGAGATTCGTCGCTGCGGTTGCAGCCGTGGTTCGATCAGTCGCGCAGCAGCTCGTTGATCGAGGTCTTGGAGCGGGTACGCTCGTCGACGCGCTTGACGATCACGGCGCAGGCCGTGCTCGGGCCGATCTGGCCGTTCTTCATCGGCTTGCCCGGCAGTGCGCCCGGCACCACCACCGCGTATTCCGGCACCTCGCCGACGAAGGTCTCGCCGGTCTCGCGGTCGACGATCTTGGTCGAGGCGCTCAGGAACACGCCCATCGCCAGCACCGCGCCCTTGCGCACGATGACGCCCTCGGCGACCTCCGAGCGCGCGCCGATGAAGCAGTCATCCTCAATGATGACGGGGCCGGCCTGCAGCGGCTCCAGCACGCCGCCGATGCCGACGCCGCCGGAGATGTGCACGCGCTTGCCGATCTGGGCGCAGGAGCCGACTGTCGACCAGGTGTCGACCATGGTCGCCTCATCGACATGGGCGCCGAGATTGACGAAGGACGGCATCAGCACGACGTTCTTGGCGATGAAGGCCGAGCGGCGCACGATCGCGCCGGGCACGGCGCGGAAGCCGGCATCGCGAAAACGGTTCTCGCCCCAGCCCTCGAACTTCGACGGCACCTTGTCCCACCACGACGCCTGGCCGGGGCCGCCGGGGATCACGCTCATGTCGTTGAGACGAAACGACAGCAGCACGGCCTTCTTCAGCCACTGGTTGACGCTCCACTTGCCATCCGCAGCCCGCTCGGCGACACGCGCCTCGCCCTTGTCGAGCAGCTCCAGCGCGCTCTCCACGGCGTCGCGCACCTCGCCCTTGGTCGAGGTCGAGACCCCGTCACGGGCGTCGAAGGCGCTGTTGATGGTGGATTCCAGGGCGGACAGTGACATCGGTCGATCCTCGCTTGGTCCCGGGCGGGTCGCCTGGGTCGGTCATGTACGAGCAGGGTGGGGCAGGCCGGCTTTTTCGGAGTTTGGGGCAGGGGAGTCAAGTTCACTCCGCCGTCGTCCCGGACAAGCGGAGCGCCACGCTGTCTGCTCATGCGAAGGCTCTCGCGCGCGAGCGCCGATCCGGGACCCATAACCACAGGGAGATGTGATGGGCTCATCCTGAGCCATTTGCGTGCCTCACTCATCCGCCTGTGGTTATGGGTCCCGGGTCAAGCCCGGGACGACACCGAGTTTGGCGGACCGCCGTCGCAACTCACGACCAGCGAGCCGGCCGCTTGTCCGGGACGACGCGGCGAGGATCAGGCAGCCACCAGCCGCTGCAGGAACCCGGTCAAATCGTCCGTGACGTGATCGACATGCGGATCGTCGCGCCCCGCCAGCTCCCAATCCTCGCGCACCACCTCCTTGGTGCCGTCGGGCACCACCAGCACCGTGGTCATGCCGAGGTCGTGCGGCACGACGAGGTTGCGCGCGAGGTCCTCGAACATCGCGGCACGCGTCGGATCGACATCGTGCAGCCCCAGGAATTTGTCATAAGTTTCGCGTGCCGGCTTGGGCGTCAACTCGGCAGCCTTGATGTCGAATACGCCGTGGAAATGGTCGGCGATGCCGAGCCGCGCCAGCACGGCGTCGACATGGTCGACCGAGCCGTTGGTCAGGATCAGCTTGCGTCCCGGCAACTGCTCGATCGCAGCCCCCATCGCCGGGTTCGCCTCCAGCGGCGAATGGTCGATCTTGTGCACGTAGGCCAGGAAGTCGTCGGCGTGCACGCCATGTTCGGTCATCATGCCGCGCATCGTTGTGCCGTAACGGCGGTAGTAGTCCTTTTGAATCCGGCGTGCCTCGTCCGCATCGACCTTGAGCCAGTTGGACACGAACTCGCCGATCCGCGCATCCACCTGCTGCCACAGATTGACGTGATGCGGATACAGCGTGTTGTCGAGATCGAACACCCAGGTGTCGACGTGATCGAAGGCGCGGGGGGATTTTGTCATTGTTGCCTCGATCGGTTCTGCCCGGCTGGCGCATCATATTCCGTCGTCGTCCCGGCGAAAGCCGGGACCCATACCGCGGAAGCTATCTTGGGGCACGATGGCTGACGCCGGCGACCCACGCCACGTCCGGTGGTTATGGATCCCGGCGTTCGCCGGGATGACGGCTGAGTTTTTGGCGGCGTTGCACGCAACATCGACACGACCATCACGGCAGCGCAAAGCGCAGCGTCTTGCCGCCGCGGGTGATGTCGACAGCGGTGAAGCCGGTCGCGGTGAAGCCGCGGCTCGGGCAGTCGCCCTGCTCGGTGGTCTCGAACTTGTTCTCGCGCGTGCAGAGCTGCACCAGGCCGCCCCAGTTCAGCGGCTTGTTCTTCAGCTTGATGGTGCGGTTCTCGTCGTCGACCGCCTCCGCAAAGCTGTAGACCTTCTTCGGCTGACCCGTGATGTCCGGATGCAGGCACTTGCCGGCATCGATGCGATACCAGCCGCGGCTGACCACCGTGCGCCCATCATCGGTGCCGACCGCCGCCATCACCTTGTGCGGCGTGTCATTGCACCAGGTCAACCCGGTCGGCGAGGGCGTCTGCACGGCCTCTACCATGGTCGCGAAAAAACTCGGCTGCGATACGACGTCGGACGACAGGCCTCGGCTCTTCAAAAAGGCGGCGAGCGCAGCCTGCGTCTTCGGCCCGTCGACGCCGTCGATCGGCGAGGCGTCGTAGCCGGCAATGCCGAGCAGCCGCTGGATGCCGGCGAGCCGGGCCTGCTCGTCGTCATACTCCGCGCTCTCGGCGAGATAGGCAATCAGCGTGCCGTCGTCGGTCTTGGTCGGCGTCACCTGCGTGAACGCCGCCGGCGTCTGTCCCGTGCGGCACTGCCGGGCGGCAGCGATGACGAAATTGTCGGATGCCACGCACAGCTGGTCATTGCCGTTCGCGGCGAGCGGCGAGGCGCCATACAGGCTGAGCGCGCGGGCATGAAGGAGGATGCGGTCTGCCGTCAGCGTGCCCTGCAACACCACGCGGCAGGTGGCGGGATCGAGCCGGAACCAGCCGCGCGTCGCGGTCGCCGCCTTCTCGTCGATGCCGATCGCGGCCTCGACGACGTAGCTCATGCGGTTGCAGAGCTTGAGGTCGGCGCGGGCGGGCGTCGCCGTGGCGATGAGTGGAAGAAGGATGGTGGCAACAGTTAGCGCCACGCGAGTCCGGACGGAGTAGGCTTGGCGCGCTCTCTCCGCGTCATGCCCGGGCTTGACCCGGGCATCCACGTCTCTCCGTTCGGCACTGCCGCGAGACGTGGATGGCCGGGCCTCCGCCGCGCCGGAGCGGCTTCGGCCGCGCAGGCGGGTCAAGCCCGGCCATGACGTCGAGAGATGGTCGTGGCTGCTCACTTGTGGATCAGCGTGCCCGTGCCCTGGTTGGTGAACAGCTCGAGCAGCACGGCATGCGATACCTTGCCGTCGAGGATCACGACGCCCTGGACGCCCTGCTCGAGCGCGTAGATGCAGGTCTCGACCTTCGGAATCATGCCGCCCGAGATCGTGCCGTCGGCGATCAGCTTGCGCGCATCCTTGACCGACAGTTCCGGGATGAGCTTCTTCGACTTGTCGAGCACGCCGGGCACGTCGGTCAGCAGCAGCAGCCGCTTGGCCTTGAGCGCGCCTGCGACCGCGCCCGCGAAGGTATCGGCGTTGACGTTGAACGTCTGGCCGTCCTTCGAGGTCGCGAGCGGTGCGAGGATCGGGATCAGCTCGTAGCCGATCAGCTGGTTGAGAAGCGTGAGATCGACCTTGTCGGGTTCGCCGACAAAGCCGAGATCGACCACCTTCTCGATATGGCTGTCGGGATCGACCATGGTGCGGGTCGCCTTGACGGCGCGCACCATGTTGCCGTCCTTGCCGCACAGGCCGACGGCCTTGCCGCCGGCTTCATTGATATAGCCGACCAGCTGCTTGTTGATCGAGCCTGCCAGTACCATCTCGACGATCTCGATGGTCGCGGCGTCGGTGATGCGCAGCCCCGCGGCGAATTCGGAGACGATGCCGAGCCGCTTGAGCATGGTCGCGATCTGCGGCCCGCCGCCATGCACCACCACCGGGTTGATCGCGGTCTGCTCGAGCAGCACGATGTCGCGCGCGAACGCCTTGGCGGTGTCCTCGTCGCCCATGGCGTGGCCGCCATATTTGATGACGATGGTTTCGTCGTCATACTCCTGCATGTGCGGGAGCGCTTCGGACAGGATGCGGGCCTGATCGAGCGGGCTGATGGTGGTCGCGTCGGTCATGTCGGGGGGATCTCGGCTATCGGGACGTCGGGCGCGGTTCTATCCGATTGCCGGGCGCGGCGCAAAGCGCCGGATCAGCCGCGCCGCGGCCACAGCGCCGCGAGGGCGAGCACGAGCCAGCTCGCGATCTGCAAGCTGCCGCCGACCGGTGCCGCGAACGGAAACAGCCGGTCGCCGGTGAACTGCCGCATCAGGAGATCGCCGGCGAAGAGCGCGGGACCCAGCACCAGGCCGAACGCGGCGACGAGTCCGATGCGCCGATGAACCACGCCGCGCTCGGCCAGGGCAACCGCGCCGAGCAGGGCGCAGGCGTGGAACAGCAGCATGGTCGAGGCGGTCGCGAGCCGCGATGCATCGGCATCGTGCGCGGCTTTCGCGGCCAGCGCCACGCCGGCGGCCCCCATCAGCCCGGCGAGCGCGATCAGCAGCCGCCACAGCTTCGTCATGCGCCGCGTTCCTCCAGCAGTCGCGCCATCGCCGCGCGCAGCTCCGGCATGCCGGTGCCCGAGCGGGACGACGTGGCCAGAACCTGCGGGAATGCCGCCGGATGCTTGGCGAGCGCAGCCTCGGTCTCGGCGATGCGGGCCGTGAGTTCGGCCGGCTTGATCTGGTCGGCCTTGGTCAGCACCAGCTGATAGCTGACGGCGGACCGGTCGAGCGTCTTGAGGATGTCCTGGTCGACCTCCTTCAGCCCGTGGCGGGCGTCGATCAGCACATAGACGCGGGCGAGGCTGGCGCGGCCGAGCAGGAATTTGTGGATCAGCTCGGTCCAGGACGCGACCTTGGTCTTGGCCGCAGCGGCATAGCCATAGCCGGGCATGTCGACCAGCCGCAGCGGCGCATAGTCGGGCCCCTCGAAGAAGATCAGCTCCTGGGTCCGGCCGGGCGTGTGCGAGGTGCGCGCCAGCGCGTTCTGGCCGGTCAGCGCGTTGATCAGGCTGGACTTGCCGACATTGGAGCGGCCGGCAAAGGCGACCTCGACGGCCCCCATCGGCGGCAGGCTCTCGATCGACGGCGAGGCGTGCGTGAAGCGCCACGCCTGCGCAAACAGCTTGCGGCCCTTTTCGATCAGGCGCTCATCGATGTCGCTGCTGGTGGTCGTCATAGCTTTCGCCTCTCCGTCATGTCCGGGCTTGCCCCGGGCATCCACGTCGTCATTGCCGGCTCTCAAGACGTGGATGGCCGGGACAAGCCCGGCCATGACGCAAACTTTCATCGCTTCAGCGGGTGAACTCTCACGCCGCGGTCCTCGTCACGCCGGCTTCTTCTTGAACGTGCCCTTGATGTTGTCGAACAGCTCCACCTTCACGCCGTTGCGGCGCATGATGAAGCCCTGCTGCAGCACCGACAGCGTGTTGTTCCAGGCCCAGTAGATCACGAGACCGGCCGGGAAGCCCGCGAGCATGAAAGTGAAGATCAGCGGCATCCAGTTGAAGATCATCGCCTGGGTCGGATCCGGCGGCGTCGGGTTCAGCTTCATCTGGAACCACATCGTGATGCCCATGATGATCGGCCAGATGCCGAGCGCGAGGTAATGGCCGAACAACGGCAGCTGCGTCGGATCGAACGGGATCAGGCCGAACAGCGTGAACAGGTTGGTCGGATCCGGCGCCGAGAGGTCCTTGATCCAGCCGTAGAACGGCGCGTGCCGCATCTCGATGGTGACGAACAGCACCTTGTAGAGCGAGAAGAACACCGGGATCTGCAGCACGACCGGAAGACAGCCGGCGACCGGGTTGATCTTTTCCTTCTTGTAGATCTCCATCATCTCCTGCTGCTGCTTCATCCGGTCGTCCGGATAGCGCTCCTTGAGCGCCTGCAGCTGCGGCTGGATCGCCTTCATCTTGGCCATCGAGGCGTAGGACTTGTTGGCGAGCGGGAAGAACAGCAGCTTCACCAGCACCGTCACCAGCAGGATCGAGATGCCGAAATTGCCGAAGAAGCGGAAGAAGAAGTCGAGCGCCAGGAACATCGGCTTGGTCAGGAAGTAGAACCAGCCCCAGTCGATCAAGAGATCGAAATGGTTGAGCCCGAGCTTCTGATTGTAGCCGCCGAGGCCGCCGAGCGGGAAGTTGATGCCGACGACGCCGGCCTCCTTGGCGCCGGCGAACAGCCGGGTCGAGACGGATGCCGAGCCGCCGGCTGGAACCGTCTGCGGGTTCTCGACATAGTCGGTCTGGTAGCGATGCTGGTTGTCGACCAGCTTCGACGAATAGTTCGCCTGCAGCCGCGCATCCGTCATCGGCAGCAGCGCCGTCGCCCAATATTTGTCGGTGATGCCGAGCCAGCCATTGGTGACGTCGAACTTCGCTGCCTTGTCGTCGTCGATCTTCTTGTAGGTGTATTCCTGCAGGCCCTTCTCGCCGAGATAGCCGATCAGGCCTTCATGCAGGATGTAGTAGCCCGAGACGTGCGGCGTGCCGTGGCGCGAGATCAGGCCATACGGGTACAGCGTCACCGGTGCGTTGCCGGCGTTGGTGACGTCGTCCTTGATCGTGAAGAGATAGTGATCGTCGACGGAGATGGTGCGCTGGAAGGTCAGGCCGTCGCCGTTGGTGGTGGTCAGCTTGACCGGTGTCGACGGCGTCAGCGCGTTGGAGCCGTCCTGCTGCCAGACCGTGTTCTGATCGGGCACCTGGACCTTGGCGCCGGCGGCGTTGACCCAGCCGAATTCCGCATAATAGGGCTCGGCGGTGCTGGACGGCGAGAACAGCACGATGGCCGGCGACTTCGGATCGACCGTCTCGCGATACTGTACGAAGGCCAGATCGTCGATGCGCGCGCCCTTGAGCGAGATGCTGCCGGTGAGGCGCGGCGTGTCGATCTTGACGCGGGGGGTGGCGGCGATCGCCGTCTCGCGCGGCATCACGCCGCTGGCGCTGGGCGCTGCGCCGCCCGGTGCGCTCGGGCTGCCCGACGCCGCGGCTCCCGGCTGCGGCGTGGCAGACGGCGCGGTGCTGTCGGACTGCGCGGCCGGTGCCTGCTTCTTGGCAAGCTCGGCCTGCATCTGCGCGCGCTGCCGCTCCTTCTCCATCTGCGGGCCATTGTAGAAGACCTGCCAGAGGATCAGCACGAGGCCGGACAGGATGACGGCGAGGATGGTGTTGCGATTGTCGGTCATCGTTTTCTTATCGTCTCGTCATTCAATCCGGTTTCACGGGAATGCGCGTCCGGTGCGGGAGCATTGCGCCTGTGCGCATCCGATGGCTTGCGCGGCTGCGGCTTGGCCTGCGGCCGGTCGAGGCGGCGAAGCGTCGCCTGGAGATCGTCGAGCATGGTCTGGAAATCGCGCGACAGCGCATCGCGTCGGCCGATCAGCACATAGTCGCTGTGCGGCCGTAGCGACAGGGGATCGAGCCGTTTCACAAGCTCGCGCAACCGCCGACGGATGCGATTACGCTCCGTGGCGGTGCCATTCTTCTTGGTGACGGTAAAGCCGATCCGGATCGCGCCCTGGTCCGCGCGCTCGCGCCGCTGGACCACGAAGGCAGGGCTGTTCGCCCGCACGCCATCGGCAACGGCGAGGAAGTCCGCCCGCTGCCGCAGCCGATCCATGATGGAAATCTCCGGGACGACGCCCTGGCTTCAGGCGCTGAGACGCTTACGGCCCCGGGCGCGACGCGCGGCAAGGACCTTGCGGCCGCCGGTGGTGGCGAGACGGGCGCGGAAGCCGTGACGGCGCTTGCGCACCAGTTTGCTGGGTTGATAAGTCCGCTTCACGGGTCGTTCTCCGCTGACGGGCAATTTGCCAGTTGACAACTTGCCGGCTTGAAATGTCGAGGATGTCCGGTGATGCTTGCTGGCCCAAAGCGGACCGCTGCCGGCCCTGAAATCGAGCCGCCCCCGGACAAGCCGGGTCATCGCGGACAGTTGGCGCGGCTTATAAGGGAGCGTCCTGCCTTCGTCAATCGCGGCAAGGCGTCGCCGAGGAGAGCTCGGCGGGAGCGGCAGCAGCGCTCATCAAGGCCCTGGTAACACGCACCGGGGCAGCGTCGGCCCGGGATGACACAAGCCCAGGATGACACAAGGTGGCACGAGAACAGAACCCGCGATCACGGGCAGGATGGTCGAGAATGACCGCCGCGCTTCGGGGGTCATGGAGCAGGGGGCACGGAAGCAGGGCGGTCGTGAGATTGCGGGTTCCATTATGAACGATTTGGAAACCTCAACATGAGCGATCCGTAATTTGACCGGACTCCGGTGCAGTCCCATCTTGCGGACCCGTAAGGGTGGGGGTGTCTCTTACAAGGGCGATACGTGACAGAGAGCGACAACCAGCCGATCCTGGAGCGTCTGCGACCCAAGCGGTCGCGTCGCCTCGGCTTGTCCGGAAAGCTGCTGCTGCTGACGATTCCACTGGTGATGATCGCGGCCGTTCTGGTTTACGTGCCTGCGATCGCCAACTTCTGGACCAACCGCCTCAACGATCGCCTCGCTGCGGCCAATACCGCCGCGCTGGTGCTCGACGCCGCCCCCTCCGGCATGGTGCCGGATTCGCTGGCGCGCCAGATCCTGACCTCGATCAACGCGCGCGGCGTCGCGATCAAGATGGGCCAGCAGCGCCGTCTGCTCGCCAGCGCCGACCTGCCGGCGTCGATCGATCATGACTTCGACATGCGCGACATGACGGTGTGGTCGTCGATCGTCAACTCGCTGAAGATGATGACCGAGACTGGCGATCACACCATGCGCGTGATCGGGCCGGCGCCGGGCCGCGCCCAGTTCATCGAGGTCGTCACCGACGAGAAGCCGCTGCGCAAGGCGATGTACCGCTTCTCGCGCAACCTGCTCGGCGTGTCGCTGCTGCTCGCTATGCTGACCGCGGCGCTGGTCTATCTGGCCCTGCATTATCTGTTCGTCCGGCCGATGCGGCGGCTGACGGCGAGCCTGGTCGGCTTCCATGAGAATCCCGAGAGCGCGGCGCGAATCATCGTGCCCAGCCAGCGCTCCGACGAGATCGGCGTCGCCGAGCGCGAGCTCGCCGACATGCAGCGCGATCTCGTCTCGATGCTGCATCAGAAGAGCCGGCTGGCGGCGCTCGGCCTTGCCGTGTCCAAGATCAATCACGATCTGCGCAACCTGCTGGCGTCGTCGCAGCTGCTGTCCGACCAGCTCGCCAGCGTGCCCGATCCGCGGGTGCAGCGTTTCGCGCCGAAGCTGATGCGCTCGCTGGAGCGGGCCATCGCGTTCTGCCAGTCGACGCTGTCCTACGGCAAGGTCCAGGAGCCGGCTCCGGACCGCCGCATGGTCGTCGTCGAGCAGGTGGTCGCCGAGGTGCGGGAGACCGCCGGCCTCGCACCCGACGCTTCGATCACCTGGATCAGCGCGATCGAGCGCGGACTGAAGATCGACGCCGACCCGGACCAGCTGTTCCGCGTGCTGCTCAACCTCGTGCGCAATGCGGCGCAGGCCCTCGACAGCCTCTCTGCGGATGCCGGCGTTCGCCAGATCCGCATCACCGGCCGCCGCGAGGGGGCGGTGACCATTCTGGAGGTGTCCGATACCGGACCCGGTGTGCCGGCCAAGGTGCGCGAGCACCTGTTCGAGGCGTTTCGCGGCGCCGGCCGGCCCGGCGGTTCCGGCCTCGGCCTCGCCATCGCGGCCGAGCTGGTCCGCGCCCATGACGGTGACATCCAACTGGTCGAGGGGACCCTGGGCGCGACCTTCCGAATCACGGTTCCCGACCGGCCGGTCGAGCTGCAGACGTTCTGGACGGAGCGCGCCAGCGCCTGACCCGGCGTGCAGCGGGGCGCCTGAGGGGCAGCCCTTCAAAAAAGGCGCATAAAATGTCCCGTTCCAGCCTTGCCAAGCGGCCTCCGAGCCGTTAGTCAGAGGCCCTTCGCGAGGCCTGCCGGCGTTTGCCGCTCCGGCCTTCCGGGATCCGGCTCATGCGGCTCGGACCCCGCCAACAGCGAAAAACGCGCCCGTAGCTCAGCTGGATAGAGCATCAGACTACGAATCTGAGGGTCGGACGTTCGAATCGTTCCGGGCGCGCCATTCAAATCAAGCACTTAGCCAAAATCACCGTTTGAGATTTGGAAACTAAAACGGTTTTTCAAACGGTTTTAGTTGATCCTCGACATTCCGACGCTCGTGGCTGCCCCTTTGGTGTCCTTCGGAAGCGCGTCGAACTAGGCTCATAACCTGAAGGTCATGGGTTCAAATCCTATCCCCGCAACCATCTCAACTTGCGAAACCCCGGTCCTCGTGGCCGGGGTTTTCGTTTTGAGGGAAATCGCTAGGATTCCGGCGAGGTCGCCCCGGACATCAATCTTCAGTTCACCTGCGTCCGGCGTCAGGATGATTTCCTTCACCAGGGAGCGCAGGATCTCGCCGGCCTTTAGGCGCGTTGCCTCGCTGTCGTCCCGTAACGCCTCGTGGAGAGCGTTGACCTGTTCGCGGTAGAACGTCGCCATTTCGGGATGGAGCAGGGGCGGCGGGCTTTCGGCATCGGCCAGCTCCCGCTCAAGTTCTGCCTTTCGACTCTCTAGCTGAACCATTTTAGCGTTGATCGTGTCCGCTGCGCCGCCCTTGAGGATCAGATTGAGCAGCGTACCGAGTTCGCGCTCGATTCTCTTCACCTCCGCGCGCGCCGTTGCAAGCAATGCTGAACCTTCCATCCGAAGACGGTTCATTTCGCGGGTGAACTCATCGCAGAATTCCCTGAAGAGCGCCGGGTCCATTAAATGAGGACGCAGAGCGTTCAGCACGCGGCCTTCCACTCGCTCGCGTTGGATACTCGATCGTGTCCCAGGAGGTGGCGTAGCTGGCATGGTGGGTCACCGGGCAATTCCGGTGCGGGCCGAGCTTGTCAACCTGCCACAGCGAGGAGGCCGACGATGGGAAAGGCGCGATGGTTTCCAGCGTCATGTAACGGGCACGCTGGACGGCTCACTCGTCGCTCTGCTCGAGCAGGATCGCGCCGACGAGACGGACGATCGCTTCCTCGTTTGGGAAGATGCCGACAACCTCGGAGCGGCGCTTGACCTCTCCATTGACCCTCTCGATTGGATTGGTCGAGTGCAGCTTGGCGCGATGCTGCGTGGGAAAGCTCATATAGGCGAGCATATCAGGCTCCGCCTCATCCATGAGGGCGGCGAGCTTGGGCGCCTTGGGACGGAGCTGATCGGCGACCTTGCGCAATTGCGTCTTGGCTGTCTCGGCGTCGTCCTGGGCGAAGGCCGTAGCGATGAAGGTGGAGACCACGCGGCGTCCGCTCTGGCCCGCATGGGCGAGAGCGTTGCGCATGAAGTGAACGCGACAACGCTGCCAGGTGGCATTGAGCACCTTGGATATGGTGGCCGTGATGCCCTCGTGAGCATCCGAGATCACAAGCTTGACGCCACGCAAACCTCGGCGGGCGAGCTTGCGCAGGAACGCGGTCCAGAATGTTTCGGCCTCGGACGGCCATGCCCAGCACCTCGCGCCGGCCGTCGCTGTTGACGCCGATCGCGCCGATCACCGCGACCGAGACGATGCGACCATTCTGGCGCACCTTCACGTAAGTGGCGTCGATCCACAGATACGGCCAGTCGCCCTCGATCGGGCAGGCGAGGAAGGCCTTCACCTTGTCGTCGATCTCGGCACACAGGCGCGATACCTGGCTCTTGGAGATGCCACTCATGCCCATCGTCTGCACGAGGTCGTCGACCGAACGGGTCGAGACGCCTAGACGTAGGCCCTCTGGATCACGGCCGTCAGCGCCTTCTCCGCGGCTCGAGGAAGCCAGGAAAATAGCTTCCCTTGCGCAGCTTGGGAATGCGCAACTCGACCGCACCGGCGCGCGTCTCCCAGGTCCGGTCACGGTAGCCGTTGCGCTGCGCCAGGCGCTCGGAGCTCTTCTCGCCATAGGCCGCTGCGGTCAGCCCGGCGACCTCCATCTCCATCAACCGCTGGGCTGCAAAGCCGATCATCTCGCGCAGAAGATCGGCGTCCGGGGCCTTCTCCACGAGCGCGCGAAGGTTCATCATCTCGTCGGTCATCGGTGGTTCCTCGTATCAGCTTGGTGTCAGCAACCCTACCCTACCGGTCAATCGCCGGTGACCACCGCAAAGCCGTCCACCCGCTACGGCGCAATTGCGGAGCGCGCGGGCGGACGGCTTTGCTCTACCGAGTTGCACTACGCCCGAGGACACGACCCCGAGCACTTCATCGAGGCCGAGAATCCGGATTATTCGCGGCACTATTGGGAACTTGATATCGTCGTTGAGATCGAGGCTCCCGGCAGCTTCGACGAGATCCAGCGCCGAATGGCCTTTGGTGGTCTCGTCCTTGCCAATGATGACGAACTACTGCGTCGCTGCTTCGCGCAGAAATGCCTGATAGGCGAGCCCGACTCCCACTTCCAGGGAAGTCGTCGCGCGCCAGCCAAGCTCCGTCAGGCGGGAGACGTCGAGAAGCTTGCGTGGTGTGCCATCCGGCCGTGACCGGTCAAAGCTGATGCTGCCCTTGAAGCCTACTACGGCGGCAACCACGTGGGCGAAGTCGGCAATGGTGATATCCTTGCCAGTGCCGATGTTGACCAGCGCGGTGTCGGAATAGGTCTTCATCAGGTGAACGCAGGCATCCGCCATGTCGTCGACATAGAGGAACTCGCGCCGCGGCGTGCCGGTGCCCCAGACCAGGACCTCCGGCGCATCCGCGAGCTTGGCCTCATGGAAGCGGCGGATCAGCGCCGCGACGACGTGGCTGTATTCGGGATGATAGTTGTCGCCCGGACCATAGAGATTGGTCGGCATGACGTTGATGAAGTCGGCGCCATATTGGCTGCGATAGGCCTCGACCATCTTGATGCCGGCGATCTTGGCGATCGCATAAGGCTCGTTGGTCGGCTCCAGTGGCCCTGTCAGCATCGCGTTCTCGCGAAGCGGCTGAGGAGCAAGCTTCGGATAGATGCAGGATGAACCCAGAAACATCAACTTCTCGGCGCCGTTCTCGTGGGCAGCGTGAATGACATTGGCGGCGATGGCGATGTTGTCGTAGATAAACTCCGCACGCAGCGTGTTATTGGCGACGATGCCGCCGACCTTGGCGGCCGCCAGGACCACGACTTGGGGCTTCGTGCGTGCGAACCATGCGAACACCGCAGCTTGATCGCGCAGATCGAGTTCTCGGTGTGGCATCGTCAGAAGCTCGACGCCCTCTGACGACAAGCGGCGTATCAATGCGCTGCCAGCCATGCCGCGGTGACCTGCGACAAAAACGCGTTTTCCAGAAAGATGAAAGCGGTAGGACACGGTTACCCTCTGATATGCAGCATCAAAATCGTCTTCGTCTGAATTTATGGCATAGCAGCACCGGCGATCCAGGTCGATGACGGTGACCGCCCGCACATTCCCATTGTGCGAAGCCAGCCTTCGCGTTGCCATGTCTCCAGGCTCGGACGGGGCGTTCTGCTGCACGGGTCCAACAGCGTGGCCAAACTCCGGCTGACGATTTCCGGACTCCGGGTTGTGTTCGAATGGTGGTTCGGAGCACATGGCGCAACGATGCTACCCGACGAGCCTCGCCGCTGCCCGGCTAACGGAACCGGAGCCGTCAACTACGGAGTGCTGATCTCCGAGGCGGTAATGCGGCACGAGACTGCGGCACGCATGGCGCACTCTGTGAAGCGTTTTTGCCTGCATGATCGTCGGCAAATAGGCGAAGTCGAGAAGTATGCCGGTAGCAAGCAGCGATCTGCTTCTCCGCTCCTCTGAATTCTCGGCTCCAACGGGTCGCAACGACGGCGCAGTCGTCACGAACCGTCAGACGCCATTGGCGTTTGGGGCACGACGACCCCCGCGCCCCAATCTTCGAGCAGCCGGTGACATTGCGACAATCCGCATGCAACCTTCTTCTCGCGCAAAGATCGCTTGATCGTCAACGGCTGAATCAGCGTCACTAGATGGTCCGGATCAAGATCGTGGTTGCAGATCTATCGCAAGGCTGCCGGCATCGATGTGGGTGAGACACGGTCCAACGCAATCGATATCGGCTCACGGAGCTCTCTAGCACTGTCTGACCGGGCGCCTTGTGCTGACATAGGCAGGGCCGTGTGGACGTCAGCAACGTTGCGGTTGGCCAGTTGGCAGTTTTGCGGGGCAGGGTTCAACGGCTGACGCTGTCCCCGCCTTTGGCCGGCGGGTTTAGAGCGCGACCGTTGCGGGTTGATACTCGTTTGATCGAGACCCTTCAATCCATTCCGCCGATCGAGTTCGTCGAGGCGGCTGCTCGAACAGGCGTTGCCGAGAATCCGCCTTAGCGAGGACGAGAAGGCTAGCGACCATTAGGAAAGTCGGATCCCATCTCAGGCCAAGCTTGTGGAAGCCCAGAACCAGAACAATGTCGATCAGGACTCACCCAAGCTACGGGCCGTAGGGACGATCGGAGCCGCGACTCCAAGCTTGGAGGCTGCATGCACCAAGACTCTGCGGCGCTCCAATCTGCGTGCCAGGTTGGCCTGATACAGGTTAAGTGTCCTGCTGTACCGGATCGGGGGCGCCATTTCCCGGAGGGGATAAATCTGCACCGCTCTCAACGATGCTATAGCCACACTCACTGAGCCAATCGAGTACCCGGTCGGCAGTATTGTAGTCCCAACCAGGGTACGACCTCGCGATGATGTCTCTCGGAGAAAGTCGGCGGAGGGCCAACGACGGTTTCGCAGAGTTTCCGACCATTACAAACACCATACTAAATTTGTCTCATTATTACGCAATTCGGCATTTCTTAACTAGTGAAAAAAATCAACAGTTGAGTTGAAATTGGCATCAGCTCAAGGCTGCTGCCTCGAAATGCGGGAGACGCAAGTCCGAGCGTTGCGCCGCGTTGCGCGCAAAAGTTGTTCGCAGTTTGTGTGCTCCGGTGTTGACCTCACGAGCTTGTTCAAGAGCGTCGACCACGAAGGTGACAAAGTTCGTCCCGCGGGTGCGGAGGCGAGGGGGTGCATGGCCTTGCTGCGCAAGCGGATTGGCCCGATGCGTGCGTTGATCAGGTTGGAGGCCACTCATTGGGGGCATTCTGAGCCCAACTGTTCGCTGAATTGCCGAGGCGGCGCAGGGCCAATATCCGCCATGAGACCCTTCGAGGTCCGGCGGCCGAAGCACGTACCTGTCGACATCGAGGTGGTCGAATGGATGACTTCCAGTTCTGGAATTGCGTCAGATCGGAGAGTTGTGGCCGCGCAGTCACAAGCATCGAAATGCAGCAGGTCTCTGATCGAGCAACGCTGCTGCTTCTAGCGTCAGCGCAAAGGTCAAAGCAATGCGGGCCGTGCCGCCACCAAAGGATCAACGTTCGGGCTCTTCATTTAACCTCTGCACGAGGATCACCGACGATTCCAGCCGTGCCTTATAGTACGAGCCGATATGAGGGCTGAGCCAACGGCAGATCCACACCCTGCCTTTCGGAATTTATAGCCGGCGTCCGGATCGTCAGCGAGAGCGATAGTCAAACGATTGCTCGGGAGCCGGACGCCCCTTGGACATCTGCTGCGAGACGATCACTGCGATCGGCCTTATCGCGCCAGGAGCCGTTAGCTCCTCTGTCTTCGCCAGCTGCAAAGCGCTTTCCGATGCGCTTGGCCGGCGGAGTAATATGCTCTTTCGAGTCGTACCAAGCATCGCTGTCAAGCAGTCGGACAGCGTAAAACAGAACAGAAATCCCCACTATCGCCGCCAAGACAACAAGAAACACCCATACCATTTCGGCCCAACCTTAAACCGATGAAATATGGTGAAACAATACCTGTTCACGAGGGAGAAATCAATCCCAGCGAGAGGATTAACCACGAGGCTACCAGCGCGATTTGGATGCAAGCGGGAGAAATCCTACCCCAAGTAGAATAGGAGCGCACGATCTTGCGCAGCAGCCCGGCGCAAGACGGAGTGCCGATGCCTGGCTAGCCCTCGCATGCGATCCCCGCATCGAACCAGTTCCGCGTCTCATTGAGTGGTTTCGTTGGTGGGGCGCCGGTTCATTCCGGTGCGGGCCAAGCTGATCAGCCTGCCACCGTAGCCCGGACGACGAGGGAATCGTCGCTTGAAGGCGCGATGGATTCATCGTCAATTAACGGACGCGCCGGACGGCCCACGCGTCGTTCTGCGCGAGCAAGATCGCGCCGACGAGACGAACGATAGCGTCCTCGTTTGGGAAGATGCCCACGACCTCGGTATGCGCTTGATCTCGCCGTTGACCCTCTCGATTGGATCGGGCGAGTGCAGCTTGGCGCGGTGCTGCGCCGGGCGGCTCATATAGGCGAGCTCCGCCTCATCCGGACGGTTGCGAGCTTGGGCACCTTGGTTGGGATTGAGCTGATCGGCGACCTTACGCCATTGGCCATCGGGCCACTATCCGGCCCGATATGGTCGACTGTTGAAAGTCCGAAAGAACGTAAATCTCAGATGTGACAGGGCGAGCCACACGTTCCGGGGGCAAGACGCTTTATCCAGAAACTACTTGGTAAGCTCAGCAAAGGTGTTGAGGTCGACTTGGTGTGCTCGGGTATCGAGGCCCTGAAGCTCGGCATGCTCGGAAATGCCGTAAGTGAAAAAGATCACCTTTCTAAATCCGATGTGCTCAGCGATAAGTCGGAGCTCTTCCTTTGCATAGAAGTGAATGTGGTCCCAAAACGCATAGGCTTCGAACTCACCTTCACGAATCCTTGTCTCGGTCGGTGGCGAGTAGTGGCGGTGTAGAACTCCCTCCAGCCCAGGAAAGCTGAAGCGCATCACGCCTCCAGGCTTTAGTGTCCGATAAATCTCAGCTATTACGAAGATCGAGGCGGCTTGGGGGAGGTGCTCAAGCATATCTTCCGAATAGCCGAATCGAACAGTGTTGTCGGCGAACGGGTGTTTGTCCAGCAAGTTCACCTGATAGTAGGCTGGATGGTCGTGCTCAAATAGGTCAATTTTGATCCAGTCGTCGAGGACGTGCTGCCGCAACCGTAGTTCACCTTCAGATCGTTTCCCTCGATTGTCTTCTGGAAGGCAGCACGAAATCCCGCCTTGGTCCAGGCTCCAGAATCCGGCTCATAAGTATACTGTTTGTAGGCCCGGCTCTTGTCTTCCCAATAAGGAATTTGCGACAGCCGGCCCAGAAGTCCCTGTTGCGAAGCAATCGCTGGTTCAGCTGCCGGCTTGCGGGTCCGTTCTGCGTTGACGAGTATCGGCGCGATGAGGCGTTTCAGGTATCGTGTCGCGCGTCTTAGCATTGGTTCCTCCTGAGCCGCACCCAAACGGATGGACGTAGGAATCGTGATAGCCAAGTAACGAGGGAAGGGCGTCTAATCGAATGACATATTTACAACTGCGGCGCAACGATCGGCGTGGCCCGAGCGCCAGGCGATACCCCGGCGCGGCTGGGCACTCTCGCAACCTAGTCTTACGGCGATCCTCGCAAGCGCAAATGTCCCTGGAGGTCAGCCAACAGCAGCGTGCCGAGCGCAATCTGTGCATCGAAAAGCCCGCCCATGATCATGTTTACAAGCTCTGGAGGACTTGCCAGCAGCGTCTCGACGCCTGCCTCGGGCGCGAATCCTGGGATCCGGGCTTCTGTCTCAATGAAGTAGGAGTGTACGCGATTGCTGAGACGACCTGCATCGGTTTTGTTCACTCCGAGCAAATGGACGGCCCTGCTCGGAAATCCAGTTTCCTCAAGCAGTTCTCGAACCGCTGAGCTCGCGGCTTGCTCTCCAGGATCGATCAGGCCCGCTGGAAGCTCCAGCGTGAAGTCCTCAACCGCCGGCCGGTATTGCCGAACCAGCGGCACCAGACCCTCGGGGGATATGGCGAGAACGACAACGTAGTCGAACGTTTCGACTGAATGGTACGTTTCGCTCGCAGTTCCTGAAGAAAACTCGACTTCGCGCGCCGTCAAAGTCACCCACGGCGAGATCCTGCTCTTGGATGTGCGTGTTATTCTGGGCCATGACTCAGGACGGTTCATTGTCGCTCCTTGCAATGCCGAGGCATCAATGAATCTGGGTGCCAAGACGGGTCGGGAAAGTCTGGGAGCCTCGATGGAGGTGTAGCCTATAGCTGTTGAAGTGACACGGCATATCGGTAGCTCGCCTGCAGTATGGGGGTGGCTGCCGGCGCCAGATCACCGAGCCTCGCTCGCCGTGTTGCGCCCCATCACCGTCACCATTCCTACTTCAACATGCCGAGCGACGGTCGAGGCGACAGTCGCGCTCGCCTCCGCGAAAGTCTCGTAACCGTTCAATAATTCAACGATTGCCTGGGCGATCGCATGCGGGGATGGAGTTGCTTCGAGGGCGTTGCATCCCACGTTCCAGTCCGAAAGCGAACTGCCACTCAGGAACACGAAGGGCCTCGAACTCGAAATTGCGTCACAAACGACGCCCGACCCTCTTATCGCATAGACAGCAGGATCATGCAGCAGGAGCGCTGCGTGGGCCTCCTTCCAGCTCCATACGTATTCGTCCGGGTCCAGATGGAGTGGCAATGCTTCTATTCGAACCTTACCCGCGCTGCTGCTTGGATGGCCCTGAACACGCAGGACGACGTCTGGGTCGTGCGCGTTGAGCTTTGCCGCGAGCGCCTGCGCCGTGGCGTCCAACAGTCGAGCTCCCTTGTCCGAACGAGCATGACCCGCCATGTAGAGAATGAACCTGCCATTCACTGTCGGAGGTAGCTGGGCCGGCAGGTCAGTGGGGTGAGGCAGCAACTCGACGGACTTGGGCCAGATTTCGCGTATGGCGCGTGCGAAGGCGGGCGTCTCTGCGAGAAGATCCACGTTCTCAATGGCCCCCGGGGACTCCTGGAGACGCTTTAAGGCTGATCGCCATGTCGGATCGCTTGGATGGCAGCCTACATCATCATACATCAGCCGCACGACAAAACGAGCCTGACCACGATGCGCCTCAAATTGCTCGGCGGTTGCGATGAGAAGCTCAGCGTCGGCAGACGGCAAGAATACGGTGTCTCCGGGCTCGGGCTCAAGGGTTCTGAGAAGTTCGCCTAGTTCAGGGGCAATGATCGAGCGGAGTTTGCTCGCGTCTGCGCCGGCGACCGTTGGAGTAGGTGCGTCAGGAGCATGAAAGCCTCTGCGGCCCCTGATGAAGCGTGCTATAGGCATGATCGCGCCTGCGCCGAGCGAGAACGCGGTCGTGACCGTGGGCCCGTAGCGGCGGGATCGTGATACGCTATCGCGATTATGTCTGAATACTCGCAAGATATCGCCGCCGCCGAGATGCTGCGATCCGTTCCATCCCTTCCCAGCGGCTATCAGCGGGCGTGTGTCGCCCATGAGGGTTGCAAACCTGGACGTGGCAAACGCGTGGTGACCACGTTCGTTGATCAAGTTTGGTTCGATTATGATGGTCCGTCCTCTCACGGTCCCTAATCTCCCGGCAATATCGAGGCCTCATGCTCAAGCGGCGCTACGGCTGTTCTTCCGTTTGCCGGTTCCCTGCGCCCAGGGTGTATTCAACGCATTTTTCCAGAAAGCGGGCCATGGAGCGGTCCGCTCTCGTGGCCTCGATCCTGCGACAGATTGCATCAAAGAGGTTCGGATCGAGCGCGATACGCTTGATAGCATCAGACAGCGCAGCAGCGTCGACGCTCGCCGCGAGGACGCCGTTAACGCCATCCTGTATCTGCTCGATCAGTCCGCCAACCGGAGTAGCTATGACCGGGATCCCGGCCCCCAAGCTGGTGGCGGCGACGCCGGATTGGCTGGCTTCCATATGGGAAAGAACAACGGCATGATAACGAGACAGTATAGCTGCGATTTCCCGCTCTGTAAGCCAGCGATTTATCACTTCAGCGCCAAGCGCAGCGAGGCGCCGTTTGTTTTCACCAAGCGGGCCCTCGCCGAAGACTCCTAGTTCGACCTGAAAGCCTTCTCTGCGTAAGGCCTCGATGGAATCGAGAAGCAGGGTTAGTCCCTTGTAGGGCATGATGCGACCCAGGAAAGCAAGCCTGATCGGCTTGCCTTCGGTGAGGCTGATCGTCCTCTGCTGCGCGCCATAGTCGAGATCTGGATGGAACAGCGTGAACAATTTGTGCTGAGGGACGCGCCGGGCCGTCAGGAGTCTCTTCGTCACTGCGTCGCTCAGAGTGAGGACCGCATCAGCTTGCGCAATCGTCCGATCGAGGAGAGGGTCTATGAGCGCCGACCTGTAATCACCCGGGTGGATTTCCGCATCGTGAATGATTGAAGAATAGAGAATTCCATGCGGTCTCAAAACGGAGAATACGAAGGACGACCAGACGTGCGGCATGAATTCAATCACGGTTTCAATCTTCCGATTGACAATCTCGCGCGTGATGCGGCTCCTCAGCATCGGAATGCGCCAGGCTTGGCCGATAGCGCCAAGATCATTGGAAAAGGTGTCCACGGCGACCAGCCGGTCTTCAAACTCGCAAAAAGCTGCAAAGCTCTCATTTTGGCGAGATACGGATATCGTGGCGTCGATTGAAGGACATGATGTCGCTACGGTCGCCGCTTCCTGCACGAAGCGGGACAGTCCGCGCCGCCCCCAATAGACCAGCATGATGCGAGCTCTATCAGACCTCTCCAACATGGCTAGCTGTCGCCTTGAGAACGTGACCGAGGCCCACGTGATGTGTGTTGAGCGCCGGGCACACCAGAACTCGGAGAGCAGCCTGTGGCTTTGACCGGATCCAGCCACGTCATGCGAGAGCACCGCGTGCCCATAGTTCTGCAAGTGTGAGCTTATATTGAAGGTCGATGGGGAAGCTTCGTTCCTCCCGGCGCAAGCGATCACCATCAATGACGCCGTGCGACACGAGCATGCTTTCGTTTCGCCAAAGCGGTCCGTGTCGTTCGATCAGCTTCATCATCCATTGTTGGACTGGAGGTGTGAAGCCCTGCTTGGGTCGCTGGCTGACTTCATCTGGCAGCAGATGACCAAAGGATGACAGCAAAAGCCATTTATGCGGCTTCTCGAAATCCTCGAGGCCGCCATGACGCATAGCGGATACCGCGTTGATGAGGTCGATGTCCAGGAACGGCACGCGCATTTCGATGGAGTGGGCCATGCTCATACGGTCGAGCAGCGTGAGGCAGTTGCAGAGGAGCCAGGTCCTCGAAAGCGCCTCCGTCACGGCTGGACCGCTGGGATATCCTTCAATCGGCCGAGTGCGCGCGAGCCAATGATTGGGTTCGACCGAAGCAGGATCGGCGAGAAGTGAGCGTGATAGCGCGGCTGACCGGCCGATTTCCTTCAATGGAGCCAGAATGGAGGTTTCCCGGGGGGCGCTATGTCCGAACGTTCGGCGTGCCCATTCTTTGATTCCTCCATTGACGCCCTTCTTACGATGCTCCGCAGCTGCATTGCGGACCCACTCGTACCCCCAAAAAAACTCGTCTCCGCCCATGCCCGAAAGCAGAACCGGCACCTTTGCGGCTCGGGCTGCGCGGCAGACCTCGAAGTACCCATATGCTGCTATGTCGGCGATCGGGGTGTCCATCGCTTGTACCAGCTGCGGGAATTGCTCGACCATTTGGTCGACATCAATTTCCACTTCCGTGAATTCGATGCCGAGAGAGCGCGCGAAGCGCTGAGCGATCAGCCGTTCGTCGGTGGGTGGTCGTCCCTTATAGCCGATCGTGAAAGCATGAATCTGGCCGGGATAGTGTTTCGCCGAAATGGCGGCGACCAGGGACGAGTCGATTCCTCCCGAAAGTGCAACGCCGACCGGAACATCGGCGCTCCCCATCCGCCGGCATGCCGTATCCAGCAGGTCTCTCACCTGCGCAACGGGATCGGGACAGTGAATAGCCTCGACGTCGAGCATACTCCAATAGGGGCGCGGTTCCGCAGAGAGCTGCTTTGGCGAAAGAGTTATCAGATGACCTGCTGGCAACTGATGAATTCCCTCTATCAAGGAGTTCGGCTCCAAGCAGTACTGAAAGGTCAGAAACTCGTGCAGTGCCACTGGGGAGATGCGCCGTTGCGCTGCTGGCACGAGGCGTAGCAGCGGCTTCAGCTCGCTGCACCACCAGACTCGCTCGGCACCGTCGTCTCGCCGGTCTCGCAACATGTAGAGCGGCTTTTCGCCCAGGCGGTCGCGCCCGAGCACGAGCCGCCCCTTGCGATTATCCCAGATGGCAAAAGCAAACATACCCCGCAAATCTGCGATGCAGTCCTCACCTTTGTCCTCGTAGCCGTGAACAATCGTCTCCACGTCTGAGTGGGTTCTCAGATCGTGGCCGCGAGCCTGAAGCGCGCTGCGTAGCTCGTGGTGATTGTAGATTTCGCCGTTGCAAACCATTGCAACCGACCGGTCCTCGTTATAAAGCGGCTGTCCTCCTCCTGCCAGATCGATAATCGACAGGCGTCGCATGGCCATCGCCACATGGGTCGATGCGAACAGTCCATCGGAGTCCGGGCCGCGATGATACAGGGCTCCATTGATCTCGCTTAGTAGAGCGAGCTCGCTTTGCCGAAGTGGAGCACTGCAGATCACGCCGCTGATGCCGCACATGAGTTTAGTCCCCCCGTTTCCGCCGTCCGAAGATCGTTCGCTTCGGACGTGGTTGTCTCGCCAGCGCTCCGCGCGGCTAGCAAAAGGTTCACGCAGTGATCGCGGGCTTGCCGCGTGTCACGCCGGCCTTCCCTTCGATCGCAATAGCTCGTTCGACAAGGTCAACGAAGGATCGCGCAGCAGCGAGCCGCTGCCGGAGATTTCGCTCCTGAGCACGTCGTTCCGAAGCAGGATCGGGACCGTCCGGGAGTTCGCGCCAAGCGCTCGAAAGCGTTTCCGCCAGAATTGCGTCGTCGTCAGGTGGAAAGAACCTGACCTGCAGACCCTGCTCGCCTTCGAGCTGCTCACGGTGCACGGGAATATCAGAAGCGATGATTGGTCGTCCCAGCGTCTTTGCATCTTCAACGACGGTACTCCAGCCCTCGAAGAGGGATGGTTGAAGAACCAGCGTGGCGTGGCGGAAGATCTCGATCTGGTCTGCTCGAGGAACCAGTCCCAATCGCAGTATCCTGTCTTGAATCTCGGATTTGGCGATGAACTCGAGTAATTCAGGCACATATTCCTTGTCGCGATAATCGTCTTCCCGGCCCGTGCAGACGAGTACGAGATCCGGGTGCCTTGCCTTCAAGCGACGCAGCGCCTTGAATGCAACTCGGTGGTTCTTGTGGGCCCAGAATTGATTTGCGATGTAGGCGTAGCGCCGGGGCAGGCCATATTGCGTGTGTGGATTGCGACCGCCCCGCTCATGATCCGTGATGACAGAGCAGAAGCGCCAGACATGTGGCTCGACCTCAGGATTCGGGCAGAGATTGAGGAAGTCCCTCTTGGCCATTTCACTGCTCAGGACCAGGACGCCAGGCTCGGAGGCGATCAAAGCGATGCCACGGTCGCGCGCATCGCGCTCATCCTCAGTAAAGAAATGAGGCAGGTGCACATGTTGAAAATCAGGTATCCATCGGATCGCCGGAACGCCCTGCACCTTGCCGCCAATTGTAGGATAGGTGGCATCCAGCTTCTGCCAAGCCGGATCGGGCGGAATGTAGGTTTGCAGAAACTTCCTATGGACACGGCGCCAGAAGTGGGCGATCGCGCCATGCCTGCGCGGGCGCCGGTCCCGGTCGACGAACGGAAAAGAGCGCAGCTCAACGGCGAGCGGCATTGCGTCGTCCGGTACGCCGAGCAGCCTGACCTCCGGTCTCTCCGCATCTGGCAGGCTTTCGAGACAGTAGACGAGATTGCGAATATAGATAATGCCGCCCATCCACTTGGGATCGGTGATCACGTCGAGCCCGATCACCCGGGTGGAGCGCTTGCCGCTGCTTGGGCCGATCATTCAATTCCTCGGTGCCGTAATGGGCAATTACTTTGATCGCCGGGCAACGCGCCACCGTCGTATCCCGCCGAGCCAGCTCCCGCCGGAGGAAGGCGAGGAAACCACCTGGCTTGGCCCAAGAAATTCCGAGTAGACCTTTTCGCGTGTCGCAATCTGTTCCGGCGTCCCTTCATGCTGTCCCTCCGTGCAAGTCGCACACGGCGAAAGCTTGGGACCATAGCGAAGCAGCTCCTTTCGCCATTCCGCCATCGCCTGGCTGGCATAAGCCGCAAAAATCGTTGGAAAATCTGTCAATTTTCCAATTGCATAGCGTTGGGTATGCTCTGCAAAGTCGACGAACATCTGGCAGCAAGGGAAAAGCGTGCCGTCGTAGGAAACCGTAAAGTCATTGAAGGGACGGGAGCACGGCGCGGACCGGCTGAACGCGCCGGAGCTCAGTCCGACGGATTCCGCCCGGTTCGATCCCAGCGTGTAGTAGTTCGTAGCAAAGACATTGATCGGCAATGTTTCGATAGTGACATGACCCTGCATCGTCTCTCCGGGACGGAGGATGTCGACCTTTATGGCCTTCTGCAAACGTCGGGAAAGGTCGTTGAAGCGCGTCGCTGCATAGGCGTCGTCGTACGGCTTGCCGGCCGGGGCATGGATGGAAATGTACAGTTCGGACAGGCCGGCTGAGATCAGTTCGCGAACATAGTCGCGATCCAGATAGTCTCCGTTGCTACTGAAGTATATCCGGGCCGCCGGCAACAGCTCTCGAGCGCGCCTGATGCGATTGAGCAGCAGCGACTTGTCTGAAGTTGGCTCGTTATACAGATTTAAGCACAAGCCCTCGTCATAGGAGATTTCTGCGAGGTCGCGCAGGATAAGTTCATAGGTATCGTGAGGCAGCAGTTTGTTGGTCGAGGCACGATCGACCTTCGACACGGGGCAGTAGGAGCATGCCCGATTGCAATGTGATGAAATTTCGACAACGACGTTGCGTACTGACCTTCGAAACAGCTCTCGCGCCGTTTCAGCGCTCGTCGGTGCGAAAAAGTGGTCCCGCGCAAAATGGTCCAACGCTTCGTTCATGAGCTGACCTGGTCAAGATGAAAATCTGCATCGAAGTGAACGACGGCATTCGGGTCCGAGTAGAGGAACTTGTCGCTCGGATTGAGGACGACGACGTTTCCACACTTGAGCGCGAGAAAGAGATGAAGTCCTGCATGGCGCGTGATCGCGGCGATGTTCAAATCGTAACTTCCCGGCCGCAGATTTTGCGCTGGAACGGAAATCCTCAGACTATAGCGACCTGGCATCACGCGTCCGACCAGAAGACCCTGCTCGTGACTGTCGATAGTGCAGATATTTCTATAATGTGCTGCATCGAGCACGGCGCGGATGACGAGGTCATCGATAGCTGAATGAACCGTCACATCCATGACGATGTCGAACGGCTCCTTGAAGTGCAGCTCCTTCTTGGCTGTATTGCCGTTCTTTGCGACGATCTTGATATTGTCGCAGACAACGTCGCCGGTACCGGAGATCAGCTCGCTCGCGCCATCCGGACCAGGAAGCGCACTCTCCCGCGTACGGGCGGCGTTGCGAGCGTTCTGATCGTCATAGGCGCGGATCACCTTCTCGATTTCGCCGAGGACCTTCACCTCGCCCTTGTCCATGAACAGTCCGCGATCGCAAACCGCCCAAATCGCTCCAATGGAATGCGAAACCAGGACGATCGACGTGCCCTTGCGCTTCAATCCAAAGAGGTAATCGTAGCACTTCTTCTGGAAGTTCAAGTCACCCACAGCGAGCACTTCATCGACCAGCAGCACCTCCGGCTCGCTCACGGCAGCCACCGCGAAACCGAGGCGCACCTGCATGCCGCTCGAGTAATGCTTGACGGGCATGTCGATGAATTGTTCGAGCTCAGAGAACGCAACGATCTCATCCATGTGGGAGCGGATCTCCCGGGGAGAGAGTCCGAGGAGTGCGGCGTTGATGTAGATGTTTTCGCGGCCGGTGAGCATCGGTGAGAAGCCCGCGCCGGCCGCGATCAATGCGCCAACACGTCCGCGCAACATGACGCGACCGGCATCCGGCTTGTAGATGCCAGTCAGGATGCGCAGAAGGGTCGTCTTTCCACAGCCGTTGACCCCCATGATGCCAAGGCTCTGGCCGCGTTCGAGGGTGAAGCTGATGTCCTTGACGGCCCAGAACTCCCCGTCACGCAACTGGCTCGAATCGCTGCCGGCGCCAACAAGCCGACCGAGGCCGTCACGAAGGCCGTGTGCCATCGATCGGCGCAGCGACAGGCCGAACTTCTTGGAGACGCTCTCTGCGCGAACTGTCCAGTCCTTATCGCTCACAACTGTCTGCTAACCTTTGGTGGTAAGGATGCGGGTGTACACTGCCGGAGGGAGGCATGAAAGCGAAATGCAAAAAGGGCAACCGGCCGACCGGTCTGCGGAGGCGGCCAGCTCGGCAGCCCCTCACTTGATGTTCGCGCCTTTGTTGCCCGTCCGCCACCATGCAACATAGGCGGCAAGCCCATCTCTCAAGCTCCAACGATGCTCGAAGCCCAGGCTTCTTGACCGTGTGGCCGAGGCCTGCAGGTGGTTCGGATCACCAACGCGCGAATTTCCATTGAATCGGATCCGACAATCGACTCCCAATGCGCGGGCAAGCTCACTGGCAATGGACTCAACGCTGGATGCGACGCCAGTTCCGCCATTGACGATGAGGCACTGCGACGTTGCGTGCTGGGCCGCGATGAACCCGAGTTCGGCTGCGTCCTCCACGTACAGCATGTCCCTGGTCTCAGCCCCCGTCCCAAAGAGGGTAATTTCGTCGGACGCCTGCGAGAGTTTTCCTGCGACGTCCCATAGCAGCTGCTTCTGCAAGCCGGGACCGTACAGAGAGAAATAGCGGATCACGGCCGTTTTTAAGCCGAATGAGTGTGACGCCGATCGACATAGCAATTCGGCACAGAGTTTGTGTGCGCCATAGGGCGATACAGGAGCCAGCGAAGCGTCTTCGGCGATCGGTCCCGGCGCGGCGCTGCCATACACTGCCGCGCTGGAGGGAAGCACGAACACCGCTTCCGGCGCTGACCTGCGCAACGTATCGAGCAGCAGCGCGGTGCTGTCTACCGAGAGACGGAAGTCTCGGTAAGGGTCCGCAAGCGATGCGCCGATTGCGCCGCTGCCCGCGGCATGGAATACGACGTCGGGGGGGCCGACAAGCTTCAGGAGCTCCTTGATCGCTTCGTTGTCGATGATCTTCTCGATCCAGGCAGCCTTGCCTGAGACTTTGACGAGAGGGAGTGTGGCGATATCGACATCGGCAGCGCCGCCAAGCCCAATGCCAGCAATATCCCAGCCCCCCGCCGCAAAACGCGCGGCCACATGTCGGCCCAGGAAGCCACGGGCGCCGGTTATCCAAACGAGTGCCATACGTCAGAATTGCTCTTAGAGGTTCCGAAAAGGGATCGTCTCTATCGAGGTGATCGCCACGGTTAAGACGAGAGGGCGCGCGCCCCTGGGCGCAGGGTCAGCTCGGACGCTCGTGCGACGGCGAAACCCATGGACGTGGAGGGCATTTTCTACTTTCACGTGTGGATGCGCCAACTTGCAAACATGCCGGTCGTGGAGGTATACACCGTCTGAGGATTGTTTCCAACGATATCCATGCCTTCAGGCCGATTGCGGAGGGAGGACAGCTGGTGAGTTCCTTCAAGGTGCCTGTAAGCGGGGTAGTGGAGCGCTTGATCGGATCTGAAGATGCGTGCGTAGGCACTGACAATCCGGTTTCGATCGATCGCGCAACCAAAGGGTGCGTTCACGTCGTTGTTCCCGTCTTTAATCGTTGGCAGTTCACCCAGCAGTGCGTCGAAGATCTGCGCCGTCAGACCTATCGACATTTGACGATCAACGTATCGGACGGCGGATCGACCGACGGCACGCGAGACAAGCTCGCTCGACTCTATCCGGATGTGGAGGTGATCCACGATGGGAAGGAGCGTTGGTGGGCCGGCTCTTGTGCGCTGGCCATTGAGCGGATACTGGCCAAAGCTGCGACGGATGACTTCGTTCTTTTGCTGAACAATGACACGAGAGTCCCTGAAAACTACATCGAAACCCTGGTTGCCTGGTCGCGGGCTCATGACGCGGCCGTTGGCGCAAAGGTCGTTGACAGTCGCGATCCGACGAGGGTCCTCGATGCCGGCGAGATGATTGATTGGGAGCGCTACGACTTCCCCATCAAAACAGAGATCGCCTCAGGCGAGCGGCATTGTGAAGACGTCGACACGCTTCCGGGCCGAGGTACCTTGATTCCCATCAAGATGATAAGAGCGGTCGGCAACATCGACGATCGGACCTTTCCACATTATATTTCAGATTACGACTTCTTTTGCCGGATCAAGTCTGCTGGTTTCAAGCTGCTTGTGTGTTACGACACAATGATTCTGGCTCATATCGAGGAGACCGGTATCGTACCGCAAGCCCAGTTGACCTTGCGGCAAGCCTGGCGCGAAATCTTCGACCGTAGGTCGATGACCAATCTCGGCGATCATTGGCGCTTCGTCTCCCGACATGCGCCCGCGCCGCTGCGCCCGCGGTTGCATCGCCTTTTGGTGGCGCAGGCGGCCGCAAAATTGCTGTTGCGCACGGAACTCGGCATTTTTTTTCTACCGCCGTATAAGGGCGCGCGTCTCGTCAGGAGAATCATACGAGCCGTTGTACGCTTGATGAACGAGCCGGATGCTGCGCTCGAGTTCGCGCACTGGCCGCATGCGGTGAAGCTCGTTGCGCTGATGACGTTTGCTCCACGTCCCTTCCAAGGCGACGAGGCCGCCGCCAAAGGGTTGGATGTGTCGCGGCTTGTGCGCGATGGCGTATTGGTCCTGCGGTTGCCGCCTGACTGGTATTGCTTCGGCACGCTGCAATGGGCAGGCCGGTCGGATGCTGCGCAACTGAACGATCTGCTGCGCACGTGCCGAGGGCCGAGCCTGTTGCAATATAGGGCCCTTGTTTCCTACAAGACGGCACGCCAAGCGCATATACGGCTGGGTGATGATAGCGCGGCAGACCCAGGGCAAGCATCATGCAATCATTGAAACAGTACATCAAAGGGCGCCTCAAGGCGCCGCTCGCGGAATCAAATTACAAACGATTTCTTGCGGACGGCAACCCGCCTTGGAAGCCAGGTTACGATACGCATAAGATCAAGTCGGTAACCGCCGCAATCAACGATCCCGCCTACGATCCCTACAAGCTCCCCGACGGGTTTGGTTGGCGCCTCGACGAACGTATCGTCGAGTATCCCTGGTTCATGGCGCGCCTTCCAGCGGGGAAGGGGCGATTACTCGACGCGGGGTCTACCCTCAACCACGCGCATGTGCTCGGTCATCCGAAGCTGCGCGAAAAGACCTGCACCGTCTCGACTTTGGCGCCGGAGCAGTGGTCGGCTTGGCAGTGGGGCGTGTCCTACGTTTACGAAGATCTGCGCGAAAGCTGTTTCCGGGACGCGTATTTCGATTGGATTGCCTGCATCTCGACAATCGAGCACGTTGGCCTGGACAACACGATGCTCTACACGAGCGATGGCACAAAGAACGAGACGGATACCGATGGGTACGTCTCTTGTCTGATGGAATTGCACAGAATGTTGAAGCCAGGTGGAGTGCTCTTTCTGAGCATGCCATTCGGCCGACGAGCCAACCATGGTTGGTTCCAGATTTTTGACGCCGAAATGGTCGACCGGCTCGTCGAGCGATTCGCGCCGCAATCGTGCATCGAGACCATCTATCGTTACAGGGCGGAAGGTTGGACCGTTGGCGACCGGGAGAGCGCAAGGGACGCAACCTATTTCGACATACATAAGCAAAGCACCTATGATGATGATTATGCGGCGGCCTCCCGGGCAGTCGTGTGTCTTGAGCTGACGAAGTAGCACCTTCCGTGACGCGCCGTGTTCGTGCATTTGCCGAAGGACTGCTTGCTCGGCTCGTCCGGCCGCGACATATGCCGTCGACCGACGGAAGGATTGATCGCGCTCTGGCAGATATCGACCAGACTGCCGTTTTCTATCCGACGGCCAGTCTGCATACGCACGGGCATCCGCCAGAGGCGCTGCGGATTGGCGCTCACACGCACGTTCGCGGCGAGTTGCTGTTATTCGGACACGGCGGACGTATTCGCCTCGGCGAGTATTGTTATGTTGGTGAGCAGACCAGAATCTGGTCCGCCAGGGAGATCAGCATCGGCAACCGCGTTCTGATCTCGCATATGTGCACAATCATGGATAATCTGACCCATCCATTGGATGCGAGTGAGCGGCATCAGCAGTTCAGGGATATCATTACCGCTGGTCATCCACGCAAAATTGACCTGGACGAGCAACCTGTCATCATTGAGGACGATGCGTTGATCAGCTGCCATTGCGTGGTGCTGCGAGGCGTGCGAATCGGCCGCGGCGCCGTCATTGGAGCGGGCAGCGTCGTCACCAAGGACGTTCCTCCGATGGTGATTGCGGCGGGCAATCCGGCCAAGGTCATTCGCGAACTCGATATGGAAGCAGTCAAATGAGCGATGGCGCGATGAGCTGGGAGCAGGCGGTCTCCTGGTTGCGCAACCAGCCTGACCAGGCCAGCCTTGTGAAGGCGTGTTTCTTCGATGACCCGCTGTTGGCGGCTGCGCAGCGATTTCACGCCAGCTCCGAGTGGATAGCGACGCGGTCATTGCTGTTGAGCCCGCCCGGGCGCGCCTTGGATGTCGGGGCGGGAAGGGGCATCGCGAGCTACGCGCTCGCGGCTGATGGCTGGCAAGTGACGGCGTTGGAGCCTGACCCGAGCGCGCTGGTGGGGGGCGGGGCGATCCGGGCGCTCGCGGGCGAGAGTGGGTTGCCGATCAACGTTGTGCAGGAGTGGGGTGAGACCCTGCCATTCGATAGCAATAGCTTCGATGTGGTACTCTGCCGTCAGGTGCTGCACCATGCGCGTGACCTGGGGCAGCTCTGTGCCGAGATTGGTCGCGTTCTCAGGCCCGGTGGAATTTTACTTGCAACACGCGAGCATGTCATTTCACGACCCGAAGATTTGCCGGCATTCTTGGCGTCGCATCCGCTTCACAAGCATTATGGTGGCGAGCACGCCTATTTACTTGCGGATTATCACTCCGCCATCGCCAATGCGGGCCTTGCTCTCGATCTTTCGTTGAACCCACTTCAGTCCGATATCAATCTCTTTCCAATGACCATGAGTGATCACCGAAGGCTTCTCGCCAAGCGGCTCAGATTGCCCTTGGCGTTCGTTCGTCCGTGGCTGATGTCGTGGTACGGTAACCACCTCAACGATCCAGGACGTCTTTACACGTTCAGAGCGCGCAAGCCTGCAAGCTGATGCCGGGGCATGAATTGTGAAGAGATCATTGTTGAACATTTGCAGAAGGCTCTCTTCGCAACAGATGCGATCGGGGGAGCCTCGGCGTGGACCATTCAACCAGCCGTTTCCGAGCCTGTCCGTCGCGCAGCGGGTCGTGGTGTCATGATCGCGAGGTGCTCTCGTGACTGACCGCGTGCCGCTCGCGCTTTTCACGTATAACCGCCCGCTGCACACGCGACGAGCGCTTGATGCGCTGCTTCGGAACGCGCGCTTAGAGGATGTCAGAATCATCATCTACTCGGACGCCCCGAAGCGACCCGAGCACGCAGAAGCGGTTGAGGCAACGCGACGATTAGTTGCAGACTGGGCCGTGACGAACGGCGCCGACGTCGTCGTGCGTCCAGAGAACTTTGGTCTTGCTCGCTCGATCGCCGGCTCAGTCGATGAGCTCACGCGCGCTTACGGCCGGGTGATTGTCCTCGAGGACGACCTGGTTGCAGCTCCCGACTTTGTCCGCTTCATGCTCGAAGGGCTGGAGCGTTATGCTGATGCCGCCAGTGTTGCGCAGATCTCCGGTTGCCACCTCAAAGGTGCGGCCCAAGTAGCCGGAGATGCCTTCTTCATGCCGTTGACGACGACTTGGGGGTGGGCGACATGGGCGCGGGCATGGTCGCTATTTGATTGGCAGACGGACGGTATGCTCGATGAGCTGGCCCGCGATGCCGGGTTCCGCAGCCGCTTCAGCCTCAATGGCGCAGCGGATTATGAAGCGATGCTGTCCGATCGCATTGCCGGCAAGAATGACTCTTGGGGCATTCTGTGGTGGTATGCCGTCGCCAGGGCAGGCGCGCAGGTTCTCTACCCGCGTACGAGCCTGATATGGAACGGCGGATTCGATAACTCCGGCGTTCATTGTGCGGGTAACCTCCCCTTCCAGCTCGAGGCTCCAGCTCAATTCAGTCGGACCATCTTGCCGGCGACGCTGCGAATGCCTGATCGGGTTGAGCCGGACATGGCAGCATTCAATGAGGTCTGTCTTTGGCTGCGGGCAGGTGTCTCTCCAGCCGTTGATCGTGGCGGCCTCGCAACGCGACTGCGAGGGGCTTTGAAGCGTTGGGCCGGCCGCCGCTGATCAGGAAAAATCTGCACCTGTGCGAGCCAGGATGACCGAATTGAAGAGCCGGAACCGGACTTCATAATTCCTGGCGAGAAGATATCTGAGAGCGGGATCCTGGTGCATTTCGGCGAACGGTGTCGACAGCGCTTCGATGATAATCACGGCGGGCGCGTAAACGTCCCAATTGCCCGAACGCAAGACAGCCAGTTCTGCGCCTTCCACATCGACGCTGAGGAGATCGACGTTGATTCCGGGAGGCACGAACTCGTCCATGATACTTGCGAGCGTCTTCGGGCGAAGCTCGATTTCACCAGTCTTGTCCCATCCAGCCGCGACGTAGCTGTCGGCGAGCTCTGCGTTGGTCGTGTTGAGGGCGCCCTCGCGAAAGAGGTGCATCTGCAGGGGTTCTGTTTGATCCGACACCGCGAGTTCGAGGTTGACGTCTCGGGGCCGGAGCAGGCCGAACGAGCTCATGCTCCCGGGGGTTGCGTCGACATTGATGCCGCGCCATCCACGGCGGTAGAGCGCAAACGTATTGGAGAACCTGGTGGCGTGATGAGCGCCGATGTCGACATAGAAGCCGGAGCGACGATCACCGAATAGCCGCTTGAGCAGGATATCCTCCCCCTCCTGGCTATAGTGGTGGCTGCCTCCGCCGAGCGCAGAGAAATGCTCGAGCAGAGCGTCAGGAATGTCGGCAGGGTCCAGGCCCGCACAGGCCCGCGTCAATAATTGCTTTCTCAAATCAAGTGGCAAGTGGTCGGCATCAGCAGCAGAAAAAGCCGCCGAAAGCAGCCGCCCGAGCTGGCTCGCATCCAGCTTCTGTTCGCTGAGCGCCTTTTCGAGGATTTGTAAGCAGGAGGCGATATCCACATGAGCGCCGATCCTGGCGAGCTGGACCGCCAATCTGGCGCGGTGCTCGGGAGCTATTCGGCGTCCGACGAACTGGATCAGCGATCGCGCGATGCTCGACAATCGAAAGCTAAGCGTGGTCACCAGTTGCTGCCCCTGCATGCTTCAATGCCTCCGACTGGTCGCGGATGATTGAGCCGGCCGTTGAGAACACTATCCGATCGCACCAGCAGCGATGTTGTCCAGCAATAGATGTTGATTGGGCCAAATCCGCTGAAATCCACCTGAAGGAAACCTTCACCACGAAAGAACTCTGCTACGTCGGTGTACCAGTCTGAATTGTCGAGCACGATGCAGCCGCCCGCACTCAGGTGAGGCAAGGCTGCCCGCGCGCATTGATTGCGCCAGACCCCGTCGATGATGATGACATCAAATTCTCCTCCGATTTCGGATATGGCCCCAGCATATTCCGTGACCTCCTCCCGGAGAATGAGCTTTTCCAGTCGACTTGACCGATGCAGCATCTTCTCGAACCAGGCGGAATCATGCTCGACGGCGGTCACCTTGGCTCCCTTATTCGCCCAAAACAGGGACGAATTGCCGCAACCAAACTCGAAGATTCGTAATCCTCTGGCGTCAAGCTGCTCGAAGTATTCCAGTGCGGGATATGTGTACCAGGGAACAGGTTTCCCATCGACGGCGACCGGCAGTTTCAGCTCGAGCGTACGTCCGTAGCCATACTTGTTCACGAGGATGTCGAGAGCAGGCTCGAATGCCTTCGGCTCGGGTTTGGGCGTGGCATGCGCCAATGCGTTCGCGACCGTCCTCTGGACATAGGTGTTGATCCGATCTTTGAGCCATCTCATCTCGAGCATACTCCTGCGCGCTGGCCGGCGTCCGCCAAGCGAGTTGCTCGATGGATGGGCTCGCACGTGAATTGGGACTCGGGCCGCAACATTGTCTTAACGGGAGGTCTTGTTTCTGTTCAATTTGCTGTCGCTGCCTGTCGTCGGCTCAGCTACAGCCGCTCCGCTACGAGGTCCTCGAGCAGGTAGAAGATCTTCAGCCCAACGGCGACCAGAATCATGGTCGCGACGATCACCAGCAAAAACACCGGAATGTCGTTGGCTTGGTCGAGGCAGATCAGCGCACGAGGAACATCGATGAGGTAGGTCAACGGATTGCACTTGATCAGAAACTGTAAGGTTGGGCTCTCGATGCTCGAGTGCAGGTATACCGCAGGCGTCAAGTACATCAGCAGAGAGAGCCCTTGCGTGGCGAGCGGCGTAAGGTCGCGCGCAATTGTGCCGAGCACTGCGAGCATCAAGCCAATAGCCGTCCCGAGCAGTACCATGGGCAGAACCAGCAATGGATAGGCGAGTATCCAGAGGCTGGGCCAACGACCCATGATCAAGAACACCGCCATCATCGTGATCATGCTGATGGCGATGGAATAGAAAACGCCTGCCAGCGAGCTCATGGCGAGCGCCAGCTTTGGAATCTTGGTTCGCAGAATGAGATCAGCCTGCGACTGCAGCCCACTGCTGACCGCTCCCATTGCGCCCGGTAGACATGCCCAGATGGTGGTGCCGACGAGAACATAAAGAGGGTAGGGAATCTCTCCTTGGCCTGGCTTGAGAACGCCAATGGAATAAAGAAACAGGAAGCTGACGATCCCCAGGATCGGATTGAGAAGAGCCCAGAAATACCCGAGAATTTTCTGTCGGAATTGAGCGATGAAGTCGCGCCAGAAAAGGCGAGTAATCACGTGGCGAGAGTTCGATAGATCGAAGTAGGCTTGGCGCAGGCTCGACGTTAGTCCACCGCTGCGCTGTGTTGCCTCATAAATTGTAATCGTGTCCTGGCGGTCAGACTTGATCATCGCCACCTCGCGGGCTTCTCTCGTGTGGTCAAATTGTGATTCGCTGGCTGCCTCGTCGTCGATTTACGAGAGGCGGAATTCTCTGAGATCCCGCGCTATCGATCGAGACTTCCTGTGCATGCGGGTGTAAAGCCGGACGTGCCTTCTGAAACGGTGTCCTCCACATCAGTGGATCTTTGAAGGTTTTCCCGACATCGCGACGATTGCTCCACCACCGCGATAGCCAGCCGGCGGCGCTGAGCGCCGCACCTTTGGGTCCGTGTCACACACGGGGACGCTTTGAGCAAGTGGAATTCGCAATCTCACTCCGGCACAATCGGGCGATGCACGAGCAGTGCAGCGCGCCGATCTGGTGCCTCTGAGCCAGGCATTCTCCATATGCCGGCCACGATGGCAGGTTGTCGCGCTTGAGGCTGCTGCCAACCGGACAGGAGTGAGCAAATGGTTCAGCCACGCGGTGGGATGCAAGCAGCGATTGGGTGCATCAAGGTTAGCCGTCTGCAGCAACCGTAGAGGCAGTTAGCTGACTGTATGATGATACCGATAAGATTGCAAGCGGTCTCAATGGTGACTGTCAACCGTGGCAACGGGAGCGCCGCGATCTTCCAGTTACTTCGCCGCCTATTGGCGGTGCACGCCGCCGCCGAACCAGGTCGCGCACACGTCGAGCCTCGTGCATAGCCGCAAATGCTGAACGGGCTGCCGTTTGTCGAGGGATGCCTCGCGCGACGGACCGACCGATACGGAGGCTACAACGGATTATCGAAGGCTTTGGTGCGGTGTCCGGTCGTCGTGCGGTCAGAATGAGATCTGACAACGCGCGACCGAGCGCGGCGGCCGTTACAGGTCCTGATAGGGCCGGCGGATAGCCGCTTCAAGTCGTGTAGGCCTGCCTCGCTGGGAGCAAAGCGCGAGTTCTGGCGAATCCGCCTTCGGCTCCTTGCCAGGGGATTCAGCGACCAAGGCCGATACTATGTCACCGGGTTCTCGCAGATCTGCGGAGGACGTTGGCGTTGGCGCCCGTGTGACCTTCAACGGCGGACGGCTGGGGCTTTGAGCTCACCGTCATTCTTTTCGACGCGGCCGCAACGATCGTGCTCCGGTGTTCTTCCGTTCAAGGGCTCAAAAGCCCGCGCCGATGGGCGTAGCCTTTGCGACGGACATCCTTCTACATCTGTTCGTGTAGCTATTCACCTGCTTGCGCACGCATTCGGCCGCGTGCGGCTGCGGCTCCCAACCTGTATTCAATGTCCTCCTGCTCTCAGGCATGCCACCGTTGACTGGGAGCACGAAAGCATCCGCAGTCTGCTTCTCTCCCGATGAGCGAAAACGATGGCTGCCTAAGGTCTTCAGCTATTGACCGGTCTAGCCGCCGCCTCACGGCGAGCTTCAGCCAGGTCGCAAACGACCATCTCTTTCACCAAATCCCGAAAGCTCGTCTGCGCTTTCCAGCCGAGGCTCTTCCAGGCCTTTGTGGCATCTCCGATCAAGAGGTCGACCTCGGTCGGCCGGAAATATGCCGGATCGATGCGTACAACAATCCTGCCTGAAGCGGTATCGCGGCCCACCTCTTCGACCCCCTTTCCTTGCCACTCTATGCGACGACCGATTTCTCCAAAAGCAAGCTCTACGAATTCGCGTACCGAGCGTGTCTCTCCGGTAGCAAGAACAAAGTCATCCGGCTTATCCGCCTGCAGGATTGCGTGCATTCCCTTCACGTAGTCCCTCGCGTGTCCCCAGTCGCGCTTTGCTTCAAGATTTCCAAGGTAGATAGTGTCTTCCAACCCAACTTCTATTCTCGCAACTCCCCGCGTAATCTTGCGGGTAACAAAAGTCTCTCCGCGTATCGGGCTTTCATGGTTGAACAAGATGCCATTAGAAGCAAATATGCCATAGGCCTCACGATAATTTACTGTAATCCAATAGCCGTATAGCTTCGCAACTGCATAGGGAGATCGTGGATAAAACGGCGTGGTTTCCCTTTGAGGGACTTCTTGGACCAAGCCGTATAGCTCGGAGGTTGACGCCTGATAGAATCGCGTGTCTTTCTCCAGGCCGAGAATGCGAATGGCTTCTAACAGCCGGAGAACTCCGACGGCATCCGCATTGGCTGTGTATTCCGGGCTCTCAAAGCTGACGGCGACATGGCTCTGAGCTGCGAGATTGTATATCTCAGTCGGCCTGATCTGTTGCACCAACCGGATAAGATTGGTCGAGTCTGTCATGTCGCCGTAGTGCATCAGGAACGGGACGTCGCCGACGTGGGGGTCTTGGTACAGATGATCCACGCGAGCCGTGTTAAAGGACGACGATCGACGTTTGATTCCGTGTACCGTATAGCCGAGTCCCAGAAGATACTCAGCCAAGTACGCGCCATCTTGGCCCGTCACGCCTGCAATAAGCGCTACACGCCGTTTACGATCTTGTCCCACCACGTTCTCCTCGACCATGCTCGCTCTGCGAATTGTCAACAATGAAGGCGCGTCTAGATATCCGTCCTGGATGACCACGGTCCGCGTGCTCTGTGACGCACGTGGACGGCGATCGAGTCTGCGCTCCGCGATATCATCTGCGATCGCCAAAGTCTAATGGTAGGCCTTCAAGGAAGCTAGGCCGACCGGTCGACGCAAAATTCGCTGTGCTCTTGGCGGCAACCGGTGCACAAGCGAGATCGGAACAACCCTCTTGGGAAAGCTCGCCGACAAAACTGCCGTGAGAGGCAGCCGCTGCAGCTCACTGCTCTATCTCAAGCCCGCCAGCTTGCCCCGGCCCGGTCAGGCCGAGTGATTCTCTGCGTTCGGCGGCCTCAAAGTGCTTCGGACGGGAGCCATGCACTGGCCAGTTGTCGCAACACCGACCCCAGGACATTTAATTCGACAAGATTCTGGGTGGCACCCTCGCGTCGATCGAACAATTCGATCAATACAAGTTCCGATCTCAAGAATCGAAGAAGGTTCGTCAAAGCCGGGGCAAACATTGCGGCAGCAGACGACGTTCAGTCGAATGGACGAGCCGACTGTAGGGCAGCTGGGCAATGCCCCACGATGGAAGCGAACTCAGCTCGCCAACGATCTGTTTCGCGGCAGAAGGCCCATGCCAATCCTCGCCCGCCGCTTTTTCTCGTCTGACCGCTCTCGTTAACCACTGAGCAAGACGATCAGGCGGATAGATATCGTTGGTTCGGTCGTGAATCGCTCATCACTGGATCAAAGGTCGAGCCATACGCCGTTCACGCAAGCAGCTGGGACTTAGGCAATGCCTGGGCTTTCGATCTCACAGTCGGTCACAAATTCGGCCCCTGACGATGCGGGGGTCTTACCGCCGACGAATCCGGTCGAGCTTCCCCAAGAGGCCGTGGAATCGCTGCTCGCCCAGGGCGATTTCGGCGGGATCGGCGCGGTCACCGCGGTGAGTGCCGGCGGTCTGACCATCAATCTGCTGTTCGACACGGCGGCGATGAATGCACCGGCGAGCTTTCGCGCCGGCATCCAGCAGGCCGCAGCGATCCTCACCTCGATGATCTCGGACCGCATCACCGTCAACATCAAGATCGACTATAGCGGCGTCGGCGGCGGCGCGGCAGCCGGTCCTGACGGCGGCCAATGGATGAGCTATTCGAGCGTCAGGTCCAACCTGATCAACTATGCCAGCCCCGGCGATACCACCTTCAATGCCCTGCCGGCGGGATCCAGCATCCAAGGGCAATCCTACGTCGCGGTGTGGAATTCGCAGCTCAAGCTGTGGGGCGGCCTCGGCGCCAACGATGCGACCACCGACGACGGCAGCGCAACGTTTGCGACCGACATCAATTCAAACCTGCTGGTCGGCGTGGCGCTGCACGAGCTGACGCACGCCTTCGGCCGCGTGCCCTACGGACCGCAGCCCGACGTCTTCGATCTGTTCCGCTTCTCCAGCCCCGGCGTGCGGCTGATGACCGGCGGCGCGACGGCGGGGACGGCGTATTTCTCGGTCGATGGCGGGTATACGAAGCTCGCCGATTACGGCCAGTCATCGGACCCCAGCGACTTCCTGAACAGCGGCGTGCAGGGCGGCAACGATCCGTTCAATGAGTTCTACACCTACAGCACGCTGCAGACGCTGACGGCGGTGGACCTCAAGCAGATGGACGCGCTCGGCTTCCATCTCGTTTCCGCAACGCCGGTGACGATCGAGGCGTTGGGGTCGACCAGCCTGGTCCAGCTCGGACTGAGCTACTTCCTCAATCCGGTCGGCGGCGGCACCGGGCCGCAGATCAAGTTCGGCGGCAGCGTCGTTCAGCCAGGACAATTGGGCGGCTGGACCCCGATCGCGGGCGAGGCCAGCGGCGGCGGCTATCAGGTCGCCTGGAAGATGACGGGCGCGGACCTCTACACGGTGTGGAACGTCGACAGCAGCGGCAACTACACCGGCAACGCCATCGGCGGCGTCTCGGGAGGCACGGCCGCATTCGAGGCGTTCGAGACGTCCTTCCACGAGGACTTGAACGGCGACGGCATGATTGGCATTCCGACGACGGTCATCGAGGCTGTGGGATCGACAAGTCTCGTCCAGGCCGGCAACGGCTATTTCCTCAATCCCGTCGGCGGCGGCACCGGCCCGCAGGTCAAGTTCGGCGGCGCCAACCTGGTGGTCGGTCAGCTCGGAGGCTGGGCGCCGATCGCAGCCGACGTCGTCGGCAGCGGCTATCAGATCGCCTGGAAGATGGCGGGTGCGGACCTGTACACGGTCTGGAACACCGACAGCAGCGGCAACTACACGGCCAACGCCATTGGTGGCGTTTCGGGCGGCACAGCCTCGCTCGAAGCGTTCGAGACGTCCTTCCATCAGGACCTCAACGGCGACGGTACGATTGGCATTCCGACGGTTGTTGTCGAGTCGATTGGTTCGACCGGTCTGGTCCAGACCGGCAACGGTTACTTCCTCAATCCTCTGGGCGGTGGCACTGGCCCGCAGGTCAGTCTCGGCGGCGCGTATTTGGTCGCCGGACAGCTCGGTGGGTGGTCGCCGATTGCGGCCGAGGCCGTCGGCAGCGGCTATCAGATCGCATGGAAGATGACCGGCGCAGATCTCTATACGGTCTGGAATACCGACAGCAGCGGCGCCTATACGAGCAACGCGATCGGCGCCGTCAACGGCACCAACAGCGGTCTGGAAGCGCTGGAGACCAACCTCCATCAGGATCTGAACGGCGACGGTACGATCGGCATCCCCTCGGCCGTGATCGAAGCGCTGGGATCAACGAGCCTGGTGCAATCCGGTTCGACCTACTTCCTCAATCCGGTCGGCGGCGGCACCGGGCCACAGATCGTGTTCGGCGGCAGCGCCGTCACCGTTGGCCAGTCCGGCGGCTGGAACCCGATCGGCGCAGAGAGCTCCGGCGGTGGCTACCTGGTCGCCTGGAAAATGGCTGGCGTCGACCTCTACACGGTCTGGAATACCGACAGCAGCGGTGCTTACGTCAGCAATGCAATCGGCGCCGTTCCGGGCGGCTCGGCGGGGCTGGAAACGCTGGAGACCAGCTTTCATCAGGATCTGAACGGCGACGGCACCATCGGTGTGCCCGCTCACGTCGCAGCGGGCACGCAAGCCCTGACGCTGGCCGGTGGCCCGGACGTGGTCCTGACGGTGTCCGGCAGCTTCGGCGGCTCCCTGATCGGGTTCGGCGGCAACGGCGATCAGATCGACCTCAGCAGCATTGCCTTTCATTCGCTGCAGGCGCATTTCGATGACGGCAGCGGGCTGCTGTCGCTCAGCGACGGCGCGAGCAGCACCTCGTTGCATTTCCTCGGACCGCTGTCGCAGGACAGCTTCCGATTCACCGATGACGGCCAGGGCGGCACGATGATCTCGGCGGCCGCGGGTCCGGCGAGCGGCCCCGCTCCGCAAGCCGTCTCCCTGGCAGGACACGACACCTTCGTCTTCGCCGAGCATTTCGGCCAGGTCAGCGTCGCCGACTTCCATCTGGGCAGCGACACGATCGTCATCAGCCACGAGCTTTTCGCGAATCAGGCGGCGCTGTTGGCGTCGATTCACGACGATGCGGCCGGCAACGCCGTGATCACCGACGCCGCGCACGACACGATCACCGTCCAGCACGTCACGACGGCGGACCTGCTGAGCCATTTGTCCAGCTTCCACCTGGTCTGATCGGCGCGTCAGCGGTCCTCGGGACGGGCTGACGGGGAGCAAATCCCCTGCAGTGCCCGCTCCGATCTCTGCCCATGTCCGAGCTGCCCCAGCGCAGGCTGGCTTGGGACCCCGGGAAATAGCCGCTCCCCCAAATACAATCAATAGTTGATTGCGACCGGACGGATCGAACAATGGCATATGGCCCGAGCGGCCTTTCTTCGATACCATTTTATACAAAATCTGGCGGCATCACTGCACGATGCTTCAATTCCATCACGCCTGTCCGGCCTCGAGGACAGGATCACCATCGTGGCATGCATGTTTTACGAATCTGGCCGTACCGAAGACATTCCTGACCGCTGGCGTGAAGCCGCCCAGTTCCTCATTTTCGATCCTGTTGCTGGCGGGCGTCACGAGTTGCATGTGCAGCAGCCTGCTGCGGCCGCCGAGTATGAATTCAAGCCGGCCTCCACCATCGCGCAGACGCCGCATGGCCCGGCCGAGCAGATCGATCCTATCCCCCCTGCGCCAAGCGCCGATGCTCCGAGCGGGGCGCCCGGCCTCCTCGCGCACAACGACGCCGAGGCAACGGTGGTCGTACAACTCGTCGACGTGAGCACCCGGGCTCAGACGCCGGCGCAGGAGGCGGCAGAGCTAACGGCTCGAACGGTAGCCGCCGGCTGGCAAGTCACCGAGCCGTTCTTCCATCCGTCCACGGCGATCGCCGGCAACGCCTCCGTCGGACCGGCGCATGCCGGACAGAGCACCAGCGAGAGCGGGTTCGTCCTCTCGATCAGCGTCGAGATGTGGTCAGGCGCCAGCGCATCGCTGCAGACATGGTCGTTCAGCAGCCTCGGAAAGCCCGCGACAGCGCAGTCCGGACCGAGCGGCGAGCCCGCGCCGTCGCTTCAGGACGCGGTGACGGAAGCCATCGCCTCGGCGGTCAGTGCACAAGGCGCGACCAGCGCCCAGGTCGTTCAGGCGCTCGGCGGCAACTCCACGGGCGTGACGGGAGCCGGCATCAAGATCGGCGTCCTCTCCAGCAGCTTCAACAATCTCGGCGGCGCCGCAGCGGACGAAGCCAGCGGAGCCTTGCCCTCGGCCTCCAAGATTCAGATCCTCAAGGACATGCCATCGGGCGGGACGGACGAAGGCCGTGCGATGATGCAGGTCATCCACGACATCGCGCCTGACGCCAGTCTCGCCTTCTATACCGCCTTCCAGAGCGAGCAGGATTTCGCCGACGGCATCATCGCGCTCGCCAATGCCGGCTGCAAGGTCATCGTCGACGATGTGAGCTATTCGGACGAGCCGTTCTTCCAGAACGGCGTTGTCGCCCAGGCCATTCAGACCGTTCAGGCCATGGGCGTGACCTATGTGACGTCGGCCGGCAACAACGGCAGCACGGCCTATCAGACGTCCTGGACCTCGATCTCCGGCAGCATCGGAGGAATGTACTACGATGGCAATGCGCTGAGCTTCGGCGGCAACATCGCGCAAACCATCACCGTCACCGCGGGCGCCAACCTGCTCGTGCAGTGGGACCAGGCTTGGGGTCAAGCCGCGTCGCATCTCTCGGTCAACGTGTACCAGAATGGACAATACCTCGGACACGTTCCCAACAGTTATCAGAACCCGTGGATCGGCCTGCATTTCGCGGTCTCCGGCACCTACCAGATCGTCATTGCGGACGTTTTCGGCCCCACGCCATCGACAATCAAGGAGATCCTGGCAGGCAACGGCCTCCCGGTCTCCATCAGCGGCGCCAACGTCGGAACGGTCTTCGGTCACGCGATGACCCCGGGGGTCATCACCGTCGGAGCCGTCAATGCCGCCAACACGCCGGCCTTTGGCACAACACCGGTCTCGGAAAGCTTTTCATCGTCCGGCGCCGGGACCGAGATCCTGTTCGCCAACGACGGCACGCGCCTTGCGACGCCGCTCCAGCTCAGTCCGGTCGTGGTCTCCGGCATCGACAACATCTCGACGACCGTCACGGGAATGACCGACTTCTATGGCACCTCCGCAGCCGCGCCGAGCGTTGCCGCGATTGCGGCCTTGATCCTGACGGCCAACCCGACGCTGAGCTACGCCGACGTCTCGGAGATCCTGCAGCAGACGGCGGTGCCGATGGCCAATCCGGCGGTGGCCGGCGCGGGTCTCGCCCAGATCGATCCTGCGGTCGGATCGGCCCCTTATTTCGCCAACACCATCGTCGAGGCGCTCGGCTCGATCAGCCTCGCCCAGGTCGGCGTCATCTACGATCTCAACACGATCGGCGGAAGCACGACGGTGGCGCTACGGTACAATGGTGCGAACGTAGTGGTTCACTGGCTCAGCGACTGGACGCCGATTGGCGCCGAAGCCAATGGCAACGGCGGCTATGAGGTCGCGTGGAAGTTGCAGGGGCAGGATCTCTACACTGTCTGGAACGTGGATGGCAGCGGCAACTACAAGGGTAACGCGATTGGCGGCGTGTCTGGAAGTTCGACGGCGCTTGAGACGTTCGAGACATCGTTCCATCAGGACCTGAATGGCGATGGCACGATCGGCCTGGTCAGCATCGTTATCGAGGCGCTGGGGAGCACCAGCCTCGTTCAGGCCGGAAACGGCTATTTCCTTAATCCGGTGGCCGGCGGCAGCGGCCCGCAACTCAAGTTCAACGGCTCGGCCGTCGCGCCGGGACAGCTCGGCGGCTGGACGCCGATCGCAGCGGAGGCCGCCGGCGGCGGCTATCAGGTCGCCTGGAAGATGGCTGGCAGCGACTTATACACGCTCTGGAACGTCGATAGCAGTGGCAACTATACGGGCAACGCGATCGGCGGCGTTTCCGGGGGCTCTGCCGCGCTCGAGGCATTTGAGACGTCGTTGCATCAGGACCTGAATGGAGACGGCACTATTGGTGTGCCGACCACGGTCATTGAGGCGGTTGGCTCAACCGTCCTGGTCCAGACCGGCAACGGCTTCTCGCTCAATCCCGTCGGCGGTGGCGCTGGTCCCCAGCTGAAGTTCGGTGGCACGAGCGTCGTCGCCGGACAGCTCGGCGGCTGGGCTCCGATCGCGGCCGAAGCGTCCGGCAACGGCTATCAGGTCGCCTGGAAAATGGCGGGCGCCGACCTCTATACGGTCTGGAACACTGACAGCAGCGGCAACTACACGACCAATGCGATCGGCGCCGTCGCAGGCGGCTCGGCTGCGCTCGAGGCCTTCGAGGCGTCATTTCATCAAGACCTCAATGGCGATGGCACGACCGGGATTCCGACGACCGTCATCGAAGCCGTTGGGTCGACCAACCTAGTCCAGATCGGCAACGGCTACTACCTCAATCCGGTCGGCGGCGGCATCGGTCCGCAGATCAAGTTCGGCGGCAGCGTCGTCACCGTCGGCCAGACTGGCGGCTGGGATCCGATCGGAGCAGAGGCATCCGTTGTCGGCTATCTTGTGGCTTGGAAGATGGCCGGCACCGATCTCTATACGGTGTGGAACACCGACGGCAGCGGCGCCTATGTCAGCAACGCGATCGGCGCCGTTTCGGGCGGCTCGGCGGCGCTCGAGACGCTGGAAGCCAGCTTCCACCAGGATCTTAACGGCGACGGCACGATCGGCATTCCGGCTTCGAATAGCGCGGTAACGGCGACCGCGGTGACCGCCAACACGTCGGGCGGCGCCAACCTGATGCTCGCCGCCCCCTCCTTCAGCGGCAATCTTGTCGCCCTTGGCAGCACTGCGGCCCAGATCGACCTCCAGAAAATCGCCTTCGCGTCGCTGCAGACGCATTTCGACGAGGTGAGTGGCGTGCTGTCGCCAAGTGACGGGACGAGCAGCTCATCCCTGCAATTCGTCGGTGCGCTGTCGCAGGATAACTTCCAATTCGCCGGGGATGGCCTAGGCGGTAGTTTGAATTCCGGCGCGGCGGCGCAAGCGGCCGGCGTGATGTCTGAGCCGGTATCGCTGCAGGGCCACGACACATTCGTGTTCGCCGCGCATTTCGGTCAGGTGAGAATCGACGACTTCGCCCTTGGAGCCGACAAGGTCGTGTTCACCCAGAGCCTATTCGCCGACCAGTCGGCGTTGCAGGCAGCGATCCATGACGATACGGCGGGCAACGCCGTCATCACCGATGCGGCACTGGACGCGATCATGGTCAAGCATGTGTCGACCGCCGAGCTGCTGTCGCATCTATCGAGCTTCCACATCGTCTGACTGTGAAGCTTGTCCAGAAGTTCGTCTCGCTCGACCAAACTTTGAGCTCCGTGACCGCCGCCTCTAAGAAGTCGGCCAATACGCGCATTATGAAGAGAATGGCGACCGGCTCCCGCTGCTCTCGACTGAACGCGCGAATTGCGCGGCCGCTGGTCCCGCCGCTCTCAATTGTGATGTTGATTCTCGATAACGGTTGCGTGCCTTAGACCATGCGAGATGTGGAAACGAAGTCACGGGTCGAGCTACCAAGGCACCGGCAGACGAGGGCGGCGTGGGCGGATGCCTTCGACCTGCGACGAACGGACCGCATCTCGGCCTGCCCAAGGGAGTGAATTCATAGCGAGCGTTTCAGTCTGCTTCACGCCAGCGCAACACTGTCGAGACAGACGTTCTTATGCACACCGAAGCCCAGCAGATTCGGAGCAATCTTCTGGCTCAGTTCGGAGGTGCCGTTCGGGAAATGCCGCCGGGCCTCTGGAAGGTCATCACGTCCTCTGTTGCCGCGGGGCGCGATGCCGGTTGGCAACCCGTCATGATGCTCGCAATGGATCCCCTGCTGCACGGAGGACCACCAGGATCTTTGTCGGCCGCCAATTTTGCCAGCGCGAAGAAGGCCAAGCAAAGAAGAAACAGCCCCAACATTAAAGACAATCGACGTAGAATCGGCACTCCGTTACCCCTCCCGCGTACCATCTGCGATGGCACGGAAGCTGGATTGCAGCCAGTCCTCTGTGGTTAGTCCTGTGAATATAGCCAATTGGTGTGGCCAGTGTGCCGCAGTCTCGGTGTCAAAAAGTAGCGATACCACTTTGCTCTCGTTAAAGTAGTGGATCGTCCGCCAAGCTAGGGAGTTTGTGCAACAAGTGCGTCGGTCTCGGCGGAAGGGATCTTATTAGTGCCTTGCACCAAGTGGGCGTTGGGGTCGTTCCGGGGGAATGCAGCGGCAATGAGCGCTGAGAATGCGTAGCCGTCCGCTCTTGCCGTAACCCTCCGCCGGAGGCCGCCTTGGCAATTTGGTGTTGGTGCTGAGAACTGTCCTTATGGACAGAGATAAGGACCGTGCCCGGATCGGGCGACTTGAGGTGGTCGAGACGGGTCGGCGGCGGCGCTGGTCTGAGGATGAGAAGCTCAAGATCGGCTGGAGAGCCTGCAGGGGGGTCCGGCAGGAGTCGGCAACAGCCCGGCGATTCGGCATCTCACGTTCGTTGCTCCTCAGCTGGCGACGGCCTCGACAGAATGAAGCTGGGCTGCGATTGAACTTCGTTCCGGTAAAAGTGATTGCAGATCCAGTGGCCGCGCCTCTGCCGAGAGAGCCGACCGTCGGCGGCGCAATTGAGATCGAGTTTGCGGCCGGAGCCAGGATGCGGATCACGTGCGTCGTCGATGAGAGGACGCTGAAGGCCGCTGTTGCCGCATTGGCGGACGGGCGGACGCGATGATCCCGATTCCGTCAGGAATGCGCGTGTGGATCGCTGCCGGCCACACTGACATGCGCCGCGTTGGCCATGATCATGTTCGAGAAGTTCGGCCAGCATCAGCCAATGAACCGCCAAGCCGAGCGCTACGCTTTGGAAGGCGTGCCGATCGCGCTGTCGACGATGGCGGACGCAGTTGGATCGGTCTGTGCCGCGCTTGATCCCCTGCTACGCCTGGTCGAAGCCCATGTCATGGCGCCCGCTTTTCGTCATGCCCGACATCGAGGAGAACGCGCGACGCAAGGCTTCCGGCAAGAAGGACGTCCCGCTCTCGCCGATCGCGGTCGAGATGATGCGACGGATCGATGCGCTGTTCGAGATCGAACGCTCCATCAATGGCAGGAGTGCTGAGGAGCACGTTCGGGCGCGGCAGACGCTGAGCCGGCCTCTGGTCGAGGATCTGCAGGTCTACTGCGCGAGCTGCTCGCCAAACTGTCCCGTGGCCACGATATCGCCAAGGCGTTCAACTACATCCTCAAGCGCTGGACGAGCTTCACCGCGTTCCTCGATGACGGGCCGATTTGCCTCTCGAACAATGCTGCTGAGCGTGGCCTGCGAGGCATCGCTCTCGGTCGAAAATCCTGGCTGTTCTGTTGCTCCGATCGCGGAGGTCGGCGCGCCGCGGCCATGTACAGCCTGATCGTCACGGCCAAAATGAACGGCATCGATCCACAAGCCTGGCTTGCGGATGTCCTCGCGCGCATCGCTGCTCATCCGGCGCATCGGCTGGATAGATTTCTGCCCTGGAAGTGGGTGCCTCAGGCCAAAGCGCTCTCGGCTCAAGCAGCATGACCACGCACGTCAACAAAGTGCATCACATCACCACCATGGCCAAGGTCGCGAAGAACCTCGGCGAAGATGAAGACTGGCTGCAGGACGTCGCCAGTGAAATGGACATCGAGGACGGCGTCATCTGGGTCTAAGTCGTCGCCGACGACGGCGTCATGGCCCTCACCGACTTCGGCGTCGAGAACTTGATCGAGATCCTGAAGATGCGCAGGGAAATCTGAGAACCGCTGACCCGCTGACAGCCAGCGGCTGCTTCCTCCGCGGCCTACGAGGGATGCTTACCGTGTTTTCCGAGAACGCGAAATTGATGCGCGTTCCGCGGGAGCTGGACATGCCCGATTGGTTTGAAGGGAAAGCAGAAACCGATTCCTCGGGCCGTGTCGACGCTGCAGCGCTCTGATCCAGCGCAACGTGTGCAGGTCGGCTTCTGACGTGAGCTGTAGACCTGCGGACGGTGCAAGGCTCACAAAGTTCGGCATCGAGTTCATAGCGAGGCAGGGCGTGCAGCAAAAGCGTTGAGTCTGATTCGTCCAATTCGTGCACGCGCGAGGATGTTGTGGAGTTATTCTGTACTCAGCGTTGTGTGCCGTGTCGTCGAATGCGGCGATGGGTGCGTCATGCGAACAACCTTTGCTCGCAAATGTAGAGGAGGGTGCGGGACCTGGAGGTGTAGGTTGTATTTATAGACCACACTCATCCACATGTTGTTAAAAAATTCGAATGTCAGTTGATCGTGAAATTCAAATAATGTCTGTTGTGTTTCGGGGTGTACAGAGACTGCGGGGGCAGGGGTGACGAGAGATCTGGAGTTCGGCGCTCGACGTCGTCGCGCGCGTAGAGCAATCAGTGCTGCGCTTGCGTATGCGAGTGCATTCTTTTGTTTTCAGAATACAACTATAGGTTATGCCGAGACTATGTCGCTACCGGGAAAGGTCTCGGTCGGCCAGAGCGGCTCTGCAGGCTATTCGCTCCCGATTGCGCTGCCGCCGGGATCTGCAGGTGTCGCGCCATCTTTGTCGCTTGACTACAACAGTCAGGGCGGAAACGGCATTGTCGGGGTCGGTTGGTCGCTGGGGGGGTTGCCCTCGATCGGGCGTTGTGCCCGGACTATCGTGCAGGATGGCGTGCTGGGCAGCGTCAATTTCGATGCAAACGATCGCTTCTGTCTCGACGGGCAGAGGCTTATTGCAGTGAGCGGCGCCTACGGGGCCGAAGGTACCGAATATCGGACCGAAGTCGAATCGTTCTCGAGGGTGATCTCGCATGGAGTCGCGGGTACCGGCCCGTCGTGGTTTGAGGTTCGCACGAAATCGGGACAGGTCATGGAATTTGGCCATACGACCGATTCGCAGATCCTTGCAGTTGGTAAGTCGACCGCGAGGGCTTGGGCCCTTAGCAAGTTGACCGACACGAAGGGAAACTATTTGAGTCTGACCTACAGTGTCGATGCGGCAAATGGCCAGGCCTTACCAAGCAGGATCGACTACACGGGAAACAGCGTCGCCGGGGTCAGTCCATATAACTCTGTTCAGTTTACCTATGCGTCGCGACCGGACGTCATTCAGCACTACCAAGCTGGGTCTATCGTCCGAACTGTAGTTCGCCTGACCAATGTGAAGACCTATGCCGGTGCAAACATGGTCTCGGACTACCGACTTTCCTATCAGCAGAGCAGCACGAGCGGAAATTCCGAATTGACATCAGTGACGGCGTGCGCCGCTTCGGGAAATTGTCTTCCGGCAACGACGTTCCAGTGGAGTAACGGTGGCGGCGGGTCATTCTCGCCGTCTGTTGCGACGAATCCGAATAATCTCGTCGCATCGTCATACGTGCGAATGCAGTATTGGACGCCGGTTCTGATGGATCTTAACGGCGACGGAAAGACCGATTTTGTCCTGACGAAGAACAAGTCGATCTTTGCGTATCTGAGCAATGGCGATGGCAGCTACACCAATGTGAATTCGACGCAGAACGTCTGGGACTTCGGCGGCTATCCGGCCGCGGTGTATGTGACGTTCGTTGGAGACTTCGATGGAGACGGGAAAAGCGATTTCGCTTTCGTGAACTCATCGCAGATCTTTCCGTTTCTGGGTAACGGTGACGGCACGTTTCGCGTCGGAGTCGTTCAGACTCCGGCCAACTGGCCCATCTTGGATCAGGGTTCGTTCGCTCCGATTTCCGGCGATTTCAACGGGGATGGCCGTACCGATTTCATCCTGATCAATCAGGATTATCTCTACGAGTGCATCAGCAATGCAGCTGGTTCGTTTGGCTGCAGCTCGATCTGGATCAATAATGGATGGAATTTCGGGAATCCGAATACCCGTTATGTGCCGATCACGGGCGACTTCAATGGTGATGGCAAGACCGATTTCATCATGCTTGGAGGCACGACGCTTTACGAGGCGTTTGGCAACGGCGATGGCACCTTCAGTTATCGGCAGATTGATCTAACCAATGGCTGGCGGTTCGGCTGGCCCGAGGATGGAATCCCCCCGTCCGATTACATGCCTGTCGTGGGCGACTTCAATGGAGATGGTAAGACTGACTGGCTGATGCTCAAAGCGGGGACGCTCTATATGTTCCAGAGCAGGGGGGACGGCAATTTCGACTACGTGCAGATCGCAATTCCGGGTTGGAATTTCGGTACTCCGCCGACGACCGGATTTGACGTGATTGCCGGTGACTTCAATTTGGACGGTAGATCCGATTTTGTTCTGATCGGGGGTAATGGGCCATATATCTACCAGTTTCTGAGCAAGGGAGATGGATCCTTTGCCTACAATACGATCTCCATGCCAAACAACTGGAACTTTGGAGCGCCGCCGAGTGCCAACTACTTCGTGTTTGGGGGGGACTTCAACGGTGACGGGCGGTCTGACTTCGCGCTGATGGACAACGGTTACATCTACACTCTTGCGGCGAACGGCGGTTCGGGCGATCTCGTCAGCCAAGTGACCAGTGGGCTCGGTGCAACGGCATCGATCACCTATACACCTATGACTAACGGATCAGTCTATACCAAGGACACGAATGGTAGCTATCCCATCCTGGACATGCAGATGGCCCTCTACGTGGCGTCCAGGCTGGACCAATCCAATGGCGTCGGCGGTACCTACAGCTCGTCCTACAGCTATGCAGGCGCCAAGCTCGATTTGGGTGGTCGCGGCTACCTTGGTTTTCGCCAGATGACTGTGAAAGACCTGGCAACTGGCATTGCTGACACGACGACCTTTCGTCAGGATTTCCCCTTCATCGGCATGGTGTCCTCAGCTACCCGAACGCTTGGCGCGCAGACGCTCGGCCAGTCGGTCAACACCTATCTGTGCCTGAACGTAGGCGGTGGGACGGGAATCAGTTCGTCCAGTGCACCATACCGTGTCTTTCTGACGCAAAACACGTCTAGCGGCACGGATCTGGATGGCTCTGGGCTGCCGACGGTCACGACGACAAATCAGTATGACGACTTCGGCAATGCGACACAGGTCGTGGTGGCGACGCCCGATGGTAACAGCAAGACCACGGTCAACACGTACGCCAATGATACGTCGAACTGGTATCTCGGCAGGTTGACGCGGGCGACAGTCACGAGTCGCAGACCGCAATAGCGGCCCATCTTCCCCATTCAGATTGAAATCGAGCTCACGCTGGCCGTTGCAGGCCGAGGAATTGACCATGTTCAAGGCCGTGTCATTTCGTGTGTCGCGTTCAAGTCATTTCGCTGGTTTGAAGAGGCTGGCGCTCGCTCTGTTGATGAGTTCCGCCGTCCCGTCGGGCGCCGGCGCTGCGCAGATATTCCTCACCAGCGGCTCGACCTGGACGGTCCCGAGTGATTGGAACAGCGCGAACAACACCATCGAGGTCATCGGCGGCGGCGGCGGCGGCGCGGGGTCGAACGCGTCGACGGAAGGCGCCGGTGGCGGCGGCGGCGGTGGCTATTCGAAGATATCGAATCTCCCGTTGCAGCCGGGCGCATCCATCACGTACCGGGTTGGTCCTGGCGGCGCGGGCGGCAGCGCCGCGAATGCCGGTGCCGGCGGAGGTGACACCTACTTCAACGGGTCCGGAACGATCTGTCAGGCGCAGTCGGTCTGTGCCAAAGGCGGCGGCGCGGGCCTGAACAGCAGTGGGTTGAATGCGGCGGCCGGCGGCCAAGGCGGCGCGTTGGCCAACGGCATCGGGACCGTAAGATATTCAGGCGGCGCGGGTGGCAATTCGGGGACCAGCAGCAACGGCGGCGGCGGCGGCGGCGGAGCCGCGGGCCCGTTGGGGCATGGCGGCAATGGCGGCGCCTCCGGCCAGAACGGCTCGGGCGCCGGCGGCGGCGGCAACGGCGGCGGCGCGAGCGGTGTCGGCGCCGGCGCCGGCGGCAACAACAACTCCGGCGTCGGTGGAGGAACTGCAGGCTCCGTCGGAGCTCCGGGCGGCAATGGCAGTGGTGGCGGCGGCGGTGGGGCGGGCTACTGGAATGCAAGCGCCTGGGTCAATAATGCCGGCGGCAGCGGCAGCACCGGAACGGAGTGGGACGCCTCCCATGGTTCTGGAGGCGGTGGTGGCAGTGGGGCAGGCGGCGGCGGTGGCGCCGGTGCCGCGAACGGCGCAGCCGCGCTTTATGGCGCGGGCGGCCCCGGCGGCTCCGGCAACAACACCGCCGGTATGCCCGGTGCGTCCGGCATCATCGTCATAAACTACACGCCCGCTCCGCCGCCACCCTCATCGGCAACGCGGATTTATCTGACGAGCGGCTCGAGCTGGACGGTCCCGAGCGATTGGAACAGCGCGAACAATACCGTCGAGGTGATCGCCGGCGGTGGTGGCGGCGCCGGATCCAATGCCTCCTCCGAGGGAGCAGGCGGCGGTGGCGGCGGCGCCTATTCGAAGGCCGTCAACCTGTCGCTGCAACCTGGCGCGAGCGTCAGCTATCGGATCGGTCTTGGCGGCGCTGGCGGCGGCGCCGCCAATGCAGGCGCGGGCGGTGGTGACACGTATTTCAATGGCACTGGAACCACATGTCTGTGGCAGTCCGTCTGTGCCAAGGGCGGCAATGCCGGCTTGAACAGCAGCGGGCTGAACGCCGCCGCCGGCGGTGCCGGCGGTGCGCTGGCCAACGGCGTTGGCAGCGTCAGATATTCGGGTGGCGCCGGCGGTAACTCGGGCAGCAGCAGCAACGGCGGTGGCGGCGGTGGCGGCGCTGCGGGACCCAACGGTCATGGCGGCAACGGTGGCACCACCGGCCAAAACGGCTCGGGCGGCGGCGGCGGCGGCAATGGTGGCGGCACGAGCGGGGTCGGCGGCGGAGCTGGGGGCAACAACTATGTCGGAACCGGAGGCGGCAGTGCGGGCGCGGTCCGCGTTCCCGGCGGCGTCGGCAGCAATGGCGGCGGCGGCGGCGCCGGCTATTGGGACGCCAGCGCCTGGGTCAACAATGCGGGCGGGAGCGGCAGCACCGGCTCCGAATGGGATGCGACCCATGGCTCAGGTGGCGGCGGCGGCAGTGGCGCCGGCGGCGGCGGCGGTCCCGGCGCAGCGAACGGATCTGCGGGTCTCTACGGCGCCGGTGGTCCGGGCGGCTCCGGCGTCAGCTCGGTCGGCACGGCCGGCGCGCAGGGCATCATCGTCATCACCTACACGCCGTCGACCGGCTCAGGGGCAGGATCGACGCCGGTCGCCGACATCTACACGATCACCCGGACATCGTCGTTCTCCTACGACGCCGCTTCGGGCCTGCTGACCCAGGAAGTTGTCGAGCCGGATACCCCGGCGCTGCGGCTGCAGACGGACTATGTCTACGACGCCTTCGGCCACAAGCAGTCGGTGACCGTCAGCGGCGTCGATATCGTCAGCCGTTCGAGCTCAAGCACCTATGATGCACGGGGGCAGTTCGGCACGTCGAACACCAATGCGCTCGGGCAGAGCGAGAGCTTCCAATACGACCTGCGCTTCGGCCAGCCGACCAGTCACACCGGACCGAACGGGCTGACCACGACGTTCAGCTATGACGAGTTCGGACGCAAGATTCAGGTCGTGTCGCCGGACGGCACGCAGACTCGCTGGTCTTATCAGTTCTGCAGCGGCGTCAATGGCGGTACCGCGTCCTGCATCTCGGGTGCGAGCTATCTGGTCCAGCAGTTGTCCTATGCGGCCGACGGGGCGACGGTGATCGCCCCGCCGGCGACCATTTTCTATGACGCGCTGGAGCGCGAGATCGGGCGTCAGACTCAGGGCTTTGACGGCAGCATCGTCCAGGCCACCAAGGCCTACGATGCGCTCGGGCGCGTGACACAGACCAGCCGGCCCTATTTCGCCAACGGCGGTACGCCGCGCTATACGACCTTCACCTACGATACGCTGGGCCGGGTGGTGACGACGACGCAGCCAGACGGCAGCGTGTCGCAGGCGGCCTTTCATGGTCTCACGACCACTGAGACCAACGCGCTCAACCAGACGCGCACGACGGTCAAGAACAGCCAGGGCCAGGTGGTCTCTGTCACCGATGCGCTCGGCCAGACATTGACCGCCGCCTATGACGCGGTCGGCAACATGGTGCAGACCACGGATCCGGTCGGCAATGTCGTCACTGCCAGCTACGACATCAGGGGGCGCAAGATATCGAGTTCCGATCCGGATCTCGGCGTCTGGAGCTACACCTACAACACGCTGGGGCAGCTGACCACGCAGACCGACGCCAAGGGGCAGGTCGTCAGCATGAGCTACGACAAGCTGGGGCGGACGGTGCAGCGGGTCGAGCCAGACATGACCTCGGTCTGGGTCTACGACACGGCCGCCAACGGCATCGGCAAGCTGGCCTCGACCGGCATCACCTCGGGCTCCGGCAACGGCTTTGCCCGCAGCGTCAGCTATGACATCCTCGGCCGTCCGCTGCAGGTCGCGACCACGATCGACGGCGCGACCTACACGATGGGCGCGACCTACGACGCCAACAGCCGGCTGACCAAGGTCAGCTATCCCTCCGGCTTCACCGCGCGCTACGGCTATAACAGCCTCGGCTTCGCCAACCAGCTGCAGGACGATGCGAGCGGCCAGTCCTACTGGACGGCCTATGCGATGGATGCCGAGGGGCACCTCACCCAGCAGACCGCAGGCAATGGTTTGGTCACGACACGTGGCTTCGATCCGCTGACCGGATCGCTGATCAGCGTCGCCACCGGCGTCAACAGCACGGTGCAGAACCAGAGCTTCGGCTACGACCGGCTCGGCAATTTGACCTCGCGCAGCGATGCCAACACCAATGTCAGCGAGAGCTTCGTCTATGACGCGCTGAGCCGGCTGACGACGTCGACCACCAGCGTCAACACGGCGCCGCTGGTCAAGACGTTCGCCTACAGCCCGATCGGCAACATTCTGACCAAGTCGGATGTCGGCACCTACACCTATCCGGCGGCGGGGCAGCCGCGCCCCCACGCGGTCACCAGCGTCTCGGGCGGCACGATCAGCGCCACCTTCACCTATGATGCCAACGGCAACCAGACCTCCGGTCTCGGCCGCAGTATCGTCTACACTTCCTACAACAAGCCCGCGAGCATCACGCAGGGGGCGCGGACGATCTCCTTCGTCGACGACACCGACCACCAGCGCGTCAAGCAGGTGACACCGGAGGGCACGACGCTCTACATTGCCGCCTTTGGCGTCGCGGCCGAGGTGCAGAACCCCGGTACGATCACACAGAAATGGACCGACTATCTCCTGGTCGGCAACGCCAGGGTCGGCATGCGGGTTGCTCAGACCTCGGGCAGCAGCACGACGGTCACCACGCGCTACTTCCATACCGACCATCTCGGCTCGATCTCGGCGATCTCCGATCAGAACGGCCTTCTGGTCGAGCGGCTCAGCTACGACGCTTGGGGCAAGCGCCGCAATGTCGACGGCTCTGACGACACCACCGGCAGCATCACCAGCCAGACCACGCGCGGTTTCACCGACCACGAACAGCTGTCGGTGGGCGGCCTGATCCATATGAATGGGCGCGTCTACGATCCGCTGCTGGCACGCTTCACCAGCGCCGACACGGTCACTCAGTTTCCGTTCAGCACACAGGGCTGGAACCGCTATTCCTATGTCGGCAACGACCCGCTGACCTTCACCGATCCCAACGGCCACTGCATCCTCGGCTGCTTCTGGAATGCGATCGGCAAGGCGTTCAGCAGCGCTTGGCGTGCAGTCACCCACTTCTTCCAGACCAACGCGATTGCTCGGTCGATCCTGCAGATCGCGCTGACGATCGGCATGGGAGGGAGTCCGATCGCGGCTGGTTTGGCGGCGGCGATCGTGACCGGCCTGTCCGGTGGCAATCTGGGCGATATCATCAAAGCCGGCGCAATCGCGGCGATGTCGACATTCGCGTTCCAACAACTCGGTGGTGCCACGTTCGCTGGAACGCTCTCGTTTGGCAGCAAGGCGTTCAGTCCGGGACTCTATGCCGCGAATGTCGCGGGTAGCGCTGCGATCGGCTGCGCTTCCGCGGTAGTATCGGGGGCCTCGTGCGGCTCCGGGGCGGCAGCCGCAGCGGTGAGCGCAGCGTTCAATCCGCTGACGAACACACTATTTCCGAATGCTCAGACAGACATCGGCCAACGCATCGGTGGCACCATTGTTCAGGCCGCGGCTGGCGGTCTGGCCTCAGTTGCGGGCGGAGGGAAGTTCGCGAATGGTGCGGTTACTGCTGCGTTTCAGTACTTGGCTGCCAACGCAGCCCAAGACGCAAGAGGGTCTTCTTCAGAATCGCGTGTGAGTTCAGATCCTCGTATGCGGGCGATGGCGTTTGACCCGGCGGCGGCCGAAGCGGCCGACGCCAATGCCCTTCGGGAGGCTCTGCAAACGAATCCAGCTGAAACTATGTTGTCGGGCGCAGTCGGACTCGCGGTCGTCTTTGGCGTGCCAATTCTAGCGGCGGCGCCTTCCGCAGCTGCACCATTGCTTCCTGAATTTACGGAGGGAGTTGTCGGAAATTCGACGCTGGGGCGGTTCGAAATACTATCCTATTGGTTTGAAAGCGGTCAGGGAGAACGCGCCTATTTTGCAATTTATAACATGGCGCTGCACCCCGAAGGAGCGTATGAGCTATGGCGGATTGCTCAGGTGGCTGGTAACATGATGAGTAGAGTATCTACGTCAACCCAGGCAAATGCAGTTGGAAGCATTATCTCCTTGGCAAATACATTAGGACGTGTACCCCCGGGAGTAGGTAGATGATCTGGTTTCGTAAGAAGAGCGGATCGGTGAAAGACACTCAGCCGTTCGCTGACTTCATGTCTAGCGAAGGCTTGGCGTTAATCCGCAATGTGCCAAATGAACTCCCACCTCTCAAATCTGAGAGTATATCGTACATATTACTTCAAGTTCGTGATGATGCTCCCGAACAAGTCGAGCGTTATTTGTCCGGCGCCCTTCAACTTGTCCGTCAGCGCGGGGCCATCATTGAGAAGTCAATATCGTCTATTGTCCTCGTCGTTTTCGACTCTGCTTCGAGGACGAGGATGGGCGATCTTGAAGAGATGACTAAAGCATTTGGGGCTAACGTGAGGGCGATATACGGCTGCGGCGAGTTTTTGCGTGGTCCAATGAGCGTTGCAGGATTTATTTCATACGGGACGATTTTTTCTAGATTCAACGAGATGCTCACTGCGCTCCTTGAATTGGAGTTCGGCTCATCCGGCGAGTACAACAAATAGTCCCAATGGCTTTTTAGCTCAACGGGATTGCGGTGACGCTGCTGGACCGCATCCCTCGATTGAGACGCGATAGCTTCATTGACAGCGGGAGGAGTGTCATCTTCATTTTGCGCGAAGTCGGTTTCGAACTCATGGGTGGGATCGATATCTGAGCGCCGAGTGCAGGCGCTCTTGCTCGTAGATGCCGCCGATCAAGCTATTGATTCAATGCCTGGCGTCGCCGAGAGGCGGTGGCAGTGCCGGACTGCGCTCCCGCTCAAGTAAGACGCGATAATTTCTGCAGTGGCAGTGCTTTATGTTGCGCGAATGCGGTCTCGGACTCAAGGGGGGGCATCAATATCCGAGTGCCGCATGCTGCCGCTGCTTATTGAAAGCATGGGCGATGAAGCTGTTGACCGATTCCGGATTACGGTGACATTTAATTAGTTGATAGATCGATGCCGATGCTGCTCCGGCGTTTGTGGTGATCTGCGCGCAGGTGAGCTCTGAGCGAAATCTCGTTCGTAGAGATTGCAGCTTTTGATTGTGTATTGCGATGTTTGATGCAAATTCGTGCATCAAACCATGTGTATGACTCCCTCGCGTGTCCTGCCAGCAATATCTCTCTCTTTCAAAACCCTCTAGACTCTGCCTGTTAATTGTTAAGCGGCGCTGGCTGCATCGGGGTGGGGTAAATAGCAGTGCGTGGCGAGGCTTGCAGGCGTGGGTGGATGGCGCTTCCGATGGTGCTGGCGCTGTCGGCGTGCCAGACCGTGGAGGAGGGGACGTCGTCGTTCGCCTGGAGCACGGGTGCTGCGGAGGCGGGATCGGCGGCGCAGGCGCAGGCGGCGATGCGGTCGCCGGCTGGGAGTGCACGGGCCGGCCGGATCTCGGGCTCGCCGCTGCTCGACGACAACAGAGGCGGTCCTGCCACCGTGATGGCAGGCACCGGGCGGTTCGTCGGGGAGCCGCCGACCGGGGCCGTGCCGCGCGGGGCGGAGGATGTCGCTGACGGCGTCACCATCAATCTCGCCGGGGTGCCGGTGCCGCAGGCGGCGAAGACGGTGCTCGGGGATATTCTCGGGGTCAAATACACGGTCGATCCGGGGATCGAGGGGCGGGTCACGATCCAGATGCCGCGGCCGGTGGCGCGGGCGGCGGTCATCGATCTGTTCCAGGCGGCGCTGCGGGCCAACAATGCGGCTGTGGTCAACAATCGCGGCATCTATCGAATTGTGGCGGCGGATCAGACGGCGGTGTCGGCGGCGTATCGCACCGATGAGGCGGCGGATGGCGGCGAGATGGTCGGCAACGGGCTGCAGGTGGTGCAGCTGAAATATGTCTCGGCTTCCGAGATCCGGCGCGTGGTCGAGCCGATCGCGCCGCGCGGCGGGGTGGTGCGGGTCGACGATGCGCGCAACCTGATTACGCTCTCGGGCGATCGCCAGGAGATCGCGGCGATGATGGATGCGATCGCGCTGTTCGACGTCGACACCATGAAGGGCATGTCGTTCGCGCTGATCCCGGTCAAGACCTCGGCGCCCGACGCCATCGCGACCGAACTCAAGAGTGTGTTCGCCTCCGACCGCGACGGGCCGATGGCCGGCATGGTGCAGTTCGTGCCCAACAAGCGGCTGCGCTCGATCCTGGTGATCTCGCCGCAGCTTGCCTATCTGCGCCGCGCCGAGACCTGGATCCGCAAGCTCGACGCGCAGGCGCAAGGGGCGGAGAAGCAGCTCTTCACTTATGCCGTGCAGAACCGCCGCGCCCAGGAGCTGGTCGACGTGCTGCAGTCGATGTTCCCCACGGATACGCAGGCCGCGACGGCCGGGCGGCGCACCGTGGCGCCGAACTATCAGGAGGCGAGCGTGCAGTCGCAGCCGTCATCCTCCGGCGGCGGCATGTCCGGATCGTCGTCGCCGTCCTTCACCGGCGGGCTCGGCGCGTCCAGTGGCGGCTTCGGCGGCATGCGCAATGCGGCGCCGGCGGCTGCGGCGCCGAGCGTCATGCCGGCCGCGGCTCCGGCCGCACCCACCGGCCGCGACGGCGAGGCCGACGGGCCGCGGCTGCGGATCGTCGCCGACGAGGCCAAGAACGCGATCCTGATCGAGGCGGCCTCGGCCGACTACAAGCGCGTGCTGCAGGTGATCGAGCGGCTGGACCAGATGCCGAACCAGGTGCTGATCGAGGCGACCATCGCCGAGGTCACCCTGAACGACGAGCTGCGGTTCGGCGTGCAATGGTACATGCAGAAGCACAGCTCGAAATTCACCTTGACGGAGGCGGTCTCCGGCGCCGTCAGCTCGGTGTTTCCCGGCTTCTCCTACGCGCTGACAGCGGCCAACATCGCTGCCACGATCGACACCCTGAACCAGATCAC
>NZ_JAUHIS010000009.1:0-216799 GCF_032381435.1 Bradyrhizobium sp. SZCCHNR1002
TCGAATCAGACGAAATTGGCCTGTCAGGAATCAACCCGGTCTAAAACGTCAGGAATCAGCCCGGTTCATACCGTGGCGGCCCCTCACCCCAGCCCTCTCCCCGTAAGAACGGGGAGAGGGAGCGGACCGTCGCTCTGGCAAGAGCGTCGCATTCCACTCGTCGCAGGCGATTTCAGCGCCGTGCTAAAATTTCCGCTGGACCGCAAATAGCAGCGCCGGCCGCGATGCGCCCCCTCTCCCCGTTCTTCACGGGGAGAGGGTCGGGGTGAGGGGCCGCCGCACGGGAAGCGTCAATTCGGGCCCAACTAACTCTCCTGGATCAAGGTGAAGTTGAACAGACAGGAATGGAGTTTAACTACTCGCACCGCCCGTGTGGCTGCCCCTCACCCCAGCCCTCTCCCCGTAAGAACGGGGAGAGGGAGCGGACCGTCGCTCTGGCGAGAGCGTCGCGCCCTATTTGTCGGGACTTACGCCGCCTTCTTCGCCTTCGCATCGCGGATCGCGGCCCACACCTTTTCCGGCGTCAGCGGGGTCTGCAGGTTGGTGATGCCGAGCTCGAAAAGCGCGTCCATGACGCCGTTGGTGACGCAGGGCGGGCCGCCGATGGCGCCGGATTCGCCGCAGCCCTTGGCGCCGAGCGGGTTGGTCTTGCACGGCGCGGAATCGTCGAGCGTGACCACGATCGGCGGCACGTCGTCGGCGCGCGGGATGCAGTAGTCCTGATAAGTCGCGGTCAACAGCTGGCCGTCGGCGTCGTAGGCGACGTTCTCGTACAACGCCTGGCCGATGCCCTGGGCGACGCCGCCGTGGATCTGGCCCGCCACCAGCATCGGATTCACCGCGACGCCGACGTCGTCGACCGTGGTGTAGCGCACGACGCGGCTGATGCCGGTGTCCGGATCGATCTCGACCTCGCAGATATGCGTGCCGTTCGGCCAGCTCGGTCCGTCGACCTCGCCCTCGCTGTCGACCGACAGCTTGGCGCCCTGCTCCTTCCCGGCGATGTCGAACAGGCTGATGCGGCGGTCGGTGCCGACGACGGTGAGGACACCGTCGCGATACTCGATGTCCTCGACGGCCGTCTCCAGCAGGTTCGACGCTTTCTCGCGGGCCTTGGTGATCAGGTCGTTCGACGACACCGCGACCGCCGTGCCGCCGACGAACAGCGAGCGCGAGCCGACGCTGCCGAAGCCGGTGGCCAGGTCCGTGTCGCCCTGCACGACGTCGATCTTGTCCAGGGGAATGCCGAGCGTGTCAGAGATCATCTGCGTGTAGGTGGTCTGCAGCCCCTGCCCCATCGCCATGGTGCCGGAATGCAGGATGACGCGGCCCTCCGACGTCGCATGCAGCGACACCTTCTCGGTGTGGGCGCGGCCGCCGGTCCATTCGATGTAGCTGGTCAGGCCGCGGCCATAGAGCATGCCGCGCTTCCTCGCCTCGCGCTTGCGCGCGTTGAAGCCGTCCCAGTCGGCGAGCTTGGCGGCGCGCTCCAGCATGTGGGCGAAGGCGCCGGAATCATACACCTGGCCGACGGCGTTGGTGTAGGGCAGCTGCGCCGGCTTGATGTAGTTCGCTTTCCGGATGGTGCGCGGATCGATGCCGATCTGGCGCGCGGCGGTGTCGAACAGCCGCTCGACGATGAACACCGCCTCGGGACGGCCGGCGCCGCGATAGGCACCGACCGGCGCCGTATGCGTCATGACGGTCTTCACCTCGAAATGCACCAGCGGCAGGTCGTAGACCCCGGTCTGCACGAACGGTCCGAGCACCAGCGGGATGATGTTGGCTGCGCCCGACGAATAGGCCCCGGTGGCACCGATCGAGCGCACGCGATAGGCCAGCACCTTGCCCTTGGCATCGAGCGCGAACTCCGCGGTCGAGGTGAGGTCGCGGCCATGGGTGCCGCCGACGAACTCATCGGTGCGCTCGGCGCGCCAGCGGATCTTCTTGGACAGCTTGGTCGCGGCATAGGCGACGATGCCGTCCTCGGGATAGAGGTTGGTCTTCTGGCCGAAACCGCCGCCGATGTCGCCGACCAGCACGCGGATGCTCTCCTTCGGCCGCTTCAGCACGGCGTCGGCGAGAACGTCGCGGGTCGAGGCCGGGGTCTGCGACTGCACGTACAACAACAGCCGGCCGGTCTTCTTCTCGATCTCGGCAATGGTCGAGCGCGGCTCCATCGCGGAGGGCACCAGACGCTGGCTGGTGATGTCGAGCGACACTTTGTGCGGGGCGCTGGCGAAGGCCTGCTCGACCTTGGCGGCATCGCCATAGCTCATGGCGGCGACGATGTTGTCGGGTGCCTCGGCCCAGACCGCGGGCGCGCCCGGCTCAATCGCCTTCACGGGATCGGTCACCGCCGGCAGCACCTCGTAGTCGACCACGATCGCCTCAGCCGCCTCCTGCGCGATCACGCGCGACGTGGCGACCACGGCCGCGACGGCCTCGCCGGTGTAGCGCACGATCTCATGCGCGAGCAGGCGGCGCGGCGGCACCGTCATCGGCTTGCCGTCGGGACGCTTGAAGATCGCGAGCGTGGGGATGCTGCCGATGTCGTCGGCGACGAGATCCGCGCCGGTGTAGATCGCCTCGACGCCCGGAATGTCGCGGGCGGCAGCGCTGTCGATCGAGAGGATCTTGGCATGGGCATGCGGCGAGCGCAGCACGTACAGCCAGAGCGCGCCGTCTTCCGGCTTGTCGTCGATGAACTGTCCCTTCCCGGTCAGCAGCCGCTGATCCTCCAGACGTTTCACGGGCTGCCCCGCACCGAAGCGCATGTTGTTGGGAAGAATGTTCATTCGAGAATCCTTGGCCAGTTCAATGTAATTGCATGGGGTTTTAGCGGATTTGCCGGACGACACAACCACCGCCTTGACGCTGCGGGGTCCTCGCAGATGAGGATCCCAGCTTGAGTTCGGCTCTCTCCACACTGTCATGGCCGGGCTCGTCCCGGCCATCCACGTCGTTCGACATGCGCGGAAGGACGTGGATGCCCGGGACAAGCCCGGGCATGACGACGTGGAGGAAGACGGGCAAGAACTCTTCAAACCCGCCTGACGGCGAGGACACGGCGTATGGATTCCGGGCTCAGCCCTTCGGGCTGCCCCGGAATGACGGCGGAGAGAGCGGGGCCGTCATCTGAGTGTCACCCCAGGGCGAGCAGCACCTCTTCGACGACCTTGCGCTGCTCTGATGTCAGCGCCGCCTGCGGCGGCACGGGGTCGCCGACGTCGTAGCCCTGGATCGACAGGCCGGCCTTGATGCAGGCGGCGAGGTTGAAGCGGGCGAAGGCCTCGTTGACGCGCCACAGCCTCTTCTGCAGCGCTAGCGCATCGTCCCAGCACGCCGCCTTGCAGAGATTGTAGAGCTCCACGCTCTGGCGCGGGATGATGCAGGCCGGTCCCGCCATCCAGCCCTTGCCGCCGATCAGCATCACGGCTGCCGGAATGTGGGAGGAGGCCGCGAACACCTTGATGGCATCACCGCAGCGATTGATGATCGACAGCAACCGCCCGGTGTTGGTCGAAGCGTCCTTGATGTAGTTGATGCGCGGATGCTCGGCGAGCCGGGCGATCACGTCGAGCGACAGGTCCGAGCGCTGGAATTGCGGATTGGTGTAGATCACGACGGGAACGTCGACGGCATCGGCGATCGCCCGGAAATAGGCTTCGATGCCGGCATCGCTGACCGGGAAATAGGCTTCCAGCACTGCGAGAATCCCGGTCGCGCCGCGCTTCTGGTAGGCCTTGGCCTGCGCCACCGCATCGGCGATCGCGGTCGAGGCCACGCCGGCGATGACGGGAACGCGCCCCTTGGCTGCCTCGATGGTCGCCTCCACCACCGCCATGCGCTGGGCGCGATCGAGATAGGCAAACTCGCCGGTCGAGCCGAGCGGCGTCAGCCCGTGCACGCCGGCATGGATCAGGTCGTCGCAGAGCCGCCCGAGCACGTCGGTGCGGATCGTGCCCTCGGCATTGATCGGAGAGGCGAGATAGGGAAAGACGCCATGAAATTCGGTCATGCGGAGGGTATAGCGGCCGGGCCGCCGCTTCGGCAAGCAGACCGCCTGCCCCCACCTCGCGCTGGGAAGCCCGATGCGCCTCCGGCGTGATGACGGCCGGTCAGCCAGCGTCGTTGAATCCGGCTTCAAACCTTCTCCTCGGCAGGAGTGAGAGCGGAGGTCGGGAGCCGGTCCGAGCAACACGATTCAATCTCCGATTGCGCTCATCACGACGAGGATGTACGCGCGCGACGGTTCCGAGCTCGGCAGAAATGGCTGCCGAGTTCGCCATTTTCAGTCATTTTTCCGCCGGATTGACCGATCATCATGCCAAGCGGAAACAGTTAGTTCGAGTGCTCCAGCGTAAATTCGCCGTAGGATTTTCGATCGGAGACGAAGGAAGCCTGCAGCGAGTGCGACCATGAAGACGCTTTACGATTTACTCGGAGCTCTTCCGGACGATGACGCTGAGGACATCCGGGCGGCCTTCCGCAAGGCGGTCAAAGAGAGCCATCCTGATATCAATCCCGGCGATCCCGACGCCGCGCTGCGGTTTCGCCAGATCATCCGCGCCAACGACATTCTCGGCGACAAGGAGCAGCGCACGGCCTACGACCGTCTGCTCGGCGCGGCGCGGGACGAGCATCGGCAGGAGTCCAAGCTGGTCGTCGCGGCCAGGGTGCACAAGGTGGCCTCCGGCGTGATGGCGGTGGCCGGCGCCTCCGCCATGGCGCTGACAGGCTATCTGCTCTTCACCCATATGTCGGCGGCGTCCGTCGCGCCCCTCGAGCCGATCGTGGTCGCGACCAACAAGGTCAAGCCGCACGAGGTGCCCGCCAACCCGATCGAAAGCGCATCCGTCGCGCCGACGGCAGGCGAGGCGGCTGCGAATGCCGGCAGCGAGCCGGCGGCCGGCGTCACCACCGGCAGTGCCGCCACCGCAGCCGAGCCGCTGCCAATCCGGGTCAGCAAGGTCGACGCGGTCTCTTCGGCCGAGCAGGAGCATGCGTCCTGCGGCCAGGCAACGACTGCCGCCTGCGTCTCGGACGCAACCCTGCCCGGCGGCACGACGTCCAACGAGGCCCGGGCCTATCGCGACCGCGGCATGGCGTCGTTCCAGAAGGGGGATTTGAACGCCGCTTTGGCTGACCTCGACGCCGCGATTCAGCTCGATCCGCGCTACTACGACGCCTACATCGATCGCGGCATCGTGTTCTACCGCATGCGCAAGTTCGACCGCGCCTTCGCCGATGTGGCCGCGGCCAAGCGGATCGAGAAGACCAACCGCGCCGTCCTGGACGCGATGGCCAAGCGCCAGCCGCTGCGCCCCCTGAAGCTCGACCCGCCCAAGCCCGACATCCGGGCCGACGCCAAGGCGGACATCAAGGCGGACGCCCCGAAGGCGGATACGCCGAGAGTGGCAACGGCGGCGACGATGTCGCCGCGGATGTCGACGGCGACGCCGATCTATGCGACGAGTGACCCCAGCCGCGCTCCGTGAACCGGACCGGAGACGCATTGACGAAGATTTAAGGTAATTGCGAACCTGCGGCGCGGAGAGCGGCCGCGGCCATCAACTGTTAGGAAAGCTGTCTCATGGTGGCGCCATGGGACATGGGCTGCTCGCAAAATTCATCCATCCGAATCCGGCGATCCGGCGCGAGCTCGTCGATCTCCTCTACACGTCCCTGCCGCAGGTGATGTCGATCAACGCGGCCGCGATCACCGGGTCGGTGACGCTCGCGGTCATGCATCGCGACCCCGGCTATATCGCGATCACGTTCGCGATCATCGTCAATGCGATCGGTCGCGTGGTCAGCCTGCTCCGTTACAAGCAGCATGGCGGGCGCCTGTCCGACCCCGACGTGATTCTGTGGGAGAAGGTCTATGCGGCCGGCGCCGCGGCCTTCGGCCTTGCGCTCGGCGCCCTCACCTTCCGCGCCTTTCAGCTGAACGACGCGCCCGGCGCGTGGATCGCCTTCGGTCTGTCGATGTCCTATTGCGTGGGCATGGTGTCCCGCGCGGCGATCCGCCCGTGGGTCGTCCTGACGACGACGGCCGTGCTGTTCGCACCCACGCTGATCGCCGGGCTGATGCGTCCCGAACTGCCCTATCAGCTCGGCGCGGCGATGCTCGTGCTGTTCTGGTTCTCGATCCGCGAGGCATCGCGCCATCTCAGCACCGCCTTCATCGAGCGGCTGGAAGCCAAGCACGCGCTGGCGCGCCAGGCCAACCACGATTTCCTGACCGGGCTGCCGAATCGGGCGGCGTTTCTCACAACGCTCGAACGGACGACTGGCAGCGTCGCCATCGTTGCCATCGATCTCGACGGCTTCAAACCCGTCAATGATCGGCACGGCCATCATGCCGGCGACGAGCTGCTGCGTCAGGTCGCGATCCGGCTGTCGGACTGCGTCGGTTCGGGTGGCCTTGCCGCACGTTTCGGCGGCGACGAGTTCATGCTGCTGCGGCCGGTGGCCGGCGGCGCCCAGGGACGCGACGACGCGCTGGAGCTGGCGCGCGAGGCCGTCCGCGCGCTGTCGATGCCGTTCCTGCTCTCTGATATCCCGGTGCTGATCGGCGCCAGTGCCGGTCTGCTGGTCAGCGATCAGCCGCTGACCGATGAGGCGGTCGACGAGCTGCTGCGGCGGGTCGACGATGCGCTCTACGTGGCCAAGCGCGCCGGCGGCGGCGGGTGCACCTGGGCCGAGGCCGGCGCGACGACGCTGCGCCGGGCGGGCTGAGCACGACCATCCTCTCACGCGGATCTACGACTCCTCCACACCTCGCAGGAGAGCGTCCAGCTCGTCCGCATCGAACTCTCCCTCGCGTCCGATCAGCACGAGCTGCGCCGTGAGCCCGTCGGCCGGCGACACCGGCGAGGGCGCCAGGGTGCCGCGCGTCGCCACCGACTGGAACAGGATCGGCTGAGCGGGATGTTCGGTGAACAGCAGAACGCCCTTGATGCGCAAGGTGCGGGGCGCGATCCTGCCGATGACCTGCTGGAAGCGCGCCAGCGACAGCGGCGCTTGCGACGTCCAGGTGACGGTTGCGAACGCGAGCGGCGAGCTCGGCGCGCGCGGCGGCAGCGTCCGCGGCGCGCGCAGGTCGCGGCTGAACAGCAGGTCCGGCGCAACGTCGCCATGCGCAATGTCGAAGATCGCCGATTGCGGCTTGTAGCGGCCGACGACGGCGCGGACCTCGTCGAGCGCGTCGCGTGCGATGAGATCCGCTTTCGTCAGCAGCACGAAGTCGGCGGCGCGCAGCTGCGAGCGCCACAGCCCATCCTGCTCCAGCGCCGGCTCGTCATGCAGCCGCTGCGGATCGACCAGGGTCACCACGGTCTCGAGCGGCGCGACTTTGAAGATGACGGGGTCCATCAGGTTGCGGATGATCTCGGCCGGATCCGAGATGCCCGACGTCTCGATCGCAATGGCATCGGGCGCCGGATCGCGCTTGATCACCGACGACAGCGTGCGCAGCAGGTCACCCTGCAGCGAGCAGCAGATGCAGCCGTTCTTCAGGCTGATCACCTCCTCGGTCACGGTGCCGAGCAGCTGCGCATCGATGTCGACGGCGCCGAAATCATTGACGATGGCGGCGATGCGCCGGCCGTCCGGATTGGCGAGCAGATGGTTCAGCAACGTGGTCTTGCCGGCGCCGAGCGCGCCGGCGACGAGCAGGACCGGGACGATCATGACAGCACGGGCCGGCGCACCGCGCGTCCCGGCCGCGCATCGCGCACGAGATCACCGTCGCTGATGACGGACGCGCCGTTGACGAGCAGATGCCTGACGCCTTCCGATGCCCGGTTCATGTTGAGGAAGTCGGCGCGGTCGCGCACGCTCTCGAGATCGAGCACGGCGATGTCAGCGTCGCAGCCGGCCTGCAGCCGGCCCTTCCTGCGCATCGCGGGTGTCGATGTCTCCAGGATCTGCGCCGGGATCAGCGTGCACTTGGCGATGCCGTCCATCAGCGACACCGTCTTGCGGTCCAGCACCCATTCGCGCAGGAATTTCGTGAAGGTCGCCGATGAACGCGGATGCGACACGGCGTCGTCAGGCAGCGGCCACGCGTCGCCGGTGTAGTCGGTGCCGTTGGCCAGAATCCACGGCATCGCATCGGAGGCGATGGCGCCGCCCGGGAACAGCACGGAGACGTCGAGCAGATCACGGTGGCGCTGGTTCACGGCGACGTCGAGGAAATGGATCAGCACCAGCGCGCCGGGATCCTCCTGCTGCCGTTGCAACAACTCGTCGCGGCTGCCCAGGCGATGCCGCTCGGCCACCATCTCGATGGCGTCATAGCCGGTGCCCATGCGCTGGCAGAACGCGGGATCGGCGAAGAAGCCGGCGCCGACCACCGTCGAGCCGGTGCCGTAGGGATAGGCCTCCGTCGTGACCTTGAGGCCCTGCCTCTGCGCGGTCTGCACCAGCTCGGCGCAGCGCTCGACGTCCTGCAGGCTGGTGCTGTTGAAGTGACAGATGTGCATGTGCGCGCCGGTCGAGCCGGCCAGGCCGATCAGCCGGGTATAGGCATCGACCGAGCTGCGCGGGTCGACATTCGACATGTAGGCGATGTGGGTGTAGGTCGGTACGTCCTGCTTCGCCGCGAGGCTGCACAGCTCGGACAGCTCCTTCATGCCGGTCCCCGGCGCGTAGGCGTTCGGGAAGGCGATGCCGAGGCCGCCCTGGTCGAGGGCCTGCTTGGTGCGCTCGACGATCTCCGCGGTCTCGGCCGGTGTCGCGACCTCCTCGACCCAGCGCTTGTCGCGCATCGCCTCGCCCATGCCGCCGATGGTCGACGCGGTCTGCTGCGTCGTCATCGTCGCGATGCGCGCGAACACCCAGCCCGCTGCCGCGCCGTAGTTGAGCGTACGGCCGATCGCCGCCTGTTCATCATACCAGCGCGCCACCGGCATCACGCCGACCTCGAGCTCCAGTGTCGTGGTGACGCCGTCGAACGCCTGCATGCGATCCGCCGGCAACGACTGGCCGTGCGCGTGCAGATCGATGAAGCCGGGCACGACCGCGAGGCCCGCCGCGTCGATCACCCGATCGGCCGCACTGCCGACGTCGCCGACCGCGGCGATCGCGCCATCCTTGATGGCGACGTCCGCCGTCGTGTCGAGGTTCGTTTCCGGGTCGAGCACACGCCCGCCGCGAATGATCAGATCGTAATGAGGCATGAAATCAGCTGGGCTCGCGAAGTGGAACTGCTGGAAGCCCTAACATAGATGCGCCGCGATGAGAACGCGGCGGGAGAGATCGATACGCGCCGAGCCATGCGTCGCGCACCTATCAGTTCGTCCCTGCGGCGACGCTCTTCCCCTGACGCAACGGATCGGTCAGGATCGAGTGCGACAGAGGAGACACCGAATGGCTTCGTCCAGCCACCGCATCGCCGACTTCACCTGCGAAAAGCAGCCAGCGACCGGCGCGCGCGGCATGGTGGTGACCAACCATCCGCTGGCTTCCAGCGCCGGCGCCGAGATGCTGATGCGCGACGGCAATGCGATCGATGCCGCGATCGCAGCCCTGTTCGCGCTCACCGTGGTCGAGCCGATGATGGTCGGCATTCTCGGCGGCGGACTGTCGCACATCCGGCTCGCCGACGGCCGCCACATCGTGCTCGACGGCCTCAGCACCGCGCCGCGGCGCGCCAGCGCCGACATGTATGATCCGGTGTCGGACGAGATCGCGCTGGCCCGCGAGACGCGCGACCGCCGCAACGCGGTCGGCGCGTTGGCCGTCGCGGTGCCGGGCGCGCTGAAAGGCTGGTGCGAGGCACTGGCGCGATTCGGCCGGCTGCCGCTGCACGAGGTGATGGCGCCCGCGATCCGGCTCGCCGAGCATGGCTTCGTCGCAAGCGCCTATCTCAACGACTGCGTCCGGCAGGTCGCGAGCGATCTCACCCGAGATCCGAATCTGTCGGCGCTGTTCCTGCCGGGCGGCGAGGCAGTCAAAGCCGGCACGCGCGTGATCCAGAGCGACTACGCCGCGACGCTGCGGCTGATCGCCGGGCACGGACCGGATGCGCTCTATGATGGACCGCTCGGGACCGCGCTCGCCAACTACATGACCGGCCAAGGCGGTCTGATCGATCTCGCAGACCTCAAAGCCTACCGCGTGATCGAACGGGAGCCCATTCGCGGCTCCTATCGCGGTTATGAAATCCTCGGCCCGCCGCCGCCCTCCTCGTCCGGCGTGCACATCGCGCAGATGCTCAACATCCTCGAGGGCTTCGACGTCGGGGCGCTCGGCTTCGGCTCGGCCGACGGAACGCATCTGCTCGCCGAGGCCCTGAAGATCGCCTTCGCCGATCGCGCGGTCGCGACCGCCGATCCGGCCTTCGTCGACGTGCCGGTCGACCGCCTGACGTCGAAGGCCTACGCCGCCGAGCGGCGTGCGCAGATCGATATGGCCCGCGCCCAGAGCTTCACCCCCGGACTGTCGCCGACCGAATCCGCCAACACCACGCATGTCACGGTGGCCGATGCCGAGGGCAATGTCGTCGCGTCCACCCAGACCATCAACGGCCTGTTCGGCGCCTGCGTGCAGATCCCGGGCACCGGCATGACCGCCAACAACTACATGTACAATTTCGATCCGCATCCGGGCCGCGCGCTGTCGATTGCGCCCGGCAAGCGCGTCTTCACCTCGATGGCGCCGATGATGGCGCTGCGCGACGGCAAGCTGCGTTATGCGCTTGGTCTTCCTGGCGGCCTGCGCATCTTCCCCTCGGCGTTCCAGGCGCTGGTCAACCTGATCGACCACGGCATGTCGCTCCAGGAGGCGGTGGAGGCGCCGCGGCTGTGGACGCAGGGCGGCGTGCTGGAGCTGGAGCCGGCCTTTCCCGATGCCGTCGCCGCGGCGCTCGCCGCACGCGGCCACGAGATCAAGCGCGAGCCGGTCGTCGCCGGCGGCATGAATGCGATCGCGTTCGGCGACGACGGCACGATGACGGGCGCCGCGTGCTGGCGCGCCGACGGCACGCCGATCGCGATCTCCGGCGGCCGCGCCCGCGCCGGCCTGCGGTTCGCGATCGCGTGAGGTTCAAGGTCAGCGGCTGCATCACCTGCCACCGGACGCCCTCTCTCCATCGTCATTGCGAGGAGCGCAGCGACGAAGCAATCCAGGGCCACGCATGCGGCCCCTGGATTGCTTCGCTGCGCTCGCAATGACGTCGTGGAGAGACCCCGGCCGCTCCTTCACGGTCCGGTGGGCGGTGCCGCCGGCTTTAGCCCCTCATGGTGAGGAGCGCCGAAGGCGCGTCTCGAACCATGAGGCCCGCGCTGTGGCCTAGCCCTTCGAGACGCCCGCCTTCGGCGTGCTCCTCAGGGTGAGGAGTTCCCATGAAGCTCGTCAGCTCACCTCTGCCGCATCCTCCGGGCGATCGCCTCGCCGATCACGACCGTCGTGAAATGCGTGTTGGCGCGGCAATCGGACGGCATGATCGAGGCGTCGGCGACGCGCAGGCCGGCGATGCCCTTGACGGTGCCGTCCGGATTGACCACGCCGGCATCGTCGTCGAAGCCGCTCATGCGGCAGCTTCCCGCGGCGTGCTGGATGTCGCCGGTGATCTGGCGCAGCAGCGCGTCGAGCTCGGCATCCGGCAGCGCGGCCGCCTGCGGCAAGGTGAGTGGCGTATCGCCGAGGCGGATCCAATCCGCAACGCCCTGCAGCGCCGGCTGTGTCGTGATCACGGCCAGCCGCTTCACCGCATCGCGCATCCGTGCGATGTCCCTGACATCGGCCAGCATGTTCTCCTCGACGATCGGGTCGACGGCCGGGTCGATCGAGGCGAGCTTCAGAGTGCCGCGCGAGAAGGCGTTGAACAGGCCGGCGCCGATCGCGCCGGGCACGCCGATGCCGCGATGGTTGAAGGCAATCAGGATCATGTCGCGCTTGCCGCCGCCGGCCAGGCCCGACGAATAGGTGACGCAGCAATTGGTGTGGCGGGTGTCGCGGTCGGTCGGACGCAGCGCCTCGCGCAGCTGGATGGTGGTGCGGAACAGCGGATGATCGAAGAAGTGCCGGCCGACGGGAAGATCGCGGATGACGCCGACGCCCATCGCCTGCAGATCCGCCGCCGGCCCAATGCCCGAGCGCAGCAGGATGGCCGGGCTGTGAATGGCGCCGGCGCACAGCACGATCTCGCGCGCGGCGATGTCCCTTGTGCCCTCGGCTTCGAGATGGACGCGCACGCCGGTGGCCCTGGAATCGCTGATCAGCAGTCGATCGACCAGCGCGCGGCCGCGGATCTCCAGATTGGCGCGGCTCCGCGCCGGCTCCAGATAGCCCTCGTTGGTGGAGATGCGGCGGCTGTCGCGGCTGTTGATCGGATAGCAGGCGACGCCCTCGCCATCGGGTCCGTTGAGATCGTCGCACCAGGGATAGCCGCTCGCCAGCGCCGCATCGCGCAAGGCCCGATCGATCGGGCCCCATTGCTCCGGCGGCGCGCGATACACCGGCAGCGGACCGCCGCGGCCATGTCCGCCGCGGTCGCCGAAGGCGAGATCATCCTCGATCACCGAGAACAGCGGCATGATCTCCCGCGCCGACCATCCGGAGCAACCATTGGCGGCCCATTCGTCGAACGCATCGGCCACGCCGCGAATCGCGATCTGGCCGTTCATCATCGAGCTGCCGCCGAGGCCCTTGCCGCGCCAATAGAACCGCATGTCCTGCCCGGCCACCCGGCGCGACATCAGCTGCGGCCACTGCCATTTCTCCTGGAATGCGCGGTCATGAATGATCGGAATCGGGTTCGGCGTCGCAATCTCCCAGGGCACGTCGGCCGCGCGCCAGTCCGCTCCCGCCTCGAGCAGCAGAACCCGCCTTTCGGAATCGTCCGACAGGCGCGCAGCGACGGCTGCTCCCGCGGAGCCACCGCCGACGACAATGACGTCATACATGGATCTGCTTCTCGCTGTGCACGGTCACCGTAACCATGACGGCACCTTGCGCCGGATGATCCGATCCGTGAAGTGCTGGAAATGTCAGGCCACCAGCATGCCAACGCAGGGCTGCGCCGCGTCCTCGGCAACCAGGCAGGACGCCACCGCGATCACCTCGCGCGCCGACTTCCACGCGCCGCCGCCACCCGCCGGTCCGTTGGTGTAGAGCGTCTCGACCTCGTTGCCGATCCTGACCGCCTCGGCCATCGTCTCGGTCCGTCCTGCGACACGAACGCGCACCTCGGAGGGCTCGCGGCCTTGCGCGAGCCTCTCTCCATGCAACGCATCGAGCCCGATCAGATCGCAGCGCAGCTCGCTCGTGGCCACGCCCGTCAGCGCCAGACGCGCGCGGACGATATCGAGCGCGAGCCGGCCGCGCGCGACGGCGCCGGGGCCGGCATAGGAGATCTGGCCCTCGCCGACATATGAATCGAGATAGCCGACCGAGGTCTTCAGCAAGCCGGTCTTGGGTTTGCCGCGGCCCCCGACAACCTTGACCCGATCGGAGCCGATCGCCTCGACCGTGACTTGCGAGAAATCCGCCACCACGTCCGGTTGATAGTAGGCCGCGGGATCATGGATCTCATAGAGCAGCTGCTCCTTCACGGTGGCCGGCGTGACACAGCCGCCGGAGCCTGCAACCTTGGTGACGATCAGCTCGCCATCCTCGCGCACCTCTCCGATCGGAAATCCGAGGCGGGCGAGCTCGGGCACATCCTTGAAGCCGGGGTCGGCGAAATAGCCGCCGGTGATCTGGCCGGCGCATTCCAGGAGATGGCCGACGACGGTCCCCTGCCCGAGCCGGTCCCAATCATCCATCGCCCAGCCGAACTCGTGAATCAGCGGGCCGAGGAACAGCGCCGGGTCGGCGGCGCGCCCGGTGATCACGACATCCGCGCCGGCCGCGAGCGCCTCGGCGATGGCGCGCGCGCCGACATAGGCATTGGCGGAGACGATGCGATTGCCGAGACCGGTGATCGTGTCGCCGGTGTCGAGCGTGGCGTCAGCCGCTTTCAATCGCGCCAGCACGTCGTCGCCGGTGACGGCCGCGATTCTGAGCCCTGTCAGTCCGAGCTTGCGCGCGATCGCGCGGGTGGCTTCGGCTGCGGCGACTGGATTGGCCGCGCCCATGTTGGTGACGATGCGGACCTTGTTGGCGCGGCAGAGCGGCAGCACCGCCTGCATGCGCGCAGCCAGCAGCGGATCGTAGCCGGTCTGCGGGTCCTTCAGCCGCGCCTGCTGCGCCAGCGCGATGGTGCGCTCGGCGAGGCATTCGAACACGAGATAGTTCAGCCCGCCTTTGTCGGCGAGCTCGATGGCGGGCTCGATGCGGTCACCGGAATAGCCGGCGCCGGCGCCGATCCTGACGCTTCGCATGAACGCTCCTCCCGCCTGTCATGATCATTGCGTCGAGGATAGCGATCCAGCGACGGCCTCGCCAGTACCGGCCGCGCAATGGCCTTACAGCGCAGGCGCCAGCGCGGGTGCCTCGCGACAGCGCGCCCCTTCGCCGGAAGCCGTTTCGGCATCGGCCCATCGCCACTGATGGCCGCCGGCGCGCTTCGCGGCGTAGAGCGCACGGTCGGCCCGGTCGAGCAGCGCCTCCGTTTCCGCCGCCCGGTGCTCGGCGAGGAAGATGCCGGCGCTGGCGCCGATCTGCACGACGCCCCCCGTCAGCGAGAACGGATGCGCGAGCGACGCCACGACCACCCTGGTCAGCGCGAGCGCCGCATCTCGTCCAGAGGAGCCTGCCGGGACCGGCAGCAGCAGCATGAACTCGTCACCACCGAAGCGGGCCGCAAGGCCGCTCTCACCGAGACAGTCCAGCAGCCGCTCGCCGACCTGGCACAGCAGCGCGTCGCCCGCCTGATGGCCGAAGCGGTCGTTGACCCCCTTGAAGCCATCGAGATCGACCGCGATGATCGCGGCCGGCTGGTCGAGCTGGCGAAGCGCCTCGATGAAGGCTGCACGGTTCGGCAACCCGGTGAGGAAATCCTGATGCGCCTGTCGGCGGAGCGCCTGCTGTGCCGTGATCCGCTCGGTGAAAGCCGCCGTGAGACGATAGGACGTGCCGCGCAAGGTGATCCAGAACAGCACCACCATTCCGGCCCCCATGCGATACACCGGCTCGGGCTGCATCAGGCAGGCGATCACGGTCGGAATCAGCAGCACGGCCGACGAGCTCATCACGATCCAGGGGCTGACCCGCGACACGATGCCGACGCAGAAGGCCATCGACAGGCCGAAGCACATCCAGATCCCGGGACCATCGCCGATCTGAAATGCGCGCGCCGACAGGGCGCCGACGGCAAGACCGAAGGCGGCGGCACCGAGCCCGTAGAGACGCTCCCAATAGATGATGGCATCGTGATCGAGCTGATCGAAGCGCGCCGCGAACATCAGCAGCTTGATGACGCGCAATGCACCGATCACGAGCAGCGCGGCCGTGATCGCGGCGTAGCCAGGATCACGTGCGACCCAGGCCATCACGGTCCCGATCACGACGGCAGCAGCCGAAATCGTCCCGACCAGCGGCATCGAGCTGTACAGCAGATGCGCGAGCTCGCGACGAGTGTCGGGGTCCAATCGTTGCATCGCAATTCCATTGCATGAATTGCGCGCACTATCGTACCCACGCCTTAACGAAATATCGCTGCACCCGCGAAGGTCTGCCATGCACCTGCGATGCTTAAGAGAGTCTCACCTGCAAGACGACAATCCGAAGCGCCTGTACTTCCCGCCGGCGACTAAAGCGCGATGAGATCAGGATGAATCGTCACCGCGCTTTAGATTGTTGTTTGCGCATGATCTTTTCGGAAAACCGCTGCGCACTTTTCCGGATCATGCTTTAGCTCGCCCAGCTGTCGCGGAATTCGCCGAACAGTGTGATGCCGCCGCACGCATAGATCGTCTGCCCGGTGATGTAGCTCGCTTCGGACGAGGCGAGAAAGGCGAACACGCCGGCGATCTCCTCAGCGCTCGCAACCCGCCCCATCGGGATGTGCGACTCCACGACCGCGCGCTTGGCCGGGTCACCGGTCCACGCTGCGTTGATCGGCGTATCCACCGCGCCGGGCCCGACCGAATTGACGCGGATGCCGCGGCCGGCGAATTCGAGCGCCAACGTGCGGGTGAGACCGGCCATCGCGCTCTTGCTGATCGAGTAAGCGAGATAGCCGGGCTTTGGAATGATCTGATGCACGCTCGACGTATTGATGATGTTGCCGGCCCCGCGCACGACGAAATGCGCGAGCGCATGGCGCGCGCACAGCACGGCGCCATTGAGATTGACCTCGAGGATGGCGCGATAGGTGTCGACGTCGAGCCCCTCGCTGGGAGACTCCCGCTGGAAGCCCGCATTGTTGACGAGGCAGTCGAGCCGCGGCCAACGCCGTAGCACCGTCTCGAACATTGCGGCGATGTCGGCTTCCACGCCGATATCGGCTTTCACCGTGAAGTGATCGCGCGCAGCATGGCCGCGCGCGGCCGACGCCGCCTGCGCCAGCGCAAGTGTCTCATCTCCCGAGGGCGAGGGGCCGCCAAAATTGATCGCGACATGCGCCCCTTCCTCGGCAAAGCGCACCGCGATCGCACGGCCGATGCCCTGCGCGGCGCCGGTCACCAGCGCGTATTGTCCAACGAGACGCGCGGCGCGCTCGGTCGATGGAACGGTTGGCTGCATCTCTCGACTCCTCGGAATGATCCCGCTTGGCGCGGATGGCATGTCGCGGCCCGGATGACAAGGCTATCAGGAGTCTGGTATCGCTCCAGTCCTGATCCGTCACGACGCGCGAGCGTGAGGCGCCATGTATCTCGGCATCGATCTCGGCACCTCCGCGGTCAAGACGATCCTGGTCGACGATGCGCAGCGCGTGGTCGCGAGCCGCAGCCACGCGCTGACGATCGATGTGCCGCAGTCCGGCTGGGCGGAGCAGGATCCTGCGGCATGGATCGCCGCCGTGTTCGCAACGCTGGATTCGCTCAAGGCGGATCACCCCCACGAGATGGCCGCAGTCGAAGGCATCGGCCTGTCCGGCCAGATGCACGGCCCGGTGCTGCTCGATGCCGACATGAATCCGCTGCGGCCCTGCATCCTCTGGAACGATGGCCGCTCCGCACGCGAGTGCACGGTGCTGGAACGGCGGTGGCCGGCGTTGCGCGCGACCACCGGCAACAAGGCGATGCCCGGCTTCGCCGCGCCCAAGCTCCTCTGGATCGCGGACCATGAGCCGGAGATCTTCGCGGCCACCCGCCTCGTTCTGCTGACCAAGGCCTATGTCAGGCTGGTGCTCTCCGGCGAGGCGATCGAGGACGTCTCGGACGCATCGGGCTCGCTGTGGCTCGACGTCGTCAGGCGGGACTGGTCCGACGAGGGCCTCGCCGCTACCGGCCTCACGCGCACGCAGATGCCGCGCCTCGTCGAGGGCTGCGCCGAGGCGGGTCGGTTGCGCCACGACCTCACACAGCGCTGGGGCATGTCGAAGCGGCCACTCATCGCGGGCGGCGCCGGCGACAACCCGGCCGGCGCGATCGGTATCGGCGCCGTCCGTCCGGGCGCAACGTTCATTACCCTCGGCACGTCCGGCGCCGTGATCACGCCGGTCGAGTCCGTCACCGCCAATCCCGGCCGGATCGTTCACACCTTCTGTCATGCAATCCCGGCGATGTGGCTGCAGGCCGGCGCGATGCTGTCGGCAGGCTCGTGCCTCGCCTGGATCTCACAATTGCTCGGCGCCTCCGAGGCCGAGCTGCTGGCGCCGCTGGGCTCCCGGCCCGCCGCACCATCGCCGGTGAGCTTCCTGCCCTATCTCGCGGGCGAGCGGACGCCGCATGACGACACCAATGTCCGGGGCCTGCTCGACGGCCTGAGCCACGCCACCGGCCGCAGCGCCATCGTGCAGGCCGTGCTCGAAGGCGTCGCCTTTGCATTGGCTGATTGTCGTGACGTGCTGACGGACACGGGGCTGATCATCGCGGAGGCCGATGCAATCGGCGGCGGCTCGCGCTCCGATCTCTGGCTCGCGATCCTGGCCAATGTCTTGAACATCCCGATCCATCGCCTCGCGGAAGGCGAGACAGGCGCTGCATTCGGCGCCGCCCGCCTGGCGCGACTGGCCGCGACTGGCGAGGCGATCGCCAGCGTGTGCATCGCGCCAGCCCGCACCGCGACGTTCTCGCCGGAGCCTGCGCTGGCGGCAGCCTATGCCGAGCGGCTGCCGCATTGGCGCCGGCTCTATCGTCCCAGCCATTAGATCTGCGCCCGGCGCGCGACGTTCAATCGCGTCGACGTGTTGCAGTTGCGTCTCTTCCATATTGTATTCGGCGACAGCCTCTAGTTTAATGACTTCCCCGCGCCAGCGATCAACGAGCCGCGGAAACGAGACGACGTGCATTGGGAGGCACGATGAGCGGTCCGATCCTCGAGATGCGCGGGGTGTCGAAGTCATTCTTCACCATCAAGGCCCTGCAGAAGGTCGACCTCACCGTCTATGCCGGGGAAGTCCACGCGTTGATGGGCGAAAATGGCGCCGGCAAATCCACGCTGATGAAGATTCTGTCCGGCGCCTATCGCCCCGATCCCGGCGGTGAGATCCGTATCGAAGGCAAGGTGGCGCGCATCGAAGGGCCGATGGGCGGCCGAAACGCCGGCATCTCCATCATCTACCAGGAGTTGTCGCTGGCGCCGAACCTGACGGTCGCCGAAAACATCTATCTCGGGCGCGAGCTGTCGCAGACGGGCCTGCTTTCGCGCAGCGCCATGCGCGAGGGTGTCGGCCCGATCCTGCAAAGACTCGGCGCGGATTTCTCGGCATCGACCTTGGTTGCCGAGTTGTCGATGGGCCAGCGGCAGCTGGTCGAGATCGCCCGCGCGCTGCATGCGCGCTCCAAGATCCTGATCATGGACGAGCCGACGACGTCGCTGTCGGCCGGCGAGAGCGAGAAGCTGTTCGCGCTGATCCGCCAGCTGCGCAGCGAAGGTCTCGCGATCATCTACATCTCGCACCGCATGGACGAGGTCTATGCGCTGGGTGACCGCGTCACCGTGCTGCGCGACGGCAGGCTGGTGGGCTCGCTCGACAGGCCGGAGATCCGCGCCGACAGCATCGTCCGCATGATGGTCGGCCGCGACGTCTCGTCCTTCTACAAGAAGGACCACGACCCGCACGCCAAGCGCGACCGCGCGGTCCTGACGACCGTCGATCTCGGCGACGGCCGCCGTGTCAGGAACTGCTCGCTGACCGTTCATGCCGGCGAGGTGGTCGGCCTCGCCGGACTGATCGGCGCGGGGCGCACCGAGCTCGCGCATCTGATCATCGGGGCTGCGCCGAAGACGACCGGACACATCGAGCTCGACGGCGAGCGCATCGACATCGACACGCCGCGCGACGCGCTCGATGCCGGCATCGCCTATCTCACCGAGGATCGCAAGGCACTCGGCCTGTTCCTCGACATGTCCTGCGCCGACAACATCAACCTCGCCGTGATCGGCCGCGACGCGAAGCTCGGCGGCATTCTCGACCGCGACAAGGCGAAGACACGCGCCGACGAGGCATTCGCGGCGCTGGGCATCCGCGCGCCCAATCCCGGCGTCACGGTCGGCGGCCTGTCGGGCGGCAATCAGCAGAAGGTGCTGCTGTCGCGGCTGCTCGCAACGGCGCCGAAAGTGCTGATCCTGGACGAGCCGACCCGCGGCGTCGACGTCGGCGCCAAGTCCGAGATCTATTCGATCATCGACAATCTCGCCAAGTCCGGCACCGCGATCCTCGTCATCTCGTCCGACCTGCCGGAGATCCTCGGCATCTGCGATCGCGTGCTGGTGATGCGCGAGGGACATCTCGCGGGCGAGCTGCAGCAGAGCGCGACATCGCCCATGACCCAGGAAGACATCATGGCGCTGGCCACGGGGACGGAGCACGTCGATGCCTGACAACAGTCCAGCTCAAGCCGAGACCGCACCTTCATCCGGCCTGCCGTCCGCATCCGACAACAAGCAGCAGCGGCTGCGGCTGATGATCCGCGCTGCCGGCATGCTGCCGGTGCTGCTGATCTTGTGCATCGGCTTCCACATGCTGTCGGAAGGACGCTTCTTCACCGGACAAAATCTCGGAATCGTGCTGCAGCAGGCAGCGGTCAACACCGTGCTCGCTGCCGGCATGACCTTCGTCATCCTGACCGGCGGCATCGATCTTTCGGTCGGCTCGATCCTCGCCGCGGCGGCGATGGCCGGCCTGACATTGTCGAAGATGCCCGAGCTCGGCGCGCTCTGGCTGCCGGCGGCGGTGCTGACGGGGCTGGCCTTCGGTGTCGTCAACGGGGCGCTGATCGCGCTCCTGCGGCTGCCGCCCTTCATCGTCACGCTGGGATCGCTGACCGCGGTGCGCGGCCTCGCCCGGCTGATGGGCGGCGACACCACCGTGTTCAATCCGTCGATCCCCTATGCGTTCATCGGCAACGCCTCGCTGACGATCATCCCCGGCATCGTCTCGATCCCCTGGCTGGCGGTGATCGCGCTGCTGGTGATCGTGGCGTCGTGGCTGATCCTGCGCCGCACCGTGCTCGGCGTTCACATCTATGCCGTCGGCGGCAATGAGAGCGCGGCGCGGCTCGCCGGCATCAAGGTCTGGGCGGTGCTGATCTTCGTCTACGGCATGTCCGGCCTGCTCGCCGGGCTCGGCGGCGGTATGCAGGCGGCGCGGCTGTATGCGGCGAACGGCCTGCAGCTCGGCCAGTCCTATGAGCTCGACGCCATCACCGCCGTGATCCTCGGCGGCACCTCCTTCGTCGGCGGCATCGGCTCGATCTGGGGCACCCTGGTCGGCGCTCTCATCATCGCGGTGTTGTCGAACGGGCTTATCCTGGTGGGCGTGTCCGACATCTGGCAATACGTCATCAAGGGCCTCGTGATCATCGGCGCCGTCGCGCTCGACCGCTACCGGCTGCAGGGCTCGGCGCGCACCTGAGAGACATCGGCGGGCGCCGCAAGCGCCTTGCCGCAACGGATTCTTCCACGGCCACTGGTCCGCCGTGCGTAGACCAACAGAAAGGGCCAGGGAGGAAACAGATGTTCAAGTCGATGTTATCAGCCGGTGCCGCGCTGGCGCTCGTCATGAGCTCCGCGCCGTCATCAGCCAAGGAGCTGAAATCGATCGGCGTGTCCTTGGGCTCGCTCGGCAACCCGTTCTTCGTCGCATTGTCGAAGGGCGCCGAGTTCGAGGCCAAGAAGACCAACCCCAACGTCAAGATCACCGCGGTCGGCTTCGAGTACGACCTCGGCAAGCAGGTCACGCAGATCGACAATTTCATCGCCGCCGGCGTCGACATGATCCTGCTCAACCCCGGCGATCCCAAGGCCATCGGACCCGCGATCAAGAAGGCGCAGGCCGCCGGCATCCTCGTGGTCGCCGTCGACACCGCGGCTGAAGGCGCCGATGCCACGGTCACAACCAACAACGTGCAGGCCGGCGAGATTTCGTGCCAGTACATCGTCGACAAGCTCGGCGGCAAGGGCGACGTGATCATCCAGAACGGTCCGCAAGTCTCCGCCGTCATCGACCGCGTCAACGGCTGCAAGAGCGTGCTCGCCAAGGCTCCTGGCATCAAGCTGCTGTCGAGCGACCAGGACGGCAAGGGCTCGCGCGAGGGTGGCCTCACGGTGACGCAGGGCTATCTGACGCGCTACCCGAAGATCGACGCGATCTTCGCCATCAACGATCCGCAGGCGATCGGCACCGATCTCGCCGCCCGCCAGCAGCAGCGCACCGGCATCATCATCACCGCGGTCGACGGTGCCCCCGACATCGAGGCGGCGCTCAAGGATCCGGCCGCGCAGCAGATCCAGGCCTCGGCCTCGCAGGATCCGTTCTTCATGGCCCGCCGCGCCGTGCAGATCGGCGTCGGTCTGCTGAACGGCCAGAAGCCGGCTTCGACCGTCGAGCTGCTGCCTTCCAAGCTGATCACGCGCGACAATGTCGCCCAGTACAAGGGCTGGACCTCGGAGCGGAAGGAATAGATCCACCCGCTCTTGCAGCCGACGTCTTCAGCAGCGCCGCCCGTCACCGGGCGGCGTTTTGCTGGGGAACTCAGCGTTGCATCGATGCAGGTCAGAATTGAAAGGCGACTGGCGACGGACTCGCGCGTGTGCAGGAGATATGGCAAACAACGCCTTGGACGAAGGAATTTCGATCTGCGGCGGCGAGTTGAAGCCGGCAGTTCCTTTGGGGTGGATGCCGATGGCTACGAAGCTCGACGACCTCTTGCCTGCGATCACCAAGGCCGGCGACGCCGGGCTGAGCCTCTCCCGGATCAAGACCACCTTCCTCGGCAAGGCGGCGGCGAAAAAGGGCTCGCCTGAACTGCGCGACAAGCTCGCCGCACTGACCCGCGACGGTGCGATCTGGGGACCGTTGAAGCAGGGTGTCGCCCAGCTGTACTTCGCAAGAGGCTACGGTCCTTCAATCGAGACGGCGAGCCAGGCGATCGTCAAGCTCATCGCGTCCTCCGGCATCAAGCTGATCTCGAAGCCGAGTTTGCAGAAGAAGATCACCGGGATGAACAAGAAGTTCTTCCCCGACGGTCTCAAGCACGCCATCGCCAGCCAGGCCATCGTCGAGCTGACCTGCGGCAGCTCGAAATATTATCTGCATCGCGACGTCGCCGCGGACTATTTCGGCTTCGATGCGATGGCCTCGGAGCCGGCTTTGACCACGCCCGAGCTGCATGACGGCGCAGCCGCGATCACCGCCTCGCTTACGTTGGACGACCTGCTGCCCGCCTATCGCCGGCTCAAGGCCGAGCAAGGCGGCTTCTCGGCCGTGAAGATCTTCGATCTCATCAGGGCGAGCGGCGAGTCCAAGGAGGAGCTGCATCGCCTGCTGATCGAGGAGACCAAGGCGGGACGCGTCACGATCCATCCGACGACGACCGTCGATCTTCCAAAGGAGGAGATGGACGCCGGCATCAGGCTCGCCGGCTTTCCCGAGCCGTTCGTGACCGTCGTGGTCAAGCACGAGCCATGACCAACCCTTACGCCGACCTCCAGGTCAACCCGTTCGAGGACGCCATCGTCCGCGAACCGCGCGATGTGACGTTTTCGGTCAGCGGTCTCAACGACGCTCCCCTGCAACGTGTTCTGGCGAAGTTCGCCGCGCTCGACGGCGGCGAGCTGCCGCGCAGCAGTCCGATCAAGGCCGACCGTGCCCAGCTCGTGGTGTCGCCGGATCGCGGTTATGGCAAGTCGCATCTGCTCGGCCGGCTGTTCACGGCGCTCGGCCGCAAAGCGACCAAGGTCTATCTCCGTCCGTTCCAGGATCCCTCCAAGGCGTGGCAGTCGATCCTATTGCTGACCTTGCAGGAGCTCGATCGTCCGGACGACGACACGGCGCAGTCGCCGAGCCAGCTGAGCTCTCTGGCCGTGGGGACGTTGGCCCATATCGTTGCCGACTTTGCCCAGAACGGCGCTCCAGAAATCGCCGCAGCAGTGCCGGCGTTGCGACGTCTGGCGAGCGGAACGCTTCCCGCCGCCGAGATGTCCGGAAGGCTCGCATGGTTGAGCGCGCTGTTCGCCGGCAACGGCCCCATCAACCGGCTGTCCAGCCTTCTCGGAAGCCGGCACATCGACCTTCACGGGCGGGAAAAGGCCTGGCTCAAGGTGCTCGTCGCCTGCGCATTCGGCGAGGCCGATGGCGAGCGCCGGCGCGCCGCGCTCAAATGGTTGCGGTCCGAGCCGCTGGAGCCGGAGGAAGTCGAACAATTGCGGCTGGAGCAGGCCGACAATGACGGACGCGGCGACGTCACGCCGCAGGAGATCAACGCCCTCAGCTTTCGCCGCCTGCACGGCCTGTGTCAGCTCGCGTCCTATTACCGTCCGTTCGTGTTCTGCTTCGATCAGACCGAGTGCTATGCCAGCGATCCCCTGCTGATCAAGGCGCTCGGCAACTGCATCGAGCAGCTCTATGCGGAGCTGCGCAATCACCTGACGGTCGTGACCGCGAACCAGCGGAACTGGGTCGACGACATCAAGCCGCATCTCGAGCCGGCCCATCGCGACCGATTCTCGCAGGAGATCGCGCTGGAAGGCATCAACAAGGCCGGCGCACGCGAACTGATCGAGGCGCGCTTGGCCGATTGCGGCATGCCGGCCACGGGCATCGCGCGATTTTTCGCCGACAGCTGGCTCGACGATCTGTTCTCGACGCTGGTCGAGCTCGGCGTACGAGCGCTCCTGATGCGCGCGGAGGACCGGTTCAGGGGGCTGGCGCGTCCCCATGCGGCGGCCCCTCCGCCGCAAACGCTCGACGATCTGTTCCAGGTCGAGCTCAACGGCATCCGCGCGCAGAAGGCGCTGCAGGCCTACAATCAGGATTGCCTGATGTGGTTCGCCAGGGACGTCGGGCAAGCGATGACCGGCGTGAAGGTCGGCCGCACCTCGGGGCGGCGCTACTTCTCGTTCGAATGGCGCTGGCCGGACCGCAGCGTGTACTTCGCCTTCGAGGGCGGCGATCACTGGCGGCGGTGGAAGGCGATCGCGGACGAGGCGATCGCCTTGGCCGGAGGCCAGGCTGGCCGCCGCACGCTCACCTATGTGTTCCGCACGCCCGACCTCGCCCGCGTGCCGCGTGCGTCATGGGCGGTCGCCAAGGCCACGATGGATGCCGCCAGCGGGCACGGCTTTCGCATCGTCGAGCTGACTGCCGATCAGGTCTGCGAGCTGCATGCCGCGCGAGAGCTCTATTCCAACGCGCTCCAGGGCAACATCGCGTTTTCCGGTCCCGCGACTCTGGCCTGGCTGCAGGCGCGGTTCGCCCCGTTCCTCGCCGACATCGCCGCCGCCGGACTGCCGATCCAGGTCCGCAGCGTCGACGCCGGCGGACCTGCCGCGACCGAGCCGCGAACGACGGAACGGAGCACGGCCACGCCCGACATGCTCGATGGCGACAGGCTGCGCGCCGTCCTCGACCTCGTCCGCGAGCAGCGCATCGTCGACATCTCCGTCGTTCTCGCCAAGCTCGGCAGCGCGCAGCTGCGCGATCCGCTCTTGCGCAGTGTCGAGGCGCATCCCAATCTCAAGGCTCATCCCGGACCTCAGACCATCTTCCTGCAATGGCGCATCACAGCATAACGGCGACCGAACTCACCTTCGCCGTTCTCGATCCGGAATGGCGCGCCCGATGGCTCCGCGGCGAGAAGCCCTCGACCAAGAGCTTCGCACCGACAGGAACGGTCCGCGCGATGGGCGTGCAGTTCCACAAGGAGGTGGAAAATCTGGTCGCGTGGCTGACCGGCCGCAACAGCTGGAAAGCTGCAGCGCTGATCAGCTCCGCCGATGCCCTGGTCGATCACGTCTGGCGCACGTCGTTGCAGGATCTCACCGACAGGCTGTTCGCGGCAGGGCGCGGCGAGGACGCCGCCGTCTTCACGGAGCGCATGCGCCACTTCTGCGCGCGGCTGATCGAGCTGAGAAAGCGGACCCGCGATTTCGAGACCTGGCAGGACGTCTTCGTCGGCGCCGAGCAGGATCTGGCGCGCATTCCCGTGCCGCTTGGCGACATCGTCGTCGACATTCGGGGCCGCGTCGACGCCATCCGCATCCATCCCGAGCGTCATCTCGAGGTCGTCGACTACAAGCTCAGCCAGGGCGCGCGCCAGAAGGCCGATCTCGTGCAGCTCGCGATCTACGCGCATCTGCTGCCGATCTGGCGTCCGGGCTGCGCGTTCTCGGGCACGCTGGAATATTATCTGCCCGCATTCCACGAGGTCGCGGTCGCACCGGACGAGCTGAGGGACATCTTCGAAGGCATGGTCGTGCCGGTGCTGCAGGAGATGTTCGGCGACAAGGGCAAGCCGGCGCGCATCGCGGCGCCTCCTGCCGCGGACACCGCGACGGGTGGCGAGAGCCAGACCAATGCCGCAACCGACTCGCACGCACTCGGCAAGGCCGTCACCGAAGCTTTCCGCAGCTTCAATCTCGCGGTCGAATGCGCTGCCGTCATCGAAGGACCGCAGCTGATCCGGCTACGGCTGACGCCGGGCTCGGGCGTGAAGGTATCGTCGCTCGCCAATCGCGCCGCCGACCTGCAGGTCAAGCTCGGCCTCGCCGAGCCGCCGCTGATCAAGGCCGGCAAGGGCTTCGTCATCCTCGACCTGCCGCGGGCTGATCCGAAGCCGTGTCTGCTCAAGGACGCGCTGGCCGGGCCGCTCGCCTCCGCCGTGAAGAGCACGGTGAGCTTTCCGATCGGCATCGACGTCGAGGGCCACATGATCGTTGCCGACTTCGCCGATCCCAACACCTGCCACGCGCTGGTCGCGGGTTCGACCGGCAGCGGCAAGAGCGAATGGCTGAAGGCGATGGTCGCAAGCATGCTGCTGCGCAGCTCGCCGGAGCAGGTCAAGATCGCGCTGATCGATCCGAAGATCCTCACCTTCGCCGGCGTCGAGGGCAGCCCGTATCTGTGGCGCCCGGTCGCCACCACGCTGACCGAGGCGCTGAGAATCCTGCGTGACGCGGTGAAGGAGATGGATGCGCGCTACGCCATTCTCAAGCGTGAAAACGTGGTCAATCTCGGCGAGTACATCCAGGCGGGCAAAACCGACCTGCCGTTCCTGATCCTGATCTTCGACGAATTCGCCGACCTCATCCTGACCGGCAAGGACGACAGGAAGGAGTTCGAGGCGCTCGTCGCGCGCATCGCCGGCAAGGGCCGCGCCGCCGGCATCCATCTCGTGCTGGCCACGCAGCGCCCGGACCGCGCCGTCGTCACCGGCCTGATCAAGTCGAACCTGCCGCTGAAGGTCTGCCTCAAGGTCGCCAATGCCGTGAACGCCCAGATCGTGCTCGACGAGCCCGGCGCCGAGAGCCTGTTCGGCAAGGGCGACCTGCTGTGCGATCTCGGACGCGGCCTGGTCCGTGCGCAAGGCTTGTTCATTCCGCAGCCGGAATTCCTCGCCGCGCTCGGCCGGAAATAGCTCCGCGGCAGCCGTCGCATTGTCGCGTGTCCGACAACGATCGTCGGTTTGTGCGTGTTTTCCGCTGGTCCGGAACTTGCGTGAGCCAGCCTGACGTCACCATTCCCCGGGCGATCCGATGGCTTTCACTGCAGTCTGTCCGACAAGCGCCATATCCGAAGGCGGCATGGGCCTGTTTCAGGTCGGCAAGAAGAGCGTGCTGCTGCTCTGGCCCGCGGGCGGCGAGCTGAAGGCGTTTCGTGGCCGCTGTCCGCATGCCGACGTGCCGCTGACCGAGGCGACCTTCGACGGCAAGACCATCACCTGCCCGCACCATCAATGGGGCTTCGACGGCGTCAGCGGCAAATGCGTCACGCATCTGGTGCGCAACACGCTGCACGCCTATCCGCTGCAGGTCGAGGGCAGCGAGATTCAGGTCGATGTCGGGCCGGTCAAGCCTCTCCGGGCACCGGCCTGACGCAGAGAGGATGGGGGCCGCCGGGGGGCGGCGCCTGCAAGGGCGCCACGGCAGAACGGCAGCATCGACGAGATCAGCAGCATGACCAGCGCCGGCGGATGGGTGATCTGGAACGGATCGATGGGGATCGTCGACGAGGTCCGGCTCGGCCGCATCGTCGACGGCGCAACCGGACGGCTCGCATCGCTCGCGCCGCCGTACGACGTCGTCGGACCGTTCAGCCTCGACGAGCTGGAGACACAGGGCCGCATCACGTTCGGCGCGTGTCTGGTGATGTCACAGCAGCGCTGGCGACAGGATCAGGATGCGCTGCGCATCGCGGCACGGGCCGCGCGTCGCGCTCTGCTGGATCAGTTCGCACGCGGCGAGGATGATGAAGCCTTCCGCGCCGTCCTCGAACTGCCGTTGCAGGGCCGCCTGACGGCGTCCGACATCAAGACCGCGTTCCGTCGGCTGGCCAAATCAGCCCATCCCGACGCGGGCGGCAGCAGCGAGCTGTATCGGCGCATCTCCGAGGCGCGCGAGGCGCTGCTGGCGGAATTGGGCTGAGGTCGCGGCCACCGGCCGACGGGACGCCGTTCGGCGCCCCGTCCCGCCTCGCCCGCCGAGCCGCGCCCTCAGAAGAAGCCGAGCTTCTTCGGGCTGTAGCTGACCAGCATGTTCTTGGTCTGCTGGTAGTGGTCGAGCATCACCTTGTGGGTCTCGCGTCCGACACCCGACTGCTTGTAGCCGCCGAACGCCGCGTGCGCCGGATAGGCATGGTAGCAGTTGGTCCAGACGCGGCCGGCCTGGATGGCGCGGCCGAAGCGGTAGCAGGTGTTGGCGTCGCGGCTCCACACGCCGGCGCCGAGGCCGTAGAGCGTATCGTTGGCGATCGAGAGCGCCTCGTCCTCGGTCTTGAAGGTCGTCACCGACACCACCGGCCCGAAGATCTCCTCCTGGAACACGCGCATCTTGTTGTGTCCCTTGAACACCGTCGGCTTGACGTAGTAGCCGCCGGCGAGATCGCCGCCGAGCAGATTGCGCTCGCCGCCGATCAGGAGCTGCGCGCCTTCGTTCTTGCCGATGTCGATGTAGGACAGGATCTTGGACATCTGCTCGGCGGAGGCCTGGGCGCCGATCATGGTCGCGGGATCGAGCGGACTGCCCTGCACGATCGCGCCGACGCGCTGAAGTGCGCGCTCCATGAAACGCTCATAGATCGATTCGTGGATCAGCGCGCGGCTCGGGCAGGTGCAGACCTCGCCCTGGTTGAGCGCGAACATCACGAAGCCTTCGATCGCCTTGTCGAGGAAGTCGTCGTCCTCGGCGCAGACGTCCTTGAAGAAGATGTTCGGCGACTTGCCGCCGAGCTCGAGCGTGACGGGGATCAGGTTCTGCGAGGCATATTGCATGATCAGCCGCCCCGTCGAGGTCTCGCCGGTGAAGGCGATCTTGGCGATGCGGGGCGAGGACGCCAGCGGCTTGCCGGCCTCGAGGCCGAAGCCGTTGACGACGTTGAGCACGCCGGCCGGCAAGAGATCGCCGATCAGCTCCATCCACACCATGATCGAGGCCGGGGTCTGCTCGGCCGGTTTCATCACCACGCAATTGCCGGCGGCAAGCGCCGGCGCAAGCTTCCACGCCGCCATCAGGATCGGGAAGTTCCAGGGAATGATCTGGCCGACGACGCCGAGCGGCTCGTGGAAGTGATAGGCGATGGTGTCGTGGTCGATCTCGGCGATCGAGCCTTCCTGGGCGCGGATGACGCCGGCGAAATAGCGGAAATGATCGATCGCGAGCGGGATGTCAGCCGCCGTCGTCTCGCGGATCGGCTTGCCGTTGTCCCAGGTCTCGGCGAGCGCAAGCTTGGCGAGATTGGCCTCCATGCGGTCGGCGATCCGGTTGAGGACCATCGCCCGCTCCGTGACGCTGGTGCGCGCCCAACCGTCCTTGGCGGCGTGCGCGGCGTCGAGCGCGGCCTCGATGTCGGCGGCATCGGAGCGCGCGATCTGGCACACCGGCTGACCGGTGATCGGCGAGATGTTGTCGAAGTACTTGCCGGCGCTGGGGGCCTTCCAGCCACCGCCGATGAAGTTGTCGTAACGCGCAGCGAACGGCGGCTTGAGCGCCGCATTGACGTCAACCTTGGTCATCTGTCTCTCCCATTCACGCCGATGCACACGGCGTTGAGGAGAGGCTCGGTCAAACGCGCTCGACAGACCAGAGGCTGGAATGATCTCGTCTTCGGATGTGTCGCAGTTCTGCGACAGGTCGGCTGCGAATAGCCGATTGCGTCGCGGTCATCGCTCGAGGCCGAGCCGCTTCATCTTCCGGTGCAAGGTGGCGCGGGACATGTCGAGCTCCTTCGCCGCCTTCGACACGTTGCCGCCAGCGCGCGCCAGCGCACGTTTCAGCACGGCGCGCTCGGCGGCGTCGATGTCGTCGCCGTGGGCCTGCGCGCCCTTGATCAGGTCGCCGGCCGGAACCGGACGCGCCAGCGCCGATGGGGACAGACCGAGCGCGCGGCGGGCCGCGCGCGTGGCGCCGACCACGAGATCATTGCTGTCGACCGCCAGCATCGAGTTGATGTCGCGCTCGCTGTCCGGCGTCAGAACGATGCGTGCACGCGGAAAGGCCTGGCGGAAATTCTCGGCTTCGATCAGGCGCGCAGCATCCGCCACCGTGGTCGCGATCAGCCGGCCAAAGCCCTCGGTGAGATCGGCACGGCACGATGACACGTCGAGCGCCGCCTTGAGCTGGCCATGCTCGTCGAAGATTGGCGCCGTCGTGCAGAACAGCCGCGCATTGCGCGCCAGATAATGCTGGTCGCGGTCGATGGTCAGCGGCCGCTTTTCGACCAGGCAGGTGCCGATGGCATTGGTCCCCTCGTGCCGCTCGCTCCACACCGCCCCGGTCCACAGGCCCCAGGCGTCGAACGTCGTGTCATCACCGCGCGCGCCGCGGCGGTCGACGACCGTGCCATCGGCATCGGCCAGCAGCACCGAGCAGCCGACGCCGCCGACGGCGAGGAACAGCCGGTCGAGGCTCGCTTGCGCGATCGCGAGCAGCCGCCCGAGCCGCTCACGCGCCGCCGCGATCTCGGTCGCCGTCAGCCGGCAGGATGGCGCATGGGTGGCAGGATCGAGTGCGTGCAGATGTCCGGAACGGCGCCACGACGCGGCCAGCGCAGAAACCGCCGGCGCTCCCTTGGCGACGACGTCGAGCACGCGGTCCGAATGGGAATTTCCGGGCGAACGCCCCATCTCCCTGCTCCGGCTTTCTCCCCTGCCCCTGCGGCTCACAACAACCCCGCGGGTGTTTGTCGTCATATTGCAACGACTACAGCACCCGGCCTTGATCCGCGTCAAGGTGATTGGCCCCCGGCTGGCGGGTCTGCGCCAGGTCGACGGCGCGGGAGCGGCAGCGCGCAGGGGCGCGGCTCGGATGTTGCCAAGCCCGCGATCTTCGTGGCAAGCACTGCCCGCGGCGCTCACGGACGGCAAATTCGGACCTTCGTCGTTGCGCTGCCCCCGAACCGGAGTCTCTTCATGAGCCGCCTCGTCTACGTTCTCAACGGACCCAATCTGAACCTTCTCGGCAAACGCCAGCCGCACATCTACGGCCATGAGACGCTCGCCGACGTGGAGCGGGATTGCAGGGCCCTGGCGGCAGAGCTCGGGCTGGAGATCCGCTTCCACCAGTCGAACCGCGAATACGAGCTGATCGACTGGATCCATGAGGCGCGCGAGACCGCCGGCGGCATCGTCATCAATCCCGGCGCGTTCACGCATACGTCGGTCGCGATCCTCGATGCGCTGAATGCGTTCGACGGAACGGTCATCGAGGTCCACATTTCCAACGTGCACAAGCGCGAGGAATTCCGCCACCACTCGTTCGTCTCCAAGCGCGCCGACGGCGTGATGGCCGGCTTCGGTACGCAGGGCTATCAGCTGGCATTGCGGCGCGTTGCCCGGCTGCTCGACGACAGCAAAGCCAGCTCCTGATGGCCCGCCCCGTCCGGCTCGCGGTCGCCGGGGCAGGTCTCATCGGCCGGCGTCACATCGAGCACATTCGCGCGCGTCCCGAGGCAGTCCTGACGTCGATCATCGACCCGGCGCCGTCGGCCCGGAACCTCGCACAGACGCTCGATTTGGACTGGTTTCCGTCGCTCCACGACATGCCCACCCAGAACCGGCCCGAGGGAGTGGTCATCGCCACCCCGAACCAGATGCATGTTGCCCACGGCCTCGCCTGTGTCGACGCCGGCCTTCCCGCGCTGATCGAGAAGCCGCTGGCCGATGACGTCGCGGCGGCGCAGGTGCTGGTCGAAGCGTTCGAGGGCGCCGGCATCGCATTGCTGACCGGCCATCACCGCCGCCACAATCCGATGATCCAGCGTGCCAAGGCGGAGATCGACGGCGGCCGGCTCGGACGGATCGTCGCGGTCAACGGCATGTTCTGGCTGATCAAGCCGAGCGACTATTTCGACGTTGCCTGGCGCCGCGAGACAGGCGCGGGGCCCGTCCTCGTCAATCTCATCCACGACGTCGATCTGCTGCGCCATCTCTGCGGCGACATCGCCGCGGTGCAGGCGGCGCAATCCAACCAGGTGCGCGGTCATGCCGTTGAGGATACCGCCGCGATCATTCTCCACTTCACCTCCGGCGCACTCGGAACGTTCAGCGTCTCCGATACGATCCAGGCGCCATGGAGCTATGAGTTCACCAGCGGCGAGAACCCGGCCTACAGCCGGACGCCGGAGAGCTGCTACCAGATCGGCGGCACGCAGGCGTCGCTGGCGATTCCGCAGCTCGACCTGTGGCATCACCCGGACGCAGCGAGCTGGTGGGCGCCGATCGCGCGCGAGCGGCTGAGCTACGAGATGCACGACCCGCTCGGCCTGCAGATCGCCAATTTCTGCGCGGTCATCCGCGGCACGGCCGCGCCGGTCGTCAGCGGCCGCGAGGGGCTGAAGACGCTGCGCGTGATCGACGCGATCAAGCGCGCGGCCGAATGCGGGACGCGCGTGCCCGTGTGACCCGCTCCGCAGCGGCTGCCCCCGGATCGCCGGCGCGGTTCAATGATGGGCCTGATCAGTCGCACAACTGCCAAGAGTTACTCCGCCATGTCGGGATTGTCCCGCCATGACGGAGTGGAGACAAGGGCACCAATCGAGAGCGCCCCCGATGCGACCGCCCTGCCCTCGACAGCAAGGGCTTCGTCGGTGTCAGCCGCCGGCGACCACGGCCACGGCCGGCACGGGCTGTTCGGGCGATAGATTCTCGGCCGCATTCAGCTCGCCCTCCCATGTCGCCACCGCCGCCGTGGCGATGCCGTTGCCGATCACGTTGGTCATCGTGCGTCCCATGTCGAGGATCTGGTCGATCCCCATGATCAGGAGGATGCCGCCGATCGGCAGGTTGAACAGCGGCAGCGTGGCGGCGACCACGACCAGCGAGGCGCGCGGCACGCCGGCGATGCCCTTGCTGGTGACCATCATCACCAGCAGCAGCGCGATCTGCTGCATGATGCCGAGCTCGATGCCGTAGGCCTGGGCGATGAACAAGGCGGCGAAGGCCTGATACATCATGGAGCCGTCGAGGTTGAACGAATAGCCGAGCGGCAGCACGAAGCTGGTGATGCGGCCCTTGACGCCGAACTTCGTCAGCTGCTCGATCATCTTGGGATAGGCCGCCTCGCTGCTCGCGGTGGAGAACGCCAGCAGCATCGGCTCGCGCAGCAGCCTGATGAGGCGAAACACCGGTGTTCCCAGCGCAACCAGGCCGGCGAGGATCAGCACCGTCCAGAGCACGAGAAGGCTGAGATAGAACGTGGCGATGAACTTGCCATAGGTCACGAGCACGCCAAGGCCCTGCGTGGTGACGACGGCGGCGATGGCGGCGAAGACGCCGAACGGCGCGAAGCGCATCACGAAGCTGGTGATCTGCAGCATGACGAGGACGAGCTCGTCGATCGAGGTTGCGAGCGTCCGGGCATAGCCGGTCCTGAGCCGGCTCAGCGCGAGGCCGAAGAACACCGAGAAGACCAGGATCTGCAGCACCTCGTTGGTCGCCATTGCCTGCGCGGCGCTGGTCGGCACGACGTGGGTGATGAAGTCCTTCAGGTTGATGCCGACGGTCTGCAGATTGGCCGACGCATCGGCGCGAGGCAGCGGCAGCATCAGATCATGCCCCGGCGCGAACAGGTTCGCGAAGATCATGCCCAGCCCCAGCGAGACCACGGATGCGGAGACGAACCAGCCCATCGACCGCGCGGCGATGCGTCCGACGGCGCGGCCTTCCGCGCCGAGGCTGGTGATGCCGGAGGCGATGGTCGCGAACACCAGCGGCGCAATGATCATCTTGATGAGCCGCAGGAACACGTCGGTGATGATCGAGAAATAGCCGGCGATGGTCTTGGCCATCTCCGGAGTCGCCGCCATGGTATGGCAGACATAGCCCGTCACGATGCCGAGCAGCAGGCTGACGATCAGGGCATGGGTCAGGCGTTTGGAATGCATGGTGGAGCCATCTGCGGCGCTCGTCATGGTCGTCTTCATCTCCCTTGGTTCTTCTTAGTTCAGCTTCGTCGTGAGCGGCCGCAGGCCGTCCATCGCGCAGTCCTTGCGGCGATCCCGGAGGGATGGCCGCATCGCGTCCTCACCGCCGGCAGGAGCGATGATGCTCTGCGGCCGGGTGAGGTTCTCGGGCTTGAGAACCTCGGCGAGCTTCTCGTCCGAGAGCAGGCCGCGCTCGCGCACCAGCTCGGCGACGCCGCGTCCGGTGGCATGGGCCTCGATCGCGACGGCGGTCGCGGCGGCGTAGCCGATATACGGATTGAGCGCGGTGACGAGGCCGATCGAGTTCTCGACACCGGCCAGCAGCCGCTCGCGGTTGGCGGTGATGCCGTTGACGCAGCGCTCTTCCAAGGTGAGGCACGCCTGCCGCAGATGGCTGACACTCTTGAACAGGCTGTGGGCGATGACCGGCTCGAAGGCATTGAGCTGGAGCTGACCGGCTTCCGCCGCCATGGTCACCGTCAGATCGTTGCCGATCACCTCGAACGCGACCTGGTTCACGACCTCCGGAATGACCGGGTTGACCTTGCCCGGCATGATCGAGGAGCCGGCCTGCACCGCCGGCAGATTGATCTCGTTGAAGCCGGCGCGCGGCCCGCTCGACAGCAGCCGAAGGTCGTTGCAGATCTTGGAGATCTTCACCGCGATGCGCTTCAGCACGCCCGACACCTGCACGAAGGCGCCGCAATCCTGCGTCGCCTCGACGAGATCGGGCGCAGTCATCAGCGGCAGGCCGGTGATTGCGATCAGGTGCTTGCAGACGATGCGGGCATAGGCCGGGTGCGACGCGATCCCGGTGCCGATCGCCGTCGCGCCCATGTTGATCTCCTGGATCAGGAGCGCGGCCTCGTGCAGGCGCTCCTGATCCTCGCCGAGCATCACCGCATAGGTGTGGAATTCCTGGCCGAGCGTCATCGGCACCGCATCCTGCAGCTGGGTGCGGCCCATCTTGAGCACGTCCTTGAACTCGTCGGCCTTGCGCGCGAAGGCGAGGCGCAGGATGTCCATCGCCGCGGCGAGGTCGCGCAGGGACCGGCAGGTCGCGATCTTCAACGCCGTGGGATACACGTCGTTGGTCGACTGGCTCATGTTGACGTGCTCGTTGGGATGCAGCCGCGCATAGTCGCCCTTGGCATGGCCGAGCAGCTCCAGCGCGCGGTTGGCGATCACCTCGTTGGCATTCATGTTGGTCGAGGTGCCGGCGCCGCCCTGGATCGCGTCGATCAGGAAGTGCTCATGCAGCTTGCCGGCGCGCACCTCCTTGCAGGCCGCGACGATCGCCTGCCCCCTCGAATCGTCCAGCAGGCCGAGCTCGATGTTGGCCAGCGCAGCCGCCTGCTTGATCGCGGCGAGCGCGTTGATCAGCTGCGGATAGCTCGATATCGCTATGCCGGTGATGCGAAAGTTCTCGGCTGCGCGCAGCGTATGCACGCCATAATAGGCCTCCGCGGGCACCTCGCGGTCCCCCAGCAGATCATGCTCCGTACGCATGGGCTCTCCCTGGTCCTTGTCGTTGCCGGACGCGCGGCGACGGTGCGTCGCAGCTCGCGGCCGGATGCGGCGGATGTTTTGTTCAGGACGTGGCAACGATCCAATGCTATGTGCGCACCCGTCATTCCGAGTTTGCATGAAATCAAGCACTGCAACCGGGCATGCGACCGCCGATGCGCCCGTCCTCTTTCGATCGCGCCCCGGCGCAGGGGGGATGCGAGGTCGGATCATGGAATTGAAATGGCTCGAGGATTTTCTCAGCCTCGCGCGCACCCGCAGCTTCTCGCGATCGGCCGAGGAGCGGCATGTCACGCAATCCGCCTTCAGCCGCCGCATCCAGGCGCTCGAGCTCTGGCTCGGCGTGTCGCTGATCGACCGGAGCAGCTACCCGACGACCCTGACCGCCGAGGGCCGGCTGTTTCTCGAGACCGCCGAGGAGACCGTGCGTATGTTGCATGCCAGCCGCGTGTCGCTCCAGGCCAACATGCGGCCGACCACGCAGATGGTCTCGGTGGCCGCGCTGCATACGCTGTCGCTGCGCTTCTTCCCGCGCTGGTTTCGCAGCATCGAGGCGCAGGTCGGGCAGGTCGGCAGCCGGCTCCTGCCGGACGATTTCCATAGCTGCCTGCAGGCCATCGTCGAGGGCAGCTATGATTTCCTGCTCACCTTCCACCATCCCAACGTGCCGATCCCGCTGGAGCCGGAGCTCTATCCGCATCTCGTGGTCGGCACCGACAGCCTGGTCGCGGCGCGCAGTCCGCAGCTGGCCTGCGGCGAGGACGACACCTCGCCGCTGCCGCTGCTCAGCTATGCCACGAGCTCGTTCCTCGGACGACTCGCGACCTTCGCACAGGCCCAATTCGCCCAGGCCGAGGCCGGCGCGCCGCCGGTGCAGGTCGCGCATACCAATGAGAACGCGATGGCCGACGCGCTCCGATTCATGGCGCTCGAAGGCCATGGCCTCGCCTGGCTGCCGCGCAGCCTGATCGCCCGGGATCTCGACGAGGGCTCGCTAATCCTGCTCGGGCCGGAGATCCCGCTCGACATCCGGCTCTATCGCAGCGTCCGGCGCACCCGCCCGATCGTGGAGCGGGTCTGGAGCGCCGCGCGGCAGCTCGCCGGCGAAACTATGACGAATTGGAATGGCGCTGTCGGTCTCGGCATTGGATCTGGCGAGGCCGATCCCGCATCATGAGCGGGACGGGAGGAAATGAGACGATGATGCTTGGCGTTCTCGGCGGTATGGGCCCGATGGCGACGGTTGATTTCATGGGCAAGGTGATCCGGAACACGCCGGCGGCCTGCGACCAGGACCATATCGAGATGGTGGTCTGCTCGGCTACGTCCGTGCCCGACCGCACCGCGGCGATCCTCGATCAGGGCTGCGATCCCCTCCCCGCGATGCTCGACGCGCTGAAGCGGCTGGAGCGCTCCGGCGCGACCTGCATCGCCATCCCCTGCAACACGGCGCATCATTGGCACGGCGAATTGCAGGCGCGCACCGCCGTGCCGATCCTGCACATCGTCGACGCGCTCGCCGACGCCCTGGCCGAGCGCGGCCTGCAGGGCGCGACGATCGGCGTGCTCGCGACCGACGGCACCGTTCGCGCCGGCGTCTATCAGCGCCGCCTCGCCAAGCGCGGCTTTTCCTGCGCGATGCCCGATGTCAGCGGACAGGCCGAGGTGATGCGCGCCATTCGGCTCGTGAAAGCCGGCGATGTCGACGCTGCGACCACGATCCTGAGCCGGGAGGCGCAGGCGCTGGTGGCCGGCGGCTGCTCGCAGGTGGCGATGGCCTGCACCGAGATTCCGCTGGCGCTGGCCGCGGTCACGGGCGAGTTGAAGCCGCGACTGCTCGATCCGACCGACACGCTGGCGCGGGCCTGCGTCCGAACATGCCTCGCCGTGCCGCAACGCCGGGTGGCCTAGCCTCGCGGGCAGACGACGCCACAAGACGACGAAGGCCGCCTGGATGAACCAGGCGGCCTTGTCGTGATGAACGATGAGTCTCAGCGTCCGCGTGACAGCATCTCGAAGCGGTAGTTGATGCCGACCAGCGCGGTGTGGATCTGGGTCTTCTGGCTCACGACGTTGGGTCCGCCGGTGATCGCGGCGGCGCCGGGCACGACGCCGGTCGCGGTGCCGAAATCGGCGTAGTCGTATTCCGCGAAGGCCGACCAGTTGCGCGCGAACATCCACTCGACGCCGGCGCCGACCGTCCATCCGGTGCGGTTGAACGCCGCGCTCGCCGATTGGCCGGTGGCATTGCTGACCACCGCGACGCGAGTCCGCGTCCAGGCCGCACCGGCCCTCGCATAGAGCAGGATCTCCGGCGTCACCAGATAGCCCGCGCGCAGCGTGGCGGTGTAGAGGTTGCTCGTCCGCGTATCCAGCGTCAGCGACGGCCCGAGCGGGGACGACGCGTTGATGATGCCGAGATCGGCCATCGCCTGGACGCCCAGCACGAGGCGGTCGATCTGGTAGTCGCAGCCGACCTGGATGCCGCCGATCGCATCGCTGCCGTTGGTGGAGACCGCCGCCGGGAGCTGCAGCGCCACGTTGGGCAACGGCGCCACGCCGCCGCCGCCGCCGACGACGGGCGGGTTCTGCGGCTGGCCGCCGCCATTATTGCCCTGCGGCGGCGGGTTCGGCTGGCCCCCGCCATTGTTCGGCGGCGGATTCTTCGGCGGCCAGCCGGGCTTCACCGGCGGCTTGTAGCCGCCATGATGGTCGTGCTTGCCGTCGTGCTTCTTCCAGTCGTCCTTGTCCTTCTGCCAGCCGTCCTTCTTCCAATCGTCGTTGTCGTGCTTGTCGTAGCCGGTCTGCTTCTGCCAGCCGTCGCCGCCGTGCTTGTCGTTGTGGTTCTTGTCGTCGTCCTTGTCCGGCTTCAGCCAGGCATAACGATCGTACTCGCCCTTCGACGGCTGCTTCGACCAGCCGAAGACCTGCTTGTCGTGGTCGCCGTCCTTGTCCTTCTTGCCCCAGCCGCCGCCGTGCTTGCCGTCGTCATCGTGACGCAGCCAGCCGTAGCGGTCCGAGTAGCCGTTCGAATGCAGCTGCGACCAGCCGCCGGCGACGTGCTTGTCGTCTTTATACTTGTCGTCCTTGTCCGGCTTGGTCTGCCACGGCCAATCATGATCGGCGTGCTTGTTGTAGCCATCCTTTGCCCCGAACTTCGGCCAATGATAGCCATCATCATGGCCGGGCTTGTCGTGCTTCTGGTCGTGCTCGGTCCATTTGTGGTCTTTGTAGTTGTTGTCGTGCTGATACTTGCCCGGCTGCCACCAGCCCTTGTCGCCGTGATGGCCGTAGACCGGCGGCTTATAGGGGGGCTTGTACGGCGGCTTGCCGCCGCCATTGTTCCCGCCGGGGTTGTTCGGCTGCGGCGGCTTCGGGACGGGGTTCGCGACCACCGGCGGCGGGTTGACGACCGGCGGATTGGCAACGGGCGGATTCGCGCCGGGCGCATTGCCGACAGGCGCAGCGCCCACCGGCTGCACGGCCCCGCCGGCATTGGCGACCTGGCTCCAGGTCTGCTGCTGGCGCGACCACGCCATGCCGCCATTGGCGCCGGCATGGCAGCCACTCCACCTGTAGGCGAACACGTCGGGCGGCGGGAGCGGTGGGGGCAGGGCGAGATCAGTCGCCCAGACCGATGACGTACTTCCTGCGAAAGTCGATAGACAAAGACACACGCCAAATACGCGACGCATCGAACTCATAACTCCTGAACACGTGCCGCAACAAACGACGGCCGCATCAGGAGGGTCAGAATGTGTCGCGAACTGAATTGAAAAATGTCATTCGGAAGGAATGCAGATCGCGACGCCAGCGCGATGAAAATTCACTGTTGAGTGTTGCACGCAAGATGCAGGATTCTGGCGAAAACAAGCAGGCCGCAAAGCGGGAGCGCGGCGCCGCCGTCGCGCGATGCCGTTGCCGTCGACGTTCGTGCACGAACATGCGCGGCGCGATGTCGTGCGGCGCCTTGCCAGAAGGGGTTTGACGACATCGCGCTCACGCCGCGCGCGAGCGCCTTGCGTGCCGCGCGATCCGTTGCACGCGTTGATTGCACGCCTTGTGGTGTCGATGCGTCGTGCCGTCCGCCGCATTTCGATGGCGCCTCGCACCGTCACGGCCGTTGACCGGCGTAGCGCGTCCGCCCATCGGCGCGGCGCTCCCACACATGCGGCGCCATCGATCGGGAGAAAACACGGCGCGCCTTGCCGCAATCAGCGCGAATGCGGCGACAAGCAGCCGCCGCAGCGGCAACTCATCAGCAATGAAGGCGTGGTGACGTCGAAAATCCGGCTGACACAGCATGGGTCGCCGGAGCGCGGTGCGCGTGGGCGGCCGCGGAGGTCGCGGCTGGCCACGCGCACCGCATGAGGCTCAGGGATTGCGCCGCGAGAACGAGATGGCGTAGGCGCCGTTGCGGATGTCGATCATCGGATCGTCCGACGTTTCGATGCCGTCGGTGAGCTGGCCCGGCAGGAACAACAACGTCTTCTGTGCCGCGTCGCTGTCGGCGACCGCCTTGTCGATCGTGAGCGTGCCGAGCTCGACCAGCTTGCGGTCATCCGGCCACGGCTTCGACGGATCCTTCGTGGAATCGCCTTCGGCCGCCAGCTGCGCCTTGAAGCGGAACACGACCGGCCCCTGCTTCAGCCGCGCCGGCAGCTCGGCCATCAGGAAGTCCGGCGCGCGCTTGGCGGCCTCGGCCTTGTCGAGATGCACGACCTTCTCCGGCAGCATCTGCCAGCGCACCGCCTGTTTCTCGCCGGCCTTGTTGACGAGCACGAAGGCGTTGACGCCGAAATACGCCTCGCTGGCCAGGCTCTCGGGCGTCGCGATGGTGCCGAGCGCCGCCGGCACGGACGGGTGGCCGGCCACGAACTGATCGAGCCTGGTCGGCTTGGCCGCGCCCGGCCCGCTGTCGGCGATCGCCAGGAACAGATCGCGCAGCTCCTCCGCGGTCGCCACCGGAAAGAACTTCAGCGAGTTGATCACGATGTCCATGTCGCTGCCGCCGGGGAGATGAAACTTCACCGCCATGCCGTGCGGATTGGCGTCGTCGGAGCCGTCCGGCAGGTTCGGCACGCCGGTGGAATTTGAGAACCGCACCGTCACCGGGATCTCGCCGCCGCTGAACAGCACCGCCTTGCTCAGGCCCGCCGCCTCGGCGGACGGCTTGAACTTGCCTTCGACCACCACGCCCTTGGCGTGATTGGCGCGAAAGCCGGCGTGGACGCCGAACACCTTGTTCATGGCATTGACGAGCTGCTCCTCGACCGGCGCGTCCTGGGCGTAGGTCACGTGAGGCAAAGCGAAGGCCAGCGCGGCAACCAGCATGCGTATCTTCATCGCGACATCTCCTGTATGAGGCGATGCAACATAGCAGTGTCGCATGATCTCAGAGCGACTTTCGGCGGGTGATCGACAATCGCCCGATCGCCGCCAACTTGGGAACTCCGAGCCCACCACATAGCACGTCGTCATTCCGGGGCGCGCGCAGCGCGCCCCGGAATGACGGAGTGCGGACGAGAGAGCGGCGCCCAACACACCGCCGCCAGGCGGCTTGCGATGCGCGGCGGAATGTCCCTATTGTATCCTCGCGTGCCCGCCTCCGTATCGGCGATCGCAACTGTCCGACCGCCGCATCACGCCCGCGCACGCAAGACGGAGTATCGCCAGTGTCCGCCCCGGAAAGCTTCCCCATCGACAAGATCCACGTTCCCGACAAGAAGCGCAAAGCGCTCAAGCAGGACGTGGTCGACGCGCTGGCCGAGAGCATCCTGGAGTCCGGCCAGCGCGAGCCGATCCTCGTCCGCCGTGACAAGGACCATTTTGTCCTGGTCGAAGGCCTGCACCGCCTCGAAGCCTGCAAGGCGCTCGGCGAAGCCGCCGTCAAGGCGCTGCTGATCTCGGCCGAGGAGGCCCGCCAGCGCGAGCTGCCGCCGCCGCCGCCCGATCCGGAACGCGAGAAGATGGAGCGGCTGCGCAAGCTGCGGCTGGAGAAGGAGGAGGCGGACAAGCTGGCCGCGGCCTCGCGCGGCAGCCCCGGTGCCCATGCAGCGATGCGTCCGCATGCGGGGTCGACCGGCGGAGGCGGCCGCTCCGGCGCGGCAAAGCCACAGCGCCCCGCCGCGGGAGCAGCCCCCAAGCAGACCTTGTCGGATTGGATCAAGCAGCAGGAACGCAGCGGCGGCCGCTACTGACGATCAAGCCCGCGAGCGCGCCACCGAAGCTTCATCCGAGCGACAGTCCGTAGGGCGGATCAGCGCAGCGTGATCCGCCGCCGCGCCCACCGTTCCTCACCATCACCATCATCGCTCCGCCGAGCCGGCGCAAGACGTTTGGCAAGCCTGTTCGAGCAGGACAGTTTGACGCGCCTGCGCGGCTCGCCCCGCCGGGAACGGCCGCTGTGCCCAACCGTTGCCCTCACACACGACGCGGAAGCCGGAACGACAGCGCCTCGCTGCCGCGGCGCCGAATCCCTGCGCGCCTCCCCGGCGACCGCCTCACCTCTTCCCCACAATGAACTGGAGTTCCCCATGCGAGCCACCATCGCGACCCTCTCCGCCATCCTTCTCGTCGGCACCGTCGGTGCCTCAGCAGCGCCGATGGCCGCCGCCACGACGCAAAGCGAAACGGCGGCGTCGCCGATGCGCCTTGCGCAGCGCGATCACCGCGACCGCGACGGCCGCTGGCAGCACGAGCAGCGCCGCCACCATCATCGCGGCTACGAGCGGCGTCATGGCCCGCCGTCCGGCTGGCATCGCTACCGCTACCGCCCGCACGACCATCACCGCCGCGGCTGCATGCAGATCGGCCCGGCCTGGTTCTGCCCGTAGGCCCGCGCGAGTCCGTCGACGGCTCCGTCTCGCATGCGCCTCCGCGGAGGCGCGTGCGCGACGAACCGCCGGGCGCCCCAGCTCAGGCCGCTCCGCCGCGACGCGGCACGACGGCTCCGGCCAGCAGCACGGCCATGCCGACCGCTGCGGCGCGCCTCCGCCCAGGATTGCACGGTCGCGCCGCTGCCACTATCCTCACATGAGATCCGCGCTGGCCCGCATCCCAAACAGGAGCGCCCCATGCCGACCGCGACTCAAACTCTGGCGCCCCTGGACGAGACCATCACCATCGCGGAGCTCGCGCGCGATCCCTACCCGATCTATCAGCGGCTGCGGCGCGAGGCGCCGGTGCTGCGGGTCAAGTCGGTGGGCCGGACGTTCCTCACCAAGGCGGCCGACACCAAATATGTGAAGGACAATGCGGCGCTGTTCTCGTCCGACGATCCGAACACGCCGATGAAGCGCGCCTTCCTCGCGCATACCCTGATGCGCAAGGATCACGACGAGCACCGCGCCGAGCGCATGGCGATGATGCCGGCCTTGATGCCGAAGACGATCGAAGCCGTCTGGGAGCCGCTCTACACCAAATTCGCCACTGATTATCTCGACCGGCTGCCGCGCGGCGAGATCGTCGATCTGTTCCCCGCCCTCGCAGGCCCCTTGGCCGCGCGCATCCTCGCTGAAGTGATGGGCATCCCGGACGCCAGCGATGCCGACATGCAGCGCTGGTCCCAGGCGCTGATCGACGGCGCCGGCAATTTCGGCTGGACGCCGGGGCCGTTCGACGCGACCGACGTCGCCAATGCCGAGATGGACCGCTGCATCCGCGCCAACATGGCGCGCGTGAAGGCCGCGCCGGATTCCTCCGCGCTGTCCTTCATGGTCAACGCCAAGAACCCGATCCCCGAGAGCCAGATCATCGCCAACATCAAGATCGCGATCGGCGGCGGCATCAACGAGCCGCGCGACGCGCTGCTGACGATCCTCTACGGCCTGCTGACCAACCCGGACCAGTTGGAGGCCGTGCGCGCGCAGGACAAATGGCGCTCCGCCTTCGAGGAAGGCGTGCGCTGGGTGGCGCCGATCCAGGCGAGCTCACGCCTGGTGATGGAGGACACCGAGATCCGCGGCTGCCTGATCCCGAAGGGCGACACCGTGATGACCATCCAGGCCTCCGCCAACCGCGACGAGGAGCTGTTCACCGACGGCGAGCACTACAACGCCCTGCGCGACCCCAACCCCCACCAGGCCTTCGGCAACGGCCCCCACCACTGCGCCGGCGCCCACCTCTCCCGCCGCACCGTCGGCGCCATCCTGCTGCCGATGCTGTTCGAGCGGTTTGCACGGATGGAGCTGGTGGATGCGGCGAGCGTGCGGTGGCACGGGTTCGGGTTTCGGGGGCCGCTCAATTTGCCGGTGCGGCTGTAGTAGGATCGGGACGAGCGCGCAAGCTGCATCCCCTGAGATCGCCCCCTCCTGCACGCTCCTCGCGTGCCAGGCCATCGCAACCGGGGCCGCGGTCTCGCCCGTCGCTTTCGCCGTCTGCTTGGCCAGCGCCTTGACCTCCGATGGACAGCACCATGACGCGCGACGAGTCGTTGGGCACAGGAATGAAGTTGCAGTGAATGGATTTACAACCTTACGATATTTGTGTCTGAAAGTTACCTTGAAGTCACAGTCACGGGTAACACCGTACGTTAGGCTATCTGACGTTCTCCGTGCACTGAGTTGAGCACGAGCCTCCGGGTGCAAGGGACGAACCGGCGCGCTGCTGCCTTTCCGGCGCATCATTTGGCGACGCATGTCCCGGCTGATCCGGATGGAGGTTCAGGTTCGTATGATCCAGGTTCGTATCATGTTGGACGATCGTGCGGCCGATGCGCGCCGATTGCGGCGGCGGTGTCGTCGCCTGCCGGCCGGCAGACCGCTCGCCTCGCGGCTTGCAGCATGGAGCGTCCACCCGCAAGCGGGCTTTGCATGCTGCGCCGCCATTGCGATCGCCGCGCTGATGACGGCGCCTGCTCAGGCACAAACGGCGACCGGCCTCAGCAGCACGGCCACCGGCATCGGCAGCACGGCGAGCGGCGACTACAGCACGGCGACCGGCAAAAGCAGCACGGCGAGCGGCTACGCCAGCACGGCCACCGGCTTTTCCAGCGTTGCGAGCGGCCTCCAGAGCACGGCCAACGGCGTCGCCAGCGCGGCCACAGATGACGGAAGCACGGCGATCGGAGACCACAGCACGGCGAGCGGCTTTGTGAGCACGTCGATCGGGCAGGCCAGCAGGGCGATCGGCTTGGCGAGCACGGCGCTCGGCGCGGGCACCAGGGCGGACGGCGAATACAGCACGGCGCTCGGCATCGGCGCCAGGGCGACCGTGAACGAAAGCACGGCGATCGGCTCCTACTCCGTCGCGATCGCCACCAATTCGGTTGCGCTCGGCGCGAACTCCGTGGCGGATATCGCCGACACCGTGTCGGTCGGAAGCGTCGGCAGCGAGCGCAGGATCGTCAACCTCGCCGCGGGAACGATCGCCGCCAACAGCACCGACGCGATCAACGGCGGCCAATTGATGACGGCGAACCAGCGCGTCGCCGCGGCCTTCGGCGGCAACGCCGGGGTGGACGCCAACGGGCAGTTGACGATGCCGAGCTACATCATCCAGAGCGTCGCCTACGACAATGTCGGGGGGGCGCTGGGCGCGGTCGACAGCGCGCTGACCGCCAACGCGGCCAGCATCGCCAACCTGCAGACCCAGCTCAACAGCGGCGCGATCGGCCTGGTGCAGCAGAATGCCGCGACCCGGATCATCAGCGTCGGTGGCGCGACGGACGGCACGACGGTGAGCGTCGCCGGCAGCTCCGGCAATCGCACCGTCACCGGCGTCGCCGCCGGCGCGCTGAATGCGACCAGCACCGACGCGGTCAACGGCAGCCAGCTCTATGCCACCAACCAGCAGATCGCGTCGCTGTCCGGCCAGGTCGCCACCAACACCACCGACATTGCCGCGCTCAGCGCGACCATCAGCGGCATCTCGCAGGCCGGACGCTACACCAAGATCAACAGCACGGCTGCGGCGGCAACGGCCTCGGGCGCCGATGCGATCGCGATCGGCGGCAACGCCCAGGCGACGCAATCGGGATCGATCGCGGTCGGGCTCGACGCGGCGTCGACCGGCGTCAATGCCATCGCGATCGGCACCGGCGCCGTGGCCACCGGCTCGGTCGCGGTCGGCGCTGCCGCCTCGGCGGCCAATGGCGGCGCAGCCTATGGCGACGGCGCCGTGGCGACCGGCTCGCTGGCCACCGCCATCGGTCCGAATGCGTCCGCCACGGCAGCGAATGCCGTCGCCATCGGATCGGGATCAACCAACACGGTGGCCAACACGGTGTCGTTCGGCTCTGCGGGAAACGAGCGCCGGCTGACCAATGTCGCCGCCGGCATCAGCCAGACCGACGCCGTCAACGTCGGGCAGCTGCAGTCGGTCGCGGCGGGCCTGCAGAACGAGATCACCGACACGCGCCGCGAGGCGCGGCGCGGCATCGTCGCCGCCGTCGCGGTGGCACCGGTGCTGATGCCGTCGGCGCCGGGCAAGACGTCGGTCGCCGTGGGGACCGGCTACTACCGTGGCGAGACCGGCGTCAGCGTCGGCGTGTCGCATCGGCTGAACCTCGGCATTCCCACACTGATTTATGGCAGCTATTCCAATGGCGGCGGCAACGAGCATGTCGGCCGCGGCGGCGTGGCGGTGGAGTTCTGATGCCGACGAGGCCGACCGACCGCCGCGACCGGGAGCGCCTTCGATCCCGCACCACGCTGGCCGCCTTGTGCCGCTGGTTCATGCGAACCGCGGCAGGTCCGCTCGTCATCGCCGCCCTGCCGCAGCCCGCGACCGCCCAGCAACAGCCGGCTCCCATGCAGGCCCAGGTCCCTGCCCAACCACCGCAACCGGCCGCACCTCAATTCCAGCCATCGCTGCAATGGACCAACCTGCCGAAAATGGTTCTCGAACGGCAGTTCTCCGGCCCGCTGCAGGACACCGTGATCCAGCGGCTGCGCGATCCCGTCGATGGCACCGTGTGCTACGTCTATCTGCCGATCTCGGCGCCGCATTCGCCGACCACGGCGACCGGCTTCGTCCAGTACGGCCCCAACACCGTCGGCAACATATCGTGCATGCCGGGCCGCTCCGGGCCTCCCGTTTCCTCCGTGAATGGAGCGCCGGCGCAAAGGAGATAGAGGGGAATCGGGGATTGATCTGGAGACTGTCCTCGCCCGCGGCTCGCAGGTTTCGCGCACCGTCACCCGTCAAGGTGCCGGACAAGTGGCGCGCCGCCTTCGAGGACCGCGTGCGCTGGGTGGCGCCGATCCAGGCGAGCTCACGCCTGGTGATGGAGGACACCGAGATCCGCGGCTGCCTGATCGCGAAGGGTGACACCGTGATGAGGATCCAGGCCTCGGCCAACCGGGGCCGATGACCTGTTCGGCGACGGCGAAACCACCAGCGCGCCGCACGCCCCCAACCCCACCAGGCCTTCGGCAACGACCCCCACCCCAGCGCCGGCGCCCACCTCTCCCGCCGCACCGTCTGCGCGATCCTGCTGCCGATGCTGTTCGAGCGGTTTCCGCGGATGGAGCTGGTGGATGCGGCGAGCGTGCGGTGGCACGGGTTCGGATTTCGGGGGCCGCTGGGGTTGGCGGTGAGGGTGGGATAAATGGGCGTGGAGCGTTGTTACAGGTACTGCTCGAGATGGAGAGTATCAAAAAACCGCTGCTCTCGCACTGAAGCACGCAACAAGAGCAGCGCGGGGAGTCGCATCTCCGTCATATCGCGACTGAGCGGCGCGTAGGTGAGTGAAGACGCGGACAGAAGCTAAGCATGAGACCAGCTAAGATACGCTCGTTTTCGATCATCGTCGGACAGACATTCGCGCTCCTGTCGAAACACCAACGCTTCCCGAATTGTCAGATTCTCCCAAATGTCAAAATAGAAATTCTCAAGGATAAATTTGATGAAGGTATCAAAAGTTAATGGCGACTTTGCCGGCACTCTGCAGGAAGGGTCATTCAATGTAATGTGGGACGCGGGGTGAATGGCTGCCGTTTGGTCTGGCGCAAAATCAAACCTGATCGGTGTACGCATTAGAACGCTGTCTTCCAGACGATCCATAAAGGAATTCTGGATAAGCTCCAGTAATCCACCTTCGAAATCGCGAATGTCGCGAAAGGTTAGCGCAAACGGACACGGATGATAACATAGACGATGACGTTCAATCTCCGCCCCGTCAAACACATACGATATCTGAAATACCCCTCCATCTCGCATCAAATAGGAGTACTCTTGATTTTCCAAGATGGTCAGGTAGTCAGCTAATCGTGCTGGATTTCCGCTCATTAGCGAATTTAGAGGGTCTCTGACCCACATAAGCGTCTTTCGACTTCCCGAGAGACGCTCCACCTTATGTTGACGAGCATCCAGCGCAAAATCATTAGCCAGCAGTCGGAAACCAAAATCGGTTACGCGCCGACAAAGCGCTTCGACACTCATTTTTTGCCCTTGCTACCCTTGGTGTCAGCACCGCGCCGAGTTACCGCAACAAGGCTTTTCTGAAGATCAGGAGGCAATGCCTCCAGTGGCAAATCGCCGTCAATTACGGCGCGGAAAAGTTCTCCCGCATCACTTATCTTGCGCTCCCAATCTTTCCGCTCCTCGTCAGTCATGTCCCGGTGAACGCGCGCGAGCTTCTTCAGCTCCTCTTCAGTAGGGTATTTAAACTCAAGCGCAAATTGTCGCTTACGAACCTCATCAACTTCCTGCTTCAGCGCAACCATGAGAGAGCCAACGCCAAATAAACGGACCCAGCATCTAGAACGCGTTATCCCCGTGAAAAGAATATTTCGCTTTCGACTAAGCTCAAATCCTACTTGGCAAAACTCAGCGTTTACGATGTAGACCATGGGCGCTTCGTTTCCCTTGGCACGAAAAATGTGTGTCACCGCGACGGAGTTAGGGGAAAACACCTCATCTCTACTAGTCGTCACCCCCACCAAGTGGGCATTGACTTTCCGAGAAGCTAGAGCCGCCATGACACTGGCGCCGGTTTTGCGAGAGGTATATGCACTAGGGAGCACAACCAAAATATCGGTAGCATCCAATTCGTCTTCATGGATGTTGGTCCAAATTGCATCAGCTAGAGCATTGTATTGTTCTTCTGCGGTACTAAACGCCTCGCATCTAATGGCGTCATCAGCTTTCAAAAGCTCCACGAAGTAGCTCGGATACGACTCGGAACTTCTTCGCACGGAAACCGACTGACCGAGCTGCAACCGGCCCTTCACTACCTCGTAGCCAATCCGAGGCCAGATCGAGGGCTCCTCAAACATCTGAACCAAACCCTGCGGCCTATACAGCCCAAAGCCAAGCGCATGAGCAGTTGCTAGCGTCCACGGCGTATTTCTATAGCAGACAGGAAGCACAATATCTTCCTTTGGACGATCAGCCTCGTTCCGCAGCGTGACCAAGGGGCGCCCCGCAGAATCTGACCCGAACAACTCGTGCTCAGAGCGCATCTCGTAGTCACCCAAATTCTGAAGGTCGTCATAGGCCCACATAATGCGATGCGGATCCGGGACAACGTTATAGATCATCCGAAAAAACGACGTTGGAAAGTCTTGAGCCTCATCGATAAGAACCGCATCAAATAACTTCTTAGGTCCCGCTTGGTTGATGACGGCGTTTAGCTCATCACAAGCACCCTCGAACGCTCGACTACCGTACTTCGCGTCCGCCGTCCTCCAGTCCATGGCACCAACATCATACAGATTACATATAGACGAATAGACTCCTTGATCTCGACTACTACCCCATGCATGCATGACCCGCAGACTTGCCCAATCCGGCTCATCTTCAATCTGATCGAACATGAACCTACGTATCAAGTCTCGAAATTGTTGATAGAGAGACCTCGACTGAAATGTTACAGCAATCTTCCATTCCGGGTGCCGGGCGTGCAGATACGCCGCCTTCAATGCCAATACGACGGTCTTGCCCGACCCGGCCAGCCCGCGAATACGTTGCGGACCATTTGCATATTCGATTGCCCCGCGATTTTGCCATTGATCGAGATTGGCAATCTCCTTCTCGATCCTCTTTAGAATAGCGCCACGCGAGTCAGATTTGGTGACATTTTCCCTGCGCTTCAGCGGTCGAAGAGTCGAAACGCGCTGCACCGCCGCGTTAAGCGGAGGCAGGAGAGCGGCGTCGATCGGCTCAAATCCCTCGAACACCGCCTCAAGTTCGCTGGGCGGACATATGACAACGTCTTCTTCCTGAATAGTCCGCTCTAGGGAGGGATGGCAGGTAAGGACATTGATTGTAACGCCCAGATTCCTTCCTTTGCGAAGGTCGCGGTGTGTATTCAGCTTGTTGTAAATTGAGGCGTAAATTTGATTTTGGCGCTCGGTAATTTCCGCGATCTGATCATCACTCGGATGAGGATTCACGTGCGACGAGAGATCAAAAGCGACGAGACCGTGCGACCGACTCACAAGCAATGCATCAACAAAAACTTTCGAATCAGCAGTCGAAAGGACTGGATAACCCAGGTAGAGTGTGCCCGATATCTCAAGCCTCTTCAGTGCGTCTCGCAATGAGTGCGCGGCAATAGTGTTAGAGTTCTCGCCAAAAATGATATCCACGAATCTTGATCCCGGGCCGGAGGGGTTACTCTGCGTTCGCTTCAAGCTGCAATTGCCAGGAGAGCATGTCAAATGACGAAGCTAAGATGCAGCAGTCGCACCCTTCACTTGAGATGACCCAAAACAGCGACGGCAGCAGAATTATCAGTTGAGGAGCCGAGAACTTCAGTTCTTCGAGCATTATCGGGCGGCACGACTATTAAGATCTCGCAGGACACGCCCGAAGCACTCTTGATAGTGATCGTGCTGTTTCCACCCCCTAAAGTCTCCAATATTCCGGTCCGCCCTCAGCTTTGACGCCCACGCTTCCTTTGTGTCCATGACGGCGTCGTCTAAGCGGAGCGGAAATAGCACCGTCTGCCTCCGCCGACGCTCCTCCTCGTAGGCTGTTTTAACTTCATCTTCAACCCAATCGCTCGCAATAGAATGCTCGGACAGAATAAGGACCACCTTGTCGCGCAATCTGATAGCCGCATCTATCTCGTCGAGCATTCTCGCTCCAATAGGCAAATCGTGAGGCGCGAACCAGCATCGAACACCATTGTTCTGCAAATCCGCATGAAGCCGCTTAGCAAAATCGTCGTCTTTAGTTGAATAACTGATAAAGCATGAGAAGTACTCAATAGGCTGCGTGAGCATTGAAGGGAGATACTCTATAACAGCATCGGGCAGACCGACTCCCCGGAGAAATGCTAGCGGTAAAGGACCCGATCTCTCCAGGGTCTTGAAGTCGACAATACTCGGACCACTATGTATACACATGTCCAATCCAGACGCGCTTCCTAGATTTGAGTTAGAAAAAACGGTGTCTATGAAGTGGGCGGCAGCCAAATCTGCACGATCCAAAACTACGTTGCTCAGGTTAGCTCCAACAAACCTAACGTTGGTCAGAATAGCGTCGCTGAGATTCGCCCCTCTCAGATTTGCCTCACTTAGATTCGAGTCGCAAAGCCTAGCTTGACTTAAGTCGACACCGATAAGGATTGCATTGCTCAAGTCGGATTTTTCCAGAATGCTGCCCGTCATGCGAGCGCGCGTGAAGTTCGCACGACTAAGATTGGCTCCTTGCAGCTGAGCGCCACAGAGGTCAACTTCATTCAGATTGGCGTCATGCAAGTCGACGCGACTCATTTCAGCGCCCGCAAAACTTGAGCCGTCGAAGTTCACGGCACCAAGACTGGCTCCGCTAAGATTGCTATTAGTTAGTCGCACACCTTTTGCTATGCTTGAAAACAAACAAGCACCGCGCAGGTCGGCGTTACTCAAGTGAGCGCCCGTCAAGTCCGCGCCCCTTAGATCAGCAACACTAAGTGATGCATAATTCAGATTGGCACACGTTAGATTGGCAGATCGCAGGTTCGCCCCCTCCAAGTTGGCTCGCCGGAGGTCGGCGAAAGCTAGGTTCACATTGCTAAGATCGGCCCCCTTTAGTGTCTCGCCTTCAAGTTGAGCATAGCTCAAATCTATCGGCGTTTCGCAGCTAGACCGCCAGTGGCTCCAGTCCGAGTTCCGAAGATGCTCTAGATGAGTTTCGTTGACCACGACCCCTTACCACCTCTAGCTGAATCGAAGGCGTAGCTATCATATGCGTTGGGGAGCTTTGTTTAAACAGCATTAGCTACCATGCGTGCTTGCGGCTTCATGGGCGGAAATATTGTGCGGCGCACACAGCGATTTCTCACCCAGCTGGACAAGCTAATAACCTCGAACCTCTGCACTCGATGGCCTTGAAACCGGTTGGATTGCGACCGATCACCATAACCGTCCCCAAACTGCCCGTCGTGCCAGTTTGCCGCATTCCGTCGGGCAAATCCGGCCTTGTGTCGTCGGGCAAATCAGATCGATCCTCCCCGCGTCTTCCGCTCACTGAAGGGGCGTTTCGCGATCGTCACGGACCGTGGAGCGGGAGATGCGGTGGCCGCCCGGGGTCGCAGTGCGCGTTTCGCGTGCGGACGAACGAACCCCGGACGGACGGTCAAGCCGTGTGGTCCCGACACCCCGACGCTGGTGTCTTGGTCGGCGACGATGTCGATGACGGGGGCAAGCAAGCCCGGTCCCCTGGGAGAGCACGGAGCAGCCGTTCAAACCATCGCGCAGGGAAGGCCGGTTGTTCGGCCAATCCTGTGGTGACTGCCGCCTGCTTTTCTTTCTGCAGGCGGGCCATGGGTGCGGCCTGCACCCGGCCTTCCCTGCGCCCTTCTCTTAAGAGGGCGTGCCTGAGAGCAAAGCTCGGACGCGGAAACGCGCCGCGAGGCTGAGGAGCCGCGCGTACAGATCAGAGTTAAAAGGTTGAGCGCCGGGAATGGCGCTCCCTAGGGGAATCGAACCCCTGTTTCAGCCTTGAGAGGGCCGCGTCCTAACCGCTAGACGAAGGGAGCGTGAGGTGAACCGCATAGCCTCGAAATCGCCGCGCCGCAAGACGGCAGATGCAATTTTCGCATGCGACGTTGCGGACGGGTTGTCGGCGCCGGCCTCACGGCGCCTGGAGCTGGGCCATCAGCGCGGCGCCCGAGGCGGGATCCATGCGATACAGCACGGTGCCGGACATCGCGCCGGACAGACCCGACCTCGGGGGCATCAAGGCGCCGCTGCCGCCGGCATAGGCCTGGTTCAGCAGCACTTGGCCGGGCGGGCCATAGGGCGTCGCGCCGAGGCACAGATAATAGACCTGCCCGGCCTCGACCTGAATCTCGGTCTCATAGGGCAGCGAAATGCCGGAATTGACCGACAGCTCGTAGGTGCCGGCCGGACGATCGACGAACAGATAATAGCCGTTGCGCAGCGCGCCGACGGCCTTGCCCGCGACCTTGACGTCGGCGGTGCCCGCCGTGGTGCCCATGGCGCCGACCAGGCCCTTCTCGCGCAGGAAATAGATCCGCGCCATCCGGCCGTCGCGCTGCTTGGTCTGCGATTCCAGCGCCGACGTGGCGGCGCAGGCGGTCAGCAGCAGCGCCACGGCGAGCAGGCTCAGCGCGCGCGAGAGATGTCCGGTCATTCCACCCCACTCCAGAGTTCCCCGGAGGGGTTTAGAGCAGAGATGGAACCGGGGGACAATCATACCGGCAGTTGCGGAGCGGCTCCGTGCGCGGGATGGTCGATTCGCGGCAGGAAGCCGAGGCGGCAGAGGCCTCATGGTTCGAGACGCGCCGCTTGCGGCGCTCCTCACCATCAGCCGTCAGTGGCGGAGCGGCCGCTGCACACTGGAGCCTACGCTGTCAGCGTAGTCATAGAGAGCAACCTTGTGGAGAAGCAGGAAGCCAATCGACCTCGCCGCGGGCGCGATGGCCGTGACTGCGCCCTCGCCCCTTGTGGGAGAGGGCATGGATGATCGCGCAACGATCTCGGTCGGGTGAGGGGTCTGCCTCAACGAGTTGCAATCGCGGAGAGAACCGCTCACCCGACCGAGCCTGCGGATCGGCCGGCGCTGCCCTCTCCCACAAGGGGCGAGGGCGCTGCATCGCGCAGCGATGCGGAGGTTGCAGGCCGGTTCGAACGATATCATCAGAGGAGACCGCCGCAGGCAGTCGTCTCGAAGGCGGCGGCGGGAGGATGGGCTCCGCCCCTACCCTTACGGCTCGACCGCGAAGCGGAGGCGACCGGTGGGTTTGAGGGTTTTGGCGTCGAAGGTGCGGATCTCGGTGGTGCCCCCCACATCCAGAGTGACGGCCAGGCGGTCGCCGGCGGTGCCGGTGGAGACGATGCGGGCGCCCTTCGGGAGCATGGCGGTGAGGTCCGGGCCTGAAGCTGTGCTTCCCTCGCCGCGGAAAAGGCGGTAGCCGATGGCGACCAGAAGCACTGCGATCGCGATCGAGGTGGTCACGCCCGCGATCATCATCATGCGCCGCAGCCGCGCCATCAGCTGGGCCTGCTCGGGCGAGGACGGCTCGGGCGCAACGGTAGTATTCATGGACATCTCGACTTCACAATCCCACGGTCTGATGACGGTCATTGTCGCCGGCGACGAAGGCTCGCCGCGGCTCGATCGCGTGCTGGCAGCCAGGCTGCCGGAGCTGTCGCGATCCCGGCTGAAGGCGCTGATCCTGGCCGGACAGGTGTCGCTTATTAAAGGTAGCCTTGGCGCGGCGGCGGTGCGGGACCCCGCTTATCACGTCACGGCCGGCGACACGATCACAATCGACGTGCCGGAGGCGGTCCCGGCCGAGCCCGCCGCCGAGGCGATCCCGCTCACAATCGTCTACGAGGACGACGACATCGTCGTCATCGACAAGCCCGCGGGCCTCGTGGTGCACCCCGCTGCCGGGCACGAGACGGGAACGCTGGTGAACGCGCTGATCGCGCATTGCGGCGCCAGTCTTTCGGGGATCGGCGGCGTCAAGCGGCCGGGCATCGTGCACCGGCTGGACAAGGACACCACGGGGCTGATGGTGGTCGCCAAGAACGATCACGCCCACGCCTCCTTGAGCGCGCAGTTCGCCGATCACGGCCGCACCGGCGCGATGGAGCGCGGCTATTTCGCCTTCGCCTGGGGCCTGCCGCACCGGCCGCATGGCACCATCAACGCCGCCATCGACCGGCATCCGCATGCCCGCGACAAGATGGCGGTGCGCCCGCGGGGGCGCGAGGCCATCACCCATTACGAGGTGATGGAGAGTTTTACCGGCCGCGACGGCAAGCCGGTGGCGTCGCTGATCGCCTGCCATCTCGAGACCGGGCGCACCCACCAGATCCGCGTGCATCTGGCCCATCTCGGACATCCGCTGATGGGCGACGCCGTCTATGGCCCGCATTTCAAGACCAAGGCGAACCAGCTGGCGCCGGGCGCGCGGGCGGCGCTCGACCAGTTGGGGCGGCAGGCGCTGCACGCCTATCTGCTGGTGATCGAGCACCCGCGCACCGGAGAAATCATGCGCTGGGAATCGGAGCTTCCGGAGGATCTTTCTCTCTTGGGCGAGGCCCTCCGAGCGGCGCTATGACGCAGGACGTTCAGAAAAACGCAATCATGTCAAAATCTTAATGCGGCCACACGGGGTCGTGACCCCCGGAATCCTTCCACGGAGGACGAATTTTGGTGTATGTTGCGCCTGCGTCGAATGGTCGACGCATGGAACGTCGCAAACCGGCCGGCTTTAACCAAGCGACCGCTTTGCCTGGCCCGCCGCTATCGGGGGCCTGAACCAACTGGAGGGCGCTCGATGGCCCGTACAGCTACACTACCGGTTCTCAACGGAGAATCCGGCCTTGCTCGCTACCTCTCCGAGATCCGCAAGTTCCCGATGCTGGAACCGCAGGAGGAGTACATGCTCGCCAAGCGTTGGCGCGAGCATGACGACAGCGACGCAGCACATAAACTCGTGACCAGCCACCTCAGGCTCGTGGCCAAGATCGCCATGGGCTATCGCGGCTACGGCCTGCCGATATCCGAAGTGGTGTCGGAAGGCAATGTCGGCCTGATGCAGGCGGTGAAGAGGTTCGAGCCCGAGAAGGGCTTTCGCCTCGCCACCTACGCCATGTGGTGGATCAAGGCGTCGATACAAGAGTACATCCTGCGTTCGTGGTCGCTCGTGAAGATGGGCACCACCGCGAACCAGAAGAAGCTGTTCTTCAACCTGCGCAAGGCCAAGAGCAAGATCTCGGCGCTGGATGAAGGCGATCTGCATCCGGATCAGGTCAAGCTGATCGCGAAGCGCCTCGGCGTGACCGATCAGGACGTGGTCGACATGAACCGCCGCCTCGGCGGCGACGCCTCGCTGAACGCGCCGATCCGCGACGACGGCGAAGCGGGCGAATGGCAGGACTGGCTGGTCGATAACACGCCCAACCAGGAAGCCATCATGGCCGAGCACGAGGAGTACGACCACCGAAGGCAGGCGCTCAACGGCGCGATCGGCGTGCTCAACGCCAGGGAGCGCCGCATCTTCGAGGCGCGGCGCCTGGCCGACGAGCCGATGACGCTCGAGGACTTGGCGGCCGAGTTCGGCGTGTCGCGCGAACGCGTCCGCCAGATCGAGGTGCGCGCGTTCGAGAAGGTGCAGTCCGCCGTCAAGGGCGCCATCGCCAAGCAGGAGGCGGCGGCGCTGGAGGCCGCGCATTAACGGCGCGGCTTGCTTGAAGGTGGTTTTGATGCGATCGGAGCCGGCGGAGACGCCGGCTTCTTGTTATGATCAGTCCGCCATGGCGCGCGCGAGCTCGGCGAGCGCACAGCCCTCGCAATAGCGGGCGTCCTTGTAGTCGATCCAGTTGTGCGCATAGATCCGCTCCCGCGGGATCTGATAGCGCAGCCGGAGCAGCTTCGAGAGAATGCGCCACGCGGCGATCTGGGCTTGCGTCGGGGGCGCAGTGACGTCGGGATAGTTGCCGGCGAACTCGACGCCGATGGAATTGTCGCGCACGACCTTGCGGTAGGTCGGGCCGTTGTCGATATAGCGGTTGTCGTTGCGATTGGCGCCGTCGCCATGCAGCGTCACCAGGGTTTCCGGTACCGCCCAATACACCGTGCCGTCGGTTTCCACCCACAGGGTGACGCCGCGCCTCTTCGGGTTCTTGGCCTGCGCCAGCGCGCCGGCCTTCGCCGATCCGGCCGGACCCTCGGTCTGGTGGACGATGATGTTGGTCCAGGGATGCGCCTTGGCCGGATCGCCCCACGGCGCCAGCCAGACCATCTTCAGGCCGGGAACGTCCGGCGTGCCCGACGAGCGGGCGAGCGTAGCGAGGTCCTCGGCCATCGCCGGCTGGGAGAGAAGGAGACGCAGCGCGAGCGCTGCCTGGAGAGAGTTCGAGACCGGCCTCATGGCCGAACGATAGCACCGACTACTCCGCCGCGGCATCCTGCCGGGGCTGGGATGTGACGATCGCCTCGACCTGATCCGGCGCCAGCGCCGGCGTGTCGTGCTGATAGACCGCAAAGCCGTTCTTGCCGTCCTTCTTGGCCGCATAGAGCGCCTGATCCGCCCGCGCCATCACCCGGTCCGGGAACGCGCCGACATCCGGCGTCCACTCGGCGACGCCGATGGAGACCTCGATCGGAACGTCCGCGCCGGCACAGGCTTCGGCGTCGTCGCGGCAGACCTGCAGAATGCGCCGCGCGATCATCGCGCCCTCGCGCAGCGACGAGGACGGCAGCAGGATGCAGAACTCGTCGCCGCCGGTGCGGGCCAGCATGTCGCCGGGCCGCAGCCGGGTCTGCGCCATCAGCGTGAAGTGCTGCAGGCAGGCGTCGCCGGCCGCATGGCCATGGGTGTCGTTGATGAGCTTGAAGCCGTCGAGATCGATCACCAGCAGCGCAAACGGCTGTCCCGACCGCTCCGCCCGTGCGCATTCCTCGGTGAGCCTCTGCATCAGGTGACGACGGTTGGCGACGCCGGTGAGATCGTCAAGCAGCGCGAGATCGGCGACCTCGTTGCGCAGCCGGTCCACCGCCATCAGCAGAAATCCGAAATTCAGCGACATCGACAGGAAGATCAGCAGCAGCACTGCAGCCGCCTGGCCGATGGTGGAATGGCTGAAATTGAAATCGGCGCCCATCAGGGTCGCGATGGGCCGGGCGGCGAAGACGGCGATGATCAGGAGCGACAGCAGGCCGGCCAGCCGGGCGCCCGGATTGACCGGCCCATGGCGCGAGTCCAGCACCAGCCGCGCGATCATGGCCATCGGAACGGCCTGCCCGAGCGAGTAGCACAGGATGCGCAGCGGGCTGCTGTCGTAGGCGTAGAAGAAGAACGCGATCGACGCACAGGTCAGACCGACGACGATAAGGCTCAGCCGCCAGGAGGCCTTCCGGCCATAGAAGCGCTCCACTCCCATTGCCGCAAGGCAGATCGCAAACGTCATCAGCGAGCCGCCGGCGAGCAGCGGCGCGAACGAGCCGAAATAGAACCGGCCCAGCGCGAACAGCGCGGCCGGCGCACACATGAAGGCTGAGGCCGTCCAATAGCGGGCCGAAACCAGGTTGGGATAGCTGCGCATCACATAGGCCCAGATCAGGCCCAGTGCGAGGAAGTTGACCACGAAGGCCGTCCACAGCGTCGGAACGTTCAACATCCCGGCCGCAGGACGTCACGAGTCCTGTCCTCAATGATCAATAACGCAGCGCTCATGACCTTCCCTGTGGTTCGCGGTAACATGAGCGCCGCGCACTTAATGCTTCCTCAATTGCGCAACCAAGATTGCGCCTTGGTTTTGAATCAATGAAGACATCATTTGCCCGGCGTTAACCGCGCCGCACCGCGCGTCGGGGCCCGCGTGGCGCTGCTGAGTGCAGCGAGCTGTGGATAAGCGCAGGTGCCCTGGTGACGGCGTAAGGCAGAGCTTCGCGAATCTGCTGGGATTGCGTCCCGAGGCTGATGCATGGCTGGCCTGCGCCAGCGAGCCTCGAAGTCGCGTTGCAATCCATCAACTCCTGACGAGGATTCCATGGCGAAGAAGGCGAAGAAGGCCGCGAAGGCGACCAAGAAAGCGGCGAAGAAGACCAAGAAGGCCGCCAAGAAGAAGTAGTTGCACTCCCCGGGTGGGAGCGCGGCTTCCACCCGGTCTCTGCTGATGCCGCGTCCTCCGCCTCACCCCGCGATTCCCCGCTCTTCGCGCTTTCAGAAATGGGATCAGCGACCCAGGCCGTCAAGGAGTGACGACCTTCCTATTCCCCGAGCCTCCGCTGCAGCTCCGGCGCACGCTCCAGCGTCACCTCGGCCTCGCGCAGCACGTCGAGCGGCGCCCATGGCTTGCTCCAGAACTTGGCATTGCCGGGCAAGGGTTGCGACAGCGGCCGTCCCGAGGTGACCACGATGTTGATGTGGGGGTGACGCGCACGGGCGATGTGCGCCAGCTCGACGCCGCTCATGCGGCCGGCGAGATTGACGTCCGTCATCAGCAGCACGACGCGATGGCCCGGCTTGTTCAGGACCAGCTCGGCCGCCTCGGCGCTCTCGCACGCGATGACATCGTAGTCGCTCTCCTCGAGCAACAAAGCGATCATCTCGCGCTGGGCCGGATCGTCCTCCACGATCAGCGCCGTTGCGCGAAAGGGCTGCGACTGTCCCATGCAAATACCTCCAAGAATCTGTCTTCCCAAAAAGCCACGTGGGTTAAAAGCAAAGCCGCCGGATGGTTCGGTTCCAATGCGAAAAAGTGACGCAATACGCACAAGACTTTTGGAACCGGCCCACGCGAGCAAAACCATCAGGGGGAGGACACCACGATGACGGCACTTCACGGAGCGGCGGCGGTGACGGGCGCGGCCGGCGGCATCGGCCGGGCGCTGGCGCTGGAACTGGCGGGGCGCGGCTGCGACCTCGCGCTCGCCGACCGCGACGAAGCGGGGCTGGCCAGTGTCGCGGCCGAGCTCGCATCCCGCGGCCGCAAGGTCACCACCCACCGGCTCGACGTCAGCGATCCCCTGGCCATCGCGCAATTCGCCGATGCCGCGACGGCCGCGCATCCCTCCCTCAACATCGTCATCAACAATGCCGGCGTCGCGCTGTTCGGCGGGTTCACCGAGATCGACCAGGCCGAGATGGAGTGGCTGTTCAACATCAATTTCTGGGGCGTCGTGCACGGCACCCGCGCCTTCCTGCCGCATCTGTCGCGCCAACGCGAGGCGCATGTCGTCAACCTGTCCTCGATCTTCGGCATCATCGCGCCGCCCGGCCAGTCGGCCTATGCGGCGGCGAAGTTCGCGGTGCGCGGATTCTCCGAGAGCCTGCGTCATGAGCTTGCGATGGCCAACAGCCCGGTGAAGCTGTCGGTGGTGCATCCCGGCGGCGTCGCGACTGCGATCGCGCGCAATGCCCGCGCAGGCCACGGAATGACCGACAATGCGCGCCGCGTGCAGGCGATCGAACGCTTCGAGCGGCTTGCGAAAACCAGCCCGCGCGACGCGGCGCTGCGCATCATCGCGGGCATCGAGCGCAACGAGCCGCGCATCCTGATCGGCGGCGATGCGCGCTTCATGGATCTGTTGCAGCGGTTCATGCCCGGCACCTATTGGAAGGTGATGGCGAAGCGGCTGGAGAAGGCGGCCGCCAAGGACGCGTGAACCTGCGGTGGAGCGAAGAAAGCCTCGCGGCGCGTGAAGCGTCCGAGTTGTGCCATTCGCCGCCCTCGTTAAGAGGGAGGGCGCAGGGAGAGCCAGGCCTCGGCTGAGGCCTGCGGCCCGCGTGCGAAAGAAAATGCACGCGGCGGTTACCACAGGTTCAGCCGGACAGACCCGGCCCTCCCTGCGCGATGGTCTGACGCCTTATACGTGGTCTCCCTGGTGCGCCGGGCTTGTTGGCCACCATGCGCGACAACGCGCTTGCGCGCGTTGCGCGGGACACCAGCGTCGGGGTGTCGGGACGCCACGATTTCGGCGTGCGCATCGCTCCGTTCGTCGGCGCGGCCTTGGCCACGCTGCGGAGCTCTACGCCCATCGCATCCAACGGCCCACGCCTCGTGACGATCGCGAAACGCCCCTCCGGCGGGCCAGGACATCAGGAAATGTGCGGCTGATTTGCCCGACGTGGCAAGGGCGGATGCTGCGACAAACTAACACGACGGGCAGTTTGCGCAGGGCCGGTATGTGCCCCTCTCTCCCCGTTCGTCATTCCGGGGCGTGCGCGAGCCACGAACCCGGAATCCATAACCACCACCGGCTGTACTGAGAGAAGGCTGTCGCTCCAGCATTCGCCTAACAACGTTTCATGGCCATGGATTCCGGGGCTCGCGCTGCGCGCGCTCCGGAATGACGTGCTAAAAACACCATCCCCGGTGAGGCGATCGAGAGATGCCCCCTATCGTCCCACCAACTGATCGGCGTAGTAGCCGATGGTCTTGCGGTAGATCACCGCCCTGTTCCACTCGCGCATTGCGTCGAAGTTCGCCGAGCCCTCGTCATAGGGCTGGCCCATCTTGAAGCCGTTGGTCTTCAGCAGGTTGGCGGTGGAGGCCAGCACGTCGGCGGTGGAATGGCGGAGATCGACGCGGCCGTCGCCGTCGAAGTCGACGCCGTATTTGATGTAGGAGGACGGCAGGAACTGGGTCTGGCCGATTTCGCCGGCGAATGCGCCCACGAGGTCGCGCAGGGTGAGATCGCCGCGCTGGACGATCTTCAGCGCCGCCATCAGTTCGCCCTGGAACAGTTCGGTGCGACGGCAATCATGCGCCAGCGTCGCAAGCGTGCGGATCACGGGCAGCTTGCCCATGTCGCCCTTGCCGAAATCGGTCTCCAGCCCCCAGATCGCGACCAGGATCTGCCGCGGCACGCCGTATTGCTGCTCGATCTTCGACAGCAGCGCCGCGTGCCGCTGCAGCATCGCCCGGCCGCCATTGATGCGTCCGGCGCCGACGCGGGTCGAGACGTACTGCTCGAAACTCTTGTTGAAGGTGTAGCGCTGGCGGCGATCGAAGGCGAGCACGGCCGGATCGAGCGTCACGCCCGACAACGCCTGGCTGATCACGCCGCCCGACACGCCGGCGCTCTGCGCCTCCGCGGAGAAGCTCGCGATGAAGGTGTTGAAGTCGCCGCCGCAACGCGCAGCGAAGGCAGGCGAGGCAAAGAAGAGGATGGCGGCAATGACGAGAGATCGAAAACACAGCATGAGGAGAGAGATCCCTGCATGAGAGCATGATGATGGCAGGACGGCGCCGAGACGCAGGCACAATGCCCGATTTGGCGGTGGCAGGCCAGCCGGCAAGGATCGCCATCGCGCGACGCGGGTCCGTCATCCTGTTTGAACGCAACGCGTCCTCGCCGGCACTCATGCAAGGCGCCCCGTCTTCAGCGGCGCGTTGCGCGCCGTACCCGTCGACGTCCCGCGCCTCAACCATGCCGGCGTTGGCCAGCCATCTGTCAGAGGTCCCCATGAGAATGACGTTCCGGCTCGGTGCACTGGTGCAAGCGGTCCTCCTCACCGCTCTCGTCTTCCACACGCCCGCAACCGCCCAGCCCGGCGATGTCCCGGGCGCACGGGATGTTCCGGGCATCGGCCGTTTCGCCGGCAGCGTGATCACCGGCTATGTCGCCAAGGATTTCGATGCGGTGCGCGTGCAGGCAGCGCCGTTCAAGGCCGACAAGGCGACCGATGAGCGGCGCTTGGAAGGCCGCATCACCCGCATTGCCTATCGCACCGCGCCCGGTCCCTCGATCCTGGAAGTGTCGCGCAATTTCGAGAGCCAGCTCGCCAAGGCGGGTTTCGAGACGCTCATCGCCTGCGACACCGATGCCTGCGGCGGCATTCCCTTTACCGAGGCGATCGACCTGCTGCCGGTGCCGCAGATGTGGGTCGACGGCTTCGACTACCGCTACTTTGCCGGCCGCAAGACCGCCGGCGGGCGCGAGACCTATGCCAGCCTCCTGGTCAGCCAGAACAATCAGCAGATCACCGCGCAGCTCACCATCGCCGAGCTCGGCGCGATGGAGAACAAGATGGTCAGCGCCGCCGAGATGGCGAAGGGCCTCGGCGACAAGGGCCACATCGCGCTCTACGGCATCTATTTCGATACCGACAAGGCGACCCTGAAGCCGGAGAGCCGGCCGACCCTGGAGCAGATCGCGCAACTGCTCGGCGGCCAGCCGCAGCTCAACGTTTTCATCGTCGGCCACACCGACAACCAGGGCAGCTACGACTACAATCTCGATCTGTCGCGGCGCCGCGCCGAGGCCGTCGCCGCGGAGCTGTCGCGCAGCTACCGGGTTGCGCCGGCGCGGCTGCGCACCGCGGGCGTCGGCCTGCTCGCCCCGGTCGGCAGCAATGCCACCGATGCGGGCCGCGCGCTCAACCGCCGGGTCGAGCTGGTGGCGCCCTGAGACGGTGGCGCGCAGTCGCGGCCGCTTGATCCTCGTCAAGACGGTGCCATCACGGCTCCCTAAGCTCCGCTGCCAAAAAAGGAGACGACGCCATGATCGGGATTACGCTGACCGCCGACCAGATCCGCTCGGCGCCACCGGAGGTGCGACGCTGGATCGAGCATCAGGTGTTATCGGGGCTCGGGCTCGGCCCGGAGACGCCGCCGGCGCCCAGCCTGCCGGTGCAGGGCGCGCATCTCGTCGCCTGCACCAATGACGATGCGGCCAAGATCCTGGCGCAGATCCAGGGCGTGCTGCCGGCGATGAACGTGTTCTTCGAGTTCAGCCGCCCGGGCATCGCGCTGGGCCAGCCGCCCGTGATGATCTACCGGCTGATCGACATCCTGCATCACACCCGACTGCAGAACATCGGCCAGGTGATGGCCTCGCTGGAGATGATCAACAAGGCGCTGATCGAGACCCGGCACGATCCGTCGGCGCGCTTCTGCGGCTTCGACCACGAGGGCCATTGCCTGATCGCGCCGGAAACGCAGCGCGCCATCGCCAGCGTGTGGCAGGGCGTGATCGCCAAGCAGCACGGCGTCGCCGAGGGCGAAGCGGCGTGAGGGCTGAGGCGGGGCCGAGGCCGCTGGTCGGTGCAAGTCCTTCATTGAACGGCGAGCGCTCTCGCCTTGCTTCGTCATTCCGGGGCGCCCGAAGGGCGAGCCCGGAATCCATAGCCTCAAGCGGCCGTGATGAGACGCGGCTGCCGCTCCAGCATTCGCCAAACACACAGTCGTGGTTATGGATTCCGGGCTCGCGCTGCGCGCCCCGGAATGACGAAAGGAGAGTGCATCGCAGGGCATCATGCGCACAGTTGGGGATGACAGCTCTTCCGAGATGAGGGACTCAGACGACGACCCGCCGCCTTGCGCCGACCACTCATGCCCGCTGTCCCAAAACGATCCGCCTTCACCGCGCCACAGCCATGTCCGCTCCGGGCGGCTCCGGCCTTGAGCGGCGCGTGATCGGTGCTACGATTCAACTGTCGTTCACGATCCCAGTGGAGATCGCCGATGCCGCCCCACCGCCAGCGCCGACTGCTCCAGGTCCCCCTGTTCCGCCTGCTCGCGATCAACCTCGCGCTCGGGCTCGGCATGGCCGTGGTGCTGGTCGGCGGCCTGCTCGTGCTCGATCCCTGGGGCCTGCGCCACCTGATCTTCGCCGACCATTCGCCCGGCGTCGCCATCGGCCTGCTGCTCGGCTCGTTCTTCGTCACCTTCGGCTCGACCGCGATGGGCACCGCGATCATGGCGCTCGGCCGCAGCGACGATGACGATGCGCCGCGCGGCGGCACGCGGGCGCCCGCGCGGGTGACGGTGCGGAGGCGGTAGGGCCTAAGCGTGCACACGCCTCACCAATGCCCTTTCCACTTGTTCCAGGCGAACAGCCCGTCCGCGAAGCGGTCGTAGCCGAACCGCGTCAGTGGCCGCGTCAGGCGGTTGCCGAACAGCGTGGCGAGCCAGCTTTCGCCCGGCGTCAGCTTCCACAGCAGCAGCGCGACGTCGGCGCCGGTGATCAGCTGTCCCTCCTCGTCGGTCGCATGCAGGCGGCGGCGGACGTCGTCGACGTCGGCGCCGAACGCGGCCAGCGCCTCCGGCTGCTCGTTGATGTCCTTGAAGGCGACGCGGCCCGACTTGACCAGCGCCAGCAGCTTGTTGCGCTGCCAGTCGATGCCGGCGTCGCAGACCGGGCAGCGCGTGTTGTACCAGATGGTGAGTTGCGGCATCGACATGGGCTGGATGACGGGCTGGATGATAGGCTGCATTCGCGGCGGCGTGAGACGTCCGCGATGAACGCACTTTCATCCGGCAAAATCGAGGAGTTTCGGACGCCGCTGGCCGGCCCCTGCTCGCTTGGCCAGCTTGCCGATTCCACGAAAACCATATGACGAAAAAGTCAAATTCGGGCAGCGGATAAGCATTTTCCGGCATTGACCGGACCGCCTCCGCCGCCGTAAAGCGCCCTCATGGCGAAAAAACCCGGCTCCAATCCCAAAGGCGAATTCGCCTTCTTCAACGTCACCTATGAGGACGGCTCGCAGCGCTCCAACCGCCGCGTCCCGGCCGAGCTGCTCGGCGGCCTCGACGGCGACGAACCCGCGCGCGGCTTCATCATGGAGCAGGACCGCGACATCGCCGAGAAGTCCGGCCGCCCGCCGCTGGCGATCAAGTCGCTGGAACGGGTTGGCGCGAAGAAGAAGTAGGTCAGCTGCCGTAGGTGGGCAAAGCGCGCAGCGCGTGCCCGCCATCAGGTCCCGCCGCGAAACAGGATGGGCACGGCGCGCGACACCGCCGCCAGCCTCAACACTGTGCAGGCGCCTTTGCAACCGCCACGTGGCGAGCATGAGCGCCACCGCCATGCCGCTGAACAGGCAGGCCCAACCCTGCTACACTCCGAAGCGAATGAACTCGTAGAGGAACGCGGTCCACGGCGCGTAGGCCGCGCGCGCCGCGAGGCGGGCCTCTGCGCTGCGCCAGATGGAAACTCGTCGTCGTGCATGGGAGTCCGCGTCCGGTGAGACCGCCAATCCCTGGCAATCGATCGCCCGACGCCGTCTGCGCAAAGTTCGGCCCCTTGCGGCAACGACATGGACATTTGCGGACAAGCGGCCTTGTTGGCCAACTCCGGCACCTCGGCGCCGTCTTCCCAAACCTTCCTGCAGCCTCCCCACTGCCGCACGATGCGGTGCCCTCGCCCCTTGTGGGAGAGGGCAGCGCTGGCGGAGCCGCGGGCTCGGTTGGGTGAGGGGTTCTGTCCGCGAGCGCGACTTGGGGAGATAGACCCCTCACCCGACCGAGGTCTTTGCACTGTCCTACATGCCCTCTCCCACAAGGGGCGAGGGCGCAGTCACAGCCGCTGCGTCTGCGGCACGATCGATTGGCTCCCCGCTTCTCGATGAGCGCTCCTTATTGGACCTGTCGACCGCTGCAATACGCCTGCCACATCGTGCGATAGGCCGCTTCGACGGCCCTGGTGTAGATAGCAGGACCACAGCGTGCGGCGATCAGGTCGGGAAGCTGGTGGCGGAGCGTGCTGAGCCGTTCCGGCGTCGACCGTAACGCGATCTCCACATACTCATCATCAGTCGTGGCGACCCAGTCGGCCAGGCCGATCGCCGACAGGATCGCACCGCCGGCCCGGCTGCACATCCCGTTGCCGAGCTTCGACACGACCGGCACCCCCATGTGCAGGGCTTCCCAGGCCGAGACGCCGCCGCCATTGGGAAATGGATCGAGCCAAATGTCGATGAGCCGGTGGGCGGCCAGATGCTCGTCGCGCGAGGTCGGGCCGAGCAGGTCGATGCGATCCGGCGTGATGCCGCGCGCGGCGAAGTCGGCCAGCAGCCTGGCCTGGATCGCAGCATCGCTGAGCAGATAATCCTTGACCAGCAATCGGGCGCTGACGTCGGCACGCAGGATGCGGGCCCAGACGTCGATGACGGCGCTGGACAATCGGTTCGCCCTGGTGAACGCGCCGTAAGTCACATGACCATTGGACGTCACCGGCGCCTCGGGACTGCGCAGCCCAGAAGGAGGCGGCTCGATGATGATCAGGCACGGCAGATCATAGACCTGCTCCGTGAACAGGTGACGCACCTCGAGCGGCGCCATGACCGGATCGCCAAACAGGTAGTCCATCGTCGCCAAGCCTGTGCTGGTCGCATGGCCCCAGGCGGTGACCTGGATGGGGGCCGGCTTGCGCGCGAAGGTGCCCAGCCGATTGCCGCGAGAGTGTCCCGACAGGTCGACGAGAATGTCGACCTGGTCGGCCCGGATGCACTCCGTGAGCTGATCGTCGGACCATTGCATCACGTCGCGCCATCGATCGGCAACCGCCCGGAACGTCTCCGTGATCTCGTCCTGGACCGGTGAGTTCGAATAGCAGATCACCTCGACCCGAGATTTGTCGTGGTTCTGCAGCACGGGCCGGATCGTGCGGGCGGCAGAATGCTCCTTGAAGTCGCCCGACACGTATCCCACGATGATCCGTCTGTGAGGGTCGAGATCATTGGTGTGACAAGGCGGATGCATCTCTGCGATCCTGGATCCGATCCGGCGCCACCACTCCGCTCGGGCCGCCTGGTGCTCGGCATAGCCGACATCGCAGAAGTCCAACGAGAAGATGCGGTTCGCCAGCGCGATTTCGTCGGCCGGGTCGATCGCGAGCGCGCGATCGAAAAACGCGACCGCGGCCTCCGCATCGCCCAGCAACGCATGACATTGACCGATCTGGCTCAGCGCTTTCGCGGAGTTCGGCTCGATCGCAACCGCGCGCCGGCAGGCGTCCAGCGCCTCGCTCACCCGCTTGTTCAGCATCAAGACGTTGGCGCGGCCGAGCCAGCCCAGTGCAAATTGCGGATCGAGCGCGATCACCCGGTCGAAATCAGAAAGCGCGTCGTCGTTGCGCTTGAGCGTGAGGAACGTCTCGCCGCGATTGATCAGCGCCGTCGTGTCGTCGGGCGAAAGCGCCAGCGCCCGGTTGAATTCGGCGATCGCATCATCGGATCGACGCAGATCCTTGAACGCGCAGCCCCGATTGATCAGGGCGGCCAGATGCATGGGATTCGCCGCGAGAATCCGATCGTAGCACGCGATCGCGTCGGCGAACCGGCCGAGATAGTGCAGCGCCTCGCCCTGGTTCATCAACACGTCCAGTCGCTGCGGCTCGATCCGGATGGCGTTGTCGAAACTGACGACCGCTTCCGCGAAACGCTGGAGTCGTGACAACAGTTTGCCGCGTTCCAGATGCGCATCGAAGAATTCCGGCTTCAAGGCGAGAAGGCCGTCGAAGCCGGCCAGGGCCTCGCCGTCCCGCTGCAGCGCGGACAGGACGACCGCCCGCGCATAGCGCGCCTCGACGGATTGCGGCTCGACCAGCAGCGCCCGCTTCAGAAGACGCTCGGCCGCGACCGAATTGTTGCTCTGGTGTTCGGACAGTCCAAACATATAGAGCGCGCCGAAATGGTTCGGCCGCTTCTTGAGGATCTTCGTGTACCCGGCCTTGGCCTTGACCAGATCGCCGGAGCGGTGAAACGCACTCGCTTGGGCGAACAAATCGGCGATCTCATCGCCTTTCCGCAAGGCTGGCTGCATGCTGAAAACGTCCAGGGATCAGCCACCATCGCCATGTTCTGTCACGACGGAGCAGAGTGCCGGAATGCGAGCGTCATTCGGTCGCCCGCCGGAGCTTCGATGAGAAGCGTAAACAATTCATTGACCATGTTTCTGCGGGATTTGCGGGGGCAATACGATCATGCGCCCTTCCGCAGCGCAGTCGGCTCCACGTCGGTCGCCGTCATGGGACCAGCTCCAGTGCGCAGGCTGGGCCCCCCCTGGCCTTCACGAGCCGCAAGCAAAAACGGCGAACTTTTCGGTCCGCCGTCCTGGTCTGATGGATTGCCGGGTCAAGCCCGGCAATGACAACTGGGGGTAAGCGATCAGTTGTCCAGGAACGACCGCAGCTTCCGCGACCGCGACGGATGCTTCAGCTTGCGCAGCGCCTTCGCCTCGATCTGACGGATGCGTTCGCGCGTGACCGAGAACTGCTGGCCGACCTCTTCCAGCGTATGATCGGTGTTCATGCCGATGCCGAAGCGCATGCGGAGCACGCGCTCTTCGCGCGGGGTGAGCGAGGCCAGCACACGCGTCGTCGTCTCGCGCAGGTTCGACTGGATGGCGGCGTCGATCGGCAGAATCGCGTTCTTGTCCTCGATGAAGTCGCCGAGATGGCTGTCCTCTTCGTCGCCCACCGGCGTCTCGAGCGACAGCGGCTCCTTGGCGATCTTGAGGACCTTGCGCACCTTCTCCAGAGGCATGCCGAGCTTCTCGGCGAGCTCCTCGGGCGTCGGCTCGCGGCCGATCTCGTTCAGCATCTGGCGCGAGGTGCGGACGATCTTGTTGATCGTCTCGATCATGTGCACGGGGATGCGGATGGTGCGGGCCTGGTCGGCGATCGAGCGGGTGATCGCCTGCCGGATCCACCAGGTGGCGTAGGTCGAGAACTTGTAGCCGCGGCGGTACTCGAACTTGTCGACCGCCTTCATCAGGCCGATGTTGCCTTCCTGGATCAGGTCGAGGAACTGCAGGCCGCGGTTGGTGTACTTCTTGGCGATCGAGATCACGAGCCGGAGGTTGGCTTCCACCATCTCCTTCTTGGCCTGACGGGCCTCTCGCTCGCCCTTCTGCACCGAGTGCACGATCTTGCGGAATTCGCCGATCTCGAGACCGGTGAGGGCGGCCAGCGACTGCACCTCCTGGCGCAGGTCCTTGATGCGGTCCTTCTCGTAATGGACGAAGTTCTTCCAGCCCTTGGCCGACAGCTTGGAGACGCGGTTCAGCCAGCGCGGATCGAGCTCCGAGCCCTGGTAGTTGCGCAGGAAATCCTCACGGGCAACGCCGTGGGAGTCGGCGAGACGCATCAAGCGGCTCTCGAACGAGACCAGCTTCTTGTTGATGTCGTAGAGCTGCTCGACCAGTGAATCGATGCGGGCCTGGTTGAGGCGCAGCGACTTCACCTCGACGATGATCTCGTCCTTGAGCTTCTTGTACTTGCGCTCCTGCGACGGCGACAGCGACTCGCTCTGCAGCTGGTTGGCGATGTCCTGCTCCTGCAGGCGGCGCAGCTTCTTGTACTCGGACGCGATCTTGTCGAAGGTCTCGACCACCTTCGGCTTCAGCTCGGCCTCGATGGCCGCGAGCGACATCTGGTTCTCGAACTCGTCGTCGTCCATGTCGGCTTCGGCCGCCGCCTCGCCCGGATCCTTCTCTTCGGCCGGCGCGCCGTTCGGCGCGGCACGGAACGGCGTCGCCTGCTGCGGCGCTGCCGGCGGCGCGACCGCCGCCTGGATCTCGCCGCCCTCGGCCGCGGCACCTTCGCCATTGGCGGGCGCTGCGATCTGCGGGTTCATGCCGCCCTTGGCCTCCGGGCCGGCATAGGTGGCTTCGAGATCGATGATGTCGCGAAGGAAGATCTTGCCTTCGTTGAGCTCGTCGCGCCAGATGATGATGGCCTGGAAGGTCAGCGGGCTTTCGCAGAGCCCTGCGATCATCGCCTCGCGGCCGGCCTCGATGCGCTTGGCGATCGCGATCTCGCCCTCGCGCGAGAGCAGCTCGACGGTGCCCATCTCGCGCAGATACATGCGCACGGGATCGTCGGTGCGCTCGCCGGGCTCCGACTTCTTGACCTCGGTGACGGCCTTCTGGGTGATCTCGACGAGCTCGTTGTCGGTCTCGTCCTCGCCGTCGTCCTTCTCCTCGGACTCGTCGGCCTCCTCGGCCTCGGTCACGTTGATGCCCATGTCTGACAGCATCGACATGATGTCTTCGATCTGTTCCGGCGAGGTGGTGTCGGAAGGCAGCACTTCGTTGAGCTGATCAAAGGTCACGAAGCCGCGCTTCTTGGCCTGCTTGATCATCTTCTTGACGGCGGCGTCCGACAGGTCGAGCAACGGCGAAGGCGCGTCGGCGGAGTCCTTTTCGGGAGCGTCCGCGGCCTTGTCGTCCTTTTCCTTGTCCTTCACCTGCAGCGTCTTTGCCTTCGTGGCCATTCATTGCTCCCGAAACGCGCCCGCTTCGCCCGTGGCATCGTAGCCCTTGGCATCGCGGCGCCCGCCTGCTCTACTCAAACTGTTCTCGACGCGGAAAGGGCGGCGCACACTGACGTCGCCACCCCAAAGGTCTGTCGCTGGTGTCGTCCCGTTTTGGACCGGCGCGCGTTTCTTGCAAAAGCGATACCGGTTTTGCAATCGAATCCGGCGCCCAATTACCGGCGTGGTATCCGACAGCGAAACCAACCCATCACTTGCAGAAAATGCCCCGGACCTCTTAAACTTCGATTAACCCTGTTTTTGCAGCCAAACCATGGATTTGGCGAGTCTTTTCGCGCGGACCTGATCCCGCTCGGGGAGACCGGGCCGAAATGTGCTCGTCCATGACAGGGCGCCGGGCCCGATTTTCACACGTTGCGATTGGTACGCCCGGACAGTTCCCCGAAGCCTTCGATCAGCGCCTCGGTGCCGTCCATCTCGGCCATCCTGGCCTTCACGTCCCTCAACCAGCCCATGTTCGGCTCGCTCGGCTCCTCGCCCAAGGCCAGCTCGGCATCCTTCAATTCCCTAAGTAAGGAGTGCCATTGCCGATGCAAGGCGACGAGCTGGTGCCAGGTCGCAAGAACGTCATCGCGGGCGGCGCCGGGCTTGGCGGCCCACACGGCCGCGGTCGTGATCGCCCGCTCAACCCTTTGAAGAAGCTCGGAAAAGCCTCCCTTCTCCAGGTCGGAGCGCATCTTCTCCGCCTGCTCGTCCGGGTCAGGCGAATGATGGTGGTCGTGGGCGAAGGCGGCGATGATCGCGGCGCGCAGCTTATGCGCCTCGGGATGGGCGAGTTCCAGCGCTGCGACCTCCTCGAGGTGGTCGTGCAGGATCCAGGGATGGTTGATCAGGCACTGCAGGATCAGCGCCTCGCGGCGCGAGATCGCCGAGCGCTGGCCGCGCATGATCGGGCTCATCGCGAGCTGCGGGCTCGCCACCTGGTAGGGCCCGCGGGACATCGCCAGGCCTGTGGATGGCGGCCCGCCGCGACGGCCGCCGCCTGTGGATAACCGTCCCTGCTGTCCGGAACCGGGACCGCGGGGGGCAAACCGGCGTCCTGATTCGGCACCGTTGCCGCGGCCGAAGCCCCTCCCGCCGTCGGGGGCGAAGGCCCGGTACAGCCGGTCGCTGAGGTCCTGCTTGTAGTAACGACGTACCACCTCGTCGGCGATGCCGCCGGTGAGCTGGCCGATCCGCGCCTCCAGCGCGGCGCGCCGCTCCGGGGTGGTGAAGCTGCCGCCCTCGATCTCGCGCGACCAGATCACCTCGGCGAGCGGTTTTGCGATCTTGAGCACCTCCTCGACGGCGCCGCGGCCGCCGGTGCGGACGAGGTCGTCGGGGTCCTGGCCCTCGGGCAGCAGGGCGAAGCGCAGGCTCTTGCCGGGCTTGAGCAGCGGCAGGGCGATATCGGCGGCGCGATGGGCCGCCTTCTGGCCGGCGCGGTCGCCGTCGAAACAGAGGATCGGCTCGTCGACCATCTTCCAGATCAGCGCGAGCTGGCTCTCGGTCAGCGCGGTGCCGAGCGGCGCCACGGCGCCAGCAAAGCCGGCCGCGACGAGGGCGATGACGTCGACATAGCCCTCGACCACGATCATTGGCGCGCCATTGTGCGCGGCCTGGCGGGCGTTCGGCAGATTGTAGAGGTTGTCGCCCTTGTGGAAGAGCGGCGTCTCCGGCGAATTGAGATATTTCGCCGGCACGTCCTTCTGCATCGCGCGGCCGCCGAAGGCGATGACGCGGTTGCGGAGATCGGTGATCGGGAACATCACGCGGTCGCGGAAGCGATCGTACGGCACCGGGATGTCGTCGCCGCCGACCAGCAAACCGGCCTCGACCATGTCGTTCACTGGCACGCCCTGGGCACCGAGATATTCCTTCAGCGCGAAGCGATCCGGCGGCGCGTAGCCAAGCCGGAACTGCAGCTGCGTCTGCGGCAGGATCGCGCGATCGGCGAGATAGCCGCGGGCGCGGGCACCATGCCTGGAAGCCAGCGTGTCGGCGAAGAATTTCGCCGCCAGCTCCATGACGTCATACAGCGTCTTGCGCTGCCGCTCCTGGCGCGCCGCATCGGGCGTGACCGCCGGCAGCGCCAAGCCGGCAATCCCCGCCAGCCGCTCAACAGCTTCGGGAAAGCTGCAGCCCTCGGTCTCCATCACGAAGTCGAAGATGTTGCCGTGCTTGCCGGAGGAGAAGTCGTGATAAAACCCCTTCTGGTCGTTGACGTAGAAGGACGGCGTCTTCTCCTGCTGGAACGGCGACAGCCCCTTCCACTCCCGCCCGGCCTTCTTGAGCTTCACGCGCTTGCCGACGACATCCGACACCGGAAGCCGGGCGCGCAGCTCATCGAGGAATTCGGGCGTGAAGCGAGCCATGGGCGGCGGGGTGGTCCTGTTCTGGTGGACTTACGCATATAGGCAGCCGGGTACGAAATGTGAACTTCCTCGGCCTTGTCCGGGCTATTCACAGCCCCCGTTCTCCTCTCGTCATTCCGGGGCGCCCGCAGGGCGAGCCCGGAATCCATAGCCACCAACAGCTAAGAGGCGCGACGGCCGCGCCGCCTGCGTGCCTCCGTGCGGTTCGTGGTTATGGATTCCGGGCCCATCGCTACGCGATGTCCCGGAATGACGGCGGAGAGGCCTACGGCGCCAGGAAGCGTCCGGAAGTGATGCGGGCGGCTTCGTCCACCGGCCAGTTGTAGACATAGGTCCAGGCCTCGAGGACCGAACCGTCCGCCAGCGTCACGCCGAGATGCTGGCGCAGATATTCGGTCGGCTGTTCGAACCCCTCGCCGCAAGCCTCGTACATGTCGAACTCGCGCAGCATCGGCGCGGGCTGGTGCAGCCGGAACAGCTCGCCGTGAACCACATCGTTTGCATCCTCCGACAGCACGAGGCCGGGATAATGCTGGATGCGGTAGAGCCGGCCGCGGCAGTGCGCCTCAGCGACGAAATCGGCATTGGCCGACAGCAGCCGCGCCATCGGATGGTCGAAGCCGCGCATCAAGGTGCCGTAGACGAACAGGAGATCGGCGGTCGGATCGGAGCTCATGGCCCTGCATAACCGTCCCGGCGCGGCAAGGCCAGCTACGCCGCGCCGCGGGCGGGCACGATCTCGTCGCTGACGACGTGGAATTTGGTCAAGGTCATCCGGCCGAACGAGGTCGACAGCGCGACGTCGGCGGCGTCGCGCCCGGTCGCCATCAGGATGCGGCCCATGCGCGGCACGTTGTGGCGGGCATCGAAGGTGTACCACTGGCCGGAGAGATAGACCTGAAACCAGCCGGAGAAGTCCATCGGATAAGGCTCCGGCGGAATGCCGATGTCGCCCATGTATCCGGTGCAGTAGCGCGCCGGAATCCCCATGCAGCGGCACAGGGTCAGCGCCAGATGCGCGAAGTCGCGGCAGACGCCGGTGCGCTGCTGATAGACGTCATGTGCCGATTTCATGTGATGGGCGTGCTCGTAGCCGAAGCTGACATGCTTGTGGACGAAGTCGCAGATCGCCTGCACACGCGCCCAGCCCGCCGGCGCATTGCCGAACAGCGACCAGGCAATGTCGGTGAGCTTGTCGGTCTCGCAGTAGCGGCTCGGCATCAGGTAGAGCAGCAGCTCGTCCGGCAGTTGATCGATCGGCATCTGCTGCGCGGAGGGATCGACGATATCGGGCAATCCGGAATCGCGCACGATGGCGCTGCCGTGGAAGGTGACGCCGCCGGCCGGCGCCACCAGCCGTCCGCACAGATTGCCGAAGCTGTCATTGTAGAACTTGATCGGCACGCTGGGCTCGGTCGTGATCGTCTCGGTACCGACGATGTCGGGAAGACGCGACGGATGGATCGACAGCATGATCACCATGGGCGTCGCCGCAGGCGCTGTGTAGGCGATCTCGAACCCGACCTTGATCTCCATCGATTCCCCCTTGCGCCTGTCTGCCTCGCGGCGTGTTCATCGGTTTCAGCAGATCGGCCGCGCCGGCACCATGCGGCGCTTCCCACAGAAGCGGCCGGATCCGGCGATTTCAGGCCTTGTGATCGCCTCTCAGGATCGGCATCGTCATCGAATCATCATCGCGGTTTTCGGCCATGCAATCCAGATTCACCTCTGCTCAATTGCAGTTCGTCATGCCGCCTGAATGAGCAGCAATTGATCATGAAGCTTCCCGACGCGACCGATACAGCAAGACTCCTTCAAGGCGACGAAGTTCCGCCGGTCTACGAGCAGAACGCCGATGGCGCCTCGGCACTGGTCTTCACCTGCGACCATTACGGCAGGCTGCTGCCGCGCGCGCTCGGCGATCTTGGCCTCGACGAGAGCGAGCTGGAGCGGCACATCGCCTGGGACATCGGCATCGCCGCCGTCGCCGAGCAAGTGTCGCGCGCGCTCGATGCGCATCTGCTGGCGCAGCGCTATTCACGCCTCGTGATCGACTGCAACCGCTGGCCGCAGGCGCCGAACGCGATTCCGATGATCAGCGAACGGACCACGATTCCCGGCAACGAGGGCCTGACGCACGAGGACGCCGAGCTGCGGCGCCGCGCGATCTTCGCTCCCTATCACGACCGCATTACCGCCGTGCTCGATGCGCGCAAGCAAGCGGGACGCCCGACCATCCTCGTTTCGCTGCACAGCTTCACGCCTGTGTATGCGGGGATTGCGCGGCCCTGGCACATCGGCACGCTGTATCAGCACGACAAGGTGCTGCCGCCGCTGCTGTTGAAGGCGTTGCGCGCAGAGCCGGACCTCGTCGTCGGCGACAACCAGCCCTACGCCGTCGGTGACAACACCGACTACACCATTCCGGTGCACGGCGAGGGCCGCGGCCTGATCAATTCCGGCATCGAGATCCGGCAGAACGAGATCGCAGAGCCCGAGGGCCAGCAACGCTGGGCCGAGCGGCTGATCCGCATCCTCGGCGAGATCGAAGTCGAGCTGCGCGGCAAGGGGCTCGCTTAGCAGCCTATTCCGTCATGTCCGACGCGTCGTGATGCGACAGCAGGCCGGCGAGCCGCCACAGCGCCGTACGCAGGTCGTCGTGGCTGGGCAGGCCGAGCGCGAGCCTGACAGCATTGGGTGAATGGCCATGCGCCACCGCGAAGGCGCTCGCCGGCGTGATCGCGATGCCCGCGCGCGCGGCCGCGGCCGTCAGCGCCTCGGCGCGCCAGCCCTCCGGCAGATGCAGCCAGACGTGATAGGAGCGTGGGTCGGCGTCGATGCGATGGCCCGCGAGACATTCGGCGACGATCGCCTGCCGCACCACGGCATCGGCGCGCTTGCGCCGGGTGATCTCGGCCGCCGTGCCGTCGGCGAGCAGCCCCATGCCGGCTGCCAATGCGAGCGAGGTCACCGACCATGCGCCGGTGCGCACGGTTGCGGCGAATTTCTCGCGCAGATGCGAGGGCACATAGAGAAAGCCGACGGCAATGCCCGGCGCAAGGCGCTTGGCGAGGCTGTCGACGATGATGACGCGCTCCTCGGCCTGCGCAGCCAGCGAGACCTGATCGCTGAGGAAGCCGTAGACGAGATCCTCGATGATCATCAGATCGTGCTTGCGCACGAGCCGCACGATCTCTTCCCGCCGCGCTTCGCTCATGGTCAGTCCCAGCGGGTTCTGCATGACCGGCTGGATGTAGATCGCGTTCAACGCGCTGGTGCGATGCGCCTTGGTCAGCGCGTCCGGGCGAATGCCCTCGGCGTCCATCGCCAGCGGCACCAAGGTGACGCCGAGCCGCGCGGCGATGCCCTTGATCATCGGATAGGTCACGGCCTCGACGCCGAGTCGGCCACCGACCGGCACCAGGGCCGAGATCGCCGCCGCCAGCGATTGCCGGCCGCTGCCGGCGAACACGAAGTTCTCCGCACGCGGACGCCAGCGCTCCCCGGCGAAGAACGCCGCGGCGGTGCGCCCGGCCTCGATCAGGCGGCGCTGCGTGATCGGGGCCAGCACCGGCGCGAGCTTCTCGGGCCGCTGCCAGACCGTCATCGATTTCGCGATCATGGCCGCCTGATCGGGCAGCGTCGGAAAATTGAACTCGAGGTCGATGCGGCCGTCGAACGGCTCGAGCCGCAACGAGGACGGCACCGGCACCGGCTCACCGGCGACGAAGGTGCCACGGCCGACCTCGCCGACCACGAGACCCCTGCGCAATAATTCGGCATAGACGCGGGCTGCCGTGGATGCGGCAATTCCCCGCTCATAGGCGAACTGGCGCTGCGGCGGCAGCCGGTCGCCGGCCTTCAGCCGGCCCTGCGCGATGTCCTCGGCGATGTCGTCCACCAGGGTCGTATACGAAGCATTCATGCTATATTGCACCGAGAGCAATGTTTCGATTGCACCGAGATATGTACTGCGCGATTGCTCTTCGAACAACGCAATCGAAGACCAATAGGTGATTCATGGCATATTCCCTGGCGCAGCGTTGGGCAACTCCGCAAGTTGCCCACGGAAAGAGCAATTTGCTCCAGGTCCCCCAGCTGTGGCTGCAGCGTCTGTTCTGGCGTTCGGAGCTCGCGCTGCTCGACTCCGAGCAGATGCGCGACTGCGGGCTCGATCCGACCGTCGTTCATGAGGAAGCCAACAAGCCGTTCTGGCGCGACTGAGCAGGACCTCCAGGAGAACACCGCAATGCCGACGCTTCCGTTTCAACAAGTCGACGTGTTCTCCGCGGTCCCGTTCAAGGGCAACCCGCTTGCCGTGATCGCCGAGGCCGACGGCCTCGACGAGGCGGCGATGCAAGCGATCGCCAACTGGACCAACCTGTCCGAGACGACCTTCCTGTCGCGTGCCCAGGATCCGGGCGCTGATTACCGCGTGCGCATCTTCACGCCCCAGCGCGAGCTGCCTTTTGCGGGCCATCCGACGCTCGGCTCGGCCCACGTCTGGCTGGCGCTCGGCGGCCGGCCGAAAGGCGAGCATGTGGTGCAGGAATGCGGCGCGGGCCTCGTGCGCATCAAGCGTGACGGCGATCGCCTCGCTTTCGCAGCGCCGCCGCTGCGCCGCTCCGGCCCCGTCGATGCCGAACTCACAGCCAAGATCGCGGCCGCGCTCGGCATCAAGCCAGAGGCAATGCGCGCCGTGCAGTGGGCCGACAATGGTCCGGGCTGGATCGGCGTGCTGATCGAGTCGCGCCAGGATCTGCTCAACATCCGTTTCAATATGTCGGCCCTGTCGCAGCAGCCGATCGGCGTGGTCGCGCCGTGGGACGCTGCGCGCGATGGACACGACGCCCAGTTCGAGGTCCGTGCCTTCACCTGGAGCGGCGTCGAGGACCCCGTCACGGGCAGCCTCAATGCAAGTCTGGCGCAATGGCTGATCGGTGCCGGAATTGCTCCGAAGCAATATGTCGCCGCTCAGGGCACCGTCCTCGGCCGCGCCGGCCGCGTTCATGTCGCGCAGGACGGCGACACGATCTGGATCGGCGGTGACGTCGCCCCGGTGGTGAAGGGCGCGATCGGCCTGTAGGTCCCGAGCAGCGTGTTCGGCAAGGCGGACGGATGGCGAGCCGTGCTTCCGCCAGCCGACGGGCTCGCCTATACTTCGACCGAGCAGGCGCTCTCGCATGAACATCAAGGTCGATCCGGCGGCGGTCACGCCCGAACAGTTCTTCTCCTGGGTGACGGCGCAGGACGAGCGCTATGAGCTCGTCGACGGCGAGGTCGTCATGATGGCCGGCGCCGGCCGGCGGCACGACGCGATCGTCGTCAACCTGACGGCGGCACTGCACGCGCAGACTCGCGGCGGTCCGTGCCAGACCTTCACGGGCGATACCTATGTGATCACGTCGCCTTCGACCCGGCGCATACCCGATCTCGGTGTGGATTGCGGCAAGCCCGACGAGGACTCGCTGGTGGCCGACCGACCGGCTCTTCTGGTCGAGGTACTATCGCCGACCACCGGCGGCTTCGATGTGACGGTGAAACTCGCGCAGTATCAGTCCCTGCGCTGTCTCGACTACATTCTGTTCGTCGACACCGACAGCCCCAACGTCCATCTCTACTCACGCGGTGCAAACGGCGCCTGGACGGACGTCGTGCTCAGGGGGATTGAGGCGGTCATTCAGTTGTCGAAGCTGAACGTCACGCTCGAGCTTCGCGACGTCTACGCCGGCTTGGAGTTTCGGCCGCGGCCGCGGCTCGTCGAGTAAGCGCCATATCCACCGCTGGTGGAGTGGAGCCTCACCGCGCCCGCGTCAGCGCCAACCAGACGCCGCCGCCGATCATGAAGCCGCCGGAGATTCGCGACACCAGGCGGGTGCGCCTGGCCGAGAACAGCTTTCGCGCGCGCCCGGCGAGCAGTGCGTAGACCGCATCGGTCAGGCCCGCGACCACCATGAAGGTGACGCCGAGCAGCGCGACCTGCGGCACGTGATCCCGGCTCATGTCCATGAACTGCGGCAGGAAGGCGCCGAAGAACACCATCACCTTCGGGTTGGACAGCAGCACCAGCAGGCCCTGCAGGAAGAAGCCGCCGCGCGGCGGCGGAGGCGGCGCCTCGCCTTCGGCGATGCCTTCGACCGGCGAGCGGATCAGCTGGATGCCGAGCCACACCAGATAGGCGGCACCGATCAGGCGCACCCATTCGAACCAGTAGCCCATCGTGGCCATCAGCGTCGTCAGGCCCATCGCGACGATGCCGATAGCAATCGCGAGCCCCGTCTGGACGCCGGCGATATTGATCAGCGCGGCGCGCGTTCCATGGCGCAACCCGTTGGCGATCAGGAGCGTGACGACGGGGCCAGGCAGCAGCGCGAGGCCGATGCAGGCGGCGATGAAGGCGAGATAGACTTGCAGGGACATGAGGCGCCTCTATGCGAGTGACGTGACGACTAATGCATGACGCGCCGGCCGATGGAAGCGCGGTATGGCGATCGCGCCGGACATCGCAGGAGTTGACATGCAACCATTTAGTTGCGTATCGTCGCCCCATGGACGAGGTCTTCAAGGCGCTGGCGGATACGTCGCGGCGGGCGCTGCTCGACCGGCTGCATGCGCGGAACGGCCAGACCCTGACCGAACTCTGCGACGGCCTCGCCATGACGCGGCAGGCCGTGACCAAGCATCTGACGATCCTGGAGACGGCCAACCTGGTGACGACGCGCCGGCACGGCCGCGAGAAGCTGCATTTCCTCAATCCGGTGCCGATTCATCAGATCGGCGAACGTTGGATCAGGAAATTCGAGCGGGCGAAGCTGGTCGCGCTCGACGAATTGAAGAAGCGATTGGAGGAAGGCGATGACTGAGACGAGCCGCGCGGTCGACATCTCCAAGTTCAAGCCGGAGACCGTCTACACCATCTACATCGCCGCCAGCCCGGAGAAGGTTTGGGAGGCGCTGACCTCGGCGGAGTACAGCCGGCGATATTTTTTCGGATTCGCCGTCGAGGCGGACCTACGCGCCGGCGGCGCCTTCATCGTCCGTGCGCCCGACGGGTCCGAGCACATCAGCGGCGAGGTGATCGTCTGCGAGCCGCCGCATCGGCTGACCATCACCTGGGACGTCAACTGGCCCGGCCTCGTGGAGGCGCTCGGCCGCACGCTGGTCACCTACGAGATCGAAGCAGCCGGCGAGGCCGTCCGTCTCACGATGACCGAAGCGCATGAGCGGCCGCTGTCGGACGACGTTCTATCCGGCGGGCGCCAAGGCTGGCCGACGATCCTGTCGAGCCTCAAGAGCCTGCTGGAAACAGGGAAGCCACTCGCCGTGAAAACGTCGCCGCCGGCGCGCATGCTTGCGGCCTTGAAGCTGCTGGGCGTCGCGTTGCCCGGTTAGCCGAGCCTAAGACACCGCAGCGATCTGCGGGATGCATGCCAGCACGCCGCCGACCTGGACCGCGTTGCTGAACATGCCGGCCCAGTGCAGCCAGCGCAGCCGGCGAATGGCCTTCGCGTCTCCGGCGTCGCGGTCGCGGATGCGCGCATCCATCCGCTCCAGGAACCAGCGGCGCGATAGCAGCGCGAAGCCGGCAATCAGCCCGATGCCGAACGCCAGACCGGGTCGTCCGTCGGCCAGCACGGCGAGCATACCGATGCCGCCGGCGATGGCCAAAGCCACAAAGTAGGAGTCGAACATGCCGCGCAGCAGCCGCGTCACCGGCACGATGTCGAGCCGCACCAGCAGAAAAGCCGGCGCGGCCAGCAGCAGATAGAACATCGGCAGCAGCAGGATGATGGTCGCGAACAAGGCGATGTTGTCTGGCATCATCCTTCCCCGGTGGATTGCACTGGCGGGACCGCTGACGGCCCGCCGCGCTTTGCACCAAGTCTACGCGGCGGCGCGTTCGTCGGCCATGCAACCTTCGTCCGACCTGCTGTTCCGTCAGGCCGGCGCAACGATCCGGCGATAGAGATGCCATGTCGCGTGGCCGAGCACAGGGACGGTTACCAGCAGGCCGAGAAAGTACGGCAGCGCCGAAACGATCAGCAGCACGGTGATGACCGCAGCCCAGCCGATCATCGGCCCTGGACTGGTCACAACCGCGCGCACACTGGTGATCATCGCGGTCACGAAATCGACGTCGCGGTCGAGCAGCAGCGGAAACGACACCACCGTCAGCGAGAACAGCACCAGCGACAGCGCCGCGCCGTCGAGATTGCCGATCGCGAGAAACAGCAGACCCTCATTGGTGGTCAGCACCACCGTCATGAATTCCTTGATGCTGGAGAAGGAGGCGTTGAGCCCGAGCAGGAGCGCAATCAGCAGCCTGATCTGGTACATCCAGAGCACGAAGAAGAACACGGTGACGAACGCCATCCAGCCGATCTCGCCGCGCGAGGTGACCGTGCGCAGAATGGCGCCATAGGAGATCGGCTGCCCCAGCTCGCGGCGGCGGCTGACTTCGTAGAGGCCGATCGCGACAAACGGGCCGATCAGCGCGAAACCTGCGGCGAGCGGATAGGCAAGATAGACCATGCCGAAAGCGGTCACGCACAGCACGATGCTGATGCCGCCGAGCACGTAGAGCAGGCCGAAAGCAAGGCCAAACAGCGGCTGCGCCTGGAAGTCCCGCAAGCCCTGCGTCAGGGCTTCGGCAATGTCGGCCGTGGTGATGCGGCGCACCACGGGATCGGTTCGTCCCGAGACGGATGCAGTCATCGGCGGTCCCTCCAAATTGTCTTTGTTGGGGGGATGCTAACAGCGGGAGGCCGGGGATTTCAATTTCAACTTGTAGGCAGGGGCGTGAAGGCGATTGCGCCTGACGATCGCCGTGCGCTCGCCTGCCTTCACACCGTCATGGCCGAGACTCAAGCGGAGATTGTTACCCCCTACCCCCGCGCCCGCAACTCCCGCCGCAACACCTTGCCGGTCGCCGTCATCGGCAGGCTGTCGGTGAATTCGACGTGTCTTGGATATTCATGGGCCGCCAGCTTCACCTTGACGAAGTCCTGGATCTCTCGCGATAGCGTGTCATTTGCAACGAAGCCCGGCCGCAGCACGATCCATGCCTTCACGGCTTCGGTGCGCACCGGGTCGGGAATACCGACCACGGCCGCGAGCGCCACCGCGGGATGCTTGAGCAGCGTGTCCTCGATCTCGGCCGGGCCGATGCGGTAGCCGGCGGAGGTGATGACGTCGTCCTCGCGGCTCGCGTACCAGAAATAGCCATCCTCATCCTGAGTGCCGAGATCGCCGGTGAGCAGCACGTCACGTGCGAACTTCTTGGCCGTCGCCTCGGGATTGCGCCAATATTCGATCATGGTGCAGGGATTGGGCTGACGCACGCCGATGATGCCTCTCTCGCCGCGCGGCAGCTCCTCGCCGCTGTCGTTGACGATCAGCACCTCGAAGCCCGGCGTCGCCTTGCCCATCGAGCCCGGGCGGATCGGGAACAGCTTAGCGTTGTTGCCGACGACGAGATTGCATTCGGTCTGGCCGTAGATCTCGTGCGCGTCGATGCCGAAGGTGGCACGCACCCAGTCGAGCAGCTCGGCGCCGAGCGACTCGCCGCCGGTGAGGATGCTGCGCAGCTTGACGCCGTCGTGCTTGACGTTCGCCTGCCGCATCAGCTTGAGCGCGGTGGGCGGCAGGAACACGTTGCGCACCTGATAGTCCGCCATCAGCTGCATCGCAGCCTGCGGCACGAATTTCCTGGCGCGATAGCCCACCACGGGTACGGCGTGATACCAGGCCGGAAACAGCGCATCGAACAGCCCGCCGATCCAGGCCCAGTCCGCCGGCGTCCACATCACGTCGCCGGGCTTCGGCAGGAAGCCGTGCACCATCTCGACATTCGGTAAGTGCCCGAGCAGCACGCGATGGGCGTGCAGCGCCCCCTTGGGGTTTCCGGTCGTGCCCGAGGTGTAGATGATGATCGCTGGATCGTCGCTCGACGTCGCCACGGTCGGGAATTGGTCGGAGGCGCGCTCCAGCGTCGGCCAGAACGGCCGCCCGCCGGTGCCGCCGCCATCGGTGACATAGATCGTCTTCAACTCCGGCAGCCGGTCCCGAATGCGCGCGAGCTTCGCGAGGCCCACGGCGTCGGTGACCACGACCTTGGCGCCGGAGTTCTGCAGGCGGAATTGCAGCGCGTCCTCGCCGAACAGCGTGAACAGCGGCACGGAGACCAGCCCGGCGCGGAAGGCGGCGAGATGGACGATCGGGAGTTCCAGGGATTGCGACAGGAACACCGCGACGCGGTCGCCCTGCGCGAGGCCATCGGCCTTCAGCACATTGGCGAACCGGCAGGAGGCCTCGCGCAGCTCGTCGAACGACACGCGCCGCGCGTCGCCATCCTCCTCGACGACGATCAGCGCCAGACGATCCGAGCCGTCGGCGTGGCGATCGCAGGTCGCGACGGCGATGTTGAACTGCGCCGGGATGTCCCAGCGGAAGTCGCGATAGAGCTGATTGTAGTCGGACGTTTCCTTGAGCACTGTTTTTCTCCGTCATGGCCGGGCTTGTCCCGGCCATCCACGTCTTTCTGCTCGTGCAGTCTTAAAGACGTGGATGCCCGGGACAAGCCCGGGCATGGCGATGTGGCGGTCGTGGTTCTCAAATCGGCGGCAACAGGCTCAGCCTGTCAACGCCGCCTTCACCAGGGCGCTCGCCTTGGCGAAATCCATCTGTCCCGTGTACTTCGCCTTCAGCACGGCGATCACCTTGCCCATGTCCTTCATGCCGGCCGCGCCGGTCTCGACCACCGCGGCTGAAATCGCCGACTTCATCTCGTCCTCGCTCATCTGCTTCGGCAGGTAGGCCGAGATGACCGCGATCTCCTCGCGCTCGCCGGCGGCGAGCTCGGCACGGCCGCCCTTCTCGTACAGCTCGACCGATTCCTGGCGCTGCTTGATCATCTTCTGCAGCACCGCGAGCACATCGGCGTCGGTCAGCGGCGGCTTGCCCTCGCCGCGCGCGGCGATGTCGGCGTTCTTCAGGGTCGAGTTGACCATGCGAAGGGTGGAGAGCTTGCGCTCGTCCTTGGCCTTCATCGCCTCCTTGACCGCATTGTTGATGTCGTCGCGCAGCATGATCTCGCCCTCGTCAATTCCGTTGGCGGCTGGTCTAGGCGGTTCGTCCCCGCGAAACAACTCGGTTCCGCATCCGTTCCGGTCGCCGATGCTGAAAATGGGCCATTCTCCGCGCAAATTGACCGAAATCGCGTGTGAATCGGCCGCTTCCCGCTTTGACGCCGGGCGCTTGCCCCACTATGTAGGGGCCTCATGACACACATCGATAATGACGCCGCCTGGCCGGACCATAAACCGACCGCGCTCCTCGTGCTCGCCGATGGAACGGTGCTGGAAGGCTACGGCCTCGGCGCCGAAGGCCACGCCGTGGGCGAGGTCTGCTTCAACACCGCGATGACCGGCTATGAGGAGATCCTGACCGATCCCTCCTATGCCGGCCAGCTCATCACCTTCACCTTCCCGCATATCGGCAATGTCGGCACCAACGACGAGGATATCGAGACGGTGAACATGGCGGCGACGCCGGGCGCGCGCGGTGTGATCCTGCGCACCGCGATCACCGATCCCTCGAACTACCGCGCCACCCGCGATCTCGACCAGTGGCTGCGCGCCCGCGGCATCATCGGCCTGTCGGGCATCGATACGCGCGCCTTGACGGCGCTGATCCGCTCCAAGGGGATGCCGAATGCGGTGATCGCGCATTCGAAGACCGGCACATTCGATCTCGACGCCCTGAAGAAGGAAGCGCGGGAGTGGCCGGGGCTGGAAGGCATGGACCTCGTGCCGATGGTCACCTCGGCGCAGCGCTTCACCTGGGACGAGACCCCCTGGGTCTGGAACGAGGGCTTTGGCCAGCAGGCGAAGCCGGAGTTCAACGTCGTCGCCATCGACTACGGCATCAAGCGCAACATCCTGCGGCTGCTCGCGGGCGTCGGCTGCAAGGTGACGGTGGTGCCGGCGACGACTTCGGCCGAGGACATCATGGCGATGAAGCCGGACGGCGTGTTCCTGTCGAACGGCCCGGGCGATCCCGCCGCGACCGGCAAATATGCCGTGCCCGTCATCCAGCAGGTGATCGCCTCGGGCACGCCGACCTTCGGCATCTGCCTCGGCCACCAGATGCTCGGCCTGGCGGTCGGCGCCAAGACCAAGAAGATGCATCAGGGCCATCACGGCGCCAACCATCCGGTCAAGGACGAGACCACCGGCAAGGTCGAGATCACCTCGATGAACCACGGTTTCGCGGTCGATCAGGACACGTTGCCGTCGGGTGCGACGCAGACCCACATCTCGCTGTTCGACGGCTCGAACTGCGGCATCGCGCTGGAGGGCAAGCCGGTATTCTCGGTGCAGTATCACCCGGAAGCCTCGCCCGGCCCGCGCGACTCGCACTATCTGTTCCAGCGCTTCGCCGAGCTCATGCGCGAGAAGAAGCGTAGCGCGGCGTGACGCCGCGCTGACTGAGGGATATCGAATGCCCGGGCCGCTCCCGGGCATTTTTTTCGCCCCTGGCATCGTGATGGCGCCGCATCGTTTTGCGCTCGCGCTGCGGCTGCCTTCTTTGTATGATGGTCATCATTTATATGGAGAACATGACATGAGCGAAGCGGTCGTACCTGGGATTGAGTTCAGCGTGGTACCGGTTAAGGTGCTGGCCTCGATGCCCGGGCTCGATTTCGTGCGCGGCGTCTTTGCGGGGACGCTGCCGCAGCCGCCGATCATGCAGACGGTCGAACCGTTCGACTGCACCGCGGAGCCGGGCCACGTCGTGATGCACAGCGTGCCCGGCTTGCGGCACTACAATCCGATCGGCTCGGTGCACGGCGGCTATGCCGCGATCCTGCTGGATTCGGCGATGGGGCTTGCCGTGCAGACGCGCTGTCCGCAGGGCAGCGGCTACACCACGCTCGAATTCAAGATCTCCTTCGTCAAGGCGATGACCGAAGCGACGGGCGTGGTGCGGACGGAGGGCAAGACGCTGTCCTTCGGCCGCCGCGCCGCCACGGCCGAAGCGCGCATCGTCGACACGCAGGGGCGGCTGCTCGCGCACGCCACCACCACCTGCCTGGTGTTCGAGCTGCCGAAGGGCTAGCCCACCGTCTCATTTGCGGGACACGTTCCAGTACACCGGCGCCGGCGGATTGAGGATGCCGGTGAGATCCGAGCGGGCTGCGCGGAACTGATAGGCCACCGCGATCGGGATATACGGCACGGTCTGCACGGCGCGCTGCTGGATCTGCTCGGCCAGCGCCTTGCGCTCGGCGATGTCGGCGGAGTCGCCGAACGCGGCGCGCAGCTTCTCGATCTCGGCATCGCACGGCCAGCCGAACCAGGCCTTGTCGCAGTTCGAGCGCAGGCCGAGATGGCTGATCGGCAGCATCATGTCGAGGCCGCCGGGACCGGAGATGAAGATCGACCAGCCGCCCTGCCCGACCGGCTCCTTCTTGGCGCGGCGGCTGACGACGGTCGCCCAGTCCATCGCCTGCACGTCCACCTTGAAGCCGGCCGCCTTGAGCTGCTGCTCGGCGACCAGGCTCGCCGGGTGGATCTGCGCATTCTCCGAGGCATCGAGGATCACGACCGGCGTGCCGTCATAGCCGCTCTCGCGCAGCAGCGTCTTCGCCTTCTCCAGATCGAACGAGGGGAAGCCGGCCTCCGTGTAGTAGGGCGAGGCGCAGATGTAGAACGACCTGCAGGCCTTGATGAGCCCGCCGTCGCCGCCGCCCCAGGCCTCGATGTAGTCCTGCGGATTCACGGCGAGCAGCGCAGCGCGGCGGATGGCGGGATTGTCGAATGGCGGCTGGATCGAGTTCAGCCGGATCTGCTGCGCCACGCCGATCTCGTCCTGGTTGGACACGACCACGTTCTTGCCGGCCTTCGCCACCGGAACGAGATCGGTCGGAATGTCCTCGGCGATATCCAGCTCGCCCTTCTTCAACGCGTCGAGCGCGGTCTGCTGGTCCGGAATGATCAGCCATTCGACGCGATCGAACTTGACGACCTTGCCGCCTGAAAGCCCCGCCGCCGGCTCGGTGCGCGGCACGTAATGCGGGTTCTTGACGAAGACGAGCTTCGAGCCGGGCACCCACTCATCCTTCTTGAAGACGAATGGGCCCGAGCCGGTCTGGTCCGCAAGCGGCTGGCCCGCAGCGGTTGCGGCGATGACCCGGGCCGGGACGATGAAGGGCACGGGAGCGCCGGGCTTGGCGAGCGCATCGAGCACGAAGCCCCAGGGCTCCTTCAGCGTCAGGCTGAACGTCCTGGCGTCGACGACCTCCCACGAGGCGCCGTGGGCATTGAGCATCTGCCCCATCGCATCGGCCTGGCTCCAGCGCTTGAGCGAGGCGACGACGTCCTCCGACGTCACGCTCGCACCGTCGCCGAACTTCAGCCCGTCGCGCAGCTTGAAGGTCCAGATCTTGCGGTCATCGGAGTTGGTCCAGCTGTCGACCATCTGCGGCTTGACCTGGAGCTTGTCGTCGACGGTGAACAGCGTGTCGTAGATCATGTAGCCGAAATTGCGCGCGATCGAATCCGCGGCAATGGTCGGGTCGAGCACCTTGAGGTCGCCCGAGGGCTTGACCTTCAGGACGGTATCGGCACGTCCGGAGGTCGCCGGCAACGTGGCGGCCAGGCAGAGAACGGCGCCTGCCAGAACCTGGCGCAGCAAAGCTCGATGTCGTTTCATCATCATTCCCTCCCGTGATCGTCGGACGTGCGCTGCCGACGTGTGTTAGCTTGAGATCAAGTGCCGATCCTGCGCGCGACGCTCGCCGCTGCGCCGGATGAAGGAGAAGGCGGCCAGCGCCATCCCGGAGACCGGCTCGCGCCCCAGGCTCGCAGGGGAGAAGGTGAGCGCGGTGCCTTGCAGGCCGCCCAGGCGTGACTGGCCGATGGATTCCAGGACGTTGGCGCGATCCTCCGCCGGCAGAGACCCCGGCCATCCGGCGATGACGACGTTCCGCTGCCGATTGAGATTGAGCGCGTTACCGATCGCGAGGCCCAGCCGTCCCAGGCGGGCCCTGATCTCGGCCCGCGCCGGCGCGGAGATGCGGTAGTCGTGAGGCCAACGGTCGCCGCGGTTGATCAGTTCGCTTTCCTGCACCACGAGAATGTCCGCCAGCGCGACGGTAGACACATAGGTTTCGAGACAGCCGGCGTGCCCGCATCGGCAGAGAGCCCCGCCTGGATCGATCACGACATGGCCGATTTCGCAGGTTTCGACATCGCCGCTCTCGGCCAGTTCGTCGACGATGGCCGCGCCGACGCCATGGCCGACGAACACGAAGAAATACGAGCCGCCGAGAACGCCCGTTCCCATCTCCAGCCGATGCCCGACGGCACGCGCGACCATCGAATTGGTCAACCGTGCCGGCGTCTCCGGAAGCTCGCGCTGCAGGAGGTCGTCGAGCCGCGCGACGTCCACTGCAACGATGGGACTGGTGCGCAGATCGGGATCATAGCCCGGGATCGAGACGGCGAGTTGCTCCAGGGCGATGCCGCGCTGCTTGGCCCAGCCGGCGAGATCGCAGACGGCCCGGGTCATCGTCGCCGCGACATCGGCGGCGCCGAGGCCGTCGGGAAGATCGTATCGCTGAGAGTACAGCGTTTCGCCGGCCAGCGTGCCGACGGCGGAGTACAGACTGTTGTTGGAGATCTCGATCGCTGCGACGCGAATCTGATTGCTCAATGTGACGAACTGGCTCGGGCCGCCGCGGTAGGGCGCCGGGCGCCGCGTCTCCTCAATGACGCCCTCGGCCTTCAGATCGCCGATGATGCGCGAGATGCTGGCTTCGGTGAGCGCGACCCCCTGCGCCAGATCCGGCCGGAACGAGCCACCGGAGCACCAGAGGTAACCAAGGACTGCAGATCGCGTATCACGCCGACTGCGGATGAGCCGCACCCCGCTTCCCCATCATTCTTACTTATTGTAAGAATGCTATTCAGCGGGCATGACGCTGTCAATCGGCACGACATCCAGACGAGCCGGCGGACCGGATGACGGGCCTCTCGGCGACCATCTGCCTCCAACCAGAGTGCGCGGGCTGGGACGCACGGCCGGCGCGCCGATCAGGCGCAATACAGGCGGTACAGCGTCTGCAGGATCTCACGGACCTCATGGCTCGCCAGCCGGTAATAGATCGTCTGGCCCTCGCGCCGCGTCGCGACCAGGTCGAGCGCGCGCATCATGGCGAGATGTTGCGACAGCGCCGCCTGGCGCAAGCCCACTTGTTCGGCCAGTTCCCCGACCGCCCGTTCGCCCTCGATCAGGTTGCACAGCACCATGAGCCGCTTCGGGTTCGCCATGGCCGTGAGCAGGCGCGCGGCCTCTTCGGCTTTTTCTTCAAGGCCCGCTACCAGGGCGACCCCGGACTTGCGAGCGACACGCGTTGTCATGATTGTTACTTCTCTATTTTCGCATATAAGCAATAATGCACATAATATCCAATTGCAATGTGTAGACTGCCGGGGAGCCCGAGAACGATGATCAGCGAGTATACATTCATAGCGGCGCTCACGGGTGGCGCTCTGATTGGCGCTTCCGCCGTGATGATGATGGGTCTGACCGGCCGAATCGCCGGCGTCAGCGGGATCGCCGCACGCCTGCTGCCGCCCTGGAACGGCGCGATCGCCGGCCGCTTTGCCTTCATTCTGGGCCTGATCGCAGCCGCCCTGATCGTCCGGCTGGTGGCCGGCGGCCTGCCGCCCCTCAATCTCGAGGCCGGCACGGTCGATCTGGTGGCGGCCGGGCTGCTGGTCGGCTTTGGCGCGGTGCTGGGCAACGGCTGTACCTCCGGCCACGGGGTGTGCGGATTGGCCAGCCTGTCGCCGCGGTCGATGGTGGCCACGCTGGTGTTCATGGTGACTGCGGTCGCGACCACGTTCCTTGCACGTCACGTGATGTGAGGTTGACATGACCGTTCTCACCCAGTTCGTCGTCGGACTCGTTTTTGGACTTGGCCTGCTGCTGTCGGGAATGTCCAATCCTCAGAAGGTGCTGGACTTTCTCGACCTTGCCGCGCTCCGCTCCGGCGGCTGGGATCCTAGTCTCATCTTCGTCATGGCGGGCGCCGTGGCGGTGACTTTCGTCGGCTTCCGGCTCGTCTTCAGGCGCCAGCGGCCTGTCCTCGACGATCGCTTCCATCTGCCGCCCTCGCAGACGCTGGATTGGCGGATCGCGATCGGCCCCGCCATCTTCGGCATCGGCTGGGGCCTCGCCGGCATCTGCCCGGGCCCCGCCTTCGTGGCGCTCGGCTACGGCTCACCTGCGATCGTGCTGTTCGTGGTCGCCATGCTGATCGGGATGGCCGCGGCGCGCCTGCTCGCGAGCCGCCAGCCGCAGCTCTCCACTGCTGCTTCAGAATGAACAAGAAACGGTCTTCGACGGAGGTTCAAATGTCCAGCATTCCGCATCCGGTCGATCTGTCGGTGAAGCCCGACATCACGCCGTTCTTCGATCCGGCCACCAACACCGTCAGCTATGTGGTGAAGGACTCGAACTCGTCCGCCTGCGCCGTGATCGATTCCGTGATGGACATCGATTATGCGTCCGGCCGCATCGCGCCGCTCTCGGCGGACAAGATCATCAGCCTGATTAAGGAGCGCGGATGGCATCTGGAATGGCTGATCGAGACGCATGTTCATGCCGATCATCTGTCGGCGGCGCCGTACATCCAGTCAAAGCTGGGCGGCAAGATCGGCATCGGCGACAATATCAGGGTCGTGCAGCAGACCTTCGGCAAGATCTTCAACGAGGGCACTGAATTCCAGCGCGACGGCAGCCAGTTCGACCGGCTGTTCCAGGATGGCGACACCTACCAGATCGGCGGCATGACCGCGTTCGCCATGCATACGCCGGGACACACGCCGGCCTGCATGACCCATGTGATCGGCGACGCCGCATTCGTCGGCGACACCCTGTTCATGCCGGACGGCGGCTCGGCGCGCGCCGATTTCCCCGGCGGCGATGCGCGCACGCTGTATCGCTCGATCCGCCGGGTGCTGGAGTTGCCCGCTGCGACACGGCTCTTCATGTGCCACGATTATGGCCCCAACGGCCGCGACATCCGCTGGGAGACGACCGTCGCCGAACAGCGCGCGCATAACATCCATGCGCGCGATGGCATCACCGAGGATGAGTTCGTCGCGGCGCGGGAGGCACGCGACCGCACACTGGACATGCCCAAGCTGATCATTCCCTCGCTGCAGGTGAACATGAAGGCGGGGCAATTGCCGAGCGCCGACGAGAGCGGACGCCGCTTCCTGAAGGTACCGCTCAACGCGCTTTGACGACGCGCACCGATCTTCGCACGGGGCCCTCCACCGGGCCCGCAGCCCCCTCCATCGAGCGCCGGACACGTTCCGGCGGAGCATTCCTTCCATGACCTTTTCCGGTGCCGAGCTTGCGCTCGGCTCGCTATCCGGCTCGCTGGTCGGGTTCACGCTCGGCCTCATCGGGGGCGGCGGATCCGTCCTTGCCGTGCCGCTGATGGTCTATCTGGTCGGCGTCGCCAATCCGCATGTCGCAATCGGCACCAGCGCGGTCGCGGTAGCGATCAACGCGGCCGCCAACCTCGCCAATCATGCCCGTTCCGGCAACGTCAAATGGCCGTGCGCGCTGGTGTTCGCGGCCACTGGTGTGGTCGGCGCCTTCGCAGGGTCGACCCTGGGCAAAATGGTCGACGGCCAGAAGCTGCTGCTGCTGTTCGCCCTGGTGATGATCGTCATCGGGCTCCTGATGCTGCGCAAACGCGGCGGCGACGGCCATCTGGACGTCAAGCTCTCACGCGACAATTTGTGGCCGCTGCTGGCATTCGGCTTCGGCACGGGAACGTTGTCCGGCTTCTTCGGGATTGGCGGTGGCTTCCTGATCGTGCCGGCCCTGATGTTCGCGACGGGCATGCCGATCCTCTATGCGATCGGCTCGTCGCTCGTCTCCGTCACCGCCTTCGGCCTGACGACGGCCACCAATTACGCGTTGTCGGGACTGGTCGACTGGGCCCTGGCGGCGATCTTTCTGGTCGCCGGCATCGCCGGCGGCCTTGCCGGCGCGAGGCTTGCAGCTCGCCTGTCAGGAACGCGCGGCACCTTGAACAAGGTTTTCGCCACGATGGTCTTTGCGGTGGCAGCCTACATGATCTACCGCAGCGTGATCGCAGTGAGCGGGGCCGGCTAGCACCGCACCCAATCGACGACGCCCAGGCGAACACGTGGGCCAAACCGAAAAGAGACGCGCCACGTCGTCGCAGCGCGTCGCTCAGATCTCATCCTGCGGTCAGTTCACGCCGCGTTGCTGCCTTCCTGGCGGCTCGCTTCGAACAAGAACCAGGTGCGTCGCTCGGTCTCGTCGATGAAGTTTTCCAGCAATCCCGCGGTCGCCGGGTCGTCATTGTCGTCGCACACCTCATGCGCCTTCCGCATCGAGGCCGCGATGTGCTTGTTGTCCTCCATCAACTCCCGCAGCATCTCGCGCGGCGGCACATACTCCTCGTTGTTGTCCTTGATGGTCTGCAGCTTGCTGATCTGGCTGATCGATTTGATCGTGGTACCGCCGAGCTTGCGCACCCGCTCGGCCAGTTGGTCCGTGGTGGCGAAGATCGCATCCGACTGCTCGTCGAGCATCTTGTGATAGTCGTGAAAGTGCCGGCCGCTGACGTGCCAATGGAAATTCTTGGTCTTCAGATACAGCGCGAAGGCGTCGGCAAGCAGCGTGTTCAAAGCTGTCGAAATCTTGTTCACGGCGTCGGGCGACAGATCGGTCGGCGTATCGAGCTCGGGGGCGGTCTTGTCTGTCTTTGCTTTACTCACGGCTTAACCTTCCTGTTAGAACCAGCAATGGACACGGGTGATCGGACCCGTTAACGCTCGCTGACCCTTCAAGTTCCCATCAAGGAACTGTGTTTGCCGGAACCCGCCGCCATGGACGATTGGATCGATTATTACGATTCCACGCACACGATCTATGCGAGCAAGCTGCATCGCGACCTGCACTTCCAGGGGATCGCGCGCGACATCGTCGGCTATATTCCGTCGGCTGATGCCGTCGTGCTCGATTATTCCTGCGGCGAGGCCTTGTCGGCCGCCAAGGTCGCGGACGCCTGCATGACGCTGATCCTGGCCGAACCGGCACCGGGCGTGCGTGGCCGGCTGATCGCCCGCTTCGCCCCTAACACCAAGATCCGCGTGCGCTCGCTGGATGAGCTGCGCAACATGCCGGAAGGCTCGATCGACCTCATCGTCATGAACTCGGTCGCGCAATACATGAGCGAGGCCGACTTCGATGCCGCGCTGGCGGTGATCCGGCGGCTGCTGAAGCCGTCGGGACAATTCGTGCTCGGCGACGTGCTGCGCCCGGACGTCGGGATGGGGCGAGACGTGCTTGCATTGCTGAGGTTCGCCGCGCGGGACGGATTTCTCAAGGATGCGCTGGTCGGCCTGGTCGCCACCGCGCTGTCCGATTACCGGCAGCTGCGGACCAAGGTCGGCCTGCAGCGCTACAGCGAGGCCGACATCCTGGCGCGGCTGAAGAGGGCCGGTCTGAGTGCCGTCCGCGCGCCCAAGAACATCGGCCACAATCCGTGGCGGATGACCTTCGTGGCACGTCCGGCGACGGGAACCGCCTGACCTCCCGCCCGCTGGAACCGAACATCCGGCAATTGGATTAGGGTTAACTGAAACACGGGCTGGCTCACGCCGCCGTGAGAGGTAAGATCGCCCCCGGCCCGGTGGCGGAAGCTACGACGCGAAGAGCGGTGCAACGCTCTTGAACCTGGTTCAAGTCCAGGCCGGGCCTCCAGCCTTCGCTGCTTTCGCAGCTTCGGCTCGGCAAGCCAGCCAAGATCGGCCGTCCTTGCGCCCTGCCCGCACCAATTTGGCCGTTGATTTCGGCCCAAAACCCTTTTCGCTCAGAGGAAACTGGTCTAAAGACCGCTCGCGCGCGAGCACTGGTCGCGCCTTGGCCTTCCCTGGGCCTGTGGGGGACGCGCGGCACGCGCGCCCTTTTTTTGTGCCCAATTCTCTGCCGTTTCTTGCCCGTGAGCTTGAATGCCGAAACGCACTGACATCTCGACCATCCTGATCATTGGCGCCGGTCCGATCGTGATCGGCCAGGCCTGCGAATTCGACTATTCGGGCACGCAGGCGGTAAAGGCGCTCAAGGAGGAGGGCTACCGCGTCGTCCTCGTCAATTCAAATCCGGCCACGATCATGACCGATCCGGAATTGGCGGACGCGACCTATATCGAGCCGATCACGCCCGAGATCGTCGCCAAGATCATCGAGAAGGAACGTCACGTCATCCCCGGCGGCTTCGCGCTGCTGCCGACCATGGGCGGGCAGACCGCGCTGAACTGCGCGCTGTCGCTGCGCCGGCAGGGCACGCTGGAGAAGTTCGACGTCGAGATGATCGGCGCCACGGCTGACGCGATCGACAAGGCCGAGGACCGCCAGCTGTTCCGCAACGCCATGGAGAAGATCGGGCTGCAGACGCCGAAGTCGCGGCTCGCCAACGCCTCCGCGCTGAAGAAGCAATACCGCGACAAGTACTACGCCGAGCGCGAGAAGCTGTCGGGCGCCGAGCGCGACGAGCTCGACCGGCAATGGACGCTCGGCGAGAACGAGCGCCGCAAGCGGTACCAGGAGCACGCACTCGGCCAGGCGCTGATGGCGCTGTCCGAGATCGGCCTGCCCGCGATCATTCGCCCGTCCTTCACGATGGGCGGCACCGGCGGCGGCATCGCCTACAACAAGGAAGAATATCTCGACATCATCGAGCGCGGGCTCGACGCTTCCCCCACCAACGAAGTGCTGATCGAAGAGTCGGTGCTCGGGTGGAAGGAGTACGAGATGGAGGTCGTCCGCGACAAGAAGGACAACTGCATCATCGTCTGCTCGATCGAGAACCTCGATCCGATGGGCGTGCACACCGGCGACTCGATCACCGTCGCGCCGGCGCTGACGCTCACCGACAAGGAATATCAGATCATGCGCGACGCCTCGCTGGCGGTGCTGCGCGAGATCGGCGTCGAGACCGGCGGCTCCAACGTGCAGTTCGGCGTCAACCCCGCCGACGGCCGCATGGTCGTGATCGAGATGAATCCGCGCGTGTCGCGCTCCTCGGCGCTGGCGTCGAAGGCGACCGGCTTCCCGATCGCCAAGGTCGCCGCCAAGCTCGCGGTCGGCTACACGCTGGACGAGATCGCCAACGACATCACCGGCGGCGCGACGCCGGCCTCGTTCGAGCCGACCATCGACTACGTCGTGACCAAGATCCCGCGCTTCGCCTTCGAGAAATTCCCGGGCGCCTCGACCACCTTGACGACATCGATGAAGTCGGTCGGCGAGGTCATGGCGATCGGCCGCACCTTCCAGGAGAGCCTGCAGAAAGCGCTGCGCGGCCTGGAGACGGGTCTCACCGGCCTGGACGAGATCGACATCGAAGGTCTCGGCCGCGGCGACGACAAGAACGCAATCCGCGCCGCCCTGGGCACGCCGACGCCGAACCGCCTGCTGCAGGTGGCGCAGGCGATGCGGCTCGGCTGGACGGACGAGGACATCTTCAACTCCTGCAAGATCGATCCCTGGTTCCTGGCGCAGATGCGCGGCATCGTCGAGATGGAGGACAAGGTCCGCCGTCACGGCCTGCCGCCGAATGCGAGCGGAATGCGCACGCTGAAGGCGATGGGCTTCTCGGACGCGCGGCTCGCGGTGCTCGCCAACAGCACCGAAGCCGAGGTCGCCGCCAAACGGCACGCGCTCGATGTCCGTCCGGCGTTCAAGCGCATCGACACCTGCGCGGCGGAGTTCGCCTCGCCCACCGCCTACATGTATTCGAGCTATGAGACGCCGTTTGCCGGCGCACTCGGCGACGAGAGCGCCCCGTCCGACAAGAAGAAAGTGATCATTCTCGGCGGCGGCCCGAACCGGATCGGCCAGGGCATCGAGTTCGACTATTGCTGCTGCCATGCCTGTTTCGCGCTGGCCGATGCCGGCTACGAGACCATCATGGTCAACTGCAATCCGGAGACGGTGTCGACCGACTACGACACCGCCGACCGGCTGTATTTCGAGCCGCTCACCGCGGAGGACGTGCTCGAGATCATCGCCACCGAGCGCAAGAACGGCACCGTCCACGGCGTCATCGTGCAGTTCGGCGGCCAGACGCCGCTGAAGCTCGCGCGCGCACTGGAAGCCGCAGAGGTGCCGATTCTCGGCACCTCGCCGGAAGCCATCGACCTCGCCGAGGACCGCGACCGCTTCAAGCGCATCCTCGACAAGCTGCATCTGAAGCAGCCGAAGAACGGAATCGCCTATTCGGTCGAGCAGGCGCGCCTGGTGGCGGCCGATCTCGGCCTGCCGCTGGTGGTGCGTCCGTCCTACGTGCTGGGCGGCCGCGCGATGCAGATCATCCGCGAGGACAACCAGCTCAGCGACTACCTGCTCGGTACCCTGCCCGAGCTGGTGCCGGCCGACGTCAAGGCGCGCTATCCGAACGACAAGACCGGCCAGATCAACACGGTGCTCGGCAAGAACCCGCTGCTGTTCGACCGCTATCTGTCGGATGCCACCGAGATCGACGTCGACTGTCTTTCCGACGGCAAGGACACCTTCATCGTCGGCATCATGGAGCACATCGAGGAAGCCGGCATCCACTCGGGTGATTCGGCTTGCTCGCTGCCGCCGCACTCGCTCGACGAGGCCACCATTGCCGAGCTGGAGCGGCAGACCCGCGAGCTCGCGCTCGGGCTCGATGTCGTCGGCCTGATGAACGTGCAATATGCGATCAAGGACGGGGCCATCTACGTGCTGGAGGTCAATCCGCGCGCCTCGCGTACGGTGCCCTTCGTCGCCAAGGTGGTCGGCACGCCGGTCGCCAAGATCGCGGCCCGAATCATGGCGGGCGAAAAGCTCGCTGATTTCGGCCTGACCAAGCGCGCGCTCAAGCACGTCGGTGTCAAGGAGTCGGTCTTCCCGTTCGCCCGCTTCCCCGGCGTCGACACGGTGCTCGGCCCGGAGATGCGCTCGACCGGCGAGGTGATGGGCATCGACCGCTCCTTCGCGGTCGCCTTCGCCAAGAGCCAGCTCGGCGGCGGCACACGCGTGCCGCGCAAGGGTACGGTGTTCGTCTCGGTGCGCGAGAGCGACAAGGCCCGAATCACCGAGGTGGTGCGGATGCTGCACGAGCACGGCTTCAAGGTGGTCGCGACCTCCGGCACTCAGCGCTTCCTGGTCGATCAGGGCGTCCCGGCCGAGAAGATCAACAAGGTGCTGGAAGGCAGGCCGCACATCGTGGACGCCATCACCAATGGCGACATCCAGCTGGTCTTCAACACCACTGAAGGTCCGCAGGCCCTGGCCGACAGCCGCTCGCTGCGGCGCGCTGCCCTCTTGCATAAAGTGCCGTATTACACCACTCTTTCGGGTGCCGTGGCGGCTGCGCAAGGTATCCGTGCCTATCTCGGGGGAGACCTTGAGGTCCGCACCTTGCAGAGTTACTTTTCCGAAAACTAATCGCGTCGCGCGGGCGAGAGCCCGCTAAGCGGTTGGCAACAATCGGCAATAAGCCATCTCGGCAGGAACTCGCCGCCTTGTTCGATGTTGGTCCGGCCTTTGACGGGTCGGCATGGCCCGGCTTTTCGGCTTTGCTTTGAGCCGCGAAGGCCTATTCTGAAGATGCTGATCGTGCGCACGCTTTGTCCGCACGACTGAAGGACGAGAAGAGATGGTCGAAAAGGTTCCTATGACCGCGGGCGGCTACGCCGCGCTCGAGAACGAGCTGAAGCAGCGCCAGTCGGTGGACCGCCCGCGCATCATCGAGCACATCGCCGAGGCGCGCTCGCATGGCGACCTGTCGGAGAACGCGGAATATCACGCCGCCAAGGAAGAGCAGTCGCACAATGAGGGCCGCATCGCCGAGCTCGAGGACAAGCTCGCCCGCGCCGACATCATCGATGTCGCCAAGCTCTCCGGCGATACGATCAAGTTTGGCGCGACGGTGACCCTGATCGACGAGGACACCGAGAAGAAGACGGTCTGGCAGATCGTCGGCGAGGTCGAGGCCGATGCCAAGAAGGGCCGGATCTCGATCACGTCGCCGCTGGCGCGCGCCTTGATCGGCAAGAAGATGGGCACCACCGTAGAGGTCATGGCGCCCGGCGGCGCCAAGTCCTACGAGATCGCCAAGGTGGAATGGCGCTGAGGCGCTGACGTTAGATTGTCTACCAGAGGCCGAGCAACAGGGCTGCGCGAAGGCGCGGCCCTTCCTCGTTTTGGACGATCCCGAGGGCGAGGGCCGTTCGGCAGCATGCGGTCAATTCCTCGGGACCGGAAGATTCATTGCGGTGACGGGGTTTAGGTAATGAGCTAGTGCAGGATGGGCGAGCAGTGCCGCTCGGATCGGCGCGGCGTTCGCTTACATCATGATGTTTTCATTGGGGGATGATCAGACATGGAGCAGATGCTCTCGAAATGGCAACCGGCTGCGCTCAGCCTGTTTCGCTTCATCACCGGCCTGCTGCTGTTTCAGTATGGCGTGGCCAAGATCTTCAAGTTTCCGGTGATTCCGTATTTCGCGAACGTCCCGCCGCTGATCTACACGGCCGGCATGATCGAGCTGGTGCTCGGCGCGTTGCTGATGGTCGGTCTGCTCACGCGGCCCGTCGCGTTCATCCTCTCGGGCCAGATGGCCTTCGCCTACTTCCTCGGCCACATGTTCAAGACCGGCGAGCCGGTCTGGCTGCCGCTGCTGAACAACGGCACCGCGGCGATCGCGTTCTGCTTCTCGTGCCTGTATCTGGCGACAGCCGGCGGCGGGCCGATCAGCCTGGACGCGCTGCTGCGCAAGAAGTCCTAATCTCACGTCGTCATTCCCGGGCGATGCGCCAGCATCGAACCCGGAATCCCGAATTGAGTGTGCGATCTCGAGATTTCGGGTTCAGCCCCTTATGGGGCTGCCCCGGAATGACAGCGGGCTTAGCCGCGTCCCTTGACCTCGAGCGGCACCGCCGCCTCGTACTTCGAATTGTGCAGCACCAGCGACGTCCGCACGTTGCGCACGTGCGGCGCCGCCGTCAGATGCGTGACGAATTCCTGGAAGGTCGCCATGTCAGGCGCGACGCATTTCAGGATGAAGTCCACCTCGCCCGACAGCATCCAGCATTCCCGCACCAGCGGCTCGGCGCGGACGAACTCCTCGAACGCCTTCAGGTCGGCATCCGCTTGGCTCGACAGGTGGACCGCGGCAAACACGGTGACGTCGAAGCCGAGCTTGCGCGGGTCGAGCAGGCCGCGATAGCCGGTGATGTAGCCTTCCTCCTCCAAGGTGCGAACGCGGCGCAGGCAGGGCGGCGGCGAGATGCCGACCCGCTTGGCCAATTCGACATTGGTGATCCGGCCATCGGCCTGGATCTCGCTCAGGATTTTGAGATCGATCTCGTCAAGATTCTTGGACACAGGGGGAGCGGGGTCTGGCGGGAACTTGCGGGAGGCACGGCCCCCGGGCGGATGGCAACTCTCTTAGCGCACACCGGTCAATTTGCGCAATTTTATTACTCTAGATTTCCCCTGTTGACCGGGTCGTGAAGGGAAAATTCGCCGAGATGCGTTGCAATTCTTGCATAGCTTGCCAGATGGCTTAGACTTGGATTTGACATTTTCGATGGGGCTTCGGGGCGTTTGGTCCACGCATTCCGCTCGCTGCGTCGTTAATCCTCCCTTTTCCAGCGAGTCATCGACCCCATGCAAGCACCGATCCATGCCAAAGTCGTCATCATCGGTTCCGGCCCTGCCGGCTACACGGCGGCGATCTACGCGGCACGAGCGATGCTGGAGCCGATCCTGATTCAGGGCATCCAACCGGGCGGACAGCTCACCATCACCACCGACGTCGAGAACTATCCGGGCTTTGCCGACGTCATCCAGGGCCCCTGGCTGATGGAGCAGATGGAGAAGCAGGCGACGCATGTCGGCGCCCAGATCAAGACGGACCTCGTGACCAAGCTCGAGCTGGGACAGCGCCCGTTCCGACTGACCTGCGATTCCGGCGACGTCTATCTGGCGGAGACCGTCATCCTCGCCACCGGCGCCCAGGCGCGCTGGCTGGGGTTGCCGTCGGAGGAGACGTTCAAGGGCTTCGGCGTGTCGGCCTGCGCCACCTGCGACGGCTTCTTCTATCGCGGCAAGGAGGTCATCGTGGTCGGCGGCGGCAATACCGCGGTCGAGGAGGCGCTGTTCCTGACCAATTTCGCCTCCACCGTCACGGTCGTGCACCGGCGCGATCATTTCCGCGCCGAGCGCATCCTGCAGGAGCGCCTGTTCAAGCATCCCAAGATCAAGGTCGTGTGGGACAGCGCGCTCGACGAAATCTGCGGCGCCAGCGCGCCGTCGAAGGTGACCCATGTCCGGCTGAAGAACGTCAAGACCGGCGCGCTGACCGAGCTGCCTGCCGACGGCGTGTTCGTGGCGATCGGCCATGCGCCGGCCACGGAGCTGGTGGCAGGTCAGTTGAAGCTGAAGCCGTCCGGCTATGTCGAGGTGGTGCCTGGCTCGACCGCGACCTCGGTCCCCGGCGTGTTCGCCGCCGGCGACGTCGCCGACGAAACCTATCGGCAGGCGATCACCGCCGCCGGCATGGGCTGCATGGCGGCCCTCGAAGCCGAACGCTTCCTCGCCCATGCCGCGAGCGAACGCGCCGCTGCGGAATGAACTGACGATGCCACGATCACGGGATGGATTTAAGGACATGGATTGGGACAAGCTGAAGGTGTTTCACGCAGCGGCGGAAGCTGGCAGCTTCACGCATGCCGGGGAGCAGCTCGGGCTGTCGCAATCGGCAGTCTCGCGCCAAGTCAGCGCGCTGGAGCAGGAGCTCGCGGTCTCGCTGTTCCATCGCCATGCACGCGGCCTGATCCTCACCGAGCAGGGCGACCTGCTGTTCCGGACGGCGCACGACGTCTTCATGCAGTTGCAGGCGGCGCGCGCCAAGCTCACCGACAGCCGTGAGCGTCCCAGCGGCGACCTCAAGATCACGACCACACCCGGCGTCGGCATCAACTGGCTGATTCCGCGGCTCGGCGAATTCACTGCCATGTATCCCGAGATCCGGATCTCGCTGATCGTCACCGACGAAGAGCTGGATCTGTCGATGCGCGAGGCTGACGTCGCGATCCGCACGCGGAAGCCGACACAGCCGGACCTGATCCAGCGCAAGCTGTTCGCGATCAGCTTCCACGCCTATTGCTCGCCGGAATATGTGAAGCGTTTCGGGACGCCCCGCACCCTCGACGAGCTCGACGATCATCGCATCATCATGCTCGCCGACGGCCAGGTCGCTCCGCACCTGCAGAACCGCAGCTGGCTGGTCGATGCCGGCCGCAACGGCTCCGGTCCGCGCGAGGCCTATTTCCGCGTCAACAACATCCTCGGTCTCGTACGTGCCTGTCAGCAGGGCCTCGGCATCGCCGCGCTGCCCGACTATCTCGTCGAAGAGAACAGTCGCCTCGTGCAGCTGTTCGGCGAGTCCGACTCGATCCAGCTCGACACCTACTTCGTCTATCCCGAGGAATTGAAAACGGTCGCGCGGGTTCAGGTGTTCCGTGACTTTGTCGTGAGCAAAGCACAGCGCTGGCCAGCCTGATATTGTGCATGTCTGACATGCGGCACCCCTGCTTGCTGCAGGGCCGCGACGAAGACCATACTGTTTCTGTGCTGAGCGTCGGCGTTGCGCATTGTCCCCCTCCTCCAGTGGCGCGGACGCTCAGAAATCCCTCTTGGAAGGTGATTGTGTCGGCCGCGTTGGCCAATACCTCCAGCCGGGCTCATTGGGCCCGGCTATTTTTTTGCTCGGTTTTTCCCTTTGTATCCGCCTCGCTGATGTTGCGACGTTGACAGTCTGAGCGGCGCCGCGCATGTAGGACGCATGTCCGCATTTTCGTACGCCAAGCTGTCGTCGAAAAAAGCTCCCCTTCCGGGGAGCCGTGGACGCGCGCGCTAGAACCTCTCGAGAGTTCACCGCCGCCTCACCAAGCCCCGCCGCAAGGACGGGGTTTTTTCATGTCCCGTCTCCGGCTCACGACATCCAAGGAGATGGACCATGACCGCCCCCAGAACGCGACTGCAAGGACTCTGGCTGCCGCTGATCACGCCCTTTTGCGACGGCGCGCTCGACGAAGGATCGTTGCGTCATCTGATCCGACACTACGCCGCCAAGCCCATCGATGGCCTCGTGCTCGGTGCGACCTCCGGCGAAGGATTGGCGCTGTCATGGGACGAGCGCGCGCGTCTCGTCAGCGTGGTCCGCGATGAGCTGGACGCCATCGGCCGGCCGCTACCGATCTGCCTCGGCATCGGGGGCGTGGCGACGGCCGATCTGATCGAGGCGCTCGATCGAACGGCGTCGTGGTCGATCGACTTCTATCTGATCTCGAGCCCGCCTTACGTGCGCCCGTCACAGCGCGGACTGCTGGCGCACTTCACCGCCTTGGCCGATCGCGCCGCCCATCCGATCGTGCTCTACAACATTCCCTATCGCTCGGCGGTGGGACTCGACAATGCGACGCTGCTCCAGCTCGCTGCGCATCCGGCCATCGCGGGGCTGAAGGATTGCTGCGCCAACCGGATGCAGACCCGCGACCTGATCGCGCGCCGGCCTGCCGGCTTTCAAATTCTGACCGGGGAGGACGCCCAGAGCTTCGACGCCTTGCAGGCCGGCGCCGACGGCGCCATCCTGCTCTCCGCGCATCTGGAGACGACCAATTTTGCGGCCATTCTCGATCACGTGAAGGCCGGCCGCCATGACGCCGCGGCAGCATGCTGGGCGCAGGTGGAGGATCTCACGCGCCTGCTGTTCACCGAGCCGAGCCCGGCCCCGGCAAAGTACTGGCTGGCGCGGACCGGCCTGATCGCCAGCGCCGAGATGCGACTGCCGATGGTGGAGGTGGGAGACGAGCTCGCCGCTCGGCTCGATCTGGAGATCGAACGCCGCCGGTCCGCCACGCAAGGCCGCGTCGCCTGAGCCGTCGCGACCAGGGTCATTCCGGGGCGGCCCGCAGGCTCGAACCCGGAATGACGGCGCCTGCGTGAGGCAGCAGAGTTAATCCGAACTAACAGAGGCGATCAAAAGCCGCGCAGTCCGCAACCTGCTGTTTAAAGATGTTCCGCTATGAATGTTGAAAACCAAAGAGCGCGGGGGCGTCGTGGCTTTTCAGGATCATGCATTCCCTGAACGTCAGGGATTTAGCGTCGAGGACATTATCTGGGCGGTCGGGATCTGGTCGGTGATCCTGACTTTGACGCCGGCGATTGCATTTTATCTGCTGATGGTCGCCTGACCTTGCGTCCCGCTCAGGCGTGGCCGCCTCGCGGCCTGCCCGATCGCTGCGATCACAACGATCGGATCCGGCGCAAAAAACGCGCGGAAGACCGCGCGTCGATGCCTCATTGGAACGATTGCGATCAGGCGGCCTGCTTGTGCATGGCCCCATTCGCCGAGACGGTCCCGCGAATCGCCCTCACCGAACGCTCGATCGCCGCCCACAGCCGCGCGATCTCGGCCGCAGCACGACCCTCCGCATAATACTCGCGCACGCCCTCGCCCTGGCCCAGCGCCATCAAGAGATCGGCGCGGTTGGTGATCTGTCCGCCCCACACCGGCGCCTTGAACTTGGCCAGCGCCTCGCGGGCAATGGTCACGATCGGGCTCTCGGCGTCGTCGCGGCGCGCCGGAGCGCCGTTGAGGACGACCGCATACGGCTTACGCGCGGCGCGGCAGGTCTGGATCGTCTCCTGCACCGCGTTGACGTCGAACACGCCCGGGCGGGCAGGGATGATCACCATGGTCGCGTTCTTGATCGCATCCTCGACCACGGCCGAGATCGTCGGCGGCGTATCGATCAGCACCCACTCGACGCCGTCACGGCGGGCCGCGGACACGATCGCGCTCACCGAGTTCACGGCGGTCTTGATCGGCGGCTCGTTGGTGCCCCGCAGCTTGTGCCAAAGCGTCAGCGACCCCTGAGGGTCGGCATCGATGAGCAGGCAAGACTTGCTCGCCTTGATCTGCGCAGCGAGATGGGCGGCCAGGGTGCTCTTGCCTGAACCGCCCTTACGCGATGCGAAAACAATAACGTTCATACCTTGGCCTCCAGATTGACCCCGGTCGCGAAAATGAATCAGCGGACTGATTCGCGGAAGATAAATTTAGCGATTGACGAGGCGTAACTCCTGATTGCTGAAACGCATTGGTTTTTGAGTCACACCGTCAGCAGAAAATGCAGTCGATGGTGTCGCTTTCTTCGGCAACATCCGGTCTTCACCGCATGTGATTGCAGGCTGAAGCTGCACGACGCGGTGCGCATCGGCGCGTCAGGTTTCATCCGGCCGCGTTTTCTTCGTCTTGCCCGCGCGCGCATCGACCGGCTTCTTGGTTGCCGGCGGGCGAATGCTCATCGGCCTATCGGCACGCGCTGCCGCCTGGCGCGGCGGCGGTCCGAACTGGGCGCGGCATGGCGGCGACAGCTCGGCCTTGCGCCGGACCATGCAGGCGGTGACGCGGTCGACGTTGGGAATGTCGGAACTACACAGCCGAAAGGCGTCGCCGGTGCACGCCTGCTCCTGCTCGGCGGTATACGCATACGCGGAAACTGGAACCATCGTCAGGACCGGCAGCGCCGCTCCGACCAGTGCCAACAGGACGCCCCTCATCGTGCCCTCCTCCGGTTCAGCGACACTAGTTGCAACACCCACGAATCCGCAAGCCGCGTGCGTGCGGCTTCACGCCCCTGACGCCGAACCGGCGACGCCCGGTTGGACCGCTGATGGATTGATCTCCAGCGCGTCCTCGATGCTGCTGCTCCTCCGGCCGATGCGTGACGACAGGGGACGCAAACCGGCCGAGACACCATCCGTACATCACAATGCGTACATCACACCTTCACCGGCAGCACGGACACGCGCTCGCGGCCTCGCGGCGCCATCCGCCCGAGTTTTTCGTCGACGGCCCCCGACCAACGCGAGGGCGCAGGGAATGCCGGGTGAAGGCCTCACCCATGGCCCGCCTGCAACAAGAAAAGCAGGCGGCAGTCACCACAGGTTCAGCCGAGCATCCGGCATTCCCTGCGCGATGGGCTTACGACTTATACGTGATCTCCCTGGGGATCGGCGTTCTTGCCCCCATCGCCCGCGCGCGCCGTCAGGCAACGCTGCCGGACTTGACCTCAGCGACGAGAGGCCAGGACCACACGACTTCATCGTCCGCAATCGATCAGTCGTCGCGCAACAGCGCCTGATCCACCACGGCCACCGCATCCCCGCCCCACGTATCGTGACGACCGCGCGTACGCCCCTTCGCATCGGGACGGGATGCACGGATAAGACCACTGATTTGGGGGCGGCGTCAAGAATTATTCTGAAAACCGGAAAATGACGCGGAGTCCGGTCTTTGAGGTTAGCGAACAAGCAAGCGGCCCAAACAGGCAGATTGCCTTCGGCCCCACGCGGATACTAATCAGAGATCGAGATCAACGACTTCAAAGCGAGGCGGTGCTTTGGAGAGCACGTCCATGCATCCCCATCCCGTGATGAAGCGATAGTGGCTGGCAGGATGAAAATTCAACTTCCAAGCTTCCGATTGCGTCTCCGCAAACACGGAGCCCTCGACACGATAGGCGAAATGGCGTGAGGCCAGCCCCTCCGGCTTTGTGTCCGCCTCGGTGCTGAGCGGAAATCGTCGAGGAGACGGACGATGGTGGCGTCGTTGAAGTGAACGCGGAGCGCGCGCTTCTCCGCGCCCGGAAGGATGAAATCTGCCGAGAGATGATCCCGTTGCCAGTTCACGGCGAGAAGATCGCTGTCATCGCACGCAAAGCTCACGCCCGCATCGATTGGAAAATACGTCGGCACGTTGGCTCCGGTCTCTTGGCGAAGATCGGCATCCTAATACGATGGCCTCAAATGCGTCAGCGCGTAGGGCGGATCAGCGCGGCGTGATCCGCCGTTTCATCGTCAAGACCGTGAGATGGATGGGGCAGAGGCTGCTCAAGGGCGCTGGCAGGAACAACGGTCGTCGCGAATATCTTGCTCGAGATGGCGGATTACGCTGGCGCTAGTACTACTGCGTCAGAAACACTGCCCGCTATCCGTCGTCATTCCGGGGCGCCCGAAGGGCGAGCCCGGAATCCATAGCCACAGACAGATGTTTGGCGACAAAGTGCCCACAACCAGCCTGCCTTACACTATTGCCTGTGGGTATGGGTTCCGGGCTCGCCCTTCGGGCGCCCCGGAACGACACGGAGGGAGCAAAGCCCTTTTCTGACGCAGTAGTACTAATCCGCCCTACGACATTGAAGCATGGCGTCCAGCCGAGCAATGACATCGCCGACTGTCCCCTTCAGTCTCAGAAATTCTTGGTCTTCACAGGCTTCTTCGGCAAGCGTGAGCGCGAGCGACAATTGCTCTATGGACCGCTCGACATGCTGCTTGAATACTGCGGCCGACTTCGAATCCATCATGCATCCTCGGGATCAGAGATCGCTTGGCGCCCATTTGCACCGCGCCAGCCACGGAGCTCATCGGCAGCCCCCGACGTTCGTTGCGTCGCAAGATCGGACGAACCTAGTGGTGATGCAAACGATGGATATGTCGGGATTTGGTACAGTTGGGTGGGCTCGAACCACCGACCTCCTGTTCCACAGACAGGCGCTCTAACCAACTGAGCTACAACTGCATCCGAAACGGGCAGAGCCCCGCGAGAGGGGGCGCCCGAACGGGCCGGAAACTAGGTGCAACGGGGGGATTTGGCAAGTCCGAGAACGGATAAAGTCGCCCGCCTCCCCGGCGTTTTTTGCCGCCTTTGTGAGCGGATTCGGAGCCTGCCCGAAATGCGGGCTCTCATAGGATCGAGCCCGGACGCGTAGCGCGCCAGGCTCGGGATTCGCGGCCATCCGCTGGCGCCTCAGGACGCCAAGCGGGGCTCAGGCCGTGGACTTTAGGCCGCCGGCTTGAACAGCTTGGTGGCGCTTTCCTTGATCGGCTCGACCGTCTCGGTGGCGACCTTCTGGCCGAGCTCGCCGAGCTCCTTGGCCTGGGCGGTGAAGGCCTCGAACTGCTTGCGGGCGAAGCCGGTCCACAGCTCCATCGCCTCGGTCGGCGACTTCACGCCGAACAACTCCTGGGCGAAGTCGAGCGAGGCCGTCGTGTTGGCCTTGGTGAACTCCATCACCTTGGAGGAGTAGGCGCCGGCGCCCTTGCTGGCATTGGCGAAGAAGGCCTCGATGGCCGAATTGTGGGTCTCTGCGGCGTCCTTGAACTTGGCGTAGTTCTCGCGGGCCTGCGACACGCCTTTTTCGGCGAATGCGCGCACCTGTTCGGGAACCTCGAACGGGATGATCGACGCGGAGAAAGGATCGGTGGCATTGGTCATGGCATGCATCCTTCGAAACATTGAGACTGGACCGCCCCGGCAATCGGGAAGTCACTTCGGATCACGCAGAGGAACCGCCCCTGGGAGGTGAGTAACAACCTCGCGTAGAGCTATATCGTGTCGAATTTGTGCAACGCAACGGAAATTCCACTATCAGGAACTGTTTGTCGCGCCCGGGGGCGAGCCGAATGCCATCTCCACCGGTGCGTGTGAGGAGCCACAACGCAACAGCACCTGCAAAACCTCACGCTTTCGGCTTGGTGGCGTCGAGGGCCGCCTTGCTGAACGCTTGGCCGATGTCGCCGGCCTGCTCGGCCAATGAGCGCATCTGGCCCTGGACGAACTGGCTGTGCAGCTTGAGCACCTCGGGGAGATCCTTGGCGTGAACCAGCGACTGGGCATAGTCCAGCGACGACTGCACGTTCTTCTCAGCGTATTGCAGCACCCTCGCCCCGATGTCCTTCGCGCCCGCACGCACGGTTGCGCCGCGCTCTTCGAGCGAGCCGGCGGTCGCTTCAGCGCCGGCCAGGAACTTCTCGAACGTCTGGCGCGCCTGGTCGAAGCCGGCTTCGGCCATGGCCCGCATGTCCTTCGGAATTTCGAATCGGCGCCCGTCCTCGGTCATGAATCCCTCCATCCGATGCCTGTAACGGCCCTGGCATCGCCCCGGCCTGGATCGGGCCGGGCGACTGCGGCTTCGGCCCATCCGCCCATCATTCCTGACCGCCCGGCCGCGCTTCCAACGTCCAACCCGGACTTTCGCCGCCGGTTCGGCGCCTCCTGAGCGCCCGAGGAACACATTAAGGTTATCCAAGCTTTAGCAGGACCACAGCCCGGCCCGGCCGTGGACCTCTGCCCTCAAAACGCGCGATAGTAACGAATTCTTAACGCTGCCACCTCCGGCAGCCGATCAACGCCACAAGAGCCGTTCGCCGTCGTCGCCATGACCCACGCCGATCTCGAATTGCACGCCCTCAGCGATCCCCGGCTGGCCGTCCATGCCGCGGGCGCGCTGCCGGCGTGGCTCTGGTCGGCCGATGGGAGCCGCGTGCTCTGGGCCAATGCGGTCGGCGCCCGCGCCCTCGGAGCGACCAATGTGCCGGCGCTGATCGCCAAGACGTTCGGTCCCGCCGATCAGCATCGCCGCCAGATCGCGCAATTGGGCCGGCGGCTGCCCGAGAACGGCGCGCTGCGGCTCGAACGTCTGCGCGGCTTCGGCGCGCCGCTCGGCACGCTGGCGACCTGCGGCTGCGCCCGAATCGAACTGCCCGACGGCAGGCACGCGGTGCTGATCACCAGCACCGACAGCGGCGGCCGCAGCTTCCCGCTGACGGATCGGCTGAAACGGCTGGTGGACGGCAGCGCGCATGCGCTGATCGCGTTTACCCAGGACGGTCAGTTCGCCGGCATCAGCACGGCCGGCCGCGACCTGTTCGGCATGCACGATCTGAGCGATCCGCGATTCGCCGCGATCCGCAACGCGGCGCTGGCCGATGGAGCCGCCGAGGTTTTGCTCGGCAGCGCGCGCGCAACCCTCTACCGGATCGGCAGTGGCAGTCAGACCGGACTGGTCGCCGTGCCGCTACCGGCCCCGCCCGATGAGTTGGACGCGCCGAGCCCGGTGCCGACGCCTGATGCAGAGCTCACCGCAGATGCCGCCCCGGCATCAGCGTCCGCGGATCTCGCGGATACGGCCGAGACTCTGCCTGCTCCTTCGATGGATGAAATGACCGAACGCCAGACCGACTACGAAGCCCCTGCGCTGTCCAACGAAGCTCCGGCCGAGTTCCTGCTGATCGACGACCCCGCCGAAGCCGAGTTGTTCGAGCCGCTCGCATCGCAGACGACGACCGACATGCATCCGTCCGACTTCGGACCAGCACCGCTCTCCTCCAGCGAAGCGCAGGTCGCTTCGACTGCCGCGGAGAGCGAGCTTGCCTGTGCTCCCGACGTTGCCGGAACGGCTGCGTCCTCGATGCAGCACGCCCCGGAGGACAGCGTCGGCGGCGCGGCCGGCGATCCGTCCGGACGCGGCCGCCGTCATCCGCTGCGGTTTTCGTGGCAGATGGATGCCGAGGGACGGTTCTCGCTCGGCTCCGACGAGTTCGCCCGCCTGATCGGCGCATCCGGCGCCGCGCAACTGGGCCGGCCCTGGCACGACCTTGCGGCGGCGCTCGGGCTCGATCCGAATGGGCGTGTCGCCGCGGCCATCGCGACCCGGGAAACCTGGAGCGGGCTCGTCATCACCTGGCCTGCGGGGCATGGCGAGCGGCTGGCCGTGGAGCTGTCGGGCCTTCCCGTCCTCGCCGAGGACAAGAGCCATGCGGGCTATCGCGGCTTCGGCGTCTGCCGCGACCTCGACGTGCTGGACCGGTTGGAAACGCGGTGGGCGGCTGCGGCCGAGATGAACATGGCCGATGCCGGGCAAGCGGACGGAGCCGATGTCGCCTCCGCCGCCGAGGCTCTCCCGGACGATGCCCAATCCGACCATGCGCCGGCCGCAGATGCGCCGCCGCACCAGGACAACATCACCGTGTCGGCGCGTGATGCTTCCGCTGTCACGGACGCCTCCCACGTCGATGGCGTCGGCTTGGAGGCGGCGGGGAACGTCGTGCCGTTCCGCGCCCCGGGCGAGGCCAAGCTTCCGGCGCTGACGCCGGTGGAGAACAATGCGTTTCATGAACTTGCGCGCCAGTTGTCGGCCCGGCTCGAAGGTGAAATCCGCAGCATGCCGGCCGACGTTCCCGGCTCCACGTTCGAAGCGGCCCCGCGCATGAGTGATCCGTTTGGTCCAGCACAGCATCCGGATGCGCCGCCGGCGAGCGACGTCGCGACCGAGCACGGCGCCGCCCTCCAGACGGACTGGCTGACGCCCGAAGCGCCGCCGGCCCAGGGCGACAGCCAGCGCGACCGGATCCTGCTCGATCTGCTGCCGACCGGCATGCTGATCTATCGGCTCGACCGGCTGCTCTACGCCAATCCGGCCTTCTTCAAGCAGATGGGCTATGCGGACCTGCCGACGCTGGAGCAGGCCGGCGGGCTCGATGCCCTCTATGTCGAGCCCGGCGCGCCATCCGCCACGGGCAGATCCGAAGCAGGCACGCCGGTGACGATCTCGGCCGCCGACGGCTCCTCCAGCGAGGAGATCAAGGCCGAGGCGCGGCTGTTCACGATCACCTGGGACGGCGACAGCGCGCATGCGCTGATCTTCGCACCGGCGCCGGGCCCGGCGGCAGCTCTTCCTTCTGCCGCCGAAGCCGCGCCAGCGCCGGCTCCGCCGCCGTCCGCGCCGCCCGCACTCGTGGTCGCCCCGCCTCCGGCCGTCGGTCATGCCGAAGCCGAAGACCTGGCCGCCATCCTCGACGTCACGGCCGAAGGCATCCTGATGTTCGATGCCGGCGGCAACATCCACGCCTGCAATCGCAGCGCCGAGGCCCTGTTCGGCTACGACGGAGCGGAGCTGGTCCGCCGCAATCTGATCGAGCTGTTCGCGCCGGAGAGCGCGCGGCTGGTGGTGGACTATCTCGACTGCGTGCAGCAGTCCGGCGCCGCCAGCATGCTGGATCAGGGCCGCGAGGTGCTCGGCAAGGTCGCCCAGGGCGGCGCGATCCCGCTCTCGATGACGATCGGCCGGACCCGGACCGACGGTCCGAACTTCTTCGCCGTGTTCCGCGATCTGTCGCAGCTGCGCCGCGGCGAAAGCGAGCTGCTGCAGGCCCGGCGCGTCGCCGACCGGGCGGCCAATGCCAAGGCCGACATGCTGGCGCGGATCAGCCACGAGGTGCGCGCGCCGCTGAACGCCATCATCGGCTTTGCCGAGGTCATGATCGGCGAGCGCTTCGGCACGCTCGGCAACGCGCGCTACGCCGAATACATGAAGGACATCCGCACCTCCGGCGAACGCGTGGTGTCCCTGATCGACGATCTGCTCGAGCTGTCGCGCATCGAGACCGGAAAGCTCGAGCTGGCCTTCACCACGCAGAATCTGAACGAGCTGGTCGAGAGCTGCGTTGCGGTGATGCAGCCGCAGGCCAACCGCGCCCGCATCATCATCCGCACCTCGCTGTCGCAGACGGTTCCGCCCGTCATCGCCGACACCAGGGCGCTGCGCCAGATCGCCATGAACCTGATCTCGGCCTCGATCTCGCTGGCCAATGCCGGCGGCCAGGTCATCGTCTCGACCGCGCTGTCGGATTTCGGCGAGGTGGTGCTGCGCGTGCGCGACACCGGTCATGGGTTGAATGATCAGGCCGTCGCTGCGGCGCTCGAGCCGTTCCGTGCGACGGCCGGCGCCGAGCTGAGCTCCGAGGCCGCGGGTCTCAGCCTGTCGCTGACCAAGGCGCTGGTCGAAGCCAACCGGGCGCAGTTTCACGTCAAGGCGGCGCCGAAATCCGGCACGCTCATGGAGGTGGTGTTCTCGCGCGCGGTCGCCCGCAATCAGAGCACCGGCTGAGCCGATCCCGTCGAGCGGACCGCGAGCGCACGCAGCCTGAGACCCAGCAGCAGCGGACCGAACGCCAGGGCAAAGCCGGAGAAGGCGATGATCCAGGCGAAGGCCGCAACGTGCAGCAGCGCTCCCGCATGCGCCGGCACCAGCACGGCACAGACCCGCGTGACCGCCGCCGCGATGATCCCGAGATAGATCACCTGCGTGGCGGCCGAGGCGGTCAGCGCCTGGCCGGTGTGGCCGAGCGTGGCGCGGGTCATCACCGCGAGCGTCATGATTCCGGCGGCGCCGACCATCCAGGCATGCAGCCCGGCGCTCGGCAGCACCCATCCGAAGCTCGCCGCCGCATTGATCAGGAAGCCGAGCGGCACGAAGGCGTAGCCGACATGCAGGATCACCAGCAGCCGTTCACGCAGCGTGCGATCGCCGGCCCAGCGCGCCAGCCGCACCGCATGCAGCATGCCGGCCGCGGCCAGTGCGAGCCCGGTCGCGGCGCTGTCGGGCACGACGATCCAGCTCAACAAGCTCAGCGCACTGATGACCACGACGGCCATGTCGAAGCGGCCGAACGGGGCCGGAAGCCGGCCGGGATTGTGCTTGACCAGCCAGTTGCGCGTGAAGCTCGGCGTGATGCGGCCGCCGATCAAGGCGAGCAGCAGCACGATGACGGCGACGCCGACGCGGATCGCATCATCGGCCGAGCCGCGCAGATGCACCTCAAGGTGAAACGCGACGTTGCCGGCGCACAGCACGCCGACGACCGCGACGACCGGCAGATTGCGCCAATTTCGCCCCGCCACGATCTCGCGTGCCGCGGCAAGGACGACCAGCAGCAGGAAGCTTGCATCGATCAGCAGCGCCGCCCACCACGGAGCGAAGGCAGACAGCGTCACGGCAATCCGCCCCGCCAGCCACACGGTGACGAGCGTCAGCAGCGGCAGGCCGCGGATCGGCAGCCGTCCGGTCCAGTTCGGAATCGCCGTGAACAGAAAGCCGGTGACGATGGCCGGCAGATAGCCATAGAGCATCTCATGCACGTGCCAGTCGCGCGGCGTGAACGCCGAGCTCAGCGTCAGCTCGCCGTAATAGGCCGGCAGCCAGACCAGGATCGCCAGCGCGGCCTGGATCGCACCGAGCAGGAAGAACGGACGGAACCCGTTGGCGAGAACGGTCAAACCCTGATAGTTGCGCGGAATGGCCATGTGCATGCTCGCTCGATGCTCGACGGGAACCGCGCCGATGACGGCGCCTCCCACACGTAGTTGCGGACGGCTCGCGGCGGATTGCGCCAGCACAAACTTCCGACGGATCGCGAAAACGTGTTATTGAGCGGCGCGAATGTCGCCGCGCCCGGCCCGGAGAACATCATGGCTTCCATCGACCGCTCGCTGGTCGCGCATCTGCCGCTGTTTGCGGGGCTCTCCAACGAGGATCTTACCGAGGTGCTGCGGGAGGCCCGTTCGATTCGCGTGCCCCGCAACGCCGCGGTGTTCGAGCAGGGCGCGGATGCGAGCTCGTTCTTCCTGCTGCTGCACGGCCATGTCCGCGCCACCAAGACCACGCCGACCGGCGACCAGATCGTGGTCCGCTATGTCGTGCCCGGCGACACCTTCGGCGTCGCCCCCGCGATCGGCCTGCAGCATTATCCGGCGACGGCCACCGCCGTCGACGACAGCATCGTGCTGGCCTGGCCCTCCGCCGCCTGGCCGCGGCTGGTCGCGCGGTTCCCGTCGCTGGCGGCAAATACGCTGCAGACCGTCGGCCAGCGGCTGCAGGAAACCCATGCGCGCGTGATCGAGATGTCGACGCAGCAGGTCGAGCAGCGCATCGCGCATGCGCTGCTGCGGCTCGCCAACCAGGCGGGACGCAAGCTCGATCACGGCGTGCAGATCGACTTTCCGATCAGCCGGCAGGACATCGCGCAGATGACCGGCACCACGCTGCATACGGTCAGCCGCATCCTCTCCGGCTGGGAGCAGCTCGGCCTCGTCGAGAGCGGCCGTCAGAAGATCGTGCTCCGTGAACCGCACAAGATCGTGCTGCTGGCCGAACAGAGCTCCGGCGACAGCGCGTCGTCGCGCTCCTGATCACGTGCAGGCGGACAGCGCCGAGAGAAATGCGTCGGGCTCGACGCCGTGCTCGCGACAGGCATCGGCGACATTGTGAAAGCAGGCGATCGGGCAGCCGACGCATCGCATCTGAAACGCGAGAAAGACGCCGATCGTCTCCGGCTTGCGCCGCATGAGATCGTCGACCAGTTCATCAAAGGTGATGGGCATGCGCGCCTCCATTCGAAAGCGAATGGTAGCCCGTAGCCCGTCGAACGTCTTTGTCGCGGCACAAGCACCGCGTCGTGCGGCGGGCTAAAGCATGATCCGGAAAAGTGCGCAGCGGTTTTCCGAAAAGATCATGCGCAAACAACAACCTAAAGCGCGATGACGATTCATCCTGATCTCATCGCGCTTTAGACCGCCCGGCTGTGCAACTGCTTCGAGGCGTCGAGATGCGCGTCGAACGCCGCGGCCACGCTGCGCACCAGGAACCGCGAATGCTCGGTCACCGCCAGCGCGCTGCCGTTGAGCTCGACCACGCCATCGGAGATCAGCGACTGCAGCCGCGGCGCCGATTGCAGCATCGCATCGGTCTCGATGCCATGCCGCGTGCAGATCACGTCGAGGTCGACGCCATAGTCGCACATGATGCGCTCGATGATGTCGGCCCGCAGGCGATCGTCATCGGTCAGGCCATAGCCTTTCACCGTGGCGAGGCTGCCGGATGCGATCTGCCCCTCATAGGCACGAACCTGCGGTGCATTCTGGACGTAGCCCTGCGGCAGCTGTCCGATCGCCGAGGCGCCGAAGCCGATCAGGAGGTCGTTGGCGTCCGTCGTATAGCCCTGGAAATTGCGGTGCAGCCGGCCCTCACGGAAGGCAATCGTCATCGGGTCGGTCGGCAACGCGAAATGATCGAGCCCGATCTGGACGTAGCCGGCTTCCTTCAGCGCCTCGCTGATCGCGCACGCCTGATCGTACCGCTCCAGGCTGTCGGGCAGGGACGAATCCTGGATCTTGCGCTGGTGCGTCTTGAACGTGGGGACGTGCGCATAGCCGAACACGGACAGCCGATCGGGACGCAGATCGATGGCGCGCCGGACAGTGTCCAGACAGGAGAAGACGGTCTGATGCGGCAGCCCGTAGATCAGGTCGAAATTGACCCCGGCAACACCGGCCCTGCGCAGCCCAATCGTCGCCGCCGCGGTCTGCTCGAAGCTCTGCACCCGATTGATTGCCTTCTGCACCAGCGGATCGAAGCTCTGCACCCCCAGGCTCGCCCGGTTGACCCCGCTGACCCCCAGCGCATCGATCATGTCAGGCGTCAGCGTGCGCGGATCGATCTCGATGGCGATCTCGGCCGAGGGCAGCACGAAGAACGAATGACGCAGCGAGCCGACCAGATCGATCAACGACTCCGGCGCCATGATGGTGGGCGTGCCGCCGCCGAAGTGAATGTGGCCGACCGGAAGACGCCGGCCGATCTGGCGCGACACCATATCGATCTCGCAGCGCAGCGCCGATTCATAGACCGCGATCGGCTCGTCGCGCTTGGCCACCATGGTGTTGCAGCCGCAATACCAGCACATCGACCGGCAGAACGGCACATGCAGGTACAGAGATGCCGTCGCGCTCGCCGGGATGGCGCGCAACCATTCCGCATAGGTCGATGGCCCGACCGCAGCGGAGAAATGCGGCGCCGTGGGATAGCTGGTGTAGCGCGGGAGGCGCTCTTGTCCGTAGCATGCCGCGAGATCTGGTCTCATGTCCTGCCTGTCCACCTTGGGTTCGGACGTTCTTGGCACAAGGCAACAGGCGCGACCTTGAGCTTTCTCAAAGCGGCGGCCGGCAGAGCCCGTGAAGATTCCAGTAGAACGCCGGCTTTCGTGCTGGACTTTGCGCTTCCTCAAAGTGGCCGGACTATTTCGCATCATCATCAACCCATTGACGATTCGAGGAATCCGCAATGGAAGCTCTGCAACTGCTCATCCGCTCCTTCGCTCTCCTCGCCATTCGCGGCCACATTCCCCAATCCGACGGCTTCGAGTCCTTCCGCGACGACCAGACGCCCGCCGGGCTGCTCGGCAACGTCGCGATGTTCCTGACAACGCTCTTCTGCGTGGCAGCCGCGGTGGCCTTCGTCGTGCTGCTGGCGGTCCGCTGGATGAGCTGACGATCTCCCCAGACCAATCGCGACGAATGGCGCGCTTCGCGCTATCGGCGTCTTCCATGATGCTCGTCCGTTCACGGCATCGCACCGGGGCCGCGCGGCGATCTCGCGCGCGAGCAGGTCGGCGCGCTCACTGCCGATAAATCATCATCGTCTCGATCGGGCCTCCCGATGCCACGCATTCGCGGCTCCGAGTGCGCCTGCGCCGGCATCATCTGCGCGCGCTCCTCCGACCGTTCGCAATTGCTAAGTTGCTTGTTGCAGCACAAACAAGCCGGGTTCCAACAGGCGCATGCTGTTTGCGGCACTACAACAGATCCAATGAAGGAGCGATCCATGTTGACCCGCCGCACCGCCCTGCTCAGTGCAGCCATCGCCGCGATGATGCTTGCGGCTCCCGCCGTTGCCGACGACCTCAAGCTGCCGCGCCAGAAGGTCGATCTGGTGGCCCCGCCGTTCGTGCATGCGCACGAGCAGGCCACCAGGCAGGGACCGAAGATCATGGAGTTCAAGCTCGTGGTCCAGGAGAAGAAGATGGTGATCGACGAGAAGGGCACCACCTTCCAGGCCATGACGTTCAACGGCTCGATGCCGGGCCCGCTGATGGTCGTTCACGAGGGCGACTATGTCGAGGTGACGCTGGTCAATCCGGCGACCAACACCATGCCGCACAACATCGACTTTCACTCCGCAACCGGCGCGCTCGGCGGCGGCGCACTGACCCTGGTCAATCCGGGTGAGCAGGTGGTGCTGCGCTGGAAGGCGACGCGCACCGGCGTGTTCGTCTATCACTGCGCCCCGGGCGGACCGATGATCCCCTGGCACGTCGTCTCCGGCATGAACGGCGCCGTGATGGTGCTGCCGCGCGACGGCCTCAATGACGGCCGCGGCCATGCGCTGCGCTACGATCGCGTCTACTACATCGGCGAGCAGGACCTCTATGTGCCGCGCGACGAGAAGGGCAATTTCAAATCCTACGATTCGCCCGGCGAGGCCTATACCGACACCGAGGAGGTTATGCGCAAGCTGACGCCGACCCACGTCGTGTTCAACGGCAAGGCGGGCGCGCTGACCGGCAAGGACGCGCTGACGGCCAATGTCGGCGAGAACGTGCTGATCGTGCACTCGCAGGCCAACCGCGACAGCCGCCCGCATCTGATCGGCGGTCATGGCGACTATGTCTGGGAGACCGGCAAGTTCTCCAATGCGCCGGAGACCGGACTCGAGACCTGGTTCATCCGTGGTGGCTCGGCGGGTGCCGCGCTCTACAAATTCCTGCAGCCCGGCATCTACGCCTATGTCACCCACAATCTGATCGAGGCGGCCAATCTCGGCGCCACCGCGCATTTCAAGGTCGAAGGCAAGTGGAACGACGACCTGATGACGCAGGTGAAAGCCCCGGCGGATATCCCCACCGGATCGACCAATTGATCAGCCCAAGGGGGCCGGCCCGTCCGGCCCCCGCTCGCCTCGATGTGCTGCCATGCTGCTCGCCTTCAAGATCAAGCTCACCCTCGCCTGCATCGTCGGACTGGCCGGCCCGACGGCGATGGCGCCCCTCCTCACGAGCCTCCCAAACCCCGCCGGCGGCACTCCAGCCCTCACCGAGATTGCACCGGGCGTAGTGAGCTATCGCGATTCCGGCGACCATCTGCGCAACGGCCGCCCCGCCGAGGCTCCCGTCGCGACGGTCCGCTTCGATCGTCCGCTGACGATCATGACCAACCAGGTCAGCGCCGCCGACTATCACACCTGTGTCGAAGCTCGCGCCTGCCGCGCGCTCGACCGCGATGTCCCCATCGCCATCGACCGTCCGGCCGTGCAGGTGAGCTGGCACGATGCCGTCGCTTATGCAGAATGGCTCTCGCGCAAGACCGGCGATCGCTATCGCCTGCCGACGGACACCGAGTGGGCTCATGCGGCCGGTAGCCGTTTCAAGGACGATGGCGTCGCAATCGACGACACTGACCCGTCGCGGCGCTGGATCGCGCGCTACGAACGGGAAGCCGCCTTGCCCGACGAATCCGAGACCCGCCGTTTCGGCGGCTTCGGCAACAACGAGCACGGCGTTGCCGATCTCGCGGGGAATGTCTGGGAATGGACCTCGACCTGCTTCACACGCAAGGTGCAGGACGATGCCGGACGCGTCATCAAGACCGTCAGCAATTGCGGCGTTCGCCTCGCGGAAGGCGCGCACCGGGCCTACGTGACCGACTTCATCCGCGATGCGCGCGCCGGCGGATGCGCCTCGGGAAAGCCACCGGCCAATCTGGGCTTCCGGCTGGTCCGCGAGCAGCCCGGATGGGGCCGCAGCATGGCGCGTCGTCTCGGCCGGTTGCTCGGCGCCGTCAGCATCTGACGGCGAGACCCCTCCGGCTTGCGCTGAGCGTCCAATGGGCGCGCTTGGCGGTGCCCTGACACTGGCACAATTGACAGTCACCCAATATCAACTTTCGGTTGCGAAGATCGAGCTACAAACGTTAGACAATTGCAGTTGAGAGACGCGATGAGCGGACCAGGAGGCGAGTGTGGTTTCTCGACATCCGCCGGTCTTCTTCACGTCCGACCTGCATGGGTACGGAATCGGCAACACCAGCTGGTTCGACGACAATTCACCACGCGCGCTGGCCGGACGCTGCCTCATCGACGCCCTGGAATATCTGCGGACGTCGCCGAAATTCGCCGCGCGGGACTGGCACGTGGTGAACGCGAACGCCGCACGCGTCGTTCATCAGTGTCTTGCGGACCCTGCGCTCGCGCGACGCGACATTCTCGATCGCGTAACGCCGGCGATCGAGGAGGTCTGCGCGCGGATCGTCGCGAGTCGCCAATACCGCATTCCGTTCTACGGCGATGATTTCTGGGACTGGGCCGGCGTGGTCGATGCCTTCTGCGAGGTGCAGACGGTCTCCGCCACGGCGGCGCAAGTCGCCAAGCGCGAGCTCGACCAGTTTCGCAGGACCGTGCACATCCGCATGCCCAGCGGCCTTTCGGTCGGCGATGCCGATCAGGAGTGGTTTGGCCCGGCGGTCGCGACGCGTGCCCATCGGCTGCTGGACACGCGCGCATCCGGCTTCGATCCGGATCTGCGCCACGAGCTGCAGGCCCAGGCGCTCGAACGCATCGAGCGCGGCAGGTATCGCGGCCGGCAAGTGACGCCCTGGCAGCTCAGCTGGCATTATGGTCAGGTCGTCGGCGAATTTCAGCGCGCAGCGAGCGAACAGGCGGCGGAGCTGGCGGATTTCGCTTGGCTGGCCGTGCCGCTCGAGCCCGCCAAGCGGGCGCTCGTTCTCGCCCGCATCCTGCAGGGCGCCGGCGCGATCAAGGATCGCCGAACCGTCCTGCAGTCGCTGGAGGAGCTCTATCGCTGCGAGACGCCCGGACGCCCGCTCGGTCAGGGCGTGATCGGCGCCAGCATCGAGGCCTCCCTCGACGTGCTCGATGCGCTATGGCCGCAGCTCGACGACCGCGACAAGGCCGCCATCAACGCCATGCTCGACGCGCTGCGCTTCCTCCATGCCAAGGCGCATACCGTCGGCTTCGTGGTGGAGACGCCCGATGACATCGAAGGCCTGATCCAGGCGATGGGGCCGGGCACGCTGATCGAGCAGCGCAACGCCGCGCGGGCGATCATCCGGCATTCGTGCTTCCATGCCGTCATCTGCCTGGGGCGATCGATGACCGAGGTGGCGAGCGCCACGGCCGTCGCGGTCGAGGAGCATGGCGCACGTTGGGTAATCATGCCGGCACGTGCGCAGGCCCTGGGGCCGGCCCTCGCGCAAGCCGGCCACGGCGTCCGTTTCGTCGGCGCCGGCGCGGGCGATCTGGTCATCGCGGCCTCGTTGGCGCCGTTTCGGATCGACATCCAAGTGCGGGACGCGCTCAGCATCGCCGAGCCGCCCTTTCCCCATGAGGGGGGCATGATGATCCCGGCCGATCCGGAGCTCTGTCGTCTCGCGCATGAATCGGCGCAGGCCATGCTCGACGAGATCGGCGTGTTCTTCGAGGGGACGACGGTCACGCGCAATGACGAAGGGACCGACGCCGATGTCTCGGCGGCGTTCCCGGGCGCCCTCGCGGCGGACGGCACGGCTTATGTCATGGGACTGATCTGCCTCGGCCGCGGCGTGCCCTGTCTGGCGGTCCATAGCCTGACGCCGCCACAGGCTCACGCGAGCCCGCGGCACAACGCAGCCTGCCGGCTTGCGGTCAAGGTCGCGGAAATGCTGTGCCGGCGCTGGTAGTCGCGCCTCAGGTGTTCTTCAGCGCGACCCGGAATTCGGCTTCGGTCTTGGCCTTGACCTCGTCGAGCGTCACGCCGTCGGCGAGCTCGATCAGCGCCATTCCGTCATTGCCGTGCTTGTCGATGGTGAACACCGCAAGATCCGTCACGACCATGTCGACCACGCGCTCGCCCGTCAGCGGCAGATTGCACTGCTTGAGCAGCTTCGGTCCGTCCTTGGCGCTGTGCTCCATCACGACGACCACGCGCTTGACGCCAGCGACGAGATCCATCGCGCCGCCCATGCCCTTGACCATCTTGCCCGGGATCATCCAGTTGGCGAGGTCGCCGTTCTGGGCCACCTGCATGGCGCCGAGGATGGAGAGATCGATGTGCCCGCCGCGGACCATCGCGAACGAATCCGCCGAGGAGAAATAGCTGGTGATCGGCAGCTCGGTCACGGTCTGCTTGCCGGCATTGATGAGGTCGGGATCCTCCTCGCCCTCATAGGGGAACGGACCCATGCCGAGCATGCCGTTCTCGCTCTGCAGCGCGACGTCGACGCCCGGCGGGATGTAGTTGGAGACCAGCGTCGGAATGCCGATGCCGAGATTGACGTAGTAACCGTCCCGCAGCTCCTTGGCGGCGCGTGCCGCCATCTGCTCTCGCGTCCAGGCCATCAGACTTCCTCCCCGGCTGCAGCGGCGGCTTCACGTTTGCGCACGGTGCGCTGCTCGATGCGCTTGAGCGCGGTTCCAACCTGGATGATTCGCTTCACGAAGATGCCCGGCGTGTGGATGTGGTCGGGATCGATCTGGCCGGCCGGCAAGAGATGCTCGACCTCCGCGACCGTGACCTTGGCCGCCGTGGCCATCATCGGATTGAAGTTTCGCGCGGTCTTCCGGTAGACGAGGTTTCCGGCAGTGTCGCCCTTCCAGGCATGCACGATCGCGAGGTCGGCGAACAGGCCGCGCTCCATCAGGTATTTCTCGCCGTCGAATTCGCGCACTTCCTTGCCTTCGGCGACCAGCGTGCCGACGCCGGTCTTGGTGAAGAAGGCCGGGATGCCCGCGCCGCCGGCGCGGATGCGCTCGGCCAGGGTGCCTTGCGGGCAGAATTCCAGCTCCAGTTCGCCAGCCAGATATTGCTGTGCGAACAGCTTATTCTCGCCGACATAGGACGAGATCATCTTCTTGATCTGCCGCGTCTCCAGCAGCCGGCTGAGGCCGATGCCGTCGACGCCGGCATTGTTGGAGATGACGGTGAGGTTCTTCACCCCGGACTCGCGAATGGCGTCAGACAGGGTTTCTGCGATGCCGCAAAGGCCGAACCCGCCGGACATGATGGTCATGCCGTCCTTGAGAAGGCCCGCAAGGGCGGATTTGGCGTCCGGATAGACCTTGTTCATACGGGAATGACCTGATGCAGAGCGGCGACCGCGCGGATATCGATCGGATTATTAGGCGAAATCTTCGCAATGCGTCAATGATGCCTTCCCAACGTGCAGATCGTGCGTTAGCTGTCGGAGCCACCCGCGGCTCCGGAATGACCCGGGGGACGGGATCCGCAGGCTTCGCCGCAATCCGGCCACACCGGCGGCGCGGCCTTGAAAGCGTCAAGAAAACGCATCAAGTTGTTGATGTTGGCAAGGGTTTTCGGCGCGCCCTGCCCATCCCCAGTAAACAGCGATCCGACGACTCCAGGACATGTCCGTGACCATGGCCCAAGGAATGAGGCGGCTCGGCACACCGATTGCGGTGCTGCTCGGGATCGCGTTCGTGGGCCTGCTCGCGAGCTCCTGGCTGGTCAATCGTGAGGCACTTCGGCACGCCGTCGAGACCCAGATCCGCGCCGTGACGGGTCTCGAGCTGGTCGTCAAGGGACACATCGACGTCTCCTTGTTCCCCGGCAGCTACGTATCCTTCCACGATGTCGGCCTGAAAGGCAGCGGCACCGCCGACCCGGCATTGCGCGTCGATGTTCTGACCGCCAATCTGCAACTCCTGCCACTGCTGCTGCAGCGTTTCGAGATCGCCGACGTCATGATGCTGCGGCCGCAGATCAACGTCACCCGCGAAGCCGACGGCAACAGCAACTGGACGCCGTTCATCGAGACCATCGCGCGCACCATGCGCCCCGGCCCCGACAGTCAGATGTCGTTCTCCGAGATCCGCATTCAGGACGGCATCCTGGTCTATGAGGACAACAGCCATCATGCGACCGAGCGGCTCGACGACATCGACCTGTCGCTGGCCTGGCCCTCGATCTCGCGCTCGTTCGCCGCGACCGGGCAATTCGATTGGCGCGGCCAGCGCATCGAGGGCTCGATCAGCGTCAGCGATTTCCTGGCGGCACTGTCGGGAGACCGGTCCGGGCTGAAGATGCGCCTTGCCAGCCCGCCTTTGAAGGTCGCCTTCGACGGCACGGTCGCCAACCGCACCAGCGCGCTGATGGAAGGCACGCTGACGGTCGACAGCCCATCGCTGCGCGACGCGCTGCGCTGGACCGGGCAGACGCCGCTCGGCGGCGGCGGCTTCGGCCGCTTTGCGCTCCGCGCGCGCGCCAATGTCGTGGGCGCCTCGATCGCGCTCACCAATGTCAATGTCGAGCTCGACGGCAACACGGCCGAGGGCGTGATGACCTACGCCAACAACGGTCGGCAGGCGCTGCAGGCGACGCTGGCGGCCGATGCGCTCGACTTCACCCCCTACATCTCGACGTTCCGGCTGCTCGCCAACGGCGCGCGCGACTGGAATCGTCAGCTGTTCGATCTCAAGGCGCTGTCCACGACGGACCTCGACATGCGGCTATCGGCCGCAAAGGTCACGGTCGGCTCGTCGAAGCTCGGACGCACCGCCTTCGGCGCCAATTTGCGCAACGGCGTGCTCGCTCTCTCCGTCGGCGAAGCGCAGATGTATGGCGGCGTCGTGCGGGGCTCGTTCGGAATCGCCCGTGCGGACACGATCGCCGACGTGAAGGCCGAGCTGCAGTTCAACGACGTCGATCTGCAGGCCTGCGCCAACGAGATGTTCGGCATCTCGTCGCTGTCCGGGCGTGGCAATCTCAACGTGTCGCTGACCGCCTCCGGCTCGAGCCCGTTCGGGCTCGCGCAGTCGCTGGACGGCAGCGCCAATCTGCAGGGCCGCGACGGCGCGATCTCCGGCTTCAACGTCGAGCAGCTGCTGAAGCGTCTCGAGCGCAGCCCGCTGTCGCGCGGCGGCAATTTCCGCACCGGCTCGACGCCCTACGACTCGCTGACGATCGCTGTGAGATTCGCGGACGGTGTCGCCACCGCCGAGGACATCAGGGTGGAGAGCCCGACCGCACGCATCACCATGACCGGCACGGCGTCGGTGCCGAGCCGCGAATACGACTTCAAGGGTGTGGCGAGCCTGTTGTCGGCCGGCAATGGCAATAACGGCTTCGAGCTGCCGTTCGTCGTGCAGGGCCCCTGGGAAGATCCGCTGATCTTTCCCGATCCGGAGAGCCTGATCCGCCGTGCTCCGGCCGCCGCCCCTCTGCTCGACGCCGTCAAGGATCGCAAGACGCGCGATGCCGTGCGCTCCGTGCTCGAGCGCTTCACCGGCGGCGGACTGCGGCCGGCGCAGCCGGACAACGCCCCGCAAGCCGATGCGCCGGCGGGCGACAGTTCCACAAAGCAGAACTGATCTGATCTCATCGTGGAAAGGCGGAGAAGCACTGCCGCAGTCGCGACCTATGTCTGATATATTACTTCTGGATCACGCCGTGCCCCTGGGTTAGTGTCCGCGCAACCGATCAAGCAAGATCGGCGGATCAGGGAGAGACATGTGAAATCCAGGGGAATGGGTGCGCTTTCAATCGCAGTCGCCGCCGGGCTGTTTTGCGCTGCAGCACCGGCCGTCGCTCAGGACACCATCACGATCTGGTGGAGCAAGGGCTTCTACAAGTCCGAGGACGATGCGCTGCTCAACGTCGTCAAGAAGTTCGAAGCCAAGACCGGCATCAAGGTCGAGCTGTCGCAATATGCGATCCAGGACATGATCCCGAAGACGGTCGCCGCGCTCGATTCCGGCACCGTGCCCGACGTGGCCTATGCCGACACCTACGACGTCCAGGCCCAGGGCAAGTGGGCCTATGAAGGCAAGCTCGAGGACCTCACCGACATCCTGGAGCCGATGAAGTCGGCCTTCGCTCCGAACACGCTCGAGACCGCCTATCTCTTCAACAACGTCACCAAGAAGAAGGCCTATTACGGCTTCCCGCTGAAGCAGCAGAGCATGCACGTCCAGATCTGGGGCGACCTGCTGGACAAGGCCGGCTTCAAGCAGAGCGACATCCCGACCAAGTGGGAAGACTATTGGACGTTCTGGTGCGACAAGGTGCAGCCGGCAGTTCGCAAGGCGACCGGCCAGCGCATGTATGGTGTCGGCCAGCCGATGGGCGTGGAATCCACCGACTCGTTCCAGTCGTTCTACACCTTCATGGACGCCTACAACGTCAAGCTGGTCGACGACGACGGCAAGCTGCTGGTCGACGATCCCAAGGTGCGCGACGGTCTCATCAAGGCGATGAAGGACTATACCGACACCTACATCAAGGGCTGCACGCCGCCGTCCTCGACGACCTGGAAGGATCCCGACAACAACGTCGCCTTCCACAACAAGACGATCGTGATGACCCACAATTTCACGATCTCGATCGCAGCCAAATGGTTCGAGGACTCCACCAACCCAGCGCTGACCCCCGAGCAGCGCGCGGCCGGCAAGAAGGCCTATGAGGAGGACATCATCACCGCGTCCTTCCCCAACAAGCCCGATGGCACGCCGATCAAGTACCGCTCCGACGTAAAGACCGGTCTCATCTTCAGCAACGCGAAGAACAAGGCGCAGGCCAAGGAGTTCATCAAGTTCCTGATGCAGGAGGAGAACCTGCGGCCCTATATCGAGGGCGCGCTCGGCCGCTGGTTCCCGGTGACCACGGCAAGCCAGCAGAGCCCGTTCTGGCAGGCCGACCGCCATCGCAAGGCCGTCTACACCCAGTTCACGGGTGGCACGACGCCGTTCGACTTCACCAAGAACTACAAGTTCACGATTCTCAACAATGAGAACGTCTGGGCGAAGGCGATGAACCGCGTGGTCAGCGAGAAGGTGCCGGTCGAGAAGGCCGTCGACGAACTGATCGCCCGCCTCAAGGAAGTCGCCGGCTAGTCACTCGCAACGCGATGCACTAGCCTGAGATCCTGACGAACGACAACACGTGCCGGCCGCAGCGTCTGCGGCCGGTTTGGCGATAGGCGGGACAAGACGACCCGGGAAGAAACGACCATGGCGATCACGCTCTCAGCTTCCGATTCCGCGCTCGCGGAAGCGCCGCGTCCGGTGCTGCTGACACCGTCACAGGTGTGGGGCATCGTCATGCTCGCGCCCTACCTGCTGATCTTTCTGGCCTTCGTCGTCTATCCTGTCGGCTACGGCCTGTGGCTGGCGCGAGATCCGGCCAGCTACGTCGCGCTGTTCAACGATCCGATCTTCGCGCGCGCCGCCGTCAACACGCTCATTTTCCTGCTGGTCGGCATCAATCTGAAGATGCTGATCGCACTGTTCCTGTCCGGCTTCTTCATCCAGCAGCGCGGCTGGATCAAATGGCTGTCGGTGATCTTCATCCTGCCCTGGGCGGTGCCGTCGATCCCGACCATCCTGTCGGTCCGCTTCATGCTCAATCCCGAATGGGGCGTGATCAACCAACTGATCTTCAAGTTCACCGGCGAGGACGGCCCGAACTGGCTGAACGACCCAACGGTCGCGCTGGCGATGGCCATCGGCATGCACATCTGGAAGTCGCTGCCGTTCTGGACGCTGATCCTGATGACCGGACGGCTGGCGATCTCGCACGATCTGTTCGAGGCTGCCGAGGTCGACGGCGCGACCTGGTGGCAGAAGTTCCGCTTCATCACCTGGCCGTCGATGCAGACGCTCTACATCACCTGCACGCTGCTCTCGATGATCTGGACGCTGGGTGACTTCAACAGCGTCTATCTGTTGACCGGCGGCGGACCGGCCGATCTGACCCACGTCCTCTCGACGCTCGGCATCCGCTATCTCCGGCTCGACCAGCTCAGCCTCGCGATGGCCTCGATCGTCTGCGCGATGCCGCTGGTGCTCCCCCTGGTCTATTTCATGATGAAGCGGTTGTCGCGATGAAGCTCCCCACCCTGCGCGAAGTCGGGACCGAAGCCCGGCTGTTGCTGATCGGCATCCCCGTCTTCATCTGGACGATGATTCCGATCTATCACATGTTCCTGTTCGCGATCTCGCCCAAGGAGGACGCGTTCTCGGGCAAGCTGTGGCCGGACCATCCGACCCTGCACAACTTCTCGATCGTGTTTCACCAGCAGCATTACTTCCTGCGCGACTTCTGGCTCCAGTTCGGCAACTCGGTCGTGATCGCCGTGGCTGTCGGCGCCTTGACCCTGGTGATCGCAACATGCGCCGCCTATGCGATCTCGCGTCTGCGCGTGCCCGGCAGCCGCGTGGTGATGAACCTCGCGCTGTTCACCTATTTCATTCCGGCTGCGTTCCTTGCAGTGCCGATGTATCGCACCATGGGCAAATACGGCCTGCTCAACAACGACTGGTCGTTGATCCTGGCGATGGTGACGATCGCGTCGCCCTACGCGATCTGGGTGCTGAAGCAGGCCTCCGACAAGCTCCCGGTCGAGCTGGACGAGGCGGCCGTCATGGACGGCGCGAGCCCGTTGCAGATCTTCCGGCTCGTCTATGTGCCGTTGATGATGCCCTCGCTGGTCGCAATCGGCACCTATGCGGTGCTGCTGGCCTGGAACGAGTACCTCTACGCGTTCCTGCTGCTGTCGAACGACAAGGAGATCACGCTGCCCGTTGCGCTCGGCAACTTCCTCGCCGCCGACGATTCGCCGTGGGAGCTCCTGATGACCACCGGCTTCATCTACGCGCTGCCACCGGCCGCCGTGTATTACGCCTTCAAGCGCTACATGGTGGGCGGGCTGACTGCGGGCGCCGTGAAGTCGTGATGGAACGATGAAGGTCGGATTTCGTCAGGGTCGGTTCGCGGATGCCGCGCGGCCGAACTGGGATGGCGACGGCCCGCGCCCGATCGACTGGTTCGCATGGTACCCGGCCGCGGACGGCGCCATCGAGGCCGCGCTTCCGATTGCCCCGTGGCCGCAGGGCTGGTTCAAGTCAGGACCTGCTGCGCTGAACGCGCCGCTGGCCGGCAATGGTCGATATCCGCTCGTGGTCTATTCGCACGGCACCGGTTGCAACGCCCTGCAGGTCGAATGGCTGGCGCGCGAACTGGCCAGCCGCGGCTTCATCGCGGTTGGGGTCAACCATCACGGCAACAACAATGCCGCACCGTTCCGCGCCGAAGGCTTTCTCTGCTCGTGGGAACGGCCGCGCGACATCTCGGTGCTGATCGACCACCTCGTTACTCATCCTGACTTTACAGGCCGCATCGATCTCGATCGCATCCTCGCGGTCGGCTATTCGCTCGGCGGCGTCACGGCCACCGCCCTGCTCGGCGCCATCATGATCCGCTCGCCGTTCGAGCCCGGCGCCAATCTCGGCCGCGGCCCGCGCGAGTTTCCGGATCTCGCCGATCATCTGCCGCGCCTGATGGCCGAGAGCCAGATCTTCCGCGACTCATGGGGCCGGATGTCGGCGTCGTATCACGACCCGCGCATCAAGGCGGCGCTGCTGCTGGCGCCGGGCCGCTCGGTGCAGGGTTTCTCGGAGGAGAGCGTCGCCGCGATCCGCGTGCCGACCCACATCATGGTCGGCGGCGCCGACGCGCTGCTGCCGTCGGCGCGCTGGCTGCAGGAACGATTGCCGCACAGCAGGTTCGACATCGTCGCTGACGATGCCGGCCACTACGTATTCTTGCCGGAGAGCACCGAGTTCGGGCGCAACTCCGATCCCGCCAGCTGCGTCGATCCGCCATCGGTCGATCGCGGATCAATCCACCGCGCGGTGGTCGCCGCCGCCTTGAAGCTGTTCGCGCGCTGATCGACGCTGCGACAGCACTCGTGATCATCTTCGCGAGTTGCGCTCGTGTGAACGCAGCAGGGCCCCGCAACCTCAGCTGTCATGCCCGCGTAGGCGGGCATCCAGTACGCCGCGGCCTCTCGGCGGACTCACAGGCGTCTCGGCGTAATGGATCGCCCGGTCAAGCCGGGCGATGACGGCTGTGATGACGCGGCCGTAGGTGCCTAAAGCGGGGCCGCGCTCTCACCCCGGTCACTCGACAGTTTCGACGCCAACGAAGCGATCACGATGACCACCGCGATCAGCCCGATCACCAGCGTACAGATCGCGTTGATCTCCGGCTTCACACCGAGCCGCACCTCCGAATAGATCCGGATCGGCAGGGTCGCAGAGCCCGGGCCAGTGGTGAAGCTCGCGATCACGAGATCGTCGAGGGACAGTGTGAACGCCAGCATCCAGCCAGCGAGCACGGCCGGCGCGATCAGCGGCAGCGTGACCATCGCGAAGGCGCGGACCGGATCGCAACCGAGATCCATCGCGGCCTCTTCGAGACTGCGGTCGAGCGAGACCAGCCGCGACTGGACGACCACCGCCACGAAGCACATCGTCAGCGTGGTGTGGGCGATCGTGACGGTCCAGAAGCCGCGTTCCGCCTCCAGCGCCACGAACAGCAACAACAGCGACAGGCCGGTGATCACCTCGGGCATCACCAGCGGCGCATACAGCATGCCGGAGAACAGCATGCGCCCGCGGAACCCCTCGCCGCGCGACAGCGCCACGGCCGCCAGCGTGCCGAGCACCGTCGCCACCGTGGCCGACGTCGCGCCGACGCGCAGGCTCATCCAGGCCGCGTCGATCATGGCGCGGTCGTTGAAGAACTCGTGATACCAGCGCAGCGACCAGCCGCCCCACACCGTCACCAGCCGCGAGGCGTTGAACGAGTAGATGACCAGGATCAGGATCGGCAGATAGAGGAAGGCGAACCCGAGCGCGAGCGAGGCGACGTTGAAGCGCGACAGGCGGGACGATTTTGCCGCCATCACCGGCTCTCTTCCAGCTGCCGGCGTTGCAGCCGGTCGTAGAGCAGGAGCGGGAGCAGCAGGACGACGAGCAGCACCACGGCGATGCTGGAGGCCACCGGCCAGTCCTTGTTGGTGAAGAACTCCAGCCACAGCGTCTGGCCGATCATCAGCGACTTGGAGCCGGCGAGCAGGTCGGGAATGACGAATTCGCCGACGATCGGGATGAAGCACAGCAGGCTGCCGGCGCCGACGCCGGGCAGCGACAACGGAAACGTCACCAGCCAGAAGATCTCGCGCGGCGAGGCGCCAAGGTCGGCGGCAGCTTCCTCAAGCGCCGGCTCCAGCTTGGTCAAGGTCGCGAACAGCGGCAGGATCATGAACGGCAGATAGGAGTAGACGATGCCGACATACATCGCGCTGTCGGTCGACAGCCACACCACCGGCGTCGACACCAGGTGCAGCGCGAGCAGGATCTGGTTCAACAGGCCGTCATGCTGGAGGATGTTGACCCAGGCATAGATGCGGATCAGGAACGAGGTCCAGAACGGGATGATGACCAGCATCATCGCGATGCCCTGCCAGCGCCTGGGCAGCCGCGCCATGCCATAGGCGATGGGATAGCCGATCAGCAGCAGGATCGCCGTCGATGTGAGAGCAACAACGACGCTGCGCAGATAGGACGCGAGATAGAGATCGTCGGAGAGCAGCAGGCGGAAATTGTCGAGCGACAACGCGGCGAAGGCGTCGCGGAGCGACGACCAGCCCTCCGCCAGCGAGAACACCGGCGTATAGGGCGGCTGCGCGATCGCGGTCTGCGACAGGCTGATCTTGAGAACGAAGAGGAACGGCACCAGGAAGAACAGCGTCATCCAGACATAGGGCGCAATCGCCGCGAAACGCGCCGGACGCGAGAAGATGCGGCGCGCGCTCATCGCTCCAGCACCACGCAATCGTCGGGGGTGAACCAGGCCACGACGCGCTGGTTCAGCCCATAGCCGTCGGCATCGAGTCGCGCGGTGTTGGTCTGCGCGGCGTGAACGGCGGCGCCCCCATCGAGCCTGATCTTGTACACGGTCTTGCCGCCGAGATAGCTCGCATCGGAGATGATCCCCTCGACGCAATTGATCGCGGCGGCGTCGCCCGCGGGCCGGCGGAGCGCGAGGCGGATCTTCTCGGGACGGATCGCGACCGCGACCTTGCTCTCGTTGATCGGAGCAACGGGCTGCGCCGCCACCAGCTCGCCGGCGGTCGTCGTGCTGACCCTGAGCCGGTGCGGCTCCCGCGCGGTCACCTCGCCCTCGAACAGATTGATGTCGCCAACGAACTGCGCCACCCAGCGCGAGGCCGGCTCCTCATAGAGGCGGCGCGGCACGGCGACCTGCTCGAGCTTTCCCGCGTTCATGACGCCGATGCGGCTCGCCACGGTCATCGCCTCCTCCTGGTCGTGGGTGACGATGATGAAGGTCATGCCGAGCCTGCGCTGCAGCTCCATCAGCTCGAACTGCGTGCTCTCGCGCAGCTTCCTGTCGAGCGCGGCCATCGGCTCGTCGAGCAGCAGCACCTGCGGCCGGCGCGCCAGCGAGCGCGCCAGCGCCACGCGCTGCTTCTGGCCGCCAGAGAGCTGATCGGGCTTGCGCTTCTCCAGCCCTTCGAGCCGGACCAGTGCCACCATCTCCGCGACGCGGGTGGCGATCTCGGCGCGCGGCATGCCGGCGCGGCGGAGGCCGAAGGCAATGTTGTCGCGCACATTCAGATGCGGGAACAGCGCGTAATTCTGGAACATCATGTTGACGGGCCGCTCGTGCGGCAGAACCTGCGCGATGTCCTCACCCGACAGCAGGATGCGCCCTTCATCCGGCGTCTCGAAGCCGGCCAGCATGCGCAACAGCGTGGTCTTGCCGCAGCCGCTCGGGCCGAGCAGCGCGAAGAACTCGCCAGCGCGGATGTCGAGCGAGACCCCGTCGACCGCGCGGAAGCTGCCGAAGGTCTTCACGACGTTCTCGATCCGCAGGATCGGCGGCTGGGGATCAGGACGGGGTTCCGGCGGCGGCGCCGGCTCGGCAGCGGGCTCTGGGGTCGCGATGTCGTCAGCCATGTCCAGAGCCATGTCCAGTCAAATCACCCTGCCGGCTCACAGCGGCGCGGCGGGGGCAAGCTAGCCGCCGATCGACTGCAGCTCAACCGCACGGGCCGGACTATCCCCGTCCACCTCGCGCGCGGGCGGCGTGGTCTGTGCAGCGGTTGCGGTGGCCATGAACGCGGTCAGCGCATTGCGCTCGGCTGCCGAGACGCTCAGGCCGAGCTTGGTCCGCCGCCACAGCACGTCATCCGGAAACCGTGCCCATTCCCTGGTCACGAGATAGCGGACCTCCGCGGCGGTCAGCTGCGATCCGAAGGCCTGACCGAGATCGGCCCGGCTCTTGGCCCCGCCGAGAATCTCCCTGGACCGGGTGCCATAGGCGGCGACCAGCCGCCGTGCCTCGGCATCACCGAGAAAACGCCAGCGATCCCGCACGTCGTCGACGAGATCCTCGAAGCGATCCCAATCGAAATCGCCGCCGGGCAGCGGTGCCCTGGCCGTCCAGCCCGGCGACATCGGACAGAATCTGGCGAGCCGGGACACCGCCTGCTCCGCGCGCCGGCGGACGGTGGTGATATCGCCGCCGCACATGGTCAGCAGGGGCGCCTTCTGCCGGCCGGCATCGAGGCTCACGACCGTCTCCAGCCGTGCCCCCACATCACCGCGCAGCACCATCATGTTGGCGCCGGACACGGTTCTGACGACGTCGGCGGGCTGGATGTCCGCGCGGAAATAGCGGTTGGCCGCCTTGCAGAGATAGGAAACGTCGGGCGCCGCCGTCGCGACCACGGCCGGATCGCCTCGGAAGCCATGAGCCACGGTGCCGATCAGCGTGAAGTCGTGCTCATAGGGCTGGGCGAAGATCAGCCGCCCATCCGCGTTCTGGAACACGTAGACGGCGTCGACCTCGAACAGCCGGGGCACCACGATCTGGCTCACCTGCCGCGCGGCCACCCGGGGCGGCGGCTGGCGCAGCACGGTCTCCGCGGTCGAGACGCTCCAGGCGCCGGTCGCGTTGGCCAGGGCACGGGAGGTGACGATGCGGCGATGCCCGCGATCGATGATGGCCAGGCGCCAGATGCGGTCGCGGTCGGCCCGGATGCAGCGTGCGCCGGTTCTGATCGCGGCGCCCCGCTCGGCAGCATCGAGCGCCGTCAGCACGACCAGGCGGGAATCGTCGACGACGCAGTCGGAATATTCGAACGCGGTGCCGATCGGACGCTTCAGCGCGTCGCCGACCGGATGATGCGTCACATCGAGCGTCGTCGCGGCAGGCAGCCGCTTGCGCGCGGCGAGCCGGTCATACAGCCACAGCCCGGCGCGCAGCTGCCAGTGCGGACGCTCATCGGCGTGGGCCGGAATCACGAAGCGGACCGGGCGTACCAGATGCGGCGCTGTCGCGAGCCAGACGTCACGTTCGGCCAGCGATCTGCGCACGCGCAGCAAGCTCCGGCGCTCCAGCGCGGCGAGATCGCCATGCACCAGCCGGGACGTGGCCGATGAAGCGGCGCCGCCGAGATCGCCCTGCTCGACCAGGATCACGCGCAAGCCGCGACCAGCCGCATCGCGCGCCAGGCTGACGCCGTTCAGGCCACCACCGATGATCGCAAGATCGTAGTCCGCCATACGCAACGTCTTCGAGCGTGTCAGGACGAACGAGCGTAGACCTGCGCCGATGATTCTCGTAGCGGGGTGGCAGCAACGTCGGCGGATAAATTCGTGCTGTTGCGCGATCGCCTCTGACCGGGCTCGTACGGTCAGCCGGTCTTGCGAACGGTGGCCACGACGTCGTCATGAGCACGGCCGACGACGCCGTCATATTTGGCGATCGGCAGCGGCTTGCCGAGCAGATAGCCCTGGACCGAGTCGCAGCCCTGCTCGGCGAGGAAGCCGAGTTGCTCCTGGGTCTCGACGCCTTCGGCCACGATCGACATGTTCATGCCGTGTCCGAGACCGATGACCGCACGAATGATCGCCGCCGATTGCGGGTTGCGGCCGAGATTCATCACGAAGGCGCGGTCGATCTTGATCTTGTCGAACGGGAAGGCCTGCAGATAGCTGAGGGACGAGTAGCCGCTGCCGAAATCGTCCATCGACACGCGCACGCCGAGCGCCTTCAGCCGGCGCAGCAGCGCGACACCGCGGTCGAAATCCTCGATCAGCACGCCCTCGGTGATCTCGAGCTCGAGCCGGCCGGGCGACAGCCCGGTCTCGAGCAGGATCGAATGCACCAGCGCAACCAGATCGCCATGGACGAACTGGGCCGGAGAGAGATTGACCGCGATCTGCAGCGGCTTCGGCCAGGAGGCCGCCTCGCGGCAGGCCTGGCGCAGGATCCACTCGCCCATCTCGACGATCAGACCGCTCTCTTCGGCGAGCGGAATGAAATCGCTCGGCGGCACGAAGCCGCGGACGGGATGATGCCAGCGCGCCAGCGCCTCGAAGCCGATGATCTCGCTGGAGTCGACGGTGCGGCCCGAGCTCGCCTGCGGCTGGAAGTACAGCGACAGCTCGCCATGCTTGATCGCGACCGACAGCTCCTGATGCAGCACGCGACGATCGCGGATCTGCTGGTCCATCTCGGGCTCGTAGAAGGTGATGCTGCCGCGCGCCTTCGCCTTGGCACGGAACAGCGCGGCGCCGGCATTTGCGAGCAGCGAAGCCGGATCCGAACCATTGTGCGGAAACACCGAGATGCCGGTGGTGAGCGCAGTGCGGATCGACTTGCCGTCGATCTGGAACTCGACGGCGATCGCCTCGGCCAGTTGGTCGGCCAGCGCCCTGCCCGCCTCCGGCTGCTTGCCGTCGATGATCAGCCCGAATTCGTCGCCGGACAGACGTGCCACCACGCCGCCGCGGGCGACATGATGGACGCGGCGGGCGACCTCGATCAGGAGCTTGTCGCCGATGGCATGGCCGAACACGTCATTGACGTCCTTCAGGCCCTTGAGGTCCACGTTCAGCACCGCGAACTCTTCGTCCGTGTCGGCACAGGCCTCGATCATCTGGCTCAACGCCTGCAGGAAGGCGGCGCGGTTCGGCAGGTCGGTGAGGCCGTCATGATAGGCCATGTGCGCCATCCGCGATTCGGTCTGGCGCCGGTCGGTCACGTCCTCATAGGTCTTGATCAGATATTGCGGCTCGCCCGCATCGCCCAGCACCGTCACGCGCCGGGTCAGGAACAGCCGCAGGCCGTCCTTGGTCGAGATCGGATGCTCCTCGGTCAGCAGGCTGCGCTTCTTGATGGCGGCCTCGTCGCGGGCAATGATCAGCCGCGCTTCACGGGGATTGAAGATATCGGCGGCGGTCAGGCCCGTCGCATCCTCGCGCTTGCGATTGAGGATGATCTCGGCACTGCGGTTGGCGAGCAGATAGCGGCCGTCATCGACGCTTTCGACGATCAGCGACACCGGAATGTTGTCGACGACCAGCTCCAGGAACTTCTTGCTGTTCTCCAGCTCGCGGCTCAGCGACCGCCGCTCGGTGGCGTCGTCGAACAGCGCGATGAGGAATTGCGGTTCGTTCTTCTCATTGCGGGCAACGACGCGATGGGCTTCCAGGATGCGCTTGTCGTCGCCGCGTTGAACGACCAGCTCGCTGCAGTAGGTGGTGCCGGGCGCCAGCATCGCTTCGCGGTCGGCAGCCGCGATGTCGGCCGCCGTCGCGTCGCCGAACAGGTCGCTCGGGCGCCGTCCGATGATCTGATCCCGCGGCACCTGCGAGAACTGCTCAAACGCCCGGTTGGCAAAGATGTAGCGACCGTCGTCGATGTTCTTGGCTGCGACGCAGACGGGGACCTGATCGACCACCGATTCCAGGAACTGCTTGGTCGAGGCGAGCTCGCGCTCCAGCCGGTGCTGCACAGTACAGTCTTCGTGGATGCCGATCGATCCGCCGGTCGGAAGGCGGAAGATCTGTGCGCGCACCACACGACCGCCGGGCAGCTCGGTCAGACACCCGTCCGGCTCCCGCGCCCGGCGCGCATAGTCCTCGACCGTCAGATGAAGCAGGCCGCGCTGCCGCCGCAACTCGACCAGATCCCGGCCGGTGCAACCGGGCGGAATGTCGGCCCGGCTCATGCCGTAGATCTCAAGGAAGCGCTGGTTGTAGAAGACGACGCGGTTGGCAGCGTCGGTCAGCATCAGTCCCTGGCTCAGATTGTTCAGGGCGGAGCTGATGAAAACGTTACGCCGCAGCTGCGCCCGTTTGGTGCGCCGCAATGCCGAATGGATCCAGATCAGGACCGAGGCCAGGAAAGCGCAGACGACGATGCCCCCGATCAGCACCTTCCACAGCACGTCCGGCTCGACGGTGCCGAGATAGCTCGAGGGAGAGAAATCAGACGAAGCCGCCCACGCACGCCCCGGCCAGGCAGCCGTCAGCGTGGCCATGGCGGCCATCGGGGCCGCAACGACACGCGCACGAAACGCGTTTCGGTCGCTCGCCTGCCAATTCTTGCCTGCCATCAATCACCCGCGGTATTCGGATGACAGTCTCTGGCTTGACCCGTTGGGATCGGGTAAACGGTTTCCGCAAACTTCGAAAAAGACGAAGCAAATTCACGCAATGACCTCCTATGATGAACGGATTGCTAAGCTGCGACGTGCTCTGGACCGGGGTTCCGCCCACCAGGGATTGCAGAAGGCCGTGACTTCGCCAGATCGTCTCAGGAACCCGAATGGATAAGGTCGATTGCGTCGTCGTGGGAGCCGGTGTCGTCGGGCTCGCCGTCGCCCGCCAGCTGGCCAAGGCCGGCCGAGAAGTCATCGTTCTCGAGGCCGCCGAGGACATCGGCACCGTAACCTCGTCTCGCAACAGCGAAGTGATCCACGCCGGCATCTACTACAAGGCCGGCAGCCTGATGGCCCGCTTCTGCGTCGACGGCAAGCGGATGCTCTACCGTTATTGCGACGAGCACGGCGTTCCCTACCGCAATTGCGGCAAGCTGATCGTCGCCACCAATGCGGCCGAGACCGAGAAGCTGCAGGGCATCCGCGCCCATGCCGAGGCGAACGGCGTCGAAGGCATGCGGCTGCTGACGGGCTCCGAGGCCCGCGCCATGGAGCCGGCACTGGCGTGCGAGGCGGCCCTGCTGTCGCCCTCGACCGGAATTCTCGACAGCCATGCCTTCATGCTGTCGCTGCGCGGCGAGATCGAGGATGCCGGCGGCGCCCTGGCGTTCCACACCCCGCTGCTGCGCGCCAAGGCGGCGGACGGGACGATCGAGATCGAGGCCGGCGGCGAGCAGCCGATGACGCTATCCTGCGAGCTTCTGGTCAATGCGGCTGGCCTGAGCGCGCCGGCGGTGGCCCGCCTGATCGACGGCATGCCGCCGGAGCTGGTGCCCACGGCCTATCTCGCGAAGGGCAATTACTTCAGCTGCAGCGCCAAGGCCCCGTTCAGCCGGCTGATCTACCCGGTGCCGGAGCCCGGCGGACTCGGCGTGCATCTCACGCTCGACATGGCCGGCCAGGCCCGCTTCGGTCCCGATGTCGAATGGATCGAAACCATCGACTACACGGTCGATCCGGCGCGCGCCGAACGCTTCTATCCGGCAATCCGCAAATACTGGCCGACGCTGCCTGATGGCGCACTGATGCCGAGCTATTCGGGCATCCGTCCGAAGATCGTACCACCCGCGGTGGCATCGCAAGACTTCGTCATCCAGGGCCCGCGCGACCACGGCGTGATGGGACTGATCAATTTGTTCGGAATCGAATCGCCCGGGCTCACGTCATCACTTGCGATCGCCGCCCATGTCGTCGATCTCACCGCGGACTGACGCGATCCGCGCGTGAGACGCGAAGCGCAGCGCCGGCGATGTCCGGCGCCAGAGAAGCGATCGGCTGCGCCTCAACTGTCATCGAAGCTGCGCCTGGGATGGAACTCGCGGCCATCCCAGTGCGCACGGACTTGCAGTCGGAAGTTTGCGGGGATTGTCGTCACATATCAGTGAAGCGTTTCGGTGGTAACCTGCCTCAAGCGCTCGATCTCATCCTTCACCATCAACTTACGTCGCTTCAGCTCGGCAATTCGTAGATCGTCAGTCGATGGATGCAGGAGAGCTTCATGCAATTCGTTTTCAAGAACTTTATGCTTACGCTCCAGTTCAACGAGATGCGCCTGAATGGCCATTCGAAACCTCCTTGGTAGGTGAACCTGAGATTCGACCAGGGCCAATGAGTGTACACAAGTCGCTTGACCTGTCGATGGGGCCAAAAGACCGCACATGCAAATTTGAGCGCCGTGTGTAACGAAGCGTGAGCAGATGCGGACGAATCTCGCGCCGGCGCCAACCCGAAATTCACGGGACAGCTGCAGAGATGATGGCGTTCGCGGCTTGCGTATGACGCTTCGCAAGCGCAATATTTACGCCCGCCTTTCGCGAGGCTTCCCACTTCCTTCCGCTTTTTTGCTATCATAGATCATGGCTGACCAAGACGAGCGCGAACTGCAGGCCGAACTCGCGCGCCTGCAGCAGGAGCACCGCGACCTCGATGCGGCGATTGACGCGTTACATCAATCGCCCGCACCCGATCTGTTGCGGCTGCAACGACTGAAGAAGCGGAAGCTCCTGCTACGCGATCGGATCGCCTTCATCGAAGACCAGATTACGCCTGACATCATCGCCTGACGCGAAGCGTCAGCGCTCTTGTCGTTTTCACGTCGGCCTCGAACGGATATCTTGACAGACAGGAACAAATCAAGAACACTCAGAACCAACTCCGCGCGCCCTCGAACACTCAGGATGGTTCTGATGCCCGCTCCCTTCTCTCCCCATGATCGTCTTTACGAACAGGCCTGCGATCAGGCCATCGCGATGTGCGATGGCAATCTGCGTTCCACCATCAAGGCACTGATCATGGCGAATGAATATCTCGAGCTCGAGCTGCAGGAGTTGCGCGCCGCGATCTCGTGCGGCTGCATGCCGAACACGGCCTCGGACGACGCGCAGAGCAATGCGGCGTAGGCCTCCGACGAGTTCGAGGGCTTCCGCAACGAGCGCGACTGCACTTGCCAGGAGCTTCGAAGGAGCAAGGAGCGTGCAATGCCCGATGTCACCTATTACGTCGCCATGCCCTTCAGGCGGGACGAGCTGGGCACACTGATCGCCGGGGCGGCCGAGGAATGCCAGAGCTCGACGGCGGCCCTTCGTCGCGCCGAGGCGATGTCGCGCTTGCCGGACAACATCGGCGCCATCGCCTTCAGCCGCAGCGGTGATCCATTGATGGGCGAGTTCAGCGACGCGCGGCTGCTGCACAAATTCGGCGAGCTGCCCGACGACCTCGGCGAGCTGTGATCGCGCGCGTGGCCGCCAATCTTCCCCCCGTCAGGAGCGGACCTCGTGCCGCCTCTGCGCCTTGCGGATGTACATCGCGCGATCGGCTTCCTCCAACGCGCGCACCGGGTTGACGCGCTTGTCGAGCAGGGCCACCCCGGCAGAGGCGCCCGCGCGCACGATCTGATCGCCGAAGGTGAAGCTCAAGCGGTCGATTGCCTCCTCGAGCGCGGCGGCCTTCACCCGCGCATCGGTCTCGCTGAGGTGCCACAGCAGGACGCCGAACTCATCGCCGCCGAGCCGCCCGATGACGTCGGAGGACCGCACCTCCTCGCTGAGAACGCGCGCAACGGCTTTCAGGACCTCATCACCAGCGGCATGGCCGTAAGTATCGTTGATCGGCTTCAGGCGGTCGACGTCGAGCACGACCAGGGCACCGGTCGCGTCATAGCGCTTGATGAATGCGATCGAGCGGTGAAGCTCACGGGCGAAGCCACGGCGGTTGAAGATGTCGAGCAGGAAGTCACGCTCGGCGGTGGCTGTGAGCTCTGCGATCCGGGCCTGCGCGGCGGCGAGCTCGGCCTTGAGACGCCGGATGGTCTGCCGGGCCCCCGCCGGTGCGGGATCTACCCGCGGCGAGCGTCCCCGTGAAACCCTGCTGCGGTAGCGGGTTCCGCGCTTACCGGCCGGTCCCGCCTTCTTGATGCGCTTCTTTTTCATCCCATTCCCTGCCGCGCCGAGGTTTGGACTTGCCGGCTTTAACCAAGACAGGATAGTCCATTCACACCTCCATGCCATGGCTTGCCGCTGTCGGGACCGATCCTATACTCCGGCCCATGCTGATGGATTCCCGAGAAGAATTGAGGTCATGACCGCCCCGATCGCCATCATCATGGGAAGCCAGTCGGACTGGGATACCATGCGCCATGCCGCCGAAACGCTCGGTGCGCTGGGCGTGAGCTATGACGCTCGCATCGTCTCGGCGCACCGCACTCCGGATCGCCTGTATGCCTTTGCCCGGGGCGCCAAGGCAGCCGGCTTCAAGGTCGTGATCGCCGGCGCAGGCGGCGCAGCCCATCTCCCGGGCATGACCGCATCGCTCACCGAGCTGCCGGTGTTCGGCGTCCCCGTCGAGTCCAAGGCGCTATCGGGGCTCGATTCGCTTTATTCGATCGTGCAGATGCCCGCCGGTATTCCCGTGGGAACACTTGCCATCGGCAAATCCGGCGCCATCAATGCAGCGCTGCTGGCGGCCAGCGTGCTGGCGTTGTCGGACTCGGCGCTGGCCGATCGACTTGCGGCGTGGCGCCAAGCCCAGACCAACGCGATCGCTGAACGTCCGGAGGGCGCGGCGTGACCGGATCGAATCGGGTCAAGCTCAAGCCCGGCGACACCATCGGCATTCTCGGCGGCGGCCAGCTGGGTCGCATGCTGGCCCTTGCCGCGGCACGGCTCGGGCTGCGCTGCCAGGTGTTCTCGCCGGACCCGGACTCGCCGGCATTCGACGTGGTCCTCAACGCCACCTGCGCGGAATATGCCGACGTGGAGGCGCTGGAGCTGTTTGCCAACGACGTCGACGTCGTAACCTATGAATTCGAGAACGTTCCTTCGGCGGCGGCCATGGTGCTGGCCGCAAGGCGTCCGGTGCTGCCGAGCCGTTCGGCGCTCGAGACCACGCAGGATCGGTTGATCGAGAAGGATTTCGTCACCTCGCTCGGCATCCGCACCGCCAATTACGCCGACATATCCTCGCTCGCCACGCTGCGCGAGGCGGTGTTGCGGATCGGGCAGCCGTCCGTCCTGAAGACGCGGCGTTTCGGCTATGACGGCAAGGGCCAGGTCAAGATTCGCCCTGGTGACGACCTCGAGCGGATCTGGGCCGAACTCGGCACCAAATCGGCAATCCTCGAGGCTTTCGTGCCATTCGAGCGCGAGATTTCCGTGGTCGCGGCGCGCGCCGCCGACGGCCAGGTCGAGTGTTTCGACGTCACCGAGAACGAACATCGCGACCACATCCTGAAAGTATCGCGGGCGCCGGCCGCCATTCCGGACGCGCTCGCCGACGAGGCCCGGGACATCGCCAGCCGGATCGCCACCGCGCTCGACTATGTCGGGGTCCTGGCGGTCGAGATGTTCGTCGTCTCCGGCGGGCCCAACCCCGGCGTTCTGGTCAACGAAATCGCCCCGAGGGTGCACAATTCCGGCCACTGGACCCTCGACGGCGCATCGATCTCGCAATTCGAGCAGCACATCCGGGCGATCGCCGGCTGGCCGCTCGGCAAGCCGCTGCGCCACGGTCACGTCACCATGACCAATCTGATCGGCGACGAGATCGACGGCTACGAGCAATGGCTCACCGTTCCCGGGGCAACCGTGCACCTCTACGGCAAGGGAGCCGCGCGCCCGGGCCGCAAGATGGGGCACGTCACCCAGGTATCGCCTCTTCCTCCCCGGCAAGGTCGAAATTAAGCAGGCCCGCCGCATTAAACTTGCCGTTAAGAGCCCGTCAGCGGGTGGACAGCAACGATGTTGTCTGATACACGGGCGCCCTCAAGGTTAAGGGCGAGGCCATTTGCCGGCCCTGACTTTCAGCCGATTTCAAACCGATAGACTGAGAAAGAGGATGCCGCGTGCAGGTTCTCGTTCGCGATAACAATGTCGATCAAGCCCTCAAGGCGCTCAAGAAGAAGATGCAGCGTGAGGGCATTTTCCGCGAGATGAAGCTCCGCGGCCATTACGAGAAGCCCTCTGAGAAGAAAGCCCGCGAGAAGGCCGAAGCCGTGCGCCGTGCGCGCAAGCTGGCCCGCAAGAAGCTGCAGCGCGAAGGTCTGCTGCCGATGAAGCCGAAGCCGGTGTTCGGTGCTGGCGCCGGCGGTGACCGTGGCGCCGGTCGTGGTCCGGGCGCAGGCGCCCGCCCTGGCGCGCCGCGCTGATCTCTGCACATACATCTGGCGACACTTGAAAGCGCGGGCCCACGGCTCGCGCTTTTGCTTTGCGCGTTGGCCGGATCGCCCCCTTCTTCCGACCATCCAGCCAGCCGCCGAGTTCGCGCTTGGTCTTGCAAACGGCCGGCTGCCGCCGTGACATCACCGACAGCAAAAAGCGGCGGCCCCGACGGCCGCCGCTCTTGCGTTGTGATCAGGATCGACCGGATGAGCTACGATGAGCTACTTGGGCAGCACCGAGTGGAACACCGACTTGGCCGCCGACATCATGTCCTTCGCCACGCTGGACATCTGGTCCTTGATCGACGGATCGGCCCTGTCGGCCCGCAGGTCGAGCGGGCGCAATTGGCTGACCGGGATTTCGGCCGGCGGCGTCGGGCGGCCATCCGGCTGCAGGGATCCCGTGTAGGAGGGCGCCACGCCCGGTGCGTTGGTGGCAAGCACGCTCTGATCGTTCGGCGGCGCAGAGACCGATATCGGTGGCGGCAGCGGACGCACCGGAGCCACCTGCGGCGCCGCAGTCACGATGCGCGGCATCTCGCGCGCCGGATCGACCTGGGATGGCTTTTCGGCAGCTCTCTCGCCTGCCGTCTTGCCTTCATTGGCCCGCAACCGTTCGATGGCGGCGCGGGCGAGATCGGCAGCGTCGCGGCGATCCTCCTGCGGGGCCGCCGGCGCCTCCGCTGGCGCGTTGCGGGACATGATCTTCTCGCGCGGTGAGACCGGATGGCGCGGCGTCTCGGCCGGCAGGCTCGCGGTCTCGGTCGGCTTCACCTCGACCGCCTTCTCAGCGGCCTTGTCGGCCAGCGACTTCTCGGACACGCCCTTTGCCTTGATGCCCGGTGCCGGGATGTTGGACACGTCGGCCGATGTTTCGGCCGGCTTGGCACCAGCCTTGGTTTCGACCTTGGCCCCGTCGGCGGACTTGTCGAGAGATTTGGGAGCGTCGCCCTTGGCCTCAGCTTTGGAGCCCGTCAACTTGGCATAGGCGGCCGATGCCACCGCCGCCACCGTCGAAGGGGGCGAGTCTGGCTTGGTATTGATGTAGTGGTTGACGATGTAAGCCCCGACGATGGTGGCGACCACCGACGGGATGATCTCCAGGGCAAACTTGGTGAGATATTTCAGCATGCTGACCACTCCCGCGCGGTATTTGCGGGAACTTTGAGGCACAATTAAGGGACCATTCCCCACTCTCCGCGGCTCCTAACCGCGCAAGATGCGCGCGGGCAAACCGCGAATAGTCGTTTTCCTGAAAGCCTTTGAGACCGGAGCCGTGCTGCAATCCGAGACCGCTCGGGCGCCGCCGCAGCTTTCCGGATCACCGGCTTGAGATACCACAATCAGCGGCATGCCGGTAAACAAATGGTTAGGGCTTCAGCTCAACTTCGAGGAAAACGATCTCGGAACCGGTCTCGTTCAGCACATCGTGTTCGACGCCTGCCTTGCGGAAATAAGATTTCCCGACCGCGAGCTGCGCCTTCGAGCGGTCGCCCGATGGCGCCACGATCGTCATCTCTCCCGCGGTCACCGGCACGATCACATAATCCATCTCGTGGACGTGCCGGCCCGTCGCACTGCCCGGCGCCAGCCGCCATTCGGTGACGCGGACCTCGGGCGTATCGACCTGGACGTCGGACTGGGCGCTCAGCATGGGGATCTCTCTCAAGTCAGGGTACGAAGAGCAGGAAGAGGAATATCGCGAACACCACCATGTGCACCAGCCCGAACAGGATGTTCGTCCTGCCGGTGCCGAAGGTCAGCATGCTCAAAACGAAGGTCAGGACCAGCAGCACCATACCTTGCGCGTCCAGGCCGAGCACGAGCTGCTTGTCGAGCGCATAGGCGGCGACCGCTACCGCGGGGATCGTCAGGCCGATGGTGGCAAGCGAGGAGCCGAGCGCGAGGTTGATGCTCTTCTGCAGATCGTTGGCGCGGGCGGCCGAGATCGCGGCGACGCTCTCCGGCAGCAGGATCAACAACGCCACGAGCACGCCGGCGACGGCGGGTGGCGAGCCGGTGGCCGCGACGCCGGCGTCGACCACCAGGGAGAACTTCTTCGCCAGCAGCACGACCGCGAGCAGCGCCACCAGCAGCAGCCCGATGCTGAGAAGGAGCTTCGCGCGCGGCAGCCGGACATCGTCATCGCTGAACCCCGTCGCACTGCCGACGAAATAGTCCCGATGGCGCGTGGTCTGGGTGTAGAGGAACACGGCATAGAGCAGGATCGTGACCACGCTGACGAAGGCCAGTTGTGCCGCCGAGAACACCGGTCCGGGCGCCGTCAGCGTATAGTTCGGCAGCACCAGCGTAATCGTCGCCATCGTGAACAGCACGCTGAGATACAGATTGGCGCCGGAGACCAGGACGTCCTGCTCGCGATAGCGCAGGCCGCCGATGAAGATGCAGATGCCGACCAGCCCGTTGCAGACGATCATCACGACCGCAAACACGGTATCCCGCGCCAGAGCCGGCGCCGCCTTGTCGCCGAGCATGATGGTGGCGATCAGTGCCACCTCGATGACCGTCACCGCCAGGGTCAGGAGCAGCGTGCCGAAGGGCTCACCGATTTCATGCGCGATCACCTCGGCGTGATGCACGGCCGCGAACACCGTGCCGAACAGGATGACGAGCAGCACCGCGGCGAAGACCATGCCAGCCGCCGAGGGTGTGAAATCGTAGTGCGTCACCGTCACGCCCGCGACCAGCGCCACCGCCAGGCCCGGGAAGATCACCGATGATGCGGGCGCCGTAGCCTCCACGCTCATGATTCGCGCTCCGATTTGTCGCAGACGACTATGCGTGACGGCGAGACGCTCGTCACTGGCCCGGACAGGCGAGCTCAAGATCGCGCCAACGCATGCGCTGCGCGCTAGTTGGCACTGAGCAGCGGATGAATCGGCAGCAAGGTCAACAGCACGAACAGCGGAATCAGGACCACGCCGGCTCGCAGCATGTAGCCGAAGAAGCTCGGCATCTTGATGCCCCGCTCATTGGCGATCGCCGCCACCATGAAGTTCGGCGCATTTCCGATATAGGTGAGCGCTCCCATGTACACCGCGCCCATCGAGATCGCCGCCAGCGTCCCTCCGAGCTGGCCCATCAGGACCTTGGGATCGCCGCCGGCGAGTTCGAAGAACAGCAGATAGGTCGGAGCATTGTCGAGGAACGCGGACATCAGGCCGGTGAACCAGAAATAGGCCACCTCCCGTGGCGCACCGGAGGGCGTCGTCACGGCGTTCAGCAGCCAGCCGAACGAGCCGTCGTGGCCCGCGTTCAGCATGGCGATGACCGGGACGATCGCCGTGAAGATCGCCGCGAACAGCTTTGCGACCTCGCGGATCGGCTCCCAATTGAAGCCGTTGGCCTCGCGGTGCTCGTCCGGCGTGAGCCACAGCGACAGGCCGGCAATGGCCACGAGGATGACGTCGCGGACGAGGTTCTGCAGCTCGAGATGGGTGCCGTAGACGTCGAAGGAGACGCCCGGCTTCCATGTTGCGGACACCAACGTGTTTGCGACGATCGCGGCGATCAGGACGACGTTGATGAGCCCGCGGACGCGCACCGGCTGCTTCGTCCCGGACGCTTCCGCCGCGGGCCTCTCCTGACGGAAGCGCCATGCGTCGATCGCGGCGAAGATCACGAGCAGCAGGCCGGCGACGATCGCCGTCTGCAGCCAGAGATTGCGTGTGGTCCAGAAGAAGTCGACGCCGCGCAGAAAGCCGACGAACAACGGCGGATCGCCGAGTGGACTGAGCGCGCCACCGACATTGGCAGCGAGGATGATGAAGAACACCAGCACATGCACATTGTGGGACCGCGTCAGATTGGCGCGGATCAGGGGGCGCACCAGGATCATCGCGGCGCCCGTGGTGCCGACGACGCTCGCGATGATCGTGCCGAGCGCGAGGATGGCCGTGTTGGTCGTCGGCGTGCCCTTGATGTCGCCGGTCACCAGGATGCCGCCCGCCACCGTGTACAGCGCAAATAGCAGCACGATGAAGCTGAGATATTCGGCGAGCAATGCATGGACGAAGGCAGCGAGCGCCGTGCCAGGCCCGGCATTCCAGGTCAAGGCCGCGAGCGTAACCAGAGCCCATGCCGCGGCGATCTTTCCGTAGTGGTGATGCCAGAAGCCGGCAAACAGCAGCGGACCAAGGGCGATCGACAGCAGCAATCCGGCGAACGGCAAGGCGAAGGGCCAGGTCATCGCGGCGCCGTTCAGTTCGGCGGCCATCGCCTGCATCGGCAGACCTGCAACGACCAGGACGGCGACCACTGCCGGCCAGCGCGCCGCGCGGACATCAGGGGCCGTCGATGAAGCTCTTGGCTGTCTCAGTCGCACCAAAAAAATCCAAATCATTATGTCCGCCGTCGGGAAACCGTACGAAGCGCTTGGGGTCATGCGCAAGTGCGAACAAGCGTTCCCCGAAGCGGATCGGAATCCCAGGATCCTTCGCGCCGTGCATGATCAGCAGCGGCACGTGCACCTTGGTGATGCGCTGGTCGGAATGGAAGCGGTCGCGCATCAGCAGGCTGACGGGAACCACCTTGAGCATGTCCGAGGCGACGTCGACGGTCGACGTATACGGCGCTTCGAGGATCAGTTTCGCGAGCGGCTGCTCTGCCGCAACAGCGGTCGCGACGCCGCTGCCGAGCGAGAAGCCCCACGCGACGATGCGCTGCGCCTCGTAGTGCTCCCGCGTGAAGGCATAGGCGGCTGTGGCATCCTGAAGCAGCCCCGGCTCGCTCGGACTCCCCGTCGATCCGGCATAGCCACGGTAGGACAGTGCGACCAGGCCAGTGCCGTCGGCCGTGAGTGCCTTGAAGCGTGAGACCACTCCGGCGAGGAAATCGCCATTGCCGGGGAAATACAACACGACCTTGCGGCCGGGCTGCGCCGGCACATGCCAGACGAGGACCTTCTCACCGTCCGCCGACGTCAGCACATGCTCTTCAGCCTGCGGAAAATCGGCGGCGTCCGGCGCCGTGCGGCCGACCGCAGGGATCGGAAACAGCATCGCACGCTGGCGCACGAACAGCACCGCCAGCACGGTGGCGTAGATCGCCACAACGACGATCAGGAGCCATTTCAGGACGACCATGACTCCCGACAGGATCGCCTACATGCCCTTGACGATGTTCTCGGTCATCTTCTTGGCGTCGCCGAGCAGCATCATCGTGTTGTCGCGATAGAACAGCGGATTGTCGATGCCGGCGTAGCCCGAGGCGAGCGAGCGCTTGATGAACATCACGGTGCCGGCCTTCCAGACCTGCAGCACGGGCATGCCATAGATCGGCGAGGTCTTGTCCTCCTCGGCCGCGGGGTTGGTGACGTCGTTGGCGCCGATCACGAACGCGACGTCGGCCTGGGCGAACTCCGAGTTGATGTCCTCGAGCTCGAACACCTCGTCATAGGGCACGTTGGCTTCGGCGAGCAGCACGTTCATGTGGCCGGGCATGCGGCCCGCGACCGGATGGATGGCGTACTTCACCTCGACGCCTTCCTTCTTCAGACTGTCCGCCATCTCACGCAGCGCGTGCTGCGCCTGCGCGACCGCCATGCCGTAGCCGGGGACGATGATGACCTTGGATGCGTTCTTCATGATGAAGGCCGCGTCATCGGCCGAGCCGAGCTTGGCCGGCTTCTGCTCACCCGTGCCGCCGCCCGCCGCAGCCGTCTCGCCGCCGAAGCCGCCGAGGATGACCGAGATGAAGGACCGGTTCATCGCGTGGCACATGATGTAGGACAGGATCGCGCCGGACGAACCGACCAGCGCGCCGGTGATGATCAGCGCCGAATTGCCGAGCGTGAAGCCGATGCCGGCGGCGGCCCAGCCGGAGTAGGAGTTCAGCATCGAGATCACGACCGGCATGTCGGCGCCGCCGATCGGGATGATCATGAGCACGCCGAGCGCCAGCGCCAGGACCGTGACCATCAGGAAGTCGAAGCCGCCGCCGGTCATCACCAGCCGCACGACGAAGAACACCAGCGCTGCGGCCAGCGCGATGTTGATGAGATGACGCGCCGGCAGCATGATCGGCGCACCGCTCATGCGCCCCGACAGCTTGAGGAAGGCGATGACCGAGCCGGTGAAGGTCAGCGCGCCGATGGCGACGCCGAGCGACATCTCGACCAGGCTCTGCGGATGGATGTTGCCGGGCGTACCGATGTCGAAAGCTTCAGGCGCGAAGAAGGCGCCGGCGGCGACCAGCACCGCGGCCATGCCGACCAGCGAGTGGAACGCGGCGACGAGCTCGGGCATCGACGTCATCGGCACCCGGCGCGCAATGACTGCACCGATGCCGCCGCCGATGGCGACGCCGAGGATCACCAGAATCCACGCGACCGCATCCGCGGGGGGATGGCCGGCCAGGGTGGTGGCGACCGCGATCGCCATGCCGGCCATGCCGAAGAAATTGCCCTGGCGGCTCGAGGCGGGACTCGACAGCCCGCGGAGCGACAGGATGAACAGCACACCTGCCACGAGATAGAGGAGTGCCGACAGATTGGCGTTCATTGCAGATGCCCCGTTATGCCTGTCATCCCGCGTCGTGCGGCGTTGTTAAGCGACGTTGTTATTTGGACTTCTTCTTGTACATCGCGAGCATGCGCTGGGTGACGAGGAAGCCTCCGAAGATGTTCACGCAGGCGAAGATCAGCGCGACGAAACCGAAGGCCCGCGCCAGACCGCTGCCGCTCGACAGCATGGGCACGCCGACCGCGAGCAGCGCGCCGACCACGATCACCGATGAGATCGCATTGGTCACCGACATCAGCGGCGTGTGCAGCGCCGGCGTCACCGACCAGACGACGAAATAGCCGACGAAAACGGCGAGGACGAAGATCGACAGCCGGAAGACGAACGGGTCGACGGCTTGGACGACATGTTCCATGGCTCTGCTCCTTAAGCCTTCGGCTGGAAGTTCGGGTGGATGATGGCGCCGTCCTTTGTCAAAGCCGTGGCCTTGACCAGCTCGTCGTCCCAGTTCACCGCCAGCGCCTTCTCCTTCTTGTCGATCATCGTCTCGATGAAGGAGAACAGGTTGCGGGCGTAGAGGCCGGATGCCGAAGCGGCGACCCGGCCGGCGAGGTTCGGGAAGCCGATGATCTTGACGCCGTCGATGTCGACGGTCTCGCCGAGCTTGACGCCTTCGATGTTGCCGCCGCGCTCGACCGCGAGGTCGACCAGCACCGAGCCGGGACGCATCGACTTCACCATCTCCATGGTGACGAGGCGCGGCGCCGGGCGGCCGGGGATCAGCGCGGTCGTGATGATGACGTCCTGCTTCTTGATGTGTTCCGCCGTCAGAGCCGCCTGCTTGGCCTGGTACTCTTTCGACATTTCCTTGGCGTAGCCGCCGGCGGTCTGAGCGTTCTTGAACTCCTCGTCCTCGACCGCCAGGAACTTGGCGCCGAGGCTTTCCACCTGCTCCTTGGTGGCCGGGCGAACGTCGGTCGCCGAGACGATGGCGCCGAGACGGCGCGCCGTCGCGATGGCCTGGAGCCCCGCAACGCCGACGCCCATCACGAAGAGCTTGGTCGCCGGCACCGTGCCCGCCGCGGTCATCATCATCGGGAAGGCACGGCCGAACGCCTCGGCGCCTTCAATGACGGCGCGGTAGCCGGCGAGGTTCGCCTGGCTGGACAGCACGTCCATCACCTGGGCGCGGGTGATGCGCGGCATCAGCTCCATCGCGAACGAGGCAATGCCGGCATCGGCCATCGCCTTCAGCGCCGCGTCGTTGCCGTAGGGATCCATGATCGCGAACACCAGCGCCCCGCGCCGGTAGTTCGCGAGCTCGGCAGCTTCCGGCCGCTTCACCTTGATGATGATGTCGGCGTCCTTGAGCGCGTCAGCACTCACCGTTGCGCCCGCCGCCGTGAATTCCGAATCCGGCAGGCCCGACTTGATGCCGGCGCCGGGCTCGACCGCGATCTCGGCACCCAACGCCTTGAACTTCTTCACCGTGTCGGGAGAGGCGGCGACCCGCGGCTCCTGCGGATCGATTTCCTTGGCGACGGCAATCTTCATGAGGCCTCCGGCGCGGATGCGCGCGCGAGCTTAAAGGGCGGGACGTCCATGGGCTTCAGCGTGACGCCGGTCCAGCGGTCGGCTGCGGCAGTCGGCTGAAGGCCCGCCGGCGGGATGCCGGCGGGCCCATAGCGACACTAAACGAGGAAAATAGCCATCAAGATGACGATGAGGGCGACGCCGATCGTTCCGTACTTCACCAGCTTGATGAAGCCCTCATAGGTGGCTTCATGCGCCACGTAGTCATTGCCGTCCGCCGTCGAGTAGGCGATCTCGCCATGGTTTGCCATCGGGGTCCCCCAGAGAAAATTGCTTTGTTAAGGTCGCATACCTCAAAGCCAACGCAAGGGCAACGGCAGGTATGCCAGAGAGTTTTATCGGTTTTTCCGATCGCCTGATTGGCCCGGCCAATTGTCGCGAATCCATCGCGTCAGGCTGGCCTCGCTGACCTCGCCGGCGGCGAGGGCGAGGATCATGGCAGTGGCCTGAGCCGGGTCCGGCGCAAACGCGATGTCGTTTCTGCGCAGAAACGTCATCATCGCCATGAACGCGATGCGCTTGCTACCGTCGACGAAAGCGTGGTTCTTGGCCAAGCCAAATGCGTAGGCTGCGGCCAGCTCGGGCAGCGTCGCCTGCTCGTAGCTCCATTTGTTGACGGGCCGTTCCAGAGCAGAGCGCAGCATGCCTTCGTCGCGCAGCCCCGGTGCGCCGCCGAACCGGCGCAGCTGACGTGCGTGGATCGCGACGGCCTGCTCATAGGTGATCCGCAGCGGCTCCCGCTGCTCGCTCATTTGGCGAGTGCCGCAAGCGTGTCGCGATACTCATCCATGAGCTCGTCGGCGATCTCCATCGTCCGCTCGAAATCCGGATCATAGGGCAGCGCCTGGAACCCGCCACCGGGCAGTTCCACGATGTGCAACTGCTGCCCGCGCTTGAGATCGAGCCGCTGCATCAGTTCGCGGGGCAACAGCAGACCGTCGGAATTGCCGATCTTCTTGATTTCGATCTTCATGGGTCAATCCACGGAAGAGAGGCGCGTTATACAGATGTATAACGCGCCTCTCTCGTTTCGTTCAACAAATGTTTTACGCTCCTACCCCATCGCCTCCAGCTCGTCGATCATGCCCGCGATGACCGACAGGCCGCCGTCCCAGAATTTGGGATCCTTGGCGTCCAGGCCGAACGGCTTGAGCAGCTCGGAATAATGCTTGGTGCCGCCGGCTGCGAGCATTGCCAGATAGCGCTCGGCGAAGCCGTCGGCGGCGTGCTCGTAGACGGCGTAGAGCGAGTTCACGAGGCAATCGCCGAACGCATAGGCGTAGACGTAGAACGGCGAATGGATGAAGTGCGGGATGTACATCCAGAAGTTCTCGTAGCCCGGCTTGATCTCGATCGCCTCGCCGAGGCTCTCGGTCTGCACCGACAGCCAGAGCTGGCCGAGGCGCTCGGCGGTGAGCTCGCCGTTCTTGCGCTCGGTATGGACCGCGCGCTCGAAAGAATAGAACGCGATCTGCCGCACCACCGTGTTGATCATGTCCTCGACCTTGCCGGCGAGCAGCGCCTGGCGCTGCCTGGCGTCGCGGGTCTCCGACAACAGCCGCTTGAACGTCAGCATCTCGCCGAACACGCTCGCGGTCTCGGCAAGCGTCAACGGCGTCGGCGCCATCAGCGCGCCGTTCTTGGCCGCCAGCACCTGGTGCACGCCATGGCCGAGCTCGTGCGCGAGTGTCATCACGTCGCGCGGCTTGCCCTGGTAATTCATCAGCACATAGGGATGCGCCGACGGCGTGGTCGGATGCGAGAACGCGCCCGGCGCCTTGCCCGGACGCACCGGCGCATCGATCCAGCTCTGATCGAAGAAGCGCTGCGCGATGTCAGCCATCTCAGGCGAGAAGCCGCGATAGGCCGTCAGCACCATGCTCTTGGCTTCGGGCCAGGCGATGGTCGCATTGGCGGCGAACGGCAGCGGCGCGTTCCGGTCCCAATGCGCGAGCTTCTTCTTTTTGAACCAGCGCGCCTTGAGCTTGTAGTAGCGATGCGACAGCTTCGGGTAGGCCGCGCGGACCGAGGAGACCAGCGCATCGACCACCTCGCGCTCGACGCGGTTGTTGAGATGGCGGGAGTCCGCGACATCCTGAAACCCGCGCCAGCGGTCCGAAATGTCCTTGTCCTTGGCGAGCGTGTTGGTGATCAGCGCGAAGGTGCGCTCATTGGCCTTGAAGGTCTTGGCGAGCGCCTCGGCGGCGGCCTTGCGCTTGGCGCCGTCGCGATCCTGCAGGAAGTTCAAGGTCGGCTCGATCGCGAGCTCCTTGCCCCCGACCTGGAAGCGCAGACCGGCGATGGTCTGGTCGAACAGCCGGTTCCAGGCGGAATAGCCGGTCTGCGACTTCTCGTGGAACAGCTGCTCGACACGGTCTTCGAGCTGATACGGCTTGTCCTTGCGCAGATCCTCGATCCAGGGACGGTAGTGGCCGAGCGCAGGTGTCTCCATCGCGCGTGCGATCACGGCGTCATCGATGCGGTTGAGTTCGAGCGCGAAGAACAGCAGATGAGTCGACGCAGCCGTCAGCCGCTCCGAGATGTCGCCGTAAAATTTGGAAATCGCCGGATCGACGCTGTCGCCGGCGTGCGCGAGACCCGCGAACGAGCCGAGCCGCCCCGCGAGATCGTCGATCGCCTCATAACGCCGCACCGCGCCTGCGAGCCATTCGCCGCCATCCTCGCGTGCGACATGCTCGGCGAGCTTGCCCTTGTAGTCGGTCTCAAACGCGACGCATTCGGAATCCATCTTCGCGAGATCGTGAGCGATCTCCGGCGCGTCGATGCCCATATAGAGGTCGCCGAGATTCCATTCGGGCAGCGCTCCGATTCCCGTCTTGGCCGCGACCGTCTTCTTCGCCGGCTTGGCAGACGATTTGGCCGCAGCGCCACGCAAGGATTTGGCGGCGGCGGGCTTCGAGGTTTTGGCAGCAGGCTTCTTGGCCGGCTTGCTAGCCGGCTTGGCCTTGGCGGCTTTGGAAGGAGGAGCGGATCTGGTGGGCTTGCGAAGGGCGGAAGAGGCGCGCGAGGTCATCGGATGGGTAACCTGTTGTTCGAACGTTTATCCCGATCAGCGAGGTTTAAGGTTGCGTTAATCGGCGTCGGCGAGAGTGCCCCGATTCGAGACAGATAGTCGTAGCGTGCAAGGAAAGCCATGGCTGCCAGCATTTTGATTGCCGATGATGATCCGGTTCAGCGCCGGCTGGTGGAGAACATGGTTCAAAAATGCGGCTACGAGGCGGTCGTCGTCGAGACCGGCGACGCCGTCATCGAGAAGCTGACCAATCCCGATGCCGCCCCGATCGACGCCATCGTCCTGGATCTCGTGATGCCTGGCCTCGACGGCATGGGGGTGCTCTCGAAGATGCGCGAGGCCGGGATCTCGATTCCGGTGATCGTGCAGACCGCACACGGCGGCATCGACAACGTCGTCTCGGCAATGCGCGCGGGCGCCCAGGACTTCGTCGTCAAGCCCGTCGGCATCGAGCGGCTGCAGGTGTCCTTACGCAACGCGCTGAATACATCGGCGCTGAAAGGCGAATTGCAGCGTATCCGGCACAGCCGCGAGGGGCGGCTGACCTTCGCCGACATCATCACCCGTGCCGAAGCGATGGCGCCGATCCTGCGCATCGCCGAGAAGGCTGCGGCGTCGTCTATTCCCGTTCTCATCGAGGGCGAGTCGGGCGTCGGCAAGGAGCTGTTCGCCCGCGCCATCCACGGCACCAGCGAGCGCAAGACGAGGCCCTTCGTCGCGGTCAATTGCGGCGCGATCCCGGACAATCTGGTGGAGTCGATTCTTTTCGGCCACGAGAAGGGCGCATTCACCGGCGCGACCGAGCGTCACATGGGCAAGTTCGTCGAAGCCCATGGCGGCACGCTGTTCCTCGACGAGGTCTCGGAGCTGCCGCTCACCGCCCAGGTCAAGCTGCTGCGCGCGCTGCAGGAGGGCGCCGTCGAGGCGGTCGGCGGCCGCAAGCCGGTCAAGGTCGATGTCCGCATCATCTCGGCGACCAATCGCCGCCTGCTCGACCGCGTCAAGGACGGTCATTTCCGCGAGGATCTGTTCTACCGCCTCCACGTGCTGCCGCTGACGGTCCCGCCCTTGCGCGCCCGCCGCGAGGACATCCCGCACCTGCTGCGGCATTTTCTCGCGCGCTTCGCCGCCGAGGAGAACCGGGCCGTTTCAGGCATCAGCGGCGAAGCCGTCGCCTATCTGACCCGGCTGGATTGGCCCGGCAACATCCGTCAGCTCGAGAACGCCGTCTATCGTGCCGTCGTCATGAGCGAGACCGACCAGCTCGGCGTGACCGATTTCCCGCTCATCCCGACCCACGCGCCGCCGGTGGATTCATTGCCGGCGCTGACGGTGGAGCGCCCACTCCATCCGGCGCTGCCCGCCATGGTGCCGGGTAGCGAAGTACCCATTGCTCCCTCGCCCCTGCCCTCGCATGGCAGCCTGGCGATGCTGACCGCGAGCGGCGACGTGCGCCCGCTGGAGGAGATGGAGCACGAGATCATCCGCTTCTCCATCGCCCATTATCGCGGCCAGATGTCCGAGGTGGCGCGGCGTCTCAAAATCGGACGCTCGACGCTGTACCGCAAGCTCGACGAGGCCAATGGCGAGACGCCTTCGACGGAATCGCCGCCGCTCTGATGATCGCCGCTGTCCGAAAAACGCCGCAAGGCTCGGCAATACTGGAACATCTGAACCGTTGCCTTGCGGTGACAGACAAAGGAAAAAACGCGTGGCACAAACGCACGATCGGTTTGGCCGGGGTTTCCCAAGAGTCAGTTTGTCGTGAGTTGTCCCGTGTGGCGCTGGCCGCAGAAAAGGGGCTTGGGTATCGTTTGGGCGTGAATCATTGCGTACCGGCGAGATCCATTCTCACGAGCGGTGCTTGAGCCGGAACTGGCGGGCAGCGATCGACCTTGTTACCGACCCTGTTCCTGGCGGGACAGATCATTCGAGGGATTGATGATGCGAGATTGTGTGACCAACCGTGGCGGATATGACCGCGTGCTGATGGCTGTCGCGGCAACCTTCCTCGCGGTGTCCGCGACCTCGGCCCTCGCCCAGGGCGACGCCCCTCGCAACAATGCTGCCGAACTGGCCATCGATGCGGCGATCCCGTTCCCTGAGCCGGCCAACGTGCCGCCGCCGACCGCCAGCGATTTCAAGCCCGACACCACCGCCACCGTCTCGCCTGCCCAGGCCAAGCCGTCCGAACCGACCACAAAGCCGCTCGACTCTGCGGCGGTGCCCGCGGCCGATCCGGCGAAGACCGTTGTCTCACCGCCGCCCGCCGCGGCCCCTGCGACTGCGACCGCTCCTGCGCCTGAACCGGCCAAGACCGCCAGCACCGTTCCCGCCGCCGACCAGCCGGTCGCCGATCGTCTGCGTGACCTGATCGCGACCAAGGCAACGAAGTATTTCGACCGCAAGGCCGAACGCGCCGCCGTCGAGAAGTTCTACACCGGCCGCGACTACGCGCCGATCTGGACCCAGGGCGGCAACCTGACCACCGCGGCCAAGGGCGTGATCGCGCGCCTGAAGGATGCGGCCTCCGACGGCCTCAATCCCGCCGACTATCCGGTGCCGGACTTTGCCGCCGCAGGCTCGGCGCCGGACGCACTGGCCGAAGCCGACCTCAAGCTCACCGAGAGCATGATGGACTATGCGCGGCAGGCGCAGAGCGGCCGCATGCATTGGTCGCAGGTGTCGGCGGACATCCAGTATCCCGAGCATCCGATCGACCCGAACGAGGTGCTGGCCAACGTCACCACCGCCAAGGATGCGTCGGCGGCGCTCGAGGGCTACAACCCGCCGCACAAGCTCTACAAGCTGCTGAAGGCCAAGCTCGCCGAGTTGCGCGGCGGCGCGGATGGGCCCTCCGTCCTCATCGACGATGGCGAACCGCTGAAATACACCCCCGCGCGCGGCAAGAACGCGCCGGAGGCCGAGGCGCAGATGTCCGATCCGCGCGTGCCGAAGCTGCGCGCCAAGCTCGGCCTCACCGAGAACGCCGACGACATCCGCTATGACGCCAAGGTCGCGGCCGCGGTGCGTAAATTCCAGGCGAGCGTCGACCTCAAGCCGACCGGCGTGCTCGACGACCGCACCGTCAAGGCGCTGAATACGCCGAAGCGGGACAAGCAGATCGACACCGTCATCGTCAACATGGAGCGCTGGCGCTGGCTGCCGCGCGATCTCGGCGCACCGTCGCTCGGCGACGCCTATGTGATCCTCAACGTTCCCGACTACACGCTGAAGGTCATGCAGCGCGGAGCGCAGGTGTGGACCACCCGCGTCGTGACCGGCAAGCCCGGCCAGCACGCGACGCCGCTGCTCAGCGAGACGATGAAGTTCATCACGGTCAACCCGACCTGGAACGTGCCGCCGTCGATCATCTACAACGAGTATCTGCCGGCGCTGCAGCAGGATCCGACCGTGCTCGATCGCATGGGCCTCAAGCTCGAGCGCGCCCGCGACGGCTCGATCCACATCTCGCAGCCGCCTGGCGAGGCCAATGCGCTCGGCCGCATCCGCTTCAACTTCCCGAACAAGTTCCTGGTCTATCAGCACGACACGCCGGACAAGAACCTGTTCGCCCGTGACGAGCGCGCCTTCAGCCATGGCTGCATGCGCGTGCAGTATCCGGATCAATACGCATCGGTGCTGCTCAACATCGCGATGCCGAACGAGCGCTACACCCCCGAGCGCATCCGCAGCATGTATGGGCGGAGCGAGATCGACTTGAAATTCCCGACGCCGATCCCGGTCAACATCACCTACCAGACCGCCTTCGTCGACGACGCCGGCAAGCTGCAATTCCGCAAGGACGTCTATGGTCGCGACGCCGCCATGATCTCGATCCTCAAGAACAGCCGCGGCAAGGATCTCGAGAACGTCGTCGCCCACGCCCAGCCGAACTATTCACGGCCGAAGGGTCCGCTGCCGAACGCGGTCAATGTCAGCGACAACAGCTTCTCCTCCGGCTCATCCGGCCCGAACTTCTTCGAACGGCTGTTCGGCGGCGGTGGACAACCGACGCCGCCTGCTCCGGTCGGACGCCCGTCGCGCCGGGTGTTCACCCGCTGATCGGGCCGCCGATCACGACCCAAATTTTCGTTTTGATATCAAAGGCCTCGCCCACCGGCGGGGCCTTTGCTTTGGGTTAACCACAATGATCAACCACGATTCGATGGCTCTTTTTCGCCACACTCAAGAGTATATGTTAAGGGTAATTGGGGGGCGGGTCGGTGAGTATCCTTTAACCATCCCGCCTTAGGTAAGCGTTTCCTCTCTCTTCCGCCGGACGGGCCGCAAGAGGGTATCTGAGTAAACGCTCGTCGACGGGGTGGGCTGCATCTTGCTGTCTGTTTTCGCGCGCCAATCGCGTTCGCTGCCCAGAGCGGGCTGGAACGCCGTCTGCCGCTACGGCCTCGCTTCCCTGCTCCTGCTGCTGGGAGCGGGCACCGTCCGTGACGCAGAAGCGCTCAACGAAACACGCACCCTGTCCTTCCATCACACCCATTCCGGCGAAGACCTGACGGTCACCTTCAAGCGCGAAGGCCGCTACGACGAAGACGCGCTGAAGAAGCTCAACCACTTCCTGCGCGACTGGCGCACCCAGGATTCGACGGTCATGGACCGCCGGCTGTTCGACATCCTCTGGGAGGTCTATCGCGACGTCGACGGCAAGCAGCCGATCCAGATCATCTCGTCGTACCGATCCCCCGCCACGAATTCGATGCTGCGCCGCCGCTCGGCGCATTCCGGGGTGGCCCGCCACAGCCAGCACATGCTCGGCCACGCCATGGATTTCTATATTCCCGGCGTGCCGCTCGAGCAGATCCGCTACGCCGGTCTGCGGCTGCAGCGCGGCGGCGTCGGCTTCTATCCGACCTCCGGCTCGCCCTTCGTTCACCTCGACACTGGCAACATCCGCCACTGGCCGCGCATGACCGCCGACCAGTTGGCGCGGGTCTTCCCGGACGGCAAGACCGTGCATGTCCCGAGCAACGGCGTGCCGCTCAAGGGCTATGAGGTCGCCAAGGCCGAGATCGAGAAGCGCGGTCCAGGCGACGATGCGTCATCCGGCCGCTCCAACCTGTTTGCCCGCCTGTTCCGCGGACGTCCGAGCGAGGATGACGAGGAGTCGGGCGAGAGCGAGAGCAAGGCTGAGACCAAGCCGGTCCAGACCGCCTCGCTGACCGCCAAAGCCGCCGACAAGGACAATCGGAGCGCCGACCGCTCCGCGGACAACAAGCCATCGACGGCTCGCGGCAAGATCGCAAACGCCCTGCAGCTGGCGTCGGCTGATTCGCAGGTCGCGCAGCCCATGGCCGGCAAGCCGGAGGCGAAGGCAGAGACCACGAGCGCGATCTCCGGTGTGCCGCGGGACGGCGCACCGCAAAGCGTCGCCGACATCATCAATTCGCGCGGCTTCTGGGGTGACAACCCCTCGACGCCCAAGCAGGCCACGCCCGAGCAGGTCGCCGCCATCACAGCGCGGCGGGCGCTGTCGGCGATCGACCAGGCGCAAACCGCGAGCCTGATGCAGGCCATGGCCTTCGCTCCCGCCCCTGCCGAGCGTGGCAACGGCACGGCGACGACGGCGATCCCCGTCCGCAACTCCCGTCCTGCGACCCGCAGTGCAGCTCCCGCCCCGGAGCCGGCCGCCAAAAGCGGGCAAGGTCAGGACGGATTGATCACCATGGCAACGCGGCTCGCGGCCTCCAAGGGTCCCGATTCGACCTGGATGCGCGCGATCATGCTGACGCCGAGCGCTTCGTCGTCGATGTCGGTCACGAAAATGGGCGATCCGGATCTGACCGTCATGCGCAGCTACTTCGTCAAGCCGCAGATCGCGCTGGCCATGAGCTTCGCCGCCGATCCGACCCCGGGATTGAGCTACGACCAGTTCACCGGACCCGCGATCATCAAGCTCGAAACCAAATCGTTCACGATGCGCGCAGCAGCGTTGCGCTGATCGAAGCCTGCACGCCCCGCACCTGACGTCCTTGAAACGAATGCCCCCGGGCGATCGCGCGCGGGGGCATTCGACGTCAGGGCAGGATCAGCCCGTTCACCGACCGACCGGTCAGAGCATGCCGAGCGCCTGCATGTAGGTCTCGAGAATGCTCTCTTCTTCCTGGCGCTCATTCGGGTCCTGCTTGCGCAGCCGGATGATCGTGCGCAGCGCCTTGACGTCGAAGCCGTTGCCCTTGCTCTCGGCATAGACGTCCTTGATGTCCTCAGAGATGGCCTTCTTCTCCTCCTCCAGCCGCTCGATGCGCTCGATGATCGATTTGAGCTGATCTACGGCGAAGCGGGTCGCGGGCGAGTCGTCGTCCTTCGCGGCGGCGGGGGTAGCCATCTGATACTCCTGAGTGGAACTGATGTGTCCGAGGAAGGCGCCCGGCAGGGCGCGCGTGTTGGCCGCGACCCTCAAAGCTGGCGTGCCCTGCGTCAAGCTGACATCGCCCTCATCCACAGTGCGCCCACATGTTGTTGGGCTGCACCGTCTGAAGCGTCTGCAAGCCGGCCGCGCGGCTTGCGTTTGGGCCGTCATCCTGCGCAGCGCACGATTCGCAGGCGCGAAGCCTTCGTCGCGCCTCGCCTTCGCCGAGCATCAATGGCCCGGGTGCACCTTCTTCATGGCCTCGAGCTGCTCCGCACTCGCTTCGCGCTGGTGCTTCGCCTTCCACTCGTCATAAGGCATGCCATAGACCGCCTCGCGGCTCTCATCCCTGGTCATCGGCACTCCCTTGGCGTCCGCCGCGTCCTTCAGCCAATTGGACAGGCAGTTGCGGCAGAACCCGGCCAGATTCATCAGGTCGATGTTCTGAACATCGGTTCTCGTTCGCAGATGCTCCACCAGCCTGCGGAAGGCGGCAGCTTCGAGTTCGGTTCGGGTCGTGCTGTCCATCGTCATCGCTTTGGTTCCCTGTTCCGCGCCGGGACGGTTGTCTGCTAAAGGATGCGGCATCGTCGCAGGTTTGGCCATATCGCAGCACCTTCATCGGCGCGAGCGCTCGACCGCATCCGCCTCGCCACGAAATCGCCTTGCCGTTGACAGCCGCAGCCAAGTCGCGCGACATCAATCATCGTTTGATATAGCGTCGCGCAATGATCCCTGAAACCTCCTCCATCTTGCATCGCATTCCCCGCCGCCCCGGTTTCGGACTGCTTTCGCTGCTTGGGCTCGTCGCGCTCTGTCTGTCATCGAGCCCTGCCGCAGCCGACTTCCGGCTTTGCAACAACACCTCCAGCCGGGTCGGGATCGCCCTCGGCTACAAGGACGCGGAGGGCTGGACCACCGAAGGCTGGTGGAACGTTTCCTCTCGCAGTTGCGAAACCCTGCTCAAGGGCACCCTCGTCGCGCGCTACTACTACATCTACGCGCTGGATTATGACCGTGGCGGTGAATGGTCGGGTCAGGCCTTCATGTGCTCGCGCGACAAGGAGTTCACCATCAAGGGCACGGACAATTGCCTGGCCCGCGGCTTCGACCGTACCGGCTTCTTCGAGGTCGACACGGGTGACCAGCGCGCCTGGACGGTGCAGCTGACCGAAGCCAATGAGCAGCCGGCGCAGCAGCGTGTGCCCGGCATTCCCGGCACCCTTGGCCCTGGCGGCAACATGCCTGGTCTGCCCAACGGCCCGCAGGGCACGCCGCCCGCAGGTTCCGGCCTGCCCTCGGGGCAAGCACCCAAACCATGAGACGACTGCGCCGCATCAAGATCCTCGCCACGCTCGGTCCCGCCTCCTCGGACAGCGCGATGATTCGCAAGCTGTTCGAGGCCGGGGCCGATATTTTCCGGATCAACATGAGCCATACCCCGCACGACAAGCTGCGGGAGCTGGTCACCACGATCCGCAGCGTCGAAGCGAGCTATGGCCGGCCGATCGGCATCCTGGTCGATCTGCAGGGACCGAAGCTGCGGGTCGGCACCTTTGCCGGCGGTCCGGTGCAGCTGAACAACGGCCAGAGCTTCGTGCTCGATTCCGACAAGACGCCGGGCGATGCGACGCGGGTTCACCTGCCGCATCCGGAAATCCTGGCAGCCCTGCAGCCGGGCCACGCCCTGCTGCTGGATGACGGCAAGGTGCGCCTGATCGCCGAGGAGACCTCGCCAACCCGCGCGGTCACGCGCGTCGTCATCGGCGGCAAGATGTCGGACCGCAAGGGCGTCAGCCTGCCCGATACCGATCTGCCGGTGTCGGCGATGACCCCGAAAGACCGGGCCGATCTCGAAGCGGCGCTGAACATCGGCATCGACTGGATCGCGCTGTCCTTCGTGCAGCGCGCCGACGACGTTCTGGAGGCCAAGAAGATCATCCGCGGCCGCGCCGCCGTGATGTCCAAGATCGAGAAGCCGCAGGCCATCGACCGGCTCAACGACATCGTCGACGTCTCCGATGCGCTGATGGTGGCGCGCGGCGATCTCGGCGTCGAACTGCCGCTGGAGCGGGTCCCGGGCCTGCAGAAGCAGATGACGCGGCTGGCGCGCCGCGCCGGCAAGCCGGTCGTGGTCGCGACGCAGATGCTGGAATCGATGATCCAGTCGCCGGTGCCGACGCGCGCCGAGGTCTCCGACGTCGCCACGGCGGTCTACGAAGGCGCCGACGCCATCATGCTGTCGGCCGAATCGGCTGCCGGCAAATATCCGGTCGAAGCGGTCTCGACCATGAACCGGATCGGCGAGGAGGTCGAACGCGACGTCGTCTACCGCTCGGTGATCGCAGCTCAGCGCCCCGAGCCGGAGTCGACGGCGGGCGACGCCATCGCGGAAGCCGCACGCCAGATTGCCGAGAACCTCGATCTGCCGACCATCATCTGCTGGACGTCGTCAGGCTCGACCGCGATCCGCGTCGCGCGTGAGCGGCCGAAGCCACCGGTGGTCGCGATCACGCCCAATCTGGCGACCGGACGACGATTGTCGGTGGTCTGGGGCGTGCATTGCGTGGTGGCGGAAGATGCGCGCGACCAGGACGACATGGTCGAGCGCGCCGGCGCGATCGCCTTCCGCGACGGCTTCGTCCGCGCCGGCCAACGGGTCATCGTGGTCGCCGGCGTGCCGCTCGGCACGCCCGGCACGACCAACATGGTGCGCATCGCCTATGTCGGGCCGTCCAGCGAGGCCAGCCTCTGAGCTGATCAGTCGGCCCTGCTGCCCGGCTTCAGGCCTGCAGTCGGCGCCGCAGAGATCGCGCCGGGCACGACCGGACAGGCCATGATGTCGGTGCCGTCGACGCCTGGAATGTGCTCACAACGGCGGGACTCGTCGATCCTGAGATCGTAGTCGGCCAGCAGCTCGAGCCGCGGCGGATAGTCCGCCCGGCTGTTGGCGAAGTACAAGGCCCAGATGCCGCCGGGCAGCGGCTCGGACAGGCCGCTGCGGATGCGGCGGTCGAGCACACCTCCCGGGACGATCGGGACCACGATCTCCGACAGCTGATAGAAGCGCGAGCCGGCCGGCAACAGCGGGACGAGGTAGCCGAGCGGCTTGTGCAGCATCAGGAACGCCGCCGGCCGCTGCAGGGCCGCCGCAAGCCGCGGCTGATACGGATCGGACCACGGCCTGCGCGTCCAGTCGCTGGGCTGCGAGGCGAGCGCAATGGCCAGCGCGCTGGCGACGGTGACGGCTTGCACGCCTCGCGACGGCCCCTCCGGCGCGCCCCGTTCACGCCATGCATCGATCAGGCGCGTCAGCAGCAGCACGATCAGCGGCGCCGCCAACAGCTCGAGCGGAATCAGATAGCGCTGGATCGAGAACGCCTGCATCCACAGGGCATAGCTGACCCAGCCGAAGACGATGAAGCGCCGGTCGCGCAGCGACAGCACCTCGCGCCTTTGCCACAGGCCGGTGACGATGACCGCCATCAGCAGCAGGATAACGACGGCAAAGCGCGGATCGCGGAACGGCGATTCCGACGAGGGGTGCCGGCCGATCGCCCAGTAGAACGGATAGGCGAGCGCATCGAGCACGCCTTGCGGCATGAAGCGCGTATCCGCGATGGAGCCCAGCGGCGCGTCCGGCGAGCGAAAGATCGAATTGTAGAACGGATAGAGCGGGCTGCCGAAATCGCGCGCCATCTTCAGCGCCCACGGCCCGGCCGTGAGGATGCCGGCGAGCGCGCTGCCCGCGGCAAAGCCGAGGATGGCGCGCAACGGCCTGGCGACCAGCAGCAGCGACACTCCGGCGCCGATCAACAAGGTGGCGTTGGTGAGCTTCAGCCCGGTGGCGGCGCCGATCAGCAGTCCCGCCAGCACGAAGCGCCGGCCACGCTCGTCGTCATCGCTGAATATCAGCCCGAACCCGGCAAGGATCGGGATCGCGGTCAGGATGTCGGCGAAGCTGGTGCCGACCTCGGACAGGGCCATGGGACTGAAAGCTGCAATGGTCACGGCCGCGGCGATCGTGACGGCATCGGCGGTCCGTCCGAGCAACAGCCGCGTGATCCACCAGATGAGCGCGAGATTCAGCCCGTGCAGCGCGCCGAGGGCCAATCCCCACCAAGGCGCCGGCAGTCCGTGGCGGAGCAGATAGGGCAGCAGGTAGATCAGCGGATTGAGGAAGCTCTGAAAGCCGCCGGGCGCGGCGTCGACATCGAAGCGGCCTTGGACGAGCGCGACCCCCGCATACTCGTGGTAGTTCTGCCAATCCCAGTTGATGTCCTCGCCGGCGACATAGGCATAGAGGGCACCGGCGCCCGCCGATCCGGCGATCACGAGCGGCATCGCCAGTTGTTTGCGTGCGATCGACATCGGTCGTGAGATGCGCCTGGGATTGCAGCCGCGGCAGCCGTCCCGGCGCCGCCTCCGACCATGGCGGCGAGGCGTGAATCCTTGCTTAAGCGCAGCCGGCCGCGGCGCTAAAGCGCGATGAGATCAGGGCGAATCGTCATCGCGCTCCAGATTGTCGTTTGCGCATGATGTTTTCGGAAAACCGCTGCGCAGTTTTCCGGATCATGCTTCAGGCGCCGACCAGGCTCTTGACCGGCAGCACGGCCTGCACCACGAGGCCGCGGGCGCGGGCATCCATCACACCGACCGCGCGCAGCGCCAGCAAGGTGACCGCCTGCACGGTGTCCCGGAGCTTGGCGGGATCGTCCAGCGTGTCGGTCGCGAGCGGCCCGACCAGGGCCTCGTGCAGCGCGCCGAGCAGTGCAGTCGCCGCCAGCTGAGTGTCCTGCGCCGGAAGATGGCCGGCACGGACGGCCGCGTCGATGCGCGAGGCGATCTCGCCGACGATCTCGCGGCGGCTGGCGATGCGCGACGCCGTCACGTCGACGTCGACCGGCTCGGCCAGAATGCCCCAGGCGAGCTTGCGCTGGGACAGGACGTGGACGGCGACCGTGGAGACCGCCGCGGCCAGCGCCGAGGACGGACCAGGCGCCGCGTCGGCGGCACGCCGGACCGCCGTCAGCTCGTCACGCGAGACCTCGGCGATCAGCTCGGAGATCAGATCGGCCTTGGAGGGAAAATAGCGGTAGACGGTTCCGGCAGCGACGTTGGCGCGGACCGCGACGGGGGCGATCTGAACGGCCGACATGCCCCCTTCGGCCGCGGCTTCGCGGGCAGCGGCGAGAATCGCGCTGCGGCGGGCCGCCAGCCGCTTCACGACCTGATGGGTTCGCCGGTAGACCATGGCGTTTCTCGTCCCGGACGCGTTCGTCCAGGAAACGCCCGGCGAACGCTGGTTCAGTGTTTTTGGAGGATCCATCCTCGCAAATGGCTCAGAAGAACTGAACACTTGTTCAGGAAAGAAGACAAGGGGAATCATGCCCCTCCGCTACGGCAGCGGCACGGTCAGGCCGCAGCGAGCACGGTCTCTGAAGGCAGCGGCTGCCGCCGCCACCATGTTCCGGCCCTGGCCAGCACCAGGGCGCCCGTCATCAAATTGGCGACCAGGCCGAGGGGAATGCCGGTGAGCATGAAGGTGATCTGGAGCGCCGCGATGCATCCGAGCACGGGCAACTCGTAGCGGCGGAAGCCCTCGCCGAGCCCGATACGCACCAGCCACGCCACCGCGATCGCCTGCACCATCATGTCATACATGAACAGATAGGGGGTGGTCAGCAGCAGCCCGACGGCGAGCGCCGCCGCCTTCAGCGAGTAGCGCACCGGGCTGCGCCACAGCGTCACCAGCACAACCGCGACCGCAGCCGTCAGCACCCATTGGAAGGCCCAGCCGAGCGCCTCCGAGCCACCGAAATAGCGTACCAGCGAGAACAGGCTCTGCAGCTTCCACCAGGTCGCCTTGCCCTCGGTCAGGAAGGCCTGCGAGAACACCGGCATCCAGTGGATGAAGGCCTGCCAGCTCTCGAGCCCGAACGCCATCCAGGAAGCGAGCGCCAGCACCATGGCGGTCACGCTCGCCGAGACGAAGGCGGTCCAGCGCTGCGTGGCGATCAGCACGACCGGAAACAGCAGACCGTATTGCGGCTTGTAGGTCAGAAGCCCGAGGCAAATGCCAGCCAGCACCGGCCGCACTGGCAGCCAATACAGCGTGCCGCCGACGAGAGCCGCCGTCAGACAGCCGTTCTGACCCACGAGGGTGTTGGAGAACAGCGCCGGAAAGCCGGCCGCGAGCACGAGGCCGAAGCCGCGGCCGACGATCGCGCGCATGACCAGCGCGTATGGAATGAAGCTCGCATAGGCCCAGCCGGCGAACGCGACGATGTAGGGAAACTGCGCCAGAAACGCCGCGACGAACAGGAATGGCGGCGGATAGTGCCAGGCGAAATAGCCCGGAAAATCCTGTCGCAACAGATCGAGCTCGATCTGCCGCTGCACGTCCCAATCCCACGCCAGCGCCGGCTGGCCCTGCAGGGCGAGCTTGCCGGCCGCCCAGACGTTGACGAAATCGGTGGGGATGCCGAGCCCATCCGCACCCCAGATCCAGATGCCGGACAGCAGCCCCGAGGGGAAGAAGGCCGCATTGATGCAGGCGAGCGCGAAGCACACGGCAAACAGGCTCGCCGGAACAGCACGACGCTGCGATGAGATCGCGGCGGCATCCAAATCGTCGGCCATCTGACCCTCGCCCGCGCCGACCCGGGCGCATTCCCGATCGAGACATAGGCCTGGAGGCTTGAAGAAGGCTTAAGCGGGGCTTGCCCTGGCTGACGCGGACGATGCCGGCCGTACCGATTATTTACGCGCGCTCTGTAGCAAAGAGCTCCGGCGCAACTGACGGTCGGCCCCGCAGGAGTTCTCAAGCCCATGCTTCGAATCATCATCGCCCTCGCGCTCTGCCTGGCCTGGCCGGCGGCAGGCTCCGCCCAGGACAAGGCCGCGGTACGCGTCACGTCAGATGTCTCCTACGAGTACCTGGCGCGCTGGGACGTGGAGCGGCTGAACAAGATCCTGACCGTGGACACGCCGAGATTCGCCGGCATCACGGTCAGCTACACACCGGCCCGCAACGCCGTCCGGCTCTACCGCGTGACCTACGCGTCCGTCGTCCCCGAACGCGGCAACAAGCCGATCAGCGCGACGGGACTGCTGGCCGTGCCCGAGATCAGCGACACGAGTCTGCCGATGGTGTCGTATCAGCACGGCACGGTTTACGGCAAACAGGAGGTGCCGTCGTTCCCGGAGCAGTCACCCGAGACGCAGCTGATGATCGCGCAGTTCGCCGGCCAGGGCTATCTGGTGATCGGCGCCGACTATTTCGGCATGGGGACCTCGAGCGAGCCGGAAGGCTACATGGTCAAGGGCAGCCATCAGCAGGCGACCTATGACATGCTGCGCGCAAGCCGGGCCGTGCTGAACGATATGCACCTGACGGCCACCAGACTGTCGATCGCCGGCTGGTCGCAGGGCGGCTTCGTGACCATGGCCTATCTGGAGAAGCTCGAAAGCGCCGGCGTGCCGGTCGCGGCGGCGGCGACCGCAAGCGCGCCGGTGGACGTGTTCGTCGCGCTCAATGGCTTCCTCAGCTTCCCGCGCAGCAACGACGCCTCCTGGGTCAACTCGCTGTTCATCCTGTCGGCGTTCGCCTTCGAGAACTACTACGCCGTGCCGGGCCTGGCGCGCTCGGTGATCAGCGACAGCTCCTACGAGGTCGCCCGCAAGGCCTATATGCGCGAGCCCTTCAACGTCGCCGATGTCCCGACCGATCTGCACAAGCTGCTGAAGCCGGAGTATTTCGACGCGCAATATTTCGCGGCGTCGGCCTATGGCCGCCTGGTCGCGCAGACCCAGGCCTATCGCTGGATCATCAAGACGCCGGTGCGCAACTATTATGGCGAGACCGACGAGGCGATCTCGACCGGCCTCGGCCGATTGGCGATGACCTACCAGCAGGCGATCGGCGCGGGCAACACCAAGGTCGAGGCGGTGTCGACCGGACCGACCAGTCATCGCGGCACGTTCGCGACCGCCGTTCCGCAATGGAAGGCCTGGTTCGACAAGCCCTGACCAGCAAGCGACTCCCTTCGCCGGATGGTTGAACATGCCATCCATCCGCAGACAACGAAAAGCCCGGCTGTAAGCCGGGCCATCGCTTGGTTCTCGTTGATCTTGCCCCGCGAGGGAAGCTGATCCCCTGCCCCGTCCTATGCCTGGGGCTGCGGCTCCAGGCCGGGATCCGGATCGGGCCGCGGACGTGGCTTGCCGGCCGGCGGCACGGCCGAGGCACGCGGGGTCGACGGCTCGATCGCCGACTCGCGGTTCGGCTTCTTGCCCTTGAGCAGATCGAGGATCTCCTCGCCGGTCAGCGTCTCGTATTCGAGCAGCGCCTGGGCGATGGTCTCCCAATCTTCGCGCTTCTCGGTGATGATCCGCCGTGCCTCGAGCTCGCCGGCCTCGATCAGGCCGCGGATCTCGGAGTCGATCAGGCGCGCGGTATCGTCCGAAATGTTGGTCGAGCGCGCCACCGAATGACCCAGGAAGACCTCCTGCTCATTGCTCTGGTAGCGGACGCGGCCGAGCTTGTCGGACATGCCCCATTCCATCACCATCGCCCGGGCGAGGTTGGTGGCCTGCTGGATGTCGCCGGTGGCGCCGTTCGTCACCTTCTCCGCGCCGAACTTCTGCACCTCGGCCTCGCGGCCGCCGAACATCATCGCGAGCTTCGACACGCACCATTCGCGGGTATGCGAGTGACGGTCGGCCTCGGGCAGCGACTGCACCATGCCGAGCGCACGGCCGCGCGGAATAATGGTCGCCTTGTGGATCGGGTCGTGGCTCGGGACATTGAGGCCGACGATCGCATGGCCCGCCTCGTGATAGGCGGTCAGCATCTTCTCTTCCTCGGTCATGACCATCGAGCGGCGCTCGGCGCCCATCAGCACCTTGTCCTTGGCCTCCTCGAACTCGGCCTGCGTCACCATCCGCTTGTTGCGGCGGGCGGCGGTCAGCGCGGCTTCGTTGACGAGGTTCATCAGGTCGGCGCCCGAGAAGCCGGGCGTGCCGCGCGCGATCGTCTTGAGGTTGACATCCGGCGCCAGCGGCACCTTGCGGACATGGACCTTCAGGATCTGTTCGCGACCCATGATGTCCGGGTTGGACACCACGACCTGGCGGTCGAAGCGGCCGGGACGCATCAGGGCCGGGTCGAGCACGTCGGGCCGGTTGGTGGCGGCGATCAGGATCACGCCCTCATTGGCCTCGAAGCCGTCCATCTCGACCAGCAGCTGGTTGAGGGTCTGCTCACGCTCGTCATTGCCGCCGCCGAGGCCGGCGCCGCGATGACGGCCGACGGCGTCGATTTCGTCAATGAAGATGATGCAGGGCGCGTTCTTCTTGGCCTGCTCGAACATGTCGCGGACGCGGCTGGCACCGACGCCGACGAACATCTCGACGAAGTCCGAGCCCGAGATGGTGAAGAACGGCACGTTGGCTTCGCCGGCGACGGCGCGCGCGATCAGCGTCTTGCCGGTGCCGGGAGGGCCGACCAGCAGCACGCCGCGCGGGATGCGGCCGCCGAGCCGCTGAAACTTGCCGGGGTCGCGCAGGAATTCGACGATCTCCTGCAAATCCTGCTTGGCCTCGTCCACGCCCGCGACGTCCTCGAACGTCACACGGCCATGCGCCTCGGTCAGCATCTTCGCCCGCGACTTGCCGAAGCCCATCGCCTTGCCGGCGCCGCCCTGCATCTGCCGCGACAGGAAGATCCAGACGCCAATCAGCGCGATGAAGGGCAGCCAGGAGACCAGCAGCGACACGAACCACGGCACGTTGTCGCCCGGCGGCTTGGCCTGGATGTTGACCTTGGCGTCGTACAGACGCTTGACGAGATTCGGATCGCTCGGCGCGTAGGTCTGGAACGACGAGCCGTTCTTGAAGGTGCCGTGAATCTCCGGCCCCTGAATCACGACGTCGCGCACGTTGCCTTGATCAACCTCGGTCAGCAGCTGCGAGAAGTTGATGTCGGTCGAGGACGCACGTTGCCCCGGATTCTGAAACAGTGTGAACAGCGCCAACAGCAACAGGACAATAATGACCCAAAGGGCGAAATTGCGCAGATTGGCGTTCATCGATTTTCCTTCGTGGTCGCGCGGATCGCGGCCGTCTATCCTCGGACTCATCCCTGGGTAGCCACGAGGGAATCCCCCGGTCGACCGCTTCGTAATCTAGGTACCACTCGCACCAATGCCAAGGGAACCAGACAGGACTATTTAACGCATCCTAGCCCGATTCCCGCTTAAAAAATGGCGCGGGAAAGCGCCGCCGAGGCAGGTGGTTAAGGGTCCGCGAAACCTATCGTCCGCCCGAGGTCCCGCGCGGTCGCCGAGGCGGCGCGGGAGTGATCCGGATCGCATCGCGCGTCGTGCTTACCAGCGCACCTGCCAGCGTCTGTTTTAGCCTGCCCGACGTCGGCGTACCACCGCCTCCGGTCCCCGCAAGAGTCCGGTCCAGACGATCGAGCAGGGCTTCCGCCTTGCCGAGTTCCACTGGCCCTTCGGTTCCCACCCGATTGATGGCGCGCATCAGCAGGCGCAGCCTGATTTCCGCCGGGAGTGCGACAAAGGCGCGCGGCTCGAACATCTGTCCCTGATCCGGCCCGACGGCGCGGGCGCCAGCCCCGAGCAGCGTGAGGTCCTTCTCGGCGCCATCGACCATGAGCTCGATCGCGGCATTGGCGCGGCCGAGGCGGGCGGCGAGCGTCGCCAGCGTCCGCGCATCGCCACCCTCGGCAGCCAGAGCCGGCATCAGCGCCCGCAGACGGGGCCGCGTATACGCGAGATCGCGATTGGTCGGATCATCGGCAAACACGAGACCAGCGGAGCGAAGCGTCGCCACGAGGCGGGCCTTGGGCAGCGCGAGCAACGGCCGCGCCAGGAGCATGCCGTCGCGCTCGCTGATCGCCGCCATGGCCGCGAGCCCGGCGATGCCGCTGCCGCGCAGCAGCCGCATCAGCACGGTCTCTGCCTGGTCATCGCGTGTGTGGGCCGTGACGACATGGCTGGCGCCGGCCCGGCGCGCCGCCGCTGCCAGCAGGCGGTATCTCGCCCGGCGCGCCGCTTCGGGAATTCCGGCCGCCGGCTTCTCATCCCTCCAGCGCAACGTCCGATGCGCCATCCCGAGCTGCCGCGCGATCTGCTTGACCATCTGCGCTTCCCGCCGCCCCTCGGGGCGCAGACCATGGTCCACCGTGACCGCGACAAGACGCGGGCCGTCGGTCCGCGCTTCGCGCCATCGCGCCGCCAGCCACATCAGCGCCATCGAATCGGGCCCGCCGGAGACGGCAAGCACGAGCGCCGGCGCAGTGGCGAGCGGTGCGAACAGGCGCTCGGCTTCGGCTGCGGAGATCGGATCGCCGTCCTCGGAAGCCTGGTCCTGCGCGGTCTTGCTTGCTGCCATGGCAGCGGACATTAGGCGCGGGACGCCGGAACAACAAACTCCGGCAGCGGCGGACATGCCCGCCGGTCGACGCTCCGGATGGCACCGCCGCGCGAGGTCGCCGTCAGCACTTCACCCGCTTCTGCTCGCGGTCGACCGTGCTCTTCACGCCGGCCGACGCGCGCGGATATTTGCGTGTCACCTCGCCGAACGCGGCGCAGGCCGCCTCCTTCTCCTTCAGCGCCGCCAGCGACTGACCAAGCCGCAGCAGCGCGTCCGCCGCCTTCGACGACTTGTCGTGCTTGGTCGTTACGGCGAGGAAGATCTCGGCGGCATCGCGGTATTGCTGGCGCTGGTACAAGCTCTCGCCAAGCCAGTATTGCGCGTCGCCGATCATCGGATCGTTGGGATATTTCTGGGTGAAGTTGCGCATGGTCTGCTCGGCCAGCGCATAGTCGCGGCGCTGCATGTAGCCGATGCCGAGATCGTATTCGTCGCGCGGCGTCTGCCGCGGCGGCGCGGTCTCGAGGCCGCCGGCGCCCGGCGCAGCGACCGGCGCGCCCTGCGGATAGCGGCCACCTGTGGTGTTGGCGGACATTGCGGGGTCGGCGGCGGGACGACCGACGGGCTGGCCGCCGCCGGGCTGGATCGGCAGCGGGCCGCCGCCGAGCGCCTGCGGTGCGCCCGGCGCAGCCGGGTTCTGAGTGGGGTCGAACGCATCACCGCGGCGGCGGACGCCGGCGCCTGCGGCTGGCGGGTCCTGGGCGATCGGTGCGGGAGCCGCGGCCTGCGGCGGCACATAGCCTGGCTGCTGCTGCGGATAGGCCTGCTGCTGTTGACCGTATTGCGGCTGGCCATAGGCGGGCTGAGCCGGCTGCCCGTAGCCGGGAGAGAGCTGGGTTGGCGGCGCTGCCGCGCTTGGCTGGGGTGCAGGCGCGGTTGGCTGGGCCCCGCTCTGCAGCTGCCGCAGCCGCTCCTCGAGCTGGCGGTTGCGATATTGCAGCTCCTCGTTCTGCCCGGTCAGTTGCCGGAGCTGGTTTTCGAGCCGCTGAATGCGGATCTCAGGGTCGTCGTCGACCTGGGCGAGCGCCCGCGACGACAAGGCCTGGCACGAGAAAACGACGAGCGCTGCGAGAACCGCGGCGACGCTCCTGGAAAGAAACATGAACGACATGTTGCCCTGACAACCGGATCGGCGAGACGTTGGAAATAATAACCCTGAACGCGAGGCTCTACGTCAGAACGGCCATACAGACAAATGACGTTCGAGCGAAGACAAAACAATGAAGACAAAACAACGAAGCCGGCGTCGGTGGCGACGCCGGCTTCGTGAGCAAACAATCCGTTCAGCTTTATGAACTGGCGTTCAGCACGGTGACCGCGCGCCGGTTCTGCGACCAGCACGAGATGTCGTTACAGACCGCGACCGGCCGCTCCTTGCCGTAGGAGATGGTACGCATCCGCCCCTGATCGATGCCGCGCGAGGCCAGGAAATTGCGGACCGACTGCGCGCGGCGCGCGCCGAGCGCAATGTTGTACTCGCGGGTGCCGCGCTCATCGGCGTGGCCTTCGATCGTGAAGCTGTAGCGCGGATAGCTCTGCAGCCACTGCGCCTGCTTTTCCAGGGTCGCGATCGCCTGCGGCGTCAGATCGGTCTGGTCGCTCTCGAAGAAGACGCGATCGCCGACGTTCACGACGAAATCCTGCTGGCTGCCTGGAGTCGCAGCGCTTGCCATCGCACCATCTGCCCCGGTGAGATTTTTGTTGGCGCACGCGCCCATCGACAGCGCGACCGCGAGCACGGCGGCCAACTTCAATCCCTGGAGGATACGCATCTGATATTTCATTCCGGGAGCCTCCACGCTCACGTTCTTAGACTGCCATCCGGTCTACAGGGCGATGGTTAAGCGAACGTTCCGTCAACCTTGATGGGGTCTTGCCGAACCCCGTCAAATGCTAACGAAACCCGAAAAAGCGACCGCGATGGTTAATGGGTTGTAAATGTGGCGCCAGGGTGAAGGCAAGCGGCCGCGCGCCTGGAGCACGGCGCTTTTTCGCTGATTTTTGCGTCAAAGCCGCGAAACGGGCTGCGCGCCCGCCCCTGCGCCCGTTTATCTTGGGAACGATCGGCGCCGTCTTGGTCAAATCAGACCTGGTCAGCCGGCTTTGGCGACCGGCTGAATGCGAAACGAATCAGAGAAGGCGTCCTGCGTCGGACGATCGAACAGCATCCGCCGTTCGAAGGCGCTGGAGCGCATGAACGGGAAGCGCTGGAACACGCGGTCGCGGATCCTGGGATAGTGCGCCGCCACGAGGCCGACCGGCTTGGTCAGGCCGGAGTAGAGCCGCGGCTCGCCCCAGGGTTCCTGCAGGAACACCTTCTTGTAGAAGGCACGATGTTCCGGCCGCACGTTGGCGAGGCCGATGTCCGCGTGGAAATGAGCGCAGGCGACGTAGCCGAGCCGCACCGTCACGTAAGGAAGCGCCGGAAACAGCCGGGCCTTCTCATAGTCGGCGACGAACCGCGTCGGGTCGATGATCACCTTGCCGCGGTCGAGCTCGGGATGCAGCAGGTCGGCGAACATGTCTGACGACAACGACTTGCGCCACTGCGAATTCAGCACGCTGATGCGGATCGAGCTGTAGAGCTCGCCATTGACGTAGACGCCGAAGATGAAGCTGTTGGGGAGATCATCGTACTCGTCGGTGACGCGCTCGCTGGCCGAGGGGAGGATGGCGCCTTCGCGCAGATAGGCCCGGTAGCGCAGCCGATAGATCTCGTCCTTGTCCTCAGCAGTCAGAGCCAGCCGATAGTCCACGTTCTCGAGCGCATCCAACTTCTGATCAGCAACGGCAGTCACTCTAGCCGCCGACTTCATTCGCAACCCCTTTTCACACAACTCCTGCGAGCAGTTATGAGATTAACAGCGCGTTAATTCGGATGCAAAGCTTTCGGCGGTACACAGTTAACGGCACGTAGAATCCCGGTGCCGCAACCGTGACTTACGGGGGGAGCGACATGACGGGAGAGGATCGCTTCAGATCAGCTGCGTATCAATACGAAACGAATTCGCTTGGCATACGCGCCCGCTGCCCTCGCATGATACGACGTGCGGTTGTCCTGCATGGCTGCAGCCGCAGCCATGCCCTGAGCTCAGGGCAGATCAGGCGATCGAGCGCGTGGCGGCAAGGGCTGGGACCGGATCATCCGCGGATCGCCGCCCGTGAGAGGCGTTCAGGAGCTGACGAATGCGCACTGCGGGCACCGGGCGGCTGAACAGATAGCCCTGAGCTTCAGTGACGGTGCCGTCGACGCTGATCAGCTCCAGCTGCTCGTTGGTCTCGATGCCTTCGACGACGACCGACATACCGAGATCAGCCGACAGCCGGGCGACGCCGCGCAGCAGCGTAAGCGGCCGGTCACTGTCGATGCCCTCGAGGAACGAGCGGTCGATCTTGACCTTCTCCAGCGGGAAGTTGTGCAGATAGCTGAGGCTCGAATAGCCGGTGCCGAAGTCGTCGAGCGAGATCCTGACGCCGAGCATGTGCAGCTGCGACAGCACGTCGTGGGTCAGCTGCGTGTTGCGCAACAAGGAGGATTCGGTGATCTCGATCTCGAGGCGGTGCGGCGGCAGGCCCGACACTTCGAGGGCGTAGCGCACCTCGCTCAGCACGTCGCGCTGATGGAACTGCTGCGGGGAGAAGTTGACCGCGACGCTCACCGCCTCCGGCCACTTCATGCATTCCAGGCAGGCCTTGCGCAGGATCCAGCGGCCGAGATCGACGATCAGGCCCATGTCCTCGGCAACCGGGATGATGTCGACCGGCGACACCGTGCCGCGCACCGGATGGTTCCAGCGCAACAGCGCCTCGCAGGTCGAGATCTTGCCGGATTTGAGATTGACCAGCGGCTGATAGAACAGCTCGAACTCCTCATTGGCCAGCGCCTTGCGCAGGTCGAGCTCGAGGATGCGGCGCGCTTCGACGGTCTGGGCGAGCTCGTCGCGGAAGAAGCAGAAGGTGCCCCGTCCCTCCGCCTTCGCCCGGTAGAGCGCCATGTCGGCGTTCTTGAGCAGCGTGTCGGCGCTGATCCCCGGCGCCGTCATGGCGATGCCGACGCTGGCGCCGATCTCGACCAGGTGATTGTCGATCTTGTAGCGTTCGCTCAGCTGATCGACGATGCGCCGCGCCAGCACGGCGGCGTCGTCGTTGGAACGGATGTTGCGCTGGAACACGACGAACTCGTCGCCGCCGAAGCGCGCGACGAAATCCTCAGGCCTGAGCATGTCGCGCAGCCGCTCGGAGACGGCGCAGAGCAGCTGGTCGCCGCAGGGGTGGCCAAGCGTGTCGTTGACCTGCTTGAAGCGGTCGAGATCGACGAACAGCAATGCCGACAACTCGCCATGGCGTTGCGGAATCTTGAGCAGGCGCTCGATCTCGTCGCGGAAGCTGACCCGGTTCGGCAAGGTCGTGAGCTCGTCATAGCGCGCCAAGTGCGAGATCCTCGCCTCGGCATTCTGCCGCTCGGTGATGTCCTCGAGCAGGACCACCGCGCCGCCATCCGCCATCGGCTGGAAGGTCCAGGACAGCGAGCGGTCGCGCACCACGTCGGGGTCGCTGGTGATGATGTTGTGCGTCTTGGTGTTCTCGATCTCGGACAGAATCATCCGGCCGCTCGAGGCCGAGATCGTCCCGGAGATGACGCAGGCATTGATGATGTCGGCCGCCTTGCCGCCACGCTGCAGCGTGTCCTCCGGCAGGCCCATCATCTGGCCGAAGCGATGGTTCATCACCGCGAGGCGTCCGTCCGGGCGGAACATGCACAGACCGTGCGGCATGTTGTTCAGCGCCGTGTCGAACTGCTTGGCCAGCGCAGCCTCGCCTTCGCGCGCCACGAAGGCTTGCACGAAGATGCGCTGCAGATTGGTCGAGATGTGCTTCAGCGACAGGAAGAACAGTACGCAGAACGCCGCCATCCCCATGTAATAGGGACTGCCGTGCAGCGCGAGCGCCAGCGCAAGCGGCCCGCAGGCGAGCAGGATCTGGACGTGGAAGATCCAGGGCCGGCCATAGGTGCGGCCGGCGCCGGCGGACATGTAGCAGAGCGTGACCGAGATCGCGATCAGGTGGACGACCGGATCACCATTGTCGGCGACAGCCACGACGCACCATACCCCGAGCACGACCGCGTAGAGCATCGCGCCGATCTGATAGCGGATCTCCCAGCGCGCCACGGCTTCCTGGGTGAGCCGCCCGGCATCGCACAGATGGCGGTAATAGCGCATGTCGAGCGAGCGGAGCGCGCCGACGACGATGAGTATGACCGCGCAGGGCCATAGGTTGGCGTCACCGCTCTTGACGGCGGTCATGACGGCGGCGATGGCGGCGCAGAGTGCGCCGGCAAACATCGGGCCGGGATCCTGGAAGAGAGAGTCGACGAGAGCCGCCTGGATCGCAGGCGACAACTTTCGATCGTCTTCTCCGTTTTGACTAGCAAGCTGCATTCGTGCGCACGCGTCCTGTTCGGTGCGCAAACATTACCGTTCGCAGGTGAAGTCTTTCTGAGGGAACATCGTTAGCGGAGCGTTGCCGCAGCGCAGGAGCACACAAAAACCGCCGAAAATTCAGCAAACTAGGCAAACCCTACCCAGTTCCTGCAACGAATGGTTCCAATTTTTCCAACAACACGCATCGCGCGACTCGAAAAATCATGTCCACCGAAGCGTGAGCATGCCGGAGCGGGCCCGCCTTCGGGTTACGACAATAGCGGCGACCACGCCGGATCCGACGCGTAGCCCGGCGTCGGCACCTTCTGCTCGAAGCGACCGGAGACGTCGATCGTGTAGAGGGACGGGCCGGCGGTACCGCCGGGATCACGGAAGAACATCAGCACGCGACCGTTGGGCGCGAAGGTCGGGCCCTCATTGTGGAAGCCGGAGGTGAGGATGCGCTCGCCCGAGCCGTCGGTCTTCATGATGCCGATCGCGAACTGGCCGCCGCCCTGCTTGGTGAAGGCGATGTAGTCGCCGCGCGGCGACCACACCGGCGTCGAGTAGCTGCCCTCGCCGAACGAGATGCGCTGCGCACCGCCGCCGGTCGCCGGCATCACGTAGATCTGCGGCTTGCCGCCACGATCTGATTCGAAGCAGATCTGGCTGCCGTCGGGCGAGTAGCACGGCGAGGTGTCGATCGCCGGCGTGTCGGTGAGGCGCGTGGTCGAGCGCGAGCGCAGGTCCATCACGAACAGGTTGGAATTGCCGCCCTGCTGCAGGCTCAGGATGATGCGCTGGCCGTCCGGCGAGAAACGCGGCGAGAATGACATGCCCGGAAAATTGCCGACGATCTCGCGCTGACCGGTCTCGATGTTGAACAGATAGACTTTCGGGTCGCCCTGCCCGAACTCCATGTAGGTGATCTCCTGGCTCGACGGCGAGAAGCGCGGCGTCAGCACGAGGTCGGCGCCGCGGGTCAGATAGCGGACGTTGGCACCGTCCTGGTCCATCAGCGCCAGCCGCTTGACGCGGCGATCCGACGGCCCGCTCTCGTCGACGAAGACGACGCGGCTATCGAAATAGCCCTTCTCGCCGAGCAGGGTGGTGTAGATCTGGTCCGAGATGATGTGGGCGATCCGCCGCCAATATTCCGGCGCGGTGACGTATTGCTGGGCGGCCGACTGCTGCCCCGAATTGACGTCCCACAGTCTGAACTCGGCCTTCAGCCGTCCATCGCCCTGGCGGGTGGCACGGCCGGTCAGCAGCCCCTGCACGCTGAGCGGCTTCCAGCTCGCGAACTGCGGCACCTGGTCGAAATTGGTGATGCGCTCGGCGAACGCGGCCTGATCGAGCGGCGCGAAATAGCCGCTGCGCTTCAGATTGTTGGTGATGACCTGCGCAATGCCGTTGGCGACGTCGGCATCGCCGGGTCCGCCAGGGACGAACGGCGGAATCGCGATCGGGATCGGCTTGAAATCGGTTGGATCGATGCGCAGACGGCCTTGCTGGGCCTGCGCCAAAGCGGCAGACAATCCAAGAGCCGCAGTGCCGGCTCCTGCGATGAAACCGCGGCGCGATACTCTGGTGATGGATTGCATGGGAACCTTGGAGCCGAACTTCGAAATCATCGCGAATCTTTCAGACCAAATACGAGTTGAATCAGCTTCCAGGATTCATACTGGGTCTTGGGCAAGAAGGAGTAGGATTGGCATTGGATGATGGCGCGCCTGGCGCTCTCGGCCATCGCCATGGCAACCGACCGGGACGGTCCCCGCACCGCGACAATCCTCGGCTCGCCCGCGACCGTTCCGTCGGGTCGCATCGGAATGTCGATGTCGGCCTCGTACAGGTCCGCATCCTGGCCGTTATAGGGGAAGCCGAAACAGCGCCGCACGGCGGTCTGGAACGCGCCGCTCCAGCTCGCGATGTTGCTTTCAGCCATGCCCCGCGCCGAGCCCAGCGCCGCATTGGCATTCAGCTCGGCTCCCGTCACGGCCTGCCGCGTCGGGTCCTTCTGGTTGATCAGGCTCGCCATCTTCTCGGCGTCGAACTTGCGCTCGCTCTTGTGCTTCGGCGGCTCCGGCGTGGCGGCCGCGGTCTGCTGCGGCTTCGGCGGCTGCTTCGGCTTGTCCTTGTTCAGCACGCTGGCGATCTGATCCGGATTGAACGGGTCAGGCTTCTTCTCCTCGGGCTTCGGCTTCTCGGCGGGCGCGGGCTTGGGCGGCTCCGGCTTCTTCTCGGCCACCGGCTTGGGCGTGTCCGGCTGCTTCTCGACCGGCTTCGGCGGGTCGGGTTTCTTCTCGACCGGCTTTTCCGGCTTGGGCTGCGGCGTCGGCGCGGCGTCGGTCTCGGTGACCGGCTTCGGATCGACCTTGCCGACGATGTCTTCGGTCGGCTTCTTCTCACCGATCTTGTCGGCCAGGAGCTTGGCGACCTCCTTCTTGCCGGTCAGCGCGCCGGCCTTGGCCTTGGACGTATTGTCCTCCGAGATCACGTCGACCGGCACCAGATCCTCCGGCGGCGCCACCATCGAGCGCGCGGAGAAGCTGAACAGACCCCAGCCCAGCACGAGCACGTGCAGGGCCACGGAGAGGACCGTGCCCTTGCGCGTACGAGCGAACCGGATGAGGTCTTTCGCCGTCATGAGCCCTGTTCCGGCAGCACGACGATGCTGGCGCGATAGCCGGCGTCGCGCGCCAGGCCCAGCACCTTCATCATGTCGGAATAGCACGCATCGCGGTCGCCACGGATCTTGACGACGTTGTCGGCGCCGCCGGCGCCCGCGTCCTTCATCGCCTTGATCTTGGGTCCGAGCTCGCCGATCGCGATCGGGGTCTCGCCGAGATAGACGTCGACCTTGGATGCGCAACCGCCGCCGGTCTTCTTCACGGTGACCTCGAGCGGCGGCTTGGCATCGGCGGTCGACGCCGAGCCACCCTGCGCCTGCGGCAGGTCGACCTGGATGTTCACGGTGAGCAGGGGCGCCGCGACCATGAAGATGATCAGCAGCACCAGCATGACGTCGACCATCGGCGTGACGTTGATCTCCGACATCACCGGTGCCTTGCGCCGACCGCGGCGACCACCGCCGCCGGACGCGCTTCCCATGCTCATGCCCATGTTCTGGTGCTCACGATCACGACGCCACTATACCTGCCCTCATCCCCGCTCGTCGATCTGACGGGACAGGATGGCCGAAAATTCATCCGCGAAGCCTTCCAGCCGCTGCGCCTGCCGGTTCACCTCGGAAGAGAACTTGTTGTAGAAAATCGTCGCCGGAATGGCCGCGATCAGGCCGATGGCGGTGGCGAACAGCGCCTCCGCGATGCCCGGCGCGACCACGGCCAGCGACGTGTTCTTCGAGCCGGCGATGGCCTGGAAGCTCGTCATGATGCCCCAGACGGTGCCGAACAGGCCGACGAAGGGGCCGGCGGAACCGACCGTGGCCAGCACGAGGAGCCGGCGCTCCAGCCGCTCGACCTCGCGGGCGATCGAGACGTTCATCACCTTCTCGATCCGCATCTGCAGCCCGGCAAAGGAGCGCGCGTGGCCCTCGAACGAGCGCTTCCACTCGCGCATCGCCGCCACGAAACAGGCCGCCATCGACTGCGTCGGCTTGGCCGAGAGCACCCGATACAGCTCCTCGATCGACTCGCCGGACCAGAACGCCTGCTCAAAGCGGTCCATCGAGCGGCGCGTCCGGGAATAGAGGAACAGCTTGTCGATCGCGATCGCCCACACCCAGACCGAACAGGTGATGAGGCCGAGCATCACGCCCTTCACGACCCAATGCGCCTGCCAGAACAGCGCGATCAGGGAGAAGTCGCCTTCCATCCGCAGTATCCTCTCAACCAACCATCCCGGGCACCCCGGGACCATGCATCTGCCGTTCCACGGCGGATGCCGTCGCGGCGCACTGCGCCTACGCAAGAAAACCCTGAACTGATCGCTTTAAGAGGCCCGCCGAAGCCACAAGTGGCCTGCTTCCTCCGCCAACGTGTCAAAACAAGGGCTCCGGCGCCCGTAAGCGCCCCTTAACCAAACCCCCTCCGGGGTTAAGGCGGGGTTACCGCGGAGTTCTACCGAGGTCAAAGGTCCAGCCGGGCCAGCCAGATAGAGCCTTTGTGATCAGGGCCTTGCCGGATCATGGCCGTGCAGGCAGCGGCGAGCCGCCGCAGGTCGGCGATACCCGGGCAAACGCAAAACGCCCGCCAGCGGGGAACCGCAAGCGGGCGTCTCGTGCCGTCAGGGCGGGGCTGAAAGCCCTGCGGCGTCAGGATCGGCAGGCGATCAGCTCTGCGGCTGGTCGTTCGGCGGCGTCGGGCGCGGCTTGTGCTGGGCCATGAACGCGTCGAACTCTTCCTTGTCCTTGGCGTGGCGCAGGCGGGTCAGGAAGTCCCGGAACTCCTGCTGCTCCTCCTCCAGGCGCCGCAGGGTCTCCATGCGGTACTCATCGAAGGCGCGGTTGCCGCTCGAGGCCGGCTGCGCGAACCCGAAGCCGAAGCCGCGGCGCTCCATCTTGTCGCGCATGCGGTCCATCTTCCACTGCATCCGCTCCATCTTGTTCGACCAGCGATCACCGCCGTTCCAGCACGCCATCTTTCTGCTCCCGAGTGTGAAAAAGAGAAGGGCAAGTCCGATCGGCCACCAAATGATGAAGCCGAGCACGGTCACGGCGATCCAGCCGGGATGCCAGGGCGACTCCATCATGCGGGGCCGATACCTCTGCTCCTCCTCCGAACCGCGCCATCGATTGACATCTGCGGTGTAGGCCATCTCCCTCTCCATTCGCGGCGCCATGCCGTGTGAATGTAAATAACATTTACATAGCTAGACCAACCCGGGATTTTGTCAAGGCGGCCGCCTGACGCGCCGCCCGAATTATTTTTCGCGTTTGCTTGAACCTTATTTCGGCCGGCCCCACGGGCCCGCCGGCTTGTCGTCCTCCGGCAGCGGCGGAGGTTCTGCACCCGACGCCGGCGCCGGCCGGCGGTCGGTGGGGAAGCCCAGCCCGCGCAGATAGATCAGCACCTCGGCTTCCAGCAGCTCCTCCGGCGACATCGGCAGCTTGCGCCGGGCGGCATCGCCGCGCGCGAACAGCGAGGCAATGCCGTGCGCCATCGACCAGATGTGCAGCGCCATCATCATCGCCGGCGGCCGCGGCACGCCCGGCGGCGCCAGCGCCGCCAGCCGCTCCGCCGCGGCGCGGATCACGCCGAAAGCGCGCTCTCCGGCCGCCATGAGACCCGCCGTGGAATCCGCCGGCACGCCGGATTCGAACATCGCCGAATAGAATGCCGGCTCCGAACGGGCGAAGGCGAGATAGGCCTTGCCGACACGCTCGAACGCCGTGACCGTATCGGGACGGCCGTCATCCCACGCCGCCGACAGTTGCGACTCGAACTGCTCGAAGCCGCGCTGGGCGATGCTGGACAGCAATTCGTCGCGATCTCGGAAATGCCGGTACGGCGCGGCCGGGCTGACGCCGGCCATGCGCGCGGCGTCGGCGAAGGTGAAGCCGGCGGCCCCCTTCTGCGCGATCAGGTCGAGCGCCGCCTGCAGCAGCGCCTCCTTCAGGTTGCCGTGATGATAGCCGCGCTCGGCGCGGCGCTCTTCCTTGCGCCAGCTCATGTGAAGGGCTTTTACATGAGCGGGGTGAAAAGAAGCCAGCGCGAGTTTTCGACGTGCACCGGAATAGCGGCTCGAAGGCCTGCAAACAGTTGACTAGGAAACAAATGGGGGATAGTTTCCTAGTCAACCATAGGATCTCTTATGCTTGCCGTCTCTCAGCTTGCCGATCACACCGGGTTCTGGCTTCGCATGGTCTCCAATGCGGTGTCGCAGGACTTCGCCCGGAAGGTGGCAAGACAGGGCGTGACCGTCGCGGAGTGGGCGTTCATGCGGACGCTCTATGATCAGGACCCGATGTCCCCCTCGGTTCTCGCTGGCCTGATGGGGATGACCAAGGGCGCGATCAGCAAGCTTGCCGACCGCCTGCTGATGAAGGGTCTGATCATCAGGACCGAGACGCCCGGGGATCGGCGCGCGCACCGTCTCTCCCTGACGGCCGAAGGAAAGGCCAAGGTGCCGGTGCTGGCAATCCTGGCCGACGACAACGACACCGCCTATTTCGGCATGCTGGCGAAGGAGGACCACGACATGCTCCGTCGCATCCTTAAAGCCCTCGCCGAGAGCCGCGGCCTGAAGGTCATGCCGGTGGACTGAACGTCACCCGCCCACTCAACTCGATCGTTTCGGAAAAAGGATGCCGACATGGACGCGGACCAGATTGCCGTCGCCAGGACCTGTCTCGATGCCGCCCATGACGGAAGCCTCAGCTTTTCAGACATCGTGGGCCGGCTGATGGCAGCCGGCTTCGAAAGCTACGCGGTCGATTATCGCTGCAACACGCAGACCTGGTATTTGCCCGACGGCGATCATGTCACACTCGCGATGCGACCGACGGTCGAACGCGTCGCATCCACATTCGATGCTCCCGTGATCGGGCACCTCGTCCGATGGGCGCAGACCAATCCAGCCGACTACAGCTACGCGGCCTTCAGCGAGAAGGCGAAAGCTGCCGGCTGCGCAGGCTACGTCGTATCGTTTCTCGGCCGCCGCGTACTCTATTTCGGCCGCTCCGCCGAGACTCATGTCGAGCATTTTCCCAACTGACATGAGCGGACGAGCGCGGCCAAACGCTCCAATCGGCTCATCGCAACGGATGCGGTGGATCGCGCGGCGTCAGCCACGCGATCCGCGCACGTCCGCCTAGCCACCCGGAATCGGCATCACCGGCATGATCTCGACGCGCTCGCCGGGGAAGATCGTAAAATGCGGATGGTTCACGAACATCTTCGCGGCGTCCTCATGCGAGGCGGCGCGGATGACCGTGAAGCCGGCCATCTGGTTGGTGATGTCGTTGATGCCGTCCGGGCCGACCCGCTTGGTCTTGCCGAGCGGCCCGCCCATCGCGACGACGGCGTCCTTGTGGGTGTCGACCCAGGCGTGCCACGCTGCCATGCCTTCCCGCTCACGCGTATGCCGATCCGCGTCCGACAGCGCATCCCAGGCCTTCCAGGCCGGGCTGGTCCGGCTGCCGAGAAAGATCGCGAGATAGGTGTTGCTGTTGTCGCTCATTGCGCTTCCCTCCTGCTGTGAAATGGATGATCCGGCCCGGCCGGCATGCGGCAGCTCGGCAAAGCCCGCCGCCGCCTGCTGCACCTCTTCGGAAAAGTCCGTCATCTCCTGGACCTGCCGAATCTCGATGATCTCGTTGTCCGACGCCGGACATTGCCTGGCCCAGGCGATCGCCTCCTCGCGCGAGGCCACCTCGATCATCCAATAGCCGCCGAGCACCTCCTTGGCCTCGGCGAACGGGCCATCGGTCACCACAGGTTTGCCGCCTGCGAACGAGACTCGGGCACCCATCGACGGCGGATGCAGCCCTTCCAGCGTGATCAGCACGCCGGCATCCTTCAACGCCTCGTTGTAGCGCATCATCGCCGCGACCCGCTCCGGATCGAGCTGCACATCCGGCGGCGCGCTTTCATAGCCGAGCGGGATCATCAGCATCATGAAACGCATCACGTTCTCCCTTCCTGATCGAGTCGGCTTCGTTCAGCGCTGCGAACCCTGGGCCCGCAGCCGCTCCTCCTGCTCGCGCAGCTCCGGCGTGAACGCCTCGCCGAAATCCTCGGCTGCATAGACCCGGCGAATCTCGATCTGACCGCTCGGAAGCGGCGCCCGCTTCATGCGCTCGATCACCTCGTCGAGCGAGCCGGCCTTGAGCATCCAGAAGCCGGCGGCGAGATCGCCGGAAAGATCGAATGGACCGCGCATCACGCGCGCCTCGCCCTGCGAGAAGTCGATCCGCGCACCCTTGGCGGTCGGATGCAGGCCTTCGCCCGCCTCCATCATGCCGGCCTTGACCAGTTCCTCGTTGAACCGACCCATGGCGGCGAATTCCTCGGTGGTGGGCAGGATGCCGGCTTCCGTATCCTTGGTCGCCTTCACGATCACCATGAACCGCATGGTCACTCTCCCTGATGCTGTCGGGCAGGATGGCCCCTGCCCTCATCAGTAAGACGATCCGGTCCCGGTGCCGCCGACACGACACGGCGATTATTTTGGAAGTCCCAGGCTCAGCCCGGCTCCTGCGGGAACATGTGGAAATAGGGCTCGGCCTCGGCGAGCACCCGCGCCACCGACCGCCGTGCCTTGAGACGGTCGAGATAAGCCCGCACCGTGGCGAGCTCATCACCGAAAGGTTCCACCTTGTCGGCATAGAACAGCGCCGGCAGCGCCGCGCAATCCGCAAGCGTGAACCGCTCACCCATCGCCCAGCCGTCCCGCGGCAGCTCGGCCTCCAGCATCGCGTAGGATGTGCGCAGCCGGGCACGGGCATCGGCGACGCCGAGCGGATCGCGGGCGTCGCTCGGCCGCAGGCGGTCGAACACGACGGCCTGCGTCGGCATGTGCAGATAAAGATCGAGAAAGCGATCGCGCAGCCGCGTCTGCAGCGCCAGATCGATCTCTTCAGGAATGAAGCGCGTCGCACCCGCAAATTGTTGGTCGAGATATTCGATGATGATGCTCGACTCCGGGATCGTGCGCCGGCTTTGCTCGTCGCGCAGCACCGGAAACTTGCCGACCGGCCACAGCTTCAAGAACGCCGCGCGCTCGTCCGCATCGCCGAGGTTGATCAGCTTCGGCGTGAACGGAACGTCGTTCTCATACAGCGCGATCAGCACCTTCCAGCAGAATGACGACAAGGGATGGTAATAAAGGGTGAGAGACATCGTTCGCTCCTGATGAAGACATCGCAGAACAGCTTCGCTCGAGCCTCCGCTCCCACACGGAGGACGGAGCGCTCCCTCTCCCCGTTCTTACGGGGAGAGGGTTGGGGTGAGGGGCAGACGCACGGATGGTGCAAATGATTAGACACCTGTCCCCCTCACCCGGATCACGTTTTGCAAGGCAATCTGACCTGCCCTCGCAAACGGTAGAGCTCTCGCATGTGTCGATCTGCATGTGGCGCCCGTCTGTTTCCACGTCATCATGGCCGGGCCTGTCCCGGCCATCCACGTCGCCTTGCGCACTCGGAAAGACGTGGATGCCGGGGACAAAGCCCGGGCATGACGGGAGTCACTAATTGGCGACCAATTCGGCAAAGGCGATCGCGCTGCCGCGAGCGGGGCGAGGGACGCGGGTGCGCCGCGCGACAGTCGCGTCTCAATGACGGTATTCTCGCATCGGAGGCGACGCGCGCGCTCCGACATAAGCTCACACCTCCCGCACGGGAACATAGCGCACGATCACGACGCCGCTGGACAGCGCGCGACTGTCGATCAGCCGGAGCTTCATCGCCTGCCCCGGCTTGAACAGCGGCGCACCGCCGCCGAGCACGCACGGATTGATCGCCAGGCGAAACTCGTCGATCAGATCATGCGCGATGAGCGTTGAGGCGAGGTCGGCGCTGCCGAACAGGAAGAGATCCTTGACGCTGCCCTTCTTCAGCCGGTCCACGTCGGCGGCAAGATCCGGGGCCAGCAGATGCGCGTTCGACCATTCCAGGCGCGAGAGCGAACGTGATGCGACGTATTTCGGCACGCGGTTCATGAAGTCGGCGATGACGCCGCTCTCCTTTGGCCAATAGCCGGCCATCAGATCATAGGTCACCCGCCCGAACAGCAGCCCGCCCGCCTCCTGCAGCTGCGCCTCGGAGAACTGCTCCAGCTCGGGCCCCCAGACGTCCTCATGCCAGGAGATGTCGCCGTTCGCGCCTGCGACCATGCCGTCGAGCGTCATCATGTTCCACAACACCAGCCTGGCCATCGGCAGCACGCCTCCCTAACTGCTTTCATTTTGCAAGCAGTTTGAGAATGCCGGGACCGATGCGATATTGCAAGCGGTTATTCGCGACTCCGCCGATGAGTTTTCAATGTCAGACGTTCAGCGCTCCGGCTGCCCGATCAACCTCACGCTCGAAGTGGTCGGCGACAAATGGAGCCTGCTGATCATCCGCGACCTGATGTTCGGGAATCGCCGGCACTATCGCGAGCTGCTCGCCGGCTCGGAGGAAGGCATCTCCTCGAACATTCTGGCCGACCGGCTGAAGACGCTGCTCGCGGCCGGCATCATCAGCCGTGAGGATGATCCGAGCCATAAGCAGAAGGGGATCTACTCCCTGACCGAGCAGGGCATCGAGCTGTTGCCGATCCTCGCGCAGATGGCCGGCTGGGGTTACAAATATCTGCCGGTGTCGGAGGAGCTCGGTATCCGGGCCAAGCTGTTGATGGAAGGCGGGCCCAGGATGTGGGCCGAGTTCATGGACGAGCTGCGCGAGATCCATCTCGGCGTGAAAAAGCGCAGGAAGGCTGGACCAAGCGTCGGCGAGCGGCTGCAGGCGGCGTATCAGAAGATCGTCGCCGCCAACAAAGCCGGGACGTCCAACATCTGATTCGCAGCGGCGCCGAGCCGCGTGGATCGAATGGCTCGCGCCGGTCGATCTTCCTCAGAACGGCGTGTTGTCGGCCCTATAGCGCGATGATTTCCGCATCGGTCGCTCGGGCACCTGCTCGAGCTGTGCAATCGGGCGGCGGTAGGTCTCGGCGCGGCGTAGCCAGCCTGCCTCCCAGACGCGGTTGGAGGGCAGGTTGCGAACCCGCTGCTGCAGGACGACCTGCACGGCGTCGGAATATTCCGCGAGGACGGCCTTCGGCTCGGTGGTGGTGCCGTTCATCTTGAGCAGCACCTGCTTGAGACCCCAGCCCTGACGCTGTCCGGTTTCCTTGTCGACCGCGGTCTCGGCGGGATTGGTGCCCTCGCCCTTGAAGTTGATGTAGTCGATCAGCGGATAGAGGTCGTCGGAGGCGCGCACGACACGCGAATATTGCGCGACGATGTGCTCGCGCTCGGCACCGTCGGGCGTGTTGGCCAGGATCTTGTCCATCGCGCCCTGCGCGCGCGCCACCAGGAACTGCGTCTGCTCGGCGATCGTATCGAGCAGGAACTGCCGCAACTGGCGCATCTGCGGCGAGTTGAAATTCTTCTTGAACTCGGCCCGGCTGTTCCACGGACAAGGCGGGACCGGGTTCTTGTCGAGCCAGGCCGGGAGCGGCGTCTTGCCCTTGCGCAGAAACGCGACCAGCCCCGGGAAGCCCTCCTCGAACGGCGGCTTCGCCGTGACGGGGTACCAGATGAAATGGCCGATCCCGAGCGAGGCGAATTGCTCACCGGCATTCCACGACGTGATGGCGTCGCGCCGGCCGCCCGCTTCATTGAGCCAGATCTTGCGGCCGATCATCTGCGCCACGTCGGCCGGCAGCACCCGCTGCGGGACCGACAGGTTCTTGGCGTCCTTGCCATCCTTGGTGTCGCGGCCGGCGGTGCGCGGGTCGGTCTTGCGCTCGGCCGTGGCCGGCTTGGCCGGGTCGCTCGACGGCAGGACGACCTTGGGCCCCTGCGTCGGCGCTTCCGCCGGCCGTCCCACCGTCTCAGGCTCCGTTTTCTGCAACGCCTGTTGCGGAGGCGGCGACTGCGGCGGCTGGGATTGTGCAGGCTGCGACTGCGACGTCTGAGATTGCGAAGTCTGCGATTGCGATGGCTGTGGCGGTGAGGCGGCCTGCTCCGTGGCTGCGGGTTTTGCCGCGGCCGGAACTTCCGCCGAGACAGCGCCGTTCGCCGCAAGGCCGAGCACCACGCAGGACAGCAGCAGCGCGCGACGCGCGCGCAGCAAGCCGCCCGGCAGCGCCTGGGGCTCGGTGCTTTGGAAGGAAGGTATGATTCGGTGGCTGATGACCTGACCGCCCATGTCGATTCTACCGAGACTCTTAAACTCTACGCTACGGGTTCAGGATTCGTCCAAAGGCCGACCCGACGGGCAAATCAACCCGCGGCGTGACCGTCGCATGCCCCACGGAAAGCTTTCCCGAAGGCTCTGCTCCGACCGCTTCCACGCTGCGCCACAGAGCTTTTTTCGTGAAGACTTTCAAGCCGATCACCTCTGTCCAGTCCTTCCCGCAAAAATTTTCTCGTTTCGTTTTTCCAGAATATCTGGTCTCTTAACCATGTCCTGCTGCCGATCGAGAGGGACGTTTCGCGGTCGTCACGAACGTTGGGAGCGGGATGCGGTGGACGCGTCGATGTTGCAGCGTGGAGCATGATTCGGAACCGGAGGCTGTCGACGCCCATTGCGCCACAGCTTTCCGACAAGATCATGCTCAGAAGAGGACACGCAGACGAACAACGTGGCGCGTACGGCGAAATCGTGTGGTCCTGGCATCCCGACGCTGATGCCGTGTCCGGTGCGTGTGCGCATTGTGGCAAAAACGGGGGCAAGACAGCCGGTCCCCGGGGAGAGCACGTATAAGCCGTCAGACCGTCGCGCAGGGAGGGCCGGGATGTCCCAGCCGAACCTGTGGTTCCTGCCCCGTGCACTCTTACCGCACGGGGGCCATGGGGGCGGCGAGCTCCCGGCCTTCCCTGCTCCCTCCGATTGCGAGGGACACCGATACCGACAAGACTCGGACGCTGCCGCGCCGCGAGAACGCGAACCGGCGCGCTTGTTACTACCCCTGGCTGTTTGACAAGGGCCGCGATCTTCGCTGCGCTGGGGGGGCGGAGCTGGATTGAACGCACACTGACAAATGTGACGGCCTTCACAGCGGCTCCGCACCGCGCGTGTTAGGAACCACGCGTTAGGAAGGCCGTATTAGCAACCACAAGAGCAAGAGCCGGGCCGCCGGCCAAGGGAGCCGATTGCCGTGACGGAATTACCGACGACGACGAGCGAAAAGGTCGCCCTGATCACCGGGGCGGCGCGCGGCATCGGACTGGCGACCGCCAAGAGATTTCTGGACGAGGGCTGGCGCGTGGCGCTGCTCGACATCGAGACGAAGCTGCTCGACGATGCCACGTCAGCGCTCGACTGCCCCCAGCGAACCCTCGCGCTGCATTGCGACGTCTCGGATGCGGCGATGGTGGCCGACGCCCTGGAGCGCATCAACGGACGGTTCGGCCGCCTCGATGCGCTGGTGAACAATGCCGGCGTCGCCCGCTTCGCGCCGATCATGGAAACCAGCGAGACCGACTGGCAGCGCATCCTCGACGTCAACCTGACCGGGCCGTTCCTGTGTACGCGGGCGGCGGTGCCGTTGATGCGCGAGCACGGCGGCGCGATCGTCAACATCACCTCGATCTCAGCCGTGCGTGCCTCGACGCTGCGCTCGGCCTACGGCACCAGCAAGGCGGCGCTGGCGCATCTGACCAAGCAGCTCGCGGTCGAACTCGCCTCGGCCGGCATTCGCGTCAACGCGGTGGCACCAGGTCCGGTCGAGACCGCGATGGCCAAGGCGGTGCATACGCCGGAGATCCGCGCCGACTATCACGATGCCATTCCGCTCAACCGCTACGGGCTTGAAGAGGAGCTCGCGGAAGCCATCTTCTTCCTCAGCTCCGAGCGATCGAGCTACATCACCGGGCAGGTGCTGGCCGTGGACGGTGGATTCGATGCCGCCGGAATCGGACTGCCGACGTTGCGCGGTCAACGCAGGAACGCCTGAGACGACGATGCCGAGCCGAGTGCGCATCATCCTGACCCTGCTGCTCGCGATCGCCTTGTGGGCGATCGCGACCATGCTGGCGCGTGCCGATGTCCGCATCATCTCCTCGCCGGGCGGCGAGGTCGGACCGTTCCTCGCCTTGTTCGAGAAGGTGCGCGCATCCGGCGAGCGCGTCGTGATCGACGGCCCTTGTTTGTCGGCCTGCACGCTGGTGCTGAGCGTCGTGCCGGAGGAGCGCATCTGCGTGACGCGGCGCGCCTCGCTCGGCTTTCACGCCGCCCGTTCGATCGACCGGCGCGGCCGCGTCTATGCCGAGCCCGAGGCGTCGAAGCTGGTGCTGCAGACCTACCCCACACCAGTGCGCAGCTGGATCGAGCGCCGCGGCGGCTTGACGTCGCGGCTTCTGCTGTTGCGCGGGCGCGAGCTCAAGGCGATGTACGCCTCCTGCCGCTAGCGGCATCAGGCCTCGTAGCCGTCAGCCGGGGAGTTGATCATCCAGGGAATACCGAAGCGGTCGACTCCCATGCCGAAGCCCTTGGACCAGAAGGTCTGGCCGAACGGCATGGTGATGGCACCACCTTCGAGCAGCGCCTTGAACTTGCGTTCGGCCTCGGCCGGATCTGCGATCTGCAGCGAGACCGAGATGCCGTGCGGCTTGCCTTGATAATATTCGGGCGGCGAGTCGGAGGCCATCACGACACTCCCGCCGATCGAGAAGCGGACATGCATGATCCTGTCCTTGTGCTCCGGCGCGGACGGCATCTCCGGCGGAGCCTCGCCATAGCGCATCATCATGTCGACCTTGGCGCCGAGCACCTCGCCATAATGCTTGAGGGCCTGCTCGCAGTCGCCGTTGAAGGTGAGATAGGGGCAGATCATGTCATCCTCCTTGGTTGAACCCGTCACATCTCAGCGCAGCGGCAGCAGCGCGCGCAGGCGGCGGTCGCGCAGCCACAATCCGCCCCACACCATCAGCCCGAGATAGAGACCGAACAGCACGTGGCTGAACAGCGGACTGCCGATGCGGACATGCGAGGCGATAGCGCCGCCGAGATAGCCAGTGAGCAGGATCGCGCCGAGCAGCGAGGTCGCCGGCAGCGCATAGAGCGCGGTGCAGAGCAGCGTGAGCAGCCCGAGCGCGCGCGCCATGCCGTCGCTGCCGCCATAGCCCATCTGATCCATGGTCTGAGTGACGACACCGAGCGGGATGAGCTTGATCGCGCCGTCGAACAGCAGGAACAGGATGACCAGCCCGCTCAGGATGCGGCCGCCCCACAACTCGGCGCGCGAGACCGGCTGGTCCAGGGTGATCATCGACATTCCAGGCTCCCCTCAGTGATGCTGTTCCAAGGACGACGGACCTATCGCGCATCCGACAATGGTGCAAAAAATTTCGAGCCGGTCCTCAGGCGCCCGTTACGGGTTCGCCCGGACCTGCACGGTCGCGCTGTCGCGCATCAGCCGGTCGAGCTGCATGCGGATATGCGCAGCCTCCGCCGAGCTGTGCGCCAGCGCGATGGCGCGGTCGAACGCCGTCCGGGCCTCGTCATTGCGCCCGAGCTGCATCAAGAGCGCGCCGCGCACGCCGAAGAAATAGAAATAGTTGGCCAGCCGCGTCTCGAGCGGCGCGATCAGGTCGAGCGCGGCCTGGGCGCCGCGCACCTTGGAGACGGCCACGGCGCGGTTGAGCGTCACCACCGGCGACGGCTGCACCACTTCGAGCGCGCCATACAACAGGTCGATCTGGGTCCAATCGGTCTCGTCGGGCTTGGCCGCGCGCGCATGCAGCGCCGCGATCGCAGCCTGGATCTGGTAAGGACCGCTGCGCCGATGCCGCATCGCCTTGTCGATCAGCGCCAGGCCTTCCGCGATCATCGGCTGATTCCACAGCGTGCGGTCCTGGTCCTCCAGCAGGATCGGCAGTCCCTCCGCATCGAAGCGGGCTTCGGTGCGGGCATGCTGCAACAGCAGCAGCGCCGTCAGCCCCATGATCTCGGGCTCGCCCGGAAACAGCCGCAGCAGCAGCCGCGCCAGCCGGATCGCCTCCTCCGACAACGGCTTGCGCAGCTCCGCGGTCTCGCCGCTGGCGGAATAGCCCTCGTTGAAGATCAGATAGATCATGGCAGCGACCGCCAGCAGGCGCTCGGAGCGCTCGACCGCGCCCGGCGTCTCGAACGGCACGTTGGCCTGCGCCACCCGCGCCTTGGCCCGGGTGATGCGCTGCTCCATCGCGGCCTCACTGACCAGGAAGGCGCGCGCGATCTGCTTGACCGTCAGGCCGGACACCACGCGCAGCGCCAGCGCGATCTGCTGCGTCGCGGGCAGCTCCTTGTGGCAGCAGATGAATAGCAGACGAAGGATGTCGTCGCGATAATGCGAGCCGTCGAGCCTGTCGGCGATGGCGCTCTCGGCGTCGTCGAGATCGGAGATCGCCTCGTCCTCCGGCAGCGGCTGCTCGCGGCGGACGCGCCGGACATCGTCGATTCCCGCATTGCGGCCGACCATGATCAGCCACGCCGCGGGATCGCGCGGCGGACCGTTCTGCGGCCAGCTCTTGAGCGCACGCAGGCAAGCGTTCTGGAACGCCTCCTCCGCCGCGTCGAGGTCGCGAAAATAGCGCAGCAATGCGCCGACGGCCTGGGGACGTGCTGATGTCAGGGCCGCGTCGATCCAGGCCGCATCGCTCATGCCAGCGCTCCGCCGGGCCTGAACGTGCCGACGGGACGGATCTCGTAGGAGCCGCCGGGATTGGCCTCGCCGAGCTCGCGCGCGACCTCGAGCGCCTCGTCGAGATTGGCGCAATCGACGAGGTAGAAGCCGAGCAGCTGCTCCTTGGTCTCGGCGTAGGGGCCGTCGATGACGAGCGGTGGATCCTCCTTGCGCAGCGTCGTCGCGGCCGTGGTCGGCAGCAGCCGGGCCACCGGCCCGAGCCGCCCCTGACTGGCGAGCTTCTCCTGGATCACCGCGAGCTTGGCCATGACCGCGGCATCCTGGTCCTTGCTCCAGGCGCAGACGACATCCTCGTCGTGATAGCAAAGCAGCGCGTACAGCATCGGCAGACATCTCCCTTCGTCTTCAAGACGGCGGAGTATGCCCGGAGCCGACAGGCCGGCGAAGAATTTTCGCGAGGTTCCGCCGGCAGGAACGACCCGCCTACCAGGAGATGCCGTACTTGGCCGCGATGTTGCGCGCACGCGTCTCCTGGGCGCTCTCGCGCGGCTGTTTGCCGCGCCCGGCCTGCCGTTGCTGCGACTGGCCTTGCCCCTGCCCTGCAGCGCTCTGACCGCCGGGGTTGCCGGCCCCTTGCGCCGTCCCCGGCGCGGCACCACCCTGCTGACCGGCGGCCTGCGTCTGCCCGCCTCCCTTGCCGATGGAAATGCCGTTGGCCGACAGGATCGAGCCGACATCGATGGTCTGGGCCTGGACCGCGGCCGGCGCGATGATCAATGCGGTCGCGAGAAGGAATTTGCGCATGGCGTTATCTCCGTGTTGATGGAGCGGAGATTGGCCTGCCCGCGCGATCTGGTATGTGGGACAGGTCACTCAAAGCTCGAGGATCCTCCGATGACCAAAGGCGCGCTGGCGCTCCTGATCCATGGCGGCACCGACAACTGGTCGCCACAGCGCTGGAAGGCGCGTTTCGACGATGTCTGCGGCGACCGTCCCGTCGTGCTGCTGCCCGATGCGGGCCTCGACCCCGCCGACGTGCACTACGCCGCCGTGTGGAAACCGGTCCCCGGCGAGCTCGCGGGCTTTCCGAACCTGCGCGTCATCTTCAATCTCGGCGCCGGCGTCGATGCACTGATGGCCGACAAGACGCTGCCGAGCCTGCCGCTGGTCCGGGTCGCGGTCGACGACCTCACGCAGCGGATGACCGAATGGGTCGTGCTGCACGTGCTGATGCATCATCGACAGGAGCTGTATCTGCGCGAATCGCAGCGCGCGAAGCGCTGGGCACCGAAATATCAGTGGCCCGCCGCCGCGATCGGCGTCGGCATTCTCGGACTGGGCACGCTCGGGATCGATGCAGCCGAGGTGCTCAAGCGGCTCGGCTTTCAGGTCGCAGGTTGGAGCCGCAGCGAGAAGCAGGCCGACGGCATCGAGTGCTTTCACGGTGCGGCGCAGCTCGATGCGTTCCTGGCGCGGACCGACATCTTGGTGTCGCTGCTGCCGCTGACGCCGGACACCCGCGGCATTCTCGACCGCAAGATGTTCGCAAAGCTGCGGCGCAGCTCGCCGCTCGGCGCGCCCGTCATGATCAATGCCGGCCGCGGCGGCCTGCAGAACGAGGCCGACATCCTCGCCTGTCTGGACGAGGGTACGCTGGGCGGAGTGTCGCTCGACGTGTTCGGCCAGGAGCCGCTGCCGGCCGACAGCCCGTTCTGGACCCATCCGAAGGTGGTGCTGACACCGCACAATGCCGCCGACACCGACGCCGACGCGATCTCACGCTATGTCGCCGAGCAGATCGCGACCTTCGAATCCGGCGGCGCGTTGCGCAACCTCGTCGATCGCGTCAGGGGGTACTGAGGGGCTATTTTCGACCCACCATCACATCGATCGCGCCGGCGACGATCGCCTCCAGCTCCTGGCGCGGGACCCGCGCCCGGGCCCGGACCGCAATCGAGTGGACCGTCGCCGAGGCGAGTTGCGCCAATACGAGGGGGTCGGCGCTGTCGGGCAACTCGCCCTTTTCCTTGGCGCGGCGGAAGCACTGCGCGAACGCCTTGTCCAGCTCGGTCAGCGCGTTCTGCACCATGGCGCGGATGTCGGGGTCGGCGACCGCCTCCGAGCCCGCGGTCATCACCGTGAAGCAGCCACGCGGTCCCTCCTCGCCGGAGAGATAGATGTCGAGCGCGGCTGCGAAGATCTTCTGCAATTGCTCCCGCACCGGCCGGTCGTCGCGAAAGATCCCGCCCATGACGGCACGGGCGTTGTCGCGGTAGCGCTGGTAGCTCTTGATGTAGAGCTCGCGCTTGTCGCCGAACGCGCCGTAGAGGCTCGGCCGGTTCATGCCCGTCGCGGCGCTGAGATCATCCAGCGATGTCGCCGCAAAGCCGGTCGATCGAAAGAGATCGAGCGCCTTGCCGAGCGCCACGTCCGGTTCATAGGCCCGCGGCCGTCCGCGCCGCTTCGGCTCGGCAGGCGTCGCACCCTTCTCGCCGGAAGCGCCGCCTTGCGGCTCCTTCTTTTTTTGTACCATTTCGCACTAAATTCCTTGACCATCTCTATATTATGCGAGACAGTATAAAAATCAATCGAAGCTCCCCGTCGCGGAGCCCAGGGAGACGTCCATGGACCTGTATTTCTCGCCGCTCGCCTGCTCGCTCGCCACCCGCATCGCGCTATACGAAGCTGACGCCGCGGCGAGTTATTTCGAGGTGGATCCCAAGACGAAGATCGTCCTCAATGATGGATCCGATTTTCGTGCCGTGAATCCGCTCGGCCTCGTTCCGACCCTGCGCACCGACGACGGCGAGCTGCTGACCGAGAACGCCGCGATCCTTCAATATGTCGCAGACCGCTTTCCCGCGGCGAAGCTCGGCACCGGCCCCGGCATGGACCGTAGCCGGCTGCATCAATGGCTCTGCTTCATCGGCACCGAGCTGCACAAGGGCCTGTTCATTCCCATCCTCGACAAGACCGCGCCCGACGAGATGAAGACGCACGTTCTGAAGAAGAATCTGTCGCGGCTCGATCATCTCGAGAATCATCTGCAGGGCCGAGAGTATCTCCTCGATCATTTCACCGTCGCTGACGCCTACCTGGTGACGGTGATCAATTGGACCATGGCGACCCCGCCCGTCGAGCTCGCCAAATGGCCGGCCGTGAAGGCCTATTACGAACGCCTGCGTGCACGGCCATCGATCGCACGCGCCATCGCCGAGGAGTTCGTGCTCTACAAGGCGGAACTCGCACGGCACAAGGCGGCGGCGTAGCTGCATGCCTGTCTCGCCTCCTCTGCAGAGCGATCGAGGGGGCGAGACAGCGCATCAACGTGGCGCCTCGGTATCGGATGCTTGACCGCGAAGACGTCGAGTTGCAATCCTCGAATCGCAGGAGGGTTGCACGTGGCAAGCACATCCGTAAGAGACCGATTGCTGGCGGACCGGCGCGCGCTGCTCGATCTGGGCACGCGCAACCGGCTCGTGCACATCCCGCTCAAGACCAAGACCATCCGCACCATCGACATCGTCGGCGCACGCTCGGCGACGTTGTTCGAGCTGCTCGGGGAAGGCAAGCGCTTCACGTTCCTGCCGACAATGGCGGACATGCCTGCAGACAAGGTGGAACGGCCTGCGGAGGCGCCGGACACCGCTCCGGCTCTCCCGCTGCCTGAACCCAGCGCGCCGCCTGCGAGTACAAGACAGACCGACAACGTTTCGGAGCCACAGCCTCGGCCAGCCGACACGCGCCTTCGGACCCGCCTGTCATCCGAGGCATTGCAGAAACGCCTCCTCGACATCTGGTACGACGCGCGCACGCTGGAGGAGGAACAAGGCGTCAACATCCTCTATCTCGCCTTCGGACTGCTGAAATGGTTCGAGGACGACAAGTCGGACACCGAGCGCTTCGCGCCGCTCGTGTTGCTACCCGTGCGACTCGAACGCAGCAGCGCGGCTGATCGGTTTCATCTGGTCTCGCGCGCCGAGCCACCCTCGCCGAATCTTTCCTTGCAGGCCAAGCTCGACGCCGAGTTCGGATTGAAGCTCGCGGATTTCGGCGACGAGGACGATGTCGATATCGCGGGATATCTGGCCGGCGTCGCCGAGACGGTCGCGAACAAGAAGGGATGGGAGGTGAAGACGGACGCGATCGTCCTCGGCTTCTTCTCCTTCTCCAAGTTCCTGATGTATCGCGACCTCGATCCGGAGAACTGGCCGTCGGACGGCGCGCTCGACCGCCATCCGCTGATCACGGCGCTGCTGCAGAACGGCTTCGAAGCGTCCGCGCCGATCGTTGCCGAAAACGGCAAGATCGATCCCGTGATCCAGCCGATCGCGATGAACCACGTCGTCGACGCGGATTCGTCGCAGGCCGTGGTGATCGAGGAAGTCGTCCGCGGCCGCGATCTCGTCGTCAAGGGACCGCCGGGCACCGGCAAGTCGCAGACCATTACCAACATCATCGCCTCGGCTGCGGCCGAGGGGAAGACGGTGCTGTTCGTGGCCGAGAAGATGGCGGCGCTCGACGTCGTGCATCGGCGGCTGAAAGCCGTGGGGCTCGGGTCCCTCGCGCTCGAACTGCACTCCAACAAGGCGAACAAGCGCGTCCTGCTCGAGGAGCTGAAGCGCTGCAAATCGGCTGCCGCTCAAGCGCCGCGTGCCGAGGCAACCCTGGTGCAGCGCCTGACCGACAGTCGCGACAGTCTCAACCGACACGCCGACATGATGCACCAGCCGCATCAGCCGAGCGAGCTCACGCCGTTCCGGTTGCTTGGCCATCTCGTACGCTGCGGCCAGACCTCCACACAGCCTGCGCTTCCATTGCAAGGCGCGCCCTCCTGGACGCCGCTGAACCTGGAGCGGCGACGCGAGCTGATCGCAGAGCTCGCCGAGCGGATTGCAGCCGATGGGCCACCTCATCTGCACCCGTGGCGCGGCGTCGGCCGTCACGCGCTCGATCCGGCCGAGATGGTGGAGCTGCGGACATCGCTGGACGACGTCGCAAGCGTTCTCGGCCGCGCCACCGCAGGCGCCGCGCGCGTGAGTACACGGCTCGAAGAGCCGCCACCGGTCACGTTCGCCGACGCTGCCGGACTGCTGGCCTTCGCCGAAGCCACAGCCGCGATGCCCGAATGCGACAAGACAGCCTTCTGCAACCCGATCTGGAGCCGGCCGCAAGATGTTGCCGACATCGTCGACAAGGGACTCCGCTACGCCAAGCTGAAAGCCGCGTTCGAATCCGCCTTCGTCGAGTCCGCCTGGGAGGCCTCGATGGTCGATTGCCGCAAGGTGATCGCGGAGAAAGGCGGTTCCTGGCTGCGCTTTCTCAGCGCCGGCTATCGCGGACAGATGGCGCTGCTGGCTTCGTACCTGAAGGTGCCGATGCCGAAGCCGCTCGATCAGCGGCTTCTGCTGATCGACGGTCTCATCGCCGCGCAAGCCGCGCGCAAATCCTTCGAGGAGGTGGAGAGTGCCGGCCGCGCGGCCTTTGGAACCGCGTGGCAGAAGGAGCAGTCGGACTGGGATGCTCTTGCAAAGCTGACGGCCTGGTGGAGCGCCTTCCCGAAATCGTCAGCGATCAAGGACGTACGTCAACGCCTGGCGACTCTCTCGCTATCCTCTGACGACAGGCAAACGATCGATCAATTCAGGAGCGATCTCGCGAGCCTGACCTCGGGCCTTCGGCATCTGATCGAATTCCTGCAGTTGGAGCCCGGCCGCATCCCGCTCGACACAGCCGATCAGCTGCGGCTCGGCGAGCTGTCGCAGACACTCTCCGAGTGGCAGAACTCCACCGAGCGCCTGACCCGCTGGATCGCGTTCATGGAGCGCGTCCGCCTCGCCCGTGCGGACGGCCTCGCGGCGCTGGTCGATCGTGCGCTGGATGGCTCGCTGCCGGGCGATGCCCTGCAGCAGACCTTCGATAATTCCTATTACGACGCCATGCGCAGCGTGATCTTCGCCCAGCATCCGCAGCTCAAGCGGTTCGACGGCGAATCGCATGACCGGCTGGTCGATGGCTTCCGCAAGCTCGACGTCGAGCGCATGCAGCTTGCCCGCGACCAGATCGCCTATGAGCATGCCGCGGCGCTGCCGCGCAACGCCGGCGGCATCGGCCCGCTCGGCGTGCTCAATGGCGAGCTCGCCAAGAAGCGCAATCATTTGCCGATCCGCCAATTGCTGGAGCGCGCGGGTCCGGTCATTCAGCAGATCAAGCCGATCTTCCTGATGAGCCCGCTGTCGGTGGCCCAGTTCCTGAAGCCCGGCGCGATCGCATTCGACCTGCTCGTCGTCGACGAGGCCTCACAGATCGAGCCGGTCGACGCGCTCGGCGCGGTCGCGCGCTGCCGGCAGATGGTGGTGGTCGGCGACGAGCGGCAATTGCCGCCGACGCGCTTCTTCGCGAAGCTGACCGGCAATGATGACGACGACACCGAGGACGAGGATCAGCCGACCTTCCAGGTGAAGGACGCCGAGAGCATCCTCGACCTCTGCCTGGCCAAGGGCCTGTCGCATCGCATGCTGAACTGGCATTATCGCAGCAAGCACCAGTCGCTGATCGCGGTGTCGAACAAGCAGTTCTACGACAACCGGCTGTTCATCGTGCCGAGCCCCTATGACGCCGTGGCGGGCATGGGGCTGAAGTTCAACTACAACCCCGATGCGCATTACGAGCGCGGCAGCAGCCGGACCAACCCCAGGGAGGCGCGCCTCGTGGCCGAGGCCGTCATGCGCCATGCGAGGGAGACTCCGGAACGAAGCCTGGGAGTCGCGACCTTCTCGGTGGCGCAGCGCCAGGCCATTCAGGATCAGCTCGAAATCCTGCGCAAGGAGAGCCCCGATACGGAGGAGTTCTTCTCCCGTGGCACGAGCGAACCGTTCTTCGTCAAGAACCTCGAGAACATTCAGGGCGACGAGCGCGACGTCATCTTCATCTCGATCGGCTACGGCAAGACGAAGGAAGGCTTCGTTTCGATGAGCTTCGGCCCGCTGAACTCGGACGGAGGCGAACGCCGCCTGAATGTGCTCATCTCCCGTGCCAAGCTGCGCTGCGAGGTGTTCTCATCGATCACCGGCGACGACATCGACCTGTCGCGCGCCAAGGGTCACGGCATCGCGGCGCTGAAGACATTCCTGACCTTCGCACAGACCGGCCAGCTCGGCATCGCGCAGGAGACAGGTCGCGATCCCGACTCCGTCTTCGAGGAGCAGGTCGCTGCCAGGCTGCGGGCGCTAGGCCATGATGTGAAGACGCAGATCGGCACCGCTGGCTTCTTCGTCGATCTTGCGATCGTCGACCCTGAGAAGCCCGGCCGCTTCGTGCTCGGCATCGAATGCGACGGCGCGCAATATCACGCCTCCCGCTCGGCGCGGGATCGCGATCGGCTGCGGCAGAACGTGCTGGAAGCACATGGCTGGGTGCTGCATCGGATCTGGTCGACGGACTGGTTTCTCCGCCCCAAGGAGGAGACCGAGAAGGTGCTGCGCGCAATCGACGCCGCGAAGGCGCATTGGCGCGAGGTCGACCAAGGCGCCGCCGAGGCGCAGCCCGAACCACCGGCCAAGCCGGCCGAACCGCCGCCAGAGCAGACCGAGTCCCGGCCCCTGGAGATTGTCGCACAGGCGCCGGCAGCTGTTGCTTACGAGGAGGCGAAGCTGCGGGTGCGGCGTGAGGTCGAGCCGCACGAGACGTCACTCTCCAACATGACGCGGCACGTCGTCGAGATCGTCGCCGTCGAGGGGCCGGTGCATGAATCGGAAATCATCGTTCGGATCCGATCGGCCTGGGGCCTCGCTCGCGCCGGCAATCGCATTCGCGACGCGGTGAAAGCGGCGTTGAACGCGGCGGTGGCGAAGGGCCAGATCGCCGGAGGTCCGTTCTACTCGGTCCCGAGCCAGATGATCGTTGTCCGAAACCGCGAGGAGGTGCAATCGTCGACGCTGCGCAAGCCCGAGATGTTGCCGCCGGAGGAGATCAAGACGGCCATCATGCAGGTGGTGGAGCAGAATTTCGGCGCAGAGGAGGACCAGCTGATCCAGGCGGTCGCCCGGCTGTTCGGCTTCGGATCGACCAGCGCCCAGCTGCGCGAGGTCGTACAGGACGGTCTCAAGGATCTTCTCGAAGCGGGACGTCTGCGCCGCGACGGCGAACTGCTGAGCAAGCCTCCGGAGATCTCGCCGGCCGCGCCGGCCTGACCGATTAGGCGAGGTCCGCCTTCATCAACTCGCGCAGCGCCTTCGGAATGGGCTGCGCCTTGCCGCCGCTGATGAAGGCAACCCGGACATCGGCCTTGACGAGCACCTCCTCAGCCCGCCGCACCTCCTGGGCCAGGGTGATCGAGGCGCCCTTGACCGCGATCGGCCAGGTCACGACGTCGAGCACATCGTCCATCCGCGCCGGCCGAAGGAAGTCGAGCGTCATCGAGCGGACCACGAAGGCGAAGCCCGGCGCTTCGGTGGCAGCCTCCGCAAACAGCGCATGCTGCTCGGCGCCCATCAGCCGCAGATGGTTGGTGCGGCCGCGCTCCATGAAGCGGAGGTAGTTGGCGTGGTAGACGATGCCCGAAAAATCCGTGTCCTCGTAGTAGACGCGGACCTGCATGTGGTGGCGGCCGTCGCGGATGTCGCCGTCGAGATGGGGTTGGGTCACTGGAAATCCTCGATCGCCGGAAATGCGATCGTTTCGCGCAAGTGAGCCGCGAGCGCAAGCTCAAGAGGTCACCTCCATCGGTTCCCCGCCGACCGTGACAAGCACGATCTCGGGCGGCATCCCGATCCGCACGGGCATCAGGCTGCAGCCGAGACCGCCGGAGACGATCACGTCGCATTGCGTGCGGATATGGCCATAAGCAAGGTCGACTCCGTTGCGGGCCGGCACGGCGGGCGACCAGCCGAGCACGCGCACCTGGCCACCATGCGTATGACCGGACAGTTGCAGCGAGACCCGCGACGGGACGCGCAATGCCACGTCAGGCTCATGCGCCAGCAAGATGACCGGCGCACCGTCCGTGACCTTGCGTAGCGTGCCTGCGAGATCATCAATGCCGATCCGCGGCACCGGGCGAAACCGCCGCGCGGCCATGTAGGCGAGTTGATCTCCGAGGCCGGCGAGCCAGAAGGCATGGCCATCCTTGGTGAGTCGGACGACCTCGTTCTCATAGACCGGAATGCCGACAGCCTCGAGCGCTTTCTGGGCAAAGGGCGCGCCATGGCCGTCGCGCTGCACCGTCCTGTCATCCCAATAGTCGTGATTGCCGAGAATGGCGTGGACGCCGAGCGGCGCCTTCAGGCCGCCGAGAACCGGAGCCCACTCCGAGGCGTCGATGCGCCCGACATGACGACGGTGACCGGCGACGTAGTCGCCGAGCAGGACGATCAGGTCGGGCTTCAGCGCGTTGGTTCGCTGGACGATGCCGTCGATATGCGCCAGCGACATCCAGGGATCGCAGGCGTGGATGTCCGCGATCGCCGCGATCTTCAGCTTCAAGCCGGCCGGCCAGTTGCGCGGGCGAACGTGGTAGTCGGTGACTCCGAGGCGGAGCGGCTCGATGCCGACGCCATAGGTGGCGGTGGAAAAACCGGTGGCGGCGAACGCGCCAGAGAATTTCAGAAAGCGGCGGCGTGACAGCATGGACGAACTCCTCGCACGCAATCCTTTTCCCCGCTCATTGCAACCGATTTCGGGTGCGTCTGTGCAGATTGTCAGCAGATTCGTTAATCATCGTCGTCATTGCCGAACAGGCCGATCTGGCTGGGATCGCGGTTCGCGGGCTCGGCCATGCCGAGATGCTTGAAGGCATGCGAGGTCAACAGCCGTCCGCGCGGGGTGCGCTGCAGATAGCCGCATTGGATGAGATAGGGCTCGATGATGTCCTCGATGGCGTCGCGCGGCTCGGAGAGCGCCGCCGCCATGGTCTCGACGCCAACCGGCCCACCCCCGTAGTTCAGCGCGATGGTCGAGAGATAGCGCCGGTCCATGGCGTCCAGTCCCGCGGCATCGACCTCCAGCGCGCTCAGCGCGTGATCGGCAATGGCACGATCGATCGCGCTGGCGTTAGCGGCGGAGGCGAAGTCGCGCACACGGCGCAGCAGCCGCCCGGCGATGCGCGGCGTACCGCGGGCGCGGCGGGCGATCTCGTTGGCGCCATCAGGCGTCATGCCGACACCCAGCACGCGGGCGCCGCGCGTCACGATGCCTTCCAGTTCTTCCACCGTGTAGAAGTTCAGCCGGATCGGAATGCCGAAGCGATCGCGCAGCGGATTGGTCAGCAGGCCGGCGCGTGTCGTCGCGCCGACCAGCGTGAACTTCGACAGATCGATCTTGACAGAGCGCGCGGCCGGGCCCTCGCCGATGATGAGGTCGAGCTGGAAATCCTCCATCGCCGGATAGAGCACTTCCTCGACCGCGGGGCTGAGGCGATGAATCTCGTCGATGAACAGCACGTCGCGCTCTTCGAGATTGGTGAGCAGCGCCGCGAGATCGCCGGCCTTGGCAATCACGGGCCCCGAGGTCGCGCGAAAACCGACGCCGAGCTCGCGGGCGACGATCTGCGCCAACGTCGTCTTGCCGAGACCGGGCGGGCCGACGAACAGCACATGGTCGAGCGCCTCGCCGCGCTTGCGCGCCGCCTCGATGAAGATCGACAGATTGGCGCGCGCCTGCTGCTGGCCGACGAACTCCGACAATTGCTGCGGACGCAGCGCGGTGTCCCCGACATCGTCGGAGCGCCGCTCCGGACTGACCATGCGCGCGGGCGGCTTCATTCGTTGCCGCGCCGGTATTTGTTCGGCAGCAGCTCGCCGATGGTGACCGCCGCAGGCCCCTTGCCGTTGGACGGCACGATGACGCGCGCCTTGGCATCATAGTCATGGATCAGCTCGCGGCAGGTGCCGCAGGGCGAGACCACCGCGACCTCGCCGGGCTCACCGGGCTTGGGGTGGCGCACCGCGACGATGGTCTCGATGCCGTGATCGCCGAACTCGGTGATGGCGCGGCCGATCGCGATGGCTTCGGCGCAGACGGCATTGCGGCCGAGATAAGCGTCGATGTTGACGCCGGTGATGATGCGGCCGTCGCGGGTGCGCATGGCCGCGCCGACCTCCTGCCAATCGTTGCGGTAGCGGTTCTTCACCGCCAAAGTCGCCGCCTCGATCAGCTCCTTGTCCTTCTTGGTCACCATGGTCGAGATGTTTGTCCTTCTGCGCTCCCGTCACAGCGGCGCGCGGCTATTTCGCCAGCTCCTTGAGGCCGAGGCGGATGAGTTGCGCGGTCTCGGCCTTGTCGCCGGCGGCACGCGAAGCGGCAGCGATCGCGGCGGCCGCTTGCGGCTGGCCGTAGCCGAGATTGATGAGCGCGGAGATCGCATCCGCGATCGGCTGCGGCGCGCGGGATTCCTCGATCGCGCCGGACAGCCTGACCACACCGGGATCGACATCCGCAAAAGCCGGCGCCTTGTCCTTCAACTCGGTGACGATGCGCTCGGCGACCTTCGGCCCGACGCCCGGCGTGCGCGCCACCGCGGCCTTGTCGCGCAGCGCGATCGCGTTGGCGAGATCGGCCGGCGGCAAGGTGCCAAGCACGGCAAGAGCGACCTTGGCGCCGACGCCTTGCACGGTCTGCAAAAGACGAAACCATTCCCGTTCGACATCCGAGCGAAAACCGAACAGCTTGATCTGGTCCTCGCGCACATAGGTCTCGATCGATAATGTGGCGGCTTCCCCCGGTGACGGCAAGGCCTGCAGGGTACGCGCCGAGCAGTGCACCTGGTAGCCGACGCCGCCGACATCGAGGATCACGAAATCCTCGGTGGTGGAGTCGATCAGGCCCTTGAGCTTGCCGATCATAGGCCGGCCACCTTCATGCGCAGCGCCTGACCCTGGCGGTGATGGGCGTGGGTGATGGCGATGGCCAGCGCATCGGCGGCGTCCGCCGACGGCGGCTCGGCTTTGGGCAGCAGGATCTTCAGCATCACCGCGATCTGCCCCTTGTCGGCATGGCCCGCTCCGACCACGGTCTTCTTGACCTGGTTGGGGGCATATTCGGCGACCGAAATTCCGAACATCGCCGGCGCCAGCATGGCGATGCCGCGGGCCTGGCCGAGCTTCAAGGTCGCGACGCCGTCCTTGTTGACGAAGGTCTGCTCGACCGCGGCTTCCAGCGGCTGGAAGTCGTTCAGGACCTTGGCGAGCCCCTCGTGAATCGCCAGGAGCCGGTTGGCCAGCGGCAAATCGTCGGGCGGCTCGACCGAGCCGCAGCCGACATAGATCAGCCGGTTGCCCTCGCTCTCGATCACGCCCCAGCCGGTGCGGCGGAGGCCGGGATCGATCCCGATGATGCGGACGGCTGCGCGAATCGGCTGGGCTTTCATGGGTTAGAGATAGCCTCGCGCCGTCCTGGTGGAAACATAAACGGAACAGCCGGCCGCCCAGGCCGCCAAATGGTTAACCGTCCGTCAACCGCCCATCTTCGCCATCAGCGCGTCGGATATCTCGAAATTGGCATAGACGTTCTGGACGTCGTCGTGCTCGTTGAGCAGATCCATCAGCTTCACCAGCTTCTCGCCGGTCTCATCGTCCACCGCGACCGTGTTCTGCGGCTTCCAGGTCAGCGCCGCCTTGCGCGGCTCGCCGAACTTGGCCTCGAGGTTCTTGGCGACCTCGTGAAAACTGTCCGGCGAGGCATAGACCTCGTGGCCGCCCTCGCCCGAGATGACGTCGTCGGCGCCGGCCTCGATCGCGGCGTCCAGCACGGCGTCATCGGAGGCGACGCTGCGCTCGAACTCGATGATGCCGACGCGGTCGAACATGAACGAGACCGAGCCGGTTTCGCCGAGGTTGCCGCCGGACTTGGTGAAGTAGGAGCGGATGTCGGAGGCGGCGCGGTTGCGGTTGTCGGTCAGCGCCTCGACGATGACGGCGACGCCGCCCGGGCCATAACCCTCGTAGCGGATCTCGGCGTAGTTCTCGCCTTCGCCGCCGAGCGCCTTCTTGATGGCGCGCTCGATATTGTCCTTCGGCATGTTCTCGGCGCGGGCGGCGACCACGGCGGCGCGCAGGCGCGGGTTCATCGCCGGATCCGGCGTGCCGAGCTTGGCGGCGACGGTGATTTCGCGCGCCAGCTTGCCGAACAGCTTGGACTTCATCGCATCCTGCCGGCCCTTGCGATGCATGATGTTCTTGAATTGGGAATGGCCGGCCATGCGAGGTCTCTTGTAATCGTCTGGAGGTCAGTTGCGGGAAGCGCGGCCTTATAGGCCGGGAATCGTCAAAATCAAAGATTTGGGGTGGTTTCAAGGGGGTGAGCGGTCCCCGGGGATCCCCGCCGCCTTGTCCCATAAGGCAAATGTTAACCATGGCTTCACTGTCAAGTGCAAGGATGCCGGGCTTCTGCACCTTTTCACGCACGACCGGGGGGCCACCCCAATGGCGTTTGGTTTGTTTGCGAGACGTGCCCCGGCGTCCGAACCGGTGGCCGAGCCAAAGCCGGTCGCCGCGCCTGAGCCGCCGGCTGCGCCGGATGATTCGGCCAAGGCCATTCTCGATCTCCTGGAGCTCGAGCTCGGCGGCATGATCCGCCAGCTGGAGCGGGCCGCGAACGCTGTCGCGAGTGGCGCCGAGGCGACGGCGGGAACGCTGACCGACATCCGCCAGCGCGCCGATGCTTTGAGCGGACGCAGCAGCGCCGCGCAGGGAACGGCCACGACGTTTGCCCAGGCCGCCGAGAAGGTGACGCAATCCGCCCATGGCATCCGGGCCCAGGTCGAGGACGCCGGCCAGCTCGCCGACCTGGCCAGCGCCGCCGCTCGCGAGGCGCGCGAGAATGTCGACCGTCTGCGCGAATCCTCCGCCGCGATCGGCAACGTCGTCAACCTGATCTCCCAGATCGCGCGTCAAACCACCCTGCTCGCGCTGAACTCGACCATCGAGGCCGCCCGTGCCGGCGAGGCCGGCCGCGGCTTCGCGGTGGTCGCCACCGAGGTCAAGGCACTGGCGGTGCAGACCCAGAACGCCACCGAGGAGATCACCCGCAAGATCGAGGCGCTGCAAAAGGACGCCGCCGGCTCGGCCGACGCGGTCCACCGCATCGCCCAGGCGATCGAGGCGATCCGCCCCGTCTTCACCAACGTCAACGGCGCGGTCGCCGAGCAGAACCAGACCACCGGCGAGATGTCTGACAATGCCGCCCAGGCGTCGCAGTTCATCTCATCGGTGGTCGACAGCGCCGCCGATATCGGCAGCGCCACCCAGCAGGCGGAAAGCTATGGCGAGCGCGTCACCAGCGCCGGCCGCGCGGTGACGATGTATGCCCAGAAGCTGAAGGCGCGCTGCGCCGTGCTGTTGCGCCAGGGCGACCGCACCGCGCGAAGCGGGGACGAGCGCCTGCCGTGCCATCTCAAGCTCGACATCAAGAGCGGCGGACGCGCAGTTACGGCTCAGGTCTACGAGATTTCCAAGGACGGCGTCCTGATCACCGGTCCGGAGGCCGGCCGCCTTGCCGTCAACGCGCAGTTCGACGCCGTGCTGGAGGATGTCGGTCCCTGCCGCTTGCGGATCACCGAGCAGGTCAAGGCCGGCGCCCAGGCTCGGTTCGACGCGCCCGGAGCCGAGCTGCGCGAGAAGATCGAGGACAAGCTCTGGGCGCTGCACGAGGAGAACAACGAGTTCGTCACCCGCGCCATGGAGGCCGGCACCGAGCTGAACCGGATCTTCGAGAGCGCCCTCGCCCGTGGCGAGATCACGCTGGAGGACATGTTCGACACCAACTATGTCGAGATCCCCGGCACCAATCCGCAGCAGCACCGCAGCCGGATTCTCGACTGGGCCGAACGCGCGCTGCCGTCGTTCCAGGAGGCCTTCCTGGCCAGGGATCAGCGAATGGCGTTCTGCGTGGCGATCGACCGCAACGGCTATCTGCCGGTACACAACAAAATCTACTCGCATCCGCAGCGGCCGGGCGATGTCGCCTTCAACACCGCCAACAGCCGCAACCGCCGCATCTTCAACGATCCGGCCGGGCTCGCGGCGGGCCGCAACCAGCGGCCTTATCTGATCCAGAGCTACGCACGCGACATGGGCAACGGCAACACCGTCATGATGCGCGAAATCGACGTGCCGATCCGCGTTCGCGGCCGGCACTGGGGCGGCTTCCGCACCGCCTACAAATTGTGAGCCGTGCGGTGACCTGCTGAATCTTGACGCCCGGGAGCCCGAACATGTCTGTCGCACAACGCGCCATTCTGGAAAGTCACGATGCGCGCTCCGGCGCCGAACGGCTGATGGACGAGATCGCCGACCGCATCGGCGGGCTCGGCGTCGAGCTCGCCGACGTCGCCGGCAACGTCCAGGAGGTCGCCAACCGCGTCAGCTACCAGTCGCAGCGTTTCGGCCATCTGCAGGCGACCGCCAAGACGATGGTGGCGGCCAATCACGACATCGCCACCGCCTCGCAGGCGGTGCAGACGGCCACCTCCGCCGCGGTCGGCGACATCGCGCAGTCGCGCAGCGTGGTGGAAACCGCGGTGCAGCACATCTCCGAACTGGTCGACTCGGTCGAGCGCATCGAGCAGCGGCTGGGCTCGGTCGGCGATGCGCTGTCGCAGGTCGCCAAGGTCTCGGTCGCGATCGAGGCGATCGCCAAGCAGACCAATCTGCTGGCGCTCAACGCGACCATCGAGGCCGCTCGCGCCGGCAGCGCCGGCCGCGGCTTCGCCGTCGTCGCCAGCGAGGTGAAGTCGCTCGCCGAGGCGACGCGGCAGGCGACGCAGCAGATCGGCGACACCCTGCGCGGGCTGGATTCGCAGGTGAAGAGCCTGCTCGGCGAGAGCGGCCAGGCCTCCTCGCGCGCCAAGACCGCGGGCGAAGGCGCCCAGCAGATCGGCGGCATCATCGTCCGCGTCCAGGACGGCTTCACCAGCGTCGGGCAGGAGATCGACGGCGTGGCCAAGGCCGCGACCTCCAATCTGGCGCATTGCGACGCCGTCATCAGCGAGCTCGCCGAACTCGCCAAGGGAGTCGACCAGTCCTCGATCGAGCTCAAGCAGGCCGACGGCCGCATCGCCAAGCTGCTCGACCATTCCGAAGCCTTGATCGGACTGATCGCCGAGAGCGGCGTCGAGACCGCCGATGCGCCGCTGATCCGCACCGTCGTCGAGACCGCACGGCAGATCTCGGCTGTGTTCGAGGCGGCGGTCGACCGCGGCGAGATCACGCTCGCCGACCTGATGGACGAGAGCTACCGCGAGATTCCCGGCACCAACCCGAAGCAATATCTCACCCGCTACGTCGAGTTCACCGACCGCGTGCTGCCCGCCATCCAGGACCCGATCCAGGGCAGCGACCCGCGCATCGTGTTCTGCGTCGCCTGGGCGCGCGGCGGATACCTGCCGACGCACAATCCGAACTACCGCAAGCCGCAGGGACCCGACCCGGTCTGGAACAACGCCAACTGCCGCAACCGCCGGCTGTTCGAGGACCGCGCGGTGAAGAAGGTCGCCGCCGCCAGCAACAAGCCGTTCCTGCTGCAGACCTACCGCCGTGACATGGGCGGTGGGCAGTTCGTGCTGATGAAGGACCTGTCCGCACCGATCTTCATCAAGGGCCGCCATTGGGGCGCGTTCCGCATGGGTTTCCGCATCAAGGCCTGACCCGCTCTCCTCAGGCTCCCCAGAATGTCGGCTTGGTTTGCGACAGCCGGCCGCCGATGCGCACCGGCGCGATCCGCTCGGCGAGCCCGGTCGCATCGTCGGTCTCGACCGCGACGCCGCTCAGGGTCGCCTCGCCCATCGCCGGCTCGAAGCGCGCCGAGGGGATGCCCGACTGGAAGCGGCGCAGCGGCTCGACCTTCTGCATGCCGATGATCGAATCATAGTCCCCGGTCATGCCGGCGTCCGTCATGTAGGCGGTGCCGCCGGGCAGGATCTGGTGATCGGCCGTGGGCACGTGGGTATGGGTGCCGACGACGAGGCTGGCGCGGCCGTCGCAGAAATGACCGAGGCCCTGCTTCTCGCTGGAGGCCTCGCAATGCACGTCGACCACGACGGCATCCGCCGCCTCGCGCAACGGACAGGCGTCGAGCTCGCGGCCGATGGCGGCAAACGGATCGTCGAACGGCGTCATGAACACACGGCCAAGCACGTTCACCACGAGCGCGCGGGCGCCGTTCTTGGCCTCTACCAGCGCCGCGCCGCGGCCGGGCGTACCCGCCGGATAGTTCGCAGGCCGCACCAGGCGCGGCGCGCGCTCGATGAACACCAGCGCCTCGCGCTGATCCCACGAGTGGTTGCCGAGCGTCACCGCGTCGGCGCCGGCATCGACCAGCTCCTGATAGATCGCCTCGGTGATGCCGAATCCGCCGGCCGCGTTCTCGCCATTGACGATGACGAGATCGAGCGCCCAGTCGCGGATCAGGCCTGGAAGATGGTCCGAGACGGCGCTGCGGCCGGCCCGGCCGACGACGTCGCCGACGAAGAGAATGCGCAACTCAATGGCTCCGAAAATCCAAGGTCTCACGCTCGGTTAGCACATAATCCAGCGCCGCGTCGTGGGCCAAGGCCGGGATCGCCTCGGTTTCCTGCACGGCGAAGCCGAGGCCGACCCCGGTGACGTGGTGTGCTTTGCGCAGGTGCGAGAAGGTGTAGTCGTAGTAGCCGCCGCCATAGCCGATGCGATGACCGGTGCGGTCAAACGCGGCGAGCGGCACCAGCATGACCTGAGGGACCAGCTCGGCCGCAACCGGCGACGGCTCGGGGATGCCGAGCGCACCCAGCGTCAGCCGGTCGCCCGGCGACCAGGCCCGAAACGAGAGCGAATGGCCGCGCGCCAGGATGACCGGCAGCGCCAGCCGCGCCCCCTGCGCGGTCAGCGCCAGCATCAGCGGCATCGGATCGAGCTCGTTGCGGATCGGCGCGTAGCCGGAGACCACCGTGCCGGCCTCCAGCGCAAACGGCAGCCCGCGCGCGGCAATGGCCTGCGCGGCGGCGCTGCGCGCCTCCTCGCTCAGGGCGTCGCGCGCGGCGAGCGCCGCAGCCCGCAATTGCTGCTTGGTGTGCTGAGCGGCCTTCATCGGCATGCGACGGGACCTCCGTTCAGAGCGCGCGGACGCGGGCACTTCAACGTTGCAGAAACGTAGCAGGTCGGCAACCGAAGGGGACAGACGAAGGAGAACTGAGAGGCAGGAGAACGGAGGAGCAGAACAGAGACGCAGGGGAAACAAGCGCGAAGCCGCAATCGCCGTTGAAACGCTCGATCCCGGAGTTCCCTACGAAAGTAGGTGGGCACCATATGTCCAGGTCCACGGACCTGGCCAGGGACAGTTCCCTAAAGGATCGATAAGGCCCCGGGGATATGTTGGTTCCGGACGCGCGTCGCAGCCTCGCAGGGGCAATGTAACCATGGCCCGGTGATTTTGCCAGCGGCGGACGTGGATAAGGCAAGACTTGGCCAACCACTCGGTGTCGTCGCCCGGCTCGCCGCCTTCGCTGAAGCTTCGGCGCGCCCTGTCCATTCGCGGCCGCGTCGAAGCCGAAGGCGAAGACGGGACCGGGCGACCCAGTACGCCGCGGCAGCAGTGATTGAGCCGAAAGGCCTCGGCGTACTGGATCGCCCGCCTGCGCGGGCGATGACGGTTGTGGCGAGGTGAGGGCCGAGCTGACCACGACGACAGAACAGGTCAAAACACGCATGGCTTCGCATCCTCGCGGCGCTTGGCGTCCGAGTTTTTCGACGGTTCGCCCCCTTCGAAACAGAGGGCGCAGGGAAGGCCGGGCGTCGGCTGACGCCCATGGCCCGCCTGCGAGAAAAAATGCAGGCGGCAGGTACCACAGGTGCAGCCGGAAACACCCGGCCTTCCCTGCGCGACGGTTGAACGGCTGCTTCGCGCTCTCCCTGGTGCGCCGGGCTTGTTGGCCACCATGTCGCACAGCGCGCTCACGCGCGTTGCGCGGGGGACACCAGCTTCGGGGTGTCGGGACCACGCGACTTGACCGGTCGTGTCTCACCGTTCGTCCGCGCGAATCGCTTCACGCTGCGTCGACACACGCCCATCGCATCCCACTGCCCACGTCTCGTGACGGTCGCGACACGCCCCTCATGCGGCACCAGGACGAGCGGAGCATCGGCTTGATTTGCCCGACGAGACAAGTGAAGCAGCCTGCGACATCGTAACGCGACGGGCAGTTTGCGCATGAGGCCCATGCGCGGATAGCCCGTCGTGTCGTGCTGCCAGGAGTCGCGTGCATCGATTGGCCGTGACGCATCCCGACATTCCGTCGTCATCCCGGCGAACGCCGGGATCCATACCGCGGGATCCATCAATGGGCACAACGGCAGTCATCGAGCGCAGCCAACTAACAGCGGTGGCTATGGGTCCCGGCGTTCGCCGGGACGACAGCGGTGAGCCTTGCAACGGCGGTGGCCCACACAAGATTCCCGGTCCGGGCCCATCGCGCGTGATGACGAGCCGGCATCATCGCGACCCTCGCGCGGCGGGCTCGCGCCGTCAGCGCATAGTCTCGCCATGATTGGGGCCCATCGGTTGGAAGCAAGGGTTGTGGCAGATCACGCCCACATCCAATATCTGGTATCGTGCATTCCTGTTTGCGTCCATCGGAGTCCTGGCATGCGTTTCGATCTGAAAACTCTCACGGCCGCCTGCGCGCTTCTGATTGCGTCGGGGGGCGCGAGCCTCGCGGCCGACGTCAAGATTCACCGCGTCTCGATCCAGGTCGATCAGAACGATCCGGCGATCATGAATCTGGCGCTGAACAACGCCACCAACATCATGGAGACGTTCAAGGAAAAGGGCGAGGAGGTCGAGATCGAGCTCGTCACCTACGGGCCCGGTCTGAACATGCTGCGCGAGGATACCTCGCCGGTGAAGGACCGGCTGAAGCAGATCGCCGAGCTCAGCTTTCCCGCCAAGATCAAGTTCTCCGCCTGCAACATCACCAAGCGCGGCATGGAGAAGCGCGAGGGGCATCCGATCGCGATCGTTGCCGAAGCGAGCCTCGTGCCTTCGGGCGCCGTCAGGCTGATGGAGCTGCAAGAGAGCGGCTGGAGCTATCTGAAACCTTAAGTAGTCGCCGCCCCAAATCCGCCAGGTTTAGGGCTCAATAGAGCACGACCTTAGATTGACGCGGTTTAATCAGTCTGCTCGTGGGGACGCGCTGGCAGACGCGATCGGGGGACTACTGTCATGCGTCGAACGCTCGCTGGCCCAGCGCTGATGGCGCTGGCATCGATCTCTGCCGTCCTGCTCATCTGCCAAGGCGCGGCGCTGGCCGAAGGACGGCCACTGGAATTCGCCCAGGCGCTGACCCCGGAGCCGCCGACGACGCCGCTCTCCATCAGGCCGGCGCGCGCGCCCGAGCGGCGCGCCGAGCCGCGCATGTCGGAGGCGCGCGCGCCCGAGCCACGCAGCGCGTCCGACGAAGCCGCGATCAAGGCGCGCATGAACCAGTGGACCGTCGGCCTCGCCGCCGGTCTGCCCGACGGCGGCTTCGTGCGCTTCGCCAGCGAAATGGCGCGGACGATGGATGACGGCGACAACATGCGCCTGATCCCGATGGTGACGCGCGGCACCACGTCGAACATCGCCGACCTGCTCTATCTGCGCGGCGTCGACGTCGCGATCACCTATGCCGACGCGTTCGACTTCTATGCCAAGCAGGCCGGCCTTTCCAACATCAACGACCGCATCCGCTATGTGCTGCGCTTCTTCATCTCCGACGTGCACATCTATGCGCGCGAGGAGTTCAAGACGCTGCAGGACCTGAAGGGGCAGAAGATCGCGGTGGGCACGGCGGGCGTGGCGGCTGCGCATACCGGACCGCTGATCTTCCGGCGCCTCGGCATCGACATCGAGCCGGTCGCGGTCGGCGGCCCGGTGGCGCTGGAGAAGCTGCACAAGGGCGAGATCGCGGCGATGGTGTATGTCGCGTCCAAGCCCGGCGAGCTGTTCAGCGGCAAGAAGGCCGATCCCGGATTCCACTTCGTGCCCGTGCCCTACACGCAGCAATTCTCGGATTTCTACTATCCGACCAGCATCAAGCCCGAGACCTATCCGGGGCTGGTGGCGCCCGACACGGCGGTCGAGACGATCGCGGTCCCCTCGGTGCTCGCCGTGTACAATTGGAAGCCGGGCAGCGACCGCGCCGACCGCGTCAACCGCTTCGTCGACACGCTGTTCACCAACCTCGCCCGGCTGCAGCAGCCGCCGTTCCACCCCGGCTGGAAGGACCTCAATCTCGAGGCCCAGGTGCCGGGCTGGCAGCGCTACCCCTATGTCGAGACCGTGCTGGAGCGCATGAAGAAGGAAGCCGACATCGGCCTGCCGCCGGCCGCGACCGGCGGCCTCACCCAGCAGGAGCGCTTCGAGGCGTTCCTGGCCTCGCAGGCCAAGGCGCCGCCGTCGAAGGCGGAGAAGGAGGAGCTGTATCGCTCGTTCCTGGAATGGAGCCGGAAGCGGCAGAGGTGAGGGAGCCCCCCCGAAGGGTTACGGGACGGGCCTCCAACTCATCAGTCGATAATGGTTGAGTGAGACGATCTCTCGCCGCTCGGGCAGTCTGCTCCCTCGCCCCGTTCTTCACGGGGAGAGGGTTGGGGTGAGGGGCAGCCGCACGGGAGGTGCAGCCAGTTGCGCGACGCTGATCCATCCTGCCCGTCCGATGCACTTCAGCCTGGGCTCCGCGCGTGCCATGCCCCTCACCCGGATTGCTACGCAATCCGACCTCTCCCCACAAAGGGCGGGGAGAGGTTTGCACCGAGCAAGCCGCTGGACTCTTCGTCCAACGAACGTCCTGCAGATCAGCTCAACAACAACGCCATCCCCGGATCCCCCTTCGCCATCGCCCGCTGATAGGCGGAGCGTGCGGCGATGCGCGACAGATATGTGCGGATGTTGGGGTATGGCGCGAGATCGTAGGGCAGGAAGTAGCGCATGGTAGTGAGTGAGAACACCGTCATGATATCGGCCGCCGTCAGCGTGTCGCCTGCGAGATAGTCCGATTCACCGCAACGCGCCTCTACGAGCGCGAACGCGCGGTCGAGCCGCGCGCGCATCGCGCCGAGCATGGCGTTGTCGTCCGGCAGATTGAGCCGGTTCAGGATCATCAGCCGCCCCATCGCCGCCTGCAAGGTGCCGTTGGCGAAATGAAACCAATACAGGAACGGCGCGAAGCCGGGGTCGGCGGGCCCGGGCCGCAAGCGCCCCTGGCCGTATTTCGCGATGATGTAGTCGACGACAGCGCCGGACTCCGCGAGCACCAGCTCGCCGTCGGTGATGACGGGCGCAGCGCCGATCGGATGCAGCGCCTTGTACTCCGCCGGCGCCAGGATCGTCCTGGCGTCGCGCGCGTAGCATTTCAACTCATACGGGATCTCCAGCTCCTCGCAGAGCCAGACGATACGTTCGGATTGGGATTTTCCGAGGTGATGAACGGTCAGCATGCGCTACTTGACCATGGCGCCGTAGACGATGTCCTGCACCTGCTCGCGATAATATTTGCGCAGGTCGCCCGGCGCGGCCGTACCGACCACCACCACGAGCCGCTCCTTGGGATCGCAGAAGAACTGCGTGCCGTAGGCGCCGTTCCAGCTGAACTCACCGGGATTGCCGGGCACCGCCGACAATCCCTCGCTGACGCGCACGGCGACGCCGAGCCCGAAGCTAAAGCCGGCGCGATGCGGCTCGACATTGGCGACGGTGTTCTTGATCTCGGGGCCGAGATGGTTGGAGGTCATGTGATGCACGGTCTTCGGGCTGAGGATGCGCGCGCCATCGAGCTCGCCGCCATTGAGCAGCATCTGGCCGAAGCGGATGTAGTCGCCGATCGTGGCGAACGCGCAGGCACCGCCGCAATCCGACTTCGTCGTGACGTCCAGCAGCTTGATCGCCTGCGGCTTGCCGGTGAGCGGATCGTTCGCGAACGGCCGGGCCAGCCGCGGCCGCTGCGCTTCCGAGGGCGCGAAGGTGGCATCGGTCATACCGAGCGGCTTCCAGACGGTGTTGGAGAGATATTCGCCGAGCCGCTGCTCTGAGACCTTCTCGACCACGGCACCGAGCACGTCGATGGAGAAGCCGTATTCGAACTGCGTGCCCGGCTGATGCGCCAGCGGCAGCTTGGTGATGCGCTCGATGAAGGCCTGGGTGTCGCCCTCGATCGCCGGCGCCGTGCCGTCGGGATAGAGCCGCGCCACGGCGCTCGAGCTGTCGGGCCGGCCGCCATACATCAGGCCCGAGGTGTGGCGATAGAGATCGTGGATCAGGATCGGCCTGATCTGCGGCGTCAGCAGCAGCGATCCGGCCTCCTGCGTCACGCCCACCTTCATATCGGCAAAGGCCGGATAATAGTCGGCGAGCTTGGCCTGCAGCGGCAACCGTCCCTGTTCCATCAGCGTGAGCGCACCGACCGCCGCCATCGGCTTGGTCATGGACGCGAGGGCGAAGACCGCGTCGAGCGGCATCGGCGTGCCCTTGACCGGATCGAGCTGGCCATAGGCCTTGTAGTGCACCAGCTTGCCGTCGCGCGCGATCGCCACGACGGCGCCGGGCACGCGTTTCGCCGCGATCTCGCGGGCGAAGAAGTCATCCATGCGCGTCAGGCCTGCCTGCGAGAAGCCGACCTCGTCGGGCTTGGCTTCGGGCAGCGGCGCGGCGGCGAGCGGCGTGGCGAGCGCGGTGAAGGCTGCGGCGGCCGCCGCGAGAATGAGCTTGTTCAAGAATACCTCCCTGACGCGAACTCGATCCCGCTTGTGGTCACGGGATTCAACGATGTCCGCTTGCCTAAGGAGTAGGGCAGCACGCAGCGAACGACAAGCGCTCGCAACACGATCACGTCGCGGATGATCACGTTCGCGGCTGCACAAGTGACGCCATCTCACTGGCTCGTTCATGCCGCGCTGCCAACCAGCGCGACAACTGGCAGCCACGTCCCTCGACAGATCACGCGGTATGGGTCCCGGCGTTCGCCGGGACGACAGCGGAGGGGATGGCGAGCAGCGCGCCACGCCCTTCCGACGTCGTCCCGGCCTTGAGCCGGGACCCATAGCCACCGATGCTGGACTTGGATGCACTGGAGCCACATCGCCGAATCAACGGCGGGAACAGTGCACGGCGGGGAGGATTGATCACGATCCACCCTCGTTGAGATCACCACCATGACCGCAGCCGAACTCGCCAATCACTATCGCGCCTATATCGTCTGCCTGAATGCGCAGGCCTGGCCGGCGCTCGGCGACTTCGTGCATGACCGTGTCGTGCATAACGGCCAGCCGCTCGGCCTCGCCGGTTATCGCGACATGCTGATCGGCAACTTCGCCGAGATTCCCGATCTTCGCTTCAACATCGGCCTGCTGCTGTCCGACCCGCCGCGGATCGCGAGCCGGCTGGACTTCGACTGCACGCCGAAGGGCGAATTCCTCGGCCTGCCCGTGAACGGCCGGCGCGTCGCCTTTGCCGAGAACGTGTTCTACGAATTCCGTGATGGCAGGATCGCGCAAGTGTGGTCGGTGATCGACAAGGCGGCGATCGAGGCGCTGCTCGCACCGACGTGAGCGACGCGGAGAGAAGCGCGAAATTCCGGCGTGCTGTCAGATACAGCGCCCTCTCCCCTTGCGGGAGAGGGCATGTAGGACAGAGCAGCAAGCTCGGTTGGGTGAGGGGTATGCCTCCGCAAGCGCGGTATCCGCGGAGAGATACCCCTCACCCAACCGCGTACGCGGACAGGCCGGAGATGCCCTCTCCCGCAAGGGGGCTAGTCTGAGCACACATCTCCGAGGAAGTAACCTTCGGTGATTGCGTTGAAGCGGGTCAGTCCGCGGGACATGG
>NZ_JAUHIS010000010.1:0-213645 GCF_032381435.1 Bradyrhizobium sp. SZCCHNR1002
CCTTGCGCAATCGCCCGACGCCGGCGCGGTCGCGCTTGGACCAAGCCTTCGCGCTTGAGAATGTCGCCGATCGTCGAGGCCGCCGGCCAGTCGACCTGGGGCCGTTCGGACCCCAGCCAGGCCTTGATCTTCTTCGGGCCAAAATGCGGAAACCGTTGTCGGGCTGCGATGATCTGCTGGACCAGCCGGTCCTCTGTCGCGTGCGGACAGTTCTGCACCGCATGGCTCTTCTCCTCGAACCACTGCGGATCACCGCTCGCCCGCCGGCGCTCCCATACGTAGAACGTCTCCCGGCTGACGCCGTGCCGCGCGCACAGCTCCGTCACCGTGAACGCTCCCGTGTCGTACTCCCGAAACAACCCAATACGCTGCTCCACAGGACTGCTCTCCCTGAAAGGCATCGTCCGATTCTCCTTCGAATCAGACGAAATTGGCCTGTCAGGAATCAACCCGGTCTAAAACGTCAGGAATCAGCCCGGTTCATACCGCGGCTGCCCCTCACCCCAACCCTCTCCCCGTGAAGAACGGGGAGAGGGAGCGCACCGTCCAACCGGCGCGAACTCCACTCGATCACTGCTCGGGCTAGCCTCTGAGCTGACTGCTCGCGGCGTCCATCGTCACAAACGTTCTCGTTCTCGCGGTGCGTTGCGCACCCGAGTGATTGCCATGAACACCCTCCCAAGACGGAGGGCGCGGGGAATGCCGGGTGAAGGCCTCACCCATGGCCCGCCTGCAGAAAGATAAGCAGGCGGCAGTCACCACAGGTTCAGCCGAGCATCCGGCATTCCCCGCGCGACGGTTTTCACGCTCATCGCGAGCTCTCCCCGGTGTCCGGCTTGATAGCCACCGTCATCGGCGGGATCATCCCCCGTCGACTTGGCACCAGCGTCGGGGTGCCAGGACCACACGCCTTCACGTCCGCAAGCTGCCGTTCGTCCGCGCAGGCTTCCCCACGCTGCGGCATCTCAGCGGCCATCGCATCCCCACCTCGCGTGTCGTGACGATCGCGATGCGCCCCTCCGTGGGAGGCGGGATTTCGGAAATAAAGCATAAATTCGGGTATTCGTAAAGAAGATTCTTGGGCGGCGACTCATGAGGTCGTCATTCCGGGGCATCCGGATGCAGGGTGGCGCAGCCGCCCTGCATCCGGATGAGCCCGGAATCCATAACCACAGGCCGGCATGAGGAGAGACAGAGATCATGTCCATCCTGCTTCCAAACGTCCAGCTGTGAGTATGGATTCCGGGCTCACGCAGATCGCTGTCCGCGATCTGCGTGCCCCGGAATGACGATGGTGGGGATGATGGAGCGTCGCTTCAATTCACCGCGTTGCTCACCATCACCTCGATCAGCTTCGCGCCCGGCCGCCGGAAGGCCTCCGACAACACCGACTTCAGCTCACGCGGATCGCTGACGCGCATCGACTCGCAGCCGAGCGACTTTGCCAGCCCGGCGAAATCCACCGGCGGATCGACAAAGTCCATGCCGATGTAGTTGTCGTCGCCGTGGAACGACAGCAGCCGCTGCTTGATGATGCGGTAGCCGCCATTGTTGACGATGACGACCGACAGCGGCAGCTTGTGATGGGCCGCCGTCCACAGCGCCTGGATCGAGTACATCGCGCTGCCGTCGCCGGAGTAGCACACCACCGGGCGATCGGGATTGGCCAGGCTGACGCCGACCGAGGCCGGCAGGCCCCAGCCGATGCCGCCGGAGGCGAGGCCGTGATAATTGTAGCGGTCGCGATACGGCCACAGCGCCGTCATGTAGCGCGCCGAGGTCAGGCCCTCGTCGACCAGGATGCCGTGCTCCGGCATCGCCTCGGCGACCTGCAGCGCCAGATAGTCGGGATCGATCGGCGCCCTGTCGCGCGCCGTTTCGATCTGCGCCGTCAGCGTCCGGCGTCGCGCGCTCCAGTTCTTCGAGGACAGCTCCGCGATGCGCGCCTGCGCCGTGGCTTGCAGGGCCGAGCCGCCGAGTTCGCGCAGCCGCGGGGTGAGTTGCTGAAGGGTCTCGCGAACGTCGGCCTTGAGCGCAATCTCGGCGCCGAAATTCTTGCCCAGCTCCCAATCGACCAGGCCGATCTGCACGATCGGCAAGCCCTCCGGCAACGGCTCGATCTCGCTGTGGACGGACATCCGCAAGGGATCGGCGCCGAGCACGATCAGCAGATCATGCGGAGCGAGCAGATCCCGCACCTGCTTCTGCGCGCGCGACAGCGAGCCGATGTAGCAGGGATGCTCGGACAGGAAGTGCGCGCCATAGGGCGCGGACTGCTGATGCACCGGAGCACCTAACGCCGACGCGAACTCGGCGGCAGCCTGCAGCGCATCGCTCTTGACGATCTCGTCGCCGGCGATGATCACCGGCCGCTGCGCCTTCAGAATCCGCTGCGCCAGCGCCTCCAGCGCCGCCGCCGACGGCTGCACGCGGGCATCGACTCGCGTCGAGCGGCCGAGCTCGATGCCGGCCTCGGCATTGAGGATGTCGCCGGGCAACGAGATGAACACCGGCCCCGTGGGCGGCGTGGTCGCGACCTTGGCAGCGCGGCGGACGATGCGCGGCAGATCCTCGAGCCTCGTCACCTCGACCGCCCATTTCACCAGCGGCTCGGCCATGCGCACCAGCGGGCCATAGAGCAGCGGCTCCATCAGGCCGTGGCCCTGCTCCTGCTGGCCGGCAGTCAGGATCATCGGCGTTCCCGTGAACTGCGCGTTGTAGAGCGCGCCCATCGCATTGCCGAGGCCGGGTGCGACATGGACGTTGCAGGCGACGAGGCGGCCGGACGCGCGGCTGTAGCCGTCGGCGATCGCCACCACGAGGCTCTCCTGCATCGCCATGACGTAAGTGAGATCGGGATGATCCTTCAGCGCGTGCATGACCGGCAACTCGGTCGTGCCGGGATTGCCGAACAGATGCGTGATGCCCTCGTCCTTGAGCAGCGCGAGGAAGGCCGAGCGTCCGGTGGTGCGGTTTTTCATGAGGCTTGCTCCGAGCAATGCGGCCTTGTTTGTTATGGCAAACTCTCACCGCGTCATGGCCGGGCTTGTCCCGGCCATGACGACGTGGAAGCAGACGGGCGAAAAGCTTGGATCCTGGCTCTTCGCAATGACGGTGGAAGGAGCGGACTACGCGTTCACCGTCGCGTCATACACCGGATAATCCGTGTAGCCCTTCTCCTCGCCGCCGTAGAAGGTCGGGCGGTTGTAGGGCGTCAGCGGCCAGCCGTGCTGCAGGCGTGCGGGCAGGTCCGGATTGCTAATGAAGTAGCGACCGAAGGCGATGGCATCGGCCTGGCCGCCGGCAATGGCGGCTTCGGCCGGCTCGCCGGTGAAGCCGCCGGCACCGATCAGCACGCCCTTCCAGATCGGTCGGAACAGGGCAATCGCCGACGGCACGTTCTGCCAGTTGACGTCGGCGCGGCCGGCGCCGGAGGAGCGCGGTTCGATCAGGTGCAGATAGGCGATGCCGAGCTTGTTCAGCGCCTCGATCGCGTGCGTATAGAGCGGCATCGGATCGGCCTCGCCCGAGCCGTTGGCAATGCCGTAGGGCGACAGCCGCACGCCGACCTTGTCGGCGCCGCAGGCTGCGATCACGGCCTGCGTCACCTCGAGCAGGAAGCGGCAGCGGTTCTCGATTCCGCCGCCATAGCGGTCGGTGCGCTGGTTGCTGCGGCTCTGCAGGAACTGCTCGATCAGATAGCCGTTCGCGCCGTGCACCTCGACGCCGTCGAAGCCCGCGGCGATGGCGTTGCGCGCAGCCTGGCCGTAGGCCGCGACCAGCGCGGGGATCTCGTCGGTCTCGAGCGCACGCGGCGTCTCGTAGGCTGCGAGCTTGCCGTCAGCCGTCATCGCCTTGAGATCGTCGCCGATCGCGATCGCCGACGGCGCCACCGGCAGCGCGCCGCCGGGCTGGAACGAGGAATGCGACACGCGGCCGACATGCCACAGCTGCAGGAAGATGATCCCGCCCTTGGCATGCACCGCATCGACGACCTGCTTCCAGCCGGCGACCTGCGCCTCGCTGTAGATCCCGGGCACGTTCGGACTGCCGGTGCCGGTCGGCAGCACCGGCGAGGCTTCGGCAATGATCAGTCCGCCCGGCGTCGCGCGCTGCGCGTAGTATTCGACGTTGAGCGGCCGTGGCGCGAGCGTGGCCTTGTCGGCGCGCATCCGTGTCAGCGGCGCCATCACGACACGATGCTTCAGGCGATAGGGACCGATGTGAAGCGGTGAAAACAGTGCAGCCGGCATTTCTCCCCCAATTTCATTCGACCATGCGCCGATTGCGGTCATCTTGTTCGCAAAAGCTGGTAGTGGCAATGTCCGCCAGCCCCTTGCGCGAGCAGACCATCCATGCCGAAACCGACCGCCCTGCCGTCCCTCAGCCTGCGCATCGACCTCGATGATGGCAGCCGGATCGGGCCGGGCAAGATCACGCTGCTGGAGAACATCGAGCGCCACGGCTCGATCTCGGCGGCGGGGCGCGCGATGGAGATGTCGTACAAGCGGGCGTGGGATCTCGTCGACGAGATCAACCGGGTATGCCGCCAGCCGGCAGTGGCGCGCCAGACCGGCGGCCGGAACGGCGGCGGCGCGGCGCTGACCGCATTCGGCGAGCAGCTGGTCGAACGTTACCGCCGCATCGAGCGCGACGCGGCCTCGGCCGTCAGGAAGGATCTCGCGGCACTGCGCAGCGATATCGAGAAGCCGAGGAAGGACCGCGGCAGCAAGGCCGTCTCATAGCCGCCCCAGGCGCGCGGCTGCAACCGGGCGGCGCCGTCTCGCGTTGCAACCATGAGAGCGGCCATGCGATCGGCCGAATGATCTTGCGGCCGTGTCCAGACGTCATAGACCATTCATCCATCATCCTGCCGGAGAAGCTGCCGTGCCCCACCCTGCCCTGTCTGCCGATCATACTGCCGTCGTCACCGGAGGCGCCTCCGGCATCGGCCTCGCCGCCGCGCTGCGCTTCGCCGGGCTCGGCATGAATGTCTGCATCGCCGACGTCGACGAGGCGCGCCTGCGCGAGTCGGCTGCACGGCTGACAGCGGCCGCGACGCGCGGCGAGGCTGCAGTCATGACGGCCAAGGTCGATGTCAGCAGCCGTGCCAGCGTGGCCGCGCTCGAGCAGGCCGTGCGCGCGCGGTTCGGCACGGTCGACGTGCTGATGAACAATGCCGGCATCCAGCCGGGCAGCAGGATGTTCGGCCCGGAGGACAATTGGCAGCGCATCCTCGGCGTCAATCTGTGGGGCATCATCCACGGCTCGCAGGTGTTTGCAGCGAACATGATCGCGCAAGGACGACCGGCGCTGATCATCAACACCGGCTCCAAGCAGGGCATCACCACGCCGCCCGGCGATCCCGCCTACAACGTCTCCAAGGCCGGGGTGAAGGCGTTCACCGAGGCGCTGCAGCACGAGCTGCGCAACACGCCGGGCTGCCAGGTGACGGCGCATCTGTTCATCCCCGGCTTCGTGTTCACGCCGCTCACCGCCAATGGCCGGATCGAGAAGCCTGCCGCCGCATGGACGCCGGAGCAGACCGTCGACTTCATGCTGGACCACGTCGCGGCCGGTGACTTCTACGTACTGTGCCCCGACAACGACGTGCCGCGCGCGCTCGACGAGCGGCGCATCCTGTGGGCGGCCGGCGACATCGTCGAGAACCGGCCGCCGCTGTCGCGCTGGCACGCCGACTACACCGAGGCGTTCGCGGCCTTCGTAAAGAAATCGCCATGATCCGGCCACACCGCCGCATCGCAGTGTGACGTCGGATGGCGCCTCTTGCGGGTTCCCGACGCGTCGGATCGCCGCAAAGGCGGCCGGCGCATCGCCCGCCTCCGTCGCGAGGCGCCCAATCGTGGCGAAGAAATCTCTTGCAACAATTGCATTTGCGGCCACGGCCGCGCCGCGCCCGCCGTTTGCGACGTTCGCGGCGAGGGATTCGTCAAGCGTAGCAGGGATGGCCGGCGCCCGCCCGACGCCGCACGACAATCTGACGCAGAGGCATTCCACAATGCTTGCGCGAAGCGGCCACGAAGCAGACGGCAAATGGCATGACCACCCGCACCACATCCGCCGCGACGCCTTGCGCCGGCGGACATGCGTCGGTGCGCAGCCATGGGAGTACGTCGGTCATGTCGCGCCATCACCACCATCATCACGACAGTCACCACGAACACCATCATCGCGACCACCACCATCATCACCACCACAATCACCACAATCATCATTGCCAGCCGGCGCCGCAGCCCCCCACGCCGCCGACACCGACGCCTCCGACCCCGACGCCGCCCGCGCTCGGCTTTGCCGATCTCGGCGTAGTGTTCAACGACGCGACGCGGTTTCTCGAAGGCGGGCTGTGGCGCAACGTGGTCGACGAAGGCGGCCAGGGGCTCGGCAGCGTCTACAACTACACGGGCGATCTCACCGTGATTCAGGACGGCCTGAAGGCCATGGTCGCGGCCGGCCAGTTCTGCGGCCAGACGCTCACCAGCGTCAACAAGATCCTCGCCGACATCGCGATCGCGCAGGATGCCGCGATGGCTTCGGTGACCGGCGGCGGCGCGTTCGGCAGCATTGCCGCGGCAGAGACCGCGCTGCGCAACGCGCATCTCGACATCCTCAACGTCGTCAACAATGATGCGACGCTCGCGGCCAAGGCCACGAATGCGGACGGCGTCACCGGCTTCCTGCAAGTGCCGGCGCTGCTGCCCGAAGGCGTGACGGCCGCAACCGCCGCCAAGGGCACGCTGGCCGAGCTCGGCCTGATCTTCAACGATGCCGCCAACCGGCTGCTCGGCGGCGTCAACGACAGCAATGTCGACGTCATCCAGGACGACGTCGATGCGCTGATCGCCGGCCTCAACGCGCTGGTCGCCGCCAATCCGCTGCAGTTCGGCGGCCTGACCGGCGTGCACGCGCTCGCCATCATCGACCAGCTGGCGCTGGTCAACACCCACATCAACGGCGCGGCGGGCAATGTCGATATCGGCCGCGCGCTGAACGACGACTTCCTCGACATCATCGACATCGTCGCCGGCGACACCAACCTCGCCAACATGGCGCAGCAGAACGGCCTCAACGGCTGGACCGGCTTCGGCGATTTCCTCAATCCGACGCCGGCCTATCAGGACAACCAGGCGCAGACCGATTTCTGGGCCATGTTCATCGCCCAGTCCAACGCGCTCGGCAAGGCGGCGATCGCCGCCGTCAATGCCGGCGATGCCGCGGCGATGGCCAAGGTCACCGCCGACCTGATGGTGTTCAAGAAGGACGTCACCGATTTCGACGCGGCGCAAGGCGGCATTTTCCAGGCTCGCTTCGACAACGAGCTGCTCGGCGACCAGAGCACGCTCGGCGCGGAGATCGCCAAGATCCTCGAGGGCTTCCAGACCGGCAACAAGGCTCTCGTCGCCGCGGCCGCCGACCAGATGCACCAGAACGCGGCCGATGTCGGCGGCAACAACATTCCGGTCAATGGCGGCGAATATGATGTCAACGGCACCACGATCGCGCAGGTGCTGGCGACCACGGGCGGCGCTGCGGCCGCCATTGCCAGTGCCGCGGATGCGAGCGCCGATACCGCGGCCGTGCTCGCGGACATTCTGGCCGCGCCGGCCTCGAACGTGATCATGCTGCCGACGGCGGCGCACGTCTCACAGGTCAGCGCAGGCGCAGCGGCGGCCGTCATCGATGCGCCGCTCGTGGAGGCCCCGGTGATCGACATGTCGCACCATCAGCATCATCACATGTGGGCGTGATCCGCGGATGCCTCGGGCGCCTGCAGCAGCAGGCGCCTGACCAGCGCGAGCGCGGTTTCCGTGGCCGGATCAGCCGCAATCACCGAGACCGCGAGCACGATGAGATCGACCGGCTGGTGCGACAGCACGATCACATGCGTCGCATGCCGCGCATTCATCAGCGCCACCATGCGCTCGACGGCAGGATCGGTCGCGGGCAGCCCCCAGGGCGCATCGGCCCGGCGCAGCACGCGTCGTGACGCGAGAAAGTCGCGCAGGACGGGCGGATCGTAGCCGGCCAGCGCGGGCTCGCGACAGCGGCGCGCGCTTTCGAAGACCGGCTGACGGGTGAGCTCGGCAATCAGCTCGTCGCGCGTGATGGCGGTCGATGCGCCGATCGAATCCAGGACGCCCGGCTCGCGCGCCTCCAGCACCGCGCGCAAGGCATCGCCCATCAGCCCGATCGTGAGCACGCCGGCGATCGCCACCGCGCAGAACCGCATGAGTTGCGCCGCGTCGACGTCCGGCGACAACGCGGCCGCGGCGGCGCCGAGCAAGGCGGCCCCCGAGATCCGCAGCAATGTCAGCCACACGCCCTGGCGCTGCGCCTCGGCGCTCGCGCCGGCGATCAGGATCGCAGTCACGGCCAGCAGCGCGCCGAGCGCGCCGAGCCGCACCGGCATGCCCGGCGCCAGCACGCGGAAATCGGTGATGATGAAGGGAATGACGATGAGGGCGCCGAACGCGACACGATCGATGGCGCGGTTCTCCCAGGCGAGGAGGCTCGGGCGATCGCGACGGAGCAGCAGGACGGCGCAGACGGCGAAGCCCGCGAGCTGAAAGGCCGACAACACCATCGTGTGGTGGTTTTCGAGCTCCACCGGGCCAAGCGCACCGGCCAGGGCGAGCACGAGGCCGCCGAGCACCGCGGCGACCTTCAGCCGACGGTGGACATGCCGGCGCAGCAGGCCCTCGGTCACGATCACGGCGCCGAGCGGGATCAGCGCCGCCGGGATCAACGAGCTGCGGTCGAGCGTCGCGCTGTCGGTCCACCAGGCGATGCCGCGCAGCAGAAACAGCGCGGCGACGACGGCCAGCAGCGCCACCAGCCGCGCCGTCAGCGGTCCCCTGGGATCGCGCCGATGCAGCGTGGCGGCGGCGACCGCAAGGCCGATCGCGCCGCAGAGATTGACGACGGAATCGGCGACCACGCCCGGCATCATGGCACGGCCTCGCTGGACGGCCGACGCGGACGCAAGGTGCCGAAGGCCCTGGTGTCGTCGAGCCAGTGCAGCAGCGGCAGGATCATCCGCTGCAGCGCCAGCACGGCCGAGGTCGCCAGCAGCGCCGGCACCGAGCCGGAGGGGATCTCGCGCAGCAGATAGCGCCGGGCGGCGGTGAGATCGATGCGACCGAGTTGCAGCAGGTCGTCGCCCCTGAGATAGTCGAGCTCGCGTGCGCAAAATTCGTTGTAGACGTCGTCGCGGTGCTTGGGCGCGTCGTCATACGTCTTCTTCAGCGCATCCGAGCCCCCGGTATAGGCATTGGTGATGACGAAGCGCGCCTCATCGAAGCCGGCTTCGTCGCCGACGCCGAACACGGCGCGATGTCCTCGCATGATGCCGCGCGCAAGCTGCAGGTGATCGAAGCTCTGCCGCGCCTCGGGCCGCGGCGACGGATAGACGTCGGAGAAGGTCTCGCAGACCATGCCGGCCACCGCCGGCACCTGGGTGACGTTGGAGATCCATTTCGGCCGCAGGCCATCGCGGATGAACAGCAGCAAGGTGGTGAGACCGTAGAGCACGCCGGACAGGCCTTTGCCGCGGGCGTCGGGATCGACCATGACGAGCCCGAGATGCAACACCTCCTGCGTCTCGCCGTCGCGTGCGACCTGCATCACCGCGAGCGCATTGAACGCGATCGGCTCGCCGGTTGCGGCATCGGAGACCAGCGTGATGATGGCGCGAGCGAGCGCCTCGCGCTGGCCGGAGAAGATGCCGTAGGTGAGATCGCCGGCGGGCAGGGTCTTGCCGGCGATGGCGCGGAGATCCGCGACCAGCGCGGCCAACGCTCCATCGTCCAAGTTCGTGCCGGGGCTTTCGACGATGCGCGTGCGAAACTCCGCATGCGTGCGCAGCGACAGGTCCATCGCGTCCTGGCCCAGCGCCGTGAGCCAGAAGCCGACGTTCGTTCGGATCCGCCTGGCCGCTGCGACGATGTTCATTCCCCTCATCCGCCCGGCGCCAACGCAGCTGGCTCGCCGGAGCTTTGCCTGCCTTTCGCGTCATATGCGCCGCGGGCGTTAACACGCGATCACGCCGAGCGGCCAGGCCGTCAGCACGGTAAACGCAGCTTGAACGATGGTCGTTGCAACAAAGTCTGCCCGTGTGTGTCCGACCGGGCTGATCCCTGACATTTTAGACCGGGCTGATGCCTGACAATATTCCATCATTGGTGGGTTGTCTCCGCCGTTTCCTGCGCGACGCGGAGCCGCGCACGCGGCGGAGCAAAGCGCAGGAAACGGCGGTCGCGATTGATGATCCCAAGGTCCCGATCCGAGAAGCGGACGATGTGGTTGCCGCTCTCGTGCTTGGTGAGACCGATGAGTTCGCCGGCGAGCGCCTCGCCGACGAAGACGTGGTCGCCGCGCCATTTGATGACGCCGTTGGGACGCACGCGGCGGACTTGGTGATCGGCGTCGTACCAGGGGTCATCGAGGCGGCTCGGCATGGAGCGCTGCGGCGAGCGCCAGAGCTTGACGGGTGCCACTTGGCCGAGCGCCTCGTGCGGCCGCTCCTCGTTGAAGTGGCGCCGAAAGGCGTCGAAGCGGCGCTGCTGCTCGACAGCGGTGCCTGCCGGCGGCTTCGATGTCTCGGCCTTCAGCGTGCGATGCATGCGCTCGTGCCGGCCGTTGTCCTGCGGGCTGGATGGTGGGATGTAGCGCGGCTCGATGCCGAGCTTGAGCCACCAGATCGAGAGCGTCGAGAGGCCGCCGGCTCCAGTCGATCCGAACGGTACGCCATTGTCGGAGCGGATCGCGCGCGGAAGTCCGATCTCCTTGAAAACAAGCTCCATCGCGTTCTTCACACCGGTCGCGGTCGGATCAACAATGCGCACCTCGATCAGGTAACGGCTCGCCGCGTCGGTGATTGTCAGTGGATCACAGCGCGTTCCATCCCGGGTGCGAAACCAGCCCTTGAAGTCGATCGCCCATTCGTCATTGGGACCTTCCGCCGGCATCACCAGTTCGCCTTGCGCAATCGCCCGACGCCGGCGCGGTCGCGCTTGGACCAAGCCTTCGCGCTTGAGAATGTCGCCGATCGTCGAAGCCGCCGGCCAGTCGACCTGGGGCCGCTCGGACCCCAGCCAGGCCTTGATCTTCTTCGGGCCAAAATGCGGAAACCGTTGCCGAGTTGCGATGATCTGCCGAACCAACCGGTCCGCTGTCGCGTGCGGACAGTTCTGCACCGCATGGCTCTTCTCCTCGAACCACTGCGGATCCCCGCTCGCGCGGCGGCGCTCCCATACGTAGAACGTCTCCCGGCTGACGCCGTGCCGCGCGCACAGCTCCGTCACCGTGAAGGCTCCCGTGTCGTACTCCCGAAACAACCCAATACGCTGCTCCACAGGACTGCTCTCCCTGAAAGGCATCGTCCGATTCTCCTTCGAATCAGACGAAATTGGCCTGTCAGGAATCAACCCGGTCTAAAACGTCAGGAATCAGCCCGGTTCATACCGTGGCTGCCCCTCACCCCAGCCCTCTCCCCGTCAAGAACGGGGAGAGGGAGCAGACCGGCGCCGTAGCGTTGGCCGTCGCCCATCAGTCCTAGTGTGTCGATCAATTCTTGCTCGGAGAGCAATCCATCATGCTGACGCCGAGTCATCAGCGCAGACTGCCCACTCCGGTCGGACTGCGCTCCCTCTCCCCGTTCTTCACGGGGAGAGGGTTGGGGTGAGGGGCGCCCCGCGCACCGGCCTCTCCTGGAGGGCAAAGAGAGGCCAAGAGCCACGCCTCACGCCGCCTTCGACACCTCCATCAGCAGGCGCTCGGCGCGGGCGTCCTCGATGCGGTTGACGAGCTTGCCGCTCTCGTGGCGGTCGCGCAGCGTCTTGGTCAGGGTGACGCAGGTCTGCACCAGCATGACGATCCCCATCGTCAGATAGCCCTTCATCCAGAGATCGATCGGCATGAAGAAGACGCCGAGCGCGACGAGGAAGGCGGACGCGCCGAAAGAGGCGTAGGAGAAGGTGATGAAGGCGCTGCTGTGGGGCTGGGTGTTCTGGTTCATGGTCGGCTCCTTTGGATTTCGGTTGGTTGCGTTGGGAAACGGGAAATGACGAAAATCAGTTGGCCGGAGCAGTGCGGCCGGCCTTCAGCCGCGCCAGTACGTCGTCCGCCGTGGTCTTGATGCGCGGGCCGAAGCCCTGCTCCGCGAGCTTCTCGGCCGTGGTGATCGGGCCCGTGGCGGCGTCGAGCTCCATCAGCGCCTCGTCGGCGGCCTGGGCCTCCATCTGCCGCTCGCGCAGCCGCTTCAGGATCGCCTCGGCCTCGGGCAGCGTGCACTCGTAGGGACGCGCCGCCTCGATGCCGCCGCGGCGCAGGTTGCGCACCGCCTCCGCGGCACGAGCGATGCGCCGGCCGCGGTCGAGCTCGGCGATGCGCGCCTCGGCCCCCGACACGTGCTTCTTCAAGCGCGCGATCTCGGTGGCGAACAGCGCCCGCGCCGTCTTGGCGGCATCGCGCTCGGCCTCGAGCCCGGCAATCGCCTGAGACGCCTCGCGCGCCAGGTCCTCGCGGCCGCCATCGAGCGCGGCGGTGGCGCGCACCTCGAGATCGGTGATCCGGGCCAGCGTGGCCTCGAGCCGCTTGCCTTCCTGCTGGTCCTGCGCGATGGCGAGCGCCAGCGCGCGCTTGCTGCGCTCCACTGCGGCGGCCGCGTCACGCATCTGCTGATCCAGGATCACCAGCGCGGTCCGATCCTGCAGCTCCTCCTCCGCGACGGCGACGGTGCCCCGAAACAGCGTCAGAACGGTCTTGAACATTGTGAACTCCCTGTTATGAGCATCGCTCATGCGTTTTCTTGTAGCGTAAACCTGAGCGTTGCTCAAGAACTATTTTGAGCATCGCTCAATATTTTGGTGACCGATGTCCAAGACACTGGAAAGACGAGCGAAACAGCGCGATTCCCTGATCGAGGCGGCCGAGCGGATGGTCCGGACCAGGGGTCTGGCCGGCCTGAAGACGCGCGATCTCGCCCAGGAGATCGGCGTCGCCAATGGCGCCGTCTACAACCTCGTCGCCGATGTCGACGAGCTGGTGCTGATGGTCGGCTCGCGCACCCTGGCGCGGCTCGACGCCGATCTGTCGGCGGCCGAGAGCGCCGGCCCGCCCGGCCCGGAGGCGGCGCTGGTGCGCATCGCGATTGCCTATTGCGATTTCGCCGCTCACAACCTCGAGCTCTGGCGCGCGCTGTTCGAGCATCGCATGCCGGCCGACAAGCCGCTGCCGGACTGGGCGATCGCCGACCAGATGCACCTGTTCCGCCACATCCACCAGCCGCTCGCCGCGCTGTTTCCGCAGCGCTCGTTCGACGACATCAGCCTCACCGCACGCAGCCTGTTCTCGGCCGTCCACGGCATGGTCGCGCTCGGGCTGGAGCAGAAGCTGATCGCCGTGCCCGTGGCGGCACTCCGCGAGCAGATCGCGACCATGGTGAAGGCGATGGTGACGGGGCTGGTGGCCAATTCGCCGGAGCCGGGCGATGCGCTGTGAAGATTTTCACATGCCAGACTGCGGCCTCCACTCGCGCTCGCCTCTGAACATAATTTCATCAGCGCGCCCCGGCTCGCCCTTGATAGATTGACGACGGCGGCACGCTGTTGCCGCATCGAGCGATCAGAGCAACCCAACCCATGTCACTGTTCATCCGCGGCGGCACGGTGGTGAACCACGATCATTCCCGGCGCGCCGATGTCCTGATCCAGGGCGGCACCATTCTCGCGGTGGGCACCGCGATCGAGCCGCCGCTATCGGCCGAGGTGATCGATGCCGACGGCTGCTACGTGCTGCCGGGCGGGATCGATCCGCACACCCATCTCGAGCTCGGCTTCATGGGCACGGTGTCGGCCGACGATTTCGAATGGGGCACCAAGGCCGGGCTCTCCGGCGGCACCACGATGGTGGTGGATTTCTGCATCCCCGATCCCGGCCAGTCGATGCTCGCGGCCTATCAGGATTGGCGGCGCAAGTCGGAGAAGGCGGCGGCCGACTATGGCTTCCACATGGCCGTGACCTCCTGGTCGAAACAGGTGTTCGACGAGATGGAGATCGTCGTCAAAACCTACGGCATCAACACCTTCAAGCATTTCATGGCCTACAAGGGCGCGCTGATGGTGGACGATGACGAGCTCTACAATTCGTTCGCGCGCTGCGCGGAGCTCGGCGCGATGCCGCTGGTCCACGCCGAGAACGGCGACGTCGTGGCGCGGATGCAGGAGGCGATGCTGGCGCGCGGCATCGACGGGCCGGAGGGCCACGCCTTCTCGCGGCCGCCGGAGGTCGAGGGCGAGGCGACCAGCCGCGCCATCATGATCGCCGACATGACCGGCGCGCCGCTCTATGTCGTGCACACCAGCTGCCGCCAGTCGCACGAGGCGATCGCCCGCGCCCGCGCCGCCGGCCAGCGCGTCTATGGCGAGCCGCTGATCCAGCATCTGCTGCTCGACGACAGCGAGTATCGCTGTGACGACTGGGACCAGGCCGCCGCCTGCGTGATGTCGCCGCCGTTCCGCGACCGGTCGCACCAGGACAGCCTGTGGGCGGGGCTGCAATCGGGCTCGCTGCAGGTGGTCGCGACCGACCATTGCGCCTTCACGCTCGCACAGAAGCGGCTCGGCCGCGGCGACTTCCGCAAGATCCCGAACGGCACCGGCGGACTCGAGGACCGCATGCCGCTGCTGTGGAGCGCGGGCGTCGCCACCGGGCGGCTGACGAAAGAGGAGTTCGTCGCGGTCACCTCGGCGAACATCGCGCGCATCCTCAACGTCTTCCCGCGCAAGGGCGCCATCATGGCCGGCTCCGACGCCGACCTCGTGGTGTGGGACCCGGCCGCGCACAAGACCATCAGCGCGAGCAAACAGGTCAGCCGTATCGACTACAACGTGTTCGAAGGCTTCACCTGCACCGGCGGGCCGGCGGTGACGGTGTCGCGCGGCCGCATCGCCTGGCGCGACGGTGAGCTGCGCGCGGACGCCGGCGACGGCCGCTACGTCGAGCGGCCGGCTTTCCCGCCGGTGCATGTCGCCAATTCCACCTGGAAGGAGATCACCGCGCCACGAGGCGTCGCGCGCGACATGATCACGCCATGATCGACGCTTCAAACTATGCGCGACCCGGCGGCATTTACCGGGCGGAAACCGTTGCTGGCGTTGAATGCGAGTATGGCACAGTTGCGCATGGAAGTTCGCGATTCGGCCGGCACCAAGCTGCCGGGCTATGGCGACGCATTCTTCGACCTCAGGCTCCCCGGCGATCACTGCCGCGTGGCGCAAACCCTGCTCCGGATGATCCGCGGCGACGATCACCGCTCACCGGTTCACAGCGTGCACTTCTTCCGCGACGACGCCGAGATCGGCCGTTGGTCGGTCGAGGACGAGCACGTGGAGATGACGGTGATGGACGCCTTCGCGCACACGCCGCCGGCGGCGGCGTAGCGTCCTCGGCGCCGAAGGACCTCTCCTGACCGCAGCGCCTCACGCGCGGCGCGGATGCGCGCTCTGGTGCCACGCCCAGGCCGAGCGGATGATGGTGGCGAGATCGGAGCGCTTCGGCATGAAGCCGAGCTGCTGCGCGGCGCGGCGGCAATCGGCAACCAGGATCGGCGGATCGCCGGCGCGGCGTTCGCGCACCACCAGCGGCACGTGCTCGCCGGTTTCTTCACGGATCGCATCGACCACCTCGCGCACTGAATGGCCGCGGCCGGTGCCGAGATTGTAGGTCCCGCCGGCATCCCCCGCCAGCAACCGCTCCAGCGCGGCAATGTGAGCGGCGGCAAGGTCGTCGACATGGATGTAGTCGCGCACCGCGGTGCCGTCGGGCGTGTCGTAATCTGTGCCGAAGATCGCAAAATCCCCGACATGGCCGAGGATCGCCATCAGCGCGCGCGGAATGAGATGCGTCTCGGGATCGCGCAGCTCGCCGATCCGTCCCGCTGCGTCGGCGCCGCAGGCGTTGAAATAGCGCAGTGCCGTCGCCGACAGCCCGTAGGCCGCGTGATAATCGGCCAGGATCTGCTCGATCATGTATTTGGAGCGGCCATAGGGATTGACGGCCCGGCCGGCCGCGCTTTCCGGAATCGGATCCGGTCCGGCCTCGCCATACACCGCGCCCGTCGAGGAGAACACCAGCCGCCGGCAGCCGGCCTCGCGCATGCCCTCCAGCAGGCCCAAGGCGCCGGCGACGTTGTTGCGATAATATCTCTGCGGATCGACGACGGATTCGCCGATGGCGCTCGATGCCGCGAAGTGCATGACTGCCTGGACGTCGTAGCGCCGGATGGTCTCCGCGACGGCGCGGCTGTCGGCGATGTCGCCCACCACCAGCGGCCCCCATTGCGCGAAGCTGCGATGGCCGGTCGACAGGTCATCATAGCAGACCGGCGTGAAGCCGTTGTCGGCGACCGCCTTGCAGCAGTGAGCGCCGATATAGCCGGCGCCGCCGGCGATCAGGATCGCGCCCTTCGTTCCCATGCGTCGCGACGCCTTCGTCCCGGAGATGATGTGGTGAAGCCCGAACGCAGCACGCGCAACAGCATAGGTCGGGGTTGCAGCGGAGGCAAATGCAGGTGCTGAGGCGCCCGCTGCGAAGCTCCATCTCGGCAATGCCGTTCATCGCTACAACCGCGCGAGCGGAGATCGATTAACCTCCGCAGTCCCAGGCGTGGCTGACGATGAGAGGTCGATGCCGGATGTTGTTGGCATTGCAGCCGGAGCGGCGACATCTAGCCGTGAACAAGTCCCGTACCGTGAGTCGCGGCTGATTCGGACGCGGTTCGTTCCAGCCGCGTTCCGAACGTTAACGACCACGCGCAGCAGCGTCGCATTCCGGGACATCGCGCCCGCGCCGGTTGCGGAGCCGGTCTAGGCCAGCATCTCCAAGCGCGAACCTGGTGTGAAGCAGTGCCGTCACGACCGCTGGCCGGCCGAGCGTGCAAGTTCCATTCGGCGCCCCGGATATCGGCGGACCTATAGCGCATGCCTCCCAATCCCGAGTACGGGTGCCGCGTGGCGCGGAATGCAGTACAAGTCGTCCGGCGTGATCAGTGTCTGGCGATGCAGGAGGCGGTGTCGTGAGCGAAACATCGAGCAACGTCGATACTGCTTCGCGCGCGGCATCGGCGCAGCCGCCCTCGCCCGCCGCAGCACCCGGCCTGTGGACGCGTCTCGCCATTCCACTGCTCGCCGTGATCGTCGCGCTTGCCTTCGTGGCGCTCGCGACCAGCCGCTGGACGGCGTGGACCGGCAATGCAACGACCCAGACGACGAACGACGCCTATGTCCGCGCCGACCTGACCCAGCTTTCCAGCCGTGTCGCCGGCGAGGTGACGAAGGTTGCGGTCAGCGATTTTCAGCAGGTCAAGGCCGGCGACCTCCTGGTCCAGATCGATCCGGCGGATTATCAGGCGCAGGTCTCGCAGGCTGAAGCCAATGTCGAGGCGGCGCAGGCAGCGCTCGACAATCTCAGCAACCAGGTCGAGCTGCAATATGCGACCATCGCCCAGGCCGAAGCGCAGCAGGTTTCGGCCGGCGCCGCCGAGGTGCTTGCCCGCCAGGAGGAGGAGCGCCAGCAATCGCTGTCGCAGAGCGAGGCAGGGACCAAGCAGCGGCTGGAGCAGGCGACGGCTGCCTATGCCAAGGCGCAAGCGGACGTGCGCGCGAGCCGCGCGGTGATCGCCGCCCAGCGTCATCAGCTCGAGGTGCTCACCGGCACCAAGAAGCAGCGCGGCGCAGATCTGGCCGGCGCAAAGGCCGCGCTGGCCGCGGCGCGGCTCAAGCTCGGCTACACCAGGATCACCGCGCCGTTCGACGGCGTCGTCGGACAGCGCCAGGTCCAGGTCGGCGACTACGTCAATATCGGCAGCAGCCTGATCGCCGTGGTGCCACTGCCGCAGGTCTTCGTCATCGCCAACTACAAGGAGACGCAGCTCACGCATGTCGCGCCGGGCCAGCCGGTCGACGTCACCGTCGATTCGTTCCCGGGCGAGAAGCTGCACGGCCGGGTCGAGCGGATCGCGCCGGCTTCCGGCTCGCAATTCGCGCTGCTGCCGCCGGACAACGCCACCGGCAATTTCACCAAGGTCGTGCAGCGCATTCCGGTGCGCATCGCGCTCGACGGCAACCAGCCCCTGCTGGCACGGCTGCTGCCGGGCATGTCGGTCGTGACCCATATCCGCACCGCAGGCGCGGCCGATGGCGCCAAGTGAGCCGGCAAGCGAGAGTGATCGCGGACCGCTGTCGCGCGGCGGCCAGGCCGCACACCCGCTGTTCGCGGTCGGGGCCGTGCTGCTCGGCTCATTTCTCGCCAATTTCGACAGCCGGCTGACCTCGGTCGGCCTGCCCGATCTGCGCGGCGCGTTCTCGCTCGGCTTCGACGAGGGCGCCTGGCTGTCGACGGCGGCGATCGGCTCGCAGATCCTGATCGCGCCGGCGGTGGCGTGGCTCGCGACCGTGTTCGGCCTGCGCCGCGTGCTCGGCATTCCCAGCCTGATCTATGCCGTGGTGTCGCTGATCATTCCCTTCGTGCGCGACTATCCGACCCTGATCACGCTCGCGATCATCCACGGCATGCTGCTCGGCACCTTCGTGCCGGCGACCTTGATGATCGTCTTCCGCAACCTGCCGATCCGCTGGTGGCTGCCGGCGATCTCGATCTATGCGATCCGCGTCGGCTTCGCGCTGGATACCTCGACCTCGCTGGTCGGCTTCTATGTCGAGCATCTCGGCTGGCAGTGGCTGTACTGGCAGGGGGTCGTGCTGGCGCCGCTGATGGCGCTGATGGTCTATCTCGGCACGCCTGCCGAGCCGGTCAACCGCACGCTGCTCGAGAATGCCGATTGGGGCGGCATGCTGCTGCTCGGCAGCGCGGTGGCGATGATCTATGCCGGCCTCGACCAGGGCAACCGGCTCGACTGGCTGCAATCCGGCACGGTGGTGGCGCTGCTGGCCGGCGGCGCCGTGCTGTTCGTTCTCTTTCTCGTCAACGAGGCCCTCAGCCCGCAGCCCTGGGCGCATTTCAACGTGCTGTTCTCGCGCAACATCGGGCTCTCGCTGACGGTCATCCTGCTGTACACGCTGACCAGCCTCTCCAACGCATCGCTGGTGCCGAACTTCCTGGCCACGATCACCCAGTTGCGGCCTGAGCAGAGCGGCTCGCTGCTGTTGATCTACGGTGCGTTGCCGCTGATCGTGCTGGTGCCGCTGTCGATCTGGATGCTGCGCCATGTCGATGCGCGCCTCGTCGTCGTGCTCGGGTTCAGCGCCTTCGCGGCGGCCAATCTGTGGGGCACCCAGCTCACCCATGCCTGGGCGCGCGAGGACTTCATCGGCATCGTCGTGCTGCAGTCGATCGGCCAGGCGCTGACCTTGCTACCGATCATCATCATGGCGCTGTCGAATTCCGATCCGGCGCGCGCGACATCGTTCGCGGCCTACATCCAAATCATGCGGCTCGGCGGCGCCGAGATCGGCGTCGCGCTGATGGGGACGTGGCTGCGCGTGCGGGAGCAGGTGCATTCGGCGTATCTCGGCCTCAACATTCAGAGCGGCGATGTCGACGTCTCCCGCGCGCTGCAGCGGCTCACCAGCTATTTCGCGGCCCACGGCGAAGCCCAGGCCAAGGCACGCGCGGTCGGCACCTTGGCCTCCCAGGTGCAGCGCGAGGCCAACGTGCTCGCTTATCTCGATGCGTTCTGGCTGTGCTTCTGGCTGGCGATCGCCGCGCTGTTGCTCGTCGCCTTGATCACGCGCGCGCCGCCGGGGCCGTTCTCGCCGACGCCAATCGGTTTGCGAGCGGCGTGGATGCGGCGGTTCGGATCGTCGGCGACGTGAGCTTTGCCGCGCGCTGAGATTAACGTTTGAAGTGAAGAAAAGCCGCGCGAGACAAGCGCTCGCGCTGGATGTTGCGTGTCTGCTCAGAACACCACGACATCTAGCCGTGAACAGATTTCAAACCGCGATGCGCGGCTGATTCGGACGCGGTTCGTTCCAGCCGCGTTCCGAACGTTAACAGCATCGCGCTACGCCGTCGCATTCTGGGACATCATGCGCGCGTGAGTTGCGGCAGCTCATCGAGCGGCCATTTCGGACGCTTGATCTTCCTGTAGGGCAACGTCGTGACGTCACGCGCGACCACGCCGGGCGCATCGACCATGATGATGTCGGCCGCGATGGGCGCAAATGATGCGCGGAAATGCTGCGCGGATTTCACCACGACGAGCTTGCGCGTCGCCGGATCGCAGCCGAGCTGGGTGAAGAAGTCTTTTCCGAACGCCTGGCAGCGGAACGTCGTGATGACGACCTCGACGCCATTGCTCGCGATCAGCGCGCAATCGCCGAGCTTGGCCGGCGTGCCGGCGAGGCCCGTCATCACCATGTTCTCATTCAGCGCCTTGATCTCCCAGGTCGCATCGACCGGATCGCCCGACAGCGGGCCGATCTTGCCGCCGATCCGCAAGGGCAGCTTGGCGCCGACGCCGGCATCGAAGGCGATGCGCACCGCGATCGGATCCCACATCGGGCCGACGCAGACGTTCTCGATCTTCCGCTCGAGCACGCGGTGCAGGATGAAGGTGGAATCGCCGGGCGCGCCGCCGCCGGGATTGTCGCTGGCATCGCCCAGCACGATGGTGCCGTCCTTCGCCAGCGCCTGGTCGAGCGCGGCATCGACGCCGGGCATGCGCTCGGTGACGGCCTCGCGCATGCCGATCAACTCGTCCGCGAGCTTCCTCGCCAGGGCTTGCGCTTTGGCGCCATCGGGATCTTCAGCGGCGTCGCTGTAGACCAGCACCTTGGTGCCCATGGACGGCGTATCGCCCCAGCCGAAGCCGTGCACGATCGAGACCGAGACGATTCCGTCCTTGCCCTCCATCGCGGTGATGCGGTCGACGAAGCTGCGCACCGGCTCGCGCGTCGTGTGCAGGGTCACGATCATGTCGGTGTCGACCAGCGCCTTGCGCAGCTCGAGCCGCTTCTCGGCCAGTTCCGTGCAGTGTTTCACCAGGTCCTGCGCGCGCTCGAGGATGTCGGTGTGCGGATATTCCTTCCAGCAGATCAAGAGATCCGCGCTGTCCACCATCAGCTCGCTCATGTGGACGTGCGGATCGAGCGTCGCGCCGATCACCACGTCGGGGCCGACGATCTTGCGAATCTGCGACAGCAGCTCGCCCTCGCAATCGTCATAGCCGTCGGCGATCATCGCGCCGTGCAGCCCGATCAGCGCCATGTCGACCGGCAGCGCGGCCTTGAGGTCGGCGAGGATCTGGTCGCGCAAGGTCTCGAACGCCGCGCGCGTGACGAGCCCGTTCGGCACCGCCGCCGCCACCAGCCCCTCGATCAGCGTCCAGCCCTTGGACGGTCCGACCTGCCGCGCCGCCCAGAGCGGCCCGCCGTGCATCTGCATCTTGTCCGGATGCGTCCCTGCCGGAAAGTACGCGCGCTCGTGGAAGGTCGCGAGCCCCGTCGGCATCGGCGCAAAGGTGTTGGTCTCGGTGGCGAGGGCGGCGGAGAAGACACGCATGGAGGAGAAGCTCTTTGTTGGCGCGATGACGATGAGGCAGCCGCAGGGGACCGCATCGCGTCCACGAGCACAAGACAGCGCGAGGGCAGAGCGACCCATCGCCCAGCGCATGCGAGCGATCAGTTCGCGGTGACCGGCGCCGGCACCGACTGATCCGCGATGGTCTTGATGGCGACCTCGGCGACCTGCGCCAGCGACTGACGATCGGCGCCGGAGGACGCCATCACGCTCATGCCGGTGATGACGGCGGAGACGTAGCGCGCGAGCGCGGCGGGGTCGGCGCTCGGACCCAGATCGCCCTCCGCCTTCGCCCGCTCGAAGCGATGCCGGAGCTGCTCCTCGGTCTTCGCGCGGCGCGCGGCCAGCTCGAACGGCACGTTGGCCGAGCCGGAGCCGCAGGCGAGACCGCCTTGCACCAAGAGGCATCCGGGCGGATTGGACGGGTCGGTCTGCTTCTCGGCGACGCCCATCAGCATGCGTGACGTGACCTCGCGCGCGGTCGGGGCACTCAACACCTCCGCCATCCAGGCCTCGCCGCGCAGGGTGTAACGGTCGAGCGCGGCCTTGAGCAGCGCCTCCTTGCTGCCGAACGCCGCATAGAGGCTGGGCGGATTGATACCCATGGCCTCGGTGAGCTGGGCAATGGTCGCGCCCTCATAGCCGTGCCGCCAGAACACCTCCATCGCCTGGTCCAGCGCGATGTCGCGGTCGAATGTCCGGGGCCGTCCGATGCCCATCTGCAATTCTCCTACTTTGTCTCCGCCCCGAGGTGTTTTTTATCTAGTTGCGATTCCTAGCCATTTCTTTGATCTGCCGCAGCCGCCAAAGTTCCATCTAGGATTTTCGTAGCATCCGATACATAAGTCTCTTGCGAACGGGTTGCCAGCGCCACATTTGTAGCGAGCACTACAAATCTGGAGCGCGACAATGCCTTCGCCCGAACCAAGTTCCCCCGGCCGCCTGAAGCGGTGGCTGAGCACCGTTGCCGTCCTCGGCATGGTGATCGCCGCCGGTTCCTATGCCGGTTCGCAGTATTTCCATTTCAGCCCCGTGCCGCAGGCGGCTCACGCCGCTGCGCCGGAGCAGGCCGTCCCGGTGACCGTCTCCGTCATCGAGCCGCGCAAGGCCAGCCTGTGGGACGAGTTCTCGGGTCGGCTCGAAGCGGTCGAGCGGGTCGAGGTCCGGCCGCGCGTGGCCGGCGCCATTCTCGCCACCAATTTCACCGAGGGCTCGCTGGTGAAGGCCGGCGACGTCTTGTTCAAGATCGATCCCGCGCCCTACGCCGCCGAGGTCGATCGCGCCCAGGCGCAGCTCGAAGCCGCCCGTGCCCGCGCGTCCTTCGCCGCCAATGAGCTCGAGCGCGGCGCGCAACTGGTCGGCAGCTCGATCGTCACCAAGCGCGACTTCGACCAGCGCGACAACGGCAATCGCGAGGCGATCGCCAACGTCAAGGCCGCCGAGGCGGCGCTCCAGGCCGCCAAGCTCAATCTCGATTACACGCAGGTGCGCGCGCCGGTCGACGGCCGCGTCGGCCGCATCGAGGTCACCGTCGGCAACCTCGTCGCCGCCGGCTCCGCCTCGCCGGTGCTGACCAACCTCGTCTCCGTCAATCCGATCTATGCGAGCTTCGACGCCACCGAGGACGTCGTGCTGCGCGCGCTGGCCGCCGTCGCCGACGCCTCCGGCAAGCGCGGCAATCTCGACCGCATCCCGGTGGAGATGACGACGTCGGGCGGCATCACCGCGTCGGGCCACATCCAGCTGATCGACAACCAGGTCCAGGGCCAGACCGGCACCATCCGCGTCCGCGCCGTGTTCAAGAACGAGACCGGCACGCTCATTCCCGGCCAGTTCGCCCGCGTCCGCATGGGCCAGCCGCAGCAGCAATCGCTCGTTCTGCTCGACGAGCGCGCCATCGGCACCGACCAGGACAAGAAGTTTGTGATGGTGGTCGGCGACGACGAACGCGCGGTCTACCGCCCGGTCACGCTCGGCGGCAGTGTCGAGGGTCTGCGGATCATCTCGGCGGGCTTGAAGCCGGGCGAGCGCGTGGTGGTCAACGGCCTGCAGCGGGTGCGCCCCGGCGCGCTGCTGAAGACGCAGGTGGCCGCGATGGGCGCGCGGGATGGGGCTGACAACAAGCAGCTGGCGCAGCGCTGAGCGTCATCGGCCCCCTCTGCCAACGCCAACCACAGATGTCGTCCCGGCGAACGCCGGGACCCATAACCACCGGCCTTGCTTGTGGACGAAGAATGATGACCCACAGTCTTTTTCAACAATTGGCCGTCCGCGGTATGGGTCCCGGCCTTCGCCGGGACGACGCCGAGGGTGAGGCGTCAGCGAGATCATGTTTGGCGCTGTGCAGCGTCTTCAACAAGCCTACCGACAACTAACAACGTCAGCCACACGCTGACCTCTCCCGACCACGGGGCCTTCCATGAACCTCTCCAAATTCTTCATCGACCGGCCGATCTTCGCAGGCGTGCTGTCGACGCTCATTTTCCTCGGCGGCCTGATCGCCCTGTTCTCGATGCCGATCTCGGAATATCCCGACGTCGTGCCGCCGTCCGTGGTGGTGCGCGCCACCTATCCCGGCGCCAATCCCAAGGTGATCGCCGAGACGGTGGCGACGCCGATCGAGGAGCAGATCAACGGCGTCGAGAACATGCTCTATATGAGCAGCCAGGCGACGACCGACGGTGCGATGACGCTCACGGTCACCTTCAAGCTCGGCACCGATCCGGACAAGGCGACGCAGCTGGTGCAGAATCGCGTGCAGCAGGCCGAGCCGCGGCTGCCGGCCGTCGTGCGCCAGCTCGGCGTCATCACCAAGAAGAGCTCGCCCGACCTCACCATGGTCGTTCATTTGAACTCGCCGAACGGCCGCTACGACACGACCTATTTGCGCAACTACGCGGTGCTCAACGTCAAGGACCGGCTGGCGCGCATCGACGGCGTCGGCGACGTGCAGCTGTTCGGCGCCGGCGACTATTCGATGCGGGTGTGGGTCGATCCGCAGAAGGCCGCCGAGCACGGCCTCTCGGCCTCCGACATCGTCAAGGCGATCCAGGCGCAGAACGTCGAGGCCGCCGCCGGCGTGGTCGGCGCGTCGCCGAACGTCAAGGGACTGGACCTGCAGCTCTCGGTCAATGCCGAGGGCCGTCTCTCCAACGAGGACCAGTTCGCCGACATCGTCGTCAAAACCGGCGCGCATGGCGAGGTCACGCGGCTGCGCGACGTCGCCCGCATCGAGCTCGGCGCCTCCGAATACGGCCTGCGCTCGCTGCTCGACAACAAGCAGGCGGTGGCGATCCCGATCTTCCAGGCGCCCGGCTCCAACGCGCTGCAGATCTCCGACAACGTCCGCGCCACCATGGCCGAGATCAAGAAGACGATGCCGGAAGGCGTCGAGTATCACATCGTCTACGACCCGACGCAGTTCGTGCGCTCCTCGATCGAGGCCGTCGTGCACACGCTGTTCGAGGCGATCGTGCTGGTCGTGATCGTCGTCATCCTGTTCCTGCAGACCTGGCGCGCCTCGATCATCCCGCTGCTGGCGGTGCCCGTCTCGATCGTCGGCACCTTCGCGGTGATGCATCTGTTCGGCTTCTCGATCAACGCGCTCAGCCTGTTCGGCCTGGTGCTCGCGATCGGCATCGTCGTCGACGACGCCATCGTCGTGGTCGAGAACGTCGAGCGCAACATCGAATCGGGGCTGTCGCCGCGCGACGCCACCTATCAGGCGATGCGCGAGGTGTCCGGCCCGATCATCGCGATCGCGCTGGTGCTGGTCGCCGTGTTCGTGCCGCTGGCCTTCATCTCCGGCCTCACCGGGCAGTTCTACAAGCAGTTCGCGCTGACGATTGCGATCTCCACCGTGATCTCGGCCGTCAACTCGCTCACCCTGTCGCCGGCGCTGTCAGCACTGCTGCTGAAGGGCCATCACGACCCGAAGGACCGCCTCACCCGCATCCTCGACAAGTCGCTCGGCTGGTTCTTCCGCGGCTTCAACCGCGCCTTCGTCCGCGCCTCCGACAATTACAGCGGCAGCGTCTCCAGGGTGATCACGGCCAAGGCCGCCGTGATGATCCTCTACGTGCTGCTGATCGGCGCCACCGCCGTCCTGTTCAAGCAGGTGCCGGGCGGCTTCGTGCCGGGCCAGGACAAGCAGTACCTGGTCGGCTTCGCCCGCCTGCCGGATGGCGCCACGCTCGACCGCTCCGAGGAGGTGATCCGCAAGATGAGCGACATCGCGCTGACGCAGCCCGGTGTCGAGAGCTCGATCGCCTTTCCCGGCCTGTCGATCTCCGGCTTCACCAACTCCTCCAATGCCGGCATCGTATTCTCCGGGCTGAAGCCGTTCGACGAGCGCAAGGATCCGTCGCTGTCGGGCGGCGCGATTGCTCTCGAGCTCAACAAGAAATACGCGGGGATCCAGGACGCCTTCATCGCGATGTTCCCGCCGCCGCCGGTCAACGGCCTGGGCACGATCGGCGGCTTCAAGCTGCAGATCGAGGACCGCGCCGGCCGTGGCTACGAAGCCTTGAACGACGTCACCACCGCCTTCATGGGCGCGTTGCAGAAGTCACCGGAGATCGCCGGCGCGTTCTCCAGCTTCCAGGTCAACGTGCCGCAACTGTTCGCCGACATCGACCGCACCAAGGCGCTGCAGCTCGGCGTCCCCGTGACGGAGGTGTTCAACACGCTGCAGATCTACCTCGGCTCCTACTACGTGAACGACTTCAACAAGTTCGGCCGCACCTACTCGGTGCGCGTGCAGGCCGACGCGCCGTTCCGCGCCCGGGCCGACGATATTCGCCAGCTCAAGGTCCGTTCGTCCACGGGCGAGATGGTGCCGCTGTCGGCGCTGCTCAACATCCGGCAGAGCGCAGGTCCCGAGCGCGCCATTCGCTACAACGGCTTCCTGTCGTCGGACATCAACGCCGCGGCGGCGCCGGGCTTCTCGTCGGGCCAGGCGCAGGCGGCGGCCGAGAAGATCGCGGCGGAAGTGCTGCCGCCGGGCTTCGCCTTCGAATGGACCGACCTGACCTATCAGGAGTTCATCGCCGGCAACTCCGGACTGTGGGTGTTTCCGCTCGCGATCCTCTTGGTGTTCCTGGTGCTGGCCGCGCTCTACGAGAGCCTGACGCTCCCTCTGGCGATCCTGATGATCGTTCCGATGGCGCTGCTGGCGGCAATGGCCGGCGTCTACATCTCGAAGGGCGACAACAACATCTTCACCCAGATCGGCCTGATCGTGCTGGTCGGCCTCTCCGCCAAGAACGCGATCCTGATCGTCGAATTCGCGCGCGAGCTCGAATTCGCCGGACGCACGCCGCTGCGCGCCGCGATCGAGGCCAGCCGTCTCCGGCTGCGGCCGATCCTGATGACCTCGATGGCGTTCATCATGGGCGTGCTGCCGCTGGTGCTGTCGACCGGCGCGGGCTCCGAGATGCGGCGTGCGATGGGGATCGCGGTGTTCTCCGGCATGATCGGCGTCACCGTGTTCGGCCTGTTCCTGACGCCCGTGTTCTACGTGCTGCTGCGGACGCTGACCGGCATGCGGCCGCTCGTCCAGCATGACGGCCACGGCACCGTGGCGGCCCAACCCGCGGAGTAAACAGGAATGTGAACGCGCGTGATGTCGAACGTCGAGAAACGCGATCGTCCCTTGATTCGTAGAGACAATCGACAGTCGGCGTCCCCATCACGCTCCACCGATGATCCGTTTCACGATCAATTCTACCGAACTGTGAAACGGATCACAGACCAGCGCAGCGGGATGGAGGACGCCAACTCCATCACGTTGCGCCGACCCGGCGGCCTTTCCCGCACCAGGCCGCCGGGTCATCTGACCTTTAGGAGTTGCAGCATGGATTTTTTGAATCAAATGGTGGCAGCCCGGCTGATGAAGACGGCGGAGGGTTTCGAGCGCATCGGCGCGCACCGCGCCACACACCGCCTCCCGGCCCCGCCCCAGCGTCTGGGCACGACACCGACGACGCTGGCGCTGGTGGTCGATCGCCAGGGACGTGACCCGTCCGCCGCGCCCTGCTGCTCAGGCGCCGACGGCGTCTGATGGCGACAGTGTGGCGGGCCAGGCCCGCCACACCAGGCCTCATGTGAACGCAGGCTTGGTCTTCTCGACCCAATCGGCAAAGCTCTGCGGCGCAACGCCGGTGATCGTCTGATAATCGTCCGTCACCTCGGCGACCCGCCCCTGAGCCGTATTCGGCTCGAACGACGCGAACACCTCCGCCAGCGGTCGCGGCAGTCCGGCGCCGACCATGCCCTGAATGAGACCTTCGAGGGGCACCTGCACCACCTCGATCGGCTTGCCCAACGCGGCCGAGATGATCTGCGCCTTCTGCGCCTTGGTCAGCGCCTCCCCACCACTCAGCGTGAAGACCTGCTTGCCGCCGGCGCTGCCGGCGAGAACCGTCGCCGCCGCGCGCGCGAGATCGTCGCGGGCGATGTCGGCGCTCGCACCACCCTGGTCCGCCGTGAACCAGCGGCCCGAACCGAGGATCTGCGGCAACGAGCTCATCAGATTTTCGAAGTACCAGTGATTGCGCAGCACGGTCCAGCCGGCGAGCCGGCTCTCTTGCAGAGCGGCCTCGGTCAGCGCGTGATCCGACGCGATCAGGATCGGCGAGCCTTCGGGCTTGGGCATCGACGTGTAGACGACGTGACCGACGCCGGCCTGCTCGGCTGCCGCGATCGCGTTCTTGTGCTGCTGCAGCCGACGGCCCGGCCGGTCGAGCGCATCGGTGCTGATCAGCAGCATCCGCTCCGCACCGGCGAACGTCGCGATAAGCGAGCCTGCATCATCGAAATCGGCGCTGCGGACCTGGACGCCTTGCGCCGCCAATGCCTGCAACTGCTCCGGCTTGCGGGTGGTGGCGATGATGCGGGAGGCCGGCACGCCGAGCGTGGTCAGCAGGTGGCGGATCACGGCGCGGCCGAGCTGCCCGGCGGCGCCGGAGACGAGAACGGATTGAGACATCGTTAACCTTCGTTACGAGGGGCTGGGATGGGCAAGACGTTGGCTTTCGGCCGCAGTCGCCTTAAAGTCTCGTTTCGAGACCAGCACTACATTAGGAACCACGATGACCCGCCGAAAGAAGGCAGTTTTCTGGGAGATAGGCACATGAAGGGAACTGCCCCTTCCGGCACGATCGCGGCTGAAGGCGCATGCGACAATGATCCCGGCCGCTGGAAGGCGAAGTTCGCCTCGATCGACGATTGTCCGATCCGCACGGTGATCAATCAGATCGGCGACAAATGGAGCCTGCTCATCCTGGCCGTGCTGGGCTGGCGGCCGCACCGCTTCGGCGAGCTGCGGCGCGAGATCAGCGACATCTCGCAGCGGATGCTGACGCAGACTTTGCGCGACCTGCAACGCGACGGGTTGATCGCCCGCCGCGTGCTGCCGACGGTGCCGCCCAGCGTCGAATACAGCCTCACTGACGTCGGCCGGAGCCTGCTCGGGCCGATGTCACACCTGATCGGCTGGGCCGAGCAGCATCACGCCGAGATCAAGGCCTCGCGTCAACGCTTCGACGCGAGCATCGCGTCGGACTAATCGACGGCATGGCGCCAGACAGCCGCGTCACGGCGCGACGTGACGACATCGATGCGGACGATCGGCGTTGGTGCTCGGACTGCGGCGCCGGAACGGCTCACGGCCGCTTGCATCCTGCGCGATCGAGCATGTCCCTGACGATCAAGGGCGTTGCCGGTGTTTGCGCCGCATCGGGCGCTGCGGCAGCGGAGCTCAGCGCCTGACCGGCCTGCGCGGCACTCAAGTTCAACGATGTCCGGCAGGTCGCGCGCCCCATGCTGGCGACTGCGCCGGCGGCCTCGCCGACGCCGGCAAGGTAGGCGGTGAGAACCTGCTGGGCCGTGCGGTCGGTCGGCGCCTTCTCCAGCATCTGAATCACCTGGGCGACCGATATCTGGCCTTGGGAGGTGGACGGCGCGGCGCTGGATGGCGACGTCGCCGCGATAGCTGACGCGAAGACGACGACCGTGGGGGTCAGTTTGGCCAGGCAACGAGACATGAAATGGCTCCTGAGTGAGTGGACGATGTGTTTCTTCGGAATCGCATCTGGCAGCCTCGCGCACGTTCCCGATTCCGCACGCGCAGCTTGGAGTGCCGCCCGCGATCGACCCTCCCCCTCCAGGAGAGGGTGAGACCGGTCGCGCAGAGCCGCAGTCGAGCGGAGGACAGATCTGTCGTGCGAAAATAAATTATTGTCAAACGATAATTTTTGGATCAACCTATCGCCAGGTCGTCGAGAGACCCATCAACAGCGGAGCCGTTCGACCATGACGCAGACAGCAGAGACATTCGGCACGACTGCCGCGCACGACAGGCGCGGCGATCGCATTCGGCGGCTCAGCCGATTGATGTCGGCGGGCTGCCTCGCGACATCCGCTCTGCTTGCCGCGGCCATGGCAATCTATTGGGCCGTGACGCCGACACACACGCTGTTCAGCCAGGCCGGAATTCCGCATGCTCCGGTGACCGAGATCGACCCGTCCACACGCGCGCTCGCATTCGCCATCGCCATGATCCCGCTGGGCACGCTGATCTGGGGCCTCTTGAGCGGACGTCGTTGCTTCGATGCCTTCGCCGCCGGCCGCATCTTCTCGCGGGACTCGATCCGACAGCTCCGTGCATTCGCGACCGCTGTCGCAGCATCAGCCCTGTTGAAGCCACTCGCTGCTGCGGCGCTGTCCGTCGTCCTGAGCCTGCAACAGCCGGCGGGACCGAAGACCCTCGCGCTGAGCATGGGATCGGACACGCTGCTAGCTCTGATCTTCTCGGGGACGGTCGCGGTCATCGCCTGGGTGATGACCGAGGCGCTGGAGATCGCCGACGAAAACAATCAGTTCGTCTGAAGGACAGCACATGCCGATCCGAGTGCGGCTGGGCGTGATGCTCGCCGAACGCAATGTGAAGTCCAAAGACCTCGCTGAATATGTCGGGATCACCGAGGCCAACCTCTCCCTTCTCAAGCAGGGCAAAGTGAAGGGTGTGCGCTTCGAGACCCTCGAGCGGATCTGCCGGTTTCTGGGCTGCCAGCCCGGAGACCTCCTGAGATATGAGGAGGCGCCGTCGGCCGAGACGGACATCGGGTGACACCACAACCACGATAGCTGCTGATCACGACGGCCGGACCCGCACTCGCGCGAAGCCGGCGGCCTGCCACGAGAGGCTGGCGCGCCCGCGCGTCGCTGCAACGCCGCTGATGCAGTGCATGAACGCCAAAATAGCATCATGTGACGATCAAAACTCGCGCTTGCCACGGCTTGGTCGAGCCGATAGCTTTTTTGAACATTTCAAGCGCCTGGGATCATCGAGCATGCTTTTTCTGCGGACCACCTCCACGACGGCAATGGTGTCGAACACGACGGATCGGACGGCCAGAGGCGCAGTTGCAACCGTGTCGAAGACGGCGCTGGTGGCTGCAGCCGCGTTGCTCGGCGTGATCGCCTCGGCGCAGGCGCGCGATCTCACCGTCGTGTCGTGGGGCGGCAACTATCAGGACGCGCAGCGCAAGATCTACTTCCAGCCGTTCGCCGCCAAGCTCGGCGCCACCGTGCTCGACGAGAGCTGGGACGGCGGCTATGGCGTGCTGCAGGCCAAGGTGAAGGCCGGCGTGCCTAACTGGGATGCGGTGCAGGTCGAAGCCGAGGAGTTGGAGCTCGGCTGCAGCGACGGCATCTATGAGAAGATCGACTGGAGCAAACTTGGCGGCAAGGACGGCTTCATCCCGGCCGGCGTCAGCGATTGCGGCGTCGGCGCCATCGTCTGGTCCACCGGCATGGCGTTCGACGGCGACAAGATCAAGGATGGACCGAAGACCTGGGCGGATTTCTGGGACACCAAGAAGTTTCCGGGCAAGCGCGGCCTGCGTAAGGGCGCCAAGTACACGCTCGAATTCGCGCTGATGGCCGATGGCGTGCCGACGGCCGACGTCTACAAGGTGCTGAAAACCAAGGAGGGCGTCGAGCGCGCCTTCAAGAAGCTCGATGCGCTCAAAGCCGACATCGTCTGGTGGGAGGCCGGCGCGCAGCCGCTGCAACTGCTGTCATCGGGCCAGGTTGCGATGACCTCGGTCTATAACGGCCGCATCACCGCCATCAACCGCACCGAGGGCAAGCATTTCGGCTTCGTCTTCCCGGGCAGCATCTACGCCGTCGACAGCTGGGTGGTGCTGAAGGGCTCGCCGAACAAGGACGCCGCGATGAACTTCATCGCGTTTGCGAGCCAAGCCGACAACCAAGCCAAGCTGCCGGAATACATCGCCTACGGCCTGCCGAACATCGCCGCCGCCAAGCTGGTGCCGGAGAAGTACGCCGCGGAGCTGCCGACCACGCCCGACAATCTCAAGCAGGCGATCGCGCTCGACGTCGGCTTCTGGACCGACAATTCGGAAGAGCTGTCGAAGCGCTTCAACGCCTGGCTGGCGCGCTGAGGTCCCTCGTCAATCGGGCGCGCGATCCGTCGCGCGTCCGCCCGCCTCGGTCATGAGTTGCGGCGTGACCAGCGCCGAAAGCCAGCGTACATGGACAGCCCCTTCATTTCGTTCCGGCAGGTGGTCAAACGCTTCGGGCCGCTGACCGTCGTCGACCGTCTCGATCTCGACATTGCGCGCGGCGAGTTCATCGCCCTGCTCGGCCCCTCCGGCTCCGGCAAGACCACGCTCTTGATGATGCTCGCCGGCTTCGAGCAGGCGACCAGCGGCACGATCGCTGTGGACGGCGCCAGGGTCGACGGACTGCCGCCGCACAGGCGCAACATGGGCGTGGTGTTCCAGAACTACGCGCTGTTTCCGCATATGAGCGTGCGCGACAACATCGCCTTTCCCTTGAAGATGCGCAACGCGCCGAAGGCCGAGATCGCGACGCGCGTCGCGCGCGTGCTCGACATGGTCAAGCTGTCGGCAATGGCCGAGCGCAAGCCGGCGCAGCTCTCCGGCGGCCAGCAGCAGCGCGTCGCGCTGGCGCGTGCGCTGGTGTTCGAGCCGCAGGTGGTGCTGATGGACGAGCCGCTCGGCGCGCTCGACAAGAAGCTGCGCGAGCAGATGCAGCTCGACATCCGCGACCTGCATCGCCGGCTCGGCCTGACCATCGTGTTCGTGACGCACGACCAGGACGAGGCGCTGACGATGTCCGACCGCATCGCCGTGTTCAACCACGGCAGGATCGAGCAGATCGGCACGCCGCGCGAGATCTACGAGCTGCCGCGCACGCCGTTCGTCGCCGAGTTCATCGGCGAGACCAATCTGCTGTCGTGCAAGGTGGAGGAGCAGGCCGGCGAAACGGTCCGGCTGACGACGGACGGCGGGCTCACGCTGTCGGCGCATGCCGGCGCTGCCGGCATCGACGGCGGCAAGGTGCGGGTTTCGATCCGGCCCGAGGCGATCCGGATCAACGATCACGCCGCGGCGACGGCGAACCGCGTCACCGCGCGCATCCTCGACGCCGTGTATTTCGGCGATCACATGCGCCTCGTGGCTGTTGTCGGCGAGCAGCGGCTGATCATCAAGGGCGACCGCATGAGCGAGGCGGCAGAGGTGGGCCGCGACGTCGCGCTGTCCTTTGCGGCGTCGGATGTCTGGGTGGTGGGATCATGCGACCAGACCTCGGCCAGCGCCTGAAGGCGGCCCTGCTGCTCGCGCCGCTGCTGGCGTTCATGCTGTCGTTCTTCGTCGTCCCCTTGGTGACGATGATGAAGTCGGCGGTGTCCGATCCCGTCGCGACCGAGGCGCTGCCGCGCACGGCGAAAGCGCTGTCCGGCTGGGATCGTAGCGGCGCGCCGCCCGCCTCCGCTCAGACCGCGTTTGCCGAGGACATCCGCGCGCTGAAGAATGACGAGCAGTTCGGCGATCTCGTTCGCCGCCTCAACAGCGCGCAATCCGGCTTCCGCAGCCTGCTCGGCAAGACCCGGCGCGCGCTCGACGGCAGCGGCGCCACTGATCTCGCTGCGATCGATTCACGCTGGAGCGAGACGTCCTGGTGGGTGACCATCGCCGAGGCCGTCGCCTCGCCCTGGACCGACAAGAACCTGCTCGCGGCCGTCGATCTCGAACGCAATGCATCCGGCAACATCGCGGCAATGCCCGAGGGCGCCTCGGCCAACCGGCTGATCATGATCCGGACCTTCATGACCTCGGCGCTGGTGACGCTTGCCTGCATCCTGATCGGCCTGCCCTATGCGATGGTCGCAGCCTCGGTCGAAGGATGGCGCCGGCAGGTGCTGCTCGGCGCCGTGCTGCTGCCGCTGTGGACCTCGCTTCTGGTGCGTACAGCGGCCTGGTACGTCGTGCTGCAGGACAACGGCCTGATCAACGCGACATTGAAGGGGCTCGGCCTCACGTCATCACCGGTGCCGCTGATGTTCAACCGGCTCGGCGTGGTCATCGCGATGACCCATGTGCTGCTGCCGTTCATGGTGCTGCCGATCTTCAGCGTGCTGATCGCGATCCCGCGCAACCTCATGCCGGCGGCGGCCTCGCTCGGCGCGCATCCGCTGCGCGCCTTCCTTCATGTGCTGCTGCCGCTGTCGATGCGCGGCGTCGTCTCCGGCGCGCTGCTGGTGTTCATGGCCGCGCTCGGCTACTACATCACGCCCGCGCTGATCGGCGGCGCCAACGACCAGATGATCTCGTCGGTGATCGCCTATTACGCAACGGGCGCGGCGAACTGGGGCATGGCGGGCGCGCTCGGCCTGGTGCTGCTGGCGATGACGATCCTGCTCTATGCCATCTATATGCGGCTGACGGTCGAGGAGCAGCGCGCATGAGGCCGTTGCCGATCATCAAGCTCATATTCGCGGCGTTCGTGGTGATCTTCCTGCTCGGGCCGCTGGTCGCCGTGCTGCCGCTGTCGCTGACCGACAGCGTCTTCCTCAACTATCCCATATCAGGCTATTCGACGCGCTGGTTCAAGGAGCTCGTCACCGCCGAGTCCTGGCGGCTGTCGATCGTGAACAGCCTGCTGATCGGCTCCGGCACCACGGTGCTCGCCACCCTGCTCGGCACGCTCGCCGCACTCGGCCTGCGCGGCAAGCGCGCGTCGCTGCTGGTCTCGACATTGCGAACGGTGTTCCTGCTGCCGATGGTCGTGCCGGCGGTGGTGCTCGGCGTCGGCATGCAGCTGATGTTCGCGCGCTACGGCCTCACCAACACCTATCTCGGCGTCATCATCGCCCACACCGTCGTGGCCGTGCCGTTCGTGCTGGTCAATGTCTCCTCCGCGCTGCAGGGCGTCGACATCCGCCTGGAGCAGGCCGCCGCCAGCCTCGGGGCCACGCCACCGACGGTGCTGGTCTCGGTCACCCTGCCGATCGCGCTGCCCGGCATCATCTCCGGCGCGCTGTTCGCGTTCGCGACCTCGCTCGACGAGGTCGTGCTGACCCTGTTCGTCGCCGGCCCCAACCAGCGCACCCTCGCCCGGCAGATGTTCGCCACCATCCGCGAGAACATCAGCCCGGCGATCGTCTCGGCCGCCGCGGTGTTCATCGTCGGCACGATCGTGCTGTCGCTCGCGATGCTGGCCATCCGGCGGCGGATGGCGTGACGCGCGGCGTGCACGTAAGGCAATTGGGTTACTCGTCATGCCCGGGCTTGTCCCGGGCATCCACGTCCTTCCGCGAGGCCCGACGTGGATGGCCGGGACAAGCCCGGCCATGACGTTGTGGAGAGAGTCGAGCATATCTCGCGATTGAGTGCCCTACCCCGCCTTCACATATTTCCGCCAGTCGTGCGCCTCCTTGAACCCGAGCACCTCGCGCGCCTTGCGGTTGGACAGCGGCGCCTCGCGTTCGCCGAGCTCGCGCGTTACGGGGACATTCGGGCAATAGCGCCGCAGCAGTTCGCGCGTCGGCATGTTGGCCGTCACCGTGTCATTCACCGCATTGAACACCTGGAAGCCGAGCCCGTCCTTGGCGATCGCCAGATGCACGATCTCGCCGAGATCGCGGGCATCGATGTAGGACCACGCATTGCGCTTGCGCGACGGCGGGTCGGCGAGGAAGCGCGGGAACATGTCGTATTCATGCGGCTCGATGACGTTGCCGATCCGCAAACAATAGATGTCGATGCCGTAGCGCATCGCAAACGCGCGAGCCGTCTTCTCGTTGACCACCTTCGAAAGCCCGTAGGAGTCCATCGGGTCGGTGTCGTAATCCTCCTCGAGCGGAAAGCTCTTGAAGTCCTTGTCGCCCTCCGCGAAGCACACGCCATAGGTGGTCTCGCTGGAGGCAATGATGATCTTGCGCACGCCGAGCTTGGCCGCGGCCTCGATGACGTTGTAGGTGCTGATCGTGTTGACGCGAAAAGTCTCGTTGTCGGGCTCGATCAGCACCCGCGGGATCGCGGCGAAATGCACCACCGCATCCGGCGCCTGTGCGGGCCGGCCGGCCGCAAAGCCGCCGCGGCCGAAATGCGTGGTCAGCGCATTGAAGGCCTGGCCGCTGTCGGCAAGATCGGCGATCAGCGTATTGATGCCGGGATGATCGAACGGCTCGAGGTCAACATTGAGGAGCTCGTAGCCCTTGCTCTGCAGATGCGGCAGGGCATGACGCCCGGCCTTGCCCGTTCCCCCGGTGAACACCACGCGCTTGGCTGTCATGTGTTTCCTCATCCCTGCTGTTCTGTATCGTTCAGCGCTTCTATCAGCTTCTGCAACGTCCGCTCCATAGGAACTGTCCGGCCAATGACGCTCGGCTGATCCACCTCGGGCGCGATCGTACGTTCGTCATGCTGACGCCCACGGATGCATGTTGCCAGCCGTTTCTACATTCCCCGCTTCCTGTGTTGTCCAGCCCGCGTCTGCGTGACTTGCTGATGAGGCTCGTTCGCAAAATTTTTCGGCGGCTGCGTAGCCAAAGTTCCCATTTTGGAGTAGGTATTAGGGTGCGGTCACAATGTATTGGGACGGCAGGCCCGTCCCTGAAGGGATATTGTCATGAGATTGTCGTCGACTGTCGTCGCCTCCTCGGCTGCCGCCGTGCTGGCAACCGTCCTGCTATGCGGCCCTGCCGCATCGCAAATCACACCAGGCCCCGCCACCTCGCTTCAGGGCGTGACGGTCGACGCACCGAAGCAGGCGACGAGGCTCCCGAGGTCGAAGGCCACCGCCGACGCCCAGAGCTCTCGCCGCGCACCGTCAGCCGCCCAGACGGCTTCGTCGACCACGTCCGCCCCCCCGACAGGCTCTGTCGAGGAGAGGCTCGCCAAGCTTCAGATGACGAGCAGCAGCTGCAACGGCGGCTGCGAGACGAGCTTCAAATCCGCGAAGGCGCCGTGGGTCGGGTGCGCCCTGTCGGGCCAGGAATTCTCGCATTTCGATCCGGCCTGCAGCGACACGCTCAAATATAAGGACTACGCCGATTGCGCGGGCACCAAGGCCTTCCTCGGCTGGGATCGCAACAAGGTCTGGCTGCATTGCACCAGCCTGCTGGCCGGCGGCAAGTTTCAGGTCGCCGAGTTGAAGCGAGCCAAGCGCGCTCATTAGTCGGCGGCTTCGTCCCTCAGCCTCATCCGACGTGAGGTCTTGGCGGCCTGCGCTCAACGCAGGCCGCCGTTTCTTTGCACCCGCACCCTGCCCGCCGTAGAGCGGGAGACATCATTGATGTCGTAGGCCTCGCAAGCCCGGCGCTCCGACGTCCTGGCCGGGATTGTCCGCTCCGTTCAACTGGAGATTGGCGCAGTGCGAGGCAGGAGTCCGCCTCGCAGCCAAGATCTCCAACGGCGTGGCAATGACGAGGGCGGAAATCCCGATCGGCGCTGTCAGGTACAAGGGGAGCGGCAGAAGCATCTAAGCCATGAGCGCCGCGAATTGCCATCAAGCAGTCGTTTGGGTGATCGGCTGACCATAGCGGACTTCGTCCTGACACGAACGCGGCCTTGATACCAACTCCGACACCGAGGACATTGGCCTACGATCGCCGTGAGTTCACCCCGATCGCTACTTCCCACACGCCTGCTTGCATGCATCGAAATTCGAGCGCGCCGTGGCCAAGCACCGCGTCAGCTCCTCGATCTCCTTCCTTGGGTAGTTGCACATTTGCACATCCCGCCTGTTCTGGGCTTTGCATATCTCCATGCATCCGTTGGCGGCCTCGGCGGGCACGATCGAGACGGCCGGCATGAAGGCCAGCAATCCCGCGACGATCGATCCCAATGCCTTCATTTCACCCTCCTCGCTGTTCGCCGGCGCTGCCGTTGCCGACACGACGCTTCTTCCAACGATAGCGGTCTTCGCCCGCGCGTCTGCCTCCCGCCCGCGAGAACATCCGAGCAGACGCAGAGCCGCTTCGGTCTCGAACGCGCCCTTGGCGGCTGGCCTTCGTGTCAGCGCAAGAGACGGTCGCAAAGCAGATTGGAATTGCGTCCGCAGGGCATTGATTCAGGTCAACCTCAACGAGCATTGTGATTATAGCCGTTGCTGTTCGCGAATAAGTCAGCAGGCGGACGACACCGGGCTCGTGCAGACTCATGCGCCCAACGGCGCCCTGCGGCGATGAACCTTCGGGCTTGCTCGCGCGACTTTATCCATATTGGGCGAGATCAAGGTCGCAAATGACGACTCTGGCCAGAGCTATTTCCAAAGTCTTTTCCGATTCATCAACCGGCATTTCAGACGCGCTGCTCAAGCAGGTCTTGCTGGCCGCTGCCGCAGTCTTGCTGGTGGCGGCGCTGGCGCTGACCTACGGGCTTGATCTCAGTCCCGGCTTGTTCTGACCGGGCGACGTCCGGCGAGCCTGCCGCGGAATGAGGGCAAGCAGCGCGGCCAGGGCAACAACCGAGGATCGCATGCGACGTGTCCTCCATTCTTGGTGAGGTAAGAACCAAGTTTTGTCTTGGCCAAGACCCTATGACGAAATCGTCTCGCCGCCACGGCGATTGCCTCAGGGGCCGACCAAGCGGCACTCTCGGCCCCCCGACTCATTTGCCCTGCAGACCGCGCTCTGCAGCAGCTTCATCTGCTTCTGCGAAAACTCCTTCGACCAGTCCCGTATGTTTGCCCGCATCGCTTCCAGCATCAGCCCGCGGAGAGGATCGTCTCGGAGCTTTCCGATGATGATCCCTCGACCGACGCCGGTGAGGGTGCACGCGCCGGGGTAGACAAGGATCTTCAGGGTCTCGGCATCCATTGATCCCTTGACCACCCGTTCGATCCGCGCATTCAGAACGACGATCGGACGACCGCTGGCATCGCTCGCTTGCGCCTGATCGTCGATTGTCGCTTCGATGGCAACCGGGGCGTCGATATCGGGCGGGACATGTTCGAAGATGATGGCCTGCATGGCACTTGGCGGACAGGGAATGATGCCGGCACCTGCGCCGGTGTAAGCAGCGCAGCACAAAAGCCAGCAGATCACCCATGTCCGCGGATCAGCAAGCGAAGTCTTGATCATCGCGGGATGATGTCACTGCTTTGCAAAGTCCACAATGCATCAAGGACGACGAGGCGGTGTCCGTCAATGACGCACAAGCGGACGACGGCCGCCTGTTTCCTCCGGCGCGGACCGAGAAGGCTCGGCGGGCGAGGGGGAGACGGCGAACGATCTGATCTCGATTGGTCGGATCAAGAAGTCATCAATCTCGCGAAGCAGCTCAACAATCCCCCGAAGGGGGAAATCGAATTCCGAACGGTGCAACCAACGAAGTCGTGCGCCTCGGGTCAAAAGCGGACGTTCAGCCCTCCGGCGGCTAAAATCTGCTGCTTCCAGAAAGCCGAACTTTTCTCTTTCCTTTTTTCCGAATCGGTGTTTATCTGTCGCCATCCCGTCTCACACGAGGGGCGCTTCGCGGTCGTCACGAACGTCGAGGCGGGATGCGGTGGGCGTGTTGTTGTCGCAGCGTGGCTTGTCCGCGCCGACGAACGGCAGCGATGCGCACGGTCAAGTCGCGTGGTCCTGACACCCCGATGCTGGTGTCCCGCGCAATGCGCGAAAGCGCATTGTCGCGATACGGTGGCCAGAAAGCCCGGCGCACCGGGGAGATCGCGAAGCAGCCGTCAAAACCATCGCGCGGGGAATGCCGGGTGTTCTCGGCTGAACCTGTGGTGACTGCCGCCTGCTTTTTTGTTGCAGGCGGGCCATGGGTGCGGCCAGCGCCCGGCATTCCCCGTGCCCTCTTCTCAGGAAGAGGGACGTCGATCAGCAAAGCTCGGACGCGAGAGCGCGCCGCGAGGCCGCGAAGCCATGTCTCAGCGCCGTCATCACAATCCAACCGCCGTCATTGCGCGCGAAGCGACGCAATCCAGAATCACGCGTGCAACTCTGGATTGCTTCGTCGCTACGCTCCTCGCAATGACGGAGAGCGTGACTGAACAAACTCGGCTGGATGGCCGGTTCAATCGAGCCGGGCTTGATCGGGTCACGACGACGCGGCGGCGGAGCCTGCGCTCGCAGTTGCGGTCGGGAAGCCCGGCGAGCTCGCGTTCACCCCGGAGGACAGTTCAATGATCATGAAACCGGACCAGGATGGGCCACCAGCCGCTTCGGCCGATGGTGGGCACGACAGGGATCGAACCTGTGACCCCTACCATGTCAAGGTAGTGCTCTCCCGCTGAGCTACGTGCCCTAGTCCAAGAAGTCCGTTCGGGTGGGCGTCCCTATATCGGCTCCCACGCAGGCAGGCAAGGACGCAAAATGCCGAAATTGGGAATAATCCGCGAATTGGCGGCGCAAGATCCCGGCGGCTCAGGCCGCCAGCATCTTGTTGACCTCGCTGACCAGCTCGCGCAGGTGCACGGGCTTGGACAGCACCTTGGCGTTCTTGGGCGCCTCCGAATCGGAGTTCAGGGCGACCGCGGCAAAGCCGGTGATGAACATGATCTTGATGTCCGGGTCGAGCTCGGAGGCGCGGCGCGCCAGCTCGATGCCGTCCATCTCCGGCATCACGATGTCGGTCAGCAGCATCTCGAACGGCTCCTCGCGAAGCCGCTGATAGGCCGACATGCCGTTGTCGTGGGGCGAGACCTGGAACCCGGCATTTTCCAATGCCTTGACCAGGAAGCGGCGCATGTCGTTGTCGTCTTCGGCGAGCAGGATCTTGTGCATGGTGGGAAGCAGTCTGGTCCGGGTGAGAGGCGGAGCGTTGCCGCCACTAAGCCTGACGGGCGGTAAATTTCGGGTGAAAGATTGCGCCTTTTGATCCGACATCGGCAAGGCAATTTGAGGGCCGAACCTGCGTCGTCCGCCCGACGGCGGCGCGCCAGCTCAGAGTTGTTCCAAACGGCGGATGAACTTTTTCATTGCTTTTCGCTTGGCAGAACGGCTCGGATTATCGAAGATGTCGCTTGGCGAATGCGCACTGCCTGCGTTGTCCAGCACGCTCTACGGCCGGAGGATACCGGCGCATCAATAAACGTGACTTCAACGCACGTGGCGTTCCACGCACGTGACCAAGGGGACGGCGCCCAGCGATGACGGACTTTGATGGCGAATCGCCGCCGTTCGAGATCATGGAGCCAGCCGAATGGCGTGCGCCCATCATCTTCAATTCGCCGCATTCCGGCTCGGTCTATCCGGACGAGTTCCTGCTGACCTCGCGAATCGATCTGCCGTCGCTGCGGCGCTCGGAAGATTCGTTCATGGACGAGTTGATCGCCGACCTGCTGACGCGCGGCTTCCCGGTCGTGCGCGTGCATTTCCCGCGCTGCTATGTCGACGTCAATCGCGAGCCCTACGAGCTCGACCCGCGGATGTTCACCGGGCGGCTGCCAAGCTTCGCCAACACCCGCTCGATGCGCGTCGCCGGCGGCCTCGGCACCATTCCGCGCGTGGTCGGCGACGGCCAGGAGATCTACCGCGACCGGCTCAGCGTCGACGAGGCGCTGCACCGCATCGAGACGCTCTACAAGCCCTATCACCGCGCGCTGCGCCGGCTGATCAATCGCGTGCACCAGCAGTTCGGCACAGTCGTGCTGGTCGACTGCCATTCGATGCCGTCGGTCGGCGTCTCGCGCGACGAGCCGAAGCGCCCGGACATGGTGATCGGCGATCGCTACGGCACGAGCTGCGCGTCGCTGCTGCCGGACCTGTTCGAGGACGTGCTCGGACGCCTCGGCTATTCGGTCGGCCGCAACAAGCCCTATGCCGGCGGCTTCATCACCGAGCATTACGGCAACCCGGCCTCGGGCCTGCATGCGATCCAGATCGAGCTCAACCGCGCGATCTACATGGACGAGCGCAAGCGCGAGCGCGGCCCGCGCTTCGCCCAGGTCGCCTCCGATCTCGCTGTGCTGGCCGAGGTGCTTGCCACGGTGCCGCTCGGCGACCTCGGCCCATTCCAGGCCGCAGCCGAATAGAGCCGCACGCCGTCCTCCAGATCGGACGGCAGCCGCACGACCGGCGGCACAAAAAAAAGGGCCGCTTGAATGACAAGCGGCCCAAGTCTAGGGAGGAAACGCCCAAGGAGGGCAGCGATAACGCGAAGCGCTACCGCACCGCAACAATATGCAGATGCGCTGCACAAAACGCAAGAGTTTTTCCGCCCTTCCCCATGCAAAAAACACAGGCCGGGTTTGCACCCAACGCGACCCGCATCGCGTTTTTATTCGAAACGTCAATGGGTTGATCGAAAAGTCAGATCAATCAAAACGGCGCGCGACGTTCACTTCGGGTTTCGCGTCGAAAGCGAGGGCGGAAAACCCGCGCCAGCGCGAGGGGCGCCGGTCACCGAATGATATCCAAGATGCCAATTCCTCGTTCCATATCCGGATGCGCGTCCCTCGGCTTTGAGATAGGCATGATCGGCTCATTGCCATCCGATTCCCTGATCGAAGGACGCGTTGTGACGGTCATCGACTTCTCTGCCTTCATCGGCCGCCTGGCGACGGCCGCGGGCGAAACCATCCTCCCGTTCTTCCGGACCTCGCTGCTGGTCGACAACAAGAGCAGCCGGCAGGATTTCGACCCGGTGACGGAGGCCGACCGCGCGGCGGAGGCGGTCATGCGCCGGCTGATCAAGGCAAACTTTCCCCAGCACGGCATCGTCGGCGAGGAGTTCGGGAATGAGCGCGAGGACGCCGACTATGTCTGGGTGCTCGATCCGATCGACGGCACCAAATCCTTCATCGCCGGCTTTCCGACCTGGGGCACGCTGATCGCGCTGCTGCACAAGGGCACGCCGGTGTTCGGCATGATGCACCAGCCCTTCATCGGCGAGCGATTCGCCGGCGACAACGGCTCGGCCAACTACAAGAACGCGGCCGGCGAGCGCCGGCTTTCGGTGCGGCGCTGCGAGCGGCTCGAGGATGCGGTGTGCTACACGACCAGCCCGCTGCTGATGAACGAGAGCGATCGCGCGATCTTCGCCAAGGTCGAGGCCGAGACGCGGCTGTCGCGCTATGGCGGCGATTGCTACTCCTATTGCATGCTGGCCGCCGGCCATCTCGATCTCGTCATCGAGACCGAGCTCAAGCCCTACGACATCGCGGCCCTGATCCCGATCATCAACGGCGCGGGCGGCGTGGTCACCAACTGGGACGGCGGGCCGGCGCAGAATGGCGGACGCATCGTCGCCGCCGGCGACAAGCGCGTTCACGAGGCGGCGTTGAAGCGGATCGCGGCGGGGTAATTCCGGTCCGTACAACTACGGGAAATGCACAACAGAATGCATTGTTAACAACGCGTTGACCTCGGCCGCCTAGGATTTAATCAAATTTGATTGGGTTCCTGGGAAGGCGATGTGCATGTCTCGTTTCAGCGTTCGGTTCACGCACAAGATCATGGCCATCGCGCTGATCGGGATCGGCGCACTGGCCGCTTTCGGTGCCATCTACCTGGCCGGGAACGTCTCGCAGGAATCCTCCCGCCGCCTCGCCGCCAACGCCCGTGGCGTCGCCGACCTGAACCAGAAGCTGCTGACGGAGCTGCTCGAGGCACGCCGTGCCGAGAAGGACTTCCTGCTGCGACGCGATCAGAAATACGCGGCCCGACATGCCGAGCTCAGCACAGCGATCAAGCGCGAGCTCGACGATCTCCGCAGCAGCGCCGGCGCGATCGGCGAGGCATCCATCGCGTCCAAGATCGACGCCGTCGCCACCGGATTTGCCGTCTACAGCTCGGAATTTGCCGAAGCCGAAAAGTCGGAAGTCCGCCTCGGCCTCAAGGAGACGCTCGGCCTGTCGGGCTCGTTGCGCACGGCGGTGCACGGCATCGAAGCCCGGCTGAAGGAGGTGGGCGATCCCAGGCTCACCAGCGGCATGCTGATGCTGCGGAGGCATGAGAAGGATTTCATGCTCCGCCGCGACGCGAAATACGTTTCCGAGCTGAAGGCCGCCGCTGCCGACTTCGCCAAGGCCATCGCCGGCGCGGACCTTGCGCCCGCAATGCAAGCGGACATCGGACAGAAGCTCGACAAATATCAGAGGGACTTTCTCGCCTGGGCCGAAGGATCCCAGGACGCAGCCCGGCACAGCGCCGCGATGTCCAAGGCATTCGCCGACATCGAGCCCGTCATCGCCGAGATCGGCAAGACCGTTGCTCAGCAATACGCCGCAGCCCAAGCCGCAGAAGCGGAGACCGGCAACGCCGTCAAGCGCGGCATGCTGCTGACGCTCGGCATCTCGCTGATCCTCGTCAGCGGCGTGTCGTTCCTGATCGGCCGCGGCATGTCCAACGCGATCCGCAACATGGTGCAGGCCATGACTCGATTGGCCGGCGGCGATGCGTCGATCCGGATTCCCGGTGTCGGCCGCCGCGACGAGATCGGCGAGATGGCCGGCGCGGTCGAGATCTTCAAGACCAACATGATCGAGGCCGACCGCCTGCGCGCCGAGCAGGCCGCGGCCGAGACCCGTCAGGCGGAGCAGCGCAAGACGGACATGGCGGCGCTCGCTCGCAGCTTCGAGACCGCCGTCGGCGAGATCATCGAGACCGTGTCGTCCGCCTCGACCGAGCTCGAAGCCTCCGCCACGACGTTGACGCGGAATGCGCAGCACGGCCAGTCGCTGGCGACCACCGTTGCCTCGGCGTCCGAGGAAGCCGCGGCCAGCGTGCAGTCCGTGGCGTCGGCGACCGAGCAACTGTCGGCGTCGGTCAACGAGATCAGCCGCCAGGTGCAGGAATCCGCGCGGATCGCCGGCGAGGCGGTCGGTCAGGCCCGCCGCACCAACGACCGCGTCAGCGAGTTGTCCAGGGCGGCCACGCGGATCGGCGACGTCGTCGAGCTGATCAACACCATCGCGGGACAGACCAACCTGCTGGCGCTGAACGCCACCATCGAGGCCGCACGCGCGGGCGAAGCCGGCCGCGGCTTTGCCGTCGTCGCCTCCGAGGTCAAGGCACTGGCCGAGCAGACCGCGAAAGCGACCGGAGAGATCGGCCAGCAGATCGCGAGCATTCAATCCGCGACCAAGGAGTCGGTGGACGTCATTCGCGAGATATCAGGAACGATCGAACGGCTGTCGCACATCTCGGCGGCCATTGCGGCCGCGATCGAGGAACAGGGCGCCGCCACCCAGGATATCTCCCGCAACGTGCAGCACACGGCGCAGGGGACGCAGCGCGTCTCCGACAACATCGTCGAGGTGCAGCATGGCGCGACCGAGACCGGCTCGGCCTCCGCGCAGGTGTTGTCAGCCGCGCAATCCTTGTCCGAGGAAAGCAGCCGCCTGAAGCTCGAGGTCGGCCGCTTCCTGGAGAATGTCCTGGCCGCATAGCTGGATCAGGCCGCCGCCCGGCGCAGATGCTCGACCAGCAGCTTGGCCGGGCGCGGCAGCGCCTTGAAGCTGCGGGCGCAGATCACCAGCCGGCGATCGGCCCAGGCATCGCGCAACGCGATCAGGCTGATGGGTAAGGTGCGCGCGCAGCGGCGAGCAGCCGCTTCCGGCACCACGGCGATGCCGATGCCGGCCGCCACCATCTGGCAGATCGCATCGAAATCGCGCAGCCGTGCCCGCACGTGCTGGCGGATGCCGAGCCGTGCTGCATGCCGGCCGATATGGACGTTGAGCGCAGTCCCCTGCGTCAGCCCGATGAAATCGTGCCCGGCCGTCTCGCTGAACTCGGCGTGCCTGCGTCCCGCGAACGAGCTCTGCCGCCCCGCCACCAGCATGAGCCGGTCCTCGCCGAAGCCGAAGCGCTCGATCGTCTCAGGCAGCGCGTGCTCGGCGGCGAATCCGAGATCGGCGCGGCCCGAGGCGATCGCGTCCGCGATCTCGGTGCTCTCGCGCTCCTCGACGTCGACATTGATATCCGGATTCGCACGCAGAAACGCGGCAAGCGCCCTGGGCAGATGCTCGGCGAGGCCAACCGTGTTGGCGAGCAGCTGCACGTTGGCGCGCCGACCGGCCGCGAAGCCTGACAGCTCGCCCTGCATGGTCTCGACATTGGCCATGATGATGCGGGCGTGCTCGAGCAGGCTCTCGCCCGCAGCAGTCAGGTCGACGCCACGGCGGCCGCGCTTGAACAGCTCCACGCCGAACGCATCCTCCAGGCCCTTGATGCGGGCACTTGCGGAGGCCAGCGCAAGGTGCGCGCGCTCGGCGCCGCCGGTGATGCTGCGGGCCTCGGCAACGGCAATGAACAGCCTGAGATCGACGAGATCGTAGCGCATGCTCCCCTGCCTCTGCCTTCGACGAAGGCTGGCTCCGTAACCTTCACATTGTGCTGACGACGGACATTGGTCAATGTCGGCACCATGATCGATCCGATCCTCATCTTCATTGCCCTCGCCCTGACGCTTGCGGGCTTCGTGAAAGGCGCGCTGGGCCTCGGTTTGCCGACCATCTCGGTCGGGCTGCTCGCGATCGCCATGCCGCCGGGGCGCGCGCTCGCCATCGTCATCGTGCCGGCCGTCGTCACGAACATCTGGCAGACCTTCGCCGGTCCTTATCTGCGCGACATCGCAAAGCGGCTGTGGCCGCTGATGGCGGGCACCGCAATCGGCATCTGTCTCAACGCCGGCGCCCTCAGCCATGCATCGACGCGCTACGGCAACATCGCGCTCGGCGCGCTGCTGATCATCTATGCCGTCCTGGGCCTCACTCGCTTTGCCTTCAAGGTGGCGCAGCGCCACGAGAAATGGGTCGGCGGCATCGTCGGGCTCATCACCGGGCTGATCTCCGCCGCGACCGGCGTGCAGGTCGTGCCATCGGTCCCCTACATGCAGGCGATCGGGCTCGAGAAGGACGAGCTGGTCCAGGCGCTCGGCGTGTTCTTCACGGTCGCCACGATCACGCTCGCCTTCAACCTGACGAGTTCCGGCCTGCTCAGCACGGCCACCGCCCTCCCCGGCGCGATCGCGATGGCCTGCGCCTTTCTCGGCATGTTCGCAGGCCAGGCAGCGCGATCGAGACTGCCGGCCGAAGCGTTCCGCCGGGTGTTCCTGATCGCGATGGTCCTGCTCGGCCTCTACCTGGCCGGCAGCGCGATCATCCCGTTGGTACTTTGATCAGCGCGCCTCGAACATCGCGATCCTCACACCGAGATAGACCAGCAGGCCGCCGATGGCGCGATTCAGCCAGAGCAGCGCGGCGGACGAGCCGCGGACGCGGCGCGCAGTGCGTGCCGCGATGACGGCGACGCCGAGACACCAGATCGTGCTGTTGACGATGAAGATCGTGCCGAGCAGCAGGAAGGCGAGCGCCTTGTTGGGCGCGTCGGCTGCGACGAATTGCGGCAGGAAGGCGAGAAAGAACATCGCCACCTTCGGATTGAGAATGTTGGTGAGCGCGCCCTGCCAGAACACCTGGCTCAGCGTGATCACGGGGGCTACCGGCTCAATGCCCGACTCTGCGGCATTCGGCCGACGCGCGAGCAATTGGGTGAGGCCGAGATAGACCAAGTAGGCGGCACCCGCCCATTTCACGACGGCAAACGCCGTAGCCGATGCGGTGAGCAGGGCCGACAATCCGATCGCGCTGCCGAAAACGTGAACCAGGCAGCCCGTGCTGATGCCGAAGGCGGCGGCCGCGCCACCCCGCCAGCCGATCTGCGCGCTGCGGCCAACGATGTAGGCCGTGTCCGGGCCCGGCGTCATGTTGAGCAGCAGCCCGGAGAGGAGAAACAGCGGCAGATCATGGATTCCGAGCATGATTGAACGTTTCCTAACGATATCGATCTAATTCTGGAGCCATCCAGGGTGTTGCCCTCCCGAACGGCGGGCTGCAAGCTGCTTGATCGAAGGTTGCGCGATTGGTTCTGCAAAAGGATTGGATTCGGCCGCCTCGGCCATGGTATGCGCGAGGCGGGAGCACGATGTGATGGAAAGACGCCTCGCTGCCATCCTTTGCGCCGACGTCGCCGGCTATTCGCGCATGATGGGGATCGACGAAGCCGGCACCCACGCGGCCTTCAAGGCTCATCGCGGCGCCATCCACCCGATCATCCTCAATCATGCCGGCCGCATCGTCAAACACACCGGCGATGGCTTCCTGCTGGAATTCGCCAACGCCGCCAGCGCGATCCAGTTCGGAGTCGAGATGCAGTGCCTGATGGCGGAGCGGAATGCCGAGTTGCCCGCCGACCGCAGCATGCGCTTTCGGCTTGGAATCCATAAGGGTGAGTTCACCATCGACGATGGCCAGGCCTTCGGAGACGGCATCAACGTCGCCGTCAATCTCGAATCCATCGCGACGCCGGGTGGCGTTGCCGTCTCGGCCAAGGCCTATGAGGAGGCGAGCCCGCAGCTCCCGGTCAGGCTGACCAGTGCCGGGAGCTTCCAGTTCAGGGATCTGCAGGAGCCGGTGCAGGCCTGGACCTGGGAACCCGGCAGCGAGACGACCATCAGGGCACGGACGAATGCCACGACCCTGCCGCCACAATATCGCACGGCGATCGTCGGCGTCTTGCCATTCGTGAACCTCGCGGACAGCCGCGACGAATACCTCGCCGACGGACTCGCCGACGACCTGATCCACGCGCTTTCGCTGCAATCGTTCTTTCGTGTCTTGAGCCGGACCTCGACGTTTCGCTTCAGGGACCGCGGCCTCAACCCCCGTCTGGTCGCCCGCGAGATCGACGCGACCTATCTGATCCAGGGAACGGTGCGGCGCTCGCTCCAGAAGATCCGCGTGACGGCCGAGCTGATTGCGCCCGAAACCGGCGCCCAATTGTGGGCCGGGCGCTACGACCGCGACCTCGGCGATCTCTTCGCGATGCAGGACGAGATCACGACCAGCCTCTGCGCGGCGCTGATGCCGGAGATCTATCGCGTCGAGGCCTCGGTCCCGGTTCGCTCGTCCGCTGCAGACCCGACGGCCTGGGACCGGTTTCTGCGCGGACTGTCGCACTACTATCGACCGACCAAGGCCGACTATGAGGTCTCGATCACGCTGTTCCGCGAGGCCATCGGCCTGGATCCGACGCTCGGCATTGCCCACGCCTATCTGGCGACCATTCTGATGCAAGGCATCAACTTCGGCTGGATCAAAGGGTCGCGAGAGCTCTGGGACGAAGCAAAGAGTCTCGCACTCGACAGCGTCCGGCTCGATGCGCGCTCCTCCTTCGCCTACGCGATCCTCGCCTTCGTCCAGGCCATGCAGGGCGCTCATGAGGACGGCATGAAAGCGGCGCGCAAGGCGACCGAGCTCAACGCGTATGACATGGGCGCGCGCGGCGTGCTCGGTCTCTGCCACATGGTAACAGGCGATCACCAGCAGGCCATCGATCAGTTCTCGGTCGCAGCCCAGCGCGGCAACAGTGACCCGCGCTATCAATGGCCGGCGTTGAACGCCTACAGCCATTATCTGATCGGCCGCTACGAGGCGGCGTTGTCGTGGGCACGCGAGGAGCTATTCCTCTACCCTAACCATCTGCAGGCGTTGACGATCCGGGCAGCGACCCTGGCTCAGCTCGGCGATCGCGACCAGGCCCGGGACGCCATCGGCGCGCTGTGCGAGCAATATCCCTGGCTGACGCTCGACCGCCACATGAAGAACATCCGTTGGAGGAAGCGGGACGACATCGAGCACTACCGGGACGGGCTGATCAAGGCCGGATTGACCTGACCGATCGGGGCGCCGGTCATCCGCCTGCCACATGGCCTGCACATTGCTTCCGCAAATTCATTGGATTCGAGCTACGTTGCCGTGGTATCGCCCTCTGTCAGAGCGAGGAACGGATGGAGAGACGGCTGGCCGCCATTATCTGTGCCGATGTGGTCGGTTACTCGCGGATGATGGGCGCCGACGAGGCGGGGACCCATGCCGCCTTCAAGGCGCATCGCGGCGCCATCCACCCGATCATTCTCAATCACGGCGGCCGGATCGTGAAGTACACGGGGGACGGCTTTCTCCTGGAGTTTCCGAGCGTCGTCGGCGCGATCGCGGCCGGGGTCGAGGTGCAGAAGCTGATGGCCGAGCGCAACGCGCACCTGCCGGCCGACCGGGTGATGCAGTTCCGCCTCGGCGTCAACATGGGCGACGTCATCTTCGACGAGGACGAGGTGTTCGGCGACGGCGTCAACACCGCCGTGCGACTTGAAGCCGCAGCTCCCCCGGGTGGGATCGCGCTGTCGAACAAGGCCTACCAGGAAGCCAGCAAGCATCTGACGGTCACATTCGTCGATCGCGGACCGTTCCGCTTCAAGAACATCGAAGACACGATCAACGTCTGGACCTGGGATCCTTCCGCCCCCGAGACCAACCGCGAGGCCAGGCCGGGCGCGTCCCTTCCGGCACAGTACCGAACGGCGATCGTCGGCGTGCTGCCCTTTGCCAATCTCAGCAGCGAAACCGACGAATATTTCTCGGACGGATTGGCGGAAGACCTGATCCACGCGCTGTCGCTGCAATCCTTCTTCCGGGTGCTGAGCCGCAACTCGACCTTTGCCTTCAAGCATGCGGGAATGAGCGCCCGCCTCATCGCCCGCGAGATCGATGCGACCTACCTGATCCAGGGCTCGGTGCGGCGGTCCGGCAACAAGATCAGGGTCACGGCCGAGCTGGTCGCGCCGGAGAACGGCGAGCAGTTGTGGGCCGGTCGCTACGACCGCGACATCGGCGATCTGTTCGCCGTGCAGGACGACATCACCGCCAATCTGTGCACCGCGCTGATCCCCGAGATCTACCGTGCCGAGGCGGCGGTGCCGGTGCGGTCCGTCACCACCGACCTCACCGCGTGGGACCGCTTCCTGCGCGGGTTGTCGCATTACTACCAGCCGACCAAGGCCGACTACGAAAGCTCGATCGCGCTGTTCCGTGAGGCGATCAGGATCGACCCCGGTCTCGCGATTGCTCACACCTATCTCGGCACCATCCTGCTGCAGGGCATTCATTTCGGCTGGATCCGAAACTCGCGGGGGCTATGGGACGAGGCGATGGGGCTCGCCGAGGCCAGCGTGCGGCTCGATTCCCGGTCGTCCTTCTCCTATTCGCTGTTGGCCTACGTCCATGCGATGCAGGGGCGCGTGGAGGCGGGCATGGAGGCTGCGCGCAAGGCGCTGCAGCTCAATCCGTACGATATGGGCGCGCGCGGCGTGCTCGGCGTCTGCCATCTCGTCGGCGGCGAGCACCGTCAAGCGATCGAGCTGTTCTCGGTGGCGGCGCAGCGCGGCAACAGCGATCCGCGCTATCAATGGTCGGTGCTGAGCGCGTTCAGCCACTACATGCTCGGTCAATATGACGCCTCGCTGTCCTGGGCTCGGGAGTCGCACTATCAGAACCCCAACCATCTGCAATGCCTCGCCATTCGCGCCGCCGCCCTGGCGCAGCTCGGACGCTCGGTCGAGGCCGGCGAGGCGGTGGCCGCGCTGCTGAGCCAGCATCCGTGGATGACGATCGACCGGCTTCTGAGCAACATCCGCTGGCGCAATCCGGCCGACATCGCGCATTATCGCGACGGCCTGGTCAAAGCCGGGGTGCCGCTGACCAAGCTGACCCTGGTCGACACCAAGGCCAAACGCGCGAGCGAATGACGCAATCTCGACTTGAGGTTGACACCGCGCCGGGTTACTCCATCATTCATAATTGCATTGTAGCGTTCAGACGCTGAGGGCTACGCCCTTCCGCGGCGCCATTCGGCGCCGGCTTTATCTGTTGCGTGATCCACGTTTTCATCACTCAGGTGCTTTCCAAGGATGTCGTTCGATGCAAGAAGACACCGCCCGCGTCCGTGACGCCCTTCCTGGACAGATTTCTGTCTCGCCCGACAACCCCTGCCCCTTCCTGCGTGCGCTCGTCGCCGGCGGCTTCGTCGACGGCCACAGCGTCCCGCTGAAGACGATCGGTGATCGCGTCGAGGCGGCCAGCGGCGAGACCGGCTTGAAGAAGCGCATCGTCGGCATCGAAACCTTCGGCGTCGCGCTGATTGCCAACGGCTTCTCGCCGCTGCGACTGCTGAAGAGCCTGTGGTCGGGCGCCGATCTCGATCAGCTGCGCAACGGGCCGCTCGACAAGCATGGCGGCGGCTCGCGCATCCTCGACGCCGAAGCCAAGGTCCACCCGGACGAGATCGATCGGTTCGCGAGCTTCGGCAGCGATCATGCCGACCCCAATGGTGGCACCGAGCGCGGCCTGAACGCGGCGCAGATCCAGACCTTCATGAAGGCCAATCTGAAGCGCGACGGCGACAAGGCACGCTGGTACTTCCCCATCCTGATGCAGGGCGAGTGGCCGGTGCTGCTGAATATCCTGGGCAAGGGCGAGGGCGACGGCCGTTATCTGTCCGTCGCCGAGGTCCGTACGTTGTTTGTCGAGCGGCGCTTCCCGCAACGCATCGCGGCGCGGCTGATGGCCAAGCCGAAGCCCGCGAGCGTCATCTGGCGCATCGCCAAGACCTTGGTCAGCGCCGTGGTGCTGGCAGGCGCTGCCGTGCTCCTGGCCTGGATCGCCGCGCCGGATGCGGTGAGCGACAAGCTCAGCGCCATGCTGCCGAAGAAGGTCGCGGCCTTCATCCCGCCGGCGCTCCCGGAGGCGGAGCCGACCAAGGCGGCCTACTGGCTCGACCAGGGCTGGACGACCAAGGACCGGCACTGGTTCCATCACGTGACGCAGGGCACGGCCACCTTCCCGATTCCCTACAACTGGTTCATGGCGATGGAGCAGCCTTATCTGTCGCCGTTCGGCACGCCCGGCCTGATCTCCGACAGCGCCTATCTCGAGCGTTTCGGCTTCATCCCGAGCCCCAAGAGCGTCGATGGCGATCCCGGCGCGCTGCGGCCGTTCGGCTACGCAGCCAACGCGACCGCCAAGACCGACATCGCGCCAGCGCTGCCCGCCGGCCTGAAGCCGACGCCGGCCGGCAATGAAGGCGGCCTGCCGGTCGGATTTGCGCGGCTCTCCGGCGCCGCCGATCCGGCCACCGGCGCCGCGCAGTCCGACAAGATCGGCCTCACCTGCGCGGCCTGTCACGCCGGCAGCATCCACTACAAGGGCGTCAGCGTCCGCTTCGACGGCGGCCCGGGCATGGTCGACCTGCGCAAGCTCGAAGAAGCCATGGGCTTTGCGATGATCTTCACGCAATACGTCCCCGGCCGTTTCACGCGCTTTGCCGACCGCGTGCTCGGCCCCAATGCCTCCGACGCCGATCGCGACGCCCTGAAGAAGGGCCTGAAGGCCGCGACCGACTTCGCACTCAACATGCAGGCGAAGAACTACCAGAAAGCGATCGAAGCCAAGGGCCAGACCGAGACCGAGGAAGGCTTCGGCCGGCTCGATGCGCTCAACCGCATCGGCAACCAGGTGTTCTATCTCGACATGGCCGTGAGCGGCCTGCCGAACATGCTCGGCAACCAGGAGGCCATCGACGCGCCGGTGTCCTATCCGCCGATCTGGACCGTGCCCTGGTTCTCCTGGGCGCAGTATGACGGCTCGATCGCGCAGCCTCTGATCCGCAATGCCGGCGAGGCGCTCGGCGTCTTCGCGCAGATCAACTTCTCGCCGGAGACGGCGAGCGACAAGCTATGGCGCTCGTCGATGGCGATCGAGAACCTGCTCCATATCGAGGACATGCTGCGCGGCCCCGATCCGTTTGCGACGACGACGCCGGCGTTCGGCGGCCTGACGTCGCCGAAATGGCCGGAGAAGCTGTTCGCCGGCGACGACGCCTGGAAGGTGGACCAGGCTCGCGTCGAGCGCGGCCGCAAGCTCTACGCCACGGTCTGCGTCGAATGCCATCTCGGCCCGGTTGCCGATCCCGTGTTCGACAAGACCTATCCGGACAAGAGCTTCTGGAAGATCAAGCCGGCCGACGACTGGGAGAGCAAGGGCTGGAACGCCAAGGGCCCGATCCTCGACCTCGTGCAGAAGCCGGTCGATGCGATGCAGACCGACCCCGGTCAGGCCAGCATTCTCGCCACCCGCAAGGTCAAGGTGGCCGGCTTCCTGGAGGTCGACCCGGCCAAGGATCTGAAGGGCTGCAACCTGCCGCAGGGCTCGACTACCGACATGCCCTATGCGCTGGCGCTGATGGCCGTGGTGCAGAAGGCGAGCGACAAATGGATGGAGGACCGCAAGCTATCGCCGGCCGAGCAGGCGGCGCTGTGGGGCGACCGCAAGAACTGCCCGAACCCGGCCGGCAAGAGCTATCGCGCCCGCCCGCTGAACGGCGTCTGGGCCACGGCACCCTATCTGCACAATGGCTCGGTGCCGTCGCTGTACTGGATGCTGACCCCGGCCGCCGAGCGGCCCACCTCGTTCTGCCAGGGCGCGCGCGACTTCGATCCCAAGCATGTCGGCTTCGACGTGCCCAAGGGCGGCGAGACGGCGTGCAAGGTCGGGCAGTCTCTGTTCGCCGTCAAGGACAGCAGCGGCAAGCCGATCAAGGGCAACAGCACGCTCGGCCATTCCTTCGAGGGCCCGACCAAGCCCAACAAGGACTATCCGAACGGCATCATCGGTGGCGCCTTCTCCGAGGAGGAACGCTGGGACCTGATCGAGTATCTGAAGACGTTGTGAGGTCACCACGCGGCGCGCCTCGCTGATGGCGAGGCGCGCCGGCAGGCTCACGCCGCCCTCCAGACGCCGGGACGGAGGCAGCGCCGGATCATCGCACCCTGCTCGCTCAGGGAATGCAGCATGACCCAGCCATTGACGACGAGATCGCGCACACCGGGGTGACGCTGCATGACCTCGTCCATCGCGCCCTCCGGCGCGGCAATGAAGACGTTCAAACGCACCGGCTCGTGGATGAAGCCGGTGCCGTCATGCACCGACTGCCATGGCAGCCCGACCCTGAGATCACCGGCATTGCCTTCGAGCACGCCGAGCTGGCCGACGATGTTGTGCAGCACCTTGTTGCCGCTGCCGAAGGCGGCGTTGTTCACTGTCGAGCCGTAGTATTGCAGATTGATCCAGCTCGCGACCACCATCGGCGCCGTCATGATCAGCTCGAGCGTGCGATGGCCGTCGTCGCGCGCTTCCTCGTAGGAATGCAGGAAGGCACGGCCGCCGAGATCGAGCCCGCGGGTGAAGGTCCGCGGCGCGGCGATGAAGGCGGCGTTGCCGGCGAGTCCCCATTCGGGGCGCACCTGCGACCAGTCGCGGCTGCGCGCGATCACGGCTTCGTCGACATCGGATGTGTCGCGGATGCCGAGCAGCGCGCTGCGCTCGAGCCGCGCCAGCCGCGCAGCGTCTGCCAGCCGCGCCTTCAACCGCGACAGATCTGGCGCGAGCACGGCCGGAACGTCGTCTTCATCGAACAGCGTCACGGCATCGGTCGTGGTGTCGTGCAGCGCGCCGATGAACCAGCAATCGGCGGGAATGTCGATGCCCTTGGCGCGCAGGCCCTCGCGGACGCGCCAGTCGTTCAGCACGGCTGCGGCCACCCGCGCATTCGCCTCGCCGGTGTGGCCGCCGCAGGCGCCGCAATCGAGCCCCGAAGCATGCGGGTTGTTGACGGTCGTGCTGCCATGGCCGGCGAGCAGCACCAGCCGCGCGAACGGCCCGGTCAGCGACATCGCCTTCAGCACCGCTTCCGCCATCGCGATGCGCTGCGGATCGGTGAAGCCTGTGGCCCGGCCGCCGAGCTCGCCCGCTGTCAGTCGCGGCTGGACGCGGGCAGCGACCTCCGGATCGAGACCGTCGACGACCGGCGAGGGCACCGGCCGCGTCAGGCCGAGGCTGTCGGTCGCGATCTTGGCGGCAAAGCCGAGGCCGGCGGTCTCGACGAAGGAGAACGACGAGACGGCCGAGACCTTGAACGACTTCCACGCCTTGGCCACGCGCCGCCGCAGCAGCCGCAGGCCGAGCACCTCGGCTTCCTCGACGTCGTCAGCATCCTTGACCGCCTCGCAGACGATGAAGGCGGGCTTCAGCAGCACCGGGCATTGCGCGCCGCCCTTGCTGTGACCGATCGAAACATACTCGATCGGGAAGCCGAAGAATCCAGCGAAGCCGATGGTCTCGGCTTCGGGATAGGCGGTCTCCAGCGCGCGCCGGAATATCTCCGAGCGCACGTCGATGCAGAAGGCGGCCTGCACGGCTGGCCGCGCTGCCAGCCGCGCCGGGGCGGCCAGCGACCCGTGTGCCGCCAGCTTTGCAACGAGCGTCGTCCGGAACGCGATCTCATGGGCCTCGTGGAGGACCAGATCGATGGCGAGTTCGGGCGTCTCGTCCAACCGATGATCGGCCGGCAGCTTCGCCGCCTCCGCCATCGCCTGCGCCCAGGCGGTCTTGAACGCCGCGTCGGTGCGCGACTGGAACAGCGCAAAGCCCCAGGCCAGCCGGATCGCCAGCAGCTCCAGCAGCGTGTCGTCGCGCCGGCCATCGAGCTCTGCGGTCCAGCCGATGTAGCGCGCATAGGCCGACCAGCCGCCGAGATCGAACAGCGCCCGCACCAGATAGTCCTCGACCGCCCGTTCGGGAATGCCGAGCCGGTCGACGATCAGGCCGATCGCCTGCACCGGATCGCCCGGCAGCTCGGCGATCGCCTCGCGGAATCCGGTCAGGCCCATGACCTCCGGATTGCGGTCGTAGGCCGCGAGCTTCCGCCAAGCGGCGTAGGGCTTCAGCTTGCGCACCGGGCTCGGCCAGCTTGCCTGGCCCTCGTCGAAATAGCTGGCTGAGAACGCCGAGATCTCGTCGATCATGAAGGCGACCAGCGAGACGTAGCGATCGCCCTCGGCGAGCCGGTCGAGCACCTCGGCGACCGTCGCCACCACGGCGGGCGGCGACGATCGTTCGGCATCGGCACGCGCCTTCTGCTTGAGCGCTTCGACGTCGAGGCCCGTCGAGGGATGCAGCGCGAGCGCCTGCGCCAGCGCTGCATCGTCGATCCGGCCGTCGTCGAGCGCCTGCCGATAGTACGCCCGCGGCATCAGCATCCGCGTGCGCACCACGCGCTCGAAGGTCGCCGCCGTCGCGGCGAAGCTCTGCGAGGTGAAGCCGAGGAACGGGTTGACCGCGACGAAGTGCTTGAGCGGCCACAGCGGCGCAACCCGCTGGCAGGCGCTGTCGATGCAAGCCATCAGCGCCGCATCGGCGGTGGTGTCGATCGGGTCCGTCATCGTCATGGCAAGGGCGGCCTGGGTCATGGGAGATCTCGGATCATGGGTTGGATGGAGAGGAGGTCGAGGTGCGGGGCCAGACCGTCAGCACGAGCCGGTTGGCGAGCGTGTTGAGATAGAGGCCGTTGCGCAGGTGGACGTAACAGGCGATCCAGAACGGCGCGTCGGCGCGGCGCATCATCTGGTTCTGAAACACGGTGACGGCCGCGAACGAGACCACCACGGCCGCCGCGATTAGCATCGGCACGAGACCATCCACCGGCCGCGCCGCCGGGAAGCTGCCGGCCACCAGCCAGGCCATGCCCGTCTGCAGCGTGAAATAGAGCAGCGCGACGCCGACAGCGGTGACCGCGGCGCGGGCGACGACGAAGCCGTTCGGCCGCTCGTCGATGGCATTGGCCATCAGGTGCACCAGACCCATCAGCAGCACCGCGCCAAGCGCGACCTGCGCCGGATTGCTCCGCAAGGTCATGCCGAAGGCGAGCCCGGTCAGCAGCGCCAGACCAATCACCGCGACCAGCGCCAGGATGAGCCGTGCCGCATGCGGCTGGCCGCCCGGGCTCGGCGTCCACGATGCCCGGGCGAGATCGATGATGCTGCCCGAGGACAGGAAGGCGTGCGCCTTGTAGAGCGAGTGCGCCACGATGTGGAGCAGCGCCGCGGAGAAGGCGCCGAGGCCGCATTGCAGCAGCATGAAGCCCATCTGCGCGACTGTCGAATAAGCGAGCTGGACCTTCACCGAGGTCTGCGTCAGCATCACCAGCGAGCCGAACAGCGCGGTGGCGCCGCCGACGACCGCGAGCACGTCGAGCGCCGGCGTCGCCAGCAGCAGCACGTCGCTGAGCCGGAGCACCAGGAAGCCGCCGGCATTGATGATGCCGGCATGCAGCAGCGCCGACACCGGCGTGGGCGTCTCCATCACCTCGATCAGCCAGCCATGTAGTGGCAGCTGGGCGGATTTGAACATCGCAGTCGCGACGATCAGCAACGCGGCGATCGTGACCAGCGTCGATTCTGCCCCCTCCCCCGCCCGGGCGTGGGCGGCGAGGCTACCGATCTCGAGGGTACCGAACCGGACGTAGAGCAGCAGCGCCGCGAGCGCGAGGAAGGCGTCGCCGAGCCGGCTCGCCACGAACTTCTTGCGCGCGGCCCGGATCGCGGCCGGCCGGGTGCCGTAGAACAGCAGCAGCTTGCCGAGCGCCAGACTGGTGGCGACCCAGGCGGCGAACAGCAGCACGAGATTGCCGGAGATCGGCAGCATCAGCACCGCCGCCAAGGTCAGCAGCAGCCAGCGCGTGAACCGGACCTGGCCCGGATCGCCGTCGAGATAGTTGCGGCTATAGCTGATGACGACCACGCCGATGAAGCTGACAAGCACGGAGAGGATCGCGCCGAGCGCATCGAGCTGCAGCGACAGTCCAAGCCCGTAGCCGCCGAGCAGCGGCGTCCGCCCTGCCCCGATGATCGCTGCGCCCAGGCTTGCGACCGAGGCAATGGCGAGGGCGACCGCAGCAGCCGCGATCGCGTTGCGGGTGACGGCTCTGGCGCTGCCGACGGTGCCGGCGAGGCCGGCGACGGCGAGCGTGAGGGGCGCAAGCGCTGCGAGACAAGGAAGGAACTGGTTCATGGCGGCCCGGTCGGTTGGTCGGATGAGACGATGTCGCCCTGCTTACCGGCTGCGGTTCCTTGTTAAAATTTCAATGATTGAACGTGATCGTTGTAAAATATAGAACGGTGCCATGCCGCATCTGAACTACCATCACCTGCGCTATTTCTGGATCATCGCCAGCGAAGGCAGCATGAGCCGGGCGGCGCAGCGCCTCAACGTCTCGCCCTCCTCGCTGTCGGTGCAGGTCAAGGCGCTGGAGGAACAGCTCGGGCAGAAGCTGTTCGAGCGCACCGGGCGCACCCTGCAGCTGACCGAGGCCGGACGAATCGCGCTCGACTATGCCGGCAGCGTATTCAGATCCGGCCATGAGCTGATCGAGACGCTGTCCGGTCTGCGCCCTGGCCGGCAGCTGCTGCGGGTCGGCGCCGCGGCCAATCTGTCGCGCAACTTCCAGATCGCCTTCCTGAAGCCGCTGATCGGCCGCGGCGATGTCGAGCTGATCATCCGCACCGGCCAGTTCGCCGACCTCCTGGAGCAGCTCGACGCGCACAAGCTCGACCTCGTGCTCGCCAACCATCCGGCGGCGCCGGACACGCGCAGCAATTTCGACAACACGCTGCTCGACGAGCAGCGCGTCAGCCTGGTCAGCCGCAAGCCGTCCAAGGCCGCCCGCTTTCGCTTTCCGCAGGATCTCGCGACGACGCCGGTGATCCTGCCCGGCCGCGGCAGCGCCCTGCGCTCCGCCTTCGATGCGCTGGTCGGGTCGAGCGGCATCCGCCCCATCATCGCCGCCGAGGTCGACGACATGGCGATGCTGCGCCTGATGGCGCGCGAGAGCGGCGCGGTGACCCTGGTGCCGTCGATCGTCGTCATCGACGAACTGCGCTCCGGCGTACTGGTCGAGCGCGCCCGGCTGAGCGCGCTCAAGGAGCAGTTCTTCGCCGTAAGCCAGCAGCGCCGCTATCCGAATCCGCTGGTCGCCGAACTGATCGGATCGCGCGGCAAGAAGGCGGGTTGAGGCCATACCACTCGCTGCCCGATACAACGCCCTCTCCCCCAAGGCGAAGCGAAGCTTCGCCAGGGTGGGAGAGGGCATCGCCAGCCTGTCTGAGCATTCGGTCGGGTGAGGGGTCTCTCTCCGCGCGTGGCGCCCGATGAAGCAGACCCCTCACCCAAACGAGTGAGCCGCACCGTCCTGCATGCCCTCTCCCGCAAGGGGAGAGGGCGCAATCATGAGCAACGCAATCATGTCCCATGCCTGTCCTCATATGTGATGACAACGCTATCGCACATGGACATACTACACGGATGTCAAACAGCCTAAATCACACGGGATCGCGCTCTCGCGGCCAAGGCGGCCCGAGCTTTGCGCTTGTTCACCCTCCGCTGATCACGGGAGGGCGCAGGGAAGGCCGGACCTCGACTGAGGCCCGTGGCCCCCGTGCGGACAAGAATGCACGGGGCAGGAACCACAGGTTCAGCCGGACAGACCCGGCCTTCCCTGCGCGATGGCTTTACGAATTATACGCGATCTCCCCGGTGTCCGGCTCTTAGCCACCGTCGCCCGCGCGCCTCATCAGGAGCACACGAGCTTGACGCCAGCATCGGGGCGTCAGGACCACGCGATTTCTCCGTGCGCAGCGGATCGTTCGTCGGCATGATTGCTCACGCTGCGACCCGCCGCGCCCACCGCATCCAGCCTCCCACGCTCGTGACGACCGCGATACGCCCCTCCTCGCGGAGACCGGACGCGCGCAGACTACACGAATCTTGAATTACGTAAATCAGAATATTTTTCGCCGCAGGGCTGGACAAGGTTGTGCGGGGCAAGCCCGTCGGGCAAATCAGTTGCGGCTCACGCGAAAGCGACCAGGTCGATCAGATAATGCGCGAGGATCACTGGCCATAACGCCACCGATCGCTGCAGCATCAGGGCTAGACCTGCGCCGATCAGCGCCGCCGTCGTGACGTTTCCAAGTCCCGTCCACCAATGATAGACACCGAAGAGAATAGACGAAACGAGGACGATCGAGATGCGATTCTTGTCCAGCCATAGCCGCAACACATGTCCGACACAGCGGCGGAAGACGATCTCCTCGCTGACGGCGACCAGAGCGAGACCGACGACGAGATCGAACAGATATAGCCAACCCTCGGGACGAGGATAGCTTCCGAAGACCGTCCCAGGAAACATCCCGTTGATGACGGCGCTCATTGGCTGGCAGAGACGTTCGGCCAACGACAGACCGACGACCCAGAGCCCGGTCTCCGAGGGGACGATGCGTGTCTGCTCCCGTCGAAACGCGGCCATTCGTACGGAGGGGATCGCTGCGGCGACCACGAGCGCACCAAGCCGGCCGGCGTAGTCAAAGGCGATCCAGCCGAGCGCTTCGTGCTGGTGCAGCCGCATCACCTGGGACACGATCATCGGTGCAAGCACAGCCGCGAGCCCCGCAACCGCGGCACCTCTGGCCGCCTTGTCGCTGGGATTTCCGATCTCGCGCACGAACTGGCTTCCGGATGTTTGACGACGCAGCAGACTCCGTTCGATGCGAACGTCAATCGTTCACGCGTGAAGCCCTGCGCGACTGACCGATGCCAGCCCCGCTGGGGATTTGCTAGACGGTGCTTCAGTGTAGAGAAAATTGATGGACGATTGGCATGCAGGAGTTCGCCAATCTTGCGGACCAACTCCCAACACGCGTCAAACCGGGAGCCAGTCCGCTTTGCGGACGGCCCGATCAGAACATCGCGGGCGGGCTCACGTTGACGCCGTGCTGGACCAGCACGAGCGACGCGACGACGCCGGTGAGTGCGAACATCGTCACGAGGCCGAAGCCGGAATTGAGGGCGTGGGGACCAAGTAGTTTTCGCGCGATCATCTTCAACATAATTGTCTCCTCCTGGAAATATCAACGCGCATCACTAGAGGGACGGCGCGTTACCGGGGGGTTTCCAAGCTTGGAGAGATCGGCGCGTGGTGAATGCATCCTTGTGTGCGCCGTGGGTCTGGCATGAAGTCCGCTTAACGCTGCCGGCGCATTCGGATCTGCCTTGTCGTCGAGCCGCGAGGCGGCCGTCCCAACCCGAGTCGGTCCATCTGCGGCACCGAGGGGGGCCATCCCCGCTTTGATTAAACACACTCAAAATGATATACATTTCGAATCGTCGCGTAAGGGTTGTTTTCATTCGCGTCTGATCGGCTGTTCTTTTCACACCGTTACTTCAATGATTTTCAGGAGATTATAGTGATGACGAGCACCAGCAATGCCGTTCCGATCGTTTTCGAGAACCTCAGCAAACAAGACGTCTGGGTGCAATTCCTCAACGGGTCGTTCGGACCCGGCCAACTCGGCGGGAGCGGCACGGTCCCGCTCAGCGGCAACACCGGTTATGCGTTGTCGGCCCTGGAGGGGATCGTTCCGGCCTATTCGGCCACGCAGAAGATTCCCAACGTCTTTCTCGACAACTTCACCAATGGCCGGATCTATCTGAACTTCGGATCGAGTGGCCTGTCGGGGCTGGGCAACGGCTATCAGCCGGCGCCGCAGAATCCCAGCGACGCCAACTACAACACGTCCTATGCATATCTGGAGACCAACATCTTCGGCAACACGCAGAACAATCTCGACATCAGCGACATCGATTTCGCCAGCATGGCGCTGGAGGCCAGCACCTGGAGAAGCGGCAAGCAGGTCGGGGCGCTGAAGTTCAACGACTCCAAGCCCGGCGCCATCGGCGCGAACATGGAGGCGCTGGGGACGCTATCCGGCGGAACGGCGGTGGTCGGGAATTACGTTCGCGTCATCGGCCCTGGCCTGACCAGCGGCTACCCGAACTGGAGTGCGTATTTCACCTTCCTGGCGTCGCAGGGACCGACGAAGATCGCCGGCTATTACGGCGGGCAGGCGGGCGGCAGCGGGCCGACCTCCGCTCACCACTACGCGCTGACCGCGAGCTTCGGAAGCGCCGACGTCACACTCACGGGCACCATCACCAAGGCCGGCTCGCGGACGCCGGAGGCCACGACGATCGTCATCACCTACGCCAACCTGAACCAGCCAACCGGCGTCTATGGCTGCAACCCGTCCTACACGGTGAACGGCGGAACGCCGACAGCGGGGATCGTCAACGACGTCTATGGCTGGATCGTCGGCGATCTCCTCGCCGGGCTCAGCTACGGCTTCCCCGGCAGCACCACGCAGGTGACGGTCGACGGCAAGTCGACGGCGCTCGGCGACGTGAGCTCCACGACCTGGTTCGAGCTGGCCAAGAGCACCCCGTCGCTGATGTTCGCCGGCGCGCAGAGCAACAGCGCCTACTACAATCAGTACGCGGCGCAGATCGCCGCCATATCGGGCGACTTCTACGGCTTTCCGTTCTCCGACCGCGTGCAGCAGCCGCTGCTGTACTTCCCGCCGCTCGGTCAGTCCGGCGGCGTGGACTATCTGAAGATCACGATCCTGCCGGTCGCCTATCCGGCCTGACGCGTCGCGCCCGCGTGCCCATTGCGCCGAATGAGCACGCGGGCTGCCCTCGCATCAATGCTGCGCGCCCCGCGCGGCCGTAATGGCCCAGGCGAGGAAGATGGCGATGACGTCCTCCAGGTGATTGGGTCCGCAGAAGGCCTCGAAGACCTTGCCCCGAACGTGGCAGTGGCACCAGTCATCGTCATCGTCGCCCTGAACCTTCACCTCCGTGAAGGGACGCTCCGCCAATGCCGTGGCGGACAGGTCGATCCTGAGGGTCCATCCCGGATTGTCCAGGGTGCCGATCTTGATCCCGTATTGATGCTCCCACTGGCCGTCGCATTGGGAGGCGTACCAATCCTGAAGGGCTTTCAGAGGGTCGCGCTGATCCCGCATCTGCATCCCATCCGTTGACGACGTCCGGTCCGGGACCGATCGGTCGGAGACATTTGCGGCCTGCGTCCCGGTACGGCGGACCGGTGCAGGATGATGCAAGTCGCTGATCCGCGCGAGAGCCGCCGGAGCACAGTCTCGGGAGCGACTCTCGGCCACCATCACCTCGCCTCGTTCATCGCCGCGGCGGCCAGCAACGCGGCTTCGATCGTGTCCCGGGTCTTGCCGAGATGGGCCGTCATGATGCTCACCGCACGCTCGGTGTCGCGCGCCACCGTCGCCTCCATCAACTCGCGATGCTCGCGAGCCGCGTCGCGCTTGCCCCGGTCGGTCTTGCGGGCGAGGTCGAGGTAACGCTCATTGTGCGCCGACAGCAGATCGCGCACCCGCAACATCCAGGTGCTGCCGCAGGCCTGCGCCAGCGCGGCGTGGAAGTCGCCATGGGCCAGTGTCCAGGCCGGCGAGAAGCTGCCGTCGTCGGCGGCAATCGGCGTCGCCGCCAGACGATGATGGGCGGCAACGACCGCCGTTTCCCATTCGAGATCGCCGTTGGCGATGGCGCGGCGCAGGCATTTGGTCTCGACCTCGATGCGCATGTCCGTGAGGTCGCGCAGATCGGCAATCGACACGGGGGCAACGCGAAAGCCGCGTTGTGGCAGCGCCGTCACCAGCCCCTCCGCCGTCAGCCTGGCCAGCGCCTCGCGGATGGCGCCGGTGCTGACGGAGAACGCCGCGCCGAGTTCGCTGATCTTGAGCTTCTCCTCCGGCCGATAGAGGCCGGCGAGCAGGCTGGCGCGGAGCCGTTCATAGGTAGTCTGTGTGGCGCTTGCGGACATGGCTCGCTCGATGACTCACAATACGATAGCAGAACCAGAAAATAGATTTTCTATAAAAAGTATATTTTTATTGCCCGTCGCCCGGGACGTCCCTATGCTTCGATACAAGGCCGCCGCCAGCGCGGCCATCAGGGAGGTGTCCATGCGAAGCGTGATTGCAGCTGCAGGCTTGCTCATCGTGTCGTCGATGCCGGGTGCGCCGGCCAGGGCGGAGGATCAGCCGGGTATCACGGCCACCGAGATCCGCATCGGACAGACCATGCCCTATAGCGGGCCGGTGTCCGCCTTCGGCATCCTCGGCAAGGGCGAGGTGGCCTATTTCAAGATGGTCAACGATCGCGGCGGCATCAACGGGCGCAAGGTCAATCTGCTCTCGCTGGACGACGGCTACGTGCCGCCCAAGACGGTCGAGCAGACGCGGCGGCTGGTCGAGAGCGACGAGGTCGCCTTCATCTTCTCGACCATGGGCACCGCGCACAACACCGCGATCGCCAAATATCTGCAGGGCAAGAAGGTGCCGCAGCTGTTCGTGGCTTCCGGTGCCTCGAAGTTCGGCGATCCCGCGCAGTTTCCGCTGGCGCTGATGGGCGTGATGGCACCGTTCCGCAACGAGGCGCGGATGTATGCGCGCTACGCGCTGCAGAAGAAGCCGGATGCGACCTTTGCCATTCTCGCGCAGAACGACGATTTCGGCCGCGACTATCTCGCCGGGCTGAAGGACGTGCTCGGCGAACGCTTCGACACGGCGGTGACGGTGGCGAGCTACGAGTCCACCGAGCCGACCATCGACTCGCAGATCGTGAAGCTGAAATCCTCCGGCGCCGATGCGCTGATCATCGCCGCGACGCCGAAATTCGCCGCGCAGGCAATCCGCAAGACCTTCGAGATCAACTGGCGGCCGATGACGTTCCTGACCAACGTCTCGGTGTGGATGTCCTCGGTGATGGAGCCGGCCGGCCTCGAGGCCGGCACCGGCATCATCTCGACCGCCTACGTCAAGGACCCGCTCGATCCGGCCTGGGCCGACGATCTCGGCGTCAAGGGCTGGCGCGACTACATGGCCAAATACGTGCCCGACGGCGACATCCGCGATTCCAACTACGTCAACGGCTACAACAACGGCATGGCGCTGGAGCACGTGCTCAAGGCCGCCGGCAACGATTTGTCGCGCGAGAACATCCTGAAGCAGGCGCTGTCGATCAAGGACCTGGAGCTGCCGATGCTGCTGCCCGGCATCAAGGTCAACACGTCGGAGGGCGACCATCTGCCGGTCGAGCAGGTGCAGTTCATGCGCTTCACCGGCAAGCAGTGGGAGCGCTTCGGCGAGGTGCTCTCGACGAGATAGTCGAAGGCAACCCGTTGCCGCTGCTGCATCGATCGTGTGCGGCTGACCTGTCACGCCGGCCATGAAATGCAGGGACGGATCGGGCCGTGGCTGTCCGGCTCAGAGCCCCCGCGCTCCGGAATCGTCGCTGCCCTGCGCCTGCACTTGCTCGAGCGGCACATCGAGCCGCCAGACGAAGCCTTCGGGCGGAAAGGCAAGTTGCACCTCCGCCTGCAGTGCCAGGCGCGGATTGCGATCAATCATCACACTGCCGAACCCGGTCCGCTCTGGCGCCGCAACGGCAGGGCCGCCGCTCTCGCGCCAGACTATTCGTAGGCGCTTGCCGTTCGCTTCATCGATGACCGCGCAGGCGATGGAAACCTGCCCGGCGGCGCCGGACAGCGATCCGTATTTGGTCGCGTTCGTGCCGAGCTCGTGGATCGCCAGACCGATCGTCTCGCTGGCGGCGGGGGACAGCAAGACATCGAGATCCCCTGTCAGGATGATCCGGCTCCCGACGAGATCACCGACCGGTGCGAGTTGGGACGAAATCAGCTCGCCGAGCCGCGCGCCGCTCCAATTGTGCTGGGTCAGCAGATCCTGGTTGCGCCCCAACGCCGCGAGCCGACTCGCCAAGGCGTCCGAATCGTGCCGGTCGACAGTTCTCATCACAATAGCCTGGACGACCGTGATCATGTTCTTGGCGCGATGGTTCACCTCCCCCATCAGCAGCCGGATCTTCTCTTCGCTCTGGAGCTGCGCGGTGATGTCGGTGTTGGTTCCGAACCAGCGCCAGATCTGGCCGGTGTCGTCCAGCACCGGCTTGGCTCGTGACAGGAACCAGCGGTAGGTGCCGTCCTTGCCGCGCAGCGGAAAGGTGTCCTCCCATTCGACGCCGGAATCCCAGCTTTCCTGAATGCGCGCCTTCACCCGCTCGACATGATCGGGATGATGCACGCTGGTCCAGCCCCAGCCCTTCATTTGCTCGATGGTTGTACCTGTGTAGTCGTACCAGCGCTCGTTGTACCAGAAGATCGATCCATCGCGATCGGCGATCCAGGCAAGCTGGGCGATGTTGTTCGCCAGCATCCTGAACTGACGTTCGCTGTCGGCCAGCCTGTTTCTCAGCTCGATCGTCCGGCTGATGTCGCTGGCGATCTTCGAGGCACCGACGATCGTCCCGGCCCTGTCTCGGATCGGTGACACGCATATCTCGACCGGGATCGGCAATCCCTGCTTGTTGAGCCGCACCGTCTCGAAGCGAGGCACGATCTCGCCCGCGCCGACCCTTTCGATGATGTGCTCCTCCTCGCGGAGCCGGTCGGCAGGAATGATGGTGCGGATCGAGCGGCCTACGATTTCTCGTGCAGACCAGCCAAAGATGTCCTCTGCGGCGCGATTCCAGCTCCGGATCGTGCCTTGCAAATCTTTTGAGATGATGGCGTCGAAAGAGTTCGCGACGATTGCCGCCAGATGCGCATCACTTGTCCCGCTATTCCTGCGGCCCATTGCAAGCCAGACCCTGCCTTTTTCACGGCAAGGAAAACACAAATTTGCGCAGCTGCAAACAATAGACTTGGGCCACCGGAGGCATATGGCGGAGCTTGACGGAAAAGCCGAATGCCGGCGCTCGAAGCCGCGCATGACGGATCATCGCTGTCATCGTGACAATCCGGAGGTTATGATCCTGCGCGCTACAGGAGCACTGCATTTCCGATGTCCGAGACCGATTCCCTCACGTTGAAATTTCGTTGCCCCAAGGAGCTCGAAGGCCGCATTCCGCAGCCGGTGCCGGCGCCGATGGGCGTTCCCGAATGGGTCAAGAGCATGCCCGCGACGGCGTTCAGCGCGCTCAACCAGGCGGAGGAGCAGACCGTCAAGCGCTGCCCGCCGTTCATCGACGCGATGACGACGGGTTTCCTGATTCCGCTGATCTGCGATCTCAAGGTCGAGGACGGCGGCATCAGCTGGGACAACGAGCTGCCGCCGGGCGGCGCCATCGATTTTCCGCGTTCGCCGATCAGCTTTCACGACGTCTCGCAGGTCACGGGATCGCCGCTGTTCGAGGCCGACCGCTTCCTGCTCAAGTTTCACAATCTGTGGACGATCGAGGCGCCCGACGGCTGGGCGCTGCTGTTCACCCACCCCGTGAACCGCTTCGACCTGCCGTTCACCACGGTGACCGGCCTCGTCGACAGCGATCGCTTCCACGACAGCTTCGTGCACTTCCCGGCGCATTGGCACGACACGGCATTTCGTGGCGTGCTGCCGAAGGGGACGCCGGTCGCGCAATGCATCCCGGTGAAACGGCAGACATGGGCGATGCAGACCTCGGCCTTCACCGAGGAGGAGATTGCCGACATTCACGAGGTGCGCGACGCGCTCAAGCGCGAAACCGGCGTCTATCGCAAGAGGTTCAGGGCTTGAGGGTCCCGTCGGCGCCAAGGAATTTGGCGGCCGCGCTCGGACGGAAGAAGAAGCGGCCATGCGAGGTCACCGCCAGCGTGTAGGCCGCACGGGTCAGCAGATGCGGCCGGCCGCGCACCACCGTGCGCAGCGCCGCCTGGGCACCGTCGCGATCGCCCATCTCGGCCAGGCACATCGCCAGATTGGCGCGGGTCTGGGTATCCTCCGGCCGCAGCCCCAGCGCATGGCGGTAGGTGCCGGCGGCCTCCGCGTAGTCGCCATCCAGAAAATGCACCCAGGCGAGTTCGACCAGGACGTCCGGACGCCCCGGCGCCGCCTCGCGCGCCGCGACGAGATTGTCCCGCGCACGCGCGCGCTCATTGGCCTGCAGGCAGAGCCGCGCGAGATCGAGCTTGAGATCGACACTGTCGGGCGATAGCGCCTGCGCCTCCTCGATGACTGCGATGGCCTCGCCGAGGTCGCCGGATTTCGCCAGCCGTCCGGCGAGTTCCTGAAAGGCAGGGAAGAACGGCGGGCGCCGCGCCGCGGTCTTGCGCAATTGCGCGATCCCATCGGCTGCACGCCGCGACTCGCACAAGGCCGCGCCCAGCAACGTCTCCAGCTCCGGATCAGGGCCGCGCAGCGCCGCCTTCTCCAGCGCCGCCACCGCCTCGCCCGCGCGCTGCTGGCCGAGCAGGGCATGGGAATGAACGAGCAGCGCGGCGCGATCGGTCCTGGCCGTGCGCAGGATCGAGGCAGCGATCTGCTCGGCACGCGCAAACTGCCGCGCACGCAAGGCGTGGATCGCCTCCTGCAGCGCCTGGGCCTGCAACCTGTTCTGCGCCTTGCTCACGACCAATCATCACCACGCGAGGAGAAGATCGGTAGGTCTAGCCCGCAAGGCGACAGGGTGTCCAGCAACAGGCAGAACGCGGCCGGATCTACGATCTGGCCGTCATTCCGGGGCAATCGGCGATGCGTGGCCGCGACGCGGCCGCGCGTCAACGATTGAACCCGGAATCTCGAGCTATCGAAAAAGAATGCCAGACAATTTCGAGATTCCGGGCTCAAGGCCTGCGGCCTTGCCCCGGAATGACGCCGGGTTGTGATGCAGATCAGCTCAGCCGAACAGCGGCGTTCCCGGCACGAAGGCGTCGAACGCGGCCCAGAACTGCGAACGGTAGCGGTCCTGCTCCTGCAGGATCTCGTGCTTGGCGCCGGCGATGACGAGATGCGAGCCGGCGCGCAGATGATAGGCGAACTCCTCGATCGCGGCTGTCGACACCACGCTATCGCTGGAGGCGGCCAGCATCAGGATCGGCTGGCGGATCTGCGACGGGTAGCTGACACCGCGGAAGGTCGCCATGGCCGAGAAGGCGGCATCGGCCCAGGCCACCGTGGGCGAGGCGATGCCCAGCGTCGGATCCTCCTCGAGGATCGCGGCGTTGCGCGCATAACGCACGGGATCCGAGGTCAGCGGATTGTTGACGAAAGGCGCGAGCCCGCTGATCTCGTCATTGCCGCCGGGCACGTAGCGACCGCCCTGCCCTGCGATCCGCATCGCGCGCAGCAGCAGCCGCGCCGGCAGCGAGGTGCGCCGGCCCGGCAGATCGATCATCGGCGCCGACAGCACGACGCGGTCGAACCAACGCTTGCCGGAATGAGCGAGCCGCAGCAGCACGGTTCCGCCCATCGAATGCGCCAGCGCGAAATAAGGCGGCGGACAGTCCGGCAGCACCACCTCGGTGACGAAGGTCTCGACGTCGACCTCGTAGTCCGAGAACGAGCGCACATAGCCCTTGCGCGTGTCGCGCAGGCGCCGCGACGAATGGCCCTGGCCGCGCCAGTCGATGATGGCGACCGCAAAGCCGCGATCGCGCAGATCGCGTACCGTCTCGAAATACTTCTCGATCGACTCGCTGCGTCCCGTGAACACGCAGACGGTGCCCTTGCGCCCGGCCGGTGGCGCCCAGCGCGCAAACCGCAGCTCGGCGCCATCCGGAGTCTTGATGGTGCCGGCGGTGGCGTCTTCGGGAACGGGATTGGCGGGAATCGAGACGAGCGTCATGAGGCGCCCATCGAATAGGTGAACGGCAGTGGGAATCAAGGGGTGGAACGGCAAAAAGAGCCGCTTTCGGGGACCCTTGAACGCCAAAACGTCCGACCCATATCGAGATCGTGCAGGCCGTCACGGCTGCACGACAGCCCGGCCCGATGGCGGGCGGGTTTGCCAATAGTCGCTCAATGGAGGACTTTGACCATGCGTACCTACGACCTGACCCCGTTCTATCGTTCCACCGTCGGTTTCGACCGTCTGTTCTCGATGCTCGACCAGGCGACCGCCGAGCCCAGCCCCGGCTACCCGCCCTACAATATCGAGCGCACCGGTGAGAACGCCTACCGCATCACCGTCGCCGTCTCCGGCTTTGGCAAGGATGAGCTCTCCCTCGTCGCGAAGGAAAACACGCTGACGATCAAGGGCGAGAAGGCCGCCAACGAGAACGGCAAGAAGAGCGAGGTGCTGTATCGCGGCATCGCCGCCCGCGCGTTCGAGCGCAGCTTCCAGCTCGCCGACCACGTGGTGGTGAAGAACGCCAGCCTCGAGAACGGCCTGCTCCACGTCGACCTCGTCCGCGAGATCCCCGAGGCCAAGAAGCCGCGGTCGATTCCGATCTCGACCAATGCGCAAGCCGTCGAGCAGCCGGCGATCGAGGGCACCGCCGAGAAGGCCGCCGCGTAACCGGCACGACGGCACTCCACAGACACGAACGCCCCGGGCAACCGGGGCGTTTTTTTTCGCTCTGTCAGCTGGATGGGATCGCGCGCGATCACCCGGAGATGCCGGACCGCCGCTCACCGCTGTCATGCCCGCGAAAGCGGGCATCCAGTACGCCGCGGCGGCGGTGATGAACCGAGATGCCGGTGGCTACTGGATCGCCCGGTCGAGCCAGGCGATGACAGTTGTGGGTGGGGCAGCGGCGGGGGCAGACGCTCCGCGGAAGTTTTCAGCCTCAGTTATTCCAGCCCCTGGGCCGGCGGCATCTTCGCGGTCGGTAGGATCTGCGGCGCTGGCTTGGCTGCCGGCGCGGCGATCGATCCGGTCGTCTGCGGCGCGGCCGCGGCCGACTGGACGGGTTTGGCATCCGACGGCTTCGCTTCGGTTGCCTTGGCCTCCGATGGCTTGGCGTCAGACGACGTGGCCTCGGCCGGTTTGACCTCGCCTGCCTTCGGCGCGTCGGCCTTCGGATCGGCCTTGGCCTCGACCGGCTTCGTCTCGGCCGGCTTCACGTCCGCGGGCTTAGTCTCGGCCGGCTTGATGTCCGCGGGCCTGGGCGCGACCGGCCTGGCTGCCTCTGCTGGCTTCGGGTTGAGCGCCGCCGTCTGCGGCGGGGGAGCGACCGGCCGCGCGGCGGGCGTCGGCACCTTCGGCAGCTGCGCCGGCATTGCATTGGCGACCCGGGGCGCCGCCGGCGGCACCAGCCGCGGGTCGGCGCGGATCACGGTCGGCGGCGGCAGCCGGTCGAGGCCACCGCGCGGCGCCGGCTCGTAGCGCATGCGTTCGTAGTCGTCGCCCCACTGGAACGCCGGCACGAAGCGGATGATGCGCCCGGAGCGGGCATCGACCACGAGCTTGCCGTCCTCGCCCTGGCGGTCGAGCACCGCCACGACATAGACATTGCCGCGCTGGCGCGGCGCGCCGAGCGGCGAGAAGCCGTTGTCGCGCAGGATGGCATAGACCTCATGCACCGGCAGGAACGCCGGCGCATAGCCATAGTCCTGCTGGTAACCGTCGCGATACCCATCCTGGCGGTACACCGGCGCCGGCGGCGCGTAGCGCTCCTCGCGGTAGCCGTAGTCCGGGGCCGGACGATAGCCGTAGCGCGGCGGCGGCGCGGGCAAGACGGCCGGCGGCGCGTCGGAATAAGGCGCATCGAAATCGGAGACCGCCGTGTACGACCCGCGCAGACCCGATGGCGGCAGCGGCTCGGCCTGGGCGGCAAAGGCTGCGATCAACGAGGCCGAGACGGCTCCAACTAGCAACTTCATGGCTCAAAGCTCCTGCATGCCCCCGCACGTGAAGCTGTTCGCTTCTTCTCAAGTGGGCGGACGTTCTGCCGTGATTCCGGCGGCCCTGGGTCGGAGACGGGGCAGGAACAGGGCGAAAGGTTTCAAAAATGCGCGCGGCGCGTGATCGGTGCGGCGGCTCGCCCGAGAAAAACGGAAGATTTGCCGGGGAATGCGCGCGATGGGGAGCCCGGAGCTCAGGACTCCGCTGCGCTTGTGTGATAGGTTAAAGTTTGGCATCTTGCGGTTTAGGACAGAATTGCTGTCTAAAATTTCGTTGCAAAGGTGACCGAGACTTTGCAATGATGTTACGGCGCCCAATCACGTTACGACATGGGGCGCTGCGACATGACCAGGCCGTGGTCGTCCAGCGGGGACATGGTCCCCCGGCGACTGGCCTGAATTCTGCAAATGCGGCTCGCTGAAAAGGACGAGCGTTGGCTCCGGAGAGGGGCCCGCGCAGCGCCCGGGGTGCGCCGGACTGTGTACCGGACTGTGGTGAAGGCCCTGACCAATAACTGATGGGGACGGATATGAGCGGATCGAAGGTCGAGCACGGGAAGTTGGGCGGCGCGGTGCTGGCTGTGGATTCGCATGAAAAACCGGCCGAGATCACCCGCGAGTTGCATACGTGGCGCCCGGAAGCCGAAGGCCTTTATGACCCCGCGCAGGAGAAGGATTCCTGTGGCGTCGGCTTCATCGCCAACATCAAGGGCCAGAAGTCGCACCAGATCGTCTCGGACGCGCTGAACATCCTGTGCAACCTCGAGCACCGCGGCGCCGTCGGCGCCGACCCGCGCTTCGGCGACGGCGCCGGCATCCTGGTGCAGATCCCGCACGCGTTCTTCTCGCGCAAGGCTGGGGAGCTCGGCTTCACGCTGCCCCCTCCCGGCGAATACGCCATCGGCGCGCTGTTCATGCCGCGCGACGAAGCGTGGCGGAACGTCATCAAGAGCATCATCGCCGACCAGATCGAGGACGAGGGCCTGGTCCTGCTCGGCTGGCGCGACGTGCCGACCGACAACTCCTCGCTGGGCGTGACGGTCAAGCCGACCGAGCCGCGCAGCATGCAGGTGTTCATCGGCCGCAACGGCGCCGCCAAGACCGAGGACGAGTTCGAGCGCAAGCTCTACATCCTCAGAAAGTCGATCTCGCAGGCGATCTATCAGCGCCGCGACCGCGGCATGTCGGGCTACTATCCGTGCTCGATGTCGTGCCGGACCGTGATCTACAAGGGCATGTTCCTGGCCGACCAGCTCGGCAAGTACTACGCCGATCTGCACGAGCCGGACTTCGAGAGCGCGCTGGCGCTGGTGCACCAGCGCTTCTCGACCAACACCTTCCCGACCTGGTCGCTGGCGCACCCCTACCGGATGATCGCGCATAACGGCGAGATCAATACCCTGCGCGGCAACGTCAACTGGATGGCGGCGCGGCAGGCGTCGGTGTCGTCGGAGCTGTTCGGCAAGGACATCAGCCGGCTCTGGCCGATCTCCTATGAAGGCCAGTCCGACACCGCCTGCTTCGACAACGCGCTCGAATTCCTGGTGCAGGGCGGCTACTCGCTGCCGCACGCGGTCATGATGATGATCCCGGAGGCGTGGGCCGGCAATCCCTTGATGAGCGAGGAGCGCCGCTCGTTCTACGAATATCATGCCGCGCTGATGGAGCCGTGGGACGGCCCGGCCGCGATCGCCTTCACCGACGGCCGCCAGATCGGCGCCACGCTCGACCGCAACGGCCTGCGGCCGGCGCGCTATCTCGTGACCAAGGACGACCGCATCGTGATGGCGTCCGAAATGGGCGTCCTGAAGATTCCGGAGGACCAGATCGTCACCAAGTGGCGGCTGCAGCCGGGCAAGATGCTGCTGGTCGATCTCGAGCAGGGCCGCCTGATCCCGGACGACGAGATCAAGGCGCAGCTCGCCGCCAGCCATCCCTATACCGAGTGGCTCGCCCGGACCCAGATCCAGGTCGAGAAGCTGCCGGACGCGCCGACCAAGGGCGCGCGGACCAATTTGCCGCTGCTCGATCGCCAGCAGGCGTTCGGCTACACGGCCGAGGACATCAACATCCTGATGACCCCGATGGCCGCCACCGGCGAGGAGGCGACCGGCTCGATGGGCAACGACGCGCCGATCTCGGCGCTGTCGGACAAGCCCAAGCTCTTGTTCACCTACTTCAAGCAGAACTTCGCCCAGGTCACCAACCCGCCGATCGACCCGATCCGCGAGGAGTTGGTGATGAGCCTGGTGTCGATCATCGGCCCGCGCCCGAACCTGTTCGACCTCGAAGGCGTCGCCTCGACCAAGCGGCTCGAAGTGCATCAGCCGATCCTGACCGATGCGGACCTCGAGAAGATCCGCTCGATCTCGGAGGTCTCCGACAGCCACTTCGTCTCGCGCACGCTCGATACCACCTTCGATGCGAGCCTGGGCGCCGCCGGCTTCGAGCAGGTGCTCGACGATCTCTGCGGCCGCGCCGAAGCAGCCGTCCGCGAGGGCGTCAACATCATCATCCTGTCCGACCGCATGGTCTCGAACGACCGGATCCCGATCCCGTCGCTGCTCGCCTGCGCCGCCGTGCATCATCATCTGATCCGCACCGGCCTGCGCACGTCGGTCGGTCTCGTCGTCGAGAGCGGTGAGCCGCGCGAGGTGCATCACTTCGCGTGTCTGGCCGGCTATGGCGCCGAGGCGATCAACCCGTATCTCGCCTTCGAGACCATCGTCGCGCTAAAGGACAAGCTGCCGGGCGCGCTGAGCGACTACGAGGTCGTCAAGCGCTATATCAAGTCGATCGGCAAGGGCCTGCTCAAGGTCATGTCGAAGATGGGCATCTCGACCTACCAGTCCTATTGCGGCGCGCAGATCTTCGACGCGGTCGGCCTCAAGGCCGAGTTCGTGCAGAAGTTCTTTTACGGCACCCACACCCGCGTCGAAGGCGTCGGCCTGGCCGAGATCGCCGAAGAAACCGCGCGCCGCCACCGCGATGCGTTCGGCGACGCGCTGGTCTACAAGTCCGCGCTCGACGTCGGCGGCGAATATGCCTTCCGCACCCGCGGCGAGGACCATGCGTGGACCGCCGAGTCCGTCGCGACGCTCCAGCACGCCGTGCGCGGCAACTCCAAGGACCGCTATCAGGCGTTTGCAAAACTGCTCAACGAGCAGTCCGAGCGGTTGTTGACGCTGCGCGGCCTGTTCCGGATCAAGTCGGCCGAGGACGACAAGCGCAAGCCGGTCCCGCTCGACGAGGTCGAGCCGGCCAAGGAGATCGTCAGGCGCTTCGCCACCGGCGCGATGAGCTTCGGCTCGATCTCGCGCGAGGCGCATACGACCTTGGCGATCGCCATGAACCGGATCGGCGGCAAGTCGAACACCGGCGAGGGCGGCGAGGAAGCCGACCGCTTCAAGCCGCTGCCCAACGGCGATTCCATGCGCTCGGCGATCAAGCAGGTCGCGTCTGGCCGGTTCGGCGTAACGACGGAGTATCTCGTCAACTCCGACATGATGCAGATCAAGATGGCGCAGGGCGCGAAGCCCGGCGAAGGCGGCCAGCTGCCCGGCCACAAGGTCGATGCGACCATCGCCAAGGTACGCCACTCGACCCCTGGTGTCGGCCTGATCTCGCCGCCGCCGCACCACGACATCTACTCGATCGAGGATCTTGCGCAGCTGATCTACGACCTGAAGAACGTTAATCCCGACGGTCAGGTCTCGGTCAAGCTGGTGTCCGAGATCGGCGTCGGCACGGTTGCCGCCGGCGTTGCGAAAGCGCGCGCCGACCATGTGACGATCGCGGGCTTCGAGGGCGGCACCGGCGCCTCTCCCCTCACCTCGATCAAGCATGCCGGCTCGCCGTGGGAGATCGGCCTTGCCGAAACCCACCAGACGCTGGTGCGCGAGCGGCTGCGCAGCCGCATCGTGGTCCAGGTCGACGGCGGCTTCCGCACCGGACGTGACGTCGTGATCGGCGCACTCCTTGGCGCCGACGAGTTCGGCTTCGCCACGGCGCCGCTGATCGCGGCCGGCTGCATCATGATGCGCAAGTGCCACCTCAACACCTGCCCGGTCGGCGTTGCCACCCAGGACCCGGTGCTGCGCAAGCGCTTCACCGGCCAGCCGGAGCACGTCATCAACTACTTCTTCTTCGTGGCCGAAGAGGTCCGCGAGATCATGGCAGCGCTCGGCTACCGCTCGTTCAACGAGATGGTCGGCCAGGTGCAGATGCTCGACCAGTCCAAGCTGGTGGCGCATTGGAAGGCCAAGGGTCTCGACTTCTCAAAACTGTTCGTGAAGCAGAAGGAAGCGCCGGGCCAGAAGATCTTCCATTCGGAGAAGCAGGATCATCACCTCGACGCCGTGCTCGACCGCAGGCTGATCGAGCAGGCCAGGCCCGCGCTCGACCGCGGCGCCCCGGTCAAGATCGAGGCCGAGATCAACAACACCGACCGTTCGGCGGGCGCGATGCTTTCCGGCGCGGTGGCCAAGATCTACGGCCATGCCGGCCTGCCGCAGGACACGATTCATGTCAGCCTGAAGGGCACCGCCGGCCAGGCGTTCGGTGCGTGGCTCGCCAACGGCGTCACCTTCGAGCTCGAAGGCGAAGGCAATGACTATGTCGGCAAGGGCCTGTCGGGCGGCCGCATCATCGTCAAGCCGCCGCGCAACTCCGGCATCGTGCCGGAGGAGTCGATCATCGTCGGCAACACCGTGATGTACGGCGCCATCTCCGGCGAGTGCTTCTTCCGCGGCATCGCCGGCGAGCGCTTCGCGGTGCGTAACTCGGGCGCAGTCGCCGTCGTCGAGGGCGCGGGCGATCATTGCTGCGAGTACATGACCGGCGGCATCGTGGTCGTGCTCGGCAAGACCGGGCGCAACTTCGCGGCGGGCATGTCGGGTGGCGTCGCCTATGTGCTCGACGAGGCCGGCGACTTCGACAAGCATTGCAACATGGCAATGGTCGAACTCGAGCCGGTGCTGTCGGAGGAGATGATCGCCGAGGACACCTATCACCAGATGGGCGACCTCGAGGCGCACGGCCGGGTCGACGTGTTCAAGAACCTGCTGGCGTCCGATGTCGAGCGCCTGCACGTTCTGATCTCGCGTCACGCCAAGGCCACCGGCTCCAAGCGCGCCGCCGACATCCTGGCGAACTGGAAGGAGTTTGCGCCGAAGTTCCGCAAGGTCATGCCGGTCGAGTACCGCCGCGCCCTTCGCGAGCTCGCGGCCAAGACCGACGCCGAGCCGAAGATCGCGATCGGGGCTTGATGTTGCTCCTCATGTGAGGAGGCGCGAAGCGCCGTCTCGAACCATGAGGCCGAGAGCGGGGCCTCGCCCTTCGAGACGCGGCGCAAGCGCCGCTCCTCAGGGTGAGAAGAAGCAGGAAACTAGATCCTCATGGTGAGGAGGTGCGCAGCACCGTCTCGAACCATGAGGCCAGGATCGAGGCCTCATCCTTCGAGACGCGGCGAAGGCGCCGCTCCTCAGGATGAGGGGAAGCACAGAGGAAATTCCTCATGGTGAGGAGGCGCGCAAGCGCCGTCTCGAACCATGAGGCCCGAGCAGTCAGGGACGTCACAGGTCATGGGCAAGGTCACAGGTTTTCTCGAAATCGAGCGGCACGATCGCAAGTACGCGCCGGTTGCCGAGCGGCTGAAGCACTTCCAGGAATTCGTGGTGCCGCTCTCCGAGAAGGAGCTGCGTGACCAGGCGGCGCGCTGCATGAACTGCGGCATCCCCTATTGCCACGGCACCGGCTCGGCCGCGCCGGGCACGCCCGGCTGCCCGGTCAACAACCAGATCCCGGACTGGAACGACCTGATCTACAACGGCAACTGGGAAGAGGCGTCGCGCAACCTGCACTCGACCAACAATTTCCCGGAGTTCACCGGCCGTATCTGCCCCGCCCCGTGCGAGGCATCGTGCACCCTGAACATCGACGACAATCCGGTGACCATCAAGACGATCGAATGCGCGATCGTCGACAAGGCGTTCGAGCAGGGCTGGATCAAGCCCGAGCCTGCCGCGGTCAAGACCGGCAAGAAGGTCGCCATCGTCGGCGCCGGCCCGGCCGGCCTCGCAGCCGCGCAGCAGCTCGCGCGCGCCGGTCACGAGGTGCACGTCTATGAGAAGCACGCCAAGGCCGGCGGTCTTCTTCGCTACGGCATTCCCGACTTCAAGATGGAGAAGGGCATCATCGACCGCCGCATCGCGCAGATGGAAGGCGAAGGCGTGGTCTTCCACTACGGCGCCCATGTCGGCGGCAAGGACGGCATCGATTCGAAGTCGCTGCTGAAGGATTACGACGCGGTGGCGCTGACCGGCGGCGCGGAAGCCCCGCGCGACCTGCCGATCCCCGGCCGCGACCTCGCCGGCGTCCACTACGCGATGGATTTCCTGCCGCAGCAGAACCGCCGTGTCGGCAACGAAGCCGTCAACGCCACCGACATCCTCGCCGGCGGCAAGCATGTCGTCGTGATCGGCGGCGGCGACACCGGCTCCGACTGCATCGGCACCTCGCTGCGCCAGGGCGCGCTGTCCGTGACCCAGCTCGAGATCATGCCGGCGCCGCCGGAGCGTGAGAACAAGGAGCTGACCTGGCCGAACTGGCCGCTGAAGATGCGGACCTCGTCGAGCCAGGCCGAAGGCGCGGTGCGCGAATTCGCGGTGCTGACGCAGAAGTTCGAGGGCGAGAACGGCGCGGTCAAGAAGCTGCACTGCGTGCGCGTCGACGGTCAGTTCAAGCCGATCCCGGGCACCGAGTTCGTGCTCGATGCCGACCTCGTGCTGCTGGCGATGGGCTTCGTGCATCCGGTGCACGAGGGCCTGCTCAAGAGCCTCGGCGTCGACCTCGACCCGCGCGGCAACGTCAAGGCCAACCTCTCGGACTACCAGACCTCGCTGCCGAAGGTGTTCTCCGCCGGCGACATGCGCCGCGGCCAGTCGCTGGTGGTGTGGGCGATCCGCGAGGGCCGCCTGTGCGCCCAGGCCGTGGACAAGTTCCTGATGGGCAAGACCGAGCTGCCGCGCTGAGCGGCAGTCAACTCCGCCAGTTGAAATCCAGCTGCTGACCGCACTCGCGCTGCGCTCCCCTCCCCCTTGCGGAGAGGGGAGCGCAGCGTCTTCGCGGCTGAGTCCGGGTCTACTTAAAACGGCGAAGCAAAAATGGGTGGGGGCTTGCTCGACATGTGTCTCCGCGCGGCCCGAAGTGGCAGGTCGGGCCGTGGTCTCATGATCGATTCGGATGAGCGTCGAAGCGTCAGAGTCGACGTTTCACCGTGAAGCCCCCACCCGTCCTGGCCGGGAGGCCAGCTCGGATGAGCCGCATCGCGGCTCTGATGTCAGGAGGGGTGAGGCCGCGCGCGGCGGTGACAGGTCTGCTCCGAGGTGTTCAGCAGGATTGATCGCGTCGCGTGCATTCCGATGTCAGTCATGCTGGACGTTCCCCATCGATCGACGGCCGGACGCCGCGAGCCCCTCAGGTTCCCGCAACCTAAGGCTGCGACTCTTAAGATAAGCACAATGCCCGGCCCGGCATTCCCCTCAAATGCGCTACAACCACGCGATAAGTTCGTATTCGGCTTGGCGTGCGAGCGATGGGGAAGCACGTTCAAACGTCGCGCACAGACGATGCCGCGCGATCAGCTCGTCGTCCGCGCCCAAAGCTCCTCAGCCGACACCGGTGGCGTGACCCGGAACACCTCTTCGATATGCCGGCCGAGCTCTTCGGCGCTCCCGATCATGCGCTCCGCGATCACTTCACCGTTGCGCGCCTCGACGGTGCAGCGGCGGTTGACCAGCTTGTGCCGCGCACCGCGCCCGACCCGCTCCATCATCAATGTCGTCGTGATCGGCACGGTCGGATTGGTCGAGGTGTACCAGCTGCCGAGCACGTAGTCGGCGTGGATCTGCGGCACCAGGTCGAAGGCGTACATCATGCGCCAGCCCGTCGGCTGCTTTGCGCTGATCGTGAAAAGCCCGTTCCATTGGCCGATACGAAAGGTGCCCATCGCGGTCTGCTGCTCGTGGCCGACCTCGAGCCGAATCGGCGCATCCATCATGCAGATGCCAAAGCCAACATCGGCGATGTAGGGGCGGCCATCGAGCTCGACCAGCAGCATCATGTGCTGCCGTGGCCCGAGAGGATCGGTTGGCGCCGAGCGCCACCGCACCCGGCCCGTCAGCCCCGTGACGTCGAAGCCAATCGCCTGCAGCACGGCCTGGAACAGCACGCTCTGCTCGAAGCAGTAGCCGCCGCGCCGGCTGAGCACGAGCTTCTGCTGCACCGACGGCAGATCGACGTCGACCGGACGGCCCAGCAGCGGATCGAGCGCCTCGAACGGGATCGCGTCGACATGCGCCGCCTGGAGCGCCGTGAGCGTCGCGAGATCCGGTGTCAGCGGCCCGGAATAGCCGATGCGGGCGAGATAGGAGTCCAGCTCAAAGCCATTTTCCATGCTCAGCTCTCGATCCGCGCCCAGACCTCGTTGACCGGCACCGGGAGCGAGACACCAAACAGATCCTCGACGACGCTGCGCAGCGCGTCCGGCGTTTCGATGATGCGTTCGCTGACGATCTCGCCGTCGCGCGCCTCGGTCACCAGCCGGCGGTTGACGAGCTTGTAGCGTACGTCGCGCGTGAGCCGCTCCAGGATCAGCATCGAGGTGAACGGCGTCAACGGGCTGGTCGAGGTGAACCAGTTGCCGAGCACATAGTCGGCATGGATCTGCGGGATGAGGTCGAAGACGTACATCGCGCGCCAGCCGGCCGGCTGCTTCGCCGCGAGCCAGTGCAGCCCATCGGAGATCGTCAGGCGAAACGTGCCCATCGCCGTGACCTGCTCCACGTCCGGCACCATCCGCAGCGGCGTGTCGAGCAGGCAGGAGCCGAAACCGACATCGGCGAGATGGGGGCCGTCCGGCAGGTCGACCTTCAGCATCATGTGCGTGCGCGGCGTCAGCGGCGCATCGGCATCGAGCCGCCAGCGCACCCGCGCCGACAGCGGCGTGACCGTAAAGCCGATCACCTCCAGCGCCGCCTTCAACAGCGCGTTCTGCTCGAAGCAATAGCCGCCGCGGCGGCCGTCGACGATCTTGGCCTGCACCGCGGCGAGATCGATGTTCACGGGCCGGCCGAGCAAGGGATCGATCCCCTCGAACGCGATCGCATCGACATGGGCCGCCTGCAATCCGGCCAGCGTGTCGAAGCTCGGCGTCAGCGGCCCGCGATAGCCGATGCGCGCGAGGTATTTGTCGAGATCGAATTGGTCAGGCATCGCCCCGTCTTTCCGTCGTCGCCGGAGCCATAGCACGGGCCGCCGCGGGCAGACAGCCGGACACGAGCATGGTGGCCCTGCCTACCGCTCATCCACCTGTTTGCGCCAGCGTTCGGAGAAGCGATGCAGCGGCAGGAAAGTCTCGAGGAGCTCCCGCCCGAGCGGCGTCAGCCCATAGCCGTCGCCCCCCAGTTGGAGAAAGCCGGCATCGCGCAGCTCGTCCAGCCGGCTCTGCAGCACGGTCGGAGACGCATCATCGCAGGCCGCCCGCAGCGCGCGCGACGTGAGCTCGCCCTGCCGGAGCTCCCACAGGATGCGCAGCGACCAGCGGCGGCCGAGCAGATCGAGCAGCGCCATGATCGGTCGGCCCGTGCGCGAGCCGCGCACGCGACGCGGCTTGGTGACGCCAGTCATTCCGTGATCCTCCCGGGGTCTTGCCAATCGCTACGGAAAGCGTAGCATCATGCTACATAATCTGTAGCATGTGATCCGGAGACACGCCACCATGCCACGCCTCGGCGCCCTGCAGCCGCCCTACCCGGCCGATATCCAGACCCAGTTCGACCAGATCATGCGTGGCGCGCCGCCCTTGATGCTGTTCCGGGTCATGGCCAGCCATGCGCGCGCCTGGAGCAAATTTCGCGGCGGCAGCCTGCTGGATCGCGGGCCGCTGTCGCTGCGCGACCGCGAGATCGTCATCGACCGCACCTGCGCACTCAACGCCTGCGAATATGAATGGGGCGTCCACGTCGCAACCTTCGGCGCCGCGGCGCAGCTATCGCCGCAACAGATCGAAGCCACTGTGCTGGGCGCGGCGGACGCGCCATGCTGGTCGGAGCAGGAGCAGGCGCTGATCGCAGCGGTGGACGCGCTGCATGCGCGCGCGACCCTGAGCGAGATCGAGTTTGCCGGTTTGAGAGCCTGCTACGCGGAAGACCAGGTGCTGGAGATCATCCTGCTCTGCGGCTTCTACCGCACGGTCTCCTGTCTCGCCAACGCGCTCGGATTGCCGCTGGAGTCAGGCGCGGCACGCTTTCCGCGCGCGGCCGGGACCGGCTGAGACGATCACGCCACCCCGGCGCGCAGCAGGTCGTGCATGTGCAGGATGCCGACGGGCTTGGCGCCGTCGGTCACGATCAGGGTCGTGATCTTGGCGGAGTTCAGGATCTCCAGCGCCTCGGAGGCCAGCGCCTCGCGGCGCACGGTGCGCGGGTTGGCGGTCATGATCTCGTCGACCGAAACGGACAGCAGGTCGGACCGCATCTTCCGGCGCAGATCGCCGTCGGTGATGATGCCAGCGACATGGCCGCGGCCGTCGACGATGATGACGCAGCCCAGCCCCTTGGCCGACATCTCCTCCAGCGCATCGGCCATGCCGGTGCCGAGCGGCTTCAGCGGCACGGCGTCGCCGGAGCGCATCAGATCCGAGATGTGCTTGAGCATGGCGCCGAGCTTGCCGCCCGGATGGAAGTTGGCGAATTCGAGCGCGGTGAAGCCGCGGCCCTCGAGCAGCGCGATGGCGAGCGCATCGCCGATCGCGGCCTGCATCAGCGTGGAGGTGGTCGGCGCCAGATTGTGCGGACAGGCTTCGCGCGCCTTCGGCAGCTCCAGCACGATGCGCGCGGCCTGCCCCAGCGACGACTGCGCGTTCGAGGTGATGGCGACCATGGGGATGGCGAAGCGCTTGGTGTAGTTGACCAGCGTCTTCATCTCCGGCTGCTCGCCGGACCAGGACAGCGCGATGACGACGTCATCCGAAGTGATCATGCCGAGGTCGCCATGACCGGCCTCGGCGGAATGGACGAAGAAGGCCGGCGTGCCGGTCGAGGCCAGGGTCGCCGCCATCTTGCGGGCGACGTGGCCTGACTTGCCGAGCCCGGTCAGGATCGCGCGGCCCTTGGCCTGGCGGATCAGCTCCACCGCAGCGGCAAAGGCCGGGCCCAGGGGACCGCGCAGCGCAGCGGAGATCGCGGCAATGCCGTTGCTGCCGGCGTCGAGCGTGCGCAGCGCCGATTGGATGTCCGCGTTGGCGGGAGGGGCTTCGGTCAACGGCTTCGATCTCGGCATTCGCGCTTCCAAGGCTAAGACAGTCAGGCGCCGCTCTTTAGCATGGGTAAGGCGGCAAGGCGTCATCAACAGCCCATTAACCATATTTGTTTTTACTCCCTTAACGACGCGGTTTGCCGGCGGCGCGGGACTCCCCCGACGACGCAGTTGATTTTGTTGGAGTATTTTCATCGTGGGGTGGAGGCCTGACAGCGGCCGCGCAAGGCGCGCGCTACGGGGCGCGATGTGGCGCGGCGCCTCCGCCGCTTGCCTGCTGCTCGGCGCTGTCGGTCTCGAAACGGCCGTAGCCCAGACCATCGATGCGTTCCGCCCGGTGCGCGACGGCTTTCTGGCCCCCCAGGAGTCGCCGCTGCGGCGGACGGCCGTGAGCGGCCTGTCGGATGCCGTTCCGACGCCGGGTCTGCCTGCCACGCCTCCTCCCGTGAGCTCCCCGGCGCGCCAGACGCGGGTTCCTCTGCCCGACGTGCCCGCCGCCAGCGGCGCCGCCGATGTGGGCTATGATTCGCTGAACCGCACCCGCAGGAAGCCGAAATACTATCCCGCCCAGGCGCGGCCGAAGCCGGCCCCGGGGCCTGGCACCCGGCCGTCGGGCGAGCTGACCGGACAGCTACGCCCGACTTTACCGCCCTCGGCCTTCGCCAACCGGCAGCCGGTCCCCGCCGCCATCGCGGGCACGGTGCCCGGCCAGCCGCCGCGCAAGCGGCTGCGGATCGATGACGATCCGTTCGGCGCGGTCGGCGACTATGTCGGCCCGTTCCTGATCAAGGGCGCGGTAGAGCTGTCGGCCGGCTATGACAGCAACCCGGCCCGGCTCGCCAAGCCGCGCGGCATGCCGGCCTGGATGATTGCGCCGGAATTTTTGGCGGTGTCGAACTGGGAGCGCCACGCCCTGGTCGCCGATCTGCGCGGCTCGTTCACCGGCTATGGCAGCACCCTGCCGGCCACGATGGATGGCGGCATCAATTCGGCGCCGACCACGCTCGACCGCCCCGATTTCACCGGCCATGTCGACGGCCGCCTCGACGTGACGCGCGACACCTCGGTCGGCGCCCAGCTTCGCCTGCGCGCCGCGACCGACAATCCCGGCAGCCCGAGCGTGCAGGCCGGGCTGGCCCGCTATCCGGTCTACACCACGCTCGGCACCACCGTGGGCTTCGACCAGCGCTTCAACCGGCTGCAGATCTCGGCCGGCGCCACCGCCGATCGCACCAGCTATCAGCAGAGTAAGCTGACCGACGGCACGATGACGTCGAACGACGACCGCAACTACAACCAGTTCGGCGGCATCGGCCGGGTGTCCTACGAGGTCACGCCCGGCCTGAAGCCGTTCGCCGAGGTGCAGGGCAACACCCGCACCTACGACCAGCAGTTCGACCGCTCCGGCTACCAGCGCGATTCCGCCGGCGGCTATGCCAAGGCCGGCACCTCGTTCGAGTTCACCCGGCTCCTGACCGGCGAGCTGTCGCTCGGCTACGCCACCCGCAGCTACACCGATCCGCGGCTCAACCGGCTGCAGGGCTTCCTCACCACGGCCTCGCTGGTGTGGTCGGCGACGCCGCTGACCACCGCGCGCTTCTTCTCCGACACGCAGGTCGCGGAGACCACCGTCGCCGGCGCCTCCGGCGTGCTGATCCGCACCTACACGGTGCAGGTCGACCACGACTTCCGGCGCTGGCTGACCGGCATCGGCAAGTTCACCTTCGGCACCCTCGACTATCAGGGCTACGGCCGCAACGACCGCACGTATTCGGCCGAAGGCAACCTCGTCTACAAGATGACGCGCAGCCTCTGGGTCAAGGGCACGCTGCGCTACGACAAGCTGGACTCGAACATCACGGGCGCGGCGTCGTCGGGGACCGTGGTGATGCTGGGCGTGCGGCTGCAGAACTGAGCGTCAGCTCATATTCCAACCTCTCGACGATTGCAGCAACCGCAGTGCCCATGACTGCGCCCTCGCCCCTTGTGGGAGAGGGCATGTAGGACAGTGCAGCAAACGCGGTTGGGTGAGGGGTCCTCTCCACGCGCGTGCTCGCGGAGAGGACCCCTCACCCAACCGAGTATGTGGATAGGCCGGCGATGCCCTCTCCCACAAGGGGCGAGGGCGCTGCATCTAACAGCGCAGAAGACCTACGCCGCGGTCACCGTCAGATGCGCGCCATCCGCCTGCACGATGCGCACGCGGCTGCCTGCGGGTGTGTCCGGACCGGCCACGCGCCACACCGTGTCGTCGATGCGGACGGTGCCGTTGCCGTCGATGATCGGCTTCTCCAGGGTGAACTCGCGCCCGACAAGCGCCGCCGAGCGGCGGTTGAGGAAAGGGTTGTCCTGCGACGGCGCGGCGTTGGCGCGGGCGAGGCGCCGCCACAACGGTACCGCGGCGATCGAGAACAGCGCGAACAGCAGGATCTGCAGCTGCCATCCCGGCGAAAGGGCAAACGACAGCAGCCCGACCAGCAGCGCTGCCAGCCCGAGCCAGATCAGGAAAATGCCCGGTGCGAGCAGCTCCAGCGCCATCAGGATGATGCCGAAAATCAGCCAGTTCCAGGTGCCGAGCGTCACGAACATCTCGCTCATGATGACCTCCCCTGCCTCAGGCCTGCGGCGGTACCGGCGGCTTCGGCGGCGCTCCTGCCGATGGCACCGAGCCACCGCGACGCGCGGCCGCGACCGCCGAGGCTGAACTCTCGCCGAACGTCGCCTTGGCGATCTCGCCGATGCCGGCGAGCGAGGCCAGCATGCCTGTCGCCTCCAGCGGCAGCATGATCACCTTCTGGTTCGGGGAATCAGCGAGCTGGCCGAACGCCTTGATGTATTTGTCGGCGATGAAGTAGTTCAGCGCGGCGACGTCACCCTTGCCGATCGCGTCCGACACCATCTGCGTCGCCTTGGCCTCGGCCTCCGCCGCGCGCTCGCGCGCCTCGGCGTCGAGGAAGGCCGACTGCCGGCGGCCTTCGGCCTGCAGGATCTGGCTCTGCTTGGCGCCCTCCGCGCGCAGGATCTCCGACTGGCGCTGGCCCTCGGCCTGCAGGATGTCGGCGCGCTTGACGCGCTCGGCCTTCATCTGCCGGCCCATCGCCTCGACCAGATCCGCCGGCGGCACGATGTCCTTGATCTCGATGCGGTTGACCTTGAGCCCCCATGGCGACACCGCGGCGTCGACGACGCGCAGCAGCCGCTCGTTGATCTCGTCGCGATGCGACAGCACCTGGTCGAGGTCCATCGAGCCCATCACCGAGCGGATGTTGGTCATCGTCAGCGTGATGATGGCCTGATTGAGGTTCGAGACCTCGTAGCTCGCCTTGGCGGCGTCGAACACCTGGTAGAAGGCGACGCCGTCGACCGTCACGGTGGCGTTGTCCTTGGTGATCACCTCCTGCTCGGGGATGTCGATCACCTGCTCCATCATGTTGATCTTGCGTCCGATGCGGTCGAAGAACGGCACGATGATGTTGAGGCCCGGCGACAGCGTGCGAGTATATTTGCCGAACCGCTCCACCGTCCAGTCGAAGCCCTGCGGCACCGTCTTCACGCCGGAATACAGCGTGAAGACGACCAGCAGCACCAGCGCTATGGCGAAAATGTCGAAACCGCTCATGGATCCTCCAAGGGAGGAGACGTCAGTCACCTCACCAGCCTCTGCAGCAATCACAATCTAGGGATTGCTACATGATTTTGTCGGGGGTCCGTGAGGCGCGGTTCAGGAACATATTTTCGACGGCCGCGCCGCCGTTAACCTTGTTCTGGCGCGAAGCCGACCTAGCGGTCGGCAACGGGCCGGTACGCGCTCAGAGCCAGCCCTGCAGCTCGCGCAGCACCAGTTGCCGCAGCACCTCCATGCCGGGCGCGCTGTCGTTCAGGCACGGCACGGCGGAAAACTCCTCACCGCCATTGTGCTTGAAGATCTCGCAGTTCTCGCCGGAGATCTCCTCGAGCGTCTCCAGGCAGTCGGCCGCGAAGCCCGGCATGACCACGGCGATGCGCTTGACGCCGTCCTTGGCGAGCTTCTCGATGGTCTTGTCGGTGTAGGGTTGCAGCCACTCCGAGAAGCCGAAGCGGGACTGGAAGGTGAGCAGCAGCTTGCTGTCGTCCATGCCGAGCCGCTTGCGCAGCAGCTCGGTGGTGGCGACGCACTGCTCGCGATAGGGATCGCCCTTGTCGACATATTCCTTGGGCATGCCGTGGAACGAGGCCACGATCAGCTCGGGCATATATGACAGCGTCTTGAGGTGATCCTCGATCGAGACCGCCAGCGCCTCGATGTAGAAATTGTCGTTGTAATAGGGCGGCGTCACCCGGAGCGTCGGCTGCGCGCGCAGCTCGGTCAGCACCCGGAAGGCCTCGTCACAGACGGTGGCCGAGGTCGCGGCGGAATATTGCGGATAGAGCGGCACCACCAGGATGCGATCACAACCTTTCGCCATCAGGCCATCGACGCCGGCCTTGATCGACGGATTACCGTAGCGCATCGCCCAGTCGACGATGACGTGGCTGCGATCGGCGAGGCTGGCCGCGAGCTTCTCGCTCTGCGCGCGCGTGATCGTCTTCAGCGGCGACTCGTTCTTCTCGGTGTTCCAGATCGACTGGTAGTCCTTGGCCTTCTTTCGCGGCCGGACGTTGAGGATGATGCCGTTGAGGATGATCTTCCACAACAGCCCCTGGTCCTCGATCACGCGGCGGTCGGACAGGAACTCCTTGAGATACACCCGCACGCCGGCGGCGTCGGCCGTATCGGGCGTGCCGAGATTGACCAGCAGCACGCCGACGCGCGTCGTGCTCGCGACCGGCAACGGCTTGGCATTGTCAGGAGACCTGGCATTGTCCAGTGATATGGCGGCGGTCATGATGCCCGTGACTGGTGAAGGGCGTGGCTTGGCGGCTTGTTTCGACATTGTCAAGATAAGGGCCATTTCACCGATGTCATCGGGCTGGAGGAGCCATGACGATTGCAGAATTGTGCATTTTCGCCAGCGTAATGCTCTACCTCTTAACGATCGTGCCGGCGAAATGGATCAGCGTCGACGGCGCCGGACGCTACGACAATGCCCGGCCTAGGAATCCGGCCTTCTATGCCGGCGGCATCCGCGAGCGGGCGCTGGGCGCCCACCAGAACGGCATCGAGGCGTTCCCGTTCTTCGCCGCCGCCGTGCTGCTGGCGGAGTTCCGCGCCGCGCCGCAGAACCTGATCGACGAGCTGTCGGTGCTGTTCGTGATCGTGCGGGTGGCCTACGTGCTGACCTATATCGGCGACCGGCCGTCGCTGCGCTCGATCCTGTGGGCGATCGGCTTCCTGATCACGGTCGGGATCTTCTTCCTTCCTTTGCTGCGCGCCTACCTGCCGGCCTGAGCCCGCCGCCGGACGTGAGGGTCGTCACATCCTCGTCCCCACGGCAGTGCTAACCACGACCACGGACGACCGCTGTCTGTACGCTTTTCGTTTCCCGTTTGATCCGGCCGGCTACGGCCAGTTGATTGGATTTGACGACGAAATTCCCTATAGGGCGGGATGAATTCGGCTGCTGAAGCGGCGCCGTGAGGCCGCCAGAGGACTTGTGATGACTTTGACCAGCTCGGCCTCCGCGCGCGCGCCGCGCGACCCGGGAAACTACCAGGCCGCCCTGCAATCGACGGTGCGGGCGGCGTCGGACTGGCTGATCGCCAACCAGAAGCCGGACGGACATTGGGTCGGCCGCGCCGAGTCCAACGCCTGCATGGAGGCGCAATGGTGTCTGGCGCTGTGGTTCCTGGGGCTCGAAGACCATCCCCTGCGCAAGCGCCTCGGCCAGTCGCTGCTCGACAGCCAGCGCCCCGACGGCGCCTGGCAGGTCTATTTCGGCGCGCCCAACGGTGACATCAATGCGACGGTCGAGGCCTATGCCGCGCTCCGCTCGCTCGGTTATCCCGACGACGAGCCGCCGGTGCGACGCGCGCGCGAATGGATCGAGGCCAAGGGCGGCCTGCGCAACATCCGCGTCTTCACGCGCTACTGGCTGGCGCTGATCGGCGAATGGCCGTGGGAGAAGACGCCGAACATCCCGCCCGAGGTGATCTGGTTTCCACTCTGGTTTCCGTTCTCGATCTACAATTTCGCGCAATGGGCGCGCGCCACTTTGATGCCGATCGCGGTGCTCTCCGCAAAGCGGCCGAGCCGGCCGCTGCCGCCGGAGAACCGGCTCGACGCGCTGTTTCCGCGCGGCCGCGCCGCGTTCGACTACGAGCTGCCGGTCAAGGCCAATGCCGGCGGCTGGGACAAGTTCTTCCGCCGCGCCGACAAGGTGCTGCACGCGCTGCAGAACCTCGGCAACAAGCTCAACCTGGGCCTGTTTCGCCCGGCGGCGACCAGCCGCGTGCTGGAATGGATGATCCGCCACCAGGATTTCGACGGCGCCTGGGGCGGCATCCAGCCGCCCTGGATCTACGGGCTGATGGCGCTGTACACCGAAGGGTATCCGCTCAACCATCCCGTGCTCGCCAAGGGGCTCGATGCGCTGAACGATCCGGGCTGGCGCGTCGATGTCGGCGACGCGACCTACATCCAGGCGACCAACAGCCCGGTGTGGGACACGATCCTCACCTTGCTCGCCTTCGACGATGCCGGCGTGCTCGGTGACTATCCGGAAGCCGTCGACAAAGCCGTAAACTGGGTGCTCGATCGTCAGGTGCGCGCGCCCGGCGACTGGTCGATGAAGCTGCCGCGTGTCAAGCCGGGCGGCTGGGCGTTCGAATACGCCAACAACTATTATCCCGACACGGACGACACGGCGGTGGCGCTGATCGCGCTCGCGCCGCTGCGGCATGACCCGAAGTGGAAGGCCAAGGGCATCGACGAGGCGATTGCGCTCGGCGTCGACTGGCTGATCGGCATGCAGAGCCAGGGCGGCGGCTGGGGCGCGTTCGACAAGGACAACAACCAGCAGATCCTGACCAAGATCCCGTTCTGCGACTACGGCGAGGCGCTCGATCCGCCCTCGGTGGACGTCACCGCGCATATCGTCGAGGCGTTCGGCAAGCTCGGCATCTCGCGCAGCCATCCGTCGATGGTGCAGGCGCTGGACTATATCCGGCGGGAGCAGGAGCCGAGCGGCCCGTGGTTCGGCCGCTGGGGCGTCAACTACGTCTACGGCACCGGCGCGGTGCTGCCGGCGCTGGCCGCGATCGGCGAGGACATGACCCAGCCGTATATCGGCCGCGCCTGCGACTGGCTGGTCGCCAATCAACAGGCTGATGGCGGCTGGGGCGAGAGCTGCGCCTCCTACATGGACGTCAGCGCCGTCGGCCGCGGCACGACGACGGCGTCGCAGACGGCGTGGGCGCTGATGGCCCTGCTCGCCGCCAACCGTCCCCAGGACAAGGAGGCGATCGAGCGCGGCTGCCTGTGGCTGGTCGAGCGGCAATCGGCCGGCACCTGGGACGAGCCCGAATTCACCGGCACCGGCTTCCCCGGCTACGGCGTCGGCCAGACCATCAAGCTGAACGATCCGGCTTTGCAGGAGCGGCTGATGCAGGGCCCCGAGCTCTCCCGCGCCTTCATGCTCCGCTACGGCATGTACCGCCACTACTTCCCGCTGATGGCGCTGGGCCGGGCGCTGCGGCCGCAGGGGCATGGCAACACTGCGTCCACGCCCACGCAGTCGTCCCGGCCTTGAGCCGGGACCCACAATCACAGGGAGCAGTTTGAGGCAGGCGGGCCAATCCTAGCTCGCGCATCAGAACCGCCGCGGAGTATGGGTCCCGGCTCAAGGCCGGGACGACACTGTTAGGTGTTGCACAAGCGGCGCCATAAACTCCGCTGTCATGCCCCGCGCAGGCGGGGCATCCAGTACGCCGCGGCGGGCGTGTTGGACATAAGCGGAGTCGCTGAGCGCACCCCGCTCAGAAACAGGTCGTGCGTTCCGCCGCCATGTAGCCGAACAGCAGCCCCACGCCGAACAACAGCACCAGCCCCGCCGCACCGAACTCCAAGCCGCGCATGATCAAGGCCCCGCCAGCCTCCCGGCCGGCGCTGAGGCGGCGGGCGATGTCCTTCGCGGCCACTGCAATCACCGCAATGGTGGCCACGGTGATCGCGGTGCCCATGCCCATCACGACGGTGGCGGCGACGCCGGCCCAGAACATGCCCTGAGCCAGCGCGAACACCAGCACCAGGATCGCGCCCGAGCACGGACGGATGCCGGCGGCGAAGATCGCCTGGAAGCCGCGCTGCCAGCCGCCGGGACCGGCGAGCTCGCTCGGTGCCGGGCCGTGGGAATGGCCGCAGCCGCAATCGTCGCCGGGCACGTGATCGTGGTGGACGTGATCATGCGCGGCGTGACCATGCGCCGCCGCATGGGCATGACCATGACCGTGGTGATGATCATGTCCATGATGGTCGTGGCCGTGGTGGTCATGGCCATGATGGTGATCATGGCCGGGATGATCATGCTGAGGCGCGCGATGCTGATGATCATGCGCATGGCCGTGATCATGACCCGCCTGCACCGCGCCCGCGGGTGCACCGGCCAGCGCCAGCGCCGGCGCCGGCGGCTGCCAGGTGCGCAGGAACGCGGCGCCCTTGACCCACACCAGACGCGCGCCGAGCAGCGCGATCAGGCCGTAGCTCGCGATCTCCACCACCTTCTCGGCGCTGCACATGCTGGCCGCGGTGGCGTTGAGCAGCACCGCGCCGACACCGACGATGGCGACCGCGACCAGCGCCTGCATCAGGCCGGAGGCGAACGACAGCACGATGCCGCGCTTCGCCGTCTCCTGGTTGGCGACGAGATAAGACGCGATGACCGCCTTGCCGTGGCCGGGCCCCGCCGCATGGAAGATGCCGTAGGCGAACGAAATCGCCAGCAGCCACCACACCGCCGAGCCGTCCTCCTTGGCGGAGCGGATCGCCCCGGACATCTGGCGGTAGAACTCCGACTGCTTCGCCAGGATCCAGCCGACGATGCCGCCGACCTGCGGCTCGGCCGCTGGCGCGCCGAACGGCGGCTTGGCGAGCAGCGCGTGGGAGGCGGCGTCGGCGGCGAGAAGCGCAACGAGGATCGCGGCGCAGGTCAGGAACGGTCGGGCGGAGCTGGGGCGAGGTGTCATGGACATTCCACTGAGATCTTGTTGGCGAAATTCATTCCGAAATTGGCGTTCGCCCCGCCGCTCAGGAATGTCTGTTCGTTCATGGTCTGCGCGACGGTGCCGCCGTCGCTCGGTCTCACCAGGCCGAGCTTGCAGCCTGCGGGAGCGCTGACCAGCTTGACGGGATCCTTCTCCGCCATCTGGAAATCGATGAAATAGCTGGGATCGTAGACCTCGACCTGGAGCTGGCTGGACTTCACCGGCGCCTTCAGCGGCAAAGTGAAGTGCAGGGTCAGCTTGGTGTCCTTGTATTCGAGATAGTAGTCGACGGGGTCGACCAGCTTCTGTTTGCGGCCGTCGGCCTTGATGAAGGTGAAGTAGGCATACTCCTTCAGCGACTCGGCGTTGGTCTGCGCCAGCGGCGCCAGCTCCTCGCGGGTGTAGACGCCCTTCTGCTTGGTCTCGAGCCCCTGCAGCGCATAGGTCGCGAACATGTCGTCGAACGTCCAGGCGTGGCGCACGCCGGTCACCGTGCCGTCGGCCGCGTAGAGCAGCTCGCTGGTCGCGGTGACCCAGACATGCGGATGAGCACTCGCGGCGCTCGCGCCCAGCACGAGCGTCAGCGTAGCGAGAACGACACGAGCCATCGCCATCACCGTCACCTCAAGCCGCCTTGGGAACATCGAGCAGTCCGCGCCGGCGGAGCAGCGCGTCAGGCTCCGGCTCGCGACCGCGAAACGCCACGTAAGCCGCTTCCGGATCGACCGAGCCGCCCGAGGCGTAGACATTGTCGTGCAGCCGCTTGGCGACCGCGGGATCGAAGATGTTGCCGGCTTCCTCGAAGGCACCGAAGGCATCCGCATCCATCACCTCCGACCACATGTAGCTGTAGTAGCCCGCCGCATAATGGTCTCCCGAGAAGATGTGGCCGAATTGGGTCGGCCGGTGACGCAGCGCGATCTCCTGGGGCATGCCGATCTTCTCCATCTCGGCTTTCTCGAACGCGCGCACGTCCTTCGAGGCCGCGGCCGGCTGAGTGTGGAACTCCAGATCGATCAGCGCCGATGAGACGAACTCGACGGTGGCAAAACCCTGGTTGAAACGGCGCGCCGCCAGGAAGCGCTCCAGCAGGTCCTGCGGCAACGACTCACCGGTCTGGTAGTGCTTCGCGAAGGTCTGCAGCACCTCCGGGCGCTCCTGCCAGTGCTCGTAGAGCTGCGACGGCAGCTCGACGAAATCGGTGAACACCGACGTGCCCGACAGCGAGGGATAGGTCACGTTGGAGAGGATGCCGTGCAAGCCGTGGCCGAACTCGTGGAACAGCGTGCGCGCATCGTCCGGCGACAGCAGCGAGGGCTGGCCGTCGGCGCCCTTGGCGAAGTTGCAGACGTTGATGATCAGCGGCGCGGTGTCGCCGTCGAGCTTCTGCTGGTCACGCAGCGAGGTCATCCAGGCGCCGGAGCGCTTCGAGGAACGGGCAAAGTAGTCGCCGTAGAACAGCGCCTTGTGGCGCCCCTGCGCGTCCGTGATCTCCCAGACCCGCACGTCCGGGTGCCACACCGGAATGTCCTTGCGCTCGGCAAAGGTGATGCCGAACAGCCGCGTGGCGCAGTCGAAGGCCGCCGCGATCATGTTGTCGAGCGCGAGATACGGCTTGATCGCGGCGTCATCGAAGTTGGCCTTCGCCTGGCGCAGCTTCTCGGCGTAATAGCGCCAGTCCCAGGCCTCGAGCTTGAAGTTGCCGCCCTCGGCCGTGATCATCGCCTGCAGCTGGTCGCGATCGGCCAGCGCCTTGGCGCGGGCCGGCTTCCACACCCGTTCCAGCAGGCCGCGCACCGCCTCCGGCGTCTTCGCCATGGAATCCTCCAGGCGATAGGCGGCGAAGTTCGCAAAGCCCATGATCTTGGCGGCCTGCTCGCGCAGCGCCAGGATCTCGCCGATGACGGCATTGTTGTCGTTGGAATTGCCATTGTCGCCGCGCGCGGTGAAGGCCTTGAACACCTTCTCGCGCAGGTCACGGCGGGCGGAGCTCTGCAGGAACGGCTCGACCGAGGAGCGCGACAGCGTCACGATCGCCTTGCCGGGCATGCCGCGCTCCTCGGCGGCTGCCTTGGCGGCGGCGACGAAGCTTTCGGAGAGGCCGGCGCGGTCATCCTGGCCGAGCTCGAGGAACCAGTCCTGCTCGTCGCCGAGCACGTGATGGCTGAAGGTGGTGCCGAGCTGGGCGAGCTTCTCGTTGATCTCGGCCATCCGCGCCTTGTCGTCGTCGGAAAGCCCGGCGCCGGCGCGGCGGAAGCGGGTGTAGGTACGCTCCAGCAGCCGCTGCTCCTCGCTCGTGATGGTGAGGTCCTTGCGGTTGTCGTAGAGCAGCGCGATGCGGCCAAACAGCACGGCGTTCATCATGATCGGGTTCCAGTGCCGCGCCATCCGCAGCGACACGTCCTTGTCGATCTCCAGAATGGCCGGGTTGGAGTTGGCGGAGACCAGATCGTAGAACACCGCGGCCACCTTCGACAGCAGCTTGCCGGAGCGCTCCAGCGCCGTGATGGTGTTGGCGAAGTCCGGCTCCGCCGGATCGTGGGTAATCGCAGTGATTTCGGCGGTGTGGTCGGCGAAGGCGCGCTCGAAGGCCGGCAGGAAGTGCTCGGGCCTGATCGCGTCGAAGGGCGGTGTCTGGTGCGGGGTCTCCCAGGCCACGAGCAGCGGATTGCTCTGGGCGTCGATCGTGGCGGTCGTGTCGGACATCGGCTCTTGCTCCCCGGATCAAACAGGGCCCCTCTTACCACGGTGATGGTCCTTTTTGGGTCATTTCCCCTTGAAGGACGGAGCCATTTCGGAGAGATTGCGGCCCCCGAGAGGACCCCGGACCATGAGCGCAGACACCACCTCGAAGCCCGCCCGCCAGATCGCCTGGCCGAGCGTGATCACCGTGATCTCGGCAGCGATCCTGATCGGCGCGGAAGTGTTCGGCGCGGCCTTCGCCGGCGGCTGGGCGCTGGCGATTCTGTTCGGGCTCGGCGACGGCGGCGCGCACATCCTGCAGGCCGTGCTGTTCGCGATCGGCGTGTTCGTGATGATCGGCTTCATCCGCGGCGCGCAGCGCATCGAGCCCTTCACCAAGCGCGCGTGAGCAGCGTAAAAACACTGTCCTGCAAGCGTGAACGCGTTACGAAAGTTTAAGCTCGCTTAACGTTCGTTCAGACACCGGCGCCGCTCACTGTGTCGCATAAGCACAGATTAGGGAAATCTTTCGCGGCGCTGAAAAATCCCTTGCGAACGAAATTCAAAACCCCTATTTCCGCTTCTGCCCAATTTCGCACGTGCCTGTGGTCGTGTGTCAGTCGGTAGGTATCCGGACAAGAGGCCGGACAGCCGCCAAGGGATGAGGAACCGAGGGGTTCTCGGATCGTTGCGATCAAAGATCATCATGATCGAGATCGTCATGCTCCAGGAGCCCAGCATCTCTCTCAAGAGATGCCGCTGAAGGTCACCTCGTCTTTTGCAACCGTGACTGGCAGCCGGAGGCGAACCGGCGCACCCCGCTCTCAACGGGGGACGCGACTTAAAGCAACGACGGATCGGGCTTTTTTGGTCTCTACCGGCAGTCCAACGCCGGCGCGGGCTACTGAAAAGGCTTGTCCTTCATTGCCAGGTGTGCGGGCGGGAAATTCCCAACCAATCCACGGCAGCACAATTCGGCTACGGGTTCGAGGTTTTGTCGCCTTTCCATCGGGCGGCAACGCCAAGGCACCCGTGTCGGGATCATTTTGAACGGGCCTCGTCGCTGGGGCCGTTTGGAGGGTGCTATGACCGAACGTATCCGGGAATTCCTGCGCAACCGCCGCGAGGAAGGTCTGGACCACGAGCCCTGTCTCGTCGTCGACCTCGAGATCGTGCGCGACAACTACATGAACTTCGCTCGGGCGTTGCCGGACAGCCGCGTGTTCTACGCGGTCAAGGCCAACCCGGCGCCGGAAGTGCTGTCGCTGCTGGCCTCGCTCGGCTCGTCCTTCGACACGGCGACCGTCGCCGAGATCGAGATGGCGCTGGCCGCCGGTGCGACGCCGGACCGCATCTCCTATGGCAACACCATCAAAAAGGAGCGGGACATCGCGCGCGCCTATGCGCTCGGCATCCGCCTGTTCGCGGTCGACTGCGCCGCCGAGGTCGAGAAGATCTCGCGCGCCGCGCCGGGCGCGAAGGTGTTCTGCCGCATCCTGTACGATTGCGCCGGCGCCGAGTGGCCGCTGTCGCGCAAGTTCGGCTGCGATCCGGAGATGGCCGTCGAAGTGCTGGACCTGGCGAAGCGCCTCGGCCTCGAGCCGTGCGGCATCTCGTTCCATGTCGGCTCGCAGCAGCGCAAGGTGAAGGCGTGGGACCGCGCGCTGGCGATGGCCTCGACGGTGTTCCGCGACTGCGCCGAGCGCGGCATCAACCTCTCGATGGTCAACATGGGCGGGGGCTTCCCGACCAAGTACCTGAAGGACGTGCCGCCGGTCGTGCAGTACGGCCGCTCGATCTTCCGTGCGCTGCGCAAGCATTTCGGCAACCAGATCCCGGAGACGATCATCGAGCCGGGCCGCGGCATGGTCGGCAATGCCGGGATCATCGAGTCGGAAGTGGTGCTGATCTCGAAGAAGAGCGACGAGGACGAGCTGCGCTGGGTCTATCTCGACATCGGCAAGTTCGGCGGTCTCGCCGAGACGATGGACGAGTCGATCCGCTACGCCATCCGCACCCCGCATGAGGGCGCGGAGATGACCCCGTGCGTGCTCGCCGGCCCGACCTGCGATTCGGCCGACGTCATGTACGAGAAGCTGCCGTATCCGCTGCCGGTGACGCTCTCGATCGGCGACAAGGTGCTGATCGAGGGGACCGGGGCGTATACCTCGACCTACTCGTCGGTGGCCTTCAACGGCATCCCGCCGCTGAAGACATATCACATCTGATCCGGCTGCCCCTCGCCCGTGCGCGGGTGAGGCGGCTAAGAGCCTCGGGTGGTGCGTTCCCCACCCCGACCCTCCCCCGCAAGCGGGGGAGGGAGCGACAGACCGTCACCTTCAACCTGACATCACGTGTTTGCGCGCGGGCGACAGCCCGCGGCGCAGGCCGGGGACTGACGTGCCATGACCGCTTTCCGCTCCCAGATGACTGCGCCCTCTCGGACTGCCGCTCCGTTCGTGATCCGTGCGGAACGTGCCTCCGACGTCGCGGCGCGCGAGACGCTGCTCGACATGTGCTTTGGCGACAACCGCCATGAGCGCACCTGCCAGCGCCTGCGCGACGGACGCGCGCCCGCCGCAGGCCTCGCCCTGACGGCCGTGCGCGGCGGCAAGCTCGTGGGAACGCTGCGGTTGTGGCACGTCAGCGCCGGCGGACGCGATGCGCTGATGCTCGGGCCGCTGGCGGTTGCCCAGGAGGCACGCAGCCTCGGCGTCGGCGCGGCGCTGATGAATGCCGCGCTGATGATCGCGGCGTCCCGCGGCCATGGCGCGGTGGTGCTGCTCGGCGATGCGCCCTATTACGCGCGCTTCGGCTTCGAGGCGGCCAAGGCAGCCACGCTGGAGCTGCCCGGCGCGTTCGAGCGCGCGCGCCTGCTCGGGCTCGAGCTGGTCGAGGGCGCGCTGGACGGTGCCGCCGGCATGATCGTCGCCACCGGCGCGCCTGAGCGGAAGGCCCGCCGCCGCAAGGAGCGGCTGCCATGCGCGGCGTGAGGGCCGAGGCGGCGGCACGTCCGCCGCGGCGGACGTGGCTGCCGACGCTGGTGCTGGTCCTGCTCGGCATCATGATCGTCCGCGACATCGTGATCCGGCGCTGGAGCAGCACGCCGCCCGCCGGACCCGACGTCACGCGGCTGCGTTAGGCATGCCGGCACTGCGCGCCGCGGCCGCCCCGCCAGGGGTTGCGCAGGTGCAGCAAAAGCTCTTTAACCCCGGAAAATCCCCCGACGAGGTCCCAAAATGCCCCGCCGCCTGATCTCTACCGGATCACCATTCGAGACAACCGCCGGCTACAGCCGCGCCGTCATCGACGGTGATTTCGCCTTCGTCGCCGGGACCACCGGCTATGACTACACCACCATGACGATGCCGGCCGATGTCACGAGCCAGTCACGCAACTGCTTCAAGACCATCGCGGCCGCCCTGCAGGAGGGCGGATTCGAGATGGCCGACATCGTCCGCGCGACCTACTACCTGACCGACGTCGCCGACGCCGACGCGCTTTTTGCGGTCTGCGGCGAAGTGCTCGGCGACATCCGCCCCGCCGCCACGATGGTGGTCGTCGCGGCGCTGCTCAAGCCCGAGATGAAGGTCGAGATCGAAGTCACCGCCAAGCGGCGCGGCTCTTAAAGAGCGGCGCAGCGCCCGATTGCTGCCATTTCCTGTGCTTGCGCCCCCGGCGCAGCCACCGTCCGAGAAGAGAGACCCCTCATGAGCTCGCAGATCCACGCCAAGATCACCGGCCCCATCGTCATGATCGGCTTCGGCTCGATCGGCAAGGGCACCCTGCCTTTGATCGAACGCCATTTCGACTACGACAAGAGCCGTTTCGTCATCATCGATCCGCATGACGACGGCGAGCTCGCCAAGAAGCACGGCGTGCGCTTCATCCAGCAGGGCGTGACCCGCGACAATTACCGCGAGCTCTTGGTGCCGCTGCTCACCGAAGGCGGCGGCCAGGGTTTTTGCGTCAACCTCTCGGTCGACACCTCCTCGGTCGACATCATGACCCTGTGCCGCGAGATCGGCGCGCTCTACATCGACACCGTGGTGGAGCCGTGGGCCGGCTTCTATTTCGACAAGCAGATGGGCGTCGAGCAGCGCTCGAACTACGCGCTGCGCGAGACCTTGCTGGCCGCGCGCCGCAAGAGCCCCGGCGGCACCACCGCCGTGTCGACCTGCGGCGCCAATCCCGGCATGGTGTCCTGGTTCGTCAAGCAGGCGCTGCTCGACATCGCCAAGGACACCAAGACCGAGATCGTCGAGCCCAGGAGCCGCGAGGGCTGGGCGCAGCTGATGCAGAAGCTCGGAGTCAAGGGCGTGCACATCGCCGAGCGCGACACCCAGCGCTCGAAGAACCCGAAGCCGATGGACGTGTTCGTCAACACCTGGTCGGTCGAGGGCTTCGTGTCCGAGGGCATGCAGCCGGCCGAGCTCGGCTGGGGCACGCATGAAAAGTGGATGCCGGAGAACGGCCGCTGCCACACCGAAGGCTGTGGCGCTGCGATCTACCTGCTGCAGCCGGGCGCCAACACCCGCGTGCGCTCGTGGTGTCCGACGCCGGGGGCGCAATACGGCTTCCTGGTGACGCACAACGAGTCGATCTCGATCGCCGACTACTACACCGTGCGCGACGGCGACAAGGTGGTGTATCGCCCGACCTGCCACTACGCCTATCACCCCGCCAACGACGCGGTGCTGTCGCTGCACGAGATCTTCGGCGCCACCGGCAAGATGCAGGAGAAGTGGCACATCCTGGATGAGAACGAGATCGTCGACGGCATCGACGAGCTCGGCGTGCTGCTCTACGGCCACGGCAAGAACGCCTATTGGTACGGCTCGCAGCTCTCGATCGAGGAAACCCGCCGCATCGCGCCCTACCAGAACGCGACCGGCATGCAGGTGTCATCCGCCGTGCTCGCCGGCATGGTCTGGGCGCTGGAGAACCCGAACGCCGGCATCGTCGAAGCCGACGAAATGGACTTCCGCCGCTGCCTGGAAATCCAGACGCCGTATCTCGGCCCGGTGAAGGGCTACTACACGGAGTGGACGCCGCTGAACGACCGCCCCGGCCTGTTCCCGGAGGACATCGACACGTCCGATCCCTGGCAGTTCCGCAACATCCTGGTGCGGTAAACATTCGCTGTCGTCCCGGCCTCGAGCCGGGCCCCAGACTCCGTGACGCCTATGCGGCGGGAGCTGGAGCTAACAGCCTGTCTCAAATCACGAACGGTGATTATGGGTCCCGGCGTTCGCCGGGACGACGACGGAAATTCCGGCTGCGTTCATCCACACCCTCACCTCCGTCATGGCCGGGCTTGACCCGGCCATCCACGTAGCCGCACCCACCGAAAGACGTGGATGCCCGGGCCTTCGCCGCGCCGAAGCGGCTTCGGCCGCGCAGGCGGGACGAGCCCGGGCATGACGATGTTGAGGCAGAGTGCGAGACAACGAGCACTTGTCTCGCTGCAGCGAACTACTTCTTCTCCATCGGCGGCGCGACCTTCTCGGCCGGGGCCGGCGGCAGGGCCGGCTTGGCGCCTTCCTTCTGAGCTTCGATGTCCGGGCGCGCGGGCTCCGGCGCCGGCGTGGTCGGGCGGGTGCCGCCGGGCTTGGATTCGGCGGGCGTGGCCGAGGGCTCGGGCGTCGCCTGCGCCATCTGGTCGAGATGTCCGGCCTTGATCTCGGTGAACGAGATGATCGCCACCAGCGCGCCGAGGCCGAGCAGACCGGCTGCAAGCCAGAGGTCGCGGCGCAGAGTGCGTTTGCTGTTGATCGGGGCCATCGGCTGTCCTCCGCATCGTTCGACGCGCATCGCGCCACCTCATGTGGCGCTCGCATCGGATCATGCGCGGGAACAACGGATTGACAGCGGCGCGGTTCCCATTCGGGGCTGCGCCGCTATGCCCCACTTCCGCCCCTACCGGCCCCTCAGAGCCGCAGCAGCCCCGCCTCGCCGCTTTCGTCGGAGAACGCCAGCCAGGTTCCCGCGGCATTCCAGCCCAGCGCCACCACCGGCGGAGTCTCGTTCCGGCGCACCAGGATCTCGGCGCCGTCCTGCATCCGCACCATCAGCACAGTGCCGTCCTCGTAGCCGCAGGCCAGGATGTCCTGCTTGGGATGGCAGGCGACGGCCGTGACCTTGGCCTTCATCGGCGCCAGCATCGCCGGCTCCTTGCCCATCGGGCCGTCCTTGCCGACGAACGGCCAGAGGATGACCATGTCGGCGCCCGAGGTGGCGAGGAAACGCCCGCCGCTGCCCCAGGACATCGACTTCACCCGCGACGGGTAGCCGGTCATGCGCATGTGCCTGGAGTCAGCCAGCCGCCAGCCGTGCAGCGCCGGCTCGTGCATCGCGGTGACCAGGAACTTGTTGTCCGGGCTGAACGTGACGGCGTGATGCGAGCCGGCCCAGCCGAGGAATTCCGGTTCGCCCGCCATGTTCGGAAACCACAGGGTCGCACCGTTGTAGTGCGCGATCGCCAGCCGCAGCCCCTTCGGCGCGAACGCCAGCCCGCCCGCGGTCGAGGGCACCTCGAGCGACTTCTCCTCGCCCTTCGGCGCCCGCACGAACGCGGTCTTGCCGACCGACCAGGCGATCGCGCCATCCGGATGGACGGCGACATTGTCGATCCAGCGCCGCTTCGGATCGGTCGCGAGCACGCTCACCGTGCCGGCCTTGTCGAGCGCCGAGACCTTGCCGTCATCGCCGCCGAACAGGATGCGCGAGCCGTCCGACACCGCCGACAAAATGCCGCCACTGGACACCTCGACCTTGCTGATCTCGCCCTCGGTGTCGACCACCGCGACGCTCTCCTCGGTGCCGACGAAGGCTGCGCGATCGCCGAGATAATGCACTGCCGTGACGGCCATGCCGAGCGAGACCGGCTTCACCTTGTCGGTGACGGAGACGATGGATGCGGCCTCGCCGCCCGTATCGAAGTTGGTCATCAGGTCACGATGCAGCGTTCAAAACCTTCGCGGATGGCGTCTTCCGGCAGCTCGCGGCCGATGAAGACGACGCGGCTCTGCCGCGCCTCGTCCGGCTTCCACTTCCGCTGGTGATCGCCCTCCAGCATCATGTGCACGCCCTGGAAGACGTAGCGGTCGTCATCGTCCTGGAACGCCAGGATGCCCTTGGAGCGCAGGATCTTCCCGCCTTCGGTCTGCACCAGGTTCTGCAGCCACGGCATGAATTTCGCCGGGTCGAGCGGCTTGTCGGAGCGCAGCGACAGCGACTGCATCTCCTCGTCGTGATAGTGCTTCAGGCCGTGGTCATGGTGGTGATGATCATGGCCGTGGTCGTGATCATGGTGGTGATGATCGTGATCGTCGCCGGCGTTCAAGAATTCCGGCTCGATCTCCAGGATGCGATCGAGATCGAACGCGCCGCGCTCCAGCACGTCCGAGATCGCGATCTGGCAACGCTCGGTGCGATGCAGCCGCGCGTAGGGGTTGATCGCGCGGATGCGCGCCTCGACCTCGGCGAGCTCCGGCTTGGTGACGAGATCGGTCTTGTTGAGCACGATGACGTCGGCGAAGGCGATCTGGTTCTTGGCCTCCGGCGCGTCCTTGAGTCGGTCCGACAGCCACTTTGCGTCGGCGACGGTGACCACCGCATCGAGCCGCGCGTTCTTCTGCACGTCCTCGTCGACGAAGAAGGTCTGCGCCACCGGCGCCGGATCGGCGAGGCCGGTGGTCTCGACGATGATCGCGTCGAACTTGCCCTTGCGGCGCATCAGGCCGGAGATGATGCGGACGAGGTCGCCGCGCACGGTGCAGCAGATGCAGCCATTGTTCATCTCGAACACTTCCTCGTCGGCGCCGACGATGAGGTCGTTGTCGATGCCGATCTCGCCGAACTCGTTGACGATGACGGCGTACTTCTTGCCGTGGTCTTCGGAGAGGATGCGGTTGAGAAGGGTGGTCTTGCCGGCGCCGAGATAGCCGGTCAGCACCGTCACGGGGGTCTTGCTCGCGTCGGACATGCGCACTCCGAAAACGTGGGATCGCGTCGAAAATGGCTCAAAAGCGCCCCGCCGCGAGGGCTCGAAAACCCTAACGGACCAGCGCGCTCGTCAGGGCCCTTATATTGTGCCTGACCAGGGCAATGTAAGTGGGAACGGGCCCCTTTTCATCGCTCAGGGCGTCCGAATACAGGGTGCCGCCGATCTTGGCGCCGGTCTCGGCCGCGATCCGCCCGACCAGGCGGTCGTCATTGAAATTCTCCAGGAAGACGGCCGGAATCCCGGCTTTTTTCACCTGGCGGATGATCTCGGCGACGTCGCGGGCCGACGGCTCGGTCTCGGTCGAGACGCCGAGCGGGGCGATGAAGGCGATGCCATAGGCATCGGCGAAATAGCCGAAGGCGTCATGGGTGGAGATCACCTTGCGCCGCTCGGCCGGGATCTTGTCGGCCTCCGCGCGCACCTCGCGATCGAGCGCATCGAGCTCGCCGAGATAGCGCGCGGCATTGGCCTTGAACGTCTCGGCATCGGCAGGGTCCGCCGCCACCAGCGCATCGCGGATGTTCGTCACATAGACCTTGGCATTGCCGACCGACTGCCAGGCATGCGGATCGGCATCCGAGCCGCGCTTGCGCGGGGTGATCCCTGTCGTCGCCACGATGATCGGCGCCTTGCTGCCCGACGCCTGCTGCAACCGCGGCAGCCAGCCTTCGAGGCCGAAGCCGTTGACGATGAGGAGCTTCGCCGCGCCGACCTCCTTCGCGTCGTGCGGCGTCGGCGTGTAGACGTGGACGTCGCTGTCCGCGCCGACCAGCGACACGACACTGACCTTGTCGCCGCCGACCTGGCGGACGAAGTCGGCCAGGATCGAGAAGCTGGTGATGACGTTCAGCCGCGTCTGCGCGGATGCGGGGGTGACGAGAGCAAGGATCAGACCGACGACGGAGAGCAGGCGCATCATGGACATCAATTTCACGCTTCGAGGTGACGCCCCGGAAACAGCTGCGGAAGCACGCCGCCCACGCGTCCGAACAGAACCGAGCCGAGATAGATCAGCGATGCGACCAGGATGATCGCGGGGCCGGAGGGAATGCGGGTCTGGAACGACAGCACCAGCCCGATGTAGCCGGAGACGATCGCCGATCCGACAGCGATGCAGATCATCGGCGTGACGTCGCGCGACCAGAACCGCGCAATGCCGGCCGGCAGGATCATCAGGCCGACCGCGAGCAAGGTGCCGAGCGCCTGGAAGCCGTTGACGAGATTGACCACGATCAGGCCGAGAAAGACCAGATGCGCCGGCGCGCCGGCCCGGCTCACGGTGCGCAGGAACAGGGGATCGACGCTCTCGACCACCAGGGGGCGGTAGATCACCGCGAGCACGATCAGCGTGATCGTCGCGTTGGTCGCGACCATCAGCAGGGTCGGATCATCCATCGCCAGGATGTTGCCGAACAGCACGTGCAGCAGATCGATGTTGGTGCCCTTGACCGAGACGATGGTGACGCCGATCGCCAGCGAGGCCAGATAGAAGGTCGCCATCGAGGCGTCCTCCTTCAATCCGGTGGAACGCGAGACGAGACCGGACAGCAGCGCCACAGCGAAGCCGGCGATCAGGCCGCCGGTGGTCATGGCGAACAGATTGAGCCCCGACAGCAGGAAGCCGATCGCGGCACCGGGCAGGATCGCATGCGCCATGGCATCGCCCACCAGGCTCATGCGCCGGAGCATCAGGAACACGCCGATCGGACCGGAGCCGAGCGACAGTGCGATGACGGCCGCGAGGGCGCGGCGCATGAACTCGAAATCCGAGAACGGGGCGAACAGCAGCTCGTGCAACATCACGCAGCCTGAGAGGCGTGCGCCGGCAGGCAGGGCGCAGCGGCATCGTCGAACGCCTCGCACATCCGGCGCGCCTGCGAGAGATTGTCTGTCGTCAACACTTCCGCGGTCGGTCCCCAGGCCACCGCCTCGCGCGCGAGCAGCAGGGTCTGCGGGAAGTGCGCGCGCACCATGTCCATGTCGTGCAGCGCCGCCAGCACGGTGCGCCGCTCGCCGTGCCAGTGCTCGATCAACTTCAGGAGATCCGCCGACGTCTTGGAGTCCATCGCATTGAACGGCTCGTCGAGCACGATCACCCGGGCATCCTGCAGCAGTACGCGCGCGAACAGCATGCGCTGCATCTGGCCGCCCGACAGCGTGCCGATGCCGCGGCCCTCGAACCCGGTGAGGCCGACGGCGGCAATGGCTTGCGCGATCTTCTCGCGCGCGGCCGCACCGATGCCGCCGAAGATCCCTGTGCTGCGCCACAGCCCGGTGCTGACGAAGTCGAACACCGAAATCGGGAAGGAGCGGTCGATGTCGGCGATCTGCGGCAGATAGGCGATCTCGCGCGGCTTGATGCCGGCGGCGGAGATGCTGCCGGCGAGCGGCTTCAGCAGACCCACGATGCCGCGGAACAGAGTCGACTTGCCGGCGCCGTTGGGGCCGATCACGGCCAGCAGCGCGCCCTCGGTCACCTCGCCGGAGAGGTGATGCACGGCCGGGTGCCGGTCATAGCCCAGGGTGACGTCGCGGAACTGCAGTTGCGCCATGGCTCTCACCGCATCGCCAGGATGACGATCACCCACAACACCGCGCTGGCGGCGAGGGCGGCGCCGAGCCGCACCGTCACCGGCATCCGCAGGATCGACCACGGCGCCGGCTGCGCCGGATGCGGCGCGGCGGGGTCATGGCTGTGAGCGTGATGATGGCCGTGGCTGTGCCCCTGCGCGCCATGCGCATGGCTGTGGCCGTGACTCTGAAGCGCGGAGTGGGTCATTTCGTCATAATGTTACATTATAACATCACTCCTGTCCACCGCAGCCGAGGGACGTTTTCCCGCTTGGACGGTCCTGGTCCGACCCGCATTCGAGGGCAAGGCGAGCTTGAGCCGCACCGCCGGTGCGCGCCCTCTCCCCGTTCTTCACGGGGAGAGGGTTGGGGTGAGGGGCAGCCGCACGGGTGGTGCCAGCTGGCGAGCTACAGCTCGTACTGATTTCTTCAGACGATGCACGCCAGCGTCGTCCTCGAAGCGACGTCCCTAATCGCGCGGTTCAGGCGAGGCCGAGAGTGAGTGAGAAAGGCCTTTCACTAGCACCGCCCGTGCCGCTGCCCCTCACCCCGACCCTCTCCCCGTGAAGAACGGGGAGAGGGAGCACACCGCCGTCTGGGCAGGACATCAGGGCCATCATCAGATCTAGCTCTCAGCTCAAGGCCCGCATCAGCGCCAAGCCGGCGAACAGGCCGGCGATGGAGATGCCGACCGAACCGAGCACGTAAAGGACTGCCAGCCCCAGCGCCCCGCGTTCATAGAGCAGTGCTGTATCGAGCGAAAAGGCGGAGAACGTGGTGTAGCCGCCGAGGATGCCGGTCATGAGCACCAACCGCCACCATTGATGGCTGGCGCCGCTCCTGAACGTGAAATAGCCGGCGATCAGGCCCATCACGGTCGAGCCGGTGATGTTGATGATGAAGGTGCCGTAGGGAAAGGCGGTGCCGAACGCCTTGCTGCTCGCCATGTTGACGGCGTGGCGCAGCGCAGCTCCGGATCCGCCACCGACGAAAACGAGCAGATAGCCTAACAGCTGATTCACGGACCTTCACCCCCGCACGGCATCGAGGAGCACGAACTGCCCTGCCGCCCATCTCGAACGATGCAAGACTTTTGCCGCAGCGGTCTCATCCTTGCAACGCCTGTCCGCGTCACATCAGCGTCAAACACCCAACGCGCCAAATAAAAAGGGCGGCGAGCTCCAAGCTCGCCGCCCTCCTCTGTCGATCATGTCAGATCAGACAGCCTTGCTGTACAGCTCTTCGACATATTCCCAGTTGATCAGGTTCTCGACGAACGCCTTGAGATAGTCGGGACGGCGGTTGCGATAGTCGATGTAGTAGGAGTGCTCCCAGACGTCGCAGCCGAGGATCGGGGTCGCGCCGTGCACCAGCGGGTTCTCGCCGTTCGGGGTCTTGGAGATCTCCAGCTTGCCGTCCTTGACGGAGAGCCAGCACCAGCCCGAGCCGAACTGGCCGACACCGGCGGCGGCGAAATCGGCCTTGAACTTCTCGAAGCCGCCGAGGTCCTCGTTGATCTTCTTCTCCAGCGCGCCCGGCAGCTTGGAGCCGCCGCCATTCGGCTTCATCCACGACCAGAAATGGATGTGGTTGTAGTGCTGGCCGGCATTGTTGAAGATCGCGGCGTTCTTGCCGAACGAGCCCTTGACGATCTCCTCGAGGGACTTGCCTTCGAATTCGGTCCCCTTGATCGCATTGTTGCCGTTGGTCACATAGGCCTGATGATGCTTGTCGTGGTGGTACTCGAGCGTCTCCTTGGACATGTAGGGGCCGAGGGCTTCATAGGCGTAAGGCAGAGGGGGAAGCGTAAATGTCATGGGGTCGGTTCCGCAACTTGTGGGAAGACGGGATTTAACGGGACCTCCTTATAGAAGGTTCCGACCTCCTAAACACTGTGATTCTGGAAAAAGCGAGCCGTTTTGATGAGCATCGAAATCGAGGTCCTGAATGGCGACGCCTCCTGGCCGCAGGTCAAGCCGCTCCATGACGCGATCTGGCCGCCCGAGGTGGTCGCCACGTTACCCTGGGCCGGTATCACCTTTGCGCATGCCGACCTGCGGGTGCTGGTGCTGGACGAGGCCGGCGATCTGCTCTGTCATGTCGGCATCTATCGCCGCCTGGTGAAATGGAACGGGCAGAACGTCAACATCGCCGGCATCGGCGGCGTTTTGACGCGCGCTGACATGCGCAATCGCGGGCTGGCCACGGTCGGGCTGAACGCCGCGATTCAGACGTTGCGGCACGAGGACTCCATCAACTACGCCCTCCTGTTCTGCGCGCCCGACCGCCTCGGCTTCTACGGCGCACGCGGCTTCATCCCGTTTGACGGCGATGTCTATGCCGAGCAGCCGGAGAAGGGCCGCATCCGCTTCGACACGCTGTCGGCGATGGTCCACGACGTCAAACGCACCGCGCCGACCCGCGGAACGATCGATCTGTGCGGACTGCCGTGGTGACAGCACAAGACCTCTCTCGCGTCGTCCCGGACAAGCGCGCAACGCGCGCGCCGATCCGGGACCCATACCCCCAGGGAGCAGTTTGACCCACGCCGGCAATTGGCTCTTCGCCCAACACGTCCGCCGCGGCGTCTGGGTCCCGGCTCAAGGCCGGGACGACAGCGGAGCGCGCGGCACGGGCAGTGCCCGCCGGGCTCTCTCTACCCGCCATCTCCGACAATACAACTTCCGAAAAAAATAATCCTCTTGCGCATTTCCGTAAATCATGATTATCTCCCGCGCATCCCGCCTCATGCAGCAGGGGCGTAGCGCGCGATCGTCACGACACGCGAGGCGGGGATGCGGTGGCCGCGAGGGATCGCAGCGTCTTCGGCAACGAGGCGCGGACGAACGATCGATCGCGGACGTGAAGTCGCAGCGTCCTGACACCCCGAAGCTGGTGTCGACAGCGCAAGGCGCAAGCCTTGTCGCGGCATGGTGGCCAACAAGCCGGTGCACCAGGGAGACTGCGTATAAGCGTGAAGACCATCGCGCAGGGAATGCCGGCGTGTTCGGCTTTGCCTGTGGTACCTGCCGCCTGCATTTTTTCAGCAGGCGGGCCATGGGTGAGGCCCTCACCCGGCATTCCCTGCGCCCTCTGCATGATTGCGAGGGACGTGTTCGATGCACCACTCGGGCGAGTTTCGCCGCGAGACCACGCCTTCATGTCTTCAAGTCGATCGCTGTTTGACTCGTAAAATCCGCTCCACCATTGCTGTTGTCCCGGACAAGCCATGACGCGCGCCAGCGCGGCATGGCGCCGATCCGGGATCCAGACTCCTCAGCAGACGTGATGGGCACAGAAGCCAACGACCAGCCTGCCTCAAACCGCTCCCTGTGGGTATGGGTTCCGGCTCAAGGCCGGGACGACGGCGGTGATTGTCGCGCCAGATCCGAGGGGCCATGAGACAACCGCGCAAGGAATTGAGACAACCCGCCAGCATTGCACCCGATCGTGATGACGGCGCTTTGGACAACCGCACCTCTCCCGATTGCAACCGCGCCGTTTGCTGTTAAGGAAGCGCGGCTTGAACGGGGGGTAAGATGATTTGGAAATTGCGTCTGGCTGGTCTCACACTCGCTGCTCTGGTGATCGCGCAGCCGGCCCTGGCTGCCGACGATCCGAGCGGCACCTGGCTGACCCAGGCCGGCGACGCCAGGATCAAGGTCGCCAAGTGCGGCGCCAATCTGTGCGGCACCGTCGTGTGGCTGAAGGAGCCGATGGACACCGACACCGGCAAGCCGGCCGTCGACAACAAGAACCCCAACCGCGCGCTGGCCAATCGCCCGATCATCGGCCTGCAGCTGTTCGAAGGTGTCCGCCCCGATGGGCCGAACAAATGGTCCGGCAAGATCTACAACGCCGATGACGGCCAGAGCTACACCAGCCACATCTCGGTGTCCGGTCCCGATACGCTGAAGGTCGAAGGCTGCGTCGGCACGCTGTGCGGCGGCGAGACCTGGACGCGCTCGCGCTGACGTCGCGCTCAGGCGGCCGCGGCCTTGAGCGCGGTCGCCGCCGACGCGTAGCCGCCCTGGGCGCCGTCGACGAAATGGACGTGATCGGGGCGAATGGCCGAGGGCGTGAAGCAGGTCATCATCGCCGCGCCCTGCCGGTGCAGGCCATAGCGCACGATGCCCCGTGACGCGGCAGCACCGAGCCGCCGCTCCAGCTCCCGCGCAAGCTCCTCGGTGCAGTCGAGGATCATGCGCAGCGCGTCGTCATACTTCCGAAAGTCCGAATTTTCCACGACCTGCTGCCGGTAGAGCTCCGGCACGAAGCCGCCCATGCGGATGCCGAAGCGCATGACCGTATAGACGAACAGCGTGCGCCCGAGCACGCGGACCCAGCGTGAGAGTAGCGAGCTGCCGCGCGTCGCCCGCACCTCGTAGCCCAGTCCCTGCGGCGGCCAGTTGAGCGCCGGACCGCCGGCGGGCACCGGCCGCCCGGCATCAGGGCTGCGCTCGGTCAGCGCGATGATGTCCTCGATCGCCTTGCGAAACGCGTCCGGCTCGGCCCCGGCTGCCGGCAGCACCAGCACCGAGAGGATCAGACCGCGCGAGGACGGCATCTCCTCGAACCGGCATGACAACCCCGACAGGTCGGGTTGCGCGCCGGGCGGCGCTGGCGGGATCGCGAACTCGCCTCGCTTCATCGCGGCCTCGGCCCAGCCCAGCCCACCGCCGGCGAACATCGCATAGGACAGATTGGCCGACGGTCCGTAGCGCGCCACGCGCACGTCGAGCCCCTCTGCGCGGATCGCGCTCACCGGCACCAGCGCGACGCGCATCGAGAGGCCGAGATCCTCGCGGACCCAGGTCGCTGTCGTCGCCAGCGCCTCACGCGCGGCGGCCGCATCGTCCGGTCCGACCGCAAAGCTCGCACCATCGCCGCCGAACACGAATGGGAATTCACGTCCCTCCAGCGCATTGGTGACCGCGGCGATGACCGCGGCGCCGGCCATGTTGACCGCCTTGTAGCGCTTGTCGGCAATCGCCTTCGTCGACTCGACGATGTCGGCCGTGCCGATCATCCAGTCGTCCGGCACCGGCTTGTAGAGCTGCGGCTCCATCAGCCGCGCAAAGCCGCGAAACACCGGGATCGAGGCATAATAGTCCGCAGCGCTGGTCATCGGCATCGCGTGGTCATCCGTCCGGAGTAGGCCTTCCATGGGGAGCTACGATCATCCCTGTCAAGCAGGTTCAGCTGCCGGACGATCCTGCTGCGCCAGACTGCAGCGAGGCTGACCCCGCACGGCGATACCTGCCGGCGTGCCGCCGGGCGACGGGCTGCCCATTCAGCCATGGTTCACAGGCGACATGGAACATTCGGCCCATGTTCGATGAGTTGGTTGCGGGGAATGTCGGACCATGGCGGAGGCAGCATTGTTTCGGGCGGACGCCTCGTTGCGCCGCTACTCCAGCGCGCTGACGTTCCAGGTCGCATGACGCACGCCGGACAGCTTCGCCAGCTCCGATACGACGCGATCGAGCTCGGCGGTCTCGGCCGCAAGCGGCACCAAGGTCGCGACGATCTCAACGATGTCCTCGGAGCGGTAGGCGACATCGGTTTCCCGCACCGGATATTTGGCGGCCTCCAGCCGCTCGTCGAGCGCCTCGCGCAGCTCGGCGACATGCAGGACATCGGTCGTCACGACGATCTTGTAATTGGCCTCCGAGGCCCGCGCATTCAGCGGGATGCGGTCGATGGCGTTGACCAATGGCCGCAGCAGCGTGTTGCCCGCGAGCACGAACAGGGTCAGCGCGACCGATTGGGCGAGCAGGTCGGCACCCGCACAGGCGCCGACGGCGGCGGAGGCCCACAACGTGGCCGCCGTGTTCAGGCCGCGGACGTTCATGCCTTCCTTCATGATCGTGCCGGCGCCGAGAAAGCCGATGCCCGACACGACATAGGCGATGATCCGCACCGCACCGTCAGCGCCGGTGAGGCGGTTGCCGATGTCGACGAAGGCCGCCGCGCCGACGGCAACCAGCACGTTGGTGCGCAGGCCGGCGCTGCGCTGCCGGTACTGCCGCTCGGCGCCGATCAGCGTGCCCAGCACGAAGGCGGCGAACAGGCTGACCAGCGTGTCGAGGAAATCATGGAGCTGAAAGGTGTGCAGGAATCGCATGAGCAATGACGATCTTCGGGATCACGCTGCGCCGGCCGCCGGGCGGCAGACAGATGTTTGGCCTCCGACGGCGGAACCGCCGCGAGAACGCCGCTTTCTTAGGCCGTCCTTGATCGAAATCAAATCCCATTCCCCCACGCATATTTTAGGCTGATATGATCAACAGGCAGATGACGCCGATGACGCCATTGTCCGACACGCGCAGGGATCACAGTCCCGCTGTCCGGCTGGGACATGATGCAGTGAGCGCGGTGAAGCTGTCGCAGCAGCTCACCGCCGACATCGATGCCTGGGCCGAGACGCACCAGATCACGCGCTCGGATGCGATCAGCCGGCTGCTCGCGATCGGCCTGCATGCGTCGAGGCCGCCGGCCATGACACAGCCGAAGCTGCGTGACCCGGTTGCCATCGAGCAGAATGCGATCCGGCTGATCGATCAGATGCTCGATCCGAGCCTGCCTGCCGACGAGCGCGAGCGGCGCATCCGTCGCCTGGTCGAAGGCCCGGCCGAATTTGCCGGCGAGCGCATCGACCTGCCCCGGCACTCGGGCTGAGCTACGCGGCCGAGCGCGCCGCGACAGCCTCGTAGATGTCGTCCTCCTGGGCGGTGTGCATGCGCACCAGGGTCTCGATCGCCTCGATGACCCGCTGGGCATCGCGGATCAGATAGCGGTCGACCTTTTCCGACGGCAGGTCCTCGACCACCCGCCCGAGCAGGCGCGCCAGATGCAGGATTTCCCGGTGCGCCCGGCTCATCGCGGACAGGCCGTGACTATCCTGCAGCAGCCGCGCCAGCCTGGGATAGACCGAGCCTTCGTCATCGCGCTCATGCGCGACGACCTGGTCCTGCACCAGCGCATTGGCTTCGACGATCAGCACGGCCGCCCGCTCCGGGGCGGCCTCGTCGAGCGCATCCACGATGGCACGCAGGCGGTCGAGGCCGCGCAGCAGCGCCTGATGATCATGCCGGAGACCGCGGCCGTCCTCGGCCGTGATCTGGCCGACCCTGCCGCGGCCGCCCGGGAGCAGCGCCCTGAGCGCGTTGAGAATGACGGCGACGTCGATCGCCTCCTGCACCAGGGCCGCGGGCACCGGCTGCAGCAGGCCGAAGGCCGCAGCTCCCATGGCAATGAAGGACAGCGCCATGCCGGCGATGATGCTCTCCAGCGCGATCCGTCGGGCGCGCTGCGCGATCACGATCGCCTCGCCGACACGGTCGAGCCGGTCCGCCAGGATGACGACGTCGGCGGCCTCGGACGAGGCGCTGGCGCCGCGGGCGCCGAGCGCGATGCCGACATCGGCCGACGCCAGCGCCGGCGCGTCGTTGATGCCGTCACCGACCATGATGGTCGGATGCAGGCGCTGCTCGCTCTTGACCGCGTCGACCTTGTCGGAGGGCACGCGATCGGCGAGCACGGCATCGAGGTCGAGCGCGGCACCGATCGCCTGCGCGGCCGCCGCACGGTCGCCGGTGACCATCACCATCCGCGCGATGCCCGCCTCGCGCAGCAAACGGATGGCGCGCGGCGTGTCTGCACGCAGTTCGTCGGCAAGCAGCAACGCCCCGATCGGGCGGCCCTCGACCGCCACGAAGACGATCAGGGCCGAGCGCCAGGATGCGCGTCGGATGGCGCGCGCCGCCCATGGTGGCGGCGCGTGATTGCCGAGGATGAGATCCGGCGAGCCGGCGCTGATCCTGCGGCCGTCGATGGCGCCTTCGAGGCCGGAGCCCATCGTCTCCCGCACCGCCTCCGGCGCCTTGAGCTTGAACCCGCGGGCGTGGCCAGCCTCGACGATGGCGTGCGCCAGCACATGGTGCGAGGCCTGCTCCAGCGAGGCGCCGAGCAGCAGCACGGCATCGGCCTCCTCGCCGGGCGCCGCTTCGACCGAGAGCAGCCGCGCGCCGCCGACGGTCAGCGTGCCGGTCTTGTCGAACAGCACCGTATGCGCCCGCGCCAGCGCCTCGAGCTTGCCGCCGCCCTTCACCAGGATGCCGCTGCGCGCCGCCTGCGCCACGCCGGCGATGAAAGCGACCGGGGCCGCCAGGATCAGCGGACAGGGCGTCGCGGCGACCAGGACCGCCAGGCTGCGGATGACATCGCCGGAGGCGAAATAGGCCGCGGCCGCGATGGCGAGGCTGACCGGCAGGAAGATCAGGGCGTAGCGGTCGGCGAGCCGCACGAACGGCGCCTTGGCGGTCTGGGCCGTCGTCACCAGCTTGACGATGCCGGCATAGGTGCTTTCGCCCGCCGTCGCGGTGACCGCCAGGTCGAAGGTCTCACCGGCATTCAGCGAGCCCGACAGAATCGCCATGCCGCGCGTCTTCGAAACCGGGATCGGCTCGCCCGTGAGGGCCGACTCGTCGACCACGGCGATGGCTGTTTCCACCACGCCATCGACCGGAACGATCTCCCCGGCCCGCACCATCAGGCGGTCGCCCACGGTGACATCGGCGACCGGAACATCCTCGATGCGATCCTCACGCCAGCGATGCGCCAAGCGCGGCGCCCGGTCGACCAGCGCCCGCAGATCGTGCTCGGCACGCGCGACCGCGATGTCCTCGAGCACGTTGCCGCCGGAATACATCAGCGCCACCACGGCGCCCGCCAACGGCTCGCCGAGGACGATCGCCGCGCTCATCGACACCAGCGCGATGGCGTCGACGCCGATGCGTCCGGCCAGAAAATCTCTGACGATCGAGACAAGCAGGCCAAGGATGACCGGCACCGTCGATGCCGTAAAGGCATATCCCGCGAGATCGGGCCGGCCGACCAGATGCGCAACGCCGCCGGCGGCGAGACCCGCGACGGCGATTGCTACGAGGGTCCACCGCAAGATGCGCTCGAACATGGCACGAAGGTTCCAGATTGTGGCGCCACTATCGCCGCTGCGACCCGGCGTATGCTTGAGCGAAATCAACCGCGAGGCACGTTGCCGCGGTGCCAGTCGGAGGCATTGGCCTCAAGCGGTGTTGCCTGCGTCGACCGTCAGCACGGTACCCGTGACGTTGCGGCCACCCTCGCCCATCAGGTACTCGACCATTGCGGCGACGTCGTCAGTCTCCGGCAGCCGCCGCAGCGCACTGCGACCGGCGATGCGCCGCTGCTGCTCCGCGTCCATGCTCTGGGTCAATTCGGTAGCGATGAAGCCCGGTGCGATCGCATTCACGGTGATGCCGACCTTGCCGACCTCCCGTGCCAGCGAGCGCGTGAAGCCGTTGGCGGCTGCCTTGGTCGCACCATACACCGAAAGGCCATTATAGCCGGTGCTGGCGATGATCGAGGAGATGTTGACGATGCGTCCCTCGCCCGCCGCCATCATGTGCCTTACGACATATTTGGTGAGGATCATCGGCGCCAGCACGTTGAGCCGCACCAGGCCCTCGATCTCCGAATTGTGCATGGTCGCAAGCAGACCCTCGGTGCCAATGCCGGCATTGTTGACGAGACCATAGAGCGGACCGAACTCGTCGCGCACCGACTTCACGAAAGCGGGGATCGCGTCGACGGCGCTGAGGTCGCAGGCGCGGAAATGAATTCCGGCACTGCTGGCGCTGAACTCGGCGATGGCCGCGCGCAGATCTTCGCTCTCGCGGCGGGCCACCGCGACGACGTCGAAGCCAGCGCCCGCGAGCCGGCGCGCGATGGCGAGCCCGATGCCGCGGCTGCCGCCGGTGACCAGGACATTACGCATCGCTGCGCGCCAGCTTGCCGGCCGGGGTGACGTCGAGCGCCGGGACGAAGCGGATCATCGCCGGCACCTTGTGAGCCGCGAGACGTGCACGGCAATCGGCGAGGATCTCCTTGGTCACTGCATCCGCGCGTGAAGGATCAGCATCCGCCGTCAGCACGACCTCGGCAACGACGATGCCGCCGGTAATCGGGCTGCGCCGCGACTTGGCGCGCGACATCCGCACGTCGGGATGGGCATTGATCACGGCTTCGATCTCCTCGGGGTGAACCTTGAGGCCACCGACATTGATGATGCCGTTGCGCCGGCCGACGAAGTAGTAGCGCTCGCCGCGCAGCTCGACCATGTCACCGGTGTCGACATAGCCATCGCCATCGGTGAGCGCAGCCGCCGCGCGTCCGACATAGGCATGCGCGGCGCGCCTGGAGCGAATGCGTAGCGAACCGTCCACCACCTTCATGTCGACGGCACCGCGGCCTTCGCCGAGCAGCGGCGCGGGAAACCCTTCCAGCCCGTCATTGACGGCGAAGCCGACGCCGGCTTCGGTCGAAGCATAGGCGTGGCCGATCGAGGCCCGCGGAAACGCCTGCTTCAAGCCATCCAGCACCGCCTGATCCGCGATCTCGCCGGAAAGCCGCACGTAGCGCGGTGCGAACTGTTCGGCCGATCCGCTCATCAGCAGCTTGCGCCAATGTGACGGTGTTCCCGAGATGTGCGTGACGCCGCATTTGTTGAGGCGCGCAACATGATCGGCCAGCGCCTCGCCCGGGTCGGACAGCACCATCGAGCCGCCGCCGACGATCGCGCGCAGAAAGATCTGCAGCCCGCCGTAGCGGCGGATGTCGTAGAAGGTCGCCCACACCGGCAAAGCGTCGCCCGGGACCGGTCGATCGCCGATGATGGCGCCGCACAGGCCTTCCAGCGTATGGCCGACGATCTTCGGCACCCCCGACGTGCCCGAGGTCAGCATCAGCCATTCGGTGGCACGCGTGGTCTGCGCCATCCGGGCCGAGAGCGCGGGCAGCCCAACCGGAACGCTGAGGTTCACCGCGCACTCGGAGAAGCGCTCCGGCTCGTCCGTGACGATGGCATCGATCTCCGCGTCGGCGATGATGCTGGCGAGATGCTCGGTTTTCAGGTCCGGCGGGCACAGCAGCATGCGCCGGGCAACGCCGTCGATCTCGATCAGCGCCAGGCCGGCCAGGAGCTGGCCGGAGGTCGCGAGCAGCACCGAGCGTCCGTCGAGCTCGCCGGCGCGTCCGCCGAGGCAGCTGCCCGTCGTCAGTTGCGCGAGCGTCACGGCGTGACGCGGATCGGAAATCGTCCGCTCCGTCAGCGCAGTCCCGAGATGATCGCGCAGCGCGAAGATCTCACGCGGGGACATTCTCATAGGCCCTGATGAAGTCGCCGATCGTGTTGGGGAACGTCACGTCCTCGGACAGGGTGAACGGATCGACGCCGAGATCATCCTCGAGGCGGGCGACCAGAATGGCGAACGCAAGCGAATCGAAGCCGGTCTCGTGCAGCGTCAGCTCATCCGTCAGTTGCGGCAGCTTGACCTTCTGCTCGTCCGCAATCTGCTTGATCGCCGCAATGATCCTCAACCGTACCGACATGGGCCAATCCACTTGCTGTTCAAAACGATGCAGCCAACGATAGGGGGCGATGGTGAAGGAACCCGGTGTTTACCCGGATGTTTCGAGAGCGTTGGTAAATGCGCTTCATCGCCTATGATTAAAATTCTCTACAAGCGGACCTCGCCCGCCACGATGCGCGCATAGCCTTCGCGGTCGAGCACGCGATAGGCGCCGGTCACCGCCTCTCTCAGATAGATGGGGTCGGAGACCAGCGCCGGATCGAATCCGTCGCCCATGAGTTCCTGCTTTTTTTGCTTGAAGGTCTCAGTCGACTGCAGCGACGGCGTGATGCGCAGCGCCACCGGCTGCGCATAGGCCGGGAGCCGCCGGGCAAGCGCTGCTGATAGCGCATCGACGTCGAAGTCGTCATTGACGACGAGTGCAGCCATGCCGGCACGTCCGTCGGCATTGGGCACGACGACGCCATATGTCGACGCCTCCATGACACCCGGACATTGCAGGATCGCGTCGTTCACCTCGCTGGTCGCGACGTTCTCGCCCTTCCAGCGAAACGTGTCGCCGACGCGGTCGACGAAATAGAAGAAGCCCTGGTCGTCCTGGCGCATCAGGTCGCCGGTACGAAACCAGGCATCGCCCCTGACGAAGACATCGCGCAGGATCTTCTTCTCCGTCTCGGCCCCGTCCGTGTAGCCTTCGAAGCGACCGCCGCCTTCGTCGGCCTTGCCGATGCGGCCCACCGCCTCGCCGGTCTCGCCGCGCGCGCATGGCAGGCACAACCCGTCGGGCCCGCGCAGCGGCGCGCGCTGATCCGCATCGAGCTGGATGATCGCAGCCGGAAACCGATGCGCGAGCAGCGACGGCACCCGGCCGATTGAACCCACCCGGCCCTCGACATTGTAGAGCGAGAAATTGCCTTCGGTCGCCGCGTAGAATTCGAGCACCTGCGGGATCGCGAAGCGCGCCTGGAATGGCTCCCAGATGTCGCCGCGCAGGCCGTTGCCGCAGGCGAGCCGCAGCCGATGCATGCGATCGAGCTCCGAGGGTGGCGCCGCCAGCAGATAGCGGCAGAGCTCGCCGATATATTGGACAAGCGTGCAATCGTGACGAACGATGTCGCGCCAGAAGTTCCGCGCCGAGAATTTCTCCGCCAGCACCGCCGTGCCGCCGGCGCGCAGCATGCTGCAGGGCGCGACGATGCCGCCAACGGAATGATAGACCGGCAGGCAATCGTAGAGCCGGTCATCGGGACCGGCACTGGTCAGGCCGGCAAACCAGCCACCCCAATTCAGGACGCGGCGATGGCTGATGCTGGCGGCCTTGGGCAGGCCGGTCGTGCCGGAGGTGTAGATCAGCAACGCGCGGTCGTTGATGGTGACGGCGGGACGTTCGGCCGCTGCGAGCGCCCGCGTGTCCATGGCCGCGACCGTCGCCTCGAGATCGCCGCCATGCATCCAGACGCGGGGCGCGCTCGCGATCAGCGGCGCCGCGCCGGCGTAGGCTTCGGCGAACTCTCGGGACAGGATGACATGGGCTGGCTTGGCGACGCCGATGCCATGCGCCAGCGACGGTCCGACCAGATTGGTGTTGATGAGCGCGACCACGCCGCCGACGCGGCTGATTCCGAGCCAGGCCGCCAGATAGTCCGGCTGGCTCGGCATGATCAGGGCAACCGTGTCGCCTGGACCGACGCCGACGGTCAGCGCCCAGCGGGCATATTGGTTCACGCGGGCGGACAGGGCGGCATAGCTGAGCGTGCCGCGATCCGAGATCAGCGCCGGCCGCGCGGGCTGCTTCGCGGTCCAGTCGTCGATGATGTCGGCAAACAGCCGTTGAGGCTCGGCCTCGATGCGCGAGGTCAGCTCGATCGCCTTGAGCCAGATCTTCGCCGCCGACGGCTTCGGGCCGGGCATGATGGGGTCCGCAGATCGCTCCGCGCGCTCGGATGTCATGGCTGCCACCGCTTCGAGTTCGGCGTCCTTATAGGCGGCCGCGCCTGACCGGCCGTTAACCGGCACGGTTAACCTGCTGAAAGTCGATCGTGGTTGATGCGAATGCAGTCCTTTACGAAGTTCTTGCAAATACCGGATAGGTTGCATCTCCCAGCACATGCCAACGCGAAGGCCGGCATGCCCAAGGACACGACGATCACACGACGTGCGCTGCTGCAATGCGCCGCCTGGAGCGGCGCTGCCGCGGCCCTCCATCCGGCCGCGGCGGCGGCGGGAGGGGACGCGCCGTATCCATCCCGGCCCGTCACCTGGGTCATTCCATTCGCCCCGGGCGGCGCCACCGGCCGCCTGTCGGTGCTGATCTGCGACCGGTTGACCCGCCGGCTCGGCCAGGCCTTCGTGCTCGATCACCGGCCGGGTGCGGGCGGCAACGTCGCCACCAAGAGCGTCGCGAGCGCCGCTCCCGACGGCTACACGATCCTGGCGACATCGACCGCCAACGTCATCAACGCCTCGCGCGAGTCCATGCCCGATCCCGACAGCTCCGGCGAACTCGTACCGGTGGCGGGCATCGCGCGGCTGCCGTTGCTGCTCCTGGTCAACAAGGAGCTGCCGGTGAAGACGCTGGCCGAGTTCCTCGCTTATGCCAGGGCGAACCCCGGCAAGCTCAGCGTCGGCTCCGCCGGTCCCGGCACCGTCCAGCTGCTGTCGGCCGAGCTGTTCCGGACGCTCGGCGGGATCAGCTGGTCCGTGGTCCAGTATCGCGGCTCGGGCCCGGCGCTGATCGACCTCGCCTCCGGCCACATCCATGCGATGTTCGACAACACCGCGTCCGCCGTCGACCTGCTGCGCAGCGGCAAGGTCAGGGCGCTGGCGGTGTCGACGCGCGAGCGCGCCGCAGCTTTCCCCGATATCCCGCCGGTCGCCGACGTGCTGCCGGCGTTCGAGACCTCCGGCTTCTATGGCGTCGCCGCACCGCGCGGCACCCCGAAGCCGATCGTCGAGCTGCTCAACCGCGAGATCAACGCGGCGCTGCTGGATCCCGAGATCAGCAGGCAGTTCGCCGAGGTCGGTGCCACGCCGATCCCCGGCGACACCGGCATCTACGCCGCGACCTACCGCGCCGAGATCATGCACTGGCGCAAGCTGGTCCCACAGACGAGCGCGAAGAACTGATCTCCGCGCCCGCATCCGGCGCCTCAGGCCCCCGCCACGCCCTGCAGCACCAGCCGGTTGAGCCGCGCGGCGAACGCCGCCGGGTCCTCCGGCAATTCGCCGTCGAGGATCTGCGCCTGCTCGAGCAGCAGGAACGACAGATCGTCGACCTTGGCCTTGTCGGCCGCCGCCTTGGCGACCGCCACGACCAGCGGATGGCGCAGGTTGATCTCGAGGATCGGCTTGGTCCGGGCGCCGCGCGCCTGCTGCGACAGGATCCGCTCCAGCTCGCGATCGGGCCCATGGCTGCCGGCGACGAGGCAGGAGGCGCTGGTGGTCAGCCGGGTCGAGACCTTCACGTCGGTGACGTGATCGCCGAGGCTCGCCTTGATCAGCGCGATGGTGTTGGCCTCGTCGGCCGCCGGCTTCGCTTCGTCCTCGGCCTCCGTCTCGGTCACCGGGATCGGGTCGAAATTGATGTCGCCCTGGCTGAGCGATTTCAGCGGCTTGCCGTCGAACTCCAGCCGCGCCGAGGTCCAGAACGCATCGACCGGATCGGTCAGCAGCAGCACCTCGACGCCGCGCGCCTTGGCGGCCTCGAGCCGCGGATTGGACTTCAGCCGCTCGATGCTGTCGCCGACCAGGAAGTAGATCTCGGTCTGGTTCTCCTTGAGCCCCTCGACATACTGCTTCAGCGAGCGCCGCTCGCCGGAGGTCGTCGTGAAGCGCGCCAGCGCCAGCAGCTTGTCGCGGCGCTCGAAGTCCTCGTAGAGGCCTTCCTTGATGACGGCGCCGAACGAGTCCCAGATCTTGTCGAAATTCTCGGCGTCCTTCTCGGCAAGCTGCTCCAGCTCGCTGATCACGCGCGTCGTCACGGCTTTGCGGATCTGCGCCAGCTGCGGATTGTTCTGCAGCATCTCACGCGACAGATTGAGCGGCAGGTCCTCGCTGTCGATCACGCCCCGGATGAAGCGCAGATACGCCGGCATCAAATCGGCATCGTCGGTGATGAACACGCGGCGGACATAGAGCTTGACCTTGCCCTTGCGCGCCGGCTCGAACAGATCGAACGGCTTGGTCGAGGGCGCGAACAGCAGCACGGCGTAGGAATAGCGGCCTTCCGCGCGGTAGTGCAGCGTCATCGCCGGCTCGTCGAAGGCGTTGGCGATCGACTTGTAGGCCTTGGCGTAGTCCTCCGCCGACAGCTCCGATTTGGAGCGCTGCCACAGCGCGCTCGCCGAATTGATCTGGCGCGGCTCGCCTTCCGGCTGGACCAGCATGATCGGGAACTGGATGTTGTCGGAATAGGCGGTGACGATGCGCTCGATCTCGTAGGTTTCGAGATATTTCTTGGCGTCGTCCTTGAGGTGCAGCACGATCTCGGTGCCGCGCGTCACCCGGCTGGCATCCTCCTCCGAGCTCGGCGCGACCTCGAAGCCGGCGCCGCCCGACGAGGTCCAGGTCCAGACCTCGCTGCCGCCGGCGCGGCGGCTGATCACGGTGATGCGGTCGGCGACCATGAAGGCGGAATAGAAGCCGACGCCGAACTGGCCGATCAGGCCGGTGCCGTCCTTGGCCTCGGCGAGCTTCTGCACGAACGCCTTGGTCCCGGAGCGGGCGATCGTGCCGAGATGGTCGATCAGCTCCTGACGGTCCATGCCGATGCCGCTGTCGGCGATCGTCAGCGTGTTCGCAGTCTTGTCCGGAATGATGCGAATCTGCGGCGGCTCGCCGTCGCCGATCAGCTCCGGCTTGGCGATGGCCTCGTAACGCAGCTTGTCACACGCGTCTGAGGCATTCGAAATCAATTCGCGCAAAAAGATGTCGGTCTCGGAGTAGACCGAGTGCACCATCAGATGCAGGAGCTCGGAGACTTCGGCCTGGAAGGAATGGCTAACGGTCGCGGTGTCGGTCATCGTCGTGCGTTGGCCCATGCTGGCAATGAAGGGGAGACCGTCGATATAGCGCGGCGACGGCGTCGATCAAGCCTTCGATCGTCCCCTGCCAACGCTCGTGCCGTCCGTATTGGCCGAGCTGTCACCTCGGCCTCCGCTGTCATCGCCCGCGAAGGCGGGCGATCCAGTACGCCGCGGCAGGCGGAATTGAACCGAGAGGCCGCGGCGTACTGGATGCCCGCCTTCGCGGGCATGACGGTTGTGGTTGGAGAGCCGGTGTGCCTCTTCCCAACCCCAGCTGCTACGAAGCGGCGGGACATCATGCCGGCCGCTCCGTCGCGTTCAGGAGCTTGTCGATGACCGCGTTGAGGGTGGCGACCTCGTCCCTGGTCAGGACGTCGAGCAGATCGGTCTCGCGGGCCAGCGCATAGGGCACGATCCTGCGATACAGTGCCCGCCCCGCCGGCGTCAGCGTCACGATCCGCTCGCGTCCGTCCGCGGGGTCGCGGCTGCGGCTGACGATGCCGCGGGCCTCCAAGCTCTGCATGGCGCGGCTGACATTCATCTTGTCGAGCGTCGTCAGCCGGCCGATCTGCTTGGTCGGCAGCCGCGGCTGCTCGCCGAGCGCCGCCAGGATCCGCCATTCCTGCCGGGACAACGCGAAGCGGTCGGCATAGACCTCCGCCACCGCCAGCGACACCTGCTCGGCGAGCCGCGCCAGCCGGTAGGGGAAATAGCGCTGCAGCCTGAGCTCGCGCTCAGCCCCCTCACCGCCTCTCTGATCCCGGGTCTCGTCGGCCGCCTTCGTCATCGCATCCCCTGTCCTCGTCCGTTCGCCTCTCGCCACCTCAATCCGATCCCGCTCGGGTTGATCTGGATCAAAGTCGCCCAATCGTATCATCCGTTACTATCTTGCCAACAACGATCATGGGAGGACCATCATGCAGATCGAGAAGATCCATCACGTCGCCTATCGCTGCGTCGACGCCAAGGCCACGGTCGACTTCTACAAGAAGGTCCTCGACATGGACCTGCTCGGCGCGATTGCCGAGGACAAGGTGCCTTCGACCAAGGCGCCGGACCCGTACATGCACATCTTCCTCGATGCCGGGAACGGCAACATTCTTGCCTTCTTCGAGCTGCCGAACTCGCCGCCGATGGGCCGCGATCCGAACACCCCGGAATGGACCCAGCACATCGCCTTCCAGGTCAAGGACATGGAGGAGCTGGAAGAGGCCAAGGCGCGCGCGGAGGCCGCCGGGCTCGACGTCGTCGGGATCACCGACCACACCATCTTCAAGTCGATCTATTTCCATGATCCGAGCGGCCACCGCCTGGAGATCGCGACCTGGACCGCCACCCCCGAGCAGATCGCCCGGATGAAGTCGGTCGCCCACGCCATGGTCGACGAATGGGCCACGACCAAGAAGCCGCCGCGCCACACCGCCTGGATGCATGAGAAGGAGTTTGCCGGCGTCGACTGAGCGATTGCGCGTCCCGACAGTCCCGACCGCAACGCGCCAAGCGAGGCAGCCATGAGCAACTATGTCTATCCGCGATTTCCCTATGCCTGCTCGGCGGAGCAGCGCGGCGGCGAGACCCGCCGTCACCCGGTCGTCGTGATCGGCGCCGGACCGATCGGCCTCACCGCGGCGCTCGATCTTGCCGCCCGCGGCCAGCCGGTGGTCGTGCTCGACGACAACGACACCGTCAGCATCGGCTCCCGCGCGGTGTGCTACGCCAAGCGGCCGCTGGAGATCTGGGACCGGCTTGGCTGCGCCGCGCCGATGATCGACAAGGGCGTCAGCTGGAACATCGGCAAGGTGTTCTTCCGCGACCAGCTGTCCTATCAGTTCGACCTCTTGCCCGAGCCGGACCATCGCTGGCCGGCGATGATCAACCTGCAGCAATATCATCTCGAAGAGATCCTGGTCGACGCCTGCAGCAGGAGCCCGCTGGTCGACCTGCGCTGGAAGCACCGCCTCGTCAGCCTCAAGCAGACCGACGACCACGCGCAGCTCGCGGTGGAGACGCCGGACGGCATCTTCACCATGGAGGCGCAATGGGTGATCGCCTGCGACGGCGCCAATTCCGACACCCGCCGCATGGTCGGCGCCGAATTCAAGGGCCAGTTCTTCCAGGACCGCTTCCTGATCGCCGACGTCAGGATGACGGCGGACTTCCCGACCGAGCGCTGGTTCTGGTTCGACCCGCCGTTCCATCCTGGACAGTCGGTGCTGCTGCATCGCCAGTCGGACAACATCTGGCGCATCGACTTCCAGCTCGGCTGGGACGCCAATCCCGACGAGGAGAAGAAGCCCGAACGTGTGATCCCGCGCATCCGGGCGATGCTCGGCGAGAGCGCCGATTTCGAGCTCGAATGGGTGTCGATCTATCAGTTCGCCTGTCGTCGCATCGATCAATTCCGCCATGGGCGCGTGCTGTTCGCCGGCGACGCGGCACATCAGGTGTCGCCGTTCGGCGCCCGCGGCGCCAACACCGGCGTGCAGGACATCGACAATCTCGCCTGGAAACTTTCGCTCGTGCTGCGTGGCGAGGCCCCCGAGAGCCTGATCGACAGCTATCACGAGGAGCGGGCGTTCGCAGCCGACGACAACATCCTGAACTCGACGCGTGCTACCGACTTCATCACGCCGAAGACGCAAGTCAGCCGGCACTTCCGCGATGCCGTGCTGGACCTCGCGCAGCACCACAGCTTCGCGCGTCCGCTGGTCAACAGCGGGCGGCTGTCGACGCCGACGCCCTATGTCGCGTCGTCGCTGAACACGCCCGATGGCGCGCCTGACAGCGGCGCCATGACTCCTGGCACCAATGCGGCCGACGCGCCCGTGACCATGGCGGGGCAGCCCGGCTGGCTGCTGAATGGCCTCGGCGGCGGCTTCACGGTTCTCACCTTCGACGACGCCGTTACGGCCAAGGAGCTCAACGTCGACGGCATCGCGGCGCGCGTGCTCGTCGTCGGACGCGATATCGCCGACGCCAAGGGTCTGCTCGCGGAGCGCTACGGCGCCGCTGACGGCACGACCTATGTATTCCGACCCGATCAATACGTCACCGCCCGCTTCCCGCAGTTCGACGAGGCCAAGATCGCCGCCGCGGTCCGGCTCGCCTGCGGCAAGACCGGCACGGTGCAGCAGGAGCTTGCCGCATGAGTCTGACCCTGACGCCGAACATCAGCGATCCCGATGGTTTCTATGCCGAGCTGATCGGCAGCCAGCGCGAGCTGAGCGAGGACGACGCCCTGCGCATGAATGCGAGACTCGTGCTGCTGCTCGCCAACCACATCGGCGACCGCACGGTCCTGACCGAGGCCATCCGGCTGGCGCGCGCGCCGGGTGGCTGACGTTGCGACATGAGCGCTGTTGCAACAAACGATCCGCCAACCAGGTAATCCGTCATGCCCGGGCTTGTCCCGGGCATCCACGTCGTTCCCAGGATGCCGGCCGACGTGGATGGCCGGGACGAGCCCGGCCATGACGATGTGGAGATAGGCCGGCCCGAAGTTACGATCGTCGAATGCGATCCGAGTGAGAGGATGCGAATCTCTCCGTTGATAATTCCCGTGCGGCTGCCCCTCGCCCCGACCCTCCCCCCGTGAAGAACGGGGAAAGGCGGCGCAGCGAAGACCGGCGCGGATTTGACATGAATCAATGACCACAGCCCTGCCACCGACGAATCTAAAAAGATGCGCCTGGCGCGACAGATTGCAGACTCGTTGCACATGCAACAAATGACATCTGAAGCCGGTCGGTTTCATTGTGACAACATCATCATGTCACGTCACCTTCACTGACGCTCTCTACGTCTCCACCTCGTTCCACAAACGAACGGGGATTCGCATGTCGCGCTACTACAAGACCCTGCAGACGCAGCGCTTCGACGACTATCGCTACTATCATCAGAGCCGGATCAATCAGACGCTGCACCTGATCAGCGCCGTGATCTTCCTCGTCTGCTACGCGCTGTTGTTCAAGGACCCGGCCATGGCGGGCCTGGTCGGCTGGCTGGCGATGCTGACGCGGCAGACCGGGCACTTCTTCTTCGAGCCGAACGGCTATGATCACGTCAATGACGTGACCAACGACTACAAGGAAGCGGTCAAGGTCGGTTACAATCAGACCCGCAAGATCGTGCTGCTCACGGTGTGGGGGCTGGTGCCGGTCGCGCTGTTCGTTTTCCCGACCATGTTCGGGCTGTTCGACGCGCCGGCGAGCCGGATGGAGTTCGTCCGTCACGTCGGCGTGCTCTGGCTCGCGGTCGGCATCGGCGGCGGTCTCTTCCGCGTCGTCCAGCTGTTTGCGACGCAGGATGCCGCGACCGGCCTGATCTGGGCGTTCAAGGTGCTCACCGACCCGCTGCACAACATCGCGCTGTACTGGAAATCTCCGCTGGCGCTGCTGCGCGGCGAGCTGATCGACCCGACCATCAAAGACGCCGCGCATTGGGGCGCCGCCGCCGACGATGACGACGCCGAGGAGGCCGCGCATCTCACCTGATGCGCCTCCCGCGCTGCCACCGCCCGCCAGGCGGGCGGTGGAACCAAACGTCACCTTCCACATCATGGAACGACTTCTCTGCTGCGCCGTTGCGGCCTCGGTGCTGGTGGCCTTCAGGAGCTTTCCATGTGTGACTACAGCCTCCATACTGTTGCTTCCCGTGATGCCAAGATCGACGACGTGCTGGTCTCCTGTCGCTTTCCCAGCACGGAGACCCGTGGCTTCTGTACCAAGGACGATGCGTTGACGGCCGTGTGCCTGCGGCCGGGCACCGAGCTCGCCTTCGAAGGCGACGTGCGCATCAAGGGCTTCTTCTTCCGCCGCAAGGTCGGCGCCCATCTCGCCCGCTTCCGCCAGGTCGACACCAACAAGCCGACCGAGCACCACGACGCGCTGGAATTCTCCAACGGCCGCATCGTCAAGGTCACCGACCTCGCGACCGGCCAGCGCGCCCGCGTGCTGCAGATGCCGGCCGATCCGGCGACCAAGCGCACCGCGACGCCGGTCACGATCGAGCTGCGCGCGACCCAGCTGTAGAGTCTTCGACCAGGATGGCGGCGGCGCCGCATCGGCGCTGCCGTCGCTCATCATCGCGTGATGATGGTACACGTCCCCGCTCTTTCCGCGTCGCTGAGCGACGTCGTGATGACGATGCGATCGGCATGCGCGCTCGCGATCCCGCGGCACGACGTGCCCGGGGTGTTGCGGCCGTCAGCCCTCGGAAAACGAGAGGGCGCGGGGAAGGCCGGGTGCTGACCACGGCCCATGGCCCGCCTGCAACAAGGAAAGCAGGCGGCAGTCACCACAGGTCGGGCCACCAGGCGGCCTCCCCCGCGCAATGGTGTTACGGTGTCCTTCGTGCTCTCCCTGGGGATCGGCTTTCTTGCCCCCATCGCCCGCGCGAGCCGTCTCAGCATCGCAGCGCGCTTGACCTCAGCGTCGAGAGGTCAGGACCACACGACTTCGCCGTCCGCGTCGACGAGCGCTCGTCTGGCGCCGCCGTCACGTCCATCGCAGCCCACCTCCACGTTCGTGACGACGCGTACGTCCCTCTGCTCGAGGCGGGATGGGTGGAGGAAAGCATTATTTCTGTAAAAGAGCAAGATGTTTATTTTTTCCAGAATATCGACGGGGCGATGGCCATTGCTCCACCACGGATGATGCCCGATAAAACGCTCAGTCAAAACGGCTGTCGCCTCCGCACCGGGCTCAATACAGTGCTCTCGCCCCTTGTGGGAGAGGGCAGCGCCGGCCGATCCTCAAGCGCGGTTGGGTGAGGGGTTCCTCTCCGCGAGCGACGCGCGTGGATGGAGACCCCTCACCCAACCGCGCCCGTTGCGCTGTCCTACATGCCCTCTCCCACAAGGGGCGAGGGCGCAGTCACGAGCCCCCCCCCCCCGCTGTGGCATCAGAACTACTCAACAGATATCTGCCCGGCCCGCCTCAATCCGGCAAGTTCGTAAACTTCGGCCGCCACACGCCCAATATGACGTTCACCGTGGCCACGCCGAGCATGACCCAGATGGCGCCCTGCTCGGTGCCGAAATCGGGCGCGAGCGTCGCCGGATCGATCTGGCCGGCGACGGCGCGGGCGGCCTCCTCGGCCGCTTCCTGCATCGGCCCCTGGACGGCGGCGAAGCCCCATTCGAACACGAGGATGCCGGAGGCGAGCTTGGCGAGCGCCCAGCCGGCTGAGTGCAGCGCGCGGTTGATGGCGATGGCGAGCAGGCCTGCGATCAAGGTCAGACCCAGCGAGGGAAAGAACACGTAGCGCACGATGGCGCCCATGGCCGCCCGCATCTCGGCGTAGTGCGACAGCGACACCGAGGGCTGCGGAATGAGGCCGAGCAGCACGACCAGACAGGCCATCGCGCCCATCATGCCGATCGCGCCCATCGTGTGCAGGAACTTCATCAACCGTCGCATGGCATTCCCCCTGCGTCGCGAAGATAGAGCTTGGGACAGGCCTCCGGCATGCCGCCGGTCCGATCCGTGACCCGCCGCGGCGCAACCGCACGCGCAGCCCACATCGTACTATACGATCAATCCGGCGCCGCGGTTCAGCCGATCTGACGGTCTACCAGTGCCGCGTGCCCGGCGCGCCCTTGAATGGACCAACCACACCGGAGGTGATCCAGCCGCCATAGAAATCGCCTTCTTGTGCTGCAACGCGCTCGGCGCCGACGAAGCAATCGTCCACCCGCGAGGCATAGAAGGCAAGGTGTGAAGCGATCGGCGCGAAGGCCGGCGTCGGCTGCTCGTAGCTCCAGGCCGCCTGCTCGGAGACGCGGCCGTCGACCTCCAGCGTCCAATAGCCGGCGACGCCCTTGAACTCGCAGAACGACCGGCCCGGCGCAGGACGCAGCCACTGCATCGCAATATCCGGCCTCGGGATGTAGTAGACCGGCGGGTGGCTGGTCTCGAGCACCCGGTAGCCGTCATGGCTGTCGGCAATGGTGACGCCGGCAAAGACGACGCGGAGCCGCGTCGCGCAGCGCTCCAGCCGTGGCGGCCACGGATAGTCCCATACCGATTCCTGTCCCGGCCCTGGCGCGATGCGCTGCATGTGATCTCTCCTGCGCGACGGCTCGGCCGCCGTCATCGAGATAACGAGCGGCTCATCGATGGGGATCAGTCAGGAGCAGAATCCAGCTCAGGCGATCGCGGCGAGATATCGCGCAACGGAACGGTCGAACGCCGCCTTCGCATCAGCAGCGATGTTCTTCTGCCACCACGCGCCGTAGATGCGGTCGAACGCGAGCGGCGCCACGGCACCGGCGATGCGGCGCACCGCGGCGGCGCCCAGCGGGATGTAGTTCGGATAGGAATACATGAAGCTGACGTGGCGGCGGTCCATCGCGACCATGGCGATGTCACCCGTCAACAGCGCCCCCCTGCCCTCGGCGCCCTTGCGCCAATGCAGGATGGTGGCGCCGGCGAAGTGTCCGCCGGTCCGCAGCAGCACGATGTCGTCGGAGATGGCGAGGTGATCGCCGGTCCACGGCACGATGCCGGGATGCGGCCGGGTGACGAAGGCGGCGTCGTCGCCATGCAGATAGACCGGCGCGTTGCCGAACGCCGCGCTCCAATCGACGACTGCGCCATAATAGTGCGGATGCGACACTGCAATCGCCTTCAATCCGCCGAGCGAGCGGACGTGGGCGATCGCCGCCTCCGTCGCCAAGGGGATGCAGTCCCACATCACGCAGCCGTCCGGCTCGGGAATGAGCAGCGCGCGCTGGCCGATCGCAAAGCCCGGCTCCAAGGCAAGACCCGTCAGGCCGTCATCCTGGCGCCAGACCACCCGATGCCGCGCGGCAAGCTCGTCGCGGCTGAGGAAGCTCTGGCCGCTCCAGTTCACATATTGCCGCTCGTCCTCGCAGACGACGCAGCGGCCAGGGGGCGCCGGCGTGTCGGGGAACTGCGCGCCGCATTGAAGGCAGGTCCAGAGGGGCATGGATCACCATTCGTCGGAAGTCGTGAATGATGAGGTTAGCATGCCGCCCATCCCGCGACAGCGTCGCGCGCGGCTTCGTGATTGCCTAGTGTGGCGCGACAGACCGACAGGAGCTCTCGACATGCCGATCGCCTTGCGCCGCGCCTTCGTCCACCGCCTGCCGATGCGCAGCCCCGATGACGTCGGCGCGCTGGCGACGGCGATCGCCCAAGGCACGATCGACCCGGCCGGCATCGTCGCCATTCTCGGCAAGACCGAGGGCAATGGCTGCGTCAATGATTTCACCCGCGCCTTTGCCGTGCGCTCGCTCGAGACGCTGCTCGGCAGGCATCTCGCACCCGACGCCGTCCGGCAGATCGCCATGGTGATGTCGGGCGGCACCGAGGGCGCGCTGTCGCCGCACATGATCGTGTTCGAGGCGCGCGAGGCAGACAATGACACGCCGCACGCTGATGCGAAGTCGCTGGCGCTGGGACGGGCGCGGACGCCGGAGCTCGCGAGCGAGCATCTCGGCCGGATGCTGCAGGTCGAGCAGGTCGCCGCCGGCGTGCGGGCGGCGATGGCCGATGCCGGCATCGCCGATCCTGCCGACGTCCATTACGTCCAGGTGAAGTGCCCGCTGCTGACGATGGAGCGGATCGAGGCGGCCGAGGCGCGCGGACAGCGCACCGCGGTACGCGATACGCTGAAGTCGATGGGATTTTCCCGCGGCGCCTCGGCGCTCGGCGTTGCCGTGGCGCTCGGCGAGCTGGCGCCGTCCGAGCTGTCCGACCAGATGATCTGCGCGGACTACGCGCGCTACAGCGAGCGCGCGGCCACGTCCGGCGGCGTCGAGCTGCTCGATCACGAGATCATGGTGGCCGGCATGTCCGCAGACTGGACCGGCCCGCTGGCCATCGACCACGCCGTGATGGCCGATGGCATCGACATCGAGCCGGCGCGGGCCGCCTTGGCCCGGCTCGGCCTGAACGTGGCCGGCCAGGTCCCCGCGGCCGAGCGCGGCCGCATCGCCGCGGTGCTGGCCAAGGCGGAAGCGGCGCAAAGCGGCAGGGTGCGCGGACATCGGCACACGATGCTCGACGACAGCGACGTCTCCTCGACGCGGCATGCGCGGGCGTTTGTCGGCGGCGCGCTGGCCGGGCTGTTCGGCTTCACCGACCTGTTCGTCTCCGGCGGTGCCGAGCACCAGGGCCCGGACGGCGGCGGCCCGATCGCGATCATCACCCGGCGCGACTGAGACAACGAACGGACGGTCGCGGAGGACGCGGCGCGGCCACCGATGGGGCGCGACAAGAGGTGCCATACAACCTCTTGATGTCACCTTCACATCACATGCGACTGATTATCACATGCATTAGGTACGATCTTCCCAGTCAGGCCACGGGTGGAACCAGCTTTGGTCCCATTTCGGCGACTTGTTGAGAGCCGTTCGCAATTGGAACGGGCCAGTTGTCGAACCAAAGAACCAAAGTTCAGTTCTTGCGTAGCCAATGGGGTGGTCGAATATGGGACAAGCCGTCTTTCCAGCAAGCTTGCGCGCGGGGGGCGCGCATCGCGGGGATCCGTCCTCCAACATGGCGGGGAAGGACATCACCGGGATGAAGGTGTCGGCAGTGGCCGGCCTGATCGCGGTGGCGTCGTTCTCCAGCGCGGAGGCGCAGCAGGCGCCGCTGCCATCGGTGAACGTCGATGCCCCGGCGGCACGGGCCAAGCCGGCGGCGTCGCGGCCGACGGCCGACCAGGTTCGCGCCCGCAGCGCGATGCGCCGCGCCGCCCGCCAGCCGCAGCAGCCGGCGGCGCCGACCGGGCCGCAGACCCCGCCGGACGCCAATCCTTACGCGGACGCAGCCGCGCCCTATAAGGTCGACCGCGTCGCCTCAGGCAAGTTCACCGAGAAGCTGGTCAACACGCCGAAGACCATCACCGTGATGAGCAAGGAGGTGATGGAGGACAAGCACATCACCACCCTGAAGGAGGTCGGGCGCTCGACCGCAGGCGTGACGCTCGGCTCCGGCGAGGGCGGCAACGCCTTCGGCGACCGCTTCTTCATCCGCGGCTTCGACGCGCGCAACGACATCTTCATCGACGGCATCCGCGATCCCGCCGTCTCGGTGCGCGAGAACTTCTTCACCGAGCAGGTCGAGATCCTGCGCGGCCCCGCCTCGGCCTATGCCGGACGCGGCACCGCCGGCGGCGCCATCAACATCATCACCAAACAGGCCGGCGACCGCAATTTCTACAACGCGGAGTCGACCCTTGGCACCGACCAGACCAAGCGCGTCACGCTCGACGTCAACCAGACGATCTCGCCGACCTTCTCGGTGCGCACCGGCGGCCTGTTCCAGGACGCCAATGTCGCCGGCCGCGACCACGTCACCGACGATCGCTGGGGCGGCTTCATCTCGACGAAGTGGACGCCGAGCGATTCGCTGAAGGTCACGACCAACTACGTCCACACCGACCTCTCCGGCTATCCGGATTTCGGCGTGCCGTTCTACAAGCAGGGCAACATCCCGGCGACCTCGGCCGGCATCCCGCGCAACAACTGGTACGGCTTCCTCAACCGCGACTTCCAGGCGGCGCGGCAGGATTTCGGCACGCTGGCGGCGGAGCTCAAGCTCAGCGACAGCGTGACCTTCACCAGCAAGCTGCGCGGCGAGCATTCCGAGCTGAACTACATCGGCACCCTGCCCAATGCGAGCGTGGCGGGAACCGCGAACGCCGACCCGACCAAATGGTTCTTCAACGCCAGCGCGCAGAGCCGCTATCAGACCGTCGACAATTGGGCCAACCAGAACGACCTCACGCTCAAATACGACACCGGCGCGATCAAGCACACGACGGTGATGGGCACGGAGTTCTCCAAGGAGAACATCTCGATCGACCGCTATGCGGGCCTGGCCTCGGAGGCGTTCGGCTCGCAGGGCACCACCGGCGGCGGGCTGACGAACCAGAACATGTTCAGCCCGGGCTATACCAACCTGCCGTTCACGACGGTGCCATATCTGACCGGCAACCCGACGCGCTACGACGTCGACAGCAAGAGCGCCTATGTCATCGACACCGCGAACTGGCGCGACACCATCATCTTCACCGGCGGCCTGCGCTATGACGGCTACGCGATGCGCTCGTCGAACAACACGGCGTCGGCGACGGTGGATTCCGACCTGATCAACTACAATCTCGGCCTGGTCTACAAGCCGCTGCCGATCGGCAGCCTGTACGCCGCCTATGCGACCTCGGCCAACCCGTTCGGCTCGGAGCTCGACGGCACCGCGACGGACTACGGCGGCATTCCGCCGAACAGCACCATCATCCTCGGGCCGGAGCGCAACAAGGGCGCCGAGATCGGCACCAAATGGGAGCTGTTCGACCGCCATCTGCTGGTGACCGGCGCGCTGTTCCAGACCGTCAAGGAGAACGCCCGCGAGACCGTCAACGGCCTGCTGACCTCCGGCGCCGCCTACCGCATCCAGGGCATCGACATCGAGGCCGAGGGCAAGATCACCGATCGCTGGAGCATCTTCGGCGGCCTCGTGCTGATGCAGTCGAAGGTCACCCAGAGCGGCGTCGCCGCCAACGCCGGCCTGCAACTCGCCAACATCGCGCACCAGTCGCTGAGCGTGCTGTCGAAATACAAGCTCGACAATGGCTGGGAGATCGGCGGCCAGGCGGTGTACCGCTCGAAGGTGTTCGGCGGCACGTTTGCGGCCAACACAGGCAACGAGCTGCCGAGCTACTGGCGCTTCGACGCCTTCATCGAGAAGCAGATCGACAAGAACTGGAGCATGAAGGTCTACGCCCAGAACCTCACCAACCAGCTCTATTACGACACCTTCTATCGCAGCAACGTGCCCTTCACCCAGGTCGCTCCGGGACGGGCATTCTACCTGATCACGACGGCGAAGTTCTAATCCGGTCCCATCAAGATCGGACGACAATGTCGCCGGGCTCCCGCCGCAATCTCCCCTTGCGGCGGGAGCGAAGCCGAGACAATGACCGCAGCCTGAGACATTCCGACGCGGTGTTTGCGCCCCCGAGGGAGGTAATCAGATCCAGCGTGACATGACCGAAGATTGAAGCTGCCCAGGCGCCTGCAACCGCAGGGTTTCGAGTGTTGCTGCATGGCGACATCTTGCGATCAATTGTCATTGTCAGACACAGATTGAAACTTTTCGCATTCCGGCCACGAGCGGAACCAGCTTTGGACCGCTTTCCCCCTCTTCTTGACTTGCATTCGCAACAGGCGCGCGCCGGTTGCGTGCGTTCAAACGAACCCAAGTCAAGTTTTGCGTAACGAATGGGGTGGTCGAGTATGGGTAAGGCAATCTTTCCAAGGAGCTTGCGTGGGGCAAGCGGGCAGGAATGGGAGTCATCTCCCGAGATTTCAGGTGTGAAGGTCTCGGCGGTCGCCAGCCTGATTGCGGTCGCATCCTTCTCCAGTGCCGAAGCCCAGCAGGCGCCGCTGCCTTCCGTCAACGTCGAAGCCCCGGTGGCCCGCCCGAAGCCGGCCGCCTCGCGCCCGACCGCCGACCAGATCCGCGCCCGCGACGCCATGCGCCGTGCCGCCCGCCAGCAACAGCAGCAGCAGGCCGCCGCGCCCAAGAGCAACCTGCCGCCCGACCGCAACCCCTATTCCAGCGCCGTCTCGGACTACAAGGGCGAGCGGCTGCAGGCGTCGGGCAAGTTCCCGGAGAAGCTGCTCAACACGCCGAAGACCGTGACGGTCCTCAGCAAGGAGATCCTGGCGGACAAGAACTCCACCAGCCTCAAATCGGCCGTGCTCTCCACCGCCGGCGTGACGCTCGGCACCGGTGAAGGCGGCAACGCCTTCGGTGACCGCTTCTTCATCCGCGGCTTCGACGCCCGCAACGACGTCTTCATCGACGGCGTGCGTGACGCCGGCGTCTCGGTGCGCGAGAACTTCTTCACCGAGCAGGTCGAGATCCTGCGCGGGCCGAACTCCTCCTTCGCCGGCCGCGGCACCACAGGCGGCGCGATCAACATCGTGACCAAGCAGGCCACGACCGAAAACAGCTTCTACAACATGGACACCACGCTCGGCACCGACCGCACCAAGCGCGTGGTGATCGACGTCAACCAGAAGGTCACGCCGACCTTCGCCGCGCGCGTCGGCGGCCTGTTCCAGGATGCCGGCGTCGCCGGACGCGACTACGTCACCGACAACCGCAATGGCGGCTTCATCGCCACCAAGTGGACGCCGCTGGACACCGTGACCCTGGCGGCCAACTACATCCACAACGAGGTGACCGGCCGTCCGGACTTCGGCGTGCCGTACTACCGGCCGAGCACGCTCACGGCCGGCGCGCCGTTCCCCGAGGTCGGCGCACCGCGCAACAACTGGTACGGCTTCGTCAACCGCGACTTCTCGCGCGTCGGACAGGACATCGGCTCGTTCAATGCCGAGGTGAAGGTCACGCCGGACCTGACGATCTCGGACAAGGTCCGGGTGTCGCGCTCGACGTTGAATTACATCGGCACGTTGCCGGAAGGCCCGACCATCACCAACCCGCTGTCGAACTCGACCATCCGGGCCAATCCCCAGAGCCGCTTCCAGCAGACCGACGTGCTCGCCAACCAGCTCGAGGCGACCTACAAGTTCGACACCGGCGCCTTCAGGCACACCTTGCTCGCCGGATTCGAGGTCTCGCAGGAAAAGGCCCGCATCAACAGCTACACCGGCCTGACCTCCGAGCAGCAGGGCCTGCCGTTCGCAGGCAGCGGTTCGCTGTCGGGCGTGAGCATCTTCAACCCGCAGTTCACCAACCTGCCGTTCGGCATTCCCTCGCTCGGCCGGTTCCCGACCAACGTGAAGATCGACTCGGCGAGCGTCTACGCGCTCGACAGCGTCAACTATCGCGACCTCGTCATCCTCAATGGCGGCGTCCGCTACGACAAGTACGACGTCCGCGTCGACGGCTTCGGCACGGTCAACGGCGTCGCCAATACGCCGGGCTCGACGGCGGCCTCGAGCGGCATGCCGAACTTCAATGTCGGCCTCACGCTGAAGCCGGTGCCCTATGCCAGCTTCTATGCCGCCTACGCCACCTCGTCGAACCCGGTCGGCGCCGAGTTCGACGGCCTCAGCCCGCAATATGGCGGACTGTCGGCGGTCACCAATGGCGGCGCGAACCAGATCTTCGGACCGGAGAAGAACACCTCGATCGAGATCGGCACCAAATGGGAGCTGCTCGACAACCGCCTGCTGGTCACGGCGGCGCTGTTCCAGACCGAGAAGGAGAATGCCCGCGAGTCGCGGAACATCACCAGCGCGGCTCAGGCCACGGCGGACTGCCCGTATCCGGCAGGCACCATCGGCTCGGTGCCCTGTCTCTCGGCCGGTGCCGCCTACCGTATCCGCGGCATCGACCTGCAGGCGGGCGGCAAGCTGACCGACAAATGGAGCATCTTCGGCGGCGTCGTGCTGATGCAGTCGGAGGTGACCAAGTCGAACATTCCGCCGGCCAACACGGCGCTGTTCACCAGCAATGTCGGCCTCCAACTCGCCAACACCGCGCACCAGTCGTTCAGCCTGCTCACCAAGTACCAGCTCAACGACACCTGGGAGATCGGCGGGCAAGCCGTCTACCGCTCGAAGATCTTCGGCGGTACCTGGCTCGCGGCGAACCAGGGCACGGAGTTGCCGAGCTACTGGCGCTTCGATGCGTTTGCTGAAGCCAAGATCGACAAGAACTGGACGGCGAAGGTGTTTGTTGCCAACATCTTCGACAAGCTCTACTACGACGCTCTCTACCAGAGTGCCACGCCGTTCGTGCTCGTCGGTCCGGGAAGAAGCGCATCGATCGTCCTGTCGGGACGGTTCTGATCGCCTGACGATCCAAGCCGGGGGCACACATCAAGTGATGAGTTCATGCTGATCTGTGTCCCCGGAATCTTGAGCAAGGACGATGTGACGGAATTCCGCCGCATCATGGACTCCAGCGACTGGGAGGACGGCCGCTCGACCGCCGGCGCCCAGTCGGCCATGGTCAAGCGCAATGAGCAGTTGCCGCCCGACAGCGAGGTGGCACGCAAGCTCGGCCACCGCATCATTTCGGCGATGACCGCCAATCCGCGCTTTCTCGCCGCCGCCATTCCGCAGCAGATCTTCCCGCCGCTGTTCAACCGCTACAGCGCAGAGTCGGGCCACCATTTCGGCATTCATGTCGACAACGCCGTGCGTGGCGACAAGCTCACCGGCCTGCGGATCCGTACCGACCTCTCGGTCACGCTGTTTCTCTCCGAGCCCGAGGATTACGATGGCGGCGAGCTCGTCATCGAGGACCTCTACGGTTCGCATGAGGTGAAGCTGCCGGCCGGCGACCTCGTGCTATATCCCGCCTCGAGCCTGCACATGGTCACGCCGGTGACGCGCGGCGTTCGCGTCGCCTCGTTCTTCTGGCTGCAGAGCATGATCCGCGATCCCCTGGCGCGCAGCATGATCTTCGATCTCGACACGACGATTCAGGGATTGTCGCAGCGGATGGGCCGTGACGATCCGGAGATGGTGCGGCTGACCGGCCTCTATCACAACCTGATCCGCTACTGGGCCGAGACCTGAAGCGTCGGCCGCGGCCGACAATTCGCGGCGTGCCCCCCGCAGCTTCCCGGCACCTGCGTTCCCGCGCGCTCCATCATCGAGCTATCGCGCTGGATCGCCGGCCGACGTCGGCCACCCGTGAGCCGGGTTTCACGAGATGCATCCCGGCTACTCGGCGATTTGCATCCATCGAACCTCGTCCGCACGACGTGCGCTTCGCGAACCTCTGCGAATGCAGGCGGAGACGATGATCCTGAAGGACGACCAACGTATCGCGCGCTGATTCGCATCTCATCGAATTTCAGCCGTGCTCGGGCGACATCCCTGCTCGAGACAACGCGTGATGCGACCTGCGCAAGGTCGAACCGGGTCACGCCGCGGCGGCGGCTAATTAGAATTGATGGAAGTCGGAACGGCGGCAATTGCATGACGGCTGGCCGCATCGGCGGCGCGCGGCGCGCAGCGCGTCGTTTCACCTCAGGACTTTCAGGCAGTTAGGACGTGAACGACGAATCCGACTGACCATGCGCAGCTCGCATGATTCGGTTTTACGTACGGCATCGCACTCATGAGCTTGATTGCCGACATTGATGTTCCCGGTTTGAGTCAACGCCTCGTCTCAAAACAGCCCGGTTACGACTAGAAATATTACAGGTAAGTTAACTACTAAGGGGTGTGCAGCAACATGTTCAGGATCGTTCTTCATGTAGGAGCGGTGATCGCAGCCGTTTCGGTCGGCGCCATGGCGCACGCCGAGCAGCCGGCCACCTCGCCGAGACCTGGCCAGGCTGCTACTGCGCCGCAGACCACGGCGACGACTCCCGCGAGCGCAGCCGCAACGAAGACCGCGCAGACTCCGACCGCAGCGACCACCACGCCGGCTCCAACGGCCGCGCCCGTCAATGCCGCCGCCGCGACGGCGGCACCGGCGGCCTCACAGCATGCGGCTCCAGCCCAGAGCGCGGCGCCGAAGCCGATGACCACCGGGCAGGCCGGGTCCGTGGCCCAGACCGCGGCCGCGCCGCAGACTGCGGCCGCTGCCCCCGCGGCCACGACGCCATCGCCAGCGGCCAATGCACCGGCCACGACAGGTGCGACGACGCAGCCTGCACCGGCAGCAGCTGCAACGACGCCACCGGCCGTGACCACGGGCCAGGCGCCGAGCACGGCCGCCAGCGAAACGCCAGCGTCGACCGCAACCGAAGCCGTCACTGATGCAGCCGCGGCCGACAAGGCGAAGGATCAGGCAGAGAAGCCGGCCCAGTCCGCTTCACCAGGCGGCGCGCAGGCGGCCTCTCACGTGCCGCACGATCTGTCGCCGTGGTCGATGTTCCTCGCGGCCGACATTCTGGTGAAGTCGGTGATGATCGGCCTCGCCCTCGCGTCACTTGCGACCTGGACCGTGCTGATCGCCAAGACCATCGAGTTCGGCATGCTGCGGCGGCGGCTGACCCGCGCACTGCGCAAGGTGGACGATGTGCGCTGGCTGTCGGAAGCCAAGCTGGCTCTCGGTTCGCGCCAGAGCGTGCTGACGACGCTGATCGATGCGGCCATGCACGAGATCCGGATGTCGTCCGAGCTGCCGCCGCATGGCGTCAACGAGCGCGCCGCGTCGAGCTTCGCCGAGATCGTGCGCGCCGAAGGCCGGCGTTGCCGCACCGGCATGGGCCTGCTCGCCACGATCGGCTCGATCTCGCCCTTCGTCGGCCTGTTCGGCACGGTCTGGGGCATCATGAACAGCTTCATCGGCATCTCGAAGTCGCAGACCACGAACCTCGCCGTCGTGGCGCCGGGCATCGCCGAGGCGCTGCTCGCCACCGCGATCGGCCTGGTCGCCGCGATTCCCGCCGTGATCATCTACAATCACTTCACCCGCGTGACCAAGGGATACATGGAGCTGGTGAACCGCTCCTCCGGCGCCACTGCCCGCATGCTGTCGCGCGATCTCGATCGCGGCCAGAGCCATCACACCCCGCACGGCCGCAGCTTCGAGCCGATCCACGTCCACTCAGCGCCTCCGATGGCGCTGGCAGCGGAGTAAGCCCATGGCCGTCTCCCTCTCGGAAGCCGATGGCGACGACGATCTCGGTGAGTCCAGCGACATCAACGTCACACCGTTCATCGATGTCATCCTGGTGCTGCTGATCATCTTCATGGTGGCGGCACCGCTCTCGACGGTCGACGTGCCGGTCGATCTTCCGACCTCGACCGCCTCGCCCCAGAAGAAGCCGGACAAGCCGATCTATGTCAGCATCAAGCCGGATCTCACGCTGTTCGTCGGCGAGGAGCAGGTGAAACGAGCGAACCTCGTCAGCACGCTCGAGCACATTCCCGAGGCCGCCAAGGACAAGTTCGTCTTCCTGCGTGCCGACCGGGGCGTGGCCTATGGCGAGCTGATGGACGTGATGGAGCTGCTGCGGACCGGCGGCTATCCGAAGATCAAGCTCGTCACGGTCGAAGGCGTCTCACAGGCGGCCACACAGGCTGCGCATTGAAACCAGTGAAACGACGGAAGTGAAGAATGGTCGAACACAAGTATCAAGGAGCGACCCGCCGCTTGTGGATCTCAGCCGCGATCGGGGCGGTGATGTTGCACGGTGGCGGAGCCGCGCTCGCAGTGGTTCATCTCAGCGGCAATGATGCCGAAGGCGGCCTCGGCGCCGCCGGCGCCGAGTTCGCGCTCGAGATGGCCTCGCCCCAGGTGGAGGACAACGATCTTCCTCCCGGCCCCGACAGCGATGCGGCAGAAGCGGCGCCCGAGCAGATGCAGCAGACCGCCGAGGTCCAGGAGGCCGACGCCGTCAAGGACAAGCCGACCGAGACCGAGGAGGAGGCCGATCGGGTCGTCACCATGAACGAGCCGAAGAAGCCCGAGAAGGAGGAGCAGCAGCAGGCGGCTCAGCAGGCAGAGGCCTCGGTCGCGTCCGCTGCGCAGCAGGAATCTGCGCGCAAGGCCCTGGACGAAGCCGCGCCGCCCGCCGAGACGGCCAAGGCGCCCAATGTCGGCCTCGGCAAGGACAAGCAGAGGCTGACCGACAATTGGGGCCGCAAGATCAGCGCCTATTTCGAGCTCCACAAGCGCTATCCGGATGGCAAGAAGCACAACGGCACGGTCAAGGTCGCCCTGGTGCTGAGCCGGGCCGGCAAGGTGATGTCGGCGTCCGTGATGCAGTCGTGCGGAGACCCGATGTTCGACGACGCGGCGCTGTCGATGATCCGTCGCTCCGACCCGGTGCCGGCGCCGCCCTCCGGCCTGACCGACGATCAGTTCAGCTTCAGCCTCGACGTGAACTTCAATCAAAAGAAGTAGTCGCGCGCGACCTAGCGCAATCTGCCGACTTGGCAGCGCTCGCGATCCCGCGGGCGCTGCCCTTTGCGTTGACCTGAGCTCGCGCCTCGATCGCGCGATGAACCGGCGCGAGAGATTCCTTGTCCTGTCAGGATGCGCGCGCAGCAATCGCTATCAAGATGCCGCGTTCACATGGACATTAAGAATTCACTGTCATCGTCGGATAGGCGGACGATGACAGTACGCCGTGACGTTTCGGTGCGCTATCTTCGGTCGCAGAGTACTGGGTGCGCCGCTTTCGCAACACGACAGGGTTGAAGACGCGAGAGCTCGGCCGCCCACCACGATTGACGGTTGGAATGAGACGCTGGTCTCAGTACTGCACCCGGGCGCCGACCTGAACGACGGTCGCCGACAGATCGTTTTCGCGGAAGTTGGACCGGGTCGCTTCATGCCGGACGCTGGCCCGGAGCTGCAGCAGCCGGGAGAACTTGTAGAGCATGCCGACCTCGACGAGATAGCGATTGTCGACCCGCGTCGTTCCCGTGAAGGCATCCTGGCCATAGCCTGCAAGGAAGGTACCGACGAGCCACGGCTCGAACTGGTGCTCGACACCGACAGTGACGTCACGCTTGAGCACGCCGGAGATGCCGGGCTCGGTGATCTCGACGACCTGTGACTTGGCGCCGAACTGGACTGCCGTCTCCTTGGCGAACTGCCAGGTGAGATTGGCATCGGCAATGAAGCCGTTGACCGGCTTCAGCATCGGATCCTGGTAGCGGCGGGTGAGATAGCCGACGGCGACGTCACCCGTCAGCTTGTCGGCGTAGTTGAAGGTCACGCCTGCCTCGACGGCCGTGCCGGTCGAGTCACGCCGGAAGCCTTCGGCATCGACGGCGATGTCGTGAACGCGGCGATCGACGGCGACGTCGACGAAAGGCCGGATCTCCGGCGTCAGGTTGTAGGTGATGCGGCTCTGAGAGCCGTATTGGACGAAGTTGCGGTCCGCGTTGCTGACGATCTGGCCGTCGATGAGCGGCGCATTCTGAAACGCCACGCGGTCGATGGCCGCCTTGGTCGAGACCTCGACCTCCTCGAACCGCTTGGTGACGCCGGCCGAGCCGCCGACGGTCGAGGCCAGCGGAATTCTGGCGAACCGGCCGGCGAAGCGCGGCGTGCCGGGATCGTCAGCATCGACGGCAACGTGGCCTTCGCCATTGAGCGCAAACGTATCGGTGATGTCGTAGCGCCCATTCACCTTGGCGTCGACGGTCGGCCTCGAGAGCTGCCGGAGCTTGGCATAGTCGATGTAGCCGACGCGCACATCGGCGTTGAGCAGATGCCGCTCGAACTGAGAGCGCACGAGGAGAACCGGCGCAACGCTGACGAACGCCGATCCCTTGCCTTGCGGCACACGTCCGGGATTGGTGTCGAAGCCTGAGGACATTTCGAACGCAGGCTTCAGGATGAAGTTTCCCACGGTAATGCCCTTGGGCTCGAAAGGGTCCTCCTCCATCATCGGCGGCGCCTGAGGCTGCGGCTCCTGCGGCTTCTGTCCCCGGTTGACCGGCGGCAGCCGCATCTTCGGCTTGTCGGCGAGAACGGGCGGAATCGGCTGCGCATCCTGCCGCGGAATCGGCGGCAGATTGCGCGGCAGCACGCCGCGGGTCGCAGGCGGCGGGCTGACGGCGAAGGCGAGCGCGTCGAGACAGCGATTAGGAACGTTCGTCGTCGACAACCGGCCGGGCGTGGACAGACAGCCACCGACGAGGAGACCGGCAGACGGCGCACCGAAGAAGCCGTTGCGGACAGGAGCCAGGCGTGGCGCGGGCTCGCGACGGGCAGCCTGGGGAAGCGCGCCGGCGCCAGGATCGATCGGCGATTTCGGCCGCGCCTGCGGACGCTCCTCCGGCTGCGTGGCCGCAGCCTTCGGCTCCGGCTCGCTGCCGCCGGGAGCGACGATCATTTGCGGAATGACCAGGGGACCATTGCCGTTCGCAGGCCTGGCGGGCTGCCGCTTGCGATTGGGCACCACGACGACGGGACCGCCGTCGAACGCTCCCGGATCCGCATAGGCCCTGGCCTGGGTGCCCTGAATTGCGGTCTGACCATAGCTGGGAGCAGCGTCGATCAGCAGCACGAGCAGCGCGGTGATCGCAACCGCGCCGTCCGGACGCGGCACGAGGCCGTTTCCGTGGCGGCGTCTGGGCTCGATCGTCTCTCGTGCTGCCCGTTCCAAAAAGGCAAGTCTCCCGTCAGGCTCTGTCCCCCGCGACGGATCACCACCGGCCAACGTCGAGAGGACCGCGGCCTGCACGCGCAAACCGCCTTCGGTTGAATTCCGCACGCCCGATGCGCACGCCGTCTGACGCCAGGCAACGCAGAACAAGCGCGCCGGAAGCTGTCGCGTCAGGGTCGGTCGAGACACGACGGGCATCCGGCGGCAGCTCGGCTATTCGACGACCAGGATGCCCTTGTTGCCCTGGTGGAAGTCGTCGAAGAATTCGTAGCGACCCGGCTTCTGCGCCTTGATCTTCACCACACCCTCCATGTTCGGCTTGATCACCGTTTCGAACTGCAGGGGCTCGCTCTCGAACTCGACCGGCGCGCCATCCAGGTTCTTGACCTTGAACACGATCGGCGTGTCGGCCGGCGCCTTCAGTTCGGCCGGTTGAAACTTGTTGTCCTTCACCGAGATCTCGATCGTGGTCTCGGCCGCACTGGCCGGGAGCGCGAACGCCATCATCGACAGCGCGACGGCTCCTGCAGCCTGTACATTCCCAAACAGCTTCATGATGTATGTCCTTGTCCCGAATTCACCCGCGCGCCGGATGCTTTCCCCACCCGTCGTTCTCGACGGGTCTCCGACACCTCGTAGAACGACTTTAAAGTTCCGAATGCGGCAATTTGCCGTGTCGAAATTTGGCAAACTCGCTGTGTGCGACAAAGCGCGCGTATTTGTTAGTCTCATCTCCACGATGCGTGGTGAAGAGATCGCGCGCCATCGCGCAGCACACGTTGCGACCATCGAAAAACACGGAAATGAGCGGAATTTTCCCAGCGAATCGGTGTCATCGCTGCGGACGGATGCGTTCGCGTTGCAGCTGTGCTGATATGAAACACGGCAACAGATCACGGCTTGCGTGCGTGACCTTGCGACAGCACCAACGAGACGCCGAACGCGGCGGGTTCGGGGCAACAACTTGACCACACACTTGATCACCCACGGCTGACGGCAGCAATCCACGCCGCGCATCTGTACTCGCGCGCGTTGCCGCGCTCAGCCCGGCGAGCGTCCGTACTCCGCACCGCTGATCGTTGCGGACGTGATGATCCCATCTTGGTGCGGAGGCCGATCGAAGCGGCTCGCGGCTCCACTCCCGCAACCATGAGCCCACACGAGCGATGCGCTCAGCCTTACCTGCCCACTCCGAGTCGCTTGTCGTGGATGCTCAAAGACCGCGGCATCCGCGCCGGACCGGCCGGCTTGGCTGCGGCGACCGGCGAGCTCGGACGCAGCGGCGGCAGATCCGGCACGACCGAGATGTTCTCGTCGCCGGCCGCCGGCTCGGGCTGGGACCTCGTTCTCGCACTGACGACTGCGCGCGCTGCGGCGGGTGCCGTGCGGACGATTCCAGGCACCCGCTTGCGCCCGGTCAGCATCGCGCGTGCCAGGTTCTCCCGCTGCAGCACGCTCATCCACAGCGTCCCAATCACGTGCACCGCGATCAGGGCGATGATGGCATTGGACGACAGCGCATGCGCCTGCTCGATCCATCCGACGCCGAAGAACCGCACCGAGACCTGCATGACGCCGCTGATCGTCGAGACGATCAGGAGAGCAAGCATCACGACGAGCATCGCAGCCCCTGCCGGATTCAACCCGAGATATCGTCCCGTCTCGCCGCGCAGCATGCCGAGGATGTATTGCGGCGCGGCCCGCAGCTTGAGACTGATCCGTGCGAACAGCGAGTGGCGGCTGCCGATCAGCCCCCAGATCAGCCTGAAAGCGAGCAGGCCGATGACGGCGTAGCCCGCCACCCGATGCAGCCGATCGAACGTGTTGGGCGTGACGCAGGCGACGAGCACGAAGCCGGCGAGGGCCCAGTGCCAGACGCGTAGCGGAAAGTCCCAGACGGCGACGGTGTCCGAACGTGGGAGCGCCGGCGTCTCGGACATGACGCTGCGGTGTGCCTGTCCTGCGTCACGCATGATCGTCAGATCACTTCGCGACCGTATGCTTCAGCGCGAGGTTCTCGGGGCTGTAGAACAGCTCGAACAGCTTGCCGCCCTTGACGCCGTAGACCTCGTAGCAGGTGCCCTCGATCTTGGTCTGGCGGACCTCGTAGCCGGCGGCCTTCGCCTTGGCCTCGGCTTCGGCCACCGTCTTCCACGACGCCTTGTCGAGCTTGGTGCAATCCTTGTAGCCGTCGGCGAGTGCAGCAGAGCCGGACGCGAGACCCGCCGCGAGTGCAACGACCATTATCTTGATGACCTTCATTATCTAAATCCTCCTCCAAGACTGCGCCACCGGGCGCCTCCAGCGCTCGATGCGCGCCCTACAAAGGGAGGGAGATTTCAACGAAACTTGGACGTCGTCGGCGGCCGCCGCCGGACCTCATTGCGCACGCGCGCCGCAACTCGTTCCGCATGCAGCCGCATTGTGGCTGGCGCGCGGACTTAGCTGCGTTCAAGTTGAGATCGAACGATGTCGGTGGATCGCGGATCTTTTCTGACGGTATAGAACGTGTGCGGCTCCCGGACATTGCAACTGATATTGATTCGCAAGCACCTATCAGCCCCGCGACGCCACGATCATGTTCCACTCACGCTGGAGGCGTCGCGGCCGGCGCGTTCGGAATCACACTCCTGCCCGATTGGGGCTGTGACGAGGATGAGGCGACAAAGGAGCGGCGAGCCGCAGGCTGCGACCTTAGGCCTCACAAAAAAATTTCGGCGCCGGTCGTCCATGGCGCATCGGATCGATGTTGACGACGCGATCGACGACGCTGACGGCCGGGCGCACGCGACCGCGCGCCGCCAGACGCACATTCGTGCGGACGGCGTCTCTCCCCCGAATGTCGCAGACGGCCTGATCTCGGCTGCAATCGATGCCGCTGAATGCCGCGGAATTGCTTCGACGCTATCGGCCGGCGCGCGCCGCTACAATGGTGCATGAGAATGAGAGACGCGCGACCGGCGCCCGCTTCGCCGCCTCACGGCGGCGCGCGGCACACACGATGAGCTCTGCGCGGAGAGCGCCGTCAGCGCGATCCGGAGAACACCCGGCTGATGAAGTCCGAGCTCTCCGGCGACTTCGTCATCTCCGGCGTCACCGCTGGCTGCAGCTGCAGCGGCTCGGGAGCTGCGGCCCGCTCCAGGATCCTGCGCCGCTCGTTGACGGGCCTGGTCGCGCGCGCCTGCTCTTCCGAGCCGTTCGGCTTGCCTACGGTGATCATGATCTTCTCGGAGACGACGGGAGGATCGAAATTCAGATGCTTGGTATCGCCCATCACCAGCTGCAGCGTATGCTTGCCCGGAGACAATTCGATCCGCGCCTCGGTCTCGCCGGCGGCGTAGTGAATGTGCTTCTTGTCGCGCGGAATCGTCTCGCCGGCCTGCATCGTCTCGTCGACGTCGACCAGAAGATGATGATGGCCGCTGCCGGCGAAATCATCGCCCGCATGGGTGACGCCCATGTTGCGCAACCCGAAGCGGACGACGAACGCTCCGCCGACGGTCTCGCCGTCCGCCGGCGAGATGAAGTAGACGCGGGCATCCTTCGGCGCCTTGGTGCCCTTGGCCGACAGCAGCGTCGGTGCAAGCGCGAGCGACACGATCAGGATGAGACGAGATCGTCGAGACATGGTCCGCAACATTCAGATCCCCTATGATGACGACGCGACGCGGAAGCCCAGAGTCGGATGCCTGATGCGGCCGTCATAGCGATCGCGGCTTCCTGCCCGCGCATCGGCCGGACCGTTCTTCCACGACCCGGAGCGGATCACGCGGGCGTAGCTGCCCTCCTCGAGCCAGGCCGATCCGTCGGAAGGGGCACCCTTGTAGTTCTTGTGCCAATTGTCGGCGACCCATTGGCCGACGCCGCCGCCCATGTCGAACAGGCCGAACGGATTGGCCGGCGCGCTGCCGATCTTCGGCGGCTGGTCCTGCTCCGCATCGCTGCTGCCGTTGCAGCCTCTGCAATTCGCCATGCCCGGACGCAGACGGTCGCCCCACCAATATCGGGTGCGCTGGCCGGCGCGCGCGGCATATTCCCATTCGGCTTCGGTCGGCAGGCGGAATGTCTTGCCCGTCGCCCTGGACAGCCAGGCGAGATAGGCCTGGGTGTCGTCATAGCTCACATTGGTGACCGGACGGTCGTCGGGCCCCGAGGCGATGTCGGGGCAGCTGGCCGCCGCCACGCAACTTTTCCACTCGCCGACCGTCACGGGATGCTTGCCGAGCGCAAACGGCCGGATGCTGACCTGATGCGAAGGCTGCTCGGAATCGTCGTCGCCGCCCATTGCGAAGCTGCCCCCGGCGACCGCGACCAGATCAGGCACGCGCAACTTCGGCTCGGGTTCGGCTGCCGCCGCAGCCGCGGTTTCGGCGGACGATGGCGGCGCACTCTCCGTGGCCGTGGCCTGACGCGGCAGGACGAAGGAGCTTGGCGGCGAGCGCATGCCGAGCTGAGCTTCCGAAGGCGCGGACGTCGTCTCCAGCAGAATGCGGCGCGGTGACTGCGGCGGTGCGGCGGAGAGCGCCTCGCGCTGCGGTCCGGAGGATCCGGTCATGGCCGGCGGCGAGTGGATCAGCTGCTTGATCTCGCGCAGCGGCAGCAGCACGCCGATGAGAAAGACGATTCCCAGGATCAGGACGCCGATGGTGGCGCGGAGCAGCCCCTTCCGAAGTCCCTCGGATCTGGCAAGCAGCGTGCGCAGCCACCCCTTCGGTTCGGTGTTCTCATGATCATCGTCGTGACGATCATCGTCCCACCTGTCCGAAAACACGGCCGCTGGCTCGGGCGCGCGCGGACGCGCCGGAGGCACGATCGAGTGCGGCTCATGCCCGGCCGCGGCATCCGCATCTCCCGTCTCCCAATCGGGCTCGAGCGACTGCTCGAGCGCGCCGCACATCATCAGCAGCAGCCCGCCTTCGCTCTTGCCCGTCCAGCGCTCCTGCACTTCGGGGCACTCGACCTGGTCCTCGACGCGGACGAAGCTCGGCGGACGCATCGGACTGAGCGAGACTTCCACCGTGCGTCCGCAGCGCCGGCAGGCGACCGCACGCGTCCCCTCGGGCACGGTATCCTCGGCGAGCCTGGGCGCCCGCAGCCATTGCAACGCTGAACCTTCGCTCATGCCGTCCTCGTCTGCTGACGCTGCCAAGCCCTCTGCCGACTACTGACCCCAGCTGGCGAAGGCGTCCTTGAAGACCCGGTCGCCCTCGGTGCCCTTCTCGATCGACAGCAGCGCCCGGTTGCCGCCCTCATAGACGATCGGGATGTCGAACCACTCCTTGCCCTTCAGCAGCATGAGGTTGCGCTTCGCATCCACGTCGTTGGCGGACAATGCGACCATGAAGTATTTCGGCGTCACCTTCGCGGTCTGGGTGACCAGCGCCGTGCCGCGCTCGGCCTCCTCGCCCTTCAGCCCGATGCCTCTCATGCTGGTCAGACCGGTCACGGCCTGATCGGCCCAATCGAATCTCAGCTCCATGACATGGCTCGCCGGCAGCTCCAGCTCGGCATTCCGCCGCAGCGAGACCGTGACCTTCGTACCGTTCTCGATATCGATCTCGCCCTTGATCGAAGGCGATGCATCGAGCCGCGGTCCCTTGCTCTGCTCGATCGACCAGATGACCTTACCGGCAAAGCGCTTGCCCTTCGGATCCTGCGGATCCTCATGGTAGAGATACGCCTTGGCCGGCGTGCTGACCGGCACGCTCATGCCGACCGTGGCATGCTCCTCGGCGGCAGCGGCGACCACCGGCTGGCCGTCCGGCATGATCCGCTCGGCGTTGACCTTGCGGGGGCCCTGCTCGTTCGGCAGAGCCGACGCCGCGGTCGCGCCGCTCAGCGAGACCTGAGCCCATTCGGAGGCGCGCTCCCAGGACACGGCCGCACCGACGATGGCGAGCAGTCCGGCCGCGGCAACGGCCATCACGCGACGGCTCGGCAGGCGCCGGCGCGGCAACGCACTGGCTTCTGCAGATTTGAAGGCCATCTCGACCAGTGACGGATGGATCTTGATCTCCTCCGCCACTACGGCCGGAGGCGCCGGCGGTGCAGCGACAACGGCCGGCTTGGCCGGCTCTGCGCTCGCGGGCGGCACCTCGATCACTGCTGCCACCACCTTCTGTTCGACATCACGTTGCGGCGTCTGCTCCGGTTTGTCGACGACCACCGTCGGCACTTCGACGACGGGGCTGACGCGGGGAACGGCCTGATCGAGAGTTGCGACAGCAGGCGGCAGCTCGGGCGGAACCGGCGGTGCAGGCGGAGCGACGGGTTCGGGAGCTGCCGTACGCGGCGGCCGCCGCCGCAGCACCCGGATCTCCGGCGAGGAGACCGGCGACGACTTGGTCGCGACGTTGATCGCGGACGCGGGCCCGGATGTCGGCGGAGCCGTGCGGGCGACCGATCGTTGCAGCGCCGGACGATCGCCTGCGGTGGCCGCGCTCATGGCGTCATCGGCCCCGGAGCGGCGAGCCATCGACAGATATTTGGCGACGGTGGCAATCTCCTCCTCCAGCGTATGCGTCGCGCTCAGCGGCCGCGGCGGCGCCTGCCGCTTCGGTACCGGAGCGGGCCCGCGAGCCGTCCGCGGCGGCTCGGGGGCCCGCGCTTCGACCGGCCTAGCTGTGTCCGGCCGCAGCGGAGCCGCGACCGTGGCCGCATCGACGGCGGCAGGACGCGCGCGGAGCTCGATGATGCGATCCGGGAACAGAATCTCGGCGAGGTCGCGCAGCGAGGCATCGGGCAACAGCAGCCGGCGCAGCGCGGAGGGAATGCCGCGCCGGGAGTTCGACCCGCGACCGATGAGACGATCGCTGCGGCCGGCTTCGGCCTGCACCGCGTCACGGCGTTCGTCGCTGACCAGAACCTTGCGGGCGCGCAGCATGGCCGTCAGCTCGCGCAGATCGGAGCGCGACGCATGGTCGACGACGAGCAGATCGAAGGTGCCGATCCGCGCCGGAAGCAGCTCGGCGACGCGCCACGCAGGCATCACATGGCAGGGAATCTCCTCGAGCCAGCCGTCCAGAGACTTGCGCGCAGCGAAGCGGAGGCGCCGCGCAGTCGGGCCGGAGCACGCCGAGGCCATCTTCTGCATCGTGTCCCTGAACCGCTTCAGCGACTGCCTGACCGCGCCGCTGGCGTTCTGCGCGATGCCGAGCGACATGCGGGCGCCGATCACCACTTCAAACAGGGCAAGTGAGCGCTTTTCCAGGCGCAGGCGCTGCGCGGCGAGATCGTGCAGCAGCTGCCGCTCCTCGGGACTTTCGATCCGCATCAGCACGGCCCAATTCCAGGCCGTCACCCATTCCGGGAGCTTTGCATCCTCGTCGGCATTTGCCGTCGGCACTGCCCGCAGCCGATCTGCCAGCTTCGGTGCGCCCGCGGCGGTCGCCAGGCGGCACGCCGTCCTGATCAGCTCGTAGTCCGCGCGCGCGGCGCGGATCTCGTCGATCGAAGCCAGAATGGCGGTCCAGCCGGCTTCGAGCTCACGAGCGTCCGCCTCGGCGTCGCCGACCCGCGAGAGCACATCCGCCTGCACGACGGCAGCGAGCCCGCCCGCGCCGGCAAACAACTCTCCGAGATGGGCAAGCTCGACGAGCGGCCCGGAGACCCGCTTCATGATGCTCCGAATCGCCGCGCCGAACGCGGTCGGCCGCTGCACGTCGGCCAGCATCGCATTGACCTCGCTGTCCTGCATCGACAGCCTGCGGCAGGCATCCATGACGTTGCGGACCGCGAGCGCCGCAGTCACGATCGCCGCCTCGATGCCCTTGACGATGCGCTCGATATCGTCGAACGCCCGCGCGGATTCGAGCTGGATCGCCGGCGCGTCGATCTTCGTCGCAATCGACGTCCATCGCGAGCGGAGCCCATGCAGCTCATGGCGCCACAGCAAGAAACGCCCGACATACTGCCAGTCGGCCAGCGTCGACGGGGCAACCCCGTCCAGCGTGATCGCATCGACCGCAGCCTTCAGACCGCGCCGCGACGGCGAGAACCGCGCGAACGGCTTGTCGCCGGCCGCGAGCCGCTCGACGACGCGGATCGCGTCGCGCCTCGTGAACGCCTCGACCGGCGCCTGCACCTGCCGCCTGGCAAATTCGGTGCTCCGCGACAGCTGGAAGGAAGCGTCCCGCGCCCAGCCCACGACCTTGTCGAGGCCGGCAGAACCGTCGGTTCTTGCGGTCCCGAGCGGCGACAGCCGTGCCAGCCAGGGTTCGTCCGCGATGGCGCGATGACCGGCCACCAGCGCGTCGAGGTCGGATGCGAGACGGTTGGTGGCATCGAGCCCGAAGGTCGCGATCGCGTCGAGCGCCAGATCCTCGTCGCGGCCGTCATCTGAAGCCGGGCCGGCCTGCTGTCGCAGCTCCTCATGCAGCCGCAGGATCGTTGCCGCATCCGGCAGCGCCGACGCCTCCGGCAAGTCGTCGTCGATGTGCTCGAGACGCTTTCCGAGCCGCAGCCGCGCCTCGCGCGCCTTGTCGACCGCCACGACCAGCGGGTCGGAGCCGGCGAGCAGCCGCTTCGGACGATCGGTGAACCAGCGATGCAGATTGTGCTCGCTGATCAGCCCCTCGAACAGCTCGAATGGCAGCTCGGGCAAGCCGCCGGCGAGCCGCAGATTGCGCCTGACGATGTCGGCGATCTCATCGTCGAGCGAGGCGATCTGCGTCCGCTTCGAAATGATGTCACGCTCCAGCCGGCCGATCTGACCGACGTGATCGCGCAGGTTGGTGGTGTCGACGATCGACTGCAGCCGGCCGGCCAACGCTTCGGCTTTTCTCAGCACATCCTTGTCGGAGCCGGTCGAGCTGACGGTCAGCTCGCGAATGCCGGACGGCAGGCGCTGGTGCAGCAGCGAGAGCGCCGTCTCGTCCCTCGACACGACGAGGACGCGCGCACCGAGCGCGAGATGGTGACACACCACGTTGACGACCGCCGCGATCCGATCCTCGCGTGCGCCCGACTGAACCACCACGCCGTCGAGCCGGGTGAGCTCGCGCACGACCTCGGCATCCTCCTCGGCAGCCGGCAACGGAAAGAACAGATCGCCGTGCTCGACCGGCGCGGGCTTCGGCGCAGGCGCAATGTCGATCGGCCCCCCGACGATGCCGGAGAGATGCCGGCGGGCGACGGCGTGCCCGCGTCCGTCGGGCTGCGTCAGCAGCGCGCTCACGGCAGTCGACAGACAGCACTCGCTTTGCGGCGCATGCTCGATGGCGGTCTTGAGGCATTCGATGTCGCGGAGCGCGAGGCTTTCCGGCCGCCGCCGCACCGAGATCACCCAGCGTCCGCTCGAGATCGCCGCTTCGGTGGCCTCCGCGCCTTCGGGAGTCCGCGACGGCCGATGGCCGAGGTGCACACCTGCGGCGTCCAGGATCTGGTCGAGGCTGATCGGCAGGAACGGCGACAGCTCGCCGCGCTCCTCCAGCGCATCGATCAGGCCGTCGGATTTGTCGCGCAAGGCAAGCGCGGCATTGGGAGCGACGGCGTCGAGGGCCTTGAGATTGACGGTTGCGCCGGCGAACCGCGGCCGCACCCTGACCTCGGGATCGGGACGTTCGATGATCTCGATCTCGACCGGGCGCCCGAGCAGCGGAGCCTCGAATTCGCGCCCGCCGTGCCGCCACGACGACAGCGCGATGCCCCACGTGATCTCCATGGCCCGATCGGCACCGGACCTTGCGGCCATGTCGCGCAGCCGCTGATGGATCGCCATGGTGCGACGCCGGCTGCGCTCGGTGTCGGCCCATGCGGTCCAGGCGCCGTTGACGTAGCGCTCGATCCGCTGGACGAGGTCCGGACGCAGCTCCAGGCGCAGCCGTCCGGTCCACGCACCGAGCGTGTTGGCTGGCGAGAAATCCTCGGGTCGCGCATGGCGCGCAAAGGTGAGGCGATTCTTCTCGATCTCGTCGACCGTGATCTGAATGCTCTCGCGCGGCGCTGGACGCCGGTCCGGATCGGACGACAGCTCGACCCAGGCGTCGAGATCGGCATCGACGGCTGGCGGCTCGGTCGCAGCAAGCGCCTCGACGGCGAGCCACACCGGACCGTCGACGTCGAACGTGTTCAGCACGACTCCCGGCAGTCCCAGCAGCTCCTCCTGGTCGAGCGCCAGGCCATGATCATCGGCGAACGGATGATCCGGCTGCCGGTCGGCAGCAGATCCGCTGGAGCGAATGATTTCGGTCAGGCTGCCGAGGACGTCCTGCAGCGGCTCGGTGGACGCTCCCGTGCCGAGCTCCTCGCCGGGCTGCGTCTCCCAGGCAACCGGCGGCGCCTCGCTCTCCGCTGCGGACGCCCCGAGAGCGCCGAGCAGCCTCATGCCATGATCGGATCCGATCGACGCGGTGCGGTCGAGCGCCTTCGCCTCATTCGGTCGTACGTGCACTGGATGGCTCATCGTGCAGATCCCCCTCTCAGCTGGGCCGCAACGCCGGCTCCGGCTCGGCGCGAGGCTGACCGACAAGGATGGCCCTGGCCGTGATCACGGCGCGCCGGGCGATCGGAGAGTGGGATCAGTCTGGACAAGCTTTCCTCGCTGCAACGTCGATGGAACACCCGACTCGTTGCGGAGGCGTATGGCGAAGGTAGGTCACATCAATGACCCGACAGGTAGATGAATGTGACGGTTCTCAGTCTCGTAGGGGAATCGGGAAAAAGTCCCGGATTAGTCGATGATCAAAAGCGCACGTAAGGGACGGCTAGTCCTCGGCTTTTCCTCGAGCCGCCGAGGCGGGGCACGCGCCCGGCGTCGCTCGCGCGCGAATACGGTAGAACATGTCTAAGAATACTTCTAACGCTCAAGAAGAAATATGCGGACGCCCGTTCGACACCCGATCTCCACGCCGCGGCAAGGCTCCGGCCCATGTCTTGCCCTGAACGTGCCGCGCATGCGGCCGGACTGCAAAGGATCGCCCCACCACGTCCTCGCCGCGCGGGCAGTACAGTCGGGCACGTTGCCCGCGGACGGCGCTGCTTGAAACACCTCAAAAGCTGAAGTAGCTGTTGTTGCAACGACAATAACGTCGTCCAGACGATCCCCGATCGATGGGCCGGCACGGCATGGTTTGGCATCCGATGAGAGCTGTCGCCGCATGCGGTGCGATCCTGTTCACGCTGATCAGTTGGGCCTGGAGCGTGCCGCTGTGGGCCGAAACCGCGGGCCGTGAGCCGGCCACCATCAAGCTTTCCGCAACGCAACAAAAACAGGTCGGACTGCAAACGGCTGTGCTCTCGGCGGAATCCCACCCCGAGCAGTTTCGCGCCTATGGCACGGTTCTGGACGTCGCCAGGCTGACCGAGCTCACCAACAGCTACGCCAACGCCCAGGCCCAGTTGCAGACGGCACAGGCCAAGCTGGACGTGGCAAAGCTGGCCTTCGAGCGTGCCCGCGATCTCGTGCAATCGGCGGCGATGCCGAAGAAGGATGCCGAAGCCGCCGAGGGCACGTTCCGCACCGAGCAGGCCGCGCTTGCCGCCGCCGACTCGCAGGTGAAGACGCTGATGGCGACCGCGCGGCAGGAATGGGGCGCGGTGATCGGGAAGGGGATCATCGAGCGCTCGCCGCAGGTCGTGCAGCTGATCGAACGCGAGCAACTGCTGGTGCAGGTCACGCTGCCGCCGGGTGTGACCTTGGGCGGCCCGCCGCGCGCAGCGCTCGCGCAGGCGCCGACCCGCACGGCCAACATCGATCTGCGCTATCTGTCGCCGGCCCCGCGCACCGACCCGCGCATCCAGGGCCTGAGCTACTACTTCGTCGCAGCCGGGGACAGCGGGCTGCTGCCGGGCATGAACACGACGGCATACGTCCCCTCAGGCAAGTCCTACGCCGGCGTGTTCGTCGAGGACACCGCGATCGTGCAGTGGCAGGGCCGCGCATGGGTCTATCTGCGCGCCGGCCCCGAGACCTTCAAGCGGCATCCGATCCGCACCGACCAGCCGGTCTCCGATGACGACTACGTCGTGCAGGACATTCCTCCGGGCTCCGAGATCGTGCTCCGCGGCGCACAGGTCTTGTTGTCCGAGGAAGCCAAGAGCGAGCTGCGCGGCGGCGGCGACGATGATTGACGGCGTTCGCTTGCCAGCGACCGGGCCGCAGGCCGCGCTGATCTCGTTCGCCATCCGCTTTCGCGGCATGATGCTGGCGCTTGCCTGCACCATCCTCGGCCATGGCGTCTTTGCGCTCGGCAGCGCCAAATATGCCGTCTTTCCGGAATTCGCGCCGCCGCAGGTGTCGATCCAGACCGAGGCGCCCGGCCTGAGTCCGGAACAGGTCGAGGTGCTGGTCACCCAGCCGATCGAAACCTCGATCAACGGTCTCGCCGGCGTCGAAAGCATGCGCTCATCGTCGATCCAGGGCCTGTCCGTCGTTTCCGTCATCTTCCAGCCGGGCACGGACGTCTACCGGGCGCGGCAGCTGGTGACAGAGCGGCTCGCCGTCATCAGCAGCGGATTGCCGCAGGGCGTGCGAGCCCCCGCGATGACCCCGCTGGTGCCCGCGGCAGGCACGGTGCTGGCGATCGGCCTCACCTCCGAGCAGCGCTCGCTGATGGATTTGCGCACCGTCGCCGACTGGACGGTGGCGAGGCGCCTGCTTGCCGTCACGGGCGTCGCGCAGGTGACGACCTACGGACGGGATATCCGGTCACTCCAGGTGCAGGTGCGCTCCGACGATCTGGTCCGCTTCGGCGTCGGCATGAACGACGTCGTGGCGGCGGCGCGCAAGGCGACAGGCGTCCGCGGCGCAGGCTTCGTCGATACCGCCAATCAGCGCGTGATCCTGCAGACGCAGGGGCAATCGCTCACGCCCGAGCAGTTGGCCCGCACCGTGCTGCTGCACCAGGGCGGCGCGAGCGTCGTGCTCGGGGACGTCGCCACGATCGTGAACGCACCCGAACCGCCGATCGGCGGCGCGCTGATCAACGGCCAGCCCGGCATCATGATGATGATCAGTCAGCAATACGGCGCCAACACGCGCAACGTCGCGGCGCGCGTCGAGGCCGCCCTGCAGGAGCTGCGGCCGGCGCTGGAGAGCGAGAAGATCAGGCTGCATGCCGACCTGTTCCGTCCCGCGACCTTCATCGACTCCGCGATCCAGAACGTGCTGTTGGCGCTCCTGGTCGGCGGCGCCCTCGTCATCGTCGTGCTGTTCCTGTTCCTCTACGACTGGCGAACCTCGGTGATCAGTTGCACGGCCATCCCGCTGTCGCTGTTCTCGGCCGTGCTGGCGCTGAACTGGATGGGGCAAAGCCTGGATACGATGACCCTCGGCGGCCTCGCGATCGCGATCGGCGAGGTGGTCGACGACGCCGTGATCGGCGTCGAGAATGTCGCGCGCCGACTACGCGAGAACGGGAGCCTGGCTGCCCCCCGCAACGAGGCGCGCGTCGTCTATGATGCCATGATGGAGGTGCGCAGCGCCGTCGCCTACGCGACCTTCGCGGTGCTGCTGGTGTTCGTGCCGATTCTCGCGCTGCCCGGAATCGCCGGCCGGCTGTTCGGTCCTCTCGGCACGGCCTACATCCTGGCGGTGCTGGCCTCGCTCGTGGTGGCGTTGACCGTCACGCCGGCGCTGTCGATGCTGCTGCTGACCGGCAGCAAGCGGCGCGGCGAGGCCGGCGAGCCGCCCCTGGTACGCTGGTCGCGCCGCCACTACGAGCGCCTGCTACGTCGGCTCAGCCGCTTTCCAAAGCTGGTCATAACGGTCGCCGTGCTCATCACAGCTGCAGGCGCCGGCCTGATGCCGTTCTTCGGCGGCACCTTCCTGCCGGACCTGCGGGAGGGGCACCTGATCCTTCATGTCTCGACGCTTCCCGGGACTTCGCTCAATGAATCGCTGCGCCTCGGCACGCTGATCGCAGACGCCTTGCGCGACGTACCCGAGGTGCGCAGCGTGGCCCAGCATGCCGGTCGCGCCGAGGCAGGCGTCGATACCGCGGGCACGCATTCCAGCGAGATCGAGGTCGATCTGAAGCCCGGCCTGTCCGGCAGCGAGCAGGAGCGCGCCGAGCAGCACATTCGCACAGCGCTCGCCAACTTTGCCGGCATCAATCTGTCGATCAAGACCTATCTGACGGAGCGCATCGAGGAGACGCTGTCCGGCTTCAACGCCGCCGTCGTCGTCAACGTGTTCGGTCCCGATCTCGATGATCTCGAGCGCGCGGCGAGCGACATCGCGCGCGAGCTTGGCGAGGTCTGGGGCGCGATCGACATCCAGCAGCAGTCGCCGCCGGGGATGCCCCAGGTCAACGTGACCCTGCGCCCGACCGACCTGCAGTCCTGGGGCCTCGATGCGGTGGAAGTGCTCGAACTGATCCGCACCGCCTATCAGGGTGACGTCGTGGGCCAGGCCTATGAGGGCAATGTCGTCTTCAACGTCATCGTCAAGCTCGATCCCGACGCCAGCGCCCGCCCGACCGAGATCGGCAACATGCCGATCCGGACGGCGAGCGGCGCCTACATCCTGCTGAAGCAGGTGGCCGACGTCTACGGCACGGCCGGGCGCTACGTCGTGCTTCACCGCAACGGGCAGCGCGTGCAGACGGTCACGGCCAACGTCGCCGGGCGCGATCTGGAGTCCTTCGTTGCCGCGGCCAAGAGAAAGATCGCCAAGGAGGTCAAGCTGCCGCCGGGCGCGCATGTCGAGTTCACCGGCGCGGCCGAAGCGCAGGCCAAGTCGCGGCGCGACCTCCTGGTGAATTCGCTGCTGGCGACGATCGGCATCGTGCTGCTGCTGTCCCTCGTCACCGGCCATTGGCGCAACCTGCTGCTGGTGCTGGTCAACCTGCCCTTCGCCTTCGTCGGCGGCATCATCGCCGTCGCATTGACCGGAAGCGTACTGTCCTTGGGATCGATGGTCGGCTTCGTCACGCTGTTCGGAATCGCGCTGCGCAACTCGATCCTGATGATCTCGCATTACGAGCATCTGGTCATCAAGGAAGGACGAAGCTGGGGGCTGGAGACGGCGATCGCCGGCGCCGCCGATCGCCTGGTGCCGATCCTGATGACCTCGCTGGTGACCGGCCTCGGCCTGCTGCCGCTCGCGCTCGGCGCCGGTGAGCCGGGCCGCGAGATCGAGGGCCCGATGGCCATCGTCATCCTCGGCGGATTGCTGACTTCGATGGCGCTGAACCTGCTGGTACTGCCGACGCTCGCGCTACGCTTCGGGCGGTTTGTCGCCGATGTGCCGTCGACGCGAGGCGCAGACGCCGCCTGATCGACGGCCGGCCTTCTCTGCTCAGCCGAGCGAGCGCAACCATGCCAGACGTGAGATCGCCTGCGCCGCCATGATCGGCTCCTCGGTTCTGCTCGGGGCGGCGTTCGTCGCGATCGGCTATCTCGTCAGCGCCGTCGTCCGCGACCGCGGCACGGCCGCCGGGCCGAGCATCGGGCTGCGGCTGATGCTCGTCCTGATCTACGACATGGCGCTGATCTGCCTTCTGGTGCTCGACCAAGGCCGCAACATCTCCGGCGGCGTGCTCGGCGCGCTGCTGCTGCTCACCCCCGCCGATGCTTACCGGCTGTTCAACCTCACGGGCTTCGCCAATGTCAGCCTGTTCTCCGGCATGGCCGGGCTCGCCGCGAGCAGCACGCTGTCGGTGCAGGCGCTGCTGACAGCGCTCGTGCCGTGGACGCTGGTCCCCCTCGCCGGCGCCACGCCGGCCTTGTCCTGGAGAGAGCTATGAATCGCCTCGTTCTTGCCTGCACGCTCGTCGCCGCGTTCGTCCTCACCAGCTGCAAAGAGAAGCAAGGCGCTGCCATGACGGCGCAGCCGAGCCCTACGGTCATCACCGACGCGCGTCCGATCGCGCGCTCGGCGCAATCCTCTCGTTCGAGTTCACAGGCCCGGGAGACGCAACCGGCGACACCGGCAATCGTCGAGGGCTACGGACCAAACCAGCCTCTGTCAAACCAGCGTCACGAAACCCGAACAGAAGGAGACGGTCCCCATCGGGCGTGGTCCTGGCACAACTCGGCACGACCGAGCGCTCGCCTCCGGACCTGCACAGCGAGCTGCGCCGAAGACCGATCCCCAGAACCGCAGGTAGCGAGCCTTGACTGACGTATGCCGAGCTGACCCGCGCAGGACTGAAATGATCGCGGACAAGCAGACTTCGCGGGCTTCTGACGCCGGCCCGAGCGTGGCGCGGCTGCGAGCCCTGACGCTGCTGATCGCCGCCTCGGGCTTCGCCGGACTGGGTTACGAGATCGTCTGGACGCGCCAGCTCGCGCTCGCGCTGGGCACGGAGATGATGGCCGTGCTCGGCGCCATCGCCGGTTTCTTCGCGGGCCTTGCGCTCGGAGCCTTTGTCCTCGACGGCCGAATCCGACGTGCCGCCCATCCGCACCGGATCTATGCCGTTCTCGAAACGGTCATCGGCCTTTGGGGCATCTGTGCAGTCTGGCTGCTGCCGGCGAGTGCGCGCACGCTGGCGTCGCTATTGGGCACGGCGCCGTCGCCCGTCCTGCTATGGAGTGCGAGCTTTCTGCTTCCGACGCTGGTGCTGCTGCCCGCAACCGTTGCGATGGGCGGAACGTTGACGGCCCTGGAGCGCATGATGTCGGCAGCGCATGGCCGTGGGCCGGTCAGTGCCGGCGTCTATGGCGCAAACACGGCCGGCGCCGTTGCCGGCACGCTACTGTCCACCTTCGTGCTGATCCCGTCATTTGGATTCTCGACGACGCTGCTCTGTCTGGCTGCGGTCAACGCGGCCTGTGCGCTGGCAGCGCTTCGCCTCGGCATCCCCGTGCAGATCGACGCCCGCCCGCGCGGCGACCGCCCGCGCGCCGCTGCCGATCTCCGCCTGACGGGGAGCTTGTTCGCCACCGGTCTTCTCGGCATCTCATTCGAAGTGCTGGTGGTGCGCCTGGCCGCGCAGATGATGCAGGACACCGTCTATAGTTTCGCCTGCCTGCTGGCGGCGTATCTGCTGGGAACTGCTGCGGGTGGACTCCTCTGGCAACGCGTCGGGCCTCGCATTGCGCTCGGCAGGGCGGGACTGGTCAGCAGCACGGCCTTGATCTGCCTGGTCACCGCGCTGGTGACGCCCTTCATTGGCGAGTTCGCGGATCGCGCGGCGAGTCTCGGCGTTGCCGGCGAGCTCGGCATGGCGCTGGCGCTCTTTCTGCTGCCGTCGATGGCGATGGGCGCCCTGCTCGGCCGGCTCATCCAGGACGTTCGCGACATCCATGGATCGGTCGGCTGGGCGATCGGCATCAACAGCCTCGGCGCGGCGATTGCGCCGCTGGTCGCGGCACAGCTGCTGATTCCAGCTCTCGGCAGCTGGAAGGCGCTCGTCCTCGTTGCGATGGGATACCTGGTGCTGTTGCGGCCGCATCGCGCCGTGCTGCGCTTCGCCGCGCTGCCAGCTCTGCTTGGCCTTGCACTGCTGTGGCATCCCGCTCCCCTGCTCGTCAAGGTCCCGCCAGGAGGCAAGCTTCTCGCCGTGCGCGAGGGGCCGATGGCCACCGCGAGCGTCGTCGACGACGTCTCGGGAGCGCGCTATCTCGAAGTCAACGGCCACTTCCGGATGGGCGGCACCAGCTCGGTGCGATCCGATTTCCGCCAGGCCATGCTGCCGCTGCTGCTGCATCCAGCGCCACGCAACGCTCTTTTTCTCGGTGTCGGCACCGGAGCAACCGTGCTGGGCGGCGCGCAGATGCCAGACCTCGACGTCCGTGCGGTCGAACTCTCCGCCGAGGTGGTCGCGTTGCTGCCGTGGTTCGATCACCCAGCGTCCAAGCAGGATAGACCGCCGATCGCCATCGCGGATGCACGACGCTTCATCGCGGCGGATGAGGAACGCTATGATGTCGTGGTGGCCGACCTGTTCCATCCCGCGCTGGACGGCAGCGGCGCGCTCTACACCGCTGAGCATTTCGCCGCCATCAGGCGGCGACTCGCAACCGAAGGCCTGTTCTGCCAATGGCTGCCGCTCTATCAGCTCGATGCGCCTTCGCTGCGGGCCATCATCCGAAGCTTCCTGACCGTGTTTCCCGACGGCTCGGCGTGGCTGAACCATTACAGCGTGCGCACGCCGATGCTGGCTCTGATCGGGTCACGCGCTCCGAGGCCGATGGATCCCGAGCTGCTCGCCGGACGATTCTCGGACGGGAAGCTTCGTCCGATCATTCAGTCGCTCGGCTTCGACCAGCCGATCGACCTTCTCGGCCAATATGTCGCCGGCCCAAAGTCGCTCACGAGCCTTGCCGGGCCGGGGCCGCGCAACACCGACGATTTTCCGTTCGTGACCTTCGACGCCCGGAGCAATGTCGAAGCTCTGTCTGCACCGCCGTGGCAGCTGCTGTCGACGGTCATTGGCGAGGCGAGAACCGATGCGGCCGAATTGCTGGATCCATCGCGCCGCCGCATCTGGGACGACCGACTCGAAGCCTATTGGCAGGCCCGCAACCGCTTCATCCAGGCCGGCGCGGCGCTGAACGGCGAACCGCGAGGGGGTGCGCTCATTGCAGCCGCCGCACCAGGCCTCCTCGCCGCGATCCGCTCCAGCGCCGAGTTCGAGCCGGCCTATGCGCCCCTGATGAGCATGGCGAGATCGCTGCTCGCGTCCGATCGACCGGCAGCGGAACGGCTGCTTCTGGCCATCGACGAGGCTGCTCCATCTCGGCACGACGCGCGCGAGCTGCTGTCGCGCGAGTTCGCCAGATGAGCCGGCTCAGGCCGAGAAGCTGACGCGGTAGCCCCAGCAATCCAGGTGATCAGGGATCGCGTTGAAGGCAATCGTGATCCGCTGGTCGCCCTGGTTGCGCGGCACTTCGTGGTAGAGATAGCTCGGAAACAGCACGAGGTCGCCCGGCTCTGCCTCGGGCAGCACGTATTTGCCGGCGTTGAACGGCCCGACCGCAGCGCTGCGGGTATGATGGCGAAATGAGAAATCACTGCCGCCGGGCGGCCGCACGAACACGGTGCGGCTGCCGGGATGCGACGGCGTCAGATAGAAGATGCCGGAGATGAAGCTGTTGGCGTGGGCATGCAGGGTCTGGTTGCCGCCGGTCTCCAGCATGTTCGTCCACATCTCCTTGACCGTCCAGCGCAGCTTCTCGCCGAACAGCAGCTCGCCGAAATCGATCAGCTTGGGCACGGCGAGCTCGGCGATGGTCTGAAACAGATTGTGGGCGCGGGGATCGGCGACCTCGGTGTGGAATAGTTGTCCGGACCTCAGATTGTTCTCGATCTTCGAATTGCGGATGGCTGCCACCGCCGCGTCCTTGAGCTCGGCGCTGAGCAGCCCGGGCGAACGCAACAGCGGTATCGGAAAAAGAGCTTCGATCTGGTCCATGTCTCAAGGCCTTGCACGCGCCGCAACGGGACCGACAATTTGCCGACTTGCATGACAGCCGGATGACGAAATTGGCAACGCCGCGCTTGTACCTTCAGCGCGCCGGCATTTCGTCGGCACGAAGAATGTTGAGCCGCTCGCCGGGTTTCAGGCTGTGGGGCCGGTCGCGCACCTCCAGCACGGCCCGCTCGGCCTTCTCGACGCAGTCATCGAACTCGCCATTGCCGGCCTCGACCAGCGCCTGCTGAATGTCACGCTCGGCGAAATAGCGCGACACGTCGTCGAGGGGCAAGGTGGCGGCCTGTGCGCGTGCCTCGGCAACAGCGGCGTCGCAGGTTTCCTGCGTCGGCTCCTCCTCGTGAGCTGACGCGACGGTGATCGTGAGAGCAAGGATGGCGAAAAACACGGCGAACAGACGAGACATCACGTGGACGACCCTCGGCGCGAGGCAGATCTCAAGGATAAAGCGCCGGCTCGCAAGCCGGCGCTCGGATTGAGCAGAATCGGGCGGTCGCTATCGCCCGCCGGATCGATGCCGACCAATCAGTCGCGGTTGAAAGCCCAGCGACCCCAGTGACCCCAATGGCCCCAATGATCCCAGTCGTGCCAGTGATGATGATCGTGCGCCAGCTTGCGTGCCAGATCCTTGTTCTTCTCGACCAGCAGCTGGGGCGCACCGTACGGACGGACGAAGATCGGGTTCGCGTAGAACCAGACGTTCGACCAGGCCTGCACGTCGTTGGTCACTTTCTTCACGCCGCCGACGGTGCCGAGATGCGACGGGCACGCCGCATCGGTGCAGCTGACGGTGGCATTGTTGGCGTCGAGCAGCGGATTGCCGGCGCTGTCGGACACGTTCGGCGTGGCCGGCGGGATGTTGGTGCCGCGAGCGCGGATGTAGAACGGAGTCTTGCCCGCGATGAAGGTGGTCCTGAAGCTGAGCCGGACCGAGCCATCGCGGAGCTTGCGGCTCTGCATCTTGGTCGCCTGGATCTGCTTTGCGATCTTGGCCGAGGGATTGTAGACGACGGCCGCACCGGCGACGCCGGAGGCGTTGGCCACCGCATAGCCCGTGGCGCCCGGCTCGATCGGGCCGGTGATGTCACCGGTGATCAGATCGACGTGGTCGAGCGAGGGCTTGTTCAGCGGCTGCTTGATGCCGACCGGCAGCAGCAGCGGGTTGTTGAAGCTGTACGGGCTGTTGTTGGAAGCCGGAACGGTCATCTCCATCTCGAGCGTGACCTTCTCGCCGGGGCGCACGACCAGCGTCTCGCCCATGGTTTTCCAGTCGTAGTCCCACTCACCCTTCGCACGAAACTCCATGTCGGAGCCGATGATGTCGGCATTGACCGAATAGGAGTTGCCGGAGCGCATGCCGTCGATGATGGACTGCTGGGAGAACCGCCGCTCGTTCGGCACGTAGAGCTTGGTGTACTCGCCGGGAATGAAGTCCGCGGTCGTGCCGGGATCGCGCGCGCCATAGACGCCGCGGCTGTGCCAGTCCGAGCTCTGGAACAGGAAGAAGTTGCGGCCTTCGCCGAGCAGACCGTCCCACAGCCCGCCAACCTTGGCGGTGTAGACGCCCTGCATGCCGTAGGTGCCGCCGCCGACCGCGCCCGAGCCATAGGATCCCGAGCCGCCGTTCACGCCGCCCTCGGCCATGTGACCCGGAGCTTCGATGCCGAACGCGACCGTCGGGCCGGCATTGTTGAAGTCACGGAAGTGCTCGATGTTGTAGCCGGCCGATCCGTTCGGGTTGAACGGTCCCTGCCGCTCGGTATGGGTCGGCACCGCGTAGGATTGCAACGGATGGTTCGCCTGCAGCCAGGCGATGCCGGCGACGGCCTTCTGGTGACCGGCCGTGCCGGAATTGTTGACGTTATCCTTGCCGGCCCAGACCGGATTGTTGCTGGCATCCACCGGGCCGATCGCATCGGTGTCGGCGCGGTCGAAGCGATATTCGAACTCGGCCATCTTGTCGGCATTGCCGTAGCCACGCGGGTTCTGGCCGGCGATCACGGCGACGTCGCCATGCTCGTGGCCGGGCAGGATCCACTCGAGGCCTTCGACCAGCACCTTGTTGTAGGTCGCGGTGCGATTGACGATGGTCGGATACTCGATTTCCTTGATCGACTGCCAGCGCCACATCTTGGCGCTGGTGCCGGTGCCGTTCGGCGTTCCCTTCAGGCTGGTGATGGTGATGCCGTCGATGGTCTTGCCGAGCGTCTGGCTCCAATAGGTCGTCGTGTTATCGCCGGGGATATTGGCGCTCGCATCGCTGAAGCGGCAATCGCGATTGCCCGAACCGCCGTGGTTGCCGAGCGTGAACCAGTCGAGGTCGAAATTGGTACCGCCAGCGGCTGCGGTGCCCTTGCCGACCGAGCGGTCGATCGCATAGCCGGCTGCGACCGAACCGTCGGTGCAGGTGTTGTGGTTGTGCATGTCGCCGGCGACATAAGGATTGTTCTTGCTTGTTTCCCCCCAACGCTCGCCCGCGTCGGCGTTCTGCGACAGCGCCAACGACACCGAGGCCGCTGTCAGCAGGATTTTCTTGGCAGATGGAACCATTTCGTCGCCCCTGAAGTATTCGATCGAGTTCTAAACGGTGATGACAACGCGACTGATGCGCCGCTGTCCTTCGCGCGGCGACCAAATCAAAACTCGGAGACAGTTTGTTGAAGGATTTATTTCTTGCCCCGCGTCGTCCACGAACGTCGGGCCGCAGCAGTTACGAAATTTTTGTGACATCGACGTTTGCCCGGTGACAACGGCAAGCATGCCGTTGCATATACGCGCCGCGCAGCAAGCGCGGTGCACGTTGTAAAGAACTAATGTCAGCCCCTGCCATGTCGAATGCGGCGCAGACCTTCGAGAGCGCCTCTGCACGCTCCAATCAGCAAGATGGTAACGGCTCCTCCGCAGCGCGATCATCTTCCGTGACGGCGTTGCGCGGGCTGCTGAGAGAACCGCTCCTGCACTTTCTCGTTCTCGGCGGACTGATCTTCGCGGCCGACGCCATCATCCATCCGCCGACGAAGGACGAGAAGGTCGTCACCGTGACCAAGGCGCTGCGCCAGTCCTTCATTGACACGTTCGACGAGGACAAACAGCGCACCCCGAACGAGGCCGAGCTGCAGAAGATGGTCGACGCCTGGGTCGCAAGCGAAATCCTCTACCGCGAGGGCAAGACGCTCGGCGTCGACCGCGGCGACGAAATGATCCGCGACCGTGTCGCGTTCAAGCTGCAATATCTGATCTTCGATCAGGTGCGCGTGCCGCAGCCGAGCGATGAGCAGTTGCGCGCCTGGTTCGCCGACAATCACGCGCGGTTCGACGAGCCCGAGCGTGTCAGCTTCTTCATGACGCCCCCCAGCGACGAAGCGACGGCGCGGAGCTTTCTGAACGACATTCGCGAGCAGCGCGAATCGGAGGATCTGCGGGACCAGACGCGCGCGATTCTCGACCGGCCCGTGCCGAGCCTTGCCGCCGGCTTCGGCAACGGTTTCAGCGACGGCCTGCTCAAGGCGCCCCTCCAGGAATGGACCCTGCTGCAGTCGAAGGACGGTTGGCACGTGGTTCGCCTCGACGCCCGGACGCCGGGCGCGCCGGCGAAACTCGAGGACATCCGCGCCGAGGCGGCCAAGATCTGGCACACTGAAGAAACCCGCAAGCGGGCCTGGGAGGCCGTGAGCCGGCTCAAGGCCAACTACACCATCAGGTACGAGCCGTGACCGGCGTGCGCGCCCTGATCGCGATCGTGCTCGCGCTCGCCGCGCTGCTGTCTGGGCGGCCGGTGGCCGCGCATCAGGCGACGATCGCCGTGCTCGAGTTTCGCGAGATGCGGCCCGGCGCGTATATCGGACGCTGGACGACGCTGCCGAAGGATGGCGTCAACCGCATCGATCTGAAGATGCCGCCGCATTGCTTCCTGCGCCTGCCGGAGCTCAATTGCGGCGACAAGGGGCTCGTCGGACAGATGACGATCGCCAATCTCGGCGAGGACATGTCGGCTGCCATCATCCGGGTGACCCCGCTCGCTGGAGAGACGCGCAGCTATACGATCTCGGCGTCCAGCCCGGTCGTGAGCGTGCTCGGCACGGATGCGCCGACGCTCGACACTTGGCTCGAGCTCGCCAAGACATACGTCAATCTCGGCATCGACCACATCCTGCTCGGCGCCGACCATCTGCTGTTCGTGCTTGGACTGATCTGGATCGTCCAGGGCGGCTGGCGCCTGCTCAAGACGATCACGGCGTTCACGATCGGCCACAGCGCCTCGCTGGCCGCAACGGCGTTCGGATGGATCGGCGTCGCCGAAGCGCCACTCAACGCCTGCATCGCGCTCAGCATCGTGTTCGTCGGCGTCGAGATCATCAAGCAGCAGCGCGGCGAGACCGGGTTGACCGCCCGCTATCCGTGGGCCGTCGCCTTCAGCTTCGGTCTGGTGCACGGCATCGGCTTCGCCAGTGCGCTCGCAGGCCTCGGCCTGGAGCGGCGCATCCTGCCGGCGGCACTGCTGTTCTTCAACGTCGGCGTCGAGATCGGACAGATCCTGTTCGTGCTGCTGGTGCTGGCGCTGATCTGGGCGCATCGCCGCCTCGGCGCGGCGCTGCCGCGCTGGGGCGCCGAGTGGCCCGCCTATGCAATCGGCTCGGTATCGATGTTCTGGTTCCTGGGCCGCCTGGCACGGGTTCTGGCGGCCGCATGATGACGACTGGGACGAACATGACCGCGCGTAAACTCCTTCACGCCGCGCTGGGTGCGGCATTGCTCTCGCTGCTGACCACGAATCCGGGCTTTGCCCATGAGCAGACGGGCGTCGGCGGCGGACTCGCCAGCGGGCTGCTGCACCCCTTGACCGGGCTGGATCATCTGGTCGCGATGGTTGCGGTCGGCATCTGGGGCGCGCAGCTCGGCGGCGCGGCGATCTGGATCCTGCCGATCGTCTTCCCGCTGGTGATGGCGTTCGGTGCCGTCCTGGGAATCCTCAAGGTCGGATTGCCTGTCCCGGAGCTCATCATCGCGTTGTCGGCACTGGTCCTCGGACTTGCGGTCGCGCTGCGCGTCCGCGTCCGGTTCGGGATTGCGGCGATCATCGTCGCGATCTTCGCGATCTTTCATGGCCACGCGCATGGCGTCGAGCTCCCGACGGCGGCAAATCCGCTGGCCTATGGCTGCGGCTTCGTGGTCGCCACCGGGCTCCTTCACGCCTGCGGCATCACGATCGGCGCGCTGGCGCGCTGGCCCGGCGGCGAACGCATCATCCAGGGCGTCGGGGCAGCCATCGCCGCGCTCGGCGGCTACTTCCTGGTGGCAAACCTTGGAGTCGCGGCATGAGCAGGTTGCGCCGGACTGCGCTGCTCGCAGCGGTGCTGCTGGCTCAGGCGCAGATCGCCGACGCCCACATCGCCTCGGCGCGGCTCGGCGACTTCTACGCCGGCGCCCTGCATCCGTTGCTCACCATGCAGGACGTCGTGGTCTGGATTGCGCTCGGCTTGCTGGCGGGCTCGCTCGGCGCGGCGGGCGGACGATGGCTGGTCGTGGTGTTTCCGCTCGGCCTGTGTGCGGGACTGGCATTCGCCGTCGGATCGGGTGTCGCCCCGGCGTCTCCGCTCGTCGACGCCGTGACGATTCTGGTTCTCGGATTGCTGCTGGCGACGGCGTTGCGCATACCCGTGACGCTGCTGAGCGCGATCGCATTCCTGCTCGGCGTGATACGCGGCGCCGCAAATGCCGGCGAACTCGGGCCGCAGAGCGATCGTCTGCTTTATGCGGCCGGTCTTGCCGCCGCAGGCTACGTCACCATCACCCTCGTGATGGCGCTGGCGCTTACCTTCAGGCGTCCCGAGACCGAGCCGGTGTCGAGCTGGCGCGGGATCGCCGTGCGAGCCGTCGGTGGCTGGGTCGCCGCGATCGGCCTGATGATGGCAGGACTATCGCTCGCATCCTGAGCCGGCCTATGCTCCGGCGATCCGACACCGCGAATTCCGGGGCTGCGTGACCGACGTCATCAACATTGTTACGATCGTTGTGCTGCTCGTGACCTGCGCCGGCCTGATCTGGACGGATCTGCGCAGCGGCCTGCTGCCGGACGGAATGAATGCGCTGGTGGCCATAAGCGGCTTCGCAAGACTGGCGGCGATCACCGATCTGTCCGAAGCGATGTCGACGTCGATCGCGGCTGTCGCTGTCGGCGTGGCACTTCTGCTGCTGCGCCGCATCTATGCGATGGCCCGTGGCCGTCAGGGACTGGGCCTCGGCGACGTCAAGTTTCTCATGGCAGCAACGTTCTGGGCTGGCTTGCCGGGTCTGCCGATCTTGCTGCTCGTCGCCACCATGGCCGCACTCGCTGCGGTTCTCGCTCTCGCCATCATGGGACGACGTCCGACGGGTCAAACGGCGCTGCCGTTCGGCCCGTTCCTCGTCCTTGGCCTGCTTGCCGTGCTCGCCTTGGAGGCCACCGGCAGCGAATTGGCTGCGGCCTTCTGACTGCCGCGAGCCGGTCATCTCACCGCGCGCGGCGCGCCATCCGCTCGCGTCCACTGGGCGGCGGGGTCATCGGTGCCGCCTGCAGGTCGCCATTGGCGGTCGTTCCGAGCTGCGGCATCTGCAAGGTCACAGTCTCCGCCGCCTTCTGCAGCAACGCCTCGCGCGGCCACAGCGACTGCAGCACCCACCCCTCATGCCCGGCGCCGACGCGCAAGCGGAGCGGGGCCTGCGACGACGCGTCGACGAAGATACCGAAGCTCTCCTCGTCGCCGATCACCGTGCCCACGAGCTGGAGGTTCGGTCGTTCGGGCTCTTGCGGCGGCGGCGGAGGTGGCGGCGCCCGCATCACTATCACGGGCGCAGCGACCGGAGGCGGCCGCCGCGACGCCGAGAAGATCGGACGGTCGCGCGTGGCCGAGAGAGCGCTGATCGGAACATCCCACAGCGGATTGGCACTCTGGCCCGCAACGACCTGTGCGCCGGGAGCGACAGACGCGGCCGGCGGCGGGGAGCCGGGTGCGGCCTGCACGACCGCCGCAGGCTCAAGACCATCCGCCGTCTCGGCCAGGGCTTGGCCGAGCGAGGCAGCAATCATGCCAATGGCGGCAATGGTGACGAGACCCGAGCCGACGAACGATCGCATCACATGCTTCCTTGCCATTGGCCCGACACGGTGACCAGCACCGTCAGCCGCCCCGCGCCGCCCGCGGCAGCTGCCAGCGGTTGCTGCACGTGCAGTTGATCGACGAAGAGAAACGGCAATCCGGCTTCGAGGTCGTACAGCAGCTCCTGCAGCGCCGGTTGCTCGAGCTCGCAACTGGCGACGACGCTGATCAGGTTGGCGTTGCCGCGTGGCTGGGGCAGTTCGACCTGAGTCGAGAGCACGCTGCCACCGGCTTTGCTGATCGCTTCCGTCAGACGCTGCACCAGCGCCGCTCCTGCGATGGTGACCGTTCGCCCTTCGACGAACACCGATCCGCCCAGAGTCGTCGCGCTGCCTGCGGCCGAGTTGCCGCCGGGCCGTTTTCGTCCCGAAAACTGCGCCAGCTGCGCATGGGTGTCGTTGAGTTGGCCGCGCTTGGCGATGAGATCGACGACGCCAGCGGCGCCGAGCCAGAGCAGCGCGATGATGGTCACGCCGTAGAGAATCGCAGACGCGGCCGGCGAGCTCGCGAAGATCCGGCGCAGCGATGTCGACCAGTTCATGCCCGGTCTCCAAAATAGGCGTTGATGCGCGCCTCGATATGGAAGCGCTCTCCCGCTTCGCCGGCGGTCCGCGTCGTCGGCGCGTAGAAGGTGGCGCGGCTGAACTGCGGCGACTGCTCGATCAGCCGGATCAGCGCCGGCGCGTCCTTCGTCAAGCCGGAGATCTGCAGCCGATCGTTCTCAATATGCATCTCGACGACATACGTCTCGTCGGGGAGAATCTTCGACAGCGTATCGAGCACGATCACGCTCGCGGGGGTGGTTTGCTTACGTTTGGCGAGCAGCCCGTCGGCCGCGATGGCTCCCATCGCGGGCCGCAGGGCAGCGCGCAGCCGCGTGACCTGCGCCTGCGTGTCCTCGAGCTCGCCATCCAGATATCCGCCGACCAATGTCGTCGAGACCAACAGCACCGCGGTTGTCGCTGCGACCGACAGCCAGCCGAGCTTGAGCACGCGCCCGAGATCACGGCCGCCGGCGAGCGACGAGCGAAGCGAGGTCTTGAATATCTGGATGGGGAGGCCGTCGGCCGAGCCGACATCGGCCGTGACGACGAGTTTGGCGGCGCCGACATGATCGGCGAAGGCGAGCAACGGCTGGACCAGAGCGCGCGGCGTCGCCGCGAGCGTCAGCGCGATCCGGTCATTGGCCGCGCGTGGGACGCTATAGCCATAGAGGACCTGATCGAGATTCCACGGCGTCAATCTGCCGATCTGCGTCCGGATCATGCCCTCCAGGAACGGTTCGGCCTGCTTGGGAAAATCGAGCGGGCGGACCAGAACGTTCTCGGCGGCCAGATGAATCTCCACCGTGGCGCCACGCAGCGTCCGCAGCCAGTCGGGCGAAAGCGCAAGGTGCGCTGCCTCGTCCGAAAGCCTCACCTTCGCTTGTGCCAGCATCGGTTTCGCCTGCGACGCAGCCGCTACCGTCAAGACGACATGATCGGGCTGGTCATGCCGGATCAGAACCCGTGGACGCCTGAGCTGCCGGTCGGCCACCGCTTCGACCGCGGTCGCGACGCCTGCCGTCCACATCGTCAGTCCGCGCTCGATCGTTTCGGTGAGCTTCATGGCATCCTCCGCGCCTGAAGCGCCCCTCTCGGTTGCGGTCCTTCATCCTGCCGCGCCAGCAGCCGATATGGCTCCTCGCCTTCGCCGGGAACGATCACCGCCGTCGCAGCGTGACGAAGCCCGCCTGCCGGACCGACGACGACGCGCAGCCGGTAAGCCTTGCTCTTGCCCTTGGCTGCATCCTTCGCAGCTGGCCCCAACGTCCTGGCAAGCGTATCGGCATCCTGTGACAGCGACGCGCGCGCGTTGAGGAAATCCTTCAGGATCAGTGGCGTCATTCCCGGCAGCGCAGCAACGACCTCCGGTGCAGCGATCGTCGGATCGATGCCGGGAGAGCCGTTGAAGATGGTCACCAACGGAAGGACCCGATCGACGAGCGATGCGGGAATGCCGAGGACGAGCGCCAGCTCGCCGACATGCGCGAACGGCGCCAGGCGCGGCACCCGCTTGAGGCCGGCCGCGGCATAGCGCGCTTCCTCCGCCTGCGCCTTCGCGGCATCGGACGGCTTGGAGCGCCAGGCAACCACCCGCTCGGCATGATCCTTGGCAGGATCGCGCTCGGCGCCCAGCGTGACGAAGAGATTTTCGAGCATGTCCTTCGAGGCGGTGTTGAGATCGATACGCGCGGCTTCGTTGACGAACGAGACCGCGATCTCGTTTCCTGCAAGCGCCAGACGGAAGCCGCCCTGCCGCGGTCGCTCCTCTTCCTTGGACAGAAGCAGGCGGTAGGCCGACAATTCGATCGCCGCCGAGACCAGCGCATCGGCCTCGATCGCTTCGTCCTCGAGCCGCAGCAATCGCGCCGAGCTGCCCAGTTGCTGTGAGACGACCACGACGAGGGCCGCCAGCGCCGCAAGCATCCACAGCGCCGCAATCAGGATGAAGCCATCCTGATCGCGGCACCTTTCGGCAGAACCTCTGGTGAAGCAGCGAACCGGCATCAGTCGATCGGCTCGCTCTTGTTCGACTGAGGCGGCTCGCCCGCGGCCGGCGGCCGGCTCGCGGTGCTGCCCGCTCCCGAATCCGCGACGCCGCCGCCCGGCGTGTCGACCTGGATACGGACCGCGCTGACGAGAACCGCAGCACCGCCGCGGTTGTCGTCGTAGACCGTCATGCGCACGGCCGACGGCAGCCTGGTCGCATCACGCCACTCCGTCGTCCATGCCATCGTCTTGTCAGCATAGGCGAACGACATCCGGAACGGCGCAGACAGCAGCACCACGGGATCACCGAACCGGAATTGATCGGCCACGGGTTGTCCGACCGACACGGGCTCGAACGCGGCGCGAGATCGCAACAGAGCGCGCTCGCTTCTCGCGCCATCCGCGCCGATGCGCACGATGTCGAGGCCATGCCCGGCATTGGGTCCGAGTTCGGCGCGAACGAACGTCGCCGTGAACTCCCCGCCCACGAACAGCGGTCCCTTCTGCTCGCGATTGGCCGATACGAATTGCGCAGCAGCGAAATCATCACCGACCCGCCGCAGCGCAGCGGCGACCATCTCGGCGCGCTGCACGCGATCGAGGCCGCGCTTCCAGGCCGGCAGCCATTGCGACGTCACCACCGCCAGCGCCGATAACACGATCCCGGCAATCGCGAGCGCACCGAGCGCCTCGATCAGTGCGAAGCCCTGCTCCGGCGATTGATCGGATCGGGCGATCATCACCGCGCTCCTCGCACCAGGCGAACCGTCTGCACGTCGGCGACCGCACCCGAACCAGTCTTGATGCGCAAGGTCACTGCCTCCGGAATCCATCCGGTCTGTCCGGCCGGCTCATTCCAATCGCCGCCGAGCGGCCGGGCCAGCAGCGCCACCGCCCCGGAGCCGGAACGCCGGTCGATGCTGCCCGGCTGCAGCCGGCTGCGATCCGCCAGCATCGTTGCCAACGCCAGCCGCATGTCGGTGACGAGAGTGACGTGCTGTTCGAGCTTGCGAACGCTGGCCGCGTTGCGCGACACCACCGCGCCGATGGCGATGATCGATACGCTGACGACCGCGAGAGCCACGAGCACCTCGATCAGCGTGAAGCCGGCTTCGCCGTGGTCGCGGATCTCAACCATTGGCGAGCGCGCGCGAGACAATGTCGATCCTCCCCGTCAGCCAGTTGACCCTGATCTCCAGGCTCAGATCGGCGCGCGACAACGTGATCGCTCCTCCGCAGGACAGGCCGTCAGGGAAGAAGCTGATCGTCGCAAGCACCGGCCGATGCTGGCAGCTGCGCGGCAACGTCGCCAGGAACGCGACATCGTCGGGCAGCTTCAGCGCAGCCGCGCCGCTGCCGGAGCGGATCAGGCGTCGCGTCGTGTCGATCGCAGTGTCGACCCGCGTACCGGTCCGCATCGATGCAGCCCGGTCCGACTTCAGCAGTGTCACGGCCTGGAGTGCATAGGCCTGCAGCCGCGGCCGCGACGTCTGCCGCGGCAGATAAGGCAGCGCGACGGACGCCAGCAGCGCGACGATCGCGAGTACGCAGACCATCTCGAGCAGCGTAAAGCCGCGCTGGCCGTCGTCACTCACTGCGCGCGGCTCGTTTGCGTTCCCAGGACGACGTCCGCGGCCGTTCCGCTGCCGCCCTCCTGGCCATCGGCGCCATACGACAGAATGTCGTACGGGCCGTGGTCGCCCGGTGCGCGGTAGACGTAGTCGGTATTCCACGGATCTTTCGGCACCGCTCCACCCTTGAGGTAGGGACCGTTCCAGGCGCTCAATCCGGCCGGGCGTTGTGCCAGCGCCGCGAGGCCTTCCGAGGTCGAGGGGTAGCGGCCAGCATCGAGATAGAACAGGTCGAGCGCCGCCGAGAAGCTCTGCAGTTGAATCCGCGCCGCCTTGGTCTTGGATTCGCTGAGATAGTTCAGAACGCGCGGGCCGATCAGCCCCATGATCAGTCCGATGATCGTGATCACGACCAGCATCTCGACCAGGGTGAAGCCGCGCTCGTATTCGCGCGCGGTTCTCGTGGCCGGCTCGATCTGCGTGTTCGATCTCATGTCGTTCTCCTTGATAGCAATCAGCCGACCAGTTGCGTCACAGAAAGCAGCGCCGTCATGATCGAGACGATCAGCCCGCCGACGACCACGCTGATGAGCAGAATGGCGGCCGGGCCGACGATGCCTACGACACGGTCGAGGCCGCGCTGGAGCTTGGCTTCGTAGAATTCGGCGATCCGGGTCGACAGCGTCGGCAACTGGCCGGTCTCCTCGCCAAGCCGCAGCATGCGCAGCGCCATCGGCGGCAGCACGTTTTCTGCCGAGAGCGCCTGGGACAGCTTGCCACCGTGACGAACGCGATCCGCTGCGGCGGACCACGGCGCGCGCGACGAGGTCATCGACATCACGTCGACGAGAATGCGCAAGCCTGCGCTCAGATTGACGCCGCAGCCGAGCAGCAGGCCGAGGTTCCGGCAGAACAGGCTGGTCCGATAGAACATGAGGATGCTGCCGATGCCGGGCGTCAGCGCGAGCGCGTTGGTCAGGCCGGCGCGAATCGCCGGCTGGCGCAACAGCCACCAGCCTGCCGCGATCAGTGCCGCGCAGCCGAGTGAGATCGCGGCTGCATTGGCGCGCAGCAGATCCGACACGGTCATGAAGAAGCCGAGCGCGGTGTCGGCACGACCGCCGAAATCGCGCAGCACTGCGGAGAAGTTCGGCAGCACGGCCACGAGGAAGAACAGCATCACGCCGATCGCCGCGAGGAAGACGAAGGCGGGATATTGCATCGCATCGGTCAATTTGCGGCGCGTCGCCTCCGACCGCTCCCGTTCACCGGCCAGCGCAGTCAGCACGTGATCGAGCGTTCCCGATGCTTCGCCGACGCGCATCAGCGCGACATACATCGGCGAGAACAGCCGGGGCTGGGCGGCCGCCGCATCGGCGAAGCTTTCGCCGGTCAGGATCGCCGCGCGCAGCCGTGCCACCACGGGACGGAGGCGGCCGATGTCGGAATCGTTGGACAACAGGTCGAGCGCGTCATCGAGCCGCGCACCGGCCTTGAGCAGCAAGGCCAAGTCGCGGGTGAACGTGGTGACCTCGGACGCCGAGGGCGTGCCGAACGAGAGCCCGGACGCCGCTCCCGCCCGCTCCTTCTCCTCGACGGTCTCGATCGGCAGCAGCTGCAAATACGAGATGCGCCGTTCGACCTCGCCGCGCGATGGCGCGACGAGCGATCCGACGACGATTTCACCAGATTGTGTCAAGGCGCGATAGCGGTAGCTGGGCACGATCCACCTCACCGCGCGACGAGGACACGAAGCAGCTCGGACGCCGAGGTGACGCCGGCTCGGCACTTGGCGACGCCGTCGTCGAGCATCGTCGTCATGCCTTCCTTGATCGCCAGCCGATCGATGGCGAGGCCGTCGGCACCGTCGGCAATCAGCTCCCGCAGGCTGCCGGTCAGCTCGAGCAGCTCGAAGACGCCGACCCGGCCGCGATAGCCGCTCTGGCCGCATCGCTCGCATCCGGTCGGGTGCCAGGTGACATCGCCGGGGACGAGGCCCAGATGCCCGAAACGCGGATCGTCGCGACAAGCCTCCTCATCAAGGGCCTTCGGCGTCTTGCAATGGTCGCAGAGCTGGCGCACCAGCCGCTGCGCGATCACCGCGCGCAAGGTCGAGCGCAGCAGAAAACCCTCGACGCCGAGGTCGAGCAGCCGCGGCACCGCCGCCGCCGCGGTTTCCGTATGCAGCGTCGTGAGCACGAGATGGCCCGTCAGCGCGGCATGGACGGCGACATGCGCCGTCTCGCTGTCTCTGATCTCGCCGACCATGATGACGTCGGGATCCTGACGAACGAAGGAGCGCAGCGCGCTCGCGAATGTCAGTCCGATCGCGGGCTTGATCTGCGACTGGTTGATGCCGGGGATTTCATATTCCACCGGATCCTCGACGGTGAGGATCTTGCGCTCCGGCGTGTTGAGCATGGACAGGATCGTCGCCAGGGTCGTGGTCTTGCCGCTGCCGGTCGGCCCCGTGATGACGATCATGCCGTGCGGCAGCGCGATCAGACGCCGGAGCGCGGCGTCGTCGCGGGTCGCGAGGCCGAGGCGGCTCGCGACGAGCTGCGAGCGATCCTTTGGCAGGATGCGCAGCACGGCCGATTCCCCGTGCTGCGTCGGCATGACCGCGACACGGACGTCGATCTCGGCACGGCCGGCGCGAATACGCGCGGCGCCGTCCTGCGGCAGGCGCCGCTCGGCAATGTTGAGACCGGCAACGATCTTGATGCGCGAGATCACCGCCTGCGGCAGCACGCCCGCGGGCGCCACGATTGGACGCAGCAGCCCGTCGACACGCAGCCGGACCACGAGCCCGGTCGAGAACGGCTCGATGTGGATGTCGCTGGCGCGCATCTCTACAGCCTTCTCGATCAGATCATTCACGGCGCGAACGACCGGCGCGCCGCTGGCGAGATCGCGCAGGCTCTCGATATCATCGTCCAGCAGCTCCCGGGCCGGAGAGATCCCGGCTTCGTCGGAATCGCCGAGCCGCTGGTCGAGAACCACGGCGATATCCTCATGGGATGCGACTTTGAAAAGAATCCGCGGGCCGAGCACCAACTCGGCGGCCCGGCGCACCGCCTGATCGGTCGGGTCGGCCATCGCAAACACGGCACCGCCGTCGGAGTCCTTGTAGGGATAGCCGAGCACTTCGCGCAGAAAGCGGTCCGAGAACTCGCTCACCGCAGGCAGAGCAGCCATCAGTTCGCGCAATGCAACGCGCTCCAGCCCGGTAAAGCTGGCGGCCTCCTCGGCGAAGATTTCAGCGGTGAGGCCGAACCGCTCCCAGAGCGCGATCTGCGCTTCGCCCGCACCTCGGCCCTCGCCCGCCGCCTGAGGATGGCGCTCGCGCAGATAGGCATGGAATTGCGTCGACAGCGTACCGCTCATGGCGTGATCCGGGTGGCGCCCGTGCCGACGCATCGTCTCGGCACCCCGCAACTGGCTGCCGACGTTATCGATCGCGAACATGACGGCTGTACGAATGCGGTCGATGCCGACAATTCCAACACACAGCTCACGCAAAGGCCGGCAGCGTCGGGCGAATATACATAAGTGTCACATTGGGCCGCTATGCAGACTGCCAGGTCCAACCGAGGCGCGAGCCTCATTCGACCCGGCAACACGAGTAGATCGGCAAGTTCATGTTTCGTATCGGCAATCGAAGCCAGTCCGCTGCGGTTGTCCGTCATGCCTCTTTGCTTGCGACGGCAGCGCTGCTGGCGTCGTGCAACATGGCAACCCTCAACTCCCAGGCCAGCGCGCCGGCGGATGTCGATGTCATCGACAAGGTGCGCTCGATCGACATCCTGCCGCGCGACAATGCACCGGTCGCATCGATCCAGGGCCGTCCCGAGGTCGAGCGCGCGAGCGCACGGACTTATCAGGGGACGACGATCCAGGAGGTTGCCGAGGCCAGGCCGCTCCCGGCGGCCGATGGCAAGGGGTACGACCTCAACTTCGAGAACACGCCGATCGCGGTGGTCGCGAAGGTCGTGATCGGTGACATTCTCGGCGCGGGCTACGCGATCGATCCCCGCGTGCAGGGCAATGTCAGCCTGGTCTCGGCACGGCCGGTGCCGAAGTCGGACATCCTGTTCGTGCTGGAGAGCGCGCTGCGGCTGTCCGGCGTCGTGCTGGTCCGCGAGGGCGGCAGCTACAAGCTGACCCCGCTCGGCGACGCCGTCGGCGGCGGACGCGTCGACGGCGAGGCCGGCCGCGCCGAGCCCGGCTACGGCGTCTCCGTCGTGCCGCTGCAATATGTCGGCGCGCAGACGATCTTGAAGCTGATGGACAGCTTCGCGACCCGCGCCGGCAGCGTGCGCGCCGACACCACCCGAAACCTGCTGCTGATCCAGGGCACCGGGGCGGAGCGGCGTTCCGCGATCGAAACCGTCATGAGCTTCGACGTCGACTGGATGCGCGGCCAGTCGGTCGGCATCTTTCCGGTCAGCAACTCCGCCCCGGAGCCGCTGATGGCCGAGCTCGAGAAGATCATGGACTCCGGCGAGAACGGTCTGAGCCAGAGTCTCGTCAAGCTGCAGGTCGTCAACCGCCTGAACGCGATCATGGTGGTGACGCGCAAGCCGGCCCTGCTGCAGAGCGCGGCGACCTGGATCCGCCGGCTCGACCAAGCCGATTCCGGCCGCACCAGCGTCCACGTCTATCGCATTCGCTATGGCGACGCGCGCCAACTCGCCAAGGTGCTGACCGACATGTTCGGCGGCGCCGGCTCGTCGTCGACCGACAGCTCAGACGGCCAGACTGCGCCGGGGTCGGACGGCACCACGACATCCGTCGCCGACCGGCTGTCCTTCAACACCAATGCAACGGGATCGTCGAACTCCGGCGCCAATGCTTCGAGCCGGAACCAAGGCGCGGGCGGCCTGTCCGGCATGCAATCGTCCAGCGCATCATCCGGCAGCACGCCAACATCGACCGGCTTGGAGTCGCGCGCCGGCGGCAGCGGTGGCCAGTCCTTGATGCCGAACATCCGGATCACGCCGGACACCGTGAACAACTCGCTGCTGATCTACGCCGACCGCGAGAACTACCGCATCATCTCCAATACGCTGCAGCAGCTCGACCAGCCGGTGCTGCAGGTCGGCATCGAGGCGACCATCGCCGAGGTGACGCTGACCAACGAATTGTCCTACGGCGTCCAGTCCTATCTTTCGAGCAAGGTGCTGGGCCTCGGAACCGACAAGGGCTCGATCACCAATACCCAGACGACATCAGTTGCGACCGCCACCACGTCAGCCGCGACGACTGCGTTGATCAACCGGGCTTTGCCGGGGTTCAATTTCCTGATCGGAAACGAGGCTTCGCCCAACATGATCCTCGACGCGCTGCACACCGTGACCAGCGTGAAGGTGCTGTCGAATCCGTCGCTGGTCGTGATCAACAACCAGAGCGCCACATTGCAGGTCGGCGACGTCGTGCCGGTCTCGACCGGAAGCGCCACCGTGCTATCGTCGAGCAACACCGTGGTCAACACCATCGACTATCGCAACACCGGCATCATCCTGCGCGTCGTGCCGCGGATCGCCGCCAACGGCAACGTCCGGCTCGAGATCGAGCAGGAGATCAGCAACGTCGCCGCGCAGAGCACGGCAAGTCTCACGCCGACGGTGTCGCAGCGCAAGGTGAAGAGCGCGATCTCGGTCGCCAACGGCCAGACCGTGCTGCTGGCCGGCCTGATCAGCGAGCAGCAGAACGGCAACCGCAATGGCATCCCGGGCTTCGACGAGATCCCGGTGCTCGGCGATGCGTTCTCGCACCAGGGCAAGAAGGGCACGCGCACCGAGCTCATCATCTTCATCCGGCCCCAGATCATTCGCGACGGCAGCGATGCGCATCAGGTGGCCGAAGAACTCCGTTCCAAGCTCCGCGGATCGGTCGGAGCGAGCATCACGGATGATTTGCGTGTCCGCACCACCCGCTGATCCCCGCCAGGTGCCCCATCGGATGATCCGGCGCCTCGCGATCATTTGCATGGCGGCAGGCCTGTTGCTCGGCGCTGAGGCATCGCCCGTCCGGGCCGATTCGATCAGCACCGCGCGGAGCGCCTATGCACGCGGCGATTTCGTGCGCGCCGTGCGCGTGCTGACCCCGCCCGCACTGCGCGGCGATGCGCGGGCACAGGCGATGCTCGGCTTCATGTACGAAAACGGCTTCGGCACGCCGCAGGCCTATGAGGTCGCGAGCGATCTCTATTGCCAGGCCGCGGCGGCCGGCAATCCCTTTGGCCAGGCGATGCTCGGGCTGATGTACGACAAGGGCCACGGCGTTCCGCAGGACGTGGTGCTGGCCTACAAATGGTTGAACCTTGCCGCCGGACATGCCGGGTCGGCACAACGCAGCTACTATCTGCGCCTGCGCAACGCCGTCGCCTCGAAGATGTCGACCAGCCAGATCGCCGCGGGCCAGGCGCTCGCGCTGAGCTGGACACCCGGCCGGCTCTGAGACCTTGCGCGATCGAGCCGCGACAACCTGATCCGCGATCGCAGCGGCGGGACAACGCGTCTCTCGTTCCGTCCGACAGCGCCGCAACCCCCACCCAATCATCATCCATCCTTCAGCGGACTGTCAGCCGATCGTCACGCCCTCGTTATTGGTGCTCCGCATCGTCCCGAGACCGCTCGCGTGAAGCGGCCCGATGCAAACCGAGGTCTTGGGGGATCTTGCAGATGTCGTTCCGGCCATCGTTCAAACCTGCCCTTCATCAACTGCTCAAGCTGTCCATTGCAGCGTCGTTGCTCTCGTTCGCCGCCGCGGCGCCGAGCCTTGCGCACGACCACGGCCATGGCGACGATGACGACAGCTACACCATTGGCCTGTGGGGCGACCTGCCCTACTCCACGCTGCAGGCCACCGTCGGCGTGCCGAACCTGATCGCGGACATGAACGCGCACCGGCTGAAGTTCACGGCACATGACGGCGACCTGAAGCAGGGCTCCAACTCGGTGTGTGATGCCGGCCTCTATGCCCAGGCGCTGGCCTATTTCGACAGCCTGGAGGCGCCGGCGATGTTCACGCCGGGCGACAACGACTGGGTCGATTGCGATCGTCCCTCGAATGGCGGCTACAACTCGCGCGACCGGCTCGACTACGAGCGCAAGGTCTTCTTCTCGACGCCGTTCTCGCTCGGTCAGCGCAAGTTGCGCCAGGAGGTGCAGACCGACGCGCTGTGCCTCGGCGCCAACGGCACCAGGGTCGGTTGCGTCGAGAACCGCCGGTGGACCGTCGGCCGCGTGACTTACGCGACCCTGAACATCCAGGGATCCTGCAACAATCTTTGCGACACTAATCCAGATCCGGACGAGTACAACGCACGCAACGCTGCCGTGATCCTCTGGATGCAGCAGACCTTCACCCAGGCCAAGTCGCGCAACGCCGCCGCGGTGATGTTCATCACTCAAGGCAATCCCGGCTGGGACCAGACAGATCCTACGCGCGCGCCGCTGCGCGATCCCAGGACGCTCGCCCAAACCGACGGACAGCCGGACGGCTTCGTCAGCTTCCTGGCCGCGTTGCGCATTGAAGTCGAGGCATTCCGCAAGCCGGTCGCCTACGTCCACGGCGATTCGCACTACTTCCGGGTCGACCAGCCGTTCCTCAGCAGCACCGGACAGCGCCTGGAGAACTTCGTCCGCGTCGAGACGTTTGGCGATAACCAGGGCAACGGCAACAACGACGTCCGCTGGCTCAAGGTCACCGTCGATCCGCGCAGCCGCGACGTGTTCTCATTCCAACCCGTCACCGTGCCCGCGAACCGCACCGCCGTTCCGGCACCAGCTCGCAACTGACGCTCATAGCACGCGCCCAATCGCCCACCGAGCGAGAGGGATCGAACCAGGATCACAAAGCAAGACTTCCGTGGCCGATTGGCCGCGGAAGTCTTCGGAGGGGCACAGCTCGACGGTCCGGCTTCGGGATACTGAGCTGCACTGACGTCGCAAAGCCAATGCCGTTCTGCCGGATAGTGTTTCTGTAAAAAATAAATCTCTTGCCAATTTTCGTAACTCGCGCATCCCGAGAACGGCTCCTCGCTGGAGCCCCCGTGTTGCGCGGCATCCGGTGCCGGAGGCCGACAGCCTCGGTTGTTGACATAGCGCAACCCTCGCTGCCGCCGCTCGCGATACCGATATCCGCGGGGTAGGTATCAGGAGGCCTCCATGAAGACGTTGTTCACGCTCGCTCTCGGCATTGCGGTGATGACGGCCGCATCCGCTTATGCTCAAGGAACCGGTCCCGTCGCGACGCAATGCGCCGCGGACATCCAGAGCCTCTGCTCCGGCAAGCAGCACGGTCAGGGACAGGTTCGCGCCTGCCTCGACTCCCATCGCGACAAGGTCTCCGCCGACTGTCGCGCCGCACTCGACACCACCGGCGGCGGCCAGGGCAAGGGACCGCGGCGCTAGATCATGATGCGATTCCACGGGATCGCACCATGATCCGCCCCCTTCGCTTGAGCATGATCTTTTCGGAAAACCGGCTTCCACTTTTCCGGATCATGCTCTAGGCCAAGTCGCGGGCAACGATCCCTCGACCAGCCGGCGATCCTGTGGCAGATCGGGAGACCCGGCCGATCTGCCACCGTCGGATTCCATGATGTCACCGAAGCAGGATTGGACGCACGCCTTCCCGCCGCTGCGACAGCTGCCCGAGGAGATCTTCGCGCAACTGCGCGAGGCCAGCCTCATCGTCGAGCTCCCCGAGGGCAGCCGCATCTTCGGGCCTGGTCAGGCGCCGGACTCGTTCCTGCTGCTGCTCGACGGGACCATTCGCGTGCAGCAGACCTCGGAGTCCGGCCGCGAGATCGTGCTGTACCGCGTACAGGCGGGAGAAAGCTGCGCCCTGACCACGGCCTGCCTGATGGGCTATGAGGAATACCAGGCAGAGGGCATCGCCGAGACGCAGATCCGCGCCGTGGCGATACCACGTGCGCTGTTCGACCGGCTGATCGCGACCTCGCGCGAATTCCGCCAGTTCGTGTTCACCGCGTTCAGCCGCCGGGTCACCAATCTCTTTCGCGTCATCGAAGAGGTCGCATTCGAGCGCATCGACGTTCGGCTGGCGCAGAAGCTGCTCGAACTCTCTGGAGCGAAGCAGCAGGTCGTCGCCACGCATCAGGATCTCGCCAACGAGCTCGGCAGCGCGCGCGAGGTCGTCAGCCGGCAGCTCAATGAGTTCGCCAGGCGCGGCTGGTTGCGAATAGCTCGCGGAATTGTGGAGATCACCGACCGGCCGGCGCTCGTCCGCCTGGCACAGCATGGCTAGGAGCCGGCTCGACTTCGTGACTTAGTTACAGACCATTGCTCGACGCCGCTCTATCGTTTGCAGCATCGCAACGCCAAAGGGGAGCGTGACATGACACAGAACGTTGGCAAGATCGACCGGCTGCTCAGGATCATCGTCGGACTGGCGGTTCTCAGTCTCACCTTCGTCGGGCCGCAAACGATGTGGGGCCTTCTCGGCCTGATCCCGCTCGGCACCGCCCTGGTCGGCTGGTGCCCGCCCTACGCGCTGCTCGGCATCAACACCTGCGGAACCAAGTCCAGCCCGACGTCTTAGACCGGGCATTACAACAACGAGGCGCGGGCGGCGATGCCGCCCCGAAGCTTCATCGGGGAGCAGCAGCCATGTCCTATCCGATCGATCTCCGCGTGCAGCCCAAGGTGGCCGGCTTCTTCGATCCGGACACCAGCACGATCAGCTATGTGGTGAAGGATCCAGCATCGCCGTCCTGCGCGATCGTGGATCCCGTTCTCGATATCGACTATGCTGCCGGCCGCATCAGCACTCGCTCCGCCGACACGCTGATCGACTATGTCAGGATGAACGGTCTGCAGCCGCAATGGTTGATCGAGACCCACGCGCACGCCGATCATCTCTCGGCCGCGCCCTACATCCAGGACAAGCTCGGCGGCAGGATCGGCATCGGCGAGCACATCCTGACGGTGCAGGAGACGTTCGGCAAAGTGTTCAACGAGGGCACCGAATTTCGCCGCGACGGCAGCCAGTTCGACCGGCTGTTCAAGGATGGCGACACCTATCAAGTCGGGAAGATGACTGCGTTCGTGATGCACACGCCCGGCCACACGCCGGCCTGCGCGACGCATGTGATGGGCGATGCAGCGTTCGTCGGCGACACGCTGTTCATGCCCGATGGCGGCACGGCGCGCGCGGACTTTCCGGGCGGCGATGCGCGCACGCTGTTTCGTTCGATCCGCAGGATTCTCGAGACGCTGCCGCGCGAGACCCGGCTCTTCATGTGCCACGACTACGGCCCTGATGGACGCGAGGTGCGCTGGGAAACGACCGTCGGCGCGGAGCGACTCCACAACATCCACGCACGCGACGGCATGACCGAGGACGCGTTCGTCGCGCTGCGCGAGGCCCGTGACAAGACACTCGGCATGCCGCGGCTGATCATTCCGTCGCTGCAGGTCAACATCCGCGCCGGACATCTTCCTCCCGCCGACGAGAGCGGCAAGACCTTCCTGAAGGTGCCGATCAACGTGCTCTGATCCGGCGGACGGCATCATCGTCAGTTCCACGATCGCAGCGTCACGAAGATGTCAGTTGCCAACCATGGCGGTCACGCGTGACCTGTCTGCACTGGAGAAGAGATCCGAGATGAGGCGATTTGGTCTCAAGATGCCCGCGATGACGCGCCGCCTGGTAGCGGTGCTGCTCGCGCTCGTCATGAGCTTGGCTCCTCTGCTCGGAACGTTCGACGCGACCGCCGCCACCGGCGACGCCGTTGCGCAGAACTGGTCGCGCCCGGCGACGAGCGCTCCGAAACCGTGCCGGAAAGCCGTCCTGCCCGGCACCATCAACTCCTGTCCCTTTGCCGGAGCCGGCCTCACCGCGATCCCGGCAGAAGAGGATGCGACGGCGCAGCCCGTGGCGACGTCCCGGACGCTGGCGTGGCGGTCCTATGAAGAGGCGTTGGCGGCGCAGTGCCAAGCCTCCTCACCCTACCGCCCGCCCTGTCGCCGCTCGTGATGAGCCAGCCGCTCGCGCCTCGCCCCTTGGCGTAACGCGACGGCTTCAACCGACGAATACTCCATATCGATCGCGCATGACGCAAATCGCCGCGAGGCGCCCCTGCCACGGGGCTCGCCGAGCGACCGCAGCGCCATGGCCGCCGCAAACGCGCGATCCGCACGCGGGAGAATCATCATGTTCATTCGTCATCTTGGCCGGCTCGCGCTGCTGCTCGGCGCGCTCCATGTTGCGGCGACGGCCGCAGATGCGGCCGAGCCGAGACCTCAGCCGAACCTCGACACGCGGCTGCTGGTCGGCGAGGTCGCACGCGCTGACGACGGTGCCGTCACCGCGTGGGCTGGGCTCGACGTCCGGCTCGGCGCCGGCTGGCACACCTATTGGCGCTCACCGGGCGAGGCCGGCGCGCCACCGCAGTTCGACTGGAGCGGCTCGCGCAACGTCGCCGACGTCACCGTCGAATGGCCGGCGCCCCGCCGCTTCAGCGAGCAGGACATCGACACGTTCGGCTACGACGAACACGTGCTGTTCCCGCTGCAGGTGCGGCTGCAGGACGGAACGGCGCCCGCGCATCTCACGCTGAAGGCCGTCCTGTTCGTCTGCTCCACCATCTGCACCCAGCAGGAAATGAAGCTCGAGGCCGACATCGCCGCCGCCTCGCACCGGCCGAACGATCAGGCGCTGATCGACGCATGGCGGCAGAGCGTCCCTCGCGAGACCGCACCCGGCCTTTCGATCACGGCGTTGCGCATCGTGCGCCAGCCCAAGCCGCAATTGCTGATCGAAGCGCAGGCGACGCCGCCGCTGGCCGCGCCCGACGTGTTCCTCGACGGCGACGACGCGGTGTCCGGCGGTCGCGCGCAGGTAAGTCCGACGGCGGACGGCGGCGTGCGCATCATGGTGCCGGTGCAAGGGCTCGATCAGGCGAGCCCGTCGCATCCGCTGCGGGTCACGCTGGTCGACGGGGACCGTGCGATCGAAGCCGGGCTCCCCGTGAATGCAGCTGCGAGCGCACCACCTGCCGCAAAGACGGCGGGCGCGGCAGCGCCGCCGGCCTCGATCTGGGCGATCCTCGGCGTGGCCCTGCTCGGCGGCTTCATCCTCAATTTCATGCCCTGCGTGTTTCCGGTGCTGTCGCTGAAGCTCGTCTCGCTGGTCGATCACGATCCTGCCCACGCGCCTTCGCCGCGTCCAGCCTTCCTGGCGACGGCCGCCGGCATCGTTGCCTCCTTCGTGAGCCTCGCCGCCGTCCTCTCGGGACTCAAGGCAGCCGGGGCCCAGGTCGGCTGGGGACTACAATTCCAACAGCCCGCCTTCCTGGTCGCGATGATCGTCGTGCTCGCTGCGTTCGGCGCCAACCTGCTCGGCCTGTTCGAGATCAACCTGCCCTGGTGGATCGCCGGCCGCCTCGGCAACGCCTCCGGCCGCAACACGATGGCCGGTCACGCGCTCAACGGCTTCGTCATGACGCTGCTGGCAACGCCGTGCTCGGCCCCCTTCGTTGGCACCGCGGTCGCGTTCGCGCTGTCGCAGGCGGCCCCGCAGATCCTGTTGGTGTTCGCTGCGCTCGGCCTGGGAATGGCGGCACCGTATCTCGGCCTGGCAGCAGCGCCGCGTCTCGCCGCGCTGTTCCCGCGGCCGGGACGCTGGATGCTGAAGCTGCGTGCCCTTGCAGCGCTGGCGATGGCGGCAACGGCGCTATGGCTGCTGATCGTGCTCGCCGACATCAGCGGCCCGACGCCAGCGATGATCGTCGCAGCAGCGCTGCTGGTGCCTGCGCTCGTCATGACCGCGCGTCGTGCTCGGTTGCGGCAGACGCTGGCCGGAGCCGGTCTCGCCGTCAGCATCGGGCTCGCGCTGATCGCCGCGACGCGTGTGACGCAGCCGGACGCCGCAGGCCAGCCGGCCCGCATCGCCTGGCAGCCGCTGGTGCCCGCTGACGTCGCGACGCGGGTCCAGGCCGGCCACACCGTATTCGTCGACATCGGCGCCAGCTGGTGCCTCACCTGCAAGGTCAATGAGAAGCTCGTGCTCGACAGCGCCGCCGTGCGCACGCGGCTCGCCTCGGGTGTCATCGCCCTCAGGGCGGACTGGACCTCCCCCAGCGATACGATCGCAAGCTATCTCCGATCGTTCGGCCGCTACGGCCTGCCGTTCAACGTCGTGTTCGGCCCCGGCGCTCCCGGCGGCATTCTGCTCCCCGAGCTGTTGACCCCGCAGATCGTGCTCGACGCCATCGACACCGCATCGACCATTCCTCAACCGGAGAACCACAAGACATGACCAGGACAACATTCGCCGCGTCGCTCGCAACGCTGCTGCTGCTCGCAGCCGCCATGCTGCCGCTCCAGGCCCGCGCCGAGGACGACGACGGCGACATTCTGAGCGAGGCGCGCATCCTGCGCGATCCCGCCATTCCCGTTCTCGGCAACGCCGCTGGCGACATCACGATCGTCGAGTATTTCGACTATCAATGTCCGTATTGCCGCAAGATCAGCCCGGACCTCGCCAAGGTCGTGCGCGACGATGGTCATGTCCGTCTCGTCTTCAAGGACTGGCCGATCTTCGGCGGCCCCTCGATCTACGCCGCCCGAATGACGCTGGCGGCGAAGTACCAGGACAAGTTCGCCGAAGCCCACGAGGCGCTGATCTCGCTCAACGAAAAGCTCTCCGAGGCCAAGGTCGACGCGGCGCTCTCTGCAGCCGGGATCGACCTCGCGCGCGCCAAGGCCGATCTCACCGCCAAAGGCGGCGAGATCGATGCTGTGCTTGCCCGCAACCACGAGCAGGCCATGGGCCTCGGCTTCCAAGGCACCCCGGCCTTCATCATCGGCCGCTTCCGCGTGCCCGGCGCCCCCAACGCCCAAGCCTTCAAGCAAGCCATCGCAGATGCGCGGAAGGCGGCGGCGTCCACGAAATGAGCCGGCTTACCGGACTCACGCCGCCCGGATGTGAGCCAGGAACTGGTCGACCTCGCCGCGCAGCCGCGTCGACTGCTGGGCCAGTTCACCGGCCGCCGACAACACCTCGTTGGCGGCATGGCCGGTCTGCACGACGCCCGACGTGACGCCGGCGATGTTGCGCGTGACGTCCTGGGTCTTGCCGGCGACGAGGTTCACGTTGCCGGCAATCTCGCGGGTCGCCGCGTCCTGCTGCGCGACGGATGAGGCGATGATGGTCGAGATCTCGTCGACCTCCTGGATCGTGGCGCAGATCAGGCCGATGCTCTGAACGGCGGCCGCGGTTTCGGCCTGCACCGCGGCGATCTGGGCGCCGATCTCCTCGGTCGCCCTGGCGGTCTGGGTTGCCAGCGTCTTCACCTCGCTGGCGACGACGGCGAATCCCCTGCCGGACTCGCCGGCGCGCGCCGCCTCGATGGTCGCATTCAGCGCCAGCAGATTGGTCTGGCTGGCGATCTGGTTGATGAGCGCAACCACCTCGCTGATCTTGCTGGCCGCGATGTTGAGCCGCTGCACCTTGTCGTTGGACTGCTGTCCCTCGTCCGCGGCCTTGCGAACCACCGTCGACGCGCGCTCGAGAGTCTTGCTGATCTCGTTCATCGACGACGACAGCTCCTCGGCGGCCGAGGCCACGGTGTTCACGTTGTCGGACGCGGAGCCGCACGCCTGCGACACGGTCAGGGCCTGCTGCTTCGACTGGTCGATCGTGCTCGACATCGAGCGCGCTGTCGCCTCCATCTCGATGGCCGCAGCCGACACGGCGTCGACGACGCCCCGCACACTGGCCTCGAACCGGTCGGCCACCTCCATCATCACGCGACGCCGGTCCTCCTCGGCACGGGCCTGCGCTTTCTCCTGCTCCCCCTGCAGATCTCTCATCCGAATGGCGTTGTCCCTGAACACCGAAACGGCGCGCGCCATCTGTCCGACCTCGTCGGCGCGCTGGGCAGCTGGAACGCGGACATCCAGGTTGCCGTCGGCGAGCTCGCGCATGGCGCTCGTCATCTGAACGATGGGTCGAGAGATGCCGCGGGCGATCAACAGGCCCGCGAGGGCGATCAGGACGAGACCGGCGAGCGTCATTCCGATCATGATGGCGCCGGCGCGATTGCGGGCCTGGATGAACTCGCTGTTGTCCATGACGATCTCGACCGCGCCGATCGGCTTGCCGGAGAAGTCCTTGATCGGACCCAGCAGTGCGACAACGGGCACGCCCTTGAGCTCCCCCTGGCGCGACAGGAAGCTGCCGGAAGTGGCCTGCCGATAGTCGCCGTTCGCGAAGAAGGACGTCTCCCCGATCGTCGTCGCAAACAGCTTGAAGGCCGCATCGCCGGCCAGGCGGAACGCGACATCAACATTGCGACTGCGCTTGAATTCGTCGAAGAAGCCTTGTCCGAAGGTCAGGCCGAACTCGACCGAACCGAGATGCTTGCCGGCAGAGACGATCGGCACCACGCCGCGGAGCCCGAGGCCGGCAACGCCACCCTCGAGCCCGACGATCGGCTTGCGATCGGTGTTGGCGGCCACCACCGTCTTGCGGAAGCTCGACAGATCGTCGCCGAACTTGGCCGGCTGGTGCACGCGGAGGAACGACATCGCCGGCGGGGTATGAAACTGAAACTGGTCGACGCCATAATCGGACTTCAGGCTCGCCATGCCCGCGCCAAACAGCCGCATCAAGGCGTCCCGGTCGTTCTGCGCCATGGCATCCTGGACGGCGGGAATCTTGGCGACCACCGCGCTCATGGCCTCCGCGCGGGTCGACTCCAGCTGCAAACGCGAATTGAACGCATCATATTGGGCGTGGAGCTCGCGCTCATTGGCCCGGTCGATAATGCCGCCGATGATCCACATGGCGACCAGCAGCACGAACAAGGCCGTCACAGCGGCGCCGATCACCAGAGAAAAGGTGATCCTGCTTCTCAAGCCCACAAACTTCAACATGCAATCCTCGAGCTCTGACCGGTGCTCGAGTATTGCAGCGCTGCAACTAATTAATCCTGAATAAGTCAGCCAATATTTCTAACTAACAGGACCAGATGGGCAGCGAGGCGACCGTCGACACTCCCGCCCCTGCTCCGTTCTCGCGTCGCAACTTCTTTTAGTTGCACCTACCCGTCGATTCAACTTGAAAAGAACGACACTCGGCGCCTGACGGAGCCGAGTGTCCGACAGATTGGACAGAGCCTAGGCGACGGGACCGCCATGCGCACGCCAGCGGCTCATGCCGCCAGCATAGTGGCGGATGTCCTGCCGTCCTGCCGACAGCGCCCGCCGCAGCGCGGTCGCCGAACGACCACCGGCCTGGCAAATCAGGACCACCGGCTTGTCGTGCACGAGGTTGTCCGGGTCGAAGCGCGACAGCGGATGATTGACGGCGCCCGGAATGTGGCCGCTCTTGAACTCGTGCGGCTCCCGGACGTCGACGATCACGCAGCTACGCTGCTGATGCGCGCGTACCAGTTCGTCATGCTCGATGGCCGGCACGCTGGTCGATCCGGTCAGCTTGTTGAACAATCCTGCAAGCATTGGAAGAACCTCTCAACTGTTGACGATAGGGCGGTCGAATGAATGCCTAGCCCTGCGCCCGCTTCGCCTTGGCCTCGGATGCTTCGACCCAGAAGAAGAACGCCCCTGCACCGATCGCGAGCGCGGCAAACCAGACGCCATCCGGCACGCCGGTGATGTCGGGCAGCCGCACCTTGCCGAGCGACCAGACATTGAGGATGTGGGCCTTCACCCAGTCGAAGCTCAGCGCATAGAGGATCGCGCCGGCAATCATGCCGAACGCGCCGACGGCGGCATGCACGCTACCGCTGGCGATGGCGCCGAGCGCGGTGCCCGGGCAGTAGCCGTAGACGACCATGCCGATGCCGAACAGTGCTGCGCCGAGCGCCACCGCCAGCATGTTGGCGTCCTTGACGTAGTATTTGGTATTTCCGGTATCGACCAGCAGCAGCACACCGATGCCCCCGACCACGATCGCGGTGCCCATCACCTTCAGGACGGTGAAGTCGCGCAGCCGGAACTGGTTCTCGATCACGTTGCAGCTCGTGACCTTGCCTTGCTGCAGCAGATAGCCGAACACGGCGCCCATCAGGATCGGTCCGGCGATGCTCATCAATGACGTCATGACCTTTCTCCCTCTCAAGTCTTCCGGAACATCAGGCGCGACACGATCAGGCCGGTCGCGAACATCACCGCGAGGAACAGCCAGCTCGACAGCGCCAGTTGCAGCCCGCCGGAAATGCCGTGCCCGCTGGTGCAGCCGCCGGCCAGCCGCGCGCCATACATGATGACGATGCCGCCGAGAAACGCGGCGACGAAGCGCTTGAGCACCGACGGACCAAAGCGCTCCTTCCAGACCTCCGGCACCAGTTCGAGGCGCCACGTCCCCGAGATGACCGCCGACAGGAACGCGCCAAGCGGAATGCCGATTAGGAACCAGACGCCATAGTCCCATTTCAGTGGCATCGATTTCCAGTAGCTGTTGGCGGCGACGGCCTCGGATCCGATCACCGGCGCGGCGAACAGCGACGCGATGCGCGAAAACGCGGTCGTCACGCCGAGCGGGTCGCCGAACCCGGCAAACGCCACCCAGCTGAGGATGCCGATGCCGGCGCCGACCAGATAAGGCGACCAGTCAATGCGACCGGACTTGCCCAGATCCTTGACCATGACGTCATTCATCATTGCCACGACGGGTCCTCCCTGCTGACGCGGCCCTGCGCCGCGAACGACTTACCCAATTATATGCATATATTCGAATTTCCGCAATTATTATTCGGGCCGTGCCGAGACATGAAACGGCGGGCTCTGCGGCGGCCTGACTGCAACGAAAAGGCGGCATTGGCGAATTCGGTGACCGTAGCCCCGGAGCGAGTCGCGGCGGAGCATGATCCACCACGGCCCACGCTCTGTTCACGTCGGCGCATCTCGCAAGCCCATCGTCCCGCGCGCCCCGGTCGCGCAGCCTGCCGCGGCCACGCGAGACGTCATCGTAAATGGGCTCACCGGCCAGCGCAGAAGCGATGGCCGGTGAGTGGTGAACGGACCTGCGCACCTGTCCGGCAGTCTCCGGACGCAGGACCGCGAATGGCGGCGAGATCCGATCTGCGCCGCGCAGTCGCTGCGAGTCGTCCTAGGCAGCTCTCACTCCGGCGATGAACCTCTTCACTTCCATGCTCAGTCTGGCACTGTCGTCGGCCAGCGATTTCGCGGCGGACAGCACCTGGGAAGCGGCGGTTCCGGTATCCACGGCGCCGCGCTGCACATCTGCAACGTTGGCTGAGACCTGCTGCGTTCCTGAAGCCGCGTGCTGGACGTTACGCGATATCTCCTGCGTGGCAGCACCCTGCTGCTCCACGGCGGACGCGATCGTGGACGAGATCTCCTGCAATTTCTCGATCGTGATGCTGATGTCGCGGATCGCACCGACGGACTGCTGGGTCGCGGACTGGATGCCGGATATCTGCTGGCCGATCTCGCCCGTGGCCCTCGCCGTCTGCTCGGCCAGCGCCTTGACCTCGGATGCGACCACCGCAAATCCGCGGCCGGCTTCCCCAGCGCGCGCGGCCTCGATCGTCGCATTCAGCGCGAGCAGATTGGTCTGTCCAGCAATCGTATTGATGAGTTCGACGACGTCGCCAATACGGGCAGCAGACTTCGAGAGCTCGCTGACCTGCTCATTGGTCTTGCGAGCCTGCGCAACCGCCTCATTGGCCATCCGGGCCGAATCCTGGACTTGCCTGCTGATCTCGTTGACGGATGCGGACAGCTCCTCGGTCGCAGATGCCACCGACTGCACATTGGTGCAGGCTTCCTCGCTGGCCGCGGTGACGGACGTGGCCAGGTCCTGTGCGCGGCCCGCCGTATGGGTGAGCCCACCGGCGTGACCTTCCAACGCGCTCGATGCCGTGGAGACGGTTTCGACGATCTCACCGACCACAGCCTCGAAGCGGCCGGTGATCTCGTCGAGTCTTCGGCTGCGCTCCAGTTTCACCTCTGCCTCTTTCGAAGCGATATCGTCGGCCCGCTTCTTCGCAATCAAGGCGGTCTTGAAGACCTCCAGCGCGTCGGCCATCATGCCCACTTCCGTCTTTTGGCCGCGATAGGGAATCTCCGTCGTCAGGTTGCCCTCGCCGAGCGCCTGCATGGGCCTGATGATCGAAGCGATGCACCGGGAAATGTCGCGAATGAACCAGCTTCCGATCCCGATGCCGGCGAGAACGGCAAGGACGATGACAGCCGACATCAATGCAAACGCCTCGGCATATCCATCCGCGGCGATCTTCGTCTCGGCGTCGGCGCCACGATTGTTGAGGTCAATCAGCTTTCGAAGATACTCGTCCGACTGATTGGCGACGCTCCGGACCGTCTTGTTGAACAGGTCGCTCGCCTGCTTGGTCGCGTTGCCGTTCCCTGCGCGCAGCACCTCGAGCACGCCATCGGCAGTCTTGACATATTGCTCCCAGCCCCGCGACCAGCTCTCGAACAGGCTGCGCTCCTCGGCCGACGAGATCATCGCCTCATAGGAGCGGCGCGCCGTCGCGATCACGGCGAGGGTTGCCTTCATGTTGCGGTCGAGATTGTCCCTCTCCTCAGTCGTGTCAGCCGTCATGTAGGCCCGGAGCTGGGCCCGATTGAGGTTGATCGCGGAACGCAGCTCGCCGAGCACACGCACGCTCGGCAGCCAGTTCTTGGCGATCTGTTCGGTATGCGTGTTGATCGTCTGCATGCCGCGGACGGCCAGCAATCCGACGATGGTCATCGCCACCAACAGCAGCGCAATGACGGCCGCCATTTTTGCTCGAATGGAGAGTTGCGACATCTCGCGTGCCTTTCGTCGTCCGGCGCTTCGTATCGGTCCGCCGCACAATTGCGCCGTCCGCCTCGCGACGGTAACACCCGACCTTCGCAAATTTGGTTAACGGCGAGGATCTCCGGACTGCGACCTATCAACGTCATTGTCCCGTTGATAGTTGATCGGCATGCACTGCTCGGGGCGAGCCGCGGACGATGCGATGTACGCTCCTGCGTAAACGACGCAAAGACGGGGTCTTCGGACGCAGCATTCCCGACGCCGCCTGGCAGAAGCAGTCTCGCTTCCGGACGATGCCTCACGAAGGCATGACGGAGGGCGACTGAGCCGGACTCTGCACTGGCTTGGCCGCGAACAGCCAGCGGTCGACGACGAGATCGGTCACGCCCGCGCCCAGCCACATGCCGCCGAGCACGATCCAGGCCGTCAGCGCGAACACCGATGCCCCGGTCACGCCGGCTCCGACGGCGCAGCCGCCGGCCAGCATCGCTCCAAATCCCATGAGAACGGCGCCGATCAGATAACGTCGCATGCCCCGGCCGTCCGAGAAGCCTTCGAGGTTGAGCTCGCCCGCCAGCGCGGCGGCGATGAACGAACCGATAAACACGCCCGGGATGATGCCGAGGTCGAAACCCGGCTTCAGCTGCGGGCTGGCGAGCACCTGCATCAGGAGCTCGGCGGAAGGGCCGCTGAAGGTCAGACTTTTCAGCGGCACCGGCGCGAACGAGGCCTGCCCGAGCTGATAAGTCAGCAGCCAGCCGGCGGCGACTGCGACGCCCGCGCCAACGGCCGAGCGCAGGATCTTGGCACCGACCTGAAACTTCGACACCGCGGCGAGACCGGCCAGGAACCAGAGCATGCCGAAGCCGAGCTTCTCCGGCGTGCCGCCGCCGAACACGCTCATGATGTCGCGCGACGGTCCGCCATCGACGAGCCAGAGATTGGTGAGCCACTCACGTAACGGGGAGAGCAGGCCGTGATAGGCGGACTGCGCCGTCACCGCGAAGATCAAGCCTGAGAGCAGCGCCCGCAGATTGCCGTTGGCGGAGAGCACCAGAAGCCGGCTGGCACAGCCGCGCGCCAGGATCATGCCGCAGCCGAACAGGATGCCGCCGATCATCGCGCCGGAGATGCTGCCCTGCTGCGCCAGTTGGCGCGCTTCCGAGACGTCGAGCAGGCCCATCGCCACCAGCGCCTGGGTGCCAAGCAGCGCCGAAGCGAAGGTGAGGAGCCACACCGCCAGCCGCGGACCGCCCTGCCCGCGCGCGAACTCGACGGTAGCTGCGCGCAGACAGAAGCGGCTGCGCTGGGCGAAGAAGCCGAACGCGCCGCCGACCGCGAGCCCGCCCAGCAGCGACACCAGCTCCTCACCCAGAAGGTCGATCAATGCGGTGAGCACGGGCGCTCTCGTGGTTCAGGTCCGCCGCTCAACGCACCGGCGGCATCGGCAAGAACGCACGCGCCCGTCACGGGCGCAGATAGGCATAGCCGCTCTGCTGCAGCTCGGTGAGGCGCACCACCCCGCCCTTCTCCGCCACTGCAAAGCCGGGCAGGAGATCGTCGAGCTTCACCCCCTGCGCCTTCATGGTGTTGGCACAGGCCTCGAAGCCGACGCCAGCCTTCATCAGCCGCTCAGCCAGAGCCGATATGGTCTGGTCGGCCGAGATCGCGTGAAAGGCGCGCAGACCCGGTCCGTGGATCACCAGCCGGATGTCGGCGCGCCCCGGCCCGCCGGTGCCATCGACGTGGTTCTGGAGGTTGCCCAGAACGAACAGCGCGCGGTCCTGATCGGCGAGATGATAGGCGACGCGCTGGCGCGGAGACTCGGTCGCGGCCTGAGCACTGCCGACACCTATCATTCCGAACAGGCCGGCAAGACCGGCTTGCATCAAAGATCGTCGTTCCATGGGCTACTCCTAACGCGCGGCTGCGATGAATCCTGCGATGCGATCCGCGGCATCCTCGGCGGCGAGATCGCGAAAGAAGTGATCGGCATCATCGATCGTCTCCAGCCGGACACGACTGCCGGCACGCGCGGCCAGCGGCGCGAACGATGCGGCCACGTCCGGGACGGTCTTGTCTTCCGCGGCCGCTAGCACCAGGACCGGCACTCTGACGTCCGCGATCAGCGCCGCCGTGTCCTGGCGCCGGTCGGCGTGGTAGAACGCAGCGAAGGCGCGCGCGGTCACCTTGGCGTCGCGGCAATAGATGAAACCCGGTACCGACATCCACTCGCCGCCACGCCCCGAAGACACAGCAGCTTCAGCCTTGTCGAGCAGCGGCGCCAGAGGCTGGCCATAACGCTCCGCATAGGCGGCCTTCAGACTGGACTCGATGCCCACAGTGGCAGGCGCCAGCAGGATCGCGCCCTCAATGGCGGCTTTCGGATTGGCGATCAGATAGCGTGCGAGCTGATTGGCGCCGCGCGAATGCCCGAGCACGAAAATGCGCGACGAGGTCTGGCGCGCCTCGGCGAGCCAGGCAGCGATCTCTTCGATCGCATCATCCGGCGCGTAGTCATGCGGCTTCGCACAATCGTACATGCCGGTGCGGCGATCCAGCCCGAGCACGAGGTTGTGCGCGAGCGAGGCGATGCCACGCTCCGCCAGCGCCTTCGACAGGCCCTGGATGGTTTCCATGTCCTTGTGGGCGAGCGTGCCGTGCGTCATCAGCACCAGCGGCACATCAGGCGCCGACCGCGCCGGCAGCCTGAGCGTGCCGAGCGCCGTGCGGCCGCCGATCACGAGTTCGCGCGGCTCCTCCGCGGCCAGCGCGACCGAGGCAGAGAGACAGACGACAAGAGCGAGCCACCACCGCATCGCAGATTCCTTCACGGACGCACAATCGTCCAGTTCTTCTCCGACAGCTCCAGCAGGGTCGCGACCCCGGTCTTGACCACCGTGACGCCGGCGAGCAGCGACGGCTGCCGGCCCTCCTTGCTCGCGAGCGTCTCCAACGTGTTGCCGCAGGCGATGAAGCTCACATTGGGCATCGACTTGGCGAAGCCGAGCACCCGCTCCTTCACCGGCGAGCGGTCGGCCAGCAACATGTCGAGGCCGCCATTGAACGCCACCACCACGATCTCGACCTCGTCGCCCTCGCCCGAATAGTGCCGAGAGACATTGGCGGCGACGTCGAGCACCGCGCGCATCTTGGCCGGATCCTCATCGCTGATCTGCAGCGCGAGCCGATGCGGCTCTGCCGCGGCGGCAATCGAAGCGGCCCCGCTCGCGGCGAGCGCGACGGATGCGGCCGCCAACAGCATCTGGCGGCGGCTGCATCCGACCATCGTCACTCGACGCCCCGCGGCTTGCCGTCCTTGTCCTCAGGCGTCACGTCGACAGCGGTCGCACGTCCGGTGATCTTGACCGGCGCGATGCAGTTCGTCATGCACGGCTCCTTCTGCCAGAACGCCTTCTCGCTGGCAGCCCGATCGTCCATGATGAACCCGCCTTCGTTCGGCATCTTAATGGTGGCGAGATTCTTGTCGGTCAGCTCGAAGTTCTGATCGGTGATGACGTCGTTCAGATAGAGCACATAGGCGACCAGCGCGTAGTACTCGTCGACCTTCAGCGACTGCGGGCTGCCGAACGGCATCGCGTGGCGGACGTAATCGAACAGCGTCGAGGCGTAGGGCCAGTAGGAGCCGACCGTCTTGACCGGATTGTCCGAGGTCAGCGAGCCCTTGCCGCCGGCGAGCACCGGCCAGCGGCCGGCGCCCTCGCCGAACTCGCCGTGACAGCTGGCGCAATTGTCCATGAACAGCTTCTCGCCCTGGGCAACGGTGCCCTTGCCGGCCGGCAAACCCTGTCCGTCCGGCCGCACGTCGATGTCCCAGCCGCGGATTTCCTCGACCGTCGGCGCGCGACCGATATTGAAGCGCTGCGGCGCATTGGTTTCAGTCTTCGCGACGGTCTTTGCCTCGGACTTTGCCTCGGTCTTGGCCGCGATCTTCTCGGTCGGGCCACCGGCGAGCGCGACCGAGCCCGCAATGGTGGCGAGCGCGACTGCAATGATCAGCTTAGGCGACCTCGACATTCTCCACCTCACCATTTGCCTGCACGTGCCAGGTCTGGATGCCATTGTTGTGGTAGATGGAGTTGTAGCCGCGGACCTTGCGCAACTCGGCCTTCGAAGGCTGGACGTAGCCGGTCTCGTCCTGCACGCGCGACTGCAGCAGCAACGGCTCCCCGTTCCAGTCGAACTCGTAGTAGAAGCGCGTCAGCGCCTTATCCAGCACCGGGCCGTCGATCCGCGCCGGCCACCAGTTGCGGCCGCCATCGAGCGACACGTCCACGCGCTTGACTTTGCCGTTGCCCGACCATGCCAGGCCCGAGACGATCGTAAAGCCCTTGCCGTGCTTGATCGGCGCCTGCGGGCTCGGACTCGTGATCACCGACTTCGCATCCATCGACCAGGTGAAGCGCCGCGCCTTGCCGTTCGGCAGCAGGTCCGTGTACTTCGACGTCTCCTCGCGGGTGTGCCAGGGCTGGTCGCCGACCTCGATACGGCGCAGCCACTTGACCCAGAGATTGCCCTGCCAGCCCGGCACGACCAGACGTATCGGGTAGCCCTGCTCGGGATAGAGCGCCTCGCCGTTCATCTTGTAGGCGATGATGCAGTCGTCGAGCGCCTTCTCGATCGGCAGGCTGCGATCCATCGACGCGGAGTCCGCGCCCTCGACCAGCAGCCATTTGCCGCTGGGCTTGACGCCCGTCTCTTCCAGCAGCGTGCGCAGCGAGACGCCGGTGTATTGCACGCAGTGGATCATGCCATGCGTGAACTGGCAGCCGTTGAGCTGGGCGCCGCGCCATTCCATGCCGGAGTTGGCGGCGCATTCCATGAAGTGGATGCGGTTGACGCGCGGGTAGCGCTTGAGCTCGTCGAGCGACAGCAGCAGCGGCCGCTCCACCAGGCCGTGGATCATCAGCCGGTGATCGGCCGGATCGACCTCGGCGACGCCGCCATGATGGCGCTCGAAGCACAACCCGTTCGGCGTGATGATGCCTTCGAGCTCGTGCAGCGGCGTGAAGCTGACCGAGGATTCGCGCGAGGCCGTCAGCCATTCGACGTCGCGGCGGACGACGTCCTTCTCGAACTTGGACGGCTTGCCGTAGGGGCGCACGGCCACGCCCTCGCCGAGGGTGCGCGTCCATTCCGGCACGTTCGGCGGCTGGTTGGCGGGATTGCCAGCGCCGGCTCGGGCCTGCGAGGCCAGCGCGGTGGCCGCGAGGCCACCAGCGGCGGTCAGGAAGCCGCGGCGCGACGCGCGCGGGACTGAGGAAAGTGATTTGTCCTTGGACATCGTCGTCACACTCCGGAGACTTTGACGGCCCGGTTGGGCTCGAGACGCACGGTTTTCTGGCGCTGCAGATAGCTCGACACGACCTCCCAGATCGGCGGACCCTGCGTGCCCTCGTTGACGCTGGCCCAGCCCGCCACCTGGTACTCGCGCGACGGATCGATCGCGGCGCCGGTCTTGATCAGGCGCATGTCGGAGATGCGCTGCCCCTGCGGCTTGTTGACATCGATCGCGTAGGACATGCCGCCGATGCGGACCATGTCACCGCCCTGCTGATAATAGGGGTCGACATTGAACAGGTTGTCGGCAACGTCCTCGATGATTTCCTTCAGGCGCGTGCCGGTCATGCCCATGCGGTAGACAGCAGGATAGGTGATCGCGGTGGCGTTGGTGACGTCCTCGAAGGTGATGTCCTGGCCCGGCATCACGCTGGTGCCCCAGCGGAAGCCCGGCGACAGCGCGATCTCCGCATCGCGCTCCTGCAGCAGCGCCTGGCAGATCAGGTCGTCGAACGTGCCGTTGAAATTGCCGCGGCGATACAGCAGCGTCTCGGTGCGTCCCAGCGGACGGGCGAGCTCGGCGGCGAACGGCTTGCGCACCTCGGCGATCTTGGCCGCCATCGCCGGATCCGGCGTGATCACGTCGGAGAACAGCGGGATCAGCTTGTAGCGATAGCCCTTCACCTCGCCATCCCCAACGTCGAGATCGAGCCGCGAGACGAACTTGCCGGAAGAGCCCGACGCGATCAGCAGCGTCTTGCCGACCTTGACCGCTTCGGGCAGCGCATCATGGGTGTGGCCGGTCAGGATCACATCGAGCCCCTTGACGCGGCTGGCCAGCTTGCGGTCGACGTCGAAGCCGTTATGCGATAGCAGCACGACGAGGCCGGCGCCGTCCTTGCGCGCCTTGTCGACCTGAGTCTGGACGTCCTCCTCGCGCACGCCGAACGACCAGTTCGGAATCATCCAGCGCGGATTGGCGACCGGCGTATACGGAAAGGCCTGGCCGAGCACCGCGATCTTGACGCCGCCGCGCTCGATCATGGTCGAGGCCTCGAACGCCGGCTCGTTCCACTCGGTGTCGCGGATGTTGAGGCCAAGGAAGGGGAAGCCGAGCGCATCCACCGCCTGCTTGACGCGCTCGGTGCCGTAGGTGAACTCCCAATGCCCGGTCATCGCATCGGGCTTCAGCAGCGCCATGCAGTCGATCATGTCCTGGCCGCGGGTCTTCAGCGACGACCATGATCCCTGCCAGGTGTCACCGCCGTCGAGCAGCACGACCTTGTCGCCGCGCTCGGCGCGGATCGCCTTGATGACGGTCGCCGCGCGGTCGAGCCCGCCGATACGCCCGTAGGTCTTGGCGAGCGCCTCGAAATCGTCCGAGGTCAGCGCATAGGCCGACGACGAGCCCGGCGCGATGCCGAAGCGGGTGAGGAAATCCTTGCCGGTGACGTGAGGCGGCTGGCCCTTGGCGTCGCCGACGCCGAGATTGGTCGACGGCTCGCGGAAATACAGCGGCATCAGCTGGCCGTGGATGTCGGTCACATGCACGAGCGTGACGTTGCCAACCGGATCGAACGCCAGCAGCTCCTTCTCGGTCAGCTTCTGCTGGGCAAAGGCGCGGGTCGTACCTGCGAGCCCGGAGCCGCCCGTCAAGGCAGCCGCCGCCAATGCGACCTGAACGAATTCGCGACGCGATATCATGATGTGTCTTCCTTGTGTCCGCGGCTAGTTGCGGACCGACGGTGTCTCGACGGGCAGACCGATGCCGCGCCAGGCGACGTAGAGCTCGAGCGCCAGAAACTCATCCGACAGCGGCTTGTAAGGTACGCCGCGCACGTCGAACATGCAGCCCTCGAAGCGCTCGTGCAGCGGGACCAGGCGCTGATCGCGCAGCCGGTAGGTCGGAAAGCCGTTGGTCTGCCCCTGGCTGAGAAAATCGGCGCGCATGAACTTGCCGTTGTTCTTCTCATGGCAGGAAGCACAGGCGAGATCGAGCTGGCCGACCCTGGTGTAGTAGATCTCCTTGCCCTTCTCGAACCACGGCGACATCGGACCGTCGGTCTTCACCGCCACCGGCATGCCGCGCGACTGGAAACGGACGAAGGTCGTCATGTCCGTCAGCTCCTTGGACTTGAACGCCCAGGGCTGCGCCTTCATGTGCTCGGTGCGGCAGATGTTGATCTGCTGCTCGAGATTGACCGGCTTGTTGAGCTTCTCGCTCCATTTGGGCATCGCCGCGCCCACGCCCTTCATGGTCTTCTCGGCCTCGCCGTGACAACTCATGCACGACTTGCCTTCGCCGCCGTCGACCGTCTTCCAGACGTCGGCGGCCCGCTCGACCGCGAGGAAGCCCGGATTCTCCAGGTCGTCATCCTGGAGCGCGCGCGTTTCCTTGGTGCGGAACTGATAGCCCGAGATGATGGTCTTGAAGACGTGGCCGGGAGGCGCCGGAATGCCCTTCCGTTCCGCCTCCTGGCCGAACGTCGCGACTGCCGACAGGGCCAGCGCGGCCGAAGCCAGGACGGCGAGAGAACCGTAGCGAATGGACATCCGTCACTCCTCCTAGCGATGGCACGCTGCCGATCAGGCCTTCAACGCGATCTTTTCCTCGGCCGTCAGCACCGAACCGTCGTCATCGGTCCAGGCGAACTTGAACGTGCCTTCCTCGTCGACCTTCGCGTCGAACTGGATGTACGGATTGGCCGAGATCGCCGGCTCCAGCACGCAGGAGAACACCGGCTTGCCGTTGAACTCGCAGGTGAACTTGTTGATGATCTTGCGCGGAATCGGCTTGCCCTGCGCATCCTTGCGCTGGCCCGATTCCATCAGATGCGAGACCAGCGTCTTGATCTGGATGATCTCGCCCTTCTTGGCTTCCTTCGGAAGCTTGATCCGCGGCTTGTCTGCCATATCAGTCTCTCCCCTGTCTCAGCCGCCGCAGCCGCCGATGGTGACCTTGACGGTCTTGCGCTCGGTGAACAGCGAGCCGTCGCTCATCTTCGCCACCGCGATCACGTTCTGGGTCTGCGCCAGGCGGATGCGGATCGACGCCTCGGCCTTGCCGGACATCGGCGTGAACATCAGCGTCGCGACGCCGGCATTCGGATTGCCGTCGGCTACGAACAGCACCTCCTTGACGTAGTTCTCGGCGGTCATCGGGCTTTCGACCGTGAGCGCGAGCGGCACGGTGTTGCCGTTCTCGGCGATCTCGGGCAGATCGAGCGTGATCTTGCCCTTCACCGCTTCCTTGCCGCCGGTGAACTTCTTGATCATCTCGGCCGCGTCATTGCTCGGCTCGGCGTTGGCAGCCATCGGCAGCACCGTCAAAGCGACGAAACCGCCGCCGAGAAGGAACGCCTGTCGTCTGTTGATTGCGCCCATGCATCATCCTCCAGAGGCGGTTATTTCAATGTTTCGAGAAAGGCGACGACGTCCTCGACCTGCGCGGCCGTGAGAACGGGCTTGCCGACGAATTCCGGCCTGACCCGATTGAGTCCGTCGTTCTTGTAGAAGGCGGGCATCACCGTATCGGCGAAGATTCGCTTGGGATCGGCGACGATGAGGCGCAGCTGCGCCGTGTTGTAGCGACCGGCCACGCCGTCGAGCGATGGACCGAACTCGCCATGAAAATCCTCGGACTTCAGCGCCGTGACCTGGTGGCAGGCAAGACAATTGCCCAGCGTCCGGGTCAGGAACACCTTCTTGCCGGCGTCGGCATTGCCGGGCGCGCCCGTCAGCGATTTCGGAATGGCGTAGTCGACGACATCGAGCCTGATCGGCTCATCGCCTCGCGCTGCTGCCGAGAGCAACGCGCAGAACAAGGCAGCCGGAATCAAACGGCGCATGTTTCCACCCTGACGACGAGGCTTCCCCTCGCCTGCTGATGATAAGGACTTACGGTCCATCATATTCACAAATTATGATTTGATAATGTGATTGGTGTCAAGACGAATTCGATGCGGCAGCGCACTCAACCTTTGGACGAAGCGAGATAGTCGCGGAACGTGCCGCGCTCATAGGCCTTGTCGCGCACGAAGCGGAACATCGCGAGGAAGTGCGGCGGCTTCAGATAGCCCGGGGCGCGCGCCACCTCGCGCACGAGCGGCTCCTTGGCTGCGACGCCGTCGGCAGAGGGCGGAAAGAACTGGAAAGTCGGCGTGAAACGGATCGCGTAGCGCTCGGCGAGCTCCTTCTCGGTGAACTCCTGGCCGTCGAAGTCGGTCACCTTGCGGGCGCCGAGCAGATTCAGTTGAAGAATCTCGAAGTTCGCCCGGATGTATTCGGTGATGACGGGATCGGCGAAGTTCACCAGATGGGTCTCTCGGCAATAGGGACAGCCGCGCAGCTCCCACATCACCGCGAGCCGCTTGCCTCCCGACGCCGCGCTTTCGAGATCTTCACGCAGATCGAGGAAGCTGTTGAGAAACCACGCCTGATGATAGAGCCCGTCGTCGCCGAGCACCGCGTCCGCTCGCACCGGCGTCGGCACGGCGCCGAGCACAGCCGCGGCAGGCAGCATCACAACCAGGTCGCGACGCGACATCGTTCTGTTCGAGGTCATGGGCCTGCCCGCGCGCTTTGCCAAGTCGGTGAAAGTTCGATACATGATATTCGAATAACAGAATGTGAAAAAGGACATTCGATGCTGCGCCGCGCCATCCTGCTGTCCGTCGTCCTTGCAAGTGTCGGCTGCACCGTCCATGCAACGGCCGGTGAGAGCGCGGGGATGGCGGCCGTCATGCAGTCGGCCATGGCAAGCCTTCGGACCGCGGCGAGCTATGGGCGAACCGGCAACATCGCTCTGGCGCAGATCGAGCTCGACGATGCGCGCCGCGCCTGGACCGCGCTCGGCCGGATCAAGGACCAGCCGGCGCCCTACTCTGCCAAGTCCTTGAAGGATCTGCTCACAGAAGGTGACGACCGGCTCCGCAAGGCCGACGCTTCGCTCTCAGCGGGCGATGGCGCGACGGCGACGGCGGACATTGCAGCGGTCCGGCAGGCGCTGCATGTGCTGCGGCAACAAGCAGGCGTCGTCGAGCTCGGCGATTGTGTCTTCGAACTACGGCCTGCCATGGACGATCTGCACCATTTCGCGGCCGACTTTGCAGCAGCCAGGGCGACGGCCGCCGAGGTCAACCGGGCCGGCGAAGCATTGCGCGCGCAACTGCAGCGCTGCAACGGCCTCGCCGCGCCCGACATTGCCGGCCAAGCCGAGTTCCGCCGCCTGATCGACGGCGCCGCCACGAGCGCGCAGAACATCGGTCGCGCCGCGCACGAGGGTGACACCGGCCTCGTGCATCGTTACGAGATCGAGCTGCAGTCCTTCGTCAACCTGCTGGATTTCCGCTTCGGCTGATCAGCCGATCGTAGCGAGCGAGGGAAAGCGTTCGAAGATCCATTCCGACAGAAGCGGGATCACGCCGGCGAGAAAGGCGACACCGGTCAGGACGAGAAAGCCGCCCATGGTCTTCTCGACCAGCGGCAGATGCGGTTTGATCCCCTTCAGCATGGTCATGAACTGTCCCGTGAAGGCCGCCGCGATCAGGAACGGGATGCCGGTCCCGACCGAATAGGCCGCGAGCAGCAGCGCGCCCTTTCCCACGGTGGCCTCCGCACCGGCCATCATCAGCACGGCGGCGAGCACCGGCCCCGCGCAGGGCGTCCAGCCAAACGCAAAGGCCAGCCCCATCACGAACGCGCCGAGCAGGCCGGCCGGCTTGCGGCCGACGTCGATCGTCGCGCTTCGGTACAGCAAGGGAATCCTGAGCACCCCGAGGAAATGCAGTCCCATCGCGATGATGACGAGGCCGGCAACGATGCCGAGCTGGCTGAGATGGCCGGCGATGAAGCGACCGAAGACCGAGGCCGTCGCACCCAGACCGACGAACACCAGCGAAAAGCCGCCGACGAAGCACAGCGCGGTCAGCACCGTCCGCCGCCGCTGCGCTATGCTGGTTTCGGTGATCGTGTCGGCCGCCGAGACGCCCGCCATGTAGCACAGGAACGGCGGGACGAGCGGCAGAATGCAGGGAGACAGGAAGGACAGGAGGCCGGCGGCGAGCGCTGCGCCGAGCGTGACGTCGAGATCCATCTTTCCTCCCGGGCAGCCCGTGCTGCGTGCCCGAGCTGCAGCGCAGGCTTCGGAAATCGCACACTAGTACATATTCGAATTTAATGATAGATTGACCGGCAAGTCCAGAGAGGATGGCGGCATGTCCGGTAAAATCACAGCGCGCGGGTTGGCAATATTGGCATCGGTCGCGGTCGCCGTACTGTGCCAGTCGTCGCCTCTCCTCGCTTCCGAACTCGTGATGTTCGAGCGTCCGGGCTGCGGCTGGTGCGCCCGGTTCAATGCCGAGATCGCGCCGATCTATGCCAAAACCGACGAAGGGCGCAGCCTTCCCCTGCGGCGGGTCGACCTGACTCAGCCGCTGCCGGCCGATCTCGCCGGCATCGATCCCGGCGCATTCACACCGACATTCGTTGTGGTCGATCAGGGCCGCGAGGTCGGGCGGATCCGCGGCTATCCGGGCGACGCGTTCTTCTTTGGGCTGCTCGGCCGCATCGTGAATGTTACAAGCGGGGCTCAAACCCGCTCCTGACGGACAATCGAGGGATCCAGAATCCATGCCGCTGCCGAATCTGAAGGACATCGAGACCTCCGCCGAGCTCGAGCAGATGATCGAGAAGGCGCGAGAGGCCAGCGAGATGCTCAAGGCGCTGTCCCACGAGTCCAGGCTGCTGCTGCTCTGCATCCTCTCCGAAGGCGAAAAATCCGTCACCGAACTCGAGCAGTTCCTCGGCGAACGGCAGTCGACGGTCTCGCAGCAGCTCGCACGTCTCAGGCTCGACCGGCTGGTCACGACGCGGCGCGACGGCAAGACGATCTATTACAGTCTGGCGAGCGAGGACGTTCGCAAGATCCTGACCGCGATCTATGACGTCTTCTGCGAGCCGGTCCGCAAGCGCCGCCGCTGAGCGTCGCTCTGCACTGCGAAGATCGACGGCCGCATCCGGCAATCGGGCTCGAACGCCGACAGCGGGCTTTGCAAGAGGGTCTAGCTTCGCCGGCGATCCTGGCGCAGAGTGCCCGGACACGAACAAGGATGTCGGGGAGGAATGCTCGGTCCGTCAGCATTGACGTTCATGTGCGGGCTGTTGGCAGGCGCCGTGCTCGGGGTCGCCGGCCGCGCAGGTCGATTCTGCACGCTCGCGATGCTCGAGGACGCCTTCTTTGGCGCCGACACGCGGCGCCTCAAGTCCTTTGCCCTGGCTGCGGCCATCGCGCTGGTCGCGACCCAGCTGCTCGCCAGCTTCGGCCTCGTCGATCTCTCCCGTTCGATCTATCTGACCTCCACCATTCCGCTCGGCGGCGCCATCCTGGGCGGATTCTTGTTCGGGATCGGCATGGCGCTGGTCGGCACCTGCGGCTTCGGGACCCTGGTTCGCATCGGCGGCGGTGATCTGCGCGCCATCGTCGTCTTTCTCGTGCTCGGCGTGTCCGCCCTGGCGGCGATGCGCGGTCTCATCGGATTCATGCGCGTGGGTCTGATCGAGCCGCTGTCCGTGCATCTGCCGGAGGCGATGAATCAGGGCATGGACACGCTGCTGTCCCTTGCGCTCGGGTCATATGCCCGGCCCGCGATCGTGTCCGTCACGGCGGTGGCGCTTGCGGCCTGGGCGCTGGCCGATGGACGGCTGGTGAAATCGCCGCGGCTGATGCTGTCGGGAGTAGCCGTCGGCGGCGCTGTCGCCTTTGGCTGGTTCGCAACCGGATGGCTGGGCAACGACGATTTCGACCCGGAGCGGGTAACCTCGCTCAGCTTCGTCGCCCCGCTCGGCAACACGGTGCTGTACATTGCCACGCTTTCCGGCAGCCACGCCGACTTTGCGATCGGCTCGGTCGCGGGGGTCATCCTGGGGTCCTTCGTCGCGGCAACGTTCTCGCGCGTCTTTCGCTGGGAAGCCTGCGACGACGCTCGCGAACTGAAGCGTCACATGGTCGGCGCGCTGTTGATGGGCACCGGCGGCATCATGTCGATGGGCTGCACCATCGGCCAGGGCCTGTCCGCATTCTCGACCCTCGCGCTATCGGCGCCGCTGACCATGCTCGCAATCACCTGCGGCGCGCGCCTTGGGCTCGAATACACGATGACCGGCGAATGGCGGCCCGCGCTCCTGAACCTGCTGCGCATGCACCCGTGATGAACGACAAAGCCTGACCGGCGCATCGCCCTCGCACGCCCTCGGCGACGGAGATCCTCGCTCGCGTCAGACCGAGCACGAGACGAAGCCCGGTGAGCGCCGAGCTGCCTAAATCCAAGGGTTTCTCGAAGCAATCGGCCCGCGTACCCAGGCTCACATCGTATCGACCATGGCACTGATCACCATGGGGTGCCGGCTCATGCCCAGATAGTCGTTCGGACACCAGATCGCGACCTCGCGCTTGCCTCGCCCGGATGCCAGATCGCATGCGGCACGATAGCGCCGCTCCTGATGCAGCCGATCGAGTGCTCGCGGAACATCCCGTTGTATTCGGGGAAGAGACCGGACGGTTACACCTGATCGTCCATGATCGACGCCCTGCCTGCTATCTTGCCCGGTTGAACTGGTAGGAGCCCTGGACGAACACGCCGTAGCGCTCCGTCGTGTATCTCAGGACCTGATTGAACGAGTCGACGGCATTGGTGCTGAGATGCCACCAACGCCCACCGATGCCGATCCGGAAGTTGTCGGTCAGCTGATAGTTCAGGACGGTCTCGGCCTGGAAACCGGTTCCTTGTCCCGAAGCAGGATCGCGACCGAAGGTGAAATAGTGCGTGTCGATCGCGTTCTGCGAGGTCCAGACATAAGCGGCCTCCACTTGCCAGTTCAGCCGATCCGACAGCCGCGTGTCGAGTGTGACACCCGCCCGTCCGGTGTGCCACCGATCCTGCTCGGTCACCACCTTGACGCCGGCGCCCAGCGCTGGACTGCAGATCACCGGATTGCCGCCCACCTGGGTGCAGCCGCGCGCATCGACGGTTTCCGTCCAATACTGATAGCCGACGAAGGCGCCAAACCGGAAGCGATCGGTTTCCAGCAGGTTGAAGCCAACATCGAGATTCGCGTATTGCAGCCGCCCGCCGACATTGCTGACGGTCTTGGATGACGGATTGACGAAGGGAGCGAAATCCTCGTCGACGAGCGTGCCCGAGCTGATCTTGCCCGCACCGATATAGCCCTTCAGGAACATGTTGGTGAACGGGCCGTCGAGCGCATCGACCCTGAAGAACATCTCGCCGCTATGCCCGGTCATGCCGCCATAGGCGAGCCGGGAGACCTGCTGCGTGGCGGCCTGGTCGGCGAAATAGCGATAGCGATTCTGGCCCGAGCTGAACCAGTAGCGAACGCCGGTCTCCAGCATGTAGGACGGCATGATCGACGCGCGCGACCGCAGCGGAACGTCGCCCGAGCCCGCCCCCTGCCCGCCTTGCAACGCTGCGGGCCTGGCCCAGGCGCAACTGACGATCGAGGCGTTGCACTTGGTGACACCGTCGGCGTTGAAGTCGCGCCGCAACGTGACCGTCGCGAACAGATCCTTGGTCGTCGTCTTGACGTTGGCCAGCGTGCTGTCGACGAACCGGTACCCGATCTCCGTTTCCAGGCTGATCTCCTTCGACCAGAGATAGCTGACCAGCAGCGATGGCAGGATCGTGTACTCCTTCAGGTCGGTCTTGGTCCCGGACCTGTACCCCGCCCGCAGCCGCGGGCTGATGGAGAGATCGGGCGTGATCGGATAGCGCGTGGCGAGATCCAGCACGTAGAACTTCGAATCCGCCAGGCTCGCGTAGCGCAGCGCGCCCATGAACAGATCGCCCGGCTTGATGATGCCGTTCCCGGTCAGCTGAGCCGACAGATAGTATTCGAGGCCGCTCGCCGGTGTGCCGTCGACGCCTCCGGACGGAAGCGTGCCGGTCAGATTGGTGACCGTGGCATCGGCGGCGACCTGCCAGGTCTCGTTCAAGGGCCGCGAATAGCTCACCATCGCCGACTGGAACGTTGGCGTCCGGTCGATCGCGAGCTGCCTGATCTCGCCCGCGGTGTTGAACTTCATCATGTCGTAGAGCGTCAGGAAGGGTTGGCCCTGCAACGCATTCCAGGTCGAGAGAAAGGGCACCCGCCGATAATCGAACGAGGCGTTGACGACCGACTTGTCCTCGAACGTATACGTTCCCGAGAACACGGCCGCATTGAGCGCGCGGAAATGCGTGTCGTAGTCGATCAGGCCGAGCAGCGACTTGTTGGCGTCGAAATAGCGGAACTCGGCGCCAATGGCCTGGCGGTCGACGATGTTGCGGTCGTATTGCGTGATCAGGTAGACGGTGGTTTCGAGCCCACCCAGGATCTTGCCGAAGTCGATGCTTGCGCCATAGAGCGTCTTGCCGTCCTTGAACGGTGCGTCGAAGCGGCTCCAGTTCGGCGAGCCCGCAAGCACGTTCAGGCGCAGGCCGGGGCTCTTCTGCCAGCTCAGCACCGCACCGTCGAAACGTCCGATCACACCGCCGGTGTTGCGGGATTGGCGTCCGAGACGCAACGTCACATCGGCTTCCTTGAGCGTGTAGTCGACCTGCGCGGTCGAGACGCCGTACTTGTCGTTTCCGGTATCGAACTGGCGCTCATGGGTGAACGCCAGCCTGAACTTGGTCCTGATGCGATCGTTGTCGGCGGTGCCGAGAAAGTCGAAATTGGTGAGCAGCGTGTTCTGGTGGACACGGTGCGCGTCGGGATCGGCATTCGGGTTCGGCGCGATCGCCCGGTCCTTGACGGCGCTGGTCGTGTCGTTGGTAATGAAGGTCGTCGACAGGCTGCCCGACATCGACCAGCGGGTATCGCCGTTCGGCCCTGCCGCCTTGGTCGGCATATCCGCTCCCATGTCGGGGTTGGCAGCAGGCATGTCGCGCGGCCGCGCCGGCGCGCTGGTGGTCGCGGTGAGAAGCGCGGCGAGCCGCTGTCTGACGCGCTCGGCGCCCTCGCCGCTCGGATAGCGGCGCAGATAGTCTTCATACTCGGCCTGGGCGGCGGCGGTCTGGCCGGCCTTCTGGCGCGCGACGCCGAGCAGCTCCTGCGCCTCGGCGCTCGAGCCGTTCTCGGGGAGTTTCAGCACCTTCCTCAGGAGATCGATCGCGGCGCTGAAATTGCCTTTCTTGATCGATGCGCGCGCCTCGTCCATCGAGGCCTCCGCAAACCGGATATCCGCCGCGGAGGGCTGCTGCATCGAGCGATTGTCGTTGCGGACCGACGCCGCCGCACCGGAAATCACTGCCGGCTTCGAGGCTTCCGGAGCGGCCACGCTCGGCACCAGGGCCTTCACCTTGCAGGCCGACACCGGGCCCTTCCGGGCAACGACGATGGCCACCTGCTCGAAGCTGCCGGATTGCACGATCTGGTAGGTGAACTCGCCGCCAAACTGGACGACGAGGATCGGTCCTCGGTTCTGATCGAGCGTCAGATAGACGTCCTGGATGCCGGAGCCCTGGGCGTTGTCGACACGCACGCCTTCGCGTCTGACCAGGCGCCGCGCGGTGACGGCGTCCCGATCGACCAGTTGCAGCGAGACACTGAGCTGGCTGCCCTGGTCGAGCGGGAAATGCCCGGTGTAGCGGACGCGAACGTGAAAATTGATCCGCAGGAGGCTGCAGTTTCCGACCGTCGTGGCATTCGCGCTGGCAACGAACTGGTCGATGACCGGCTGGGCCGGTGCAGCGCCAAAGGCGCCATCGAGCAGAATCGCGAGCAGGCCGGTCAACAGGATGATCGCCCCTCGGGTCGACCTCGCTGCCGCGGCCATTCTGAACCGGCCGCGCATCACCAGCCGCCTCCATTGACCCGGTGCTGCCGCTGGCGGCGGGTGACGATGGCGGTCTGCGACTTGTCAGCATAGATGTGGCACGCGCCGGTACAGTCCTTGAGCTCGGCGACGGTGTAGTTCATCGGTGCCGGCTTCAGGAGCTTGGCGTGCTGCTGCGGCCGGAAATCATTCGCGTGACAGGCGGCGCAGTCAGGCCTGTAGGCCGCGAACTTGAAGGGGACGGCTTGCGAGTTGCCGCTGTGGCAGGCGGTACAGCCGATCGCCGCGCTATGGTTCGGATAGCTTGCCGACATATGCCGGTAGTTCACCGAGCTCCAGCTGATCGTCCGGTGGCAACTCTCGCAGGGGACGTTGGTCACGAAGTGCTTCTGCGACTTGCCGGTGGCGTTGGAGCCGTTGTGACAGCTGGCGCACGGCGCCGTCAGGCTGGCGTGATCCATCCGTGCGCCCGAGAACGACACGGTGTTCTTGTGGCAGCTTTCGCAGGGCGCGCTGGTGACCACGTGACGCGGCGGCTTGCCGCCGGCCGATGATCCGTTGTGGCAGGTGGCGCAGGCTGCCATCGTCCCGGTGTGGCTGAAACGCGCGCCACTGAAGGTCGTCGTGCTCTTGTGGCAGGTCTCGCACGGAGCATTCGTCGCGACGTGCTTCTGCGGCTTGCCGCCCGCGGCCATGCCGTTGTGGCAGCTCGCGCAGGCCGCCGTCGTTCCGGTATGGCTGAAGCGAGCGCCGCTGAACGTCGTCGTGCTCTTGTGGCAGGTCTCGCACGGCGCGTTGGTCGCGACGTGCTTCTGCGGCTTGCCGCTCGCAGCCATGCCGTTGTGACAGCTCGCGCAGGCCGCCGTTGTCGCGGTGTGGCTGAAGCGCGCGCCGCTGAACGTCGTCGTGCTCTTGTGGCAGGTCTCGCACGGCGCGCTGGTCGCGACGTGCTTCTGCGGCTTGCCGCTCGTGGCCACGCCGTTGTGGCAGCTCGCGCAGGCTGCCGTTGTCCCGGAGTGGCTGAAGCGGGCGCCGCTGAACGTCGCCGTGCTCTTGTGGCAGGTCTCGCACGGCGCATTCGTCGCGAGGTGCTTCGGCGGCTTTCCAGGCGCATTCATGCCGTTGTGGCAGGATGCGCACGGTCCCTGCGCGGTCATGTGGTTAAATCGCGCGCCGGGCTCTGGGGCGCTCGGCCCGGCAAGTCCTGCCCTCGGGCTGAACGTCGGCAGCAGCGACGGAAGCCGACCCGCGTTCTTCGCCTCCGGCGAGTCGGTGCCGGCGGCACCGATCGGAGGCGCGAGCTTGCTGCGCAGATCATTCGGTACAGACGCGGTGGGAGCGGACGTCGTTTGCGGCAGCGAGCTCGGCGGCTGCGGCACAGCGGCCACCACACCGCCGGGCTTCGCGGAGCTTTCGGATCTGGAGAGGCCTGGCGCCGCGGCCGAGCTCCCCGCTTCTGAGCCGGTCGTCGCGGCCGTCGACGTCGCAGCCGTATTCGCCAGCGGCTTGCTGCTGAACAGGAGCGTCGAGCTGGATGATGCAGCGGGCTTGGTCGCAGCTGCGGCCTGCGATGCAGCTGGTGCAGCGCTCGCACCCGGTGCGGCATCGGGAATCGTCGCTGCCGTCATGGTGCGGTTGGCGGTCGAGGCCGGCGTCACCGCCTTTGCGACCGGAGCCTGGGCCTGAACCACCGACCTCGCCGTGGTGGAGCAACCCGCCGCCGGCTTTTGCGGGTCGTCGTCCCAGCTGGAGAAGTTGGCGGCGGCGCGGACGTGGCAGCAGCCGCAATCCTGGGTCTTGGCGCTGTGATCCGGCCCCTGCGCTCCTCTGCGGCCCTGGCTCCGGTACGAGCCGTTGTGACAGCTGTCGCAGCGCGTCGCGTGCACGGCGGCATGGCTCATTGTGTAGGTCGCAAAGCTCGCCGCGGTGTTGCTGTGGCAGTTCGAGCACTGGACGCCCGTCACCGGAATGTGCGGCGGCGTCGTCAAGCCCTTCGCGCTCGAGCCGTTGTGGCAGGTGGAGCAATTGGTATTGGCAGCGGAGTGGGTGAACGCAGCGCCACCCCAGCTGGTGAAACCACCGCTCGCCGCTTTGCTGTGACAGCTGACGCAGTCGGCTCCGCCAGTCGCGACGTGGCCCGGGAACGACGCCGTGCCCATGGCACCCTTGGTGCCCTGGCCGGTGAAGCTGCCGTTATGGCAGCTGTCGCAGCGCGCCGTCGCCACCGCGGCGTGGTTCATGGTGTAGGTCGTGAAGCTCGCCGCGGTGTTGCTGTGGCAGTTCGAGCATTGCAGCGTCCCGGTCGGGATGTGCGGCGGCGTGGTCATGCCCATCGCGGTCTTGCCGTTGTGGCAGGTCGCGCAATTGGTGTCGGTGGCAGCGTGCTTGAACGCCGCGCCACCCCAGCTGGTGAAGCCGCTCGCGGCCTTGGCGTGGCAGCTGACGCAGTCCGCGCCGCCGGTCGCGACGTGGCCCGGGAACGACGCCGTGCCCAGCGCGCCCTTGGTGCCCTGGCCGGTGTAGCTGCCGTTATGGCAGCTGTCGCAGCGTGCCGTCCCCACTGCGGCGTGGTTCATGGTGTAGGTCGTGAAGCTCGCTGCTGTGTTGCTGTGGCAGTTCGAGCATTGCAGCGTCCCGGTCGGGATGTGCGGCGGCGTCGTCATGCCCTGCGCGGTCTTGCCGTTATGGCAGGTCGCGCAATTGGTGTCGGTGGCGGCATGCTTGAATGCCGCGCCGCCCCAGCTGGTGAAACCGCCGCTCGCCGCCTTGCTGTGACAGCTGACGCAGTCGGCGCCGCCAGTGGCAACATGGTTCGGGAACGACGCCGTGCCCAGCGCACCCTTGGTGCCCTGACCGGTGAACGAGCCGTTGTGGCAGCTGTCGCAGCGCGCCGTCGCCACCGCGGCGTGGTTCATGGTGTAGGTCGTGAA
>NZ_JAUHIS010000011.1:0-191842 GCF_032381435.1 Bradyrhizobium sp. SZCCHNR1002
GATGATACGGCTATGGCTCGAAGTCGCACCGCGCCGAGCCCTCCTAGCCTCTTAATTTGGATTCTTGCCCAGCCTCGACGGGCAGTCCGGCTGTTGCCGATCTGCCGCGCTCGACCGCAGCACTATCATTTGCCATCGCCATCCGGCCTTGACGGCTTCGGAAAATTCTGCGCATAGCTCTGCCCCATCGAAAACGGACCGCCGATATCGGGCGCTCCCTTGAGGACCACGACCGTGTTGAGCCTAAGCTCACATCTCGCGAACACCCCCGCCAACGAACGGCCATTCACCTGGTCGCGCGGCTGGTTCGGCATGGGCGTCGCCTGTCAGGGTCCTGACAATCTCGCACTGTCCCGGGCGAAACCGGGACTTCAAATTTCAGCAGACGTGTAATTCGCGGCGGGATCCGACCCTCCGCACATCGAGCGGAGGGTCAGATGACCCGCATGACGAGCGAAGACCCTGAGATTTGCGACCACGCACGCGCGCTGTCCTCGCCGGTGGCGCTTGCCTTCGTGCGCATCGCGATGGCCTGCCGCGGCGTCAGCGAGGCAGCCGCGCGGCAGATCTATCTCGACTACATCCATGGCGCTGCGACCGCGCACGCGCCTGACGAATCCGGTCGTCCCGTCGGACATCCGCAATCATGAGCCGGCCGAGCCCGAGAAAGGAGGTCGACGATGTCAGCAACACATCCCGCGCTCGTTCTCAACGCCGACTTCCAGCCGCTGAGCTACTTTCCGCTGTCGGTGGTCAGTTGGGAGGATGCGATCCGCGCGGTGGTCAGCGGCTCTCACGTCGTGGTCGCGGAGTACGACCGGGTTGTCCGCAGCCCGAGCGTCAGCATGCGGCTGCCGTCGGTGATCGCGTTGCGCGACTATGTGAGGCCTGCGATGCGCGTGCCGTTCACGCGCTTCAACGTCTTCCTGCGCGACCGGTTCGAATGTCAGTATTGCGGTGGCCGTTATCTCCACGGCGAGCTGACCTTCGACCACGTCGTGCCGCGCGCCGATGGCGGCGAGACGTCGTGGGCCAACATCGTCGCGGCCTGCAGTCCGTGCAACGCGCGCAAGGACCGTCGCTACCTCAAGCCGCGGCGGCCGCCGTTCGAGCCGACGCGGCACGAGCTGATGGCCGCCCAGCGCCTGTTCCCGCCGAGATTCCTGCATGTGACATGGCAGGATTATCTGTATTGGGACGTGGAGCTGGAGCGGTGAAAGGGCGTGGAGCCCGGATGCGCCTGCGTCGATTCCCAAAGGGCGTCGGCGCAGGCGGCGTCCGGGTTCCTATCGGCTGCGCGTGTGAACCCGGATGTCGCTTACGCTCATCCGGGCTACGAAGTTGCGTACCGTATCATGATCTGCATCGACACAGCGGTCATTCCGGGGCGCGCGTAGCGCGAGCCCGGAATCCATAGCCACATCTGCTCATGTGGCGCGAGATGCGAGTGGCGCTCATCTTCGTCAAATGTCCGCTCGTGGTTATGGATTCCGGGCTCGCGCTGCGCGCGCCCCGGAATGACGACGTGGCGAGATCCCGAGGTCATTAGCTGAGTTCGAGTCAAAAATAGTGATGCATCTACAAACTAACACTTGCCATGTCGTATTAGTCGATCTATACGCGCCGTCCTTCGCTTCGGCCATGGGTTCGGGCTCGTTGAGATCCCGACTGGTGCGGGCCGGCATCCGGTGGCGTATTCCGCTGAAGAGAAGATACGCGTCGAAGCTCATGGTGAGCATCGGGTGAGAGCCCGACGGCATCGGTTCGAATCCGATCGACACACAATGGATAGCTCAGATGGTTAGAGCAGATGACCATGAATCATCCTGTCGCGGGTTCGACTCCCGCTCCAGCGCTCCGCGCGTTAGCTTTGCAAGCTAATTTCCTCTGACGAGGACCGGACGCGCGCTTCAGTCGCGGTTCGGCCGTTCTGCTCCGAGGCAATGCCTCGGTCATGGCGACCTGATCGGGACACTGCAGAGCCGGCTCTGTGCCGCGGTGGATACCGCGTCGCGTATGGCCGGGACAGCTTGCGCATCGCCACGTCCGCTAAGGCGGCCGTGAGGTGTGCAGGCGCCCGGCCGCACCCGACGCTCAAGCCGCGGCCCGCTCGGTTCAGGCAGGAAGCGCCGTCCGGTCCTCACGTCCTTTGAATTTCAAACTGCTGCGGGCGTGGGCCGGCAGCCAACAGAGCGGGGCCCGGCATCCGGCCGGACCTTGCGTGACAGGAGAGTGCCATGAGCTGGCATGTGATGATGAAGACGCAGACGGTGGCGGATGGCGAGCGGGCGCTGGTCTGGCGCGATGGCCAGCTCGTGCGCGTGCTCGGTCCCGGCCGTCATGCGCTGCTCGATCCGCTGCACCGGCAGACCGTGCAGGTGTTCGACGTGGTCAAGGCCGAATACCCGGCCGATCGTTACGCGGTGCTGAAGGCGGCGCGGGCCGATCTCGCGGCCGAGCTGTTCGAGGCGGTGGAGACGGGCGCGAACGAGATCGCGATCGTGAGCCTCGACGGCCGGCCGGCGCACCTGCTGACGCCGTGGCAGACCCGCGTCTACTGGAAGGTGGCGACGCGGGTCGAGGCGGAGCGGGTCGACATCACCAGCGACGTGCGCGTGAGCGTGCGCCACCTGGCGATGATCGAGCGCAACCGCCCGGGCATCGTGACCGAGGTCGTGGTCGAGAACCACGAGGCCGGTCTGCTCCACGTCGACGGCAAGCTGACGGAGCGGCTGGCGCCGGGCCGGCATGCGTTCTGGGCGATCGGCCGCAAGGTCGAGGTCAAGCGCCTCGATCTCAGGCCGACCGCGCTCGAGATCACCGCGCAGGAGATGCTGACCAAGGATCGCATCGCGCTGCGGGTGACCTTGACGGCGTTCCGCCGGATCGTTGATCCGGAGGCGGCGCTGGCGACGACGCCGGACGTGGATGCGTGGCTGTACCGGCTGGTGCAGTTCGCGATCCGCGAGGCGGTGGCGTCACGCACGCTCGACGAGGTGCTGGCGGCGAAGGCCTCGCTCGACGCCGAGCTGCGCGACTACGTGCGCGCGCGGCTCGACGGCTCGGGTGTGGAGGTGACGGAGCTCGGCGTGAAGGACGTGATCCTGCCCGGCGAGATCCGCGAGCTCGTCAACAAGGTGGTGGAGGCGGAGCGGCTGGCGAAGGCCAATTTGATCCGCCGCCAGGAGGAGACCGCGGCGACGCGCTCGCTCCTGAACACCGCCAGGTTGATGGAGGAGAACCCGCTGCTGCTGCGGCTCAAGGAGCTGGAGTCGCTGGAGCGCCTGGTCGAGAAGGTCGGCCGCATCGACCTGCATGCCGGTGAGGGTGCGGGCTTGGATGCGCTGCTGACGCGGCTGGTGCGGCTGAAGGCGCCGGATGCGGCGTGAGGCTGCATCGCCGAGTTACTGATGAGAAAGGCCGCCTACGGGCGGCCTTTCGTTTGTTTGTGTGATGGGAGAAGCAAGTTGCAAGTTCAACTGAGTTTCGGGAGTATGGATTCCGGGCTCTCGCTTCGCGAGCCCCGGAATGACAAGCGGATAGGGTACGGGCTCTCTCCGCTTGTCATTCCGGGGCGCCCGAAGGGCGAGCCCGGAATCCATAACCACGGCTGTCTGATGGCGTACTACGTCTATCTGCTTGCGAGCAAGAAGCATGGCACGCTGTACCTTGGCGTGACGAATGATCTCGTGCGGCGAGTCCATGAGCATCGGTCTAAGGCCACGCCAAGCTTCACGTCCCGTTACGACGTTGGCATGCTCGTCTGGGTCGAGATCTATGATGATCCAACGAGCGCCATCACCCGCGAGAAAGAGCTGAAGAAGTGGCGGCGGGATTGGAAGATCAGGCTGATCGAGGAGCAGAACCCGAGCTGGGATGATCTGTATCCGGGGATTTGTGGATGAGCAGTGAGGCTCAAATGCTCATAATGCGTATGGATTCCGGGCTCGCGCTTCGCGCGCCCCGGAATGACGGATGAGGGGGGGCGTGATCCATCCTCCCGTCATTCCGGGGCAGCCGCGCAGCGGCTGAGCCCGGAATCCATAACCACGAAACTCCATGATGTGCTCCGGCGACCCCACATCGCCAGCATTGCTCATCATTAGTAGACTCGTCACTTTACAAGTCCAAAAACACCCTGTATCTGCACGCGCCAACTTCCACGCGGTTGATCCGCAGCGAGAGACCCATGTCGTATCCGACCCCACGCCACATCAAGGACAGCGCGCTGCCGCAATCGCGGCGCCATGAGCTGGTCCTGCGCGTGCCGGCGGTCTCCGCAGCCAACGTGCTACCCGTCAATATCAGACTGATAGCCTAACGCGGCAGCGGGATCGTCCCTCTGCCGACCCGGCCAGAGCGACGATCATCCCGAGACTGGGCTCCCCACGCGGAGTCTCCCTCAACTCAGATCCACCTCCTGGCCTGCACAACCCGCTTGCGCGACGGTTCGCGCGAGCGTCGATGGCGGAAGCACCGTGTTGGTGCTCCGCGTCCTGATGCGAGCAAAGAGGAGGATCCGATGCGAGCCGATCCCTACAAAGACCGTGCGCGAGAGCTGGCCGTCGAGGCCGGGCTCGATCCGGATGCGCGGGTCGAGCGGCCCGGCCAGCGCTCGATGCCGTTGTGGTGCACCTTCCGCGACGCCGCGCGCAAGGAGCAGCTCGCGCGCGAGGCCGCGGCGCTGCCCGACACGGTGGCCAACCGGCCGCAGGCGGCGCAGTACCAGAACAGCCCGCTGAAGGTTTTCGGGACGCATGAGGCTGCCACGATCGCGCAGATGAAGAACTGCATGGCGGTCGGCAATGCCGTCGCCGGCGTGATCTGTGCCGACGGTCATCTCGGCTACGCGCAGCCGGTCGGCGGGGTGATCGCCTATGAGAAGCAGATCAGCATCTCCGGCGTCGGCTTCGACATCGGCTGCGGCAACATGGCGGTGCGGCTCGACACGCCGTTCAGCGCGATCGAGGACAAGGTCGGCGCGATCATCAAGGACGTGTCGAAGGTGATCTCGTTCGGCGTCGGCCGCAAGAACGCCGAGCGCGTCGAGCATGAGCTGTTCGATGATGCCGATGCGTGGCGGGAGTCCGACATGGACGCCTACCGGCAGAAGGCGGTCGGGCAGCTCGGCACGGTCGGGTCGGGCAACCACTATGTCGATCTGATGCGCGACGAGGACGGCTTGGTCTGGATCGGCGTGCATTTCGGCAGCCGTGGTCTCGGCCACACCTCGGCGACGCGCTACCTCAAGGCCGCCGGCGGCAAGGACGGCATGAACGTGCCGCCCGCCGTCGTCGACGAGGACTCGGAGGTCGGGCAGCGCTACATCGCCGCGATGCAGCTCGCCGGGCGCTACGCCTATGCGGGCCGCGAGTGGGTGGTGGAGCGCGTGCGCCAGATCATCGGCGGCGCGGTCACCGACAGCGTGCACAACCACCACAACTACGCCTGGCGTGAGACCCACGACGGGCGCGATCTGTGGGTGGTGCGCAAGGGCGCCACGCCGGCCTTTCCGGGGCAGCGCGGCTTCGTCGGGGGCTCAATGGGCGACGACGCCGTCATCATCGAGGGCGTCGAGTCGGAGGAGGCGAAGGCGTCGCTGTACTCGACGGTGCATGGGGCCGGGCGAATGTTCGGGCGGCGTGAGGCAAAGCGGCGCTTCACCCGCGACGAGATGGACGCCTGGCTGCAGAGCCGCGGCGTCACCCTGATCGGCGCCGACCTCGACGAGAGCCCGATGGCCTATCGGCGCCTGCCCGAGGTGCTGGCCGAGCACGCCGGCTCGGTGAAGGTGGTGCACACGCTGCGGCCGTTCGCGGTCGTGATGGCCGGCGAGGGCGAGTTCGATCCGTTCAAGGATTGAGCGCGTCCTCGTTCTCCCCTCGTCATTCCGGGGCAGCCCGCAGGGCTGAGCCCGGAATCCATAACTACGAGGGGAGTCGAACGAACGGGAGCGCCATTTGCATCTCGTACCACACGAGCGGCAGTGGCTATGGATTCCGGGCTCGCGCTGCGCGCGCCCCGGAATGACGGCGGGAATGGAGGATATGATGATGACCGAGCTCACTTGGCACGCTGACGACATCGAGACGATCGCGAGCTTTCTGTCGGCCGAGGAGTGCGATGACTACATCCGCTGGGGTGAGGCGATCGGCTTCGGGGATGCGCCGATCTCGACCTCGATGGGTATGATCATTGCCAAGGACGTGCGCAACAATGAGCGCGTCATGGTCGACGACGCCGAGCGGGCGCAGAGTCTCTATGCACGGCTCGCCGGTCATCTCGCGCCGTCGTTCCAGCATCGCTGGCAGCCGGTCGGGCTAAACGAGCGGTTGCGGCTGTATCGCTACGACGTCGGCCAGAAGTTCGATTGGCATCGCGACGGCCATTTCGCCCGCGACAACGGCGAGCGCAGCCTGTTCACCTTCCTGATCTATCTCAACGATGATTTCGAAGGTGGGGCCACCTCGTTCTGCGACGACACGGGCCTGATGCCGGAAGGTCCGCTCCGCATCACCCCGCAGCAGGGCATGGCGCTGCTGTTCCACCACCCGATCATGCATCGCGGCGATCGGGTGACGCGGGGACGTAAATACGTGCTGCGGACCGACGTGATGTACCGGCGTGCGAGGTGAGACGCCAAACTCTCTCCTCGTCATTCCGGGGCAGCCGCGCAGCGGCTGAGCCCGGAATCCATAACCCCGATCGGGGATGTGGCGAAGACCGCTGCCACTTGCACCTCGTGCCACACCGCCGTCGTGAGTATGGATTCCGGGCTCTCGCTGCGCGAGCCCCGGAATGACGGCGGAGGGAGTGTCGCAGGTGAACGCAATGCCCGTTCGCGGCAACAAACGAATCCGACCGAACGCGAGACCTGCCATGATCGACGGAAACACTCTGATTGCCTGGGGCTTGAAGCCGGGCCGCTGGTTCAAGGACGCGCTGGCGACCGCGAACGCGCTGCGCGCCGAGGGTGCCGATGATGACGCGATCTTCGTCGCGTTGCAGGCGCTGCAGCCGGCGGAGGCGTTGATGCGCACCAATGGCGTGCCGTTTGCGATGCTGATCGAGGCCGAGAACGAGCTCGAGCGTGCCAATGTCGCGGCGGTCGCGCAGCACATGGATGCGCTGATGCGGGTGCCGACCATCGTGGCCGGCGCCGTGATGCCCGACGCCTGCCCGTCGGGCACGGCGCTCGGCACCATTCCCGTGGGCGGCGTGGTGGCGTGCGAGGACGCCATCCATCCCGGCTTCCATTCGTCTGATATCTGCTGCTCGGTGGCGGTGACCGTGTTCGCGCGCAAGGACGATCCCAAGCGCATCCTCGATGCTGTCAACGCCGTCACTCACTTCGGTCCCGGCGGCCGCGACCGGCTGCACCAGCCGCCGGACGAGGTGATGCAGGGTTTTGACAACAACCCCTTCCTCAAAGGTCTGGAGCGCTTCGCGGTCGGCCATTTCGCCACGCAGGGCGACGGCAATCACTTCGCCTTCGTCGGGCATCTGAAGTCGACGGGGCAGGCGGCGCTGGTGACGCATCACGGCTCGCGCGGCTTCGGCGCGCAGCTCTACAAGCGCGGCATGGCGGTCGCGCGCAAACACACCGCGATCCACGCGCCGAAGGTCCCCGAGCACAGCGCCTGGATCAGGGCGTCGAGCGACGACGGCCGCGCCTATTGGGAGGCGCTGCAGGTGGCGCGGTTGTGGACCAGGGCCAATCATCACGCGATCCATGATCTCGCGGCGGCCAAGCTCGGCAATGCCGTCGCCGACCGGTTCTGGAACGAGCACAACTTCGTCTTCCAGAAGAGCGATGGCCTGTACTACCACGGCAAGGGCGCAACGCCGAATTGGTCCGGCTTCTCGGCCGATGATGACGGCCGCACCATCGTGCCGCTCAACATGGCCGAGCCGGTGCTGATCATCAAGCATCGCGACAACAAGGACGCGCTCGGTTTCGCGCCGCACGGTGCCGGCCGCAATCTCGGCCGCAAGGCATTCTTGCGCGAGCATCGCCCCGACCTTCCCGAGGGCATCGACGCGCGGTTCTATTGCGGCAAGCCCGACCTCTCGGAGCTGCCGCAGGCCTACAAGAATGCGGCGTCAGTACGCGCGCAGATCGCGCGTTTCGGGCTCGGCGAGGTCGTCGACGAGGTGATCCCCTACGGCTCGATCATGGCCGGCGACTGGGAGGACGACGCGCCGTGGCGGAAGAAGCGATCGGTGCCGTCGTAGGCGGGCTCTGCCCGTGCAATAGCCTTTGCGCTTTCGCTTGCGCGTGCGGCATGATTGACCGCAACCATGTCGCGCGCGGCTCAAGTGAAGCTGTGCCGAATGAGGATGATCCATGTCCGATATCATGCCCGTGACGACGCCCGAGGGATCGCCGTTCGTGTCGGTGTGGCTGCACCCGCGGCGCACGATTGCGCGCATCGTCGCGCGGTTGCCGCATCCGCTCGTTGTGCCGCTCGCGGTTGCAGGCGGGGTCGCCTCGGCCATCAACACGGTGCTCGGCTTCGGGACGGCGAACGATCTGTTCGACTGGCGCGCGCTCCTGTTCTGCTTGGCGATCGGGGGCGCGCTAGGCGTGATCAATCTCTATGTCCTCGGCGCGATCGCTGCATGGTTGGTGCGTCGACTGGGCGGCCAGGCGTCGGCCGCGGCGATGCGCGCAGCCCTCGCCTTTGGCGGACTGCCGGTGATTCTCGGCGGCGTCGCGATCGTTGCGGCATCAGCGAGCGCGGGCCAGGTCTCCGGCGTCTCGATGCCGTTGCAGATTCTGGGCGGCATCTGCGGCCTCTGGGCGATGGCCGTGACCGCAGCGATGATGGCCGAGGTCGCAGGCCTCCGTCTTTGGCGGGGCATCCTCACCTATGCCGTTGCGGCGCTGCTGGTGCCGGCGCTCGGCGCGCTGGCCGTCAGAACCTTTGCCTTCCAGCCGTTCAGCGTGCCCGCCGCCTCGATGATGCCGACCCTGCTGGTCGGCGACAACGTGTTCGCGACGAAATACGCCTATGGCTACAGCCGCTATTCGCTGCCATTCGCGCCGCCGCTGTTCGCGGGGCGCATCTTCGGCGCAATGCCCGCGCGCGGCGACGTCGTCGTCTTCCGCCTGCCGCGAGGCGAAGGCGGCGTCGACTACGTCAAGCGGGTGGTCGGCCTGCCCGGAGATCGCGTCCAGATGCGCGACGGCGTGCTTCATCTCAACGGACAGCCGGTCGCGCGCGAGCGGCTGGCCGATGTCGCGGGCGAGGAGGCTTGTGCGGGAAGTTCGCGTCCGGCGAAGCGCTGGCGGGAGACGCTGCCGAACGGCGCGAGCTATGAGACGATCGATTGCCTCGACCACGGCGCCTTCGATGAGACGAACCCGACCACCGTTCCGGCCGGACATCTGTTCATGCTCGGCGACAACAGGGACAATTCGACCGACAGCCGCATGTCACAGATCGGCGCGATCCCGGTCGAGAACCTCATCGGCCGCTTCGGCATGATCTTCTTCTCGGGGGCCGGCGGTGTCGACGAAGGACCGCGGGCCCGGTTCGAGCGGATCGGGACGATGGTGCGCTGAAGCACGCGCCGGAGTGAGGTCGGCAGAGTGTGGGGAAAGCGGCCGCTGAAAGGCGGCAGCGTGCCCGCCATCGTCCTGCAAACTCATCAGCAAGATGGTGGGCATGGCGCCACCCGTTCGCGCCTGCGGCGACGGCGCGGCCGCCTTTGCCCATTCTACTCGTCCAAAGCAAAAAGGGCGCAGCTTGCGCTGCGCCCTTGGTATTCGCGTTGGAAGCCTGACTTTAGAAGTCCATGCCGCCCATGCCGCCGCCCGGAGGCATCGCGGGGCCGCCGGCGTTCTTCTTCGGCAGCTCGGCGACCATCGCCTCGGTGGTGATCAGCAGGCCGGCCACCGACGCTGCGTTCTGGATCGCGGCGCGCACGACCTTGGTCGGGTCGATGATGCCCTTGGACACCATGTTCACGTAGTCGCCGGTCTGCGAGTCGAAGCCGTACGCATACTGCTCCTTCTCGAGGATCTTGCCGACGATGACCGAACCGTCCTCGCCCGCGTTGATCGCGATCTGGCGGGCCGGGGCGGAGAGCGCCTTGCGGACGATCTCGATGCCGGTCTTCTGGTCCTCGTTCTTGGCGCGGACGCCCTTGAGCTGCTCGGAGGCACGGAGCAGGGCGACGCCGCCGCCCGGCAGGATGCCTTCCTCGACAGCCGCGCGGGTCGCATGCATCGCGTCATCCACGCGATCCTTGCGCTCCTTGACCTCGACCTCGGTCGCGCCGCCGACGCGGATGACCGCGACGCCGCCGGCGAGCTTGGCCAGACGCTCCTGCAGCTTCTCGCGGTCGTAGTCCGAGGTGGTCTCCTCGATCTGCGCCTTGATCTGCTGAACGCGCGCCTCGATGTCGGCCTTCTTGCCGGCGCCGTTGACGATCGTGGTGTTCTCCTTGTCGATCATCACCTTCTTGGCGCGGCCGAGCATGGAGAGGTTGACGTTCTCGAGCTTGATGCCGAGGTCTTCCGAGATCGCCTGGCCGCCGGTCAGGATCGCGATGTCCTGCAGCATGGCCTTGCGGCGGTCGCCGAAGCCCGGCGCCTTGACGGCAGCGACCTTCAGGCCGCCACGCAGGCGGTTGACGACGAGCGTGGCCAGAGCCTCGCCCTCGACGTCCTCGGCGACGATGACCAGCGGCTTGCCGGTCTGCACCACGGCCTCGAGCAGCGGCAGCAGCTCGTTCAGCGACGACAGCTTCTTCTCGTTGATGAGGATGTAGGCGTCGTCCATCTCAACGCGCATCTTGTCGGCGTTGGTGACGAAGTAGGGCGAGATGTAGCCGCGATCGAACTGCATGCCCTCGACGACGTCGAGCTCGGTCTCGAGCGACTTGGCTTCCTCGACTGTGATCACGCCCTCGTTGCCGACCTTCTTCATGGCGTCGGCGAGGAACTTGCCGATCTCGGAGTCGCCGTTGGCGGAGATGGTGCCGACCTGGGCGATCTCGTCGTTCGACGTGACCTTCTTGGAGTTCTTGACGAGATCGGCGACGACCGCCTCGACCGCGAGGTCGATGCCGCGCTTCAGATCCATCGGGTTCATGCCGGCGGCAACCGCCTTGGCGCCTTCGCGCACGATGGCCTGGGCCAGCACGGTCGCGGTGGTGGTGCCGTCGCCGGCCGCGTCAGCGGACTTCGAGGCGACCTCGCGCACCATCTGCGCGCCCATGTTCTCGAACTTGTCGTCGAGCTCGATTTCCTTGGCGACGGTGACGCCGTCCTTGGTGATGCGCGGCGCGCCGAACGACTTGTCGAGGACGACGTTGCGGCCCTTCGGACCGAGCGTGACCTTCACGGCATTGGCGAGAATGTCCACGCCGCGCAGCATGCGGTCGCGGGCTTCGACGCCGAACTTTACGTCTTTCGCTGACATATTGGGTTTCCCTGAGTTGAATTGTCTGTCTCACCCCTTGGCGAGGCGCCCGCAGGCGCGCTCCTCAGGGTGAGCGTTGTGCGAGCTTGGATCAGGCGGCCTTCTTCTTGGCGCCGACGTCGGTCAGGACGCCCATGATGTCGCTTTCCTTCATGATCAGCAGCTCCTGGCCGTCGATCTTGACCTCGGTGCCCGACCACTTGCCGAACAGCACGCGATCACCGACCTGGACGTCGAGCGGGACCAGCTTGCCGCTCTCGTCGCGAGCGCCGGGGCCCACCGCGATCACTTCGCCCTGCGAGGGCTTTTCCTTGGCCGAGTCGGGGATGATGATGCCGCCAGCGGTCTTCTCTTCGGCGTCGATGCGCTTGACCACGACGCGGTCGTGAAGCGGACGGAAAGCCATACAGTCCTCCTAAGCAATTGAAGCGATTGTCAGTTTCTGGAGATTTGGCAGTCGATGCCGGCGAGTGCCAGCACGCGGGCTGGATTTAGGGGAGAGTGTCCAGCCGGGCAAGGCCTTGTAGCAGAAAAATTAGCAGTCAACTGCGCGCTCTGCCAAAGCGTTCCGATAGCGTTAACACGAGCGGAACGAAACGCGAAACACCGTATTAGCACCTGGGCTAAGTGGCTGCTAATGCAGCATTTTTCAACATGCCGTTAAACATTTAAGCTTGAGATGGGTTGAGGACATGCGTCACATTTCTTTTGCAGTGAGCGCATCTTTGCCGGGTGGCTCCATCCCGGTTGCCACGCGGACATGCGCTCCAGAAACGGAGGGTTGGCATGGTGTCGAGGGTTGAGGTTTCCGAGGACTTTCGGAAACAGGTGCTGGGTTATGGGCTGACGACCGCGCAGATCCTGTATCGGATGCCGGACCATCGCTCGCTGCTGCAAACCTATGTCTGGCAGAACTACGACCTGTTTCCGAAATTCCCGGCGCTGCAGGATTTCCTGGCGTTCTGGCAGGAGAAGATCGAGGGCCCGTTGCACTCGGTCACGGTGGCGCATTCGAAGCTGATCAAGCCGGCCGAGCTGCGCGCCGTCGACGGCGTGTTCCGGCTGCATTGAGCTGACGGGCACCGCAGCCGTCCCACCACCGGTGTCATTCCGGGGCACGCGTCAGCGCGAGCCCGGAAACCATCGGGCGGCATAACGCGCGGAGGAATGGATTCCGGGCTCGTGCTTCGCACGCCCCGGAATGACGGCCTTTGTTGGAGAAGCTACTGAATCTCTCCAATCCGTATCCCCCTAGCGACGAGGTCGCAGTTCGTAGCCCTGCATGAGCTGTGGTCGCCGCCCCATCACCGGTGTCATTCCGGGGCGCGCGTAGCGCGAGCCCGGAATCCATCGGGCGGCATAACGCGCGGAGGAATGGATTCCGGGCTCGTGCTTCGCACGCCCCGGAATGACGACCTTTGTTGGAGAAGCTGCTGACGTTCGACAACATGTGCTAGCCTTGCATCGAGGACTCGCAGGGAGAGCACCATGGCCAGCAAGAGCCGCATCACCAAACCGGCATCACGCGCCGCCGCCAAGGCCGCAGCGCTGAAGACCAGCAAGAGTAGCAAGGCGGCTGCGAAGGCGCCCGCCAAAGCCAGCGCAAAGGCCATCGCCAAGACCATCGCCAAGACGCTTGGCAACACGCCCGCCAGGCCGGGCAGGGCCGTTGCGCCGTCCGCGCGCAAGGCGCTCGTGAGCAAGGGGCGGCCGGCGCCGGCGCCGCGGCGGCCGAAGCAGAAGGTCGCGATCTCTCACCACCGCGAGGAGGATTTCAAGGCCGACGGCCTGCGCGCCTATGCGCATTATCGCGATCTCGGCATCGCCGCCGCCACCCATGGCCTCGCACGCGCGCATGTCATCCGCATGCTGCCGCCGTGCAATCCGCTGGAGGTGTCGAAGCTGCACACCCATGCCGTCGACTTCCAGATGGTCTATGTGCTCAAGGGCTGGGTGAAGAGCTACCTCGAAGGCGTTGGCGAGACCCTGATGAAGGAGGGCAGCTGCTGGACGCAGCCGCCGAAGATCCGGCACATGATCCTCGACTATTCCGACGACGTCGAGCTGCTCGAAGTGATCCTGCCGGCCGACTTCAAAACCGTCGAACTTACGACGTAAAGGCGACAGAAACGGATGGAAACATTTCACGCGCGATGGACGGCGGCCGTCGCGCGTGTGTGTTGACGTCCAGTCCCGCGTGATGGGGACGGATGGGCCGGCGACGGATGCGGAGCGGCGTTCGGCGCGGGCTTGTGTAAGGCGTATCCGTCCCGTTGCCCTCCTTCGTCGTTCAATACGCTCCCACGGCCAAGCGCGCGCCACGGCTGCATGCGCCCGCGCAGCCAGGTGTTGCCGGCTCGACCGCAGCGTCAGCTCCCGCGCATCGTGAGGACATCGACTGGCTCCGCGCCATCGCGGTGCTCGCCGTCATCGGCTTCCACTTCGAAGCGCCCGCCATCTTCGGCGGCTTCGTCGGTGTCGACATCTTCTTCGTGATCTCCGGCTATCTGATCACCGGCATCATCACGGCCGAGATCGCCAAAGGGCAGTTCTCGTTTGCCGGCTTCTATGAACGGCGTGTGCGGCGACTGCTGCCGGCGCTCTATGTCATGGTGGCGTTCGCCGCGATCCCGGCATCCTGGGATCTGCTGACCTCGGAGCGCGCCGAGTTCTCCCGCTCGGCCATGGCCGTCGTCACCTTCACCTCGAACATCTTCTTCTGGCAGCAGTCCGGCTATTTCGACCATGCCGCGGTGGAGAAGCCGCTGCTGCACACCTGGTCGCTCGCCGTCGAGGAGCAGTTCTATCTCGTGCTTCCCGTGGTGATCTGGGGCGTGTTGCGGATCGCGCGCGGCCGCCGGCTGGCGCTGCCCGTCACGCTGCTGGCGCTCGCGGCCGGCTCGTTCGCGCTTGGCCTCATGCTGATGCGAGGAGGCGCCTCCGCGAGCGCCTTCTTCCTGAGCCCGCCGCGGGCCTGGGAATTCCTGCTCGGCAGCCTCGTTGCTGTCTCCGGCCTTCCGGCTCCGCAGGCCGGCCTGGTCCAGCGCTCGACCCGCATGCTGTCGCTGCTGCTGATGGCGATCCCGATCCTGTCGCTGCGCCCGGGGCCTGGCTTTCCCGGCATCAACGCGCTCGCGCCGTGCCTCGGCGCCGCGTTGTTCTTGTGGAGTGGCGCCGGTGTCGCCAACGTGCCGCGCAGCCGGCTGTCGCCGCTCGGCGTGGCGGCGTTCGTCGGCCGCATCTCCTACTCGCTCTATCTCTGGCATTGGCCGTTGTTTGTCTTTGCGCGCTTCGCCAAGCCCGGCCTTGCGCTCGATGGTTGGGAACGGGCGGTCGTGTTCGCGCTCACGGTCGCGACCGCCACGCTGTCCTGGCGCTTCGTCGAGCAGCCGTTTCGCAGCGGCCGGCTCGCAGCCACGTCGCGCGCCGCATTCGGCTTCGCCGTGCTCGCGAGCTTCCTGCTGCTCGCCGGGAGCGGTGTCGGCCTGTTGTGCGCGGGCGCCGCTTCCGATGCTGACCGTACGGCACAGCACTTCGACGCCTACAATGGCTACGACATGAAGCCGGTCTATCGCTACGGCTCCTGCTTCACCACCCCAGACGGACGAATCCCGGAGGACTGCCTGCGCCGCGTGGCCGGCAAGACCAACGTGCTGCTGTGGGGCGACAGCTTTGCCGCGCACTACTACCACGGCCTCAAGGCTCAGCTCGATCCGGACACCGTCAACATCATGCAGGCAAGCCAGCCGACCTGCATGCCGACCTTCAGCGCGGAGACGCAGGGCGTCGCAGCCTGCCGCGCCCTGGCGAGCCAGATGCGCGACTATCTCGCGACGGCGCGGCCAGATCTCGTGGTGATGTCGGCGGACTGGCTGGAGGATGCACGCCCGCCGCGCTTCCAGAGCATGGTCCACGACCTCAAATCGACGCTTCATCGCCTGCATGATGCCGGCATTCCGGTGGTGCTGCTCGGCCCCTCCGTTCAATTCCGCGCGCGGCTGCCATCTATGCTCGCGCGTGCGACGCTCCGCGGCGTCGCGCCTGATCCCGCGGCGTTCGTGCGATCCGATGTGTTTGCGCTGGACGCGGCAATGCAGGCGGCGCTGCCGAGCGGCGAGGGTTTTTCCTACGTCTCGATCCTGTCTGCCGTCTGCAAGGGCGACCATTGTCCGTTGACGGTCGGCGGCGTTCCGCTGTCCTTCGACCACGCACATCTCACGGCCGAGGGCTCGGTGCACGTGATGGCCAAGATTGCGCCGCAGCTTCTGCCTGGCGCCAGCGAGCTCAGCTCAAATCAGCACGCCGACGATCGCACCCATCAGGCAGGTGGTGAGGGTCCCCGAGACGATTGATTTCAGCCCGAGCGCGTTGATCTCGTCGCGGCGCGTCGGCGCCATCGTGCCCAAGCCGCCGATCATGATGCCGAGGCTGGCGAAGTTGGCGAAGCCGCACATCGCATACAGCATGATCAGCCGCGCCCGCGGGTCGAGCGCGGCAGGGTCGAGCTTCGCCAGCTCGACATAGGCGATCAGCTCGTTGAGCACCGTCTTGGTCCCCATCAGACTGCCGGCGGTGACGGCCTGCGACCAGGGCAGGCCCATCAGCCAGCACACCGGCGCCATCAGGAGGCCGAGCAGCCGCTGCAGCGAGATGGCGGCGCCGCCGACGGCCGGCAGCAGCGACAGGATCGCGTTCGCAAGATAGACCAGCGCCACCAGCACCAGCAGCAGCGCGACGATGTTCATCAGGAGCTCCAGCCCAGCGCTGGTGCCCTTGACGATGGCGTCCATCGTCGAGGAGGCCTGCATGTCCGGATCGCCGAGCGCGCCGCCGGTGAGCTGCTTCGAGGTCTCCGGCACCATGATCTGGCTGATCAGGATCGAGGCGGGCGCGCCAAGCACCGAGGCGATGACGAAATGCGCGGCGGCGTCGGGAATGAGCGGCGCAAGCAGCGTCGCGTACAGCACCAGTACGGTGCCCGCGATACCGGCCATGCCGCCGGTCATGACCAGGAACAACTCGCTCCGCGTCATCTGCGCGAGATAGGGGCGGATGAACAGCGGCGCTTCGACCATGCCGAGAAAGACGTTGGCGGCGGTGGAGAGGCCGACGGCGCCGCCGACGCCGAGCGTCCGCTCGAGCAGCCAGGCCATGCCGCGCACCAGAGGCGGCAGCACGCGCCAGTAGAACAGCAGCGTCGTCAGCACGCTCATGACCAGCACGATCGGCAGCGCCTGGAAGGCGAGCACGAAGTCGGCGCCGGGCGCCTTGAGGTCGAACGGCAGGGCGCCGCCGCCGACATAGCCGAACACGAACGACGTCCCCGCGCGCGAGGCCGCGGAGATGGCGCCGACTGCGTCGTTGATGGCGCCGAAGGCGCGGGCGACGGTGGGGACCTTGAGCAGGACGAGCGCCGAGAGGATCGTCACCACCAGCCCCAGCGCGGCCTGCTTCAGCGAGACGGCCCGCCGGTTCTCGCCGAGCGCCCACGCGATCGCAAGCAGCGCGACGATCCCGAACGCCGATTGCAGCTGAAGCATCAGATCCCCCGAACCCATGGCATTATGAGCTGACGGAACAGCCCCGCGCAATGCCGTGCGGCCATGCGGGGCTCGCGATTGACAAGCAGTTGGGCCTGCGTCACGCAAGGCGCCATCATGTCAACCACCGCTCCGACCGGCGCGCGGGATCTCCTGAAGCAAGCCGCGTTCCTGTTCTTCCTGTCGTCACGCAGCCTGTCACGGTTCGCGAGCCAGATCGCGGCGGTAGCGATCGGCTGGCAGATCTACGATCTCACCGGGCGCGCCTTCGATCTCGGCATGGTCGGGCTGATCCAGTTCCTGCCGACGGCGCTGCTGGTATTCGTGGCCGGCAGCGCCGCCGATCGTTATCCGCGCAAGCGCGTGGTGCAGCTGTGCCAGCTCGCCGAAGCGATCACCGCGCTCTATTTGTGCTGGGGGGCGTATGCCGGCCAGCTCGCCGAGCTGCAGCTGTTCGCGGCCGTGTTCGTGCTCGGCATCGCCGGTGCGTTCGAGAGCCCGGCCACCGCCGCGCTGCTGCCGCTGATCGCGCCGTCGGGCACGCTGCAGCGGGCCAGCGCGCTGTCGAGCGGCGCGGCGCAGCTCGCCACCATCGCCGGCCCCGCCATCGGCGGCTTCGCCTATGCGGTCGCGCCTGGGCTGCCCTACGGCATCATGATGCTGTTCTGGCTCGGCGGCATGGCGCTGACCGGCCTGATGCAGGTGCCGGATGATGTGCCGGCCGAGCGGCTCGACGGCGGCAGTGCCGACCTGTTTGCCGGCGTCCGCTTCATCCGCGCCAATCCGGCCATTCTCGGCACCATCTCGCTCGATCTGTTTGCGGTGCTGCTCGGCGGCGTCACGGCGCTGCTGCCGATCTATGCGCGCGACATTCTGCAGACCGGGCCGTGGGGGCTCGGCGTGTTGCGCGCCGCGCCTGCCGTCGGCGCGCTGATGATGACGGCGGTGCTGGCGCGCTACACGATCCGTCGCCGCGTGGGACTGCGGATGTTTCAGGCGGTGATCGTGTTCGGCGCGGCGACCGTCGTGTTCGCCGTCTCGCACGTGATGTGGATCTCGGTGCTGGCGCTCGCCATCCTCGGCGCTGCCGACACGATCAGCGTCGTCATCCGCTTCTCGCTGGTGCAGCTCGCCACGCCGAACGAGATGCGCGGCCGCGTCGGCGCGGTGAACTTCCTGTTCATCAACGCCTCCAACCAGCTCGGCCAGTTCGAGAGCGGCGTCACCGCCGCGCTGCTCGGCGCCATGCCCGCCGCCATCCTCGGCGGTGCCGGGACGATTGCGATCGCGCTGGCGTGGATGAAGCTGTTTCCGGAGCTCCGGAAGGTCGAGCGGCTGGAGTAGGGCCTTTCGCTCTCTTCGTTCATGCCGGGACGCGCGCAAATCTTTCCGCCGTCATTCCGGGGCATCGCGGAGCGATGAGCCCGGAATCCATAGCCACAACAAGTTGTGAGGCGAAGATCGTCGCCACTGCCATCTCGTGCCACATCACCGCCTGCGGCTATGGATTCCGGGCTCGCGCTGCGCGCGCCCCGGAATGACGAGGGGAGAGAGCAGGGCGCGATCGCGACGAGCTCGTCAGCCTCGGCCGACGAACGGCATTTTCGTCGCCATCACGGTGATGAACAGCACGTTGGCGCTGAGCGGCAGGCCGGACATGTAGACCACGGCGTCGGCGACCGCCTTCACGTCCATGCGTGGTTCCGGCATCATGCGGCCGTCGGGCTGCAGCACGCCGCCGACCATGCGCTCGGTCATCGGCGTCTCGGCATTGCCGATGTCGATCTGGCCGACGGCGATGTCGTAGGCGCGGCCGTCGAGGTTGGACGCTTTCGTCAGGCCGGTGATCGCGTGCTTGGTGGAGGTGTAGGGCGAGGAGAACGGCCGCGGCGCATGCGCCGAGATCGAGCCGTTGTTGATGATGCGGCCGCCGCGCGGGTTCTGGTCCTTCATGATGCGGAAGGCGTGCTGCGTGCACAGGAACGGCGCGGTGAGGTTGGTCGCGACCACCGACTGCCACTGCTCCATGGTGAGGTCCTCGAACGGCACCGGCGGCGCGCCCATGCCGGCATTGTTGAAGAGAACGTCGAGCCGGCCATAGGTCGACTTGACCGTGTCGAACAGCGCCGCGATCGAGGCGGGGTCCATCATGTCGGCCGAGACGGGCAGGCTCATGCCGGCCGGGCCGAGCTTGGCGGTCTCCTCCAGCATCTCCTTGCGGCGGCCGGCAAGCACCACGGTGAAGCCTGCGTTCATCAGCGCCAGCGATGTGGCGCGGCCGACACCCGTGCCTGCGCCCGTCACCAGTGCGATCTTCTTTGCCGCTTCAGCCATGAGTCCTCACCTTCAGTGGTTTTGCAGTTCGCGTGATCTGCAGTTTCAGTGTTTTGATTCGCTTTGAGTCTTATAGGGCGGCCTTGGAATGTTGTTATGCGCCGCGCGCAAGGCCGCCGACCAGCGCGAGCGGAGATCGTGGAAATAGGGCTCGCCGGCCTCGATCCGGTGATTGAGGTCGGCCTCGCAGGCTTCGGCGCGCACCACCAGCACGTCGATCGGCATGCCTACGCCGAGGTTCGAGCGCATCGTCGAATCCATCGAGATCAGACCCGTCTTCAGGGCATCGTAGAGCTCGACATCGTAGTGCATGGCGCGGTCGAGCACTGGCTTGCCGTATTTGTGCTCGCCGATCTGCAAATAGGGCGTGTCGGTGGTGCATTCGATGAAATTGCCGGCGGTGTAGACCATGAACAGCCGCATCCGCGAGCCCTTGATCTGGCCGCCGAACAGGAAGGACACGTCGAACGAGATATCCTCGGCCTTCAGCGCCGGGCCTTCGGTCGCGTGAACCATGCGGATCGCCTTGCCGATGCGCTGGGCTGCCTGGAACATGGTCGGCGCGTTCATCAGGGTCTCGACGTCGCCGGTCTCCGGGTCTTCGATGCCTTCGGTCAAGGTCGACAGCACGGACTGGCTGATGGCCAGATTGCCGGCACTGGCGATCGCCAGGATGCGCTCGCCCGGATTGGAGAAGATGTGCAGCTTGCGGAAGGTCGAGACGTTGTCGAGACCGGCATTGGTTCGGGTGTCCGCGATCATGACGAGCCCGTCACGCACCAGAATTCCGCAGCAATACGTCATCGTCGTCCCCTCGAGCCAGAGCGCGAATTAGTAGCGAAATTCGGTGGCGCGTCCAACCCCGACGAGACGGTGGTGGCTCCAGCGAGCCGCTGCTCCACGATAGGTCGTCATTCCGGGGCGGCGCGCAGCGACGAGCCCGGAATCCATTGTCCCGCGTGCTCTGTCGCCCGATGGATTCCGGGCTCGCCCTTCGGGCGCCCCGGAATGACACCGCTGGGAAGGTGGCGGGCGCGTTCCGGAATTCAGGACTGGCGCTGCGACTGCGATTGCGACTGGCCGCCGCGGCCGACCTGCTCGACCTTGACCTTCACGGTGAGGGTCTCGGTGCCGCCGCCATAGCGGGTGCCGCGCACCGGGGCGGCGCCGAGATAATCGAGCCCGATCGCGACCCGCACATGCGCATCCGTCGTGCAGATGCAGTTGGCGGCGTCAAATCCGACCCAGCCGAGATCCGGAATGAAGGCTTCGGCCCAGGCATGGCCGGCCTCCTGGTGCACTGCACCATCGGAGCGCAGGAAGTGCCCGGAGACGAAGCGGGCCGGGATGCCCGCGGCGCGCGCGCTGGCAATGAAGATGTGGGCGTAGTCCTGGCAGACGCCGCGCTTCAGGACGAAGGCCTCCGCCGCCGAGGTGCCGCTATGGGTCGGGTCCTCGTCGAAGGTCATGTGCTCGTAGACCTGCATCATCAGCGTGTGCAGGAAGCCGAGCACGTCGCTTTCCGACTCCGCGCGCAGATCCCGCACGATGCCGGCCATGGCCGCATTGGCCGTGGTGAGCGGGGTCTGCCGCAGGAAGAAGCTCGGCGGAAACCGCTCGTCCGCGCCCTTCAGCACACCGCCGGTGTCGTGCGTCTCCACCAGGCCTTCTGCCGTGATGGTGAGGTCCTCGAGCGGTCCGTGGGTGATCACGTGGGTGACGTTGCCGAACGCATCCTCATGCATGTCGAGACGTGAATCGGTCGACACGTCGATCTGCCATTCCGCCACATATTGGCCGTCATGGCTGCCGGGCGTCATCCGGATGATCTGGATGGCGCCGGTCGCCGCCGGCTCGTAGCGGTAGGTGGTGGAATGAGAGATACGCAGGCGCATGGTCGTGTCCGATGGGATGCCGGTCAATCCATCGTCATGCCCGGGCTTGACCCGGGCATCCACGCGCGTCTCACCGGGAGAACAAGGAAGACGTGGATGGCCGGGTCAAGCCCGGCCATGACGACGGCCGAGAACTTTTCACCTTACTCGATCAGATCAGATATTGCTTGGTGATGATCTCTCCCAGCCGCGAATTGTCCGAGATGAACTCCTGGATGAACTCGTGGACGCCGCGCTGGAAGATGTCGTCCATGTTGGAATGCTCGAGCCGGTTGCGGACGCCGCGGGCATGTCGCTGCGACGGACCCTGGCGGCCATAGGCCACGCCGATCTGGTCGAGATTGCGGACGAGGTTGCCGTAGCAGCTGGCGAGCGAGCGCGGCAAGGTGTCGTTGAGGATCAGGAGGTCCGCGATCAGCCAGGGTTTCAGCGTCTCGCGATACACCCAGTGATAGGCGGTCAGCGCCGACACCGAGCGCAGGATCGAGGTCCACTGATAGTAGTCCAGCGGGCCGCCGACATGCTCCTCCTCGGGCAGCAGCACATGATATTTCACGTCGAGAATGCGCGCGGTGTTGTCGGCGCGCTCCAGATGCAGGCCGAGCCGCGAGAACCAGTAGGCGTCGTTGCGCAGCATGGTGCGATAGGCCGAGCCGTCGAAGCGCAGCGAGGTCTCCTGCACGAAGCGCAGGAAGCGCGCCAGCTCCTCGCGGGTCTTGGTGCCCTTGCTCCAGACCTCCTGCAGCTCGATCCAGGAGCCGTTGATGGTGTCCCACATCTCCGAGGTCAGCGCCGTCCGCACCGAGCGCGCATTGAGGCGGGCGGCCTCGATGCAGTTCTTGATCGAGGACGGGTTCGACTGGTTGAACGAGAGATATTCGACGACGTTCTGCTCGTTGGCCTCGGAGTAGGCCTCATAGAAGCTGGCGCTGACGCCGGCGGTCAGCAGCGCCGATTCCCACTCGTTGGTCTTGCCGATATAGGCCGCGGGAAGCGCGGTGACGCGCAAGGTGGCGTCGATGGTGCGGGCGAGATACTCGGCGCGCTCGACATAGCGGGCCAGCCAGTACAGGTTTTCGGCGGTGCGCGACAGCATGGGCAATCTATGAGGTGCGGAAGAGACGGTGCGCTCCCTCTCCCCGTTCTTTACGGGGAGAGGGTTGGGGTGAGGGGCAGCCGCACGGATGGGGCGAATTGATAGACCTGTACCCCCTCACCCGGATTGCATCTGGCGATGCAATCCGACCTCTCCCCGCAAGCGGGGAGAGGTGACCGAGCCGAGAGACATGTTCATACCCTCTACTCATCCAGCACCCATGTGTCCTTGGTGCCGCCGCCCTGGCTGGAATTGACCACCAGCGAACCTTCCTTCAGCGCCACGCGGGTGAGGCCGCCGGGCACGATGGTGGTGCGGTCGCGTCCGGTCAGCACGAACGGCCTGAGGTCGACATGGCGCGGCGCGAGCCCCGAGGTGACGCAGGTCGGGCAGGTCGACAGCGCCAGCGTCGGCTGCGCGATGAAGCCTTCGGGCTCGCGCTTCAGCTTGTCGCGAAACGCCTCGATCGTCGCCTTGGTCGCGGCCGGGCCGATCAGCATGCCGTAGCCACCGGAGCCGTGCACCTCCTTGACGACGAGCTCGCCGAGATGGTCGAGCACATAGGACAGATCCTGCGGCTCGCGGCAGCGCCAGGTCTGCACGTTCTTCAGGATCGGCTCCTCGTCCAGATAGAACTTCACCACGTCCGGCATGTAGGAGTAGATCGCCTTGTCGTCGGCGATGCCGGTGCCGACGGCGTTGGCGAGCGTGACATTGCCGGCGACATAGGCCGACATCAGTCCGGGCACGCCGAGCGCCGAATCGGGCCGGAAGGTGAGGGGATCGAGGAAGTCGTCGTCGACGCGGCGGTAGATCACGTCGACCCGCTTCAGCCCCTCGGTGGTGCGCATGAACACCTCGTCGTTCTTGACGATGAGGTCGCGACCCTCGACCAGCTCGATGCCGAGCTTGTCGGCGAGAAAGGAGTGCTCGTAATAGGCGGAATTGTAGATGCCGGGCGTCATCAGCGCGACGGTCGGCTCGGCCGAGGCGCTGAGCGGCGCGACCGAGCGCAAGCACGACAGCAGCTCGTCCGGATAGCGCTCGACCGGCGCGACGCGGTGGCGCGCGAACAGATCCGGAAACAGCCGCATCATGATCTCGCGGTTTTCCAGCATGTAGGACACGCCCGACGGCGTGCGCGCATTGTCCTCGAGCACGATGAAGTCGTTGGCGTCGACGCGGACGATGTCGATGCCGGCGATGTGGACGTAGACGTCGTGCGGCACATCCTGGCCGTTCATCTCGGGGCGGAACACCGGGTTCTGGAAGATCAGGTCATCCGGCACCACGTTGGCGCGCAGGATGTCGCGGCCGTGGTAGATATCGCGCAGGAACATGTTCAGCGCCTTGACGCGCTGCTTCAGCCCCTTCTCCAGCAGCGTCCATTCCTTGCCGGAAAGGATGCGCGGGATGACATCGAACGGGATCAGCCGCTCCTGCGCCTCCGCCTCGCCATAGACGGCGAAGGTGATGCCGATTCGCCGGAACAACAGCTCCGCCTCGTGGCGGCGATATTCCAGCGCTTCCGGCGGCGTTTCCTTCAGCCACCGCGACAGCTCCTGATAAGCCTGACGGACGTCGCCGCCCGGCTCGTTCATTTCGTCGAACGCAACTGCCATAGATGCCCGTGTGTCCCAGCCTCGCCATACACTGCATGACTCCACGTGATGGTAGCAAGGGCCGGGCCAGCGAGATATGCATTCTCCTGCGGCATTTCGTGGGGGGTGCGGAAGTCGTGCCCGAAAAACCGGCTGCACGATGCTCAAATCCGCGGCATGGGCTGCGACGTTTCGGATGACTTTGGTGACGGCTCGGGCCAAAAGAGACGCCAGATGCGAGGAGATACCATGAGCGACATCGTCACCGCGGGATTGCTGGTCATCGGCGACGAGATCCTGTCCGGGCGGACCAAGGACAAGAACATCGGCTTCATCGCCGAATACCTGACCAATCTGGGCATCGACCTCAAGGAGGTCCGGGTGGTCTCGGATGACGAGGGCGATATCATCGCCGCGCTGGATGCGCTGCGGCACCGCTACACCTATGTGTTCACGACCGGCGGCATCGGGCCGACCCATGACGACATCACCGCGGACGCGATCGCCAAGGCCTTCGGCGTCGGCATCGACCACCACCCCGAGGTCGTGGCGCGCTTCCGCGAGCGCTGGAGCGAGCAGGAGCTGAATGAAGCCCGTCTGCGGATGGCGCGCATCCCTGATGGCGCCGAGCTGATCCAGAGCGCAACCATCCTGGCGCCGGGCTTCAAGCTCGGCAACGTCATCGTGATGGCCGGCGTGCCCTCGATCATGCAGGCGATGATGGACATCGTCGCGCCGAAGCTGAAATCGGGCGTCCGCATGCTCTCGGAGACGGTGCGCGCCAACGCCCGCGAGGGCGACATCGGCGGCCCCCTGCGCGAGATTGCCAAGGCGCATCCGGACACCATCATCGGCAGCTATCCCTTCACCGACGAGGACCAGAAGCCGAACACGCATCTGGTGGTGCGCTCGCGCGACCAGGACAAGCTGACGGCGGCGATGGCCGCGGTGAAGGAGATGCTCGCCGGGCTCAACGTGACGCGCTAAGTTTACGACGTCGCAAAAAGCTAGGCGGCTTGCGCGCTCGCCGTCATTCCGAGGCAAGCGTCAATGCGAAGACGCGAAGCGGCGAAGCGTTGACGATTGAACCCGGAATCCCGAGATTGTCAGAAATGAACGCAAGACAATCTCGAGATTCCGGGTTCAAGGCCTCTCGGCCTTGCCCCGGAATGACCGGGACTTTGCGCGGCAGGTGTCATCAGAGGCGGCGGGCGAGGGCGGACGGGACGGCATGACAGACAAGACCTTGAGCGCAGAGGAGCGCGCCGGCCGGGCCTTTCCGGTGTCCTGGGACCAGTTTCACAGGGATTGCCGGGCGCTGACGTGGCGGCTCAACGAGATCGGGCCGTTTCACGCCGTGGTGGCCATCACCCGCGGCGGATTGGTGCCGGCGGCGATCGTGGCGCGCGAGCTTGGCGTGCGGGTCATCGATACGATCTGCATCGCGAGCTATGATCACACCAAACAAGGCGAGCTGCAGGTCTTGAAGGGCATCTCGGCCGACACCGCGCAACTCGGCGGCGGCACCGGCAAGGGGCTCCTGATCGTCGATGATCTCGTCGACACCGGCAAGACCGGTCGCATGGTCCGAGAGATCCTGCCCGATGCCCATTTCGCCACGGTCTATGCCAAGCCCAAGGGGCGGCCGCTGGTCGACACGTTCATCACCGAGGTGTCGCAGGACACCTGGATCTTCTTTCCCTGGGACACCGCGCTGTCCTTCGCGCCGCCGCTGCGCGACGGAGCGGCGTGAGAAGGAGCGAATGGCGATTAGGGGGTAGCGAATAGGGATTCGGGTGGGTGAGTCTTGCTCTATTCGCTACGCCCCATTCGCTATTCGCCAGCCGAAGGCTCGCCATGCCGCTGCAGAACCGCGTCACCCCGACCGGCGACATCGTCGCAACGCCGCACCGCGGGCTGTTCACCGGCAATCGCGGCATCATCCATGACCCCGCGACCAAGACGCTGCTGAAGAAGCGCTGGTCGAGCCCGGCCTGGCTGGTCTGCCTGTGCGACTTTCGCGGCAAGCGCCGCGAGGTGATGGCGACGCAGAGCTGGACCGAGCTGTTCTTCCTCGACGAGGCCACCGCGCTCGCCGCTGGCCATCGTCCCTGCTTCTACTGCCGCCGCGACGATGCGAACCGGTTTCGCACCGCGTGGGAGACGGGCAACGGCGTCGGCGATATCCGTGCGTCCGAGATCGACAAGGTGCTGCATCGCGAGCGGCTCGACCGCGGCCGCAAGCGGTTGCATCCGCTGCCGCTGCCGTTGGCGAAGCTCCCTGACGGCACGATGGTGCACTCCGGTCAGGAGAGCTTCCTGATGCTGCACGGTCGGGCGCGGCCGTGGTCGCTCGCCGGCTATGGCGCGGAGCGCGAGCACGTCCCTGCGCCGCAACTGCTGACGCCGCCCTCGACGGTGCGCGCGCTCCGTGCCGGCTATCGGCCGGTGCTGCACGCCGGGCTGTCGGGGACGTTCGATCTGGATGGCTAGGTGGCGTCCATGAGATCCGCTGATCAAACTGCGTCTCGCAACTGCACTCTGTGAACGGCTTCACATTTCCACCCGTTCCGGTTGCGATAGCATCGCAACGCGTGATCCATCGCGATGCAAGCGATGAGACGGCACACGCGACAAACGGGAGAGCGTCACATGGCTTTCGTTGCGCTGGACACCAATCAGAACTCGACTCGCATGATTCCGTGCATGCAATCGCAGGGCATCATCGCGATCGGCCGCTACTACACCCGCAACCGGTCCAACCCGAAGATCCTGAAGCCGGACGAGGCGCAGGCGCTCTCGGCGGCAGGAATCCGGATCTGGCCGGTCTATCAGATCCGTCACAGGCTTCGCGCCGATTTCAGCGCAGTCAAAGGCAAGAGCGAAGCAGAGGATGCGCTCGACTACGCACGCCACGTCATCGGTCAGCCGGCGGGCTCGGCCATCTATTTCTCGGCAGATTTCGATGCGTCCGACGCCGACGTCAACATCGCCATCCGGCCGCACTTCGAGGCCATCAATGCCGCGTTCGCGGCCGCCGGCCGTCCCTACCGGATCGGCGTCTACAGTTCGGGAGCGGTGTGCAAGACCCTGCTGGATGCCGGTCTGGTGCAACTGACCTGGCTGTCCCAATCGAGCGGCTTTCGCGGCACGGCCGAGTTCAAGGCATCGGGCCGCTGGAACATTCTTCAGGCCCTGCCGGTCCGGCGGTTCTGCAACTTCGATGACGACGTCGATCCGGACCGGTTCAATGTTGATTTGCCCGACTTCGGCGGCTTCCTGCTCGGTCAGGCGGCGCAGCCGCAACCCGCCGCCGACGCCGCAGCTCCCGTGATTGCGGTCGCAGCCGGCGCAGTCGCGGCCCAGCCGGACTTTCCCGCGGCTCCCCCATTTCCGGGCCAGCCCCTGCATCGCGGCCAGTTCGGCTCGGACGCGGTCAGGGTCGTGCAGGCCAGGCTCAAGGAGCTCGGCTTCGGTCAGCTGGTGACCGACGGCGATTTCGGCGAGGGCACCCAGAACGCCGTGTTCCACTTCCAGGCGCGCAACTCTACGCCTGGTGGCAAGCCGCTACACATCTCCGGCGAGGTCGATGCATCGACATGGGCGGCGCTGTTCGGGCCCGGTGCGGTGTTCGATGCGGCCGCCTTCGACCGCAACACGCCGATGCGTGATCTGGTGATCGACATCGCCGCGTCCCAGATCGGCGTCGTCGAGCAGCCGCGCGGCACGAACCGCGGGCCGGAGGTCGACGTCTACATTCGCACTGCCGGCCTTGATCCTGCGACGGACAGCTTCCCGTGGTGCGTCTGCTTTCTCTATTGGGTGTTCAATCAGGCCGCCAGGGTCAAGGGGATCGAAAATCCGTTGCCCAAGACGGCAGGCGTCATCGCGCTCTGGACCATGGCGCGCCGGACCGACGCGCAGATCGTGCACAGATCCGAAGTCAGCGCGCAGACGGTCAAGCCCGGCATGATCTTCGCGCTCGACCTCGGCGGCGGCAAGGGCCATGCCGGCCTGGTCATCGAGGTGGTCGGCGACCATGTCGTCACGATCGAGGGCAACACCAATCCGGGCGGCTCATCCGACGGTTTCGGAGTCTTTCGTCGGGACTCGCGGCCGTTGAGCAACAGCGTGCTGCTGGGCTATCTCGATTTCTGCGAGTCGTGAGCGGCCCGGATCACGCGCGTAACCCGGATGCGACATCCGGGTTACCACGAATAGCGCACGACCGCCTTGCCGCCATAGCTTCGGGTGACGTTGGAGAATTCGCCTTCGAAGGCCCCAGCGGCCGACCAGCCGTTCATCCACTTCATCTCGGCCGATGCCGAGGTCAGCGCGGCGTCGCTGGCCTGCCGGGCTCCGTTGACGACGAAGGAGGCGCCGGGCAGGGCCTGGAACGTGGCGGAAATTGAACGGTCCGGATTGAAGTCATGCGCCCAGGCGACACGGCCGCGCAGCGTGAAGATGCCGTCGGTCAGGGCGTAGGACTTGTCGGTGCGCAGACCGAGTTCGCTGCGCGTCGCCGTGATGGTCCTGGCGCCATAGGTGAGCGCGAAGGTGTTGTTGCCGACGACGGCCCGCTCGGCATAGCCCGGCAGCGCGAAGGTGGTGAACTGAGCGGCCGCGTAGGGCGTGAGGCCGACGGTCGTCCAGGGGGTGACGAAGCGGTGGCCACCCTCGATCCGGCCCGAATAGGAGTTGGCGTTGAAGTCGGCGCGCAACTGATCGATCCCGGCCACGGTCACGGTCCGGTTCGTGGTGACGTCCTGCCAGCCATAGGCCAGGGCGCCGGTCACATAGCCCGCGCCGATATTGTGCCTGACGAAGCCGCCGGCCTGGAACAGATCCGACCTGCCGCCGCCTCCATTGAAGACGCTGAAGTTTGTGCCGCCCCCTGCCATCGCGAAGCCGGCGACGGTGTAGGGCGAGAAGCGATAGTCGGCTCCGACCGCGGTGCCGTAGAGGTTGCTGGTGGCGGTGTTGGAGCCGAGCGCGGCGTTGCCATCGGTGGTCTGGGCTCCGCCGAAGGCGGCCGCCCACACGCTCCAGCCCGTCCTGGCGACGGGCGCGGGCGGCGCCTTGGTGTAGATCGCGGCCAGCGCGTCGTTCGGATTGCGCTTGGCCGCATAGGCCAGCGTTTCCTCCGCGTAGCCGATCGCGCCGTTGGGCGCAGCGCCCTGGTCGCCGCGACCGCCGACGAAGGGATCGGTCATGACGCCCATGAACTGCGTCATCGCATTGAACGTCGCCTGCTGACCGCCGGTGGCGGTCTCGCCCGAGAGTTGCGTCAGTCCGGTGGGGGTCAGTCCGGTGAAGACGACGGGAATGCTGCCGTTCGTGGTGAAGTAGTTGCTCAGCGCCGTGTTGACGTTGACCTGGTTGGTGTTTCCCGCCACCACGGCGAGATCGAGGTTGAGGAAGACGTTGTTGGCGTCATAGCTCAAGGATGACGCGAAGCCGGCGGGCGCGCTGGTCGCCGTCACGGCGCTGAAGGTGCCGCTGACGCCGCCCGTCGCGGTCAGGATCGTGTATTTCTTCGCGACATAGGTTCCGGCGGCGTAGACCGCATTGACCGTGGCGCCGTTGAGGGTTGCGATGCCGGTCACGCTGGCGCGCGAGGCGGTCGTCGGATCGACCTGGACCAGGTAGATCGCGCCCGACTGGAACGCGAGGCTGCCGCTGACCGTCATCGTGCTGGCGGCCGTCCCGTTGCCGGGCGCGAAGGTGCCGCCGGCATTGATCTGGGTGCCCTTGACCGTGCCGACACCGGCCAGCGTGCCGCCGGAGTTGACCGAGGTCAGGGCCGAATTCGCCGCTGTGCCGTTCACCTCCAGCGTTCCGCCATTCACGACGGTGTTGCCGGTGTAGGTGTTGGCGGCCGTCAGCACCAGCTTGCCGGCGCCAGTCTTGACGAGGGCGGTGTTGATGCCGCCGGTGGTCAGGCCGGTGCCGGCGATGGTGTTGGCGTAGGTGAGGGTGCCGCTGGATACTGCGATGTTGGCGGTGACCCCGCTGATGAAGATGCCGGATCCCTGCGCTGCGCCGGCCGCTGCCGAAAATCCATTGATGGCGCTCGGCCCGATACCGACGCCAGGGGTACCGGCGGCACCGCCAGTGACGGTGTTGCCCGAGATCGGCGAGTCGAGAATCGTCAGCGTGCCGCCGGTGGCGACGTAGATGGCGCCGCCGTTGCCGGCGCCGCCATTGCCGCCGGCGCCGCCGTCGGAGCCGGGTCCGGGACCGCCCGCGCCGCTGGCGTTGGTGGCGCCGTCACCGCCGGTGCCGCCGTTGCCGCCATTTGCGTTGCCGGTGCCGCCGGGATTGTTGTTGGTGTAGACGTTGCTGTTGGTGGTGCCGGAGCCGCCACCGCCGCCACCGCCGTCACCGACCGATGGGCCCGCCGTGCCGACCGTTCCTTGCGTTCCGGCATGTCCACCGGTACCGCCCGCGCCGCCGCCGCCGCTGGCGCCGCCATTGTTGGCGGCGCCGCCGGTGCCGCCATTGCCGCCATTCACCGGGTCAGGCGCCGCGTTCTGCGCGCTGCCGCCATTGCCACCGGCGCCGCCTGTGGCGCTGTTGCTGGTGAAGGTCACTGCGGCAATCGTGACATTGGCGCCACTGCCGACGAACAGGCCGCCGCCGGCCCCGAGGCCGCCGCCGCCGCCGCCGCCGGAGCCGTAGGCCAGACCGCCGCTGTAGTAGCCGTTCTGACCGTTGGTGCCATTGCCGCCGATCGCCGCCATGTTGGTGATCGACAGGCTGGAGATGTTCACGGTCGGCGCGTTGGCGCCATTGACGACGATGCCCTGGAAGGAGGAGGCGCCGTTGATCGTCTGGCCGTTGCCGGTGATGTTCACCGTGACGTTGGCGTTGGCGGCCTGCAGCTGTGCCAGCGAGCTCGACAGGGTGAAGCCGCTGGTGATGTTGATGGTGACCGTCGAGTTGGCGCCGGCGGCTGCGACCGCAGCAACGGCCGTATTCCAATCAGCCTGGTTGGCGACGTCGATCGCCAAGGCCTGGGTGCTCAGCATCGTTCCCGCGAGGAGGATCGACATGGCCAGAAAGCGACGCGCCTTTGACTTCGGCGCAGCAAACATCGTTCTCGCAAAGCAAGCCATCTCAGTCCCCAGCAATGAAGGCAAGTGTCAGACTCGAACTAATTTAGGCGGCAGAAATTTCACGCCAAACTTGTGTTCCGAAATGAAATGTCGCGACACATCTTGTCAAGAACAGCAAAGACACACTCGGAAACGAATGATGTTCTATGGGTGTTAAAATACCATGGCGCCGATTGAGCTGTGGACCGGCGTGTGCGGCGGATGCCGGCACGGCCTCTGGTGCGGATGACGTGATGGCCGCAACGCATCGTATGATGCGCAAGCGATGCCGTGTCTCGCATCGCTTCCGCGTCATTGTCGCAGGTGAGCCTGCGGATCGGTGATTCCCTTACGCGAACCGCTGCCGCGCCAGCTTCGCGCCGGTGCCGAGCGCCATCAGCTTCGCCTCGGCGACCTCGCGCCGCATCGGGGCCATGCCGCAATTGGTGGTCGCGATGATGTTCTCTTTCGGCACCACTTTCATGACGTCCTCGAGCGTCTTGCAGACGTCCTCGGCGGTCTCGATCTCGTCGCTGGCGACGTCGATGACGCCGGCCTGAACGATCTTGTTCTTCAACAGTCCGAGCAGCTCGATCGGCACCTTCGAATTGCGGCATTCGACCGCGACCTGCTGAATGCTGCTGGCATCGATCACCGGGAAAGTGTCCTCATATTGCCGCCACTCGCTGCCGAGCGTTTCCTTCCAATCGGTGTTGGCCTTGATACCGTAGCCGTAGCAGATGTGGACGGCGGTCGGGCACGTCAGGCCTTCGGCGGCGCGCTCCAGCGCCTTGATGCCCCAGTCGCGGACCTCGTCCATGTAGACGTTGAAGGCGGGCTCGTCGAACTGGATCATGTCGATGCCGTCATCGTGCAGCGCCTTGGCCTCCTGGTTCAACAGCTCGGCAAAGGCGAACGCCATCTTGACGCGGTCGCCATAGTAGTTGTCGGCGATGGTGTCGATGATCGTCATCGGCCCCGGCAGCGTGAACTTGACGGCGCGGGTCGTATGCGTGCGCGCGATCCGCGCCTCGTCGCCATGGACGCGGCCCTTCAGCGACAAGGGCGCCACCACCTGCGGGACCATCGCCTTGTAGCGATCCTTGCGGATGCCCATCTCGACCTTGTGCGCGAAGTCGATGCCCTCGACGCGCTCGAGAAAGCCGTGCACGAAATGCTGCCGCGACTGCTCGCCCTCGGTGAGGATGTCGATGCCGGAATCCTCCTGCAGCTTCAGCGCCAGGATGGTGGCGTCGCGCTTGGCGCGCGCGAGCTCGTCGCCCTTCGACTTCCACGGCGCCCACAGCACGTTCGGCTCGGCCAGCCATTCCGGCTTCGGCAGCGATCCTGCGATGGTCGATGGAAACAGCATGGTCGGACTCTCCGGCGTAGGGGCGGTCAGGCTTGAGCGCCTGTCTGCCATGGCTTAACTGTCAGGTACAGAAAGAACCAAGGCCGGCGCGCGTTCCGCAGCGCGGCATAATGGTCCGGACATGGATTGGGGAAGGACGAAGAGAGGCATGATCGACCTCCATTACGCGCCGACGCCGAACGGCTGGAAAATCTCGATCATGCTCGAGGAACTCGGGCTGCCCTATACCGTCATTCCCGTCGACATCCGCGCCGGCGACCAGTTCAAGCCGGAGTTCCTGGCGATCAGCCCGAATAACCGGATTCCCGCGATCGTCGACCATGCGCCGGCTGACGGGGGCGAGCCGTTCTCGGTGTTCGAGACCGGCGCGATCCTGATCTATCTCGCCGACAAGACCGGGCGTTTTCTGCCGCAGGAGATGCGGGCGCGCTCGCGCGTCATCCAATGGGTGATGTGGCAGATGGCCGGACTCGGGCCGATGATGGGACAACACGGCCATTTCGCGCTGTATGCCGCCGAGAAAATTCCCTACGCGATCCAACGCTACCGCGATGAGGTCGCGCGTCTCTTCCACGTGCTCGACGTCCAGCTCGGCAAGACCGGCGCCCATGTCGCCGGCGACGACTACACCATTGCCGATATGGCCTGCTTTCCCTGGATCATGACGCACAAGGCGCAAGGCTTTACGCTCGGCGACTATCCGAACATCAAGCGCTGGTACGCAACCTTGCGCGCGCGGCCAAAGCTGCAGGCCGGGCTTGCGATCGGCAAGTTCGTCAAGGAGCCGTTCAACAACGAGACGCGCCACGTGATGTTCGGCGCACGGGCGAAGGAGATGACGGGGAGATCGTGAACGAGCGCGACGTCGTAGCGAGGAGTGTAGCGACAAAACATTCAGGCCTTTTCTCGCAGCCCCTGGATTGCTTCGTCGCTCCGCTCCTCGCAATGACGGAGAGAGCGGCGTGCGCCAACTCCCACCTCTGTCATTGCGAGCGAAGCGAAGCAATCCAGAGCCACGATCGACACCGTTAATTTCTGCGCGCGCGATGACGAACTCATCAAGACCTGAGGACACACGATGATCGAATTCTTCTTCGACTGCTCCAGCCCCTGGACCTATCTCGCCTTCCACAACATCCAGCCGCTCGCGAAGGAGTTCGGCGTCGACATCGTCTGGCGTCCCATCCTCGTCGGCGGCATCTTCAACACCATCAATCCCAGCGTCTACGCCCAACGCGAGAAGCCGGTGCCAGCCAAGGCGGCCTACACGCTGAAGGACCTCGGCGACTGGTCACGCTCGGCCGGGCTCAAGATCAAGATGCCGCCGACGGTGTTCCCGGTGAACAGCGTCAAGGCGATGCGCGGCTGCATCTGGCTCGGCAACGAGGCCATGGTGCCGTTCGCGCGGGCGGTGTTCGAGATCTATTGGGGCGAGGACCAGGACATCTCGCAGGATGCGGTGCTGACCGAAGTGTGCCGGCGTGTCGGCGTCGATGCGAAGGCGTTGTTCGACGGCATCGCACAGCAGGGGATCAAGGATCAGCTGCGCATCAACACCGAGGAGGTCGTCAAGCGCGGCGGCTTCGGTTCGCCGACGATTTTCGTCGATGTCAACGACATGTATTTCGGCAATGACCGACTGCCGCTGATCCGCGAGGCACTGGCGAAGCGGAAGGCGGCCTGATGCCGCGTGCGATCGTCTGCCGCGAGCTCGGGCCGCCGGAGAGCTTGCGGCTTGAAGAGCTGCCGCCGCGCGTTCTGCGCGAGGGCGAAGTGCGGGTGAAGATCCGGGCCGCCGGCATCAACTTCCCCGACATTCTGATGGCGGCCGGCGAGTATCAGCTCAAACCGGAGTTGCCGTTCACGCCTGGCGTCGAGGCGGCGGGCGCCGTCGTCGAGCTCGGGCCCGATGTCAACGGCTACGCGGTCGGCGACCGGGTGATCGTCCGCATGCGGTTCGGCGCCTACGCCGAGGAGGCGGTGGTCGCGGCCAGCCAGCTCACGCCGCTGCCGTCGCCGTTCGACTATGCGGAAGGTGCGACCTATCTGGCCGGCCACGGCACCGCGTATCACGCACTGGTCGATCGCGGCCAGCTCAAGCCCGGCGAGACGCTGCTGGTGCATGGCGCCGGCGGCGGCGTCGGCCTTGCCGCCGTCGAGCTCGGCAAGCTGCTGGGCGCCACCGTGATCGCGGCGGCGTCGTCGGAGGAGAAGCTCGCGGTGGCCCGCGCGCGCGGCGCCGATCATCTCATCCTCTATTCGCGCGAGCCGTTCCGCGACGCCGTCAAGCGCATCACGGCTGGCCGCGGCGCCGATGTCGTGTTCGATCCGGTCGGCGGCGAGGTGTTCGAGAACAGCGTCCGCTGCATCGCCTGGGGCGCGCGGCTGCTGGTGATCGGCTTCACCGGCGGCATCGGCCTGGCGCGGACCAATTTGATCCTCATGAAGGGCGCGAGCGTGCTCGGCGTTCGCGCCGGAGAGGCGGTTCGCAAGGATCCCGCGCTCGGCGAGCGCCGGATGGCCGCGCTTCTGGTCTGGGCGGAGGAGGGCAAGCTGCGACCCAACGTGTCACATCGCGTGCCGTTCGATGACTATGCCGCCGCGATGCTGCTGCTGATCGATCGCAAGGCGATCGGCCGCGTGGCGCTGGTGATGGATTGAGGCACTGAGGCTCCACACCCTCGGTGTCGTCCCGGCCTAGAGCCGGGACCCATACCGCGTGATCTATCTTGTGGCACCTTGAACGTCGTTCTTCGCCTAACAGCCCCTTATGGCTATGGATCCCGGATCGGCGCGCGCGTGCCGCGCGCTTGTCCGGGACGGCAGCGGAATATGTGGCGCGAGCGTGGCCGATAACGACTACTTGTACTCCCGCTCGTCCCACCACGGGAAATAGTCCGGCATGTCAGCCGTGACTGTGTTCTTGAACTGCGCGGGACGCTTCTCCAGGAACGACACCACGCCTTCCTTGACATCATCAGAGCGTCCCCGCGCGTAGATGCCGCGGCTGTCGACCTTGTGCGCTTCCATCGGATCGTCGGCGCCCATCATGCGCCACATCATCTGGCGGATCAGCGCGACCGACACCGGCGCGGTCTTGTCGGCGATCTCGCGCGCCAGCGCCCGCGCGGTCGGCAGCAGATCGTCCGGCGGCACCACCTTGCTGACGAGACGGCCGGCGAGCGCCTCCTGCGCCGGAAACACGCGGCCGGTGTAGCACCATTCCAGCGCCTGCGAGATGCCGACGATGCGCGGCAGGAACCAGCTCGACGCCGCCTCCGGCACGATGCCGCGCTGGGAGAACACGAAGCCGAACCGCGCCGCTTCCGACGCAATGCGGATGTCCATCGCGAGCTGCATGGTGACGCCGATGCCGACCGCCGGGCCGTTGACCGCGGCGATGACCGGCTTCAGCGATTTGAAGATCCGCAGCGTGACCTGGCCGCCGCCGTCGCGCACCTGCGGATCGGAATAGTCGACGCGGCCGTCGGCATGCCGTTTCACCGGCCCGCGCTTGACATCGCGATCGAACGTGTCGGCGCCGGAGGAGAGATCCGCGCCGGCGCAGAACGCGCGGCCCGATCCGGTGACGATGATCGCCCTGACGCCGTCATCCTTGTCGGCGCGATCGAAGGCGTCGATCAGCTCTTCCATCATCGTGCCGGTGAAGGCGTTGAGCTTCTCCGGGCGGTTCAGCGTGATGGTGAGGATCTTGTCGGCGACGTCGTAGAGGATGGTCTGGTAGGCCATGAGCGTTTCCTGATGTCGTTGTCGTGGCGTTTGTTCGTTGGTTGCTCGTGCCACAATCTCCGCCGTCATTCCGGGATGCGCCCCCTTGGGTGCAGGCCGGGAATCCATGACCACGATCGTGAGTCTGGATTCCGGGTTCGTGCTTCGCACGCCCCGGAATGACGACGAAAATTGAGATCGGCGATAGCGATACAGTAGTTCAGCGCGCGGCCAACGCAAAGTGTGCATGACATTCCGCAGGGCGGGCAAAACACTGCGCGCAGCATTGCTCTCTCAGCAAGCGATGCGGCAGTGATCGGGTCTACGCTCTCTCCCGCGTCATTGCGAGCGCAAGCGAAGCAATCGAGAGTCGTGGGCTGGACTCTGGATTGCTTCGCTTCGCTCGCAATGACGGAGGAGGGAGCAGTGGATAGGCTTCACTTCACCGGCGCCTTCGGCCACGGCCGCTGCTCGCCGCGCAGGCCCTCGAACGTCTTCGCCATTCCCAGCACGCCGACATCGTCGAAGCGGCGGCCGACGATCTGCAGGCCGATCGGGAAGCCGTCGGAATCGTAGCCGGCATTGACGGAGATCGCCGGGTTCTCCGACATGTTCCACGGCACGGTGTAGGTGATGTGCTCGAACGGTGCTTGCGGATCGTTGACGGGGGAGGCGTACTCGGCCGGAAACTTCACGCCGGGTGAGACCGGCGAAATGATGTAGTCGTACTCGCAGAACAGCTTTGCGGCAGCCGCCCGCAGCGCCATCGTGACATTGAATCCCCTGACGACCTCGACGCCGGACAGCGCCGCGCCGCGCTCCGCCCATTGCAGGATGTAGGGCAGGGTTTTCGCGCGCACCTCGGGCGCGAGCCGGGCCAGATCGTCCCACAGCCGCGCGCGCCAGAAATTGTCGAGGCCGTCGAGCATCTCCCGCGTGAGAAAGCCTTTCGTCTCGGTCACAACCGCGCCGGCGTCCTCGAAGGCCTTCGCTGCCGCAAGCGTCGTCGCGCGCACCGGCTCCTCGAGCGCCTGGCCGACGCCGCCGAGGTCGAGCATCAGGCCGAGGCGCAGCTTGCGCACCGGCTTCTCCGCGACCTTCCAGTGCAGATCTGACGGCGGCAGGCTGGTGCCGTCGCGGCGGTCAGGCTTCGACAGCACGCTCATCATCAGCGCGGCATCGTCGACGATGCGCGTCATCGGACCGGCGACGCGGCCGACATAGGGCGGGTCGATCGGCACGCGGCCGAAGCTCGGCTTGAGGCCGACGAGGCCGCACCACGATGCCGGCAGCCGGATCGAGCCGCCAATGTCGGTGCCGACATGCAGCGGGCCGTAGCCTGCGGCGGCGGCGGCACCCGCGCCGGCGCTCGAGCCGCCGGGGTTCATGCGGAGATCCCAGGGATTGCGCGTCAGCGGGTGGAAGCTCGACAGGCCCGATGACAGCATGCCGTAGTCGGGCATCGTGGTCTTGGCGAAGATGATCGCGCCGGCTTCGCGCAGGCGCGCCACCGGCGGCGCGTCGGCCGCGAGCGGCGCCCGCGTGACGCTGGCCGCGCCGAGCGGCATCGGCTGGCCCTTGGTGGCGATGTTGTCCTTCACCGTCGCCGGCACGCCGTCGAGCACACCGGCGGGCTCGTCATTGGCCCAGCGCTCCGTCGACGCCTTCGCCGCGGCCCGCGCGGCGTCGACGTCGAGCAGATACAGCGCCTTGATCTCGGGCTCCCAGGCCGCGACATGCGCCAGCACGTCGTCCATCACCTCGGACGGCGAGAACTGGCGCGCGCGATAGCCGGCGATCAGGTCGACGGCGGAGAGATCGTGCAGCGAGGTGACGTCGTCCGAAACAGGCTTGTGCATGCTGGTCCTCCGTCGCCGAACTTCGTCTCAAACACCGCCCCGCTCATTGACCCAGGTCAGGCGGCGCTAGGCCGCCGCCAGACGGGTCTCGATGATGCGGGCGAACATGCTGGCACCGATCGGCAGGATCTTGTCGTCGAGCACATAGCCGGGATTGTGCACCGGCACCGAGCCGTCATGGCCGACCCAGAAATAGGCGCCCGGGATGGTCTGCAGCATGTCGGCGAAATCCTCGCTGCCCATCTTCGGCGTCGAGCGCGTCAGCACCTTGGACGGCTCCACGACGGTGCGCGCGACCTCCTCGACGACCTTCGACTGTTCCTCCTGGTTCACCAGGACGCTGAACGTGTCGCGGATGTCGACGTCGATCTCGCAGTTGAACGCGGCCGCCATGCCGGCGCAGATCGCGCGCATGCGCTCGCGCACCAGCGCGCGGACATTGTCGGAGAAGGCGCGGACGGTGCCGCACAGCCAGGCATCGCCCGGAATGACGTTGTAGGCCGAGCCGGCATGGATCTGGGTGATCGAGACCACGGCGGCCTGCAGCGGCTCGACGTTGCGGCTGACGATGGTCTGGATCGCCTGGGCGACGCTGGTCGCGATCACCACCGCGTCCTTGGAGCGCTCGGGCATCGCGCCGTGGGCGCCATAGCCGGAGATGCGGATATCGAAGAAATCGGCGCCGGCCATCGCCGGGCCGGGGAGGATCGCGATCTCGCCATGCGCGAGGTCCGGCGCGTTGTGCAGGCCGTAGAGCTCGTCGCAGGGGAATTTCTGGAACAGGCCGTCCTTGATCATCGCCCGCGCGCCGCCGAGGCCTTCCTCGGCCGGCTGGAAGATGAAGTGCACGGTGCCATCGAAATTGCGCGTCTCGGCGAGATAGCGCGCGGTGCCGAGCAGCATCGTGGTGTGGCCGTCATGGCCGCAGCCGTGGAAGCGGCCGGGAATGGTCGAGCGCCAGGGGAGGTTGGTGTTCTCCTCCATCGGCAGCGCGTCCATGTCGGCGCGCAGGCCGATGGTCTTGGTGCCGGCGCCCTTGCCCTTGAGCACGCCGATCACCCCGGTGCCACCGAGGCCGCGATGCACCTCGATGCCCCATTGCGCGAGCTTCTCGGCGACGATGCCGGAGGTGCGGGTCTCCTCGAAGCCGATCTCGGGATGCGCGTGCAGGTCGCGGCGGATGGCGGTGAGTTCGTCGGCGTAACCTTGGATGCGATCGATCGTGGGCATGGGTGTGTTTCCAATTGAACGGAAGAGTGTGGGTTAGGAGATGACCTGAAGAGGCTTGTCGATCACCGCGTTTGCGGCCCATCCTTCGAGACGCCCGCCAAGGGGCGGGCTCCTCAGGATGAGGATGTGGGTGTGGCGAGACGTGTCTATGCAGCGAAACTTCCGCTCCTCATGGTGAAGAGCGCCGTCTTCGGCGCGTCTCGAACCATGAGGCCCCGGCAGGTTCGACAAACTACTCATCCCTTCACCTCAAACGCCGGACCGTTGGGCTTGAGGCGGATGCCCGGACGCAGTCGCGCCCAGGGCAGGGTGGAGGGATCGGCGGGCATTGCGCCGGGCGCGGCGCAGATCAGGAGCTGCTCTGCGATCGGCTCGAAATCGGCGCGGAAATGCACCGAGCTCTTGTTGACCAGGATCGCCTGCTCGGTCGGCTCGATGCCGACGAAACGGTACATCTCCTGGTCGGCGAGCTGCGATTTGTGCGAGGCCACGACCACGCGAACGTCGCCGATGCGCAAGCAGGCGGAGGGTCCCATCTCCATCTTGCGGCCGCCATAGAACGGACCGGGCGCTGTGAAGCGGCCGTCGGAGATCTTCTCGACGATGAAGCTCTCCTCGAACGGCGCATCGCCGGGAATGCCGCTCTTGCCGCCGAGCGACAAAGTGATGGTCGCGCCTTCGCCGGCCGCATGCGCGGCCAGCGCGGCCTGCGGATCGTAGATCATGCCGATCGCCGCCCGGCTGGCGCGGTTGCGCACCAGCGCGCGCAGCATGCCGGTGGTATCGGAATCGCCGCCGGCGCCCGGATTGTCCTGGGTATCGGCGATCACGATCGGACGGGTCGCATTCTTCGCCAGCGTCATCGCATGACGCACGCCCTCGTCCGGTGTGTAGATGCGGCCGTCGAAATCATTCTCGTGACCCATGACGATCGCCGCGATCGCATCTGCCGCGGTGTCCGCATCGGCCTGCGTGCGGCCGTACGCGAACACGCTGGGGCCGCAATGCACGAAGTCGGCCGCGGGGAAGCCGGGCGCGAAGGACAGCGTCGGCACGGCGTCGCTCTGCAACGCCGCGAGCTTCTCGTAGATGCCTTTGGTGGGCTGGTCGTTGGTGCACTGCCAGCTGATCGGGATCAGGAACGGCAGCTGCCGGAAGGCTTTCGCCAGAGGTTGTTTCGTGCGCAGCAGCAGCGCGAGATGCTCGGCGCAGGCGCGGCCGGTGTCGGCCATGTCGGTGTGCGGATATTTGCGATAGGCGATCAGCGCGTCGGCATGCGCCATCATCTCCGGCGTGACGTTGGCGTGCAGATCGAGGCTCGCGACCAGCGGCACATCGGGGCCGATCGCCTTGCGCACCCGCGCCAGAATCTCGCCCTCGCCGTCGTTGACATGCTCGGGCACCATCGCGCCGTGCAGGTCGAGATAGACGCCGTCGAGCGGCAGGGCCGCCTTGATCCGGTCGACCATCACGGTCGTGATGCGCTCGAACGCGTCCCTGGTGACGTGCGCCGACGGGCTTGCCGCGCAGGCGATGCTGGGGACGATGTTCCAGCCATTGGCTTCCGCGACCGCGATGAACCCCGACTGGCCGGCATTGATGCCCCGCATCGTCGTCATCACGCTCGCGGCGTCGGCGATGGAGGCGCGACCGCCGCCATGCATGAAGTCGTCGTAATCCGCTTTCGTCGGTGCGAAGGTGTTGGTCTCGTGCAGGAAGCCGCCAATCGCGACGCGCGTCATTACTTCGCCTCAGGTCGTGAGATGGAGTGGCGACGTTAGACTGTGCGTTGCGGCCCGCGCAAGCGAAGGAGCGATGCCGTTTTGCATGCGGGCCACGATGACGGCGGGCCGGTCCGAAGAGCTATCTCCGCGCGTCATTCCGGGGCATCGCGCAGCGATGAGCCCGGAATCCATGACCACGAGCAGGTGTTGCGAAGCACGCGCGTCGACCAGCCGACATTCCCACACCCGCCTGTGGGTATGGATTCCGGGCTCGTGCTGCGCACGCCCCGGAATGACGGTGGTTGGTGGCGCCGCTACGCCACCGCCTCCGACACCGGGCGGAAGTTGGCAAAGTCCCAGTTCCGCCCGGGGGCGGCCTCGAGCAGGGACTTGGTGTAGGCTTCCTTCGGATGCGTCAGGATCTCGCCGGCCGGACCCTGTTCGACGATGCGGCCCTTCTGCATCACGACGACCTCGTCGCAGATCTGCGCGGCGACGCGCAGATCGTGCGTGATGAACAGGATGGCGATGCCGAGGCGGCGCTGGATCTCGTCGAGCAGCTCCAGCACCTGCGCCTGTACCGAAACGTCCAACGCGGACACGGCTTCGTCGGCCACCAGCACGTCCGGATCGAGCGCGAGCGCACGCGCGATCGCGATGCGCTGACGCTGGCCGCCGGAGAACTGGTGCGGATAGCGCGAGATCGCGTCCGCCGGCAGGCCGACGAGCTCGAGCAGCTCGCGGGCGCGGGCCATCGCCTTGTCGTGAGAGGTGCCGTAGTTGATCGGGCCCTCGGCGATGCTTTCGCCGACCGTGAGGCGCGGATTGAGCGAGCGGTAGGGGTCCTGGAACACGATCTGGATGCGCTTGCGGTGCGGCTGCAGCAGCCGCCGCGTCAGGATCGAGATCTCGTGGCCGGCGAGGCGGACGCCGCCGGAGGTCGGATCGATCAGGCGCACGATGCAGCGCGCCACCGTGGATTTGCCCGAGCCGCTTTCCCCGACGATGCCGAGCGTGCGGCCTTTTCGCAGCGTGATCGTGACGTTCTGCGCGGCGACGACCTCGCGCGCTTTACCCAGGAAGGAGCGCTCGCGATAGACCTTGCCGAGCTCGTTGGTCTCCAGCACCACCGGCTCGGTGCTGTCGGGCCGCGGCGGCCGCGGAATGAGGCTCGGCACCGAGGATAGCAGGTTGCGCGTGTAGTCCATTTCGGGCGCGCGCAGGATCTTGTCGAGCGCGCCGGTCTCGACCAGGCGGCCCTGGCGCATGACCGCGACGCGGTCGGCGATCTCGGCGACGACGCCCATGTCGTGGGTAATGAAGAGCACCGCGGTGCCGTGATCGCGCTGCAGCTCGCGGATCAAGGACAGGATCTGCTTCTGCGTGGTGACGTCGAGCGCGGTGGTCGGCTCGTCGGCGATCAGCAGCTTTGGCTCGAGCACCAGCGCCATCGCGATCATGATGCGCTGGCGCTGGCCGCCGGAGAGGCGGTGCGGGTAGGAGCCGAAAATGCGCTCGACGTCGGGCAGGTGGACCTGCTCCATCATGTCGAGAATGCGCTTGCGGCGCGCCCGCGCATCGAGCGACGTATGTGCGCGCAACACCTCGTCGATCTGGCGGCCGACCGGCACGACCGGATTGAGCGCGGTCATCGGCTCCTGGAAGATCATCGCCATCTTGGTGGCGCGCAGTTCGCGCAGACGGCGATCGGTCGCGCTGAGCAGCTCTTCGCCGACCAGCTTGACGCTGCCGCCGACCGGGTGGAGCGCGTTCTTCGGCAAGAGGCCCATGGTGGTCAGCGAGGTCACCGATTTGCCGGAGCCGCTCTCGCCGACGACGCAGAGCGTCTCGCCTTTTTCGACCTTGATCGAAACGCCGTCGATGATGCGCGGGCCGTTCGGGTTCTTCGTCTTGCCGACGGTGACGACGAGGTTGTCGATGTCGAGGATGGTGTTGGTCATGCGTTCATTTCTCCACCGTCATTGCATGGAGAGTCAGCGACGAAGCAATCCAGAGCTCCGGATGCGGACCCTGGATCGCGTCGCTTCGCTCGCGATGACGAAAAAACCATTTTCACTTGCCGGCCTCGCGCTGCTTCATGCGCGGGTCGAGCGCGTCGCGGGCGGCGTCGCCGATCAGGTTGATCGAGAGAATCGCGATCGACAGCAACAGGCCCGGCCAGAAGATCAGCGAGGGCTTGATCTGGAAGTAGGAGCGGCCCTCGGCCATGATGTTGCCCCAGGTCGGCGTCTCCGGGCTGATGCCGGCGCCGAGGAACGACAGGATCGCCTCGGTGAGAATCGCGGCAGCGCAGATGTAGGTGCCCTGGACGATCAGTGGCGCGATCGTGTTCGGCATCAGATGCCGCCACATGATCTTGGGCATCGATGTGCCCAAGGAAATGGCGGCCTCGACATAGGGCTCCTCGCGTGCGGTGAGCACGACCGAGCGGACGAGGCGCGCGACGCGCGGGATCTCGACGATGGTGATCGCGATCATGACGGTGCCGACGCTGGCGCCGGAGAGCGAGACCACGGCGATGGCGAGCAGGATGCTCGGGATCGCCATCAGGCCGTCCATCACCCGCATCAGGATGGCGTCGACCCAGCGGAAGAAGCCGGAGACGAGGCCGATCACGAGCCCGATCGCGATCGAGATGATCGCTGCGCCGACGCCGACCAGGAGCGAGATGCGGCCGCCATAGATGGTGCGCGACAACAGGTCGCGGCCGTAGGCGTCGGTGCCGAGCAGGAACTGCGCGCTCGACGGCTTGAGCCGCTGAGCCGGCGCCAGCAGCACCGGATCATGGGGCGCCAGCAGCGGCGCCAGGATCGAGACGATCACGATCAGCGACAGGCACACCGTGGCGACGGCGATGATCGGGGTCGATGTCAGGAAGCCGAACCGAGGGCCCAGTCGCGTGGTGACCGGGATCGACGGCTCAGGAGTGGTGACGATTGCCATCGGAGCTAAGGCCTCAGTAGCGGATGCGGGGATCGAGAAGCGTGTAGGCGAGGTCGATCAGCAGATTGACCGCGAGATAGATGAAGGAGGTCAGCAGGATCATGCCCTGGATGACCGGATAGTCGCGCGCCAGCACGGCATCGACCGTGAGACGCCCGATGCCGGGCAGGTTGAACACGCTCTCGGTGACGACGACTCCGGAGATCAGCAGCGCGAAGCCCGAGCCGATGACGGTGATCACCGGGACCGCGGCGTTGCGCAGCGCGTGGCGCAGCAGCACCGCGATCTCGCTGACGCCCTTGGCGCGGGCGGTGCGCACGAAGTCTTCGCCGAGCACGTCGAGCATGGCGGCACGAGTCATGCGCGCGATCAGCGCGACATAGATGAAAGACAGCGCGCAGGTCGGCAGGATGATGCGTTCGAAGAACGGTCCGAAGCCGACGCTGAGACTCTTGAAGCCCTGCACCGGGACCCAGCGCAGGTTGATGGCAAACACCTGGATCAGGATGTAGCCGATCACGAACACCGGCACCGAGAAGCCGAGCACCGAGAGTGCCATCACGAAGCGGTCGATCCAGGTGCCGTGCTTCCACGCGGCGATCACGCCGAGCGGCACGGCCACGAGGATCGACAGGATGATGGTCGACAGCGCCACCGAGATCGACGGCTCGATACGCTGCCCGATCATCTGCAGCACCGGCACCTTCGATATCAATGACACGCCGAGATCGCCGTGCAGCAGCTGATTGATCCATGTGAAGAACTGGATGTAGAGCGGCTCGTTCAAGCCGAGCGTGGTGCGGATGCGCTCGAGCTGCTCGGGCGTGGCGTTGTCGCCGGCGAGAATCGCGGCGGGATCGCCTGGCGTCAGCCGCAGCAGCAGGAAGACGAACAGCGCCACCACGCCCATCACCGGGATGGCAGCGAGAATGCGGCGGAGCAGATAACCGATCATCTTGAAAGAACCGTTGTCATGGTGCGGGAGTGTCGTGCCTGATGTCGCGAGTGATTGTGCATGTCACCGATGGTCATCGCTTTCAAGATCTCCGGTGTTCGCTCGTCTGCTCGTGTGCGCGGATGACACGATCGTCGTCGGCCGTGCGAACCATCGCATTTGCGAACAATGTTGCGACCCTTTGCGGCGAACTTTCGCGCGAAAACTTTGCAAGCCGCATGCCATCATGCGCGCGCTGCGGAGCGATTGTCCACTTGCTCTGTTGGTCCCGGAAAATGAAACCGTGCTGCTGCGCAGCAGGCGGAGCGTAGCCCGGGAGAGCGAAGCGACCTCGGGGGCTCTCGCACAGCGGCGAGGACCCGGCATGTCGCTGCGCTCATGCAGATTACGAGATCCTGCCCCGAGGCGATTCTACGCCAGCGTCGCGAGCAGGCCGGCCATCAGGCGGCCGCGCTCGGCGAGGCTGTCGATCTCGATGTATTCGTTCAAGGTGTGCATGTCGGCGCCGCGGACGCCCAATCCATCGAGGGTCGGAATGCCCAGCGCGCCGGTGAAATTGCCGTCGGAGCCGCCGCCTGCCGATCCGTGGGGCAGGGACATGCCCAGCTGCTCGGCGATGCCGCGCGCCTTGTCGTAGAGCGCCATGGTTCCGGAATCCGGCTCCCAGACCGGTCGCGTCACGCCGCGCGTCACCTTGAAGGCGACGTCGTCGGTGGTGCCGGACAGCGCCAGCATGCGCTCGACGCCGCGGTCGAGATCGGCCTGCCGCTTCGCCATGCTGAGCGCCTCGCCGGTGCAGGTCGTCGCCACGCAATTGACCCATTGGCCGCCATGCACGATCCCGACCGAGAAGGTGCAATCCTCCGTCGTCATGGCGTCGATGGCCATGATCTGCCGCGCCATTTCCCGGATCGCGGAACGGCCGGCGCCGAGCCGCGCGCCGGCATGGCTGGGACGCCCGGTGGCTTCGAGATTGAAGCGTGCGATCGCATAGCGGCCGGTGACCACGCCGTTGTCGGGGCGGCCCGGCTCCGGCACCAGCACGTATTTGTTGCGCTTCGCCTCGGCCTCGATGATGTCGCGGGTCGAGGGCGTGCCGACCTCCTCGTCCGGCGTGAACAGCACGGTGACGGGCAGCGGCGTCGTGACACTCGCCTTGATCAGCTGCCGGATGGCCTCCAGCGAGAGATAGTTGCCGCCCTTCATGTCGCAGATGCCGGGTCCATGACATCGGTTGCCGTCACGCCGCCACGGCAGCTTGGCCAGCGTCCCGACCGGATGAACGGTATCCATGTGGCCGGCGATGAGGATGCCCGGCTCGCCTTGCCGGGGATGCGGAAAGCGCGCGCGCACGCACCCGGCGAAACCGTGCTGCCCGGAGATGCGCTCGATCGTCGCACCCAGGATCGCCATGTCCCGTGCGGCGAGATCGAGCATCCGCTCGACGGCCGCCGTGTCCCAGGTCGGACTCTCGCATTCCACCCAGCCGCGCAAGCCCTGCAGCATGGCTTCGGTATCAAAGGGAAGATGGGCTGGATTCATCTGAGTTCTCTTCACGGCGTTGTCGCAATCTCATCACACGAGACGGAGTCGGGCGACTTGTAAAGCGAAAGCTGTACGAGCGTTAACGGCATTGTCAGCTGCAGCGGGCATGCGCTGAATGCGGATTGACGCGACAGACGACCTCTGCAAGTGTCGAAAGCTCACGACTTACAGCGTGTTAGTTCGCACAAGGAATGATCTTCACGCACAACGAATGATCTGAATCTGATCAGTTTCAGGTCAAATCATCCTCCAGGAGACTTCGTAATGTTCCACATCCCGCGCTGGAAACGTCTGACGCTCGCTGCGAGCCTCGCCGTTTCCATGCTTTCGCTCTCGACGGCGCTGAGCACCCAGGCCATCGCTGCCGGCAAGAAGACGATCACGGCGGTGATGCATTCTGATCTGCGCGTGATCGACCCCGGCTTCACCACCGCCTACATCACCCGTGATCATGGCTACATGGTTTACGACACGCTGCTTGCGACCGATTCGAATTTCAAGGTCCAGCCGCAGATGGCGGACTGGAAGGTGTCGGACGACAAGCTGACCTACACCTTCACCCTGCGCGACGGCCTGAAGTGGCACGACGGCGCGCCGGTGACGGCCGAGGACTGCGTCGCCTCGCTGAAGCGCTGGGGCCGCAATGACGGCATGGGCCAGAAGCTGATGGACTTCACGGCGAGCCTCGAGGCGCCGGACGCCAAGACCATCGTTCTCAAGTTGAAGGAGCCCTATGGGCTCGTCCTGGAGTCGATTGCCAAGCCGTCGTCGCTGGTGCCCTTCATGATGCCGAAGCGTCTCGCCGAGACGCCGCAGGGCCAGCAGATCGCGGAGCAGATCGGCTCGGGTCCGTTCAAATTCGTCAAGGCGGAATTCCAGCCGGGCGTGAAGGCGGTGTATGAGAAGAACACCGACTACGTGCCGCGCAAGGAGCCCGCGAGCTGGACCTCCGGCGGCAAGGTGGTGAAGGTCGACCGCGTCGAGTGGATCACGATGCCGGATGCCCAGACCGCGGTGAACGCGCTGCAGTCCGGCGACATCGACTTCATGGAGAACCTGCCCTACGACATGTTGCCGGTGGTGGAGGCGAACCCCGAGCTCAAGATCGACGTGCTCAACAAGTTCGGCTACCAGACCCTGGGTCGCATGAACTTCCTGAACCCGCCCTTCGACAACGTGAAGGTGCGCCGCGCGGCGTTCCTCGCGCTGAACCAGAAGGACGTGCTCGACGCGCTCGTCGGCAATCCGAAGTACCAGAAGGTCTGCGGCGCGGTGTTCGTGTGCGGCACGCCGCTGGAGACCGACGTCGGTGCCGAGACCCTGATCAAGGGCAACGGCATGGCGGCGGCCAAGAAGGCGCTCGCCGAATCCGGCTATGACGGCACGCCGATCGCAATCATGGCCCCGGGCGACGTGACCACCCTGAAGGCCCAGCCCGTCGTGGCGGCGCAACTGCTGCGCGAGGCCGGCTTCAAGGTCGACCTGCAGGCAACGGATTGGCAGACGGTGGTCACCCGCCGCGCCAGCCAGAAGCCTGTGAAGGAGGGCGGCTGGAACATGTTCTTCACCAACTGGGTCGGCGCCGACGTCGCCAATCCCGTCGCGAACGTGTCGGTCGGCGGCCGTGGCACCAAGGGCGGCTGGTTCGGCTGGGCCGAAGACGCCGAGATCGAGAAGCTGCGCGATGCCTATGCACGCTCGTCCTCTCCGGAGGAGCAGAAGAAGATTGCCGCCGAGATCCAGAAGCAGAACTACGAGAAAGTGATCTACATTCCGCTCGGCCAGTACCTCAATGCCAGCGGTTGGCGCAAATCGCTGAGCGGCGTGCTCGACGGCCCGGCCACCCCGGTCTTCTGGAATGTCGATAAGAGCGAGTAGGTCGCTCACCATCCTGCAAACGACCATGCGGCGGAGGCAACTCCGCCGCATTTTCTATGCGATCGTCCGGGTCGACGAAGTAACCGTGCCGCGGGGCGGCAGCGCGCCCGCCGTCGATCGGCATATTCCGCGCGGCAGGACGGCGGGTGCTGCGTCCTTCTGATCTCGCCCGTAGAAATAGTATCCCTGCGCCTTCGCTCACCTTGCGGGAGCGAAGCTGGTAACCGGATGCACGGCTGCTGCGCGGGCGACAGCAAAGCCGATTGACGGGCGCGAGAACTGTTGCAACTCTTCGCGCGCGGAATGAACGCTGGGCGCAGACCCGTGGAAATGATGGTGCGACGCCCAGCGGTCGCCGTGTCTCGATCACGTCGAGGCCGTCGTTCACCCCGTCACGTCAAGAGAGATCGCATGTCACCTCATTCGCGTCGGGCCCGTTCCGCGCTCGCGTCATGGCTTGTTGCGTCCGCCGTCTTGTTAGCGCCGGGGCTCGCGCCCGAAGGACTTGCCGCCGGCAAGAAGACCATCGCCGCAGTGATGCATTCGGATCTGCGTGTCATCGATCCCGGCTTCACCACGGCCTACATCACCCGCGACCACGGCTACATGGTCTACGACACGCTGGTCGCCACCGATTCCAATTTCAAGATCCAGCCGCAGATGGCGGACTGGAAGGTGTCGGACGACAGACTGACCTACACCTTCACCCTGCGCGACGGCCTGAAGTGGCATGACGGCGCACCGGTGACGGCCGAGGACTGCGTCGCCTCGCTGAAGCGCTGGGGCCGCAATGACGGCATGGGCCAGAAGCTGATGGACTTCACGGCGAGCCTCGAGGCGCCGGACGCCAAGACCATCGTTCTCAAGTTGAAGGAGCCCTATGGGCTCGTGCTGGAATCAATCGGCAAGCCGTCCTCCTACGTGCCGTTCATGATGCCCAAGCGCCTTGCCGAGACGCCGCAGGGCCAGCAGATCGCGGAGCAGATCGGCTCGGGCCCGTTCAAATTCGTCAAGGCGGAGTTCCAGCCGGGCGTGAAGGCGGTCTACGAGAAGAACACCGACTACGTCCCCCGCAAGGAGCCGGCGAGCTGGACGGCGGGCGGCAAGGTGGTGAAGGTCGATCGCGTCGAGTGGATCACGATGCCAGACTCCCAGACCGCAGCGAACGCGTTGCAGTCCGGCGACATCGACTTCATGGAGGCGCCGCCCTACGAGCTGCTCTCGGTGCTCGAGGCCAACCCCGAGCTCAAGACCGAGGTGCTCAACAAGTTCGGCTATCAGACGCTCGGCCGCATGAATTTCCTGAATCCGCCGTTCGACAACGTGAAGGTGCGCCGCGCGGCGTTCCTCGCGCTGAACCAGAAGGACGTGCTCGACGCGCTCGTCGGCAATCCGAAGTATCAGAAGATCTGCGGCGCGGTGTTCGTGTGCGGCACGCCGCTGGAGACCGACGTCGGGGCCGAGACCCTGATCAAGGGCAACGGCATGGCCGAAGCGAAGAAGGCGCTCGCCGAATCCGGCTATGACGGCACGCCGATCGCGATCATGGCGCCCGGCGACGTGATCGCGCTCAAGGCGCAGCCCGTCGTGGCCGCCCAGCTCTTGCGCGAGGCCGGCTTCAAGGTCGACCTGCAGGCGACCGACTGGCAGACCGTGGTGACGCGGCGCGCCAGCCAGAAGCCCGTGAAGGAGGGCGGCTGGAACATGTTCTTCACCAACTGGGTCGGCGCCGACGTCGCCAATCCCGTGGCGAACGTGTCGGTCGGCGGCCGTGGCACCAAGGGCGGCTGGTTCGGTTGGGCCGAGGACGCCGACATCGAGAAGCTGCGTGACGCCTATGCACGCGCATCGTCGCCCGAGGAGCAGAAGAAGATCGCGACCGAGATCCAGAAGCTGAACTATGAGCGCGTGATCTATGTGCCGCTCGGCCAGTATCTGCAGCCGAGCGTGTGGCGCAAGACGTTGACCGGCGTGCTCGACGGCCCGGCCACGCCGATCTTCTGGAACATCGAGAAGAAGGACTAAGTCGCCGGCCGGTGGCGATCACGACCGGGTAGTCGAATGCACAGCGCGGCGAGGGGGACCCGCCGCGCTGTTTTTGCGAGCTGTTTGCGTCCGAGCTCTTCGCCGTCAATGGCTGGAGCAAACGGCGCTCAGCAGTGCGTGTCACGAACGGCTTCCAACCCATCCACCATCAGCGGCGGCGTGAGTTGATCCCGCGACGGCTTGTTGCTGGTGGGTATCGGTGCGGCAGGGCGGCGATTGCCCTGCGGCTCGGTGGTTTCGATCGGCATCGTCATGCTCCTGGTCGCGCTCTCAACGGAGCAGCCGGTGCAGAGTTCCAGCTGGCGGGACACTATCGGCTCACTGCCAGCCCGTGCCGGCTTTGCCGCGCGCCCATGCGGCCAAGACAATTGACGAGCGGTGGAACTGCTGCAAGTCTCTGCGGGCGTCGCCTAAGCGTCTGCGGACGCGATGCAAGCGCTCGCCGCGCCTTGGTCGGTGTCAGGGCCGCCTGATGAAAGCTCACGTCAAGAGAGATCGCATGCCACATCCTTCGCGCCGGACGTCATCCGCGCTCGTGTCCTGTCTCGTCGCTGCGGCCCTTGCCGTCTCGGCGGGAATGACGACCAAAGCCTTCGCTGCCGGCAAGAAGACGATCACGGCGGTGATGCACTCTGATCTCCGCGTGATCGATCCGGTGTTCACGCCGGCCTACATCACCCGCGACCATGGCTACATGGTGTACGACACCCTGCTCGGAACCGACGCCAACTTCCAGGTCCAGCCGCAGATGGCGGATTGGAAGGTGTCGGACGACAAGCTGACCTACACCTTTACCCTGCGCGACGGCCTGAAATGGCACGACGGTGCTGATGTCACCGCCGAGGACTGCGTGGCCTCGCTGAAGCGCTGGAGCCGCAACGACAGCATGGGCCAGAAGCTGATGGAGGCGACAGCTTCGCTCGAGGCGACGGATGCCAAGACCATCACGCTCAAGCTGAAGGAGGCGTACGGCCTCGTGCTCGACTCGATCGGCAAGCCGTCGTCCTACGTGCCGTTCATGATGCCGAAGCGTCTGGCCGAGACGCCGGCGAACCAGCAGATCTCCGAGCAGATCGGCTCCGGCCCGTTCAAGTTCGTCAAGGCCGAGTTTCAGCCCGGCGTGAAGGCGGTCTACGAGAAGAACACCGACTACGTGCCGCGCAAGGAGCCGCCGAGCTGGACCGCCGGCGGCAAGGTCGTGAAGGTCGATCGCGTCGAATGGATCGCGATGCCGGACGCCCAGACAGCGGTGAATGCGCTGCAGTCCGGCGATGTCGATTTCATGGAGTTTCCGCCGCTCGATCTCGAGCCGCTGCTCGCCGCCAATCCCGATATCAAGATGAACGTGCTGAACAAGTTCGGCTATCAGACGCTCGGCCGGATGAACTTCCTGTTTCCGCCGTTCGACAATGTGAAGATTCGCCGGGCGGCGTTCCTGGCGTTGAACCAGAAGGACGTGCTCGACGCGCTGGTCGGCAATTCGAAGTACTACAAGATCTGCGGCGCCGTGTTCGGCTGCGGCACCCCGCTGGAAGCCGACGTCGGCTCGGAGACGCTGGTCAAGGGCAACGGCATGGAGCAGGCCAAGAAGCTGCTCGCCGAGGCGGGCTATGACGGCACGCCGGTGGTGATTCTCGCCCCCGGCGACGCCATCACCTTGAAGGCGCAGCCGGTGATCGCCGCGCAGCTGCTGCGCGCGGCGGGATTCAAAGTCGATCTGCAGACGACGGACTGGCAGACCGTGGTGACCCGGCGCGCCAGCCAGAAGCCGCCGAAGGAGGGCGGCTGGAACATGTTCTTCACCAACTCGGTGATCGCCGATTCCGGCAACCCGATCGGCAGCACCTTCGTCGGCGCGCGCGGCCAGAAGAGCCCGTTCGGCTGGCCCGACGATCCGAAGATGGAGGAGCTCCGCGATGCCTTCGCCAAGGCCACCACGCCCGAGGATCGAAAGCGGATCGCAGCCGAGATTCAGCAGGAGGTCTATGAGCAGGTGATCTACGTGCCGCTCGGCCAATGGTTCATGCCGAGCGCCTGGCGCAAGTCGATCAGCGGCGTGCTGGAGGGGCAGGCGGTGCCGGTGTTCTGGAACGTCGAGAAGAGCGAGTGACGCCTGCCGCAGCCTCGTAGCCGCAGTAGCATGTAGCCCGGATGTCGCTGTCGCCTTCGCGCTCGCGCGCGCCGGCTGTCGCTCATCCGGCTACGACCACGGGCTACGCGCGACGCGACGATGTCTCCGGAGAACTACGCGCTAAAGTTGTAACGTATAGTTAACACTTGATTAGATCGAGTTGTCCTAGATTCGCGCTCCATCAGCGGAGCGCATGGACCAGATGGCGCGTTTCTTCAGATCGCATTGCGGTCACGGCCTGACGGCAACATCCATCATTCTCGGAACGGTCCTGGCGCAGACGACGCCTGTCCGTGCCGTCGACTGGACCGGCCTGCTGTCGACCGACTGGTTCAACGCCGGCAACTGGACGGGCACCGTTCCAGACAACACGACCAGCACGAGGATCGACACCATCACACCCAACCCGACATTGGTCGGGGCGCCCGGCGCGCAGGCGACCGATCTGAGGGTCGGCGTATCAGCAACCGGCGCGTTGATGGTCCAGAGCGGTGGCACCATCAACAACACCCTCGGCGTCATCGGCGACAATGTGGGCTCGATTGGCAGCGCGACGGTGGATGGCGCCGGTTCAAGCTGGATCAATAGCGCCGATCTGCTTGTCGGGAACGCCGGCAACGGCACACTGATCATTCGCAATGGCGGCGCCGTGAGCAATGACTACGGTTATGTCGGCCTTGATAACGGTGCGACCGGCGTCGTGACCGTGGATGGCGTCCATTCGACCTGGACCAACACCTCCGATCTGCTCGTCGGCTCCACCGGGAACGGTACGCTGGCTATCCGCAATGGCGGCGCAGTGACGAATGAGTACGGCTTTGTCGGCAATGATAGCGGCGCGACCGGCGTCGTCACCGTGGATGGCGTCGGCTCGACCTGGACCAACCGATCGGAGCTGTATGTCGGCTCAGCCGGCAACGGATCTCTGAAGATCCAAAACGGCGGCACAGTCACCAGCGGCATGAGCGTTTTCGCCATCAATCCCGGCTCCACCGGTGCCGTGACGGTGAACGGCGCCGGCTCGGGCTGGACGACTGCCGGCGATTTGTATGTCGGCAGCGGCGGGAGTGCGACGCTGGCCATCCTGAATGGTGGCGGCGTCAGCATTGGCGGCAACAGCTATCTCGGCGTCGCATCGGGCTCAGTCGGCACCGCAACCGTGGACGGCGCCGGCTCGCACTGGATCAGCAGCGGCAATCTCGGCATCGGCAGCCAAGGCGGCGGCACGGTGACCATCCGCAACGGCGCTGCTGTGAGCAACGTCTTCGGCTCCCTCGCCATCCAGCCCGGCTCGACCGGTACCGTGACGGTGGATGGGACCGGCTCGACCTGGACCAACAGCGCGGATCTCCATGTCGGCTATGGCGGCATCGGAGCGTTGACTGTCAGCAATGGCGCCAGCGTCTCGGCCTCGACCATGTTCCTCGCCTACCAGCCCGGCTCGGTCGGCAAGCTGAATATCGGCGCAGCCGTCGGCCAGGCGGCCACAGCGCCCGGAACGCTCAGCGCAGCCTCGGTCGATCTGGGGAGCGGCAATGGCGAGATCGTGTTCAACCACACGGGCACGAACTACACTTTCGCCCCCGTCATCACCGGCAGCGGCGCAGGGACGCGAACGGTGCGCGTCGAGGCCGGCAAGACGATCCTGACCGCGGCCAGCACCTACACGGGACCGACCATCATCAATGGCGGCACGCTGTCGGTGAACGGTTCGATCGCCGGTTCTGCCGTCATGGTGAACGCCGGCGGCACGCTCGGCGGCAACGGCACCGTCGGCAACACCATGATCAATGGCGGCACACTGGCGCCCGGCAATTCGATCGGCGTGCTGACCGTGAACGGCAGTCTATCGTTCACCGCGGCGTCGTCCTACATGCTCGAGATATCGCCTGCCAGCGCCGACCGCGTCAACGTGTCGGGAACGGCGACATTGTCCGGCGCCAAGGTGAATGCGTCGTTTGCGGCCGGAAGCTATGTCGCCAAGCGGTACACCATCGTCAATGCCAGTGGCGGAATCAGCGGCACATTCGGGCCGGTGGTGAACAGCAATCTGCCGTCGGGATTCAAGTCGAGCTTGAGCTACGACGCCAACAACGCCTATCTCGATCTGGCGCTGGCCTTCATCGCTCCGCCCGGCACCGGCCTCAACATCAATCAAGCCAACGTCGGCAACGCGCTGGTCAACTCCTTCAACCGCAACGGCGGCATTCCGCTGGTCTATGGCGGGCTGACGGCGCCGGGGCTGACGCAGGCCTCCGGCGAGATCGCCACCGCGGTGCAGCCGACCATGGTGCGCGCGATCACGCAATTCACGACCGCGATGACCGATGCTGCGGCCGTCGATCGCCGCCGCGATGAGACCAGTGCGCTTGGTCCAGCCGATGACGCCGATCTCGCGAACGCCTATGCCAGCGTCCCGCTCCGCGGCACGGTCGGTGACACATTCAGCTCGAATGCGAGGGCCGCGCTGCGTGAGCCGCCATTCGAATCGCGCTGGCGCATGTGGGCCTCGGGCTTCGGCGGTGGCCAAGCCCGCGACGGCAACGCGGTCGTTGGATCCAGCACCGCCACCAGCCGCATGTTTGGCGCGGCGGCGGGGGCCGACTACTCGCTGTCGCCGGCAACGGTCGCCGGCTTTGCGCTGGCGGGCGGCGGCACCAATTTCAACGTGGCCGCCGGTGGCGGGGGACGTACCGACATGTTTCAGGCCGGCGCCTACATCAGACACGTTACAGGCCCGGCCTATGTCAGCGCAGCCGCAGCCTATGGCTGGCATGACGTCACGACGGATCGAACGGTCACCATCTCGGGCGTCGATCAGTTGCGCGCGCGGTTCTGGGCGAGCAGTCTTGCGGCGCGTCTCGAAGGCGGCAGCCGCTTTGCTCCGTCCTGGCTCGGCGGCCTCGGTCTGACGCCCTATGCCGCCGCGCAGGTGACGGCCACGCGTCTCCCCGGCTATGCCGAAACCGTCACCACCGGCGCCAACAGTTTCGCACTGTCCTATCTTGCGAAGTCCGTGACCGCGCCGCGCACCGAACTCGGCGTGCGCAGCGACACGTCCTTCGCTGTAAATGATGCGCTGCTGACATTGCGCGGCCGCACCGCCTGGGCGCACGACTTCAATCCCTTCAGTTCGGCCTCGGCCAGCTTCGAGTCCTTGCCCGGCGCAAGCTTCGTGGTGAACGGCGCGACCGCGGCGCGTGATGTGGCATTGACGACGGTCTCGGCCGAAGTGAACTGGCGAAATGGCGTCGCGCTCGCCGCGACGTTCGAAGGCGAGTTTTCCGCCGTCACCCGCGCCTACAATGGCAGGAGCGTCGCGCGTTACAGGTGGTGAGCCGAACCGTGCCGGCGATCGACAGGCATTGTTGATCCTCCGGGCAAGTGGGTGGTCGCAAGCTCAACTCTGACCACTCGCCACCTATGGGATCTACGGGCGACTACGATCTGTTCGCGTCATTGCGAGCGACGTGCCGTGTCGCTGCAACACGAACATCTCGACGAGACCGGGCGCGCGCGGTGCCCATCATCGAACGCTTTGCTACTCATCCGTGCAACTACGCGGAAAAGTTGTAACTTATAGTTAATACTTGATTAGATCAGTTATCTTAGATTCGCGCTCCATCAGTGGAGCGTATCGACCATATGGCGCGTTTCTCCCGATTGCCTGTCGCACAAGGCCTGGCGGCAACATCCATCGCGTTGGGAACGGTCCTGGTGCAGGCCACGCCAGCCCTTGCCGTCGACTGGACCGGTCTCACGTCGACCGACTGGTTCAACGCCGGCAACTGGTCCGGTGGTGTTCCAACCAGCGCGACCAGCGCGACGATCGACACGACCGGCCACATGGCGGTGATCGGGACGGCCGGCGCGCAGGCCACGGCCGTGAAGGTCGGCGATGCCAACGCCGGCGCGTTGACCATCCAGGATGGCGGCACCTTGAGCGCTACGCAAGGCACGATCGGCGGCCAGGCCGGCGCAACCGGGGCGGTGACCGTCGATGGCGCCGGGTCGACCTGGAGCACCAGCGGATCACTGGACATCGGAAGCCATGGCACGGGCACGCTGAGCATCCGCAACGGCGCCGCGGTGACCGTCGGCGATACTGTCTGGATCGGCAACTGGCCCGGGGGAATCGGCGGAGTGACGATCGACGGCGCCGGCTCCACCTTCATCATCAAGAATCTGTATGTCGGCTGGGACGGCCAGGCCACCCTGACCATCAGCAACGGCGCAAAACTGATCAGCGCCACGGTTGGCTCGAGCCTTGCTTCCACCGGGGTTAGCGCCATCACGGTGGATGGCATCGGATCGAGTTGGACCGATGGCGCCAACATCTTCATTGGTGACAGGGGTGTCGGCACGCTCACCATTCGCAACGGCGCCACGGCGTCGGGGCCGAACCTGATCCTCGGCCACTACGCCAGCGGAAACAGCACGCTCAATATCGGCGCCGGCCTCGGCGAGGCGGCCACAGCGCCCGGGACGCTCAGCGTGGCCTCGGTCCAGCTCGGTGTCGGCACCAGCCAGATCGTGTTCAACCATACCGGCACGAACTACACTTTCGCCCCAATCATCATCGGCAGCGGGGCAGGGACGCGATCGGTGCGCGTCGAGGCCGGCACCACGATCCTGACCGCCGCCAGCTCCTACACCGGGCCAACACTGATCGATGGCGGCACGCTGTCGGTGAACGGTTCGATCGCCAATTCGGCGGTTACCGTGAATGCCGGCGGCACGCTCGGCGGCAACGGCACCGTCGGCAGCACCATGATCAACGGCGGCGCACTCGCCCCCGGCAATTCAGTCGGCCTGCTGACCGTGAACGGCAGTCTGACGTTCACTGCGGCCGCGTCCTACATGGTCGAGATATCCCCGGCCGGTGCTGACCGCGTCAACGTTTCGGGAACGGCGACGCTGGCGGGCGCCACGGTCAGTGTGTCGTCTGCGGCCGGGGGCTACGTCGCCAAGCAGTCCACCATCGTCAATGCCGGCGGGGGCATCACCGGCACCTTCGGCTCGGTGGTGAACAGCGGTCTGCCATCGGGATTCAAGTCGAGCCTGAGCTACGACGCCAACAACGTCTATCTCGATCTCGCGCTGGCCTATGCGGCTCCGTCCAACACCGGCTTCACCATCAATCAGACCAACGTCGCCAACGCGCTGGTCAACGCCTTCAATAGCCATGGCGGCATTCCGCTGGTCTATGGCGGGCTGACCGCGCCGGGGCTGACGCAGGCCTCCGGCGAGATTGCCACCGCGGTGCGGCCGACCATGGTGCGCGCGCTCACGCAGTTCACGACCGCGATGACTGATGTTGCTGCCGCCGACCGCAGCCGCAACCAGACGACCGCAAGGGACCTGGCCGATGCCACCGATCTCGCGAACGCCTATGCCAGCGTCCCGCTCCGTGGCACAGTCGGTGAAACATTCGGTCTGAAAGCCCAAGCTGCGCCGCATGCACCGCCATTCGAGGCGCGTTGGCGAACCTGGGCCGCAGGCTTCGGCGGTGGCCAGACCACCGACGGCAATGGGCCGGTTGGATCCAGCACCGCCACCAGCCGCATGTTTGGCGCCGCGGCGGGGGCCGACCACTGGCTGTCGCCATCGACCGTCGCCGGCTTTGCGCTGGCGGGCGGCGCCACCAGTTTCAACGTGGCCGCCGGCGGCACCGGGCGCAGCGACATGTTCCAGGCCGGCGCATACATCAAGCACATGGCGGGCCCGGCCTATGTCGGCGTGGCCGCCGCCTACGGCTGGCATGACGTCACGACCGATCGCACGCTCACCATCTCGGGCATTGACCAGCTGCGCGCGCGCTTCCGCGCCAGCAGTTTCGCCAGCCGTCTCGAAGGCGGCAGCCGCTTCGATACGCCCTGGTTCGGCGGCCTCGACCTGACGCCCTATGCGGCCGCACAGGTGACGATCACGCGCCTTCCCGGCTACGCGGAGGCCGTCACCGCCGGCGCCAACAGTTTCGCGCTGTCCTATCTGGCAAGCACCGTGACGTCGCCGCGGACCGAACTCGGCGTGCGCAGTGGCAAATCCTTTACCGTGAACGATGCTCTGCTCACCTTGCGTGGTCGCGCCGCATGGGCGCGTGACTTCAACCCTGATACTGCCGCGTGGGCCAGCTTCCAGGCGTTGCCCGGAGCAAGCTTCGTGGTGAACGGCGCGGCCGGGGCGCGTGATGTGGCACTGACGACGGTCTCTGCCGAGATGAACTGGCGGAAGGGCATCGCGCTCGCCGCGACGTTCGAAGGCGAGTTTTCCGCCGTGACCCGCTCCTATGCCGGCAAGAGCGTTGCGAGCTACCGGTGGTGAACGGAGCGGCGTTGCGCGGTTAATCCTTGATCTGATCGAGTGCCGCCAGCACCTCGCTCGAGGCCACCTCGACCTTGCTGATCTCGCCCAGCGCTTCGTCGATGCGCCCCGCGCTGAACAAGCGGGCGGCCTCCTTGCCGTGGCGGTGCACCGCCTCGTGGGGGCGTTCGAGGTGGCGGAACGCGGCATCGCCGGCGAGGCGCTGACCGCCTTCGCCATAGTACCATTTGCCGAGCCGGCAATTGTGATGGTCTGATAGCTCATCGGCACGGAGTTGCAGCCGCCCCACCGACATGTCGACCAGCCGCTTCTTCCAGATCACGTGGTCGGCCTTGGCGAGACGCACCACCTGATTGTCAAGCGTGAGCTTGGCGATCTCGCCCAGCATTTTGCCGACCTTGGCGTCGGTCTTGCCCATGGTGTCCGCGAGCGACATCACCTCGTTGGCGTTGGCGGTCGCAAGATCTGCGATGATGGTGATGCCCTGCGCGACCTCGTCGGTCGCCGCGCTCTGCTCGGCGAGAATGCCCGAGATCTCGTCCATCTTAGCGCTCACCGTGGCGGTGCGCGCGCCGGCCTGGTCGATGGTCTGCGCCAGGTTGGTCATCTCGGTCATGCCGATCTCGACCGCCTTGGCGCCGCCCGCCATGGCCTCGACGATGCCGCTCATCTCCGCCTGCAGCCGCTCGATGCGGCCCTTGATGTCCTCGGTCGCCTTGGTCGTCTGCTGCGACAGGTTCTTCACCTCCGCGGCGACGACGGCGAAGCCCTTGCCGAACTCGCCGGCGCGTGCCGCCTCGATGGTGGCGTTCAGCGCCAGCAGGTTGGTCTGGTTGGCGATCGCGTCGATGGTGCCGACGATGGAGCCGATCTCCGCCGAGGCCGCGCTGAGGTCGGCGATCTTGGCCGAGGTGTCGCGCACGGAACTCGCGATGCCGTTCATGGTCTGCAGCGTGCCGCGTACCGCGGTGACGCTGTCCTCGACGGCGCGTCGCGTCGCCGCTGCCTCGCTCGCCGCAGCGGTCGACGTTGCGCTGATGGTCTGCACCGACGCCTGCATCTCGACCGAGGCCGAGGCGAGACCCTGGCAGCGCTCCGATTGACTGTTCGACGCGCCGATCAGGCGCGCCGCGCTGATCGAGGCTTCGTTGCTGTTGATGCAGAGGTCGACGATGGAATCGAGATCCTGCGACGCACGCGTTGCGAGCGCGTTGCCGAGGCGGTGAATCGCCTCGATCAGCTGCGGCTTGAGCTTCGCGCGTAGCGCGGCGGCGTCGACATCGGCCATGTCGCGGTTGAGCCGGCCGGCGGCCCAATCGTCGAGGCATCGTGCCAGTGCATCCTGGAACGTCTCGTTTGCGGCGTCGTCGAACGCAGGCAAGGCGTCCAGGTGATCAGTCTTCCGGCTGCGGAATCCCAGCATCGTGTCTCTCGATTCGTAGCGGGCTGCCCCGCGCGTCCGGCGTCACCACGGCGGTGTGGCGGCGGCCCGCGATCAACTTGCTCGCGGTTTGGTTAATGGCGGGTTTCCCGCTGCAACTGCCGGTCGCAGACACTGCCCTGAAACCTCTTGACGACTACGTCAATGCGAACTTACGGTAAGTCATGGCTTACGAAACGGCACTCGCGGTCCTGGGGGATCCGACGCGGCGGCAGGTGTTCGAGCGCCTGCGCGGCGGGCCATGTCCCGTGCATGCGATTGCCGAGGGGATGACGGTGTCGCGGCCGGCGGTGTCGCAGCACCTCAAGGTGCTGAAGGACGCAGGCCTGGTCGAAGAGCGCCGCGAGGGCGTGCGGCGCATCTACTCGCTGCGCCGGGAGGGCTTGGCCGAGCTGCGCGGCTGGCTCGACAGTTTCTGGGATGACGCGCTGCTTGCTTTCAAGGTCGAAGCCGAGTGCACGCATCGGCAGATCAAGGAGACGAGGGACGGGAATGAGTGAGCGCGGCGTGATTGCCCCGGTAGACAAGCGGGTCCAGGTCAGGGCGCCCATCGATCATGCCTTTGCGGTGTTCACCGGCGGGCTGACGCGGTGGTGGCCGCACACGCATGGGGTCGGCGGCAAGCCGATTGCGAAGGTGCTGCTGGAGCCCAAGCTGGGCGGCCGCTGGCTCGAGATTGCCGAGGACGGGACGCAGACGGTGGTCGCGACCGTTACCCTCTGGGAGCCGCCGCATCGTTTCGTGATGGTTTGGCAGATCAATGCGCAGTGGAAGCCGGATGCGACGATGCGCTCGGAGGTCGACGTGCGATTCTTCGCCGAAGGTGCCGAGACGACGCGCATCGAGCTGTTGCACCACAAGTTCGAGACCATGGGTGAAGAAGCCGGCGCATCCATGCGCCGCGACGTCGACGGCGGCTGGCCGGGCCTGCTGCAGCGCTACGTCGCCGAGGCCGAGCTCCACTCATCATCGTCGTGAACGATCATCGTGAACGAGTCATCGTCAGCGGGGGAGAAACGCATGTCCGAGTTCGTCGTCCATTCGGTGCCGGGGAGCCCGTTCGGCCGCAGCGTGCTGGCCACGCTGGAGGAGAAGGGCGCGCCGTATCGGCTGGCCGCGCTGGCGCCGGGCGACTCGAGATCTTCCACCCATCTCGAACGGCATCCGTTCGGCCGCGTGCCGGCGCTGTCGCATGATGGATTCGTGCTCTACGAGACCCAGGCGATCCTGCGTTATCTCGACCGCGTGTTGCCGGAGCCGCCGCTGACGCCGGATGACGTGCGGCAGGCGGCGCGGATGGACCAGGTGATGAACATCAGCGACTGGTACCTGTTTCAGGGCGTCTGCAACGTCATCATATTCCAGCGCATCGTCGGGCCGCGGTTCTTTGGCACGTCGACCGACGAAGCCGCGATCGCCCGGGCGATGCCGCAGGCGAGAACGGTCATTGCGGAGCTGTCCCGGCTGCTCGGGGAGCAGCCGTTCATGGCAGGCGGCCAGCTGTCGCTTGCCGACCTCCAGGCCGGTCCGCAGGCGAGCTTCCTGTCGCTCACGCCGGAATGGACGGAGCTGACATCTGGCCTGCCGAACCTCGTCGCCTGGATCGAGCGCCTGGAGGCACGTCCAAGCTTCACATCGACCACGATGGCAGAGCTGATGGCGCGCGCGCAGGCAGCTTAGGCGCCCGCGTGCTGACGCTGGTGCGGACGGTGGGGCTCGAACCCACACGACGTTGCCATCGAGGGATTTTAAGTCCCTTGCGTCTACCGATTCCGCCACGTCCGCTTTTGGAGTCAAAGACCTAGCGCATGATCCTTCGATACGGAACGAGCTTGTGCGAGGTTCTTCGGTTGACCCTCTGCTTAGGCCAGCAACGTTGCCTTGGTAAAGCCTCAATCCGGCCGTCACCAGCTGCTTTGAGAGTGCGTCCGAGCTGAAGTGACCCGACAGATCGACTCCGACAGATGCAAGGACTGGACGAGGCGGCCGTTGTAAGGCACGGACTGGCCACGCGAAAACGATTCATGGACGGCGCGCGCGCTCAGCCCGCGCCTGCGATCGAGACGATGTTTTAAGACGGCTGACCTATCGAGGCTGCATGACCACGCTTTGCCATCGCCCGACCTTCCGACGCCTCGCGCTCGCCGCAGGGCTCTGCGCCCTTGGCCCGCTGCTCGCGGGCTGCGCGGGCATGAGCGACAGCATGTCGACGGCATTCGCCGATCCGGCCAAATACGAGCTCTACGACTGCAAGCAGCTCGAAGCCGAGCGCAAGGCGCTCGCCGCACGCACCGCCGAGCTGCAGGGGCTGATGACCAAGGCCGAGACCGGGACCGGCGGCGCGCTGGTGGCCGAGGTCGCCTATCGCAACGACTATGTCGCCGTCCGCGGCCAGTCGCAGTTCGCCGAGGAGGCCTGGCGGCGCAACAAATGCGTGGAGACGCCGCCGGCGCCCGTCGCTGCCAAGGGCGGCAAGCCGGTCAAGCCCGGGCGCAACGCACGGCCGATGGCCTCCGGCGGGCCGTCGACCTTGCCGCGGGACGGTTCGGTCTACTGACCCTCGCGCCTCACAATCGCCAGTCGTAGATCCAGTCCTGCCGGGCCGACAGGCGCTGCGGGCCGAGCGCCTTGATGCCGATGTCGCGGGCCAGCGCCAGCGGCCCGCTCATGTGGTAGATGCGGCCCTGGCTGCGCGCGGTGCGTTGCACCCGGCCGACGCGGGGCCGGCGCAGCCTGGCATACTGCTTCAGCGCGCCTTCGACGGCGGCGAGCCCGTCGGGCCGGGCCTCGCTCAGGCATTTCGCCAGCACCGCCGCGTCCTCGATCGCCATGCCCGCGCCCTGCGCCGCGAACGGCAGCATCGCGTGCGCGGCATCACCCAGCAGGGCGACGTTGCCTTGGGTCCATTCGATGCCCTCGGGCACCGCGAACAGGGCCCATTTGCGCCAGCCATCGACGGCGTTCAGCAACAGCCGCGCCGCTGCCGGCCAGCGCGGCGGGCCGAAGGCGGCCTTCAGCTCGTTGGCATCGCCCTCGGTGCTCCAGCCCGGCCGGTTCCAGGTCCCCGGCACCACGGCGACGACATTGACCTGACGGCCGGCGGAGATCGGATAGGCGACGAGATGCGCATCAGGTCCCATCCACAACTGCACCCGCGCGCTGGTGTAGTCGCGCGGCAATTGCCGGGCGTCGAGCGTGCCGCGCCAGGCGATCAGTCCGGAGAACTCGGCGCGCGCTTGCGGGAAGAGATGATGGCGCACCGCCGACCACACGCCGTCGGCGCCGATCAGCGCCAGCGCCACATCCTGGCGGCGCTCATTGCCGCGGCGATGCACCACGGTGAGGCCCTTGGCGTGAGCGGCGACGTCCTCGAACTGGCAGCCGAGCTGCAGCTCGATGTCCGGATGCGCCATCGCCTCGGCCGCCAATGCCGCCTGCAGATCGGCGCGGTGGATCACCCAATAGGGCGCGCCGGCCGCCTCGCTCGCAGCCGGCCCCAGCGGCAGCCGCGCGATCTCGCCGCCAGCGCGCGCGCTCATGATGGAGACCGCCTCCGGCACCACCGCGCGCGCGGTAAGCCGCGGCTTGAGCCCGAGATCGATCAGGACGCGGCTGGCATTGGGCGACAGCTGCAGGCCGGCGCCGACCTCTTCCAGCCGCTCGGCCTTCTCCAGCACGACGACGCGAAAGCCCTTCGTCGCCAGCGCGAGCGCCGCGGTCAGGCCGCCGATCCCGGCTCCCGCAACATGGACGGTCCGCAGTGCCACGACAGGCCGATCAGGCGACGTCCTTCAGCACGCATTCCGGCGGCCGTGCCTCGCCGGCGGCAAGGTCCGGCGCGTAGCGGTACAGCGTCGAGCAGTAGGGGCAGATGATCTCTTTGTCGTTGCCGAGATCGAGGAAGACGTGCGGATGGTCGAACGGCGGATTGGCGCCCACGCACATGAACTCATGCGAGCCGATCTCGATCACCGGAACACCGGCGTCGTTGTGGAAATGCGGGACGATGTTATCGGCCATCGGTATCACCTCGAGTGGCAAGAAGAGCAGATCGGATCAGAGCGACATTCAGCACGGGAAGCGGCCGACGTGACAGCAACGAGGCACCTTGCCGTCACGAGAACGGCGGCGCACCATGCTGAGCCATAAGGCCAATTCCTCGGGTTGGGAACCTCGTCGGGCGCGACGCACGCCGATATTTTTACGCGTGTGGATTCGACACAAAGCCGCCCGCGCCGAGAAGCCCTTCTTTCGTCGGGGCCGTTGTGTCCCGGGCGGGATATCCTATGTCTTGGGACGGCTCGATGCGCGAAAACGTGAAGGCGGCGTGATCTCGATGCGAATCAAGTGGAGGCTCAGCCTGGCCGCGGCCGGCCTTGCCGTCAGCGCCGCAATCGGCGCTGCGCTGTGGCCCCATGCCTGGCACGCAGGCACCGTGATCGCGGCCGCCGACGATCCGGCCCGGCTGTCGGAGCTGCAGGTCGCCGCCGTGCTGCGGACCGATCCGGCGCGGATCGCCCGTGACATCGACGAGGCGCTCGCCGCCGGTGATCCGGAGCTCGCCGAGAGCTTCATCGCGCTGGCGCGCGAGCACCAGGTCGCGCTGGATGCCACGCAGGTGCAGCGGGTGAGCGATGCCGCGGCCGCCGAGAAGGCGCCGGCGAGCGTGGCGAAGCGCTTTGCGACCGGTCTCGTCACCGGCCAGGCCGACGACGTCGCGAGCCTGTCCGGCACCGTCGCTGGCGACCTGTTCGTGTTCGGCGACATTCGCGACGCCGTGCGTGAAGGCAAGCATCTGGTGATGGGCGAGGAGACCGATCGTCTCGTGCTCGGCCTCGCCGCTGCCGGGCTCGCCGTCACCGCGGCGACTTATGTGTCGGCGGGCGGCGCCGCGCCGGTGCGGGCTGGGCTGACCCTGGTCAAGGATGCCCGCAAGGTCGGCCGGCTCGGCGAGGGGCTTGCGGCCTGGGCCGGACGCTCGGCGCGTGAGGTTGTCGATGCGCCGATGCTGCAGCAGGCGGTCGCCACCGGCTCGGTGTTGCGGCCGGGCGAAACCGCGACCGCGATCCGCGCCGCGTTCCGGGCCGAGAAGGCCGGCGCATTGGTGCGCCTGGGCAAGGACGTCGGCCGCATCACCGAGAAGGCCGGCACGCGCGGCGCGCTCGATTCGCTCAAGCTCGCCGAGGGGCCGAAGGACATTGCCCGCGCCGCACGGCTCGCCGAAGCCAAAGGCGGCCAGACCCGCGCGATTCTGAAGCTGCTCGGCCGCGGCGCGCTGCTGCTCACCGCCGGCGCGTTCAACCTGGCGCTCTGGCTGTTCAGCGCCCTGATGAGCCTGCTCGGGTTCGTCGCATCGCTCAAATCCATGACCGAGCGTGCGACGCGGGGCGTGATCGACCGCGGCAAGCGGCGCCGTCTGCGACGCATGCAGGCCACGGCCGCCAGCACCGATCTGGCCGCGGCGACGCCCTGCGGCTAGACTTCATCGCATCGTCGTCATCCAGAATTTTCGGGACTCCTGCTCATGCCGAGCTTTTCCAACGGCGCCGTCGACATTGCCTTCATCGACGAAGGCGAGGGCGATCCGATCGTGCTCGTCCACGGCTTCGCCTCGACCAAGAATGTCAACTGGATCTACCCGGGCTGGGTGACCGAGCTGCGCAAGGCCGGCCGCCGGGTCATCGCGCTCGACAATCGCGGCCATGGCGAGTCGGCCAAGCCGTACGATCCGGCGCAATATGCGCTTCCCGAGATGGCGAGCGACGTCACCGCGCTGATGGACCATCTGGGCCTCGCGAGCGCCGATGTGATGGGCTACTCGCTCGGTGGGCGCATCGCGGCTCATATCGCGCTGACCACGCCGGAGCGCTTGCGCTCGGCGATCTTCGGCGGCATCGGCATGGCGATGATCGAGGGCGGCGGTCCCGGCGAGAACGTCGCGGCTGCGCTCGAGGCGCCGTCGATCGATGACGTCACCGATCCCGTCGGCAAGACGTTTCGCGCCTTCGCGGACCAGACCCGCTCGGATCGTCTCGCGCTCGCGGCCTGCATGCGGGGCTCGCGTGGCCTGCTGTCGCGCGAGGAGGTCGGCCGCATCGCGGTGCCGGTGCTGGTCGCGGTCGGTACGACGGACGAGGTGTCGGGCTCCGGCCCCGCACTCGGTGCGCTGATTCCTGGCGCCGAGGTGCTCGACATTCCCAACCGCGACCACATGCGTGCCGTTGGCGACAAGGTCTACAAGGCAGGCGTAATCGATTTCCTCGCCAGGCGGTGACCGCGTAGCCCGGGCGAGCGAAGCGATCCCGGGGTCTCCGACGCAGCTCGTGTGACCCCGCATGTCGCTTTCGCCGACGCCTCGCGGCGCCGGCTGTCGCTCATGCGGGCTACGGGAGAGCCTCCGCCGTTCCGTCGGTTCGCTCGCCACTCAGCCAGCGGGCGACGGCGATCAGCACCGCAAACGTCGCGATCCACACCAGCCGCGCGCCGTAGCGGTCGTGCGGGCCGGAGATGACGCCGCAAATGACGGCGTTGCCGAGCAGAGCGAGCGTCACCGTCGTTGCGAGCAGAGCGACGTCGTCGCGACGCCGGCGCCAGATCGCATGCGCGGCGATCGCCGCAGCCGCGAGCATCGAGCCGAGCGCGACCGGCACGTGCAGCCAGTTCACGACCGCGAAATTGATCTCCCAATGCTGCTGATGCGCCGCGCGCATCTGACGGACCTGCGCCGGGATGTAGCGCTCGATGATGCCGTAGGTGTGCGGCACCCAGCCGCTGGTGCCTTCACCGGTCGCCACATGCATGAGCTGCTCGGCGGTGGCGACCGCCGCCGCCTTGGCCTGCCACAGCGGATAGGCGGCCAGCGATCGCTTGACGATGAAGCCCATCTCCTCGTTCATGCCCTCGAAGCGGCCGAGCTTGTTGAACATGCTGTTGCCCCACAGGAAATCGTCGGCCGTGGGCGGCAGCTCGTTGCGATAGGGGCAGAGCTTGAGCTTTTCGCGCCCGCAATGATCCTTCAGATATTGCGCGACGATGCCGTCCTGCAGCATGCGGCCGAAGGCGACGCCGGTGCCGCCCGGTGTCCACGCCAGCTGGCCGGACAGGGCGAAGTTCGCGGCGAGCAGCATCGCGGCGCCTGCGACGATGGTCAGGCTGGCCTGGACCAGGCCCGAGAGTGCGATCTGCCGACGCAGCCATGGATAGGCCATCCAGCCCGCGCAGCACAGGCCGAACAGGACGCCGAGCGTGGCGCTGTGGGTGGCGGAGGCGAAGGCGACGAAGCCGAACAGCGCGATTGTCTCCATTGCGGAGATCCGGCGCGCCTGCGTCACCAGGATGAACAGCGCCAGCACCGACAGGCCGGCGAAGATGTCGGTCAGCAGCATGCTGGCGAGCCAGGGCAGGGCAGTGGTCAGGATCAGCAGCAGGCCCATCCACAGCAGGCGCAGCGGCTGGTTGAGTCCCAGCACGCGCAAGGTCAGTTGCAGGATCCACAGGGTTGCCAGCGCCTGCAGGCCGAGATTGAGCCAGAAGCTGGAGCCCTCGCCCCAATGCAGATAGAGGCCGAACACCGTGGAGCGGCTCGGCACCAGATAGCCTTCGTACCAGCGCGCGAGATAGCCGCCAGTGTCCCACTGCAGCAGCGGATAGCCGTTCCACAGCGCCGGCGCGACCAGGAAGAGCGGGATGACGATGACGGGGAGCCAGGCCGATCCGGCCTCGGCTGCGCGTTCGTCCAGGATCTGAGTGTTACTGATGCCTGCGTCCCCCGGTTCGGAGCACCATGGCCAAAACATGGTCAGGGCCATATTTACCAATAGACGCAGGCTGATGGATGGTAAAGCGGGCCCCGTGATCGCGCGGGGGACGGTCCGGTTTCTGTTCCCGGGTGGTTCCTTTTTGCCTCAGGGCGGGTTTTCCGAGGGGGGTGCAGGTTTGTTTCCCCATGGGTGCAGCCTTGATTTCCGGTTCCCGCTGACCACCTTGAGCCGACGCCGCGCCCGAGCGGGAACGCGGCTTAGACCTGCGCGTAACGGAAATGTCTCAATCCCGTGCTCTCTGGGAGAGAGGCTGGCTGGACCAGAACGATGACCCGAGCGCGGGCGCGCGGAGGACATCATTCCACGCGCCGTGCTATATTGCCTGCCCACTGAACTCCGCGAGACGCAGCCATGGCCATGCATCAGACCCATCCCCAGAGCGGAAAGCTGGCGACGCTCGATCCGATCTGGGACCGGATCCGTCACGAAGCCGAAGAGATCGTCCGGCGCGAGCCCGAGCTTGCCACGTTCATCTATTCGACGGTCCTGCATCACAGCCGGCTGGAAGACTCGGTCGTGCATCGCGTCGCCGACCGTCTCGATCATTCCGCGCTGTCCGGCGACCTGATCCGCCAGACCTTCGATGATGCGCTGCGCGACGAGCCGGATCTCGGCCACGCCTTCCGCGCCGATCTCGTCGCCGTCTACGACCGCGATCCCGCGACCTCGCGCTTCATCGATCCCTTGCTGTACTTCAAGGGCTTCCACGCGCTGCAGACGCATCGCCTCGCGAACTGGCTGTATCGCAAGAGCCGCAAGGACTTCGCCTTCTACCTGCAGAGCCGCTCCTCCGCCGTGTTCCAGACCGACATCAATCCGGCGGCGCGCATCGGCCGCGGCATCTTCCTCGATCACGCCACCGGCTTCGTCTGCGGCGAGACGGCGATCATCGAGGACAACGTCTCGATCCTGCACGGTGTGACGCTCGGCGGCACCGGCAAGGAGAACGAGGACCGTCATCCGAAGATTCGCCACGGCGTGCTGATCGGCGCCGGCGCCAAGGTGCTCGGCAATATCGAGGTCGGTCACTGCGCGCGCATCGCGGCGGGGTCGGTGGTCGTCAAGCCGGTACCTAACAACGTTACCGTCGCCGGCGTGCCGGCGAAGATCGTCGGCGAGGCGGGTTGCGCCGAGCCGTCGCGCACCATGGACCAGATGATCAACGCAATCGGCATCTGAGCCGCGACGCGCGCAATCTCCGAGTCAAGAGCTTTTCAATCACTGGATTTCGTGCGAACACATCGGCGGTCTGTGGATCTGACGATCCGCCATTGCCGCGGCGGACTGAATGTGAGATCCACGTCGTCCCTTTCAGGTCCGTTCGATGACGCTGGCGTCCGTGCCGGGATCGACGGGCTGAACTAACAAGCTTCGAGGTCACGGGCGTGCACAGCGTCACGTCCCTGGACAACAAGCAAACCCGCTTTGATTGGAGATCACCCGTGGACGTTCAGGAAGTCAGGAAGCTCGACGCGTATCTGAAGCGCGTGTTCGGCAATCCCAAGATCCGCGTCGTGCCGCGGCCGAAGAAGGAGGACTCCGCCGAGGTCTATATCGGCGAGGAGTTCATCGGCGTCCTGTTCGTCGACGACGAGGACGACGATCGCTCGTTCCAGTTCCAGATGGCGATCCTGGAAGACGACCTGGTCGAGTAGGTAAGTAGCCCAGCATTTGCGCAATCGGCATTGGGCGCCGCGCAGGTACAACTGAAGGCGCGGTGCCAGTGAATGCGCCTTCTCCCCTTGTTGTGGGAGAGGGCCATGCCGGCCGATCAGCATCGCTTGGGGGAGGGGTCTCTCTCCGCGAGTGATGTTCGTCGAGAGATACCTTTCACCCAAGCGCGTTTGTGGCTCTGTCCTCATGCCATTTCCCGCAAGGGGAGAGGGTGCATTCATGAGCATCGCGCCAATGTGTCGGCGTCATCTGCCGACGCTCACGTGCCGTGCTCATGAGCTGAATGGTGAGTAACAGGGCGCGCCGAGCGTCGCCCGCATGAGCGAAGCGACATGCGGGTTCACACGCGCCGTGTCGGAGGATCCGGATGTCGCTGCGCTCATCCGGGCCACCATCAACGACTACTTCACCGCATGCATCTGCGCCGTCAGCCGCTCCATCGCGGCCGCGACGTCCTGCCATTGCGACAGCCAGCTGCGCGGGAAGCGAAACACGAGGTCCGCGCCGTCGATGCGGCGCTCGCTGAGGCACATGCCGGGCGTGGACGCATCGCGGGTGCAGCGCGCCACCAATGCGGGCTGCTCGGCTGCGAACAGGTCCTCGACATCGTAGGGCGTGCCGGCGCGGAAGCCGCGCATCGTCAATCCGTCCTGCACCGAGACCGGCGCAGGGTTCAGATAGCGCGGATAGATCGTCTTCAGCCGCGCCTCCGGCGACAGCGCATCGTGATGCGCCGAGATCGAGACGAAGATGCGGTCGATCGGATGCGGTGCCTGATCGATCTGATCGGCGCTGACATGGTGTGGCGCCTCGGGCGGGGTCAGCGAGGGATAGTCAAAGCCGAGATCGACCCGTTCCTGCGGGCCAGTATGGCGCTGGATCTTCACCCTGATGGCCGCCGCCGGTACGTTGAAGATGGTGCCGCCGATGCTCACCGGCAGGCGCTCCGGTCCCTTGAAGGTGCCGGCTCGCCACGTCGGCCATAGCAGGTAGGCCACGACCGCCACGGCAGCGGCCGCCAGCATGCAGCCGATCATGATCGGCACGGCATGGCCATGTCCGTTCGAAGGGCGGGCGCTGCGGACCGAAAACATCGTCATGGCGGGCAGGGGATCTCTGGGCCGAATCACCGCGACTATGCCACGTCGATACGCTTTTCTGCAGGATCTTACCGGCACAGCGCTGCGCTTTTGCCGCAGGCCCGATTAACCCTTTCTTAAGGATAATGTGGCGGGCGCCTCGGGATTTTGCCAAACCAGCATCGGGCAGTTCTGCAAGTGTGTGGGTGCGTACGATGTCGGCAGAGGCGTTCAATTCGCTGTTCTCGCTCCTGATCGGTTTCGCCTTGGCCGGCGCTCTGGCCAGCGGCTATCAGGCCTACGCCGAGCGTCCGCCCGGGTTCGAGCTGTTGCAGGAGGGCGTGACGCCGCGCCGCTTTGCGGCCGTGCCGTTCCTGGTGTTCGCCGCCCCCTTCATCATCATGCGCAACACGCTGCGCGGCGCCCGGATCGAGCGCCGCCGCTTCGAGTTCGTGATGCTGGCCACCGTGATCGCCGGCTTCTGGAGCATGATGTCCGGCACGTTCGTCGTGATGACGCTGCGCGCCGCCGGCGTGCTGACCTGAGTTCCACATCCGGCCCGCGCTGCTGCCCGGTTGCTTGAAATTATTCGGCGGGCTGTGCCAAGGTCACCTGCGAACGGGAGACCTCGATGGCCATCTACGAACTCGACGGGCAGGGGCCCGAGCTGCCTGCGGACGGCAACTACTATATCGCCGACAATGCGACCGTGATCGGCCGTGTGAAGCTCGCCAGGGAGGTCACCGTCTGGTTCGGCGCGGTCATTCGCGGCGACAATGACTGGATCGAGATTGGCGAAGGCTCCAACGTCCAGGATAATGCCACCTGTCACGTCGATCCCGGCTTCCCGCTGCGTGTCGGTCGCAACGTCACGGTCGGCCACAACGTGATCCTGCACGGCTGCACCGTCGAGGACGATGCGCTGATCGGCATGGGCTCGATCGTCATGAACGGCGCGCACATCCGCCGCGGCAGCGTCGTCGGCGCCGGCGCCATCGTCACCGAAGGCAAGGACTTTCCGGAATATTCGCTGATCGTCGGCGCGCCCGCCCGTGTCGTGCGCACGCTCGAGCCGGCGCAGGTCGAGCGCATGGGCATCGCGGCCAAGGCCTACGTCGCCAAGGGACCGCGCTATACCAAGGGGCTGAAGAAAATCGGCTGAGGCTCCCGAGCGCGCGAGCGGTCACGCCGATGTCACGTGCCCTCGGACTCGCCGGCCTCGCGCGCACTGGCGATCCGCTCGTGGCCGCTCGCCCACAACGCATGCTGTTCGCTGCCGTCCTGATAGGGATTGGCCTCGGCCGGAATGTTGTCGCGCGCCGCGCGCTCGCCCTGCTCGAACGGATCGGGGTCGGTGCTCATGCTGACGTCTTGCTCCTCTTTCTCGGCCGGGTCTTGACCCTGGTCCTCGGCTTGGCGCCATCGCTTGGCGTGCCCGGGCCATCGCCGTTCTCAACTGCACTCCTGCGCAGTGCGTCCTTCAAGTCGGCCGGCACACCGTGCTTTTCGAGCAGGTCCATAAACGCCTCGTCGGCGAGATCCTGCAGGCTCAGCATCTGATCGCGGCCGAGCTGCTTGAGCTTGTCGAACGTGTCCTGGTCGAAGGCGATCAGCTTGCGCACGAACCCTTGGTCTCCTCGGCTCATCAATCCTCTCCGCTCCCCATTCGTTCCGGAACACGCTCTCGCCGGTCGGGTTGAGATGTAAAGGGAGAGCATTCGATGGCCAGACTTTCATTCGGCACATTGATCGTGATTGCCGGGCTCGGCACCGCGACCGCCGTGTTCGCGCAAGGCGGCGGAGGCGGTGCTGGCGGAGCAGGCGGCGGCGCTGCAGGTGGTGGCGCCGCGACCAGCGGCACCGGGAGCGGAGCGACCGGCGGCAGCGTCGGCGCTTCCAATGCAGGCAGCGCTGCGGGAGCAGCGGGCACCGGCGCGGGCAGCACGAGCGGTCTTTCCACGGGAAATGCCGCCGGCCTCGGCAACGCGCAGGCCGATCCGAACGGCGTCGGCAATGGCGCGCGGCTGTCGCAACCGGGCACGCCGGGTGCCAACGGCACCAATAGTCTCGGGACGGCGCAATCGACCGGCTCGGGCGTCGGCGGCTTCGGGTCCGGCAATGCGGGCACGACCACCGGCACCGGGCGCGGCGCCGCCGGCGGCACTGCTGCGACCGGACCGAACCGGGCCGGCGATGCGACGGAGGACGCCGAGATTCAGCGGGAGAACCGGACGGTCGATCGGAAGGTCAAGAGCATCTGCAGAGGTTGCTGAGTATTGCCGTGGTCCGGCGATGTGATGTGCAGACATCAGATCGCGCAGAAGTGAGCGCATCTGCCCGCGAGCTGTTCCAAATCAGGCTTTAAGAGTTGGTGTTGCAATGACGGACATCATTGCAGCGGCTCAACCTGGCCTGCGGAATTTGGAGACGGATCGATGCGCGAGAAGATCATGGGATTGCTGGTGGGCGGCGCTGTCGCGCTGATGGTGCTTCCCGGCTCGGCTTCGGCGCGCGGGCCGGGCGGCTTTCATGGCGGCGGATTCCATCATGGCGGATTCCATCATGGCTTCGGTCCGGGCTTCGCGCTCGGTTTTGGCTTCGGCTATCCCGCCTACTACGGCGGCTATCCGTACTACTACCCCTACACTTATGAGGATCTCGGCGGCTGCTATGTCGTCAAGAAGCGCGTGCGGACAGCGCACGGCTGGCGCCTTCGTCCGATCGAAGTCTGCGAATGAACGGGTGAACCCGCAGGTGGGGTGCTGCGTTGGCAGTCACTTCGCCTTAACGATATCTCGTCACGATTTCTTGCCGGTGCGATGAACGCCGGCAATGGAGAAAGAGCTGGCGCAACGCTTGCAGGGATCCAGGCATGATGAATTCACTCACATCCCCTGAACTCACCTTCCTCTTCATGGGCATCGTCGTCAGTCTCGGTGCCGCGCTGGTCTGGATGGCCTGGGAGCTCGAGCAGGGCGCCCGCCAGCCGGCAAGAGTGCGCCGGCGGCGCTGATCCCCGGCGCATCCTCGTCGTCCGGACGCTGCCGATACGTCCCGGATGCGCGAAGCGATACCCGGGCTCGCATGACGTGCGACGATGAACCCGGATGCCGCTTCGCGCATCCGGGCTTCGCTCGATGCTTCGCGCCTTCCACGCGGTGGGAAAATGCGCGTCGTCAGCTCAGCACGCCATACCTTTTGAACCATGCCTGCATCTGCGCCCAGGCGTCCTCGGCGGCGTCCTTGCGATAGCTCGGGCGGTAGTCGGCATGAAAGCCGTGCGGCGCGCCGGGATAGATCTTGAACTCGGCGGTCTTCTTGTTGTCCGCGAGCGCGGTCTTCATCGCCTCGACGCTGGTGACGGGAATGCCGGTGTCGGCCTCGCCGTAGAGTCCGAGCACCGGGGCCTTCATCTCCGGCGCGAGCTGCGTCGGGCTCTTCGGCCACACCGGATTGGGCGGATCGGTCAGCGGGCCGTAGAATGCCACGCCGGCCTTCAGCCCGCCATTGTGAGCCGCGTATTCCCACACAGTGCGGCCGCCGCGGCAGAAGCCGACGATGCCGAGACGCGAGGTGTCGCCGCCCTGCGACTTGGCCCAGGCCACCGTTGCATCGAGATCCGACAGCAGCTCCGCGTCGGGCTTGGCGTTGACGATCGGCAGCAGATCCTTGATCTCGGCCATTTTGGTGAGGTCCACCCCCTTGCGGAAGTAGTAGTCGGGGGCGACGGCGAACGCGCCGAGCTTGGCGAGTCGCCGCGTCACGTCCTTGATGTATTGATGCAGGCCGAAGATCTCCATCGCCACCAGCACGACGGGCGGATTGCTGGCGCTGGCGGGCCTGGCGAAGTAGGCCGGCATCTCGCCGTCGGCGACCTTCACCTTGGCATCGCCGGCATTGAGGCCGTTCGTGTCGGTGGTGATGACCTCGGCCCGGACGGGGCCGGCGGCGAGCGTGTAGCCGGCCGTCACGGCGGCGGACGCGGTCATGAAGCCGCGGCGTGAGAACGGGGCGACTTTGGTCAATCCGATGACATCGGATGTCGGTTCAGCTTCGACGGACATGCGGGCTCCTCCCGAACGGTGAGGCGCGCATTGAGCAGAGAAGTGGCGCTCAAAAGCAAGTCACCAGCCGGAGAGCGCTAAGGTCCGGCAACGCGGTTCCGTGAAGATGCTGCGATCGGGGACAACTACAAAGAACAAGGCCGTCGGCGCAGTATGGCGCCAACGACCTTGCCAGCCCCGGATATTGAAATTGGCCCTGCGCCATCCTGAAATTGGCTCGCCATCCGGTGACCTCAAGATGGCCCGATTCCGCAGCCTGCTGTGTGAAGCACTTCACAAGGGCCCGGGAAAATTCGGCAGGATTTGTACAGGCAGGATAGGTGGGTTCGAATTAGCTGCGGTTGCGGCGATGTCGATGACCGTTGCGGCTCGCATGGGCGCGCGAACGGATGCTGCGATTGCGTGGCGGCGGCGCGGCCTGCTCGGAGGATTGCGTGCTGGCGAAGGACTGGCGCAGGCCATCGATGGAGTCCTTCAGGGTCGAGACCTGATCGGACAGCCGTTTGGTGTCGGCCTGCTGGGCGGCGAGCAGGCGGCGCATGCTCTGCAACTGCTCCTGCATCATCTGCAGCTGATCGATCGATTCCTGCTGGGTGGCTTCCAGGCCCTTGGTCTTTTCCACCAACTGCTCGGAGGCCTGCACCGTCCTGGCCTGCAACTGCCGCGTCACCGCCCCGCGCTCGGCCTCGCCCGGTGATCCACCATAGGCGCGCCACAGCATGATGCCGCCGATGCCGGCGACCAGCACCAGGAGAGTTGCCGCTGCCAGCGCGATCGGCTGTGAGCTCTTGACGGCGCCGACGTTGGACTTTTCGACATAGCGTCTGGTGTCGCGCGTCACCGGGTTCATCACGAAACCACCTTAAATCGGAAAAAGCTTCGGAAGCCGCTCGAAAATGGAGCGGCGGAAAAGTCATATCGTCGGGACGGGGCCCCGCGCAGACAACGCAAGACCTCCGCGCCCGGGTCCCGGCCGCAAGACTCTATTAGCAAATCGGACAAAAGAGAGGCGTGCAAGGCCGAAAACTGCGGTTCGGCAGGCGACGGTGTGACGGTATTATCGGACCTTGAGCGGCGGCCCTGAGCCAGAGGCGTCAGGGACTTATTGGGTCGCGTTGCAGTTCCGGCAGATGTTGAGCTTCTGCTTGAGGCGCGCCTCGTCGGCGAGGTCGGCTGCCTGTTCCTCCTCCCAGCTCATCCGGCCGCGAGCGCCGGAGCTGGACTGCGAGGACATCACGTCCACACGTTGGTCGCCGCGGCGCTTGCCGCCCTTGCGCGCGGGGCCGCCGATGTCGGGCTCCATCACCATCTCGGTGTCGGACTCGGAGGTGGCGACGCGTCCGTCCCAATCGGCCGCCGCAGCCGTCTGCGGTCCCGCCATGGCGGGGGCGGCAGCCATCGCCGGGGTCGCCGCCGGCGGATTGGCCGAGGCCATCGGACCCGAGCAGCCGGTGCCCGACATGCAGCAATTCGCCAGGGTCAGGGCCGCGGCCAGAAGCGTCGCGCTTCGCAGGATCATCATCATGCCGACAACCTAAACCCGACGGTCGAGGGAAAACAAGGTTGGCCGGCAACCGCCGCGCCTTGCCTGCGGGGTATCGTCAAAGCAAGGCCAAAAAAAGTTGCGGCCAGCCCTTGGGGGAGAGCTGGCCGCGCGCGAACCGGTCTGGGACGGGGAGGGGTGGGGATGTGACCGGGTCGCGTAACTCGAATGTCTCTGCCTCTAGGTTCAGCGCTCTCGGGCGCTCCTTAGCGCTCTCGGGCGCTGGCGGTGGCCACTGCCGGGCGGGCGTCGCCGAGCGAGACCCAGACGTTCGGGTCGCTCTGCGACTGCCGCTTGACGAAGCGGTAGCCGGTGTCGGTCCAGGCGACGACGCTCTCGTTCTGATTGTCGAGCACGTATTCGCCCTTGTCGGTCTTCACGGTGAGGACGGCATGTCCTTCACCCTTCTTGTCGCGCACCACCGTGATCAGCAGCGCCTCGCGGGGCCAGCCGGCATCGATCAGCAGCTTGCGCTTCAACAGCACGTAATCCTCGCAGTCGCCGTAGCCGTCCGACGGCAGCGACCATTTCTCGACCACGCCCCAATGGTCCATGTCGGTGATCGGCTTGACGTTCTCATTGACCCAGCGATTGACCTTTATCAGGTCCCGCCACGCCGTCTGGGACAGCACGATGTCGCGGGGCTGCGACGCGCCGCCGCGGCATTCCACAGGGGTCTCGGTGCAGAACTCGATCCAGCCGATCGGGGCCCGCGTGGTGTCGCCGAGGCTCGCATAGAGCACCCGGTCATCACCGGCATGCGCCATCGTCCCCATCGCCATCAGGAAGGCGACCACCGCCAACCCTTTTGCCTGTCCCGTCCGCTTGACCATTTTGGCCCCCGTTTTGTTGGGACCATGTGTCTCACAAAGATTTTTCGCTGCCGCTAAATCGCCACGATGGATTTGACGAAAACCCAATTCAAACAAGACGATAATTCGAAGATCTGTTGAATCGAATTTGCCTAAAATTTGAATCGATCGCGCTTGATTCAAATGCCGTGCATTAAGACGCAAAACGCTGCCGTTGCAGCTTGGCCGGCGCTTTTCGGACGGCGAATTAACTGCGCTGAGCACCGCGTGCGATGGCCGAACGCCACACGGCGCCCGCGGTGGCGGACGCCGTGCACTCCGTGAAGTTGCGGGATTTGCAGGACTTGCGGCTTTACCGCGCGGTAACGCTCTCTTCGAGCGTTTCGGCGAGCTGCGCGTGCATGAACTCGATGGCGAAGCCGCCTTCGAGATTTCGCACCACGCGCGCCTGCACGCGGCCGAGCATGACCAGGGATTTCAGTGGCGGCTTGCTTTCCGCCGCGATGGCCGCGCCCGACAGCGACATGTCGATGATGCGGCACGTCATCTTGGTGCCGTCCTCGAGCGTGAGCACCGCGATCGGGTTGCGCGGAATGATACGGTCGTGGCGGCGATCCTCCGGCAAATTGAGGATGTCGCGGTTGGCGAGCCAGGTCAGCTGTGCGGCGAGCTTGTCGCGCTTGCGCGCGGTGGCGCCGATGGTCATCGCAAAACCGTTGTCGATGATGCGGGTGATCTTGCCCTCGACGCGGCCGATATGGTCGAGATAGGCGATCACGCGGTCGCCGACATTGCCGATGCCCGGTGCCAGCAGCGCAAGGCCGCCGGGCGACATGTTGATCACCTGGCACGGAAACTCACGCCGGTCGGGCAGCATGTAGCGGCCGAGCAGGTGGACCTTGACCCGCTGGAAACGGCGGCGCTCCTCGGCGGCCGGAAGGGATTGTTTTTTGTTCGGCAACGCCATGTTTCGCCACTCAAAGCCGGTTCTTAGCTGACCGGCGGATCCAGCAACGAAACTAAATGCTGCACGGTTAATTCAGCGTTATCGCAGCACCGCGGGCGTTCATGTTGTTCGCGGCTTTGTGGGCAGTTCCGGCCGATACGACCGCAATGGCGTCGCCCGCATCAGCGCGGCGACATGCCGGTTCAAGAGAGCTCGTCGTGAGAGTCCGGACGATCGTGTGGCCATCGTGAAGCGCCGTTTCGGCGAACCGGCATGTCGCTGCGCTCATGCGGCTAGAGGAGCTTCAGCGGAGGCCCTCATACACCATCAGGCCGCGGGCCAGCGCCAGCTTGCGCAGCGTGCGCGGCACGATCGGCTCGACGGGAGGATGGATGTAGCGCCAGGAGACCATCTCGAGCGGCCCGAGCGCACCTTGCGGGGCCTCGAACGGGGCGAGCAGGCCGGTGAGGCTGATCGGCTCGTGCGCGCGGGGGGCGAACGGCAGCAGCAGCAGTTCGAAATGGGCCGTGGTGCGATCCGGCGCCAGCGCCGTCACGCCGGCGATCGCCGGCAGCGTCTCCTCGCAGACCACCGTCGCGATCTCCTCGATCTCGCGGCGGCTCTGGTGCGTGAACTGCGCCGGGAAGCTCTTGTCCTTGACGTCGCCGCCGAGCAGGGCGCACAGCCGCGTGCCGGCCATGCGGAACGGAAAGCCGCTGTCGGCATCGCAGGACAGGACGAAGATGTCGCCGAGCAGCTCGCGCACGGCCGACGGCTCGAAGTCGCAGCGCTCCGGCGCCTTGGCGTGGCCGCGCCTGTCGTTCCAATAGGCGAAGAGCTCGCGATTGGACGGATGTTTCATCTCGATGACCCCTCGCGCCCTCGACGTTGTCAGGACATCGCTGTCCCGCTTTCGTCCAGGCGCCTCCCTGGTTGTTTGTGCAGGAGGGGCTGTGCAGCGTCCATGCCGATGGTGCGATCGTGCCGGCTTTCTCCTCGGCTTCCGCGCGTTAAGGTTAAATTAACGATGTGCTTGGCTTCGGCCGCGGGATCGTTAAGAAAGCGTTCATCCGATCGCGGCCGGAAGGTGGAAGGTCCGCCGCGAAACGGTGAGGTACACGAGGCGTCGAACACAACAAGTCCGGTCGTCGCGACGGGGAGGGGTGGGGGACAGCACCCCGGGCTCTCCGGACGCGCAAAAAGACCGGCGGATCTTGCGAGGGAGGGCTTTCTCAGGGCTCTCCCTCTTTTCTTTTCAGATCCCGCTCGTTCGAGGCCCGGGCAGGCCGGGCCTCCAGGCCGCACATCAACTCTGCATGTGTGCGCTTGCGCAATTCCGCCAAAGCCGCCTATCTGACGGATCTGTTCCTCTCGTCGAAGGCGTGCGTTCCCTTGGATTCCCCGTCAGACCTCACGCAAGATCCGCCGCTTCGGGACACGCGGGAGCCGATGCTGAACCTGCCGGGCGCGCTGACCGCCTATATCGTGCTGATCGCCGTGATCCATCTGCGCGTGCTGCTGCCCGAGGAATGGGACGCGGCGATCATCAACCTGTTCGCCTTTGTGCCGAAACGATACGACCAGACCCTGCTGGATGGCCCGTTCCCGGGCGGCACACCCGCCAAGATCTGGACCTTCGTCAGCTACTCGCTGCTGCACGCCAATCTGACGCATATCGGCTTCAACGTGCTGTGGCTGCTGCCGTTCGGCAGCGCGCTGGCGCGCCGCTTCGGCGCGCTCAGGTTCTATCTGTTCATGGCAGCCACGGCCGCAGCCGGTGCGCTCGCGCATCTGCTCACCCATGAGCACGCGCTGGCGCCGATGATCGGTGCCTCGGCCTCGGTGTCGGGTGCGATGGCCGCGGCGATGCGCTTTGCCTTCGTTCGCGGCGGCTTCCTGTCGTTCAGCCGCGGCGATGCCGAGGCGGCGGCAAGAGTGCCGGCCCTGTCGCTGTCGCGCGCGCTGCGCAATCCGCGGGTGCTCGGCTTCCTCGCGGTGTGGTTCGGCGTCAACATCCTGTTCGGCGCCTTCGACCTCACACCCGGCGCCGAGGGGGCCGATGTCGCCTGGCAGGCGCATATCGGCGGTTTCGTCGCCGGCCTCATCCTGTTTGCGCTGTTCGATCCGGTCCCGCATGTGCGCGCCGATGCTGCACCTGCGTTGCCGTCGGAGCCGATCGACGGTTAGTTGCCGCATTCCTGCGCTTGCGAGCGCCGGCGAATTCATTCATCATTTGCGTCCGATGCAACCGGGGCACGACTCCGGGCAAATAGGGCAGGCCTTTTTCCTGGCCATCCGCCGGCCTGCCGAGCGCAGTGCAACCCAAGCGTGACGGGCGCATTGCCAGACTGCGATCGAGTCTCGTGACTCGACGATCAGCGTGACTGAAGACGACTGCATGCATCGGCCGCAAGGACGCCTCGCTCAAGAAGGCGCATCGGCCTCTCAAGGAGATGAGCAATGACAGTACGTGCGATCCTCGACACCAAGGGCCACAAGGTCGAGAGCGTCGAAGCCCAGACCACACTCGCCGAAGCCGCCAAGCTGCTGGCCGATCGCAAGATCGGCGCGGTGCTGGTGATGTCGGGCACGCGGATGGAGGGCATTCTCTCCGAGCGCGACATCGTCCGCTCGCTCGGCGAGCGTGGCGCCACGGTGCTCACCGAGCCGGTGTCCAGCGTCATGACCCGCCGCGTCGTCAGCTGCAAGCCGGCCGACACTGTCGCCTCCATCATGGAGATGATGACCAACGGCAAGTTCCGCCATCTGCCGGTGATCGAAGGCGGCGTGGTGGTCGGCCTCATCTCGATCGGCGACGTCGTGAAGTGGCGCGTCCAGGAATACGAGACCGAGCAGGAAGCGCTGCGTCAGTACATCAAGACGGCGTAGCCCCGCCGCCGGCCGGCGCCGCCGCGCCGATTGCGTCCTGGATCGAATCCAGCGCACGTTCGGCGGCCCTTGCGCCGAACGCGATGAGATCGGCTGCACGGTGAAAATCGAACCAGCCGATCTGGCCGACGCGCGGCGAGATCAGAAGATCGGGCGGATCGCCGGCGAGCCGGGCGCGGGTGATGCGGTCCTGCATGATGTTGAAGGCGTCGACCATGACCGAGGAGATCCCGGGCCGGCCGCCGCCGCCGAAGAACTGCCGTTTCACCGCGCGCTCCGGCGAGAACAGCTTGCCGAAGCGGCGCTTGGCCGGCGCGCTCTCCATCACCGTTTCCGGCACCTCGACCGGCTGGCCATGCGAGTAGATCGTCGTCGAATGCGTGAACACGTCGCTCGACAGGTTGGCGGCGATCACGATCTCGGCGCCGAGCGCGCGTGCGGCCGACACCGGCACCGGATTGACCATGGCGCCGTCGACCAGCCAGCGGTCGCCGATCAGCACCGGCGCGAAGATGCCGGGCAGGGCGTAGGAGGCGCGCATGGCATCGACCAGGCTGCCATGGGTCAGCCAGATCTCGTGTCCGGTTCGGATCTCGGTCGCGACGGTCGCGACCTTCATCGGCAGTTCCTCGATCGCGACGCGGCCGAGCGAGGCCTCCAGCTGGGCCGCGAGCTTCTCGCCGCCGATCAGGCCGGAGCCGTTGAGACGGATGTCGAGATAGCCGAGCACGTTGCGCATCTGCAGGCTGCGCGCCCATTCCTCCAACGTGTCGAGCTGGCCTGCCGCATAGGCGCCGCCGACCACCGCGCCGATCGAGGTGCCGACCACGACGTCCGGCACGATGCCGTGCGCCATCAGGGTCCGGATCACGCCGATATGGGCAAAGCCGCGCGCCGCACCGCCGCCGAGTGCAAGCCCGATGACCGGCTTGCGGATCGTGCCGAGACCGACATTGGCGCTTTCGCCTCCGCCCTGGCGGCGTCCCTTCAAGATATCCAGCACTTGTCGTCTCCACGCTTACGCAACTTTGTGCAACGAGTCGGCAACGGACTCATGACGCCGTCGAGCGTACCAGAAGCATCCTTCATGCCGGTTCACGGGAGCACCCGATGCCGTCGATTTGAAGGGGCGGAGCGGTTCGCTCGAGGCTGCGCCCGTGCCACCGCGCAGGCCTGCGGCCAAGCCGCGCGGCCGCGTCCGGTTCCCCGGGCACAGCGCAGTACAGGCTTGAATTCGCCGCGTTTTCGGTCAAAAGCAGGATGATGACGAGAGGTCGCGGATCCCAGGGTTTCCGGCGCAGCGGGCAGCTATGGCTTGTGCTCGCTTTGTCGTGCCTGTTCGCCGGGCTCGTATCACCTCCAGCCGCAGCCCAGCTGTTCAGCGATCGTCCGCCGCCGGTTCCGCCCGCTTCGGTGCCGGATCCCGGCGCCGCCGTCAGCCTGGCGCCGCCCTCCGGCCCTGCGGCAGGTCCCATCCTGCCCCCTGCGCCGCAGGCCTTGCCTGGACCGCCGGTGGCCGCGATTCCCCCCGGAGCGCCCGCCGCCATCCCGCCGGTGGCTGCGCCCCCAGCTGCGGCGCCCAATCAGGGCGTGCTGTCGCTGTCGGCGCGCTACGGCAAGGATCTGCCGGGTATCAATGGCGGGCTGGTCTGGCGCGTCTTCTCCGACCGGCCCGACGAGACCGGCGCCTTCAAGATGCTGCGTGAGGATCGCGGCGCCACGCCGAACATCGTGCTGCCGCCCGGCAACTACGTCGTTCACGTCGCGCTTGGACTCGTCAGCGCGGTCAGGACGGTGAGCCTGAAGACGGAGACCGATCGCGAATCCTTCCTGCTGCCGGCTGGCGGCCTGCGCCTCGAGGGCAGGGTCGGCACCAGCAAGATCCCGCAGAACCAGATCTCGTTCGCGATCTACAAGGGCAGCCAGTTCGACGGCCGCGAGCGTGCGCCGCTGGTGCCGAACGTCGCCGCCGGCGACATGCTGATGCTGCCGGAGGGGACCTACTACATCGTCTCCAACTATGGCGACGCCAATTCGGTGGTGCGCTCCGACATCCGTGTCCAGGCCAGCAAGCTCACCGACGTCACCGTCACCCACCGCGCCGCGGTCATCACCTTGAAGCTCGTCTCCGACAAGGGCGGCGAGGCACTGGCCAACACCGCCTGGTCCGTCATCAACCCCGGCGGCGACGTGATCAAGGAATCGGTCGGCGCCTTCCCCAAGGTCGTGCTCTCCGAAGGCGACTACCGCGCCATCGCCAAGAACGAAGGCAAGGTGTTCGAACGCTCCTTCAGCGTGGTCAACGGCGTCGACGGCGAGGTCGAGGTGCTGGCGCGGTAAGACGTGCGCACGCGACACCGACTCTTCCCGCTATCTATGAGAGCCAATCTCCGGGGAGAGCTGTATGCAGATGTCCGACATCATCCGCCATGCCATCGAGACCGGTGAACGCAAGGGCTGGATCACGTTCGACGAGCTCAACGCGCTTTGCGCAGGCAGCACGGTCGAACCCGAGGACATTGAGCGGCTCATGGAGGCGCTCAGCGACGCGGGCATTCGTCTGGAGGAGGAGTGATGCGAGCGCAGAGTTTTTGTAGGATCGCGTCCCACCACCGCTGTCGTCCCGGCGAACGCCGGGATCCATACCGCGGATGCTGTCGGGGGACGTAGCTGTCAGCGGCCCGCATCACCGCGGCCGGTGGCTGGGTCCCGGCTCGAGGCAGGGCTATCGCATATGGTCAATCTGAGTGTGTCGCGAAACCGTCTCCACATCGTCATGCCCGGGCTCCGTCCCGGGCATCCACGTCGTTCTCAGCATGCTGGACAACGTGGATGGCCGGGACAAGCCCGGCCATGACGACGCGGAGGGAGAGGGGCGCAAAACATAGATCGCCATATGCGATAGCCCTGCGGCTCGAGGCCGGCACGACAGAAGTCATTGTGGAAGCAGTGGTGCTCGACACGACTGCCCAACTCGTGACGCCTCTGCCCGTCGGGTTACTTTGTCGCACTTATTAGTCCTTGCGTCGTCGGGCAAATCAGAACGATCTTTCCGCGCATCCCGTCCCGGGATGAGGGGCGTATCGCGGTCGTCACGGCACGCGGGGCGGGGAGCGGTGGGCGTGGTGGATTGCAGCGCGGGGTCGCTCGCGCCGACGAACAATTCGCTGCGCACGGTCAAGTCGCGCGGTCCTGATATCCCGACGCTGATATCAACTCACGGTAAGGCTTTGCCCTGCGTTGAGGATGGTGGCCAGAAAGCCCGGCGCACCAGGGAGAACGCGAAGCAGCCGTTAAAGCCATCGCGCAGGGAGGGCCGGATTTCCGGCTGAACCTGTGGTACCTGCCGCCTGCATTTTTTTGAGCAGGCGGGCCACGGGCCTCAGTCGAGGTCCGGCCTTCCCTGCGCCCTCACGCTGATCGAGGGTCTCGCAAGGTGCATCACCCGGGCGGATCTCCGCCGCGGGATCGCCTCTTCGCATTCCATCATCGCGGCTGATCGTATGGGCGCAGGATGTCACGCGCCGGCGACCGCAAGATACGAGGCGACTGTCATAGTCTCTAATGCGCAATAACCATGGAACGACTTTGAACTGTCATATTCGCTGCCGGCCGCTGCACGGCCAATCTGGATTTACAGCCCATTAAAGACAGATCTGCATGGAGTACCGCTACAAGCAGCTGGCGATTGAGTACGATGCGATGAGTGCCGCGAAGAAGAAGACGTCCGGGGCGGTCAGCAATGATCTGTTCGAGGACATTCCGGTGCTCAAGCGCAAATGGCACGCGGCATTGAAGCCCGGCCAGAGCCTGCCCCAGTATGAAGACGTGATGCTGGGAAGCCTCGGCCGCCTCGCCGATCATGTCGCGCTGTTGCGCGAGGAGGACGACCGTCTCGAAATCACCCGCAGCGGCCGCTATGTCCAGCAATGGCTTCAGAATGACGGCTGGGATATTCCGGTCGAATCCGTCTCGCCGGACTGCGCGACGGTGCTGACGGAAGCGGCGATCTGCGCGGTGACGAATTGCAAGCCGCATCTGTCGACCGCGTACTGCGTGCGCGACGGCATGGTGCGCACCTACGACGTGCTGGCGCTGCCGACCAGCTCGCGTTGGGGCAGAACGCTGGTCGGCACCTACATCAACGAGCGCGCCGGGCAGTACAATCTGCTCGATTCGATTTTCTCCACCACCGAGGACGGCGTCGTCTCGCTCGCCACCATCCGCGACAGTGCCGGCGTGCCCTGCGACTTCCAGGTCGTCCATCACAACCAGTCCGCGGCGAGCCTCCTCAAGCTCTCGGCGGCCGAGCTGCAATGGCGGCGGCTGAGGCAGGGCGGGACGATGCTCGGCACGGCCGACGTGCTGGCGCGATTGTTCGCCATCGTCGCGCACAGCGGCCGCGATCAGTTCGAGCTCGATTGCGACGATCGCAATCTGCGCCTCGGCGTGCATGCGTTCGGCGACATCGTGTCTCTCACTGTCTCCGACGTCACCGCGCTGAAGCGCCGCGAGGCGTCGTTCCGCCTGTTGTTCGATGCCAATCCGCTGCCGATGGGCATCTTCGACACGGAGACGGGGCGCATCATGAAGGTCAACGCCGCCGCCGCCGAGCACTATGGCTACGACCGCGACCGGCTGCTCGGCATGACGATCTGGGATCTCTGGCCCGAAAGCGACATGGCCGATCTGGACGAGGCGATGGCGCGGCTGACGGCGCGGGACGATTTCCATCGCGAATGGCGGCACTACACGGCGGACCGCTCGCTGATCGACGTGCTGGCCTATGGCCGGCGGATCTCCTACGAGGGACGCGACGGCTTCCTCGTCGCCATCGTCGACATCACCGAACGCCGCAAGGTCGAGGCCCGGATCGCGCACATGGCTCACCATGACGGCCTGACCAACCTGCCCAATCGCGAATTGTATCAGGAGCGGCTCAGGCAGGTGCTGCAGCCAGGCGCGTCCGGCAACAGATCGATTGCCGTGCTCTGCGTCGATCTCGACCTGTTCAAGAACGTCAACGACTCGCTCGGCCATCCCATGGGGGACCGGTTGTTGCAGGCGGTGGCCGACCGGCTCAGGGAGCGGGTGCGGGGCGGCGACATGGCGGCGCGGCTCGGCGGCGACGAATTCGCCGTCATCCTCGCCGACACGCCGTTGCCCAACGAGGCCAGCGATTTCGCGGCCAAGCTGATCCAGGCGCTGAGTGCGCCCTACGAGATCGACGGCCATGAGCTCGTGATCGGCGCTTCGATCGGAATCGCGCTTTCGCCGTCCGACGGCTCGACCAGCGAAGAGCTGATGAAGAATGCCGACATGGCGCTCTACCGCGCCAAGGAGGAGGGCGGCGGCGTGCACCGCTTCTTCGAGAAGGAGATGGATCTCCGGGCGCAGAGGCGCCGCGACATGGAGCATGACCTTCGTCACGCCTTCGCGCAGGGTGATTTCGAGCTGCACTATCAGCCGCTGGTCGAGGTCGCGACCAGCACCATTTCCGGCTTCGAATGCCTGCTGCGCTGGCGCCATCCGGAGAAGGGCATGATCTCGCCGGCAGAGTTCATTCCTGTGGCCGAGGACATCGGCCTGATCGTGCCGCTGGGGGAATGGGTGCTGCGCGAGGCCTGTCATGAGGCCGCGCGATGGCCCGATGGCATCAAGGTCGCGGTGAATCTCTCGGCCGTCCAGTTCCGCAGCCGCAACCTGGTGCAGGTCGTGGTCCAGGCGCTGGCGCAATCGTCGCTGCCGCCGGAGCGGCTGGAGCTGGAGATCACCGAGTCGATCCTGCTCGCCGAGACCGAGGCGAATCTGGCGACGCTGCATCAGCTGCGTGGGCTGGGCATCCGCATCTCGATGGATGATTTCGGCACCGGCTATTCCAGCCTCAGCTATCTCCGTAGCTTCCCGTTCGACAAGATCAAGATCGACCGCTCCTTCGTGAAGGACCTCGCGCAGCGCTCCGACTGCCTCGCCATCGTCCGCGCCATTTCCGGCCTCGGCAAGAGCCTCAACATCACCACCACGGCCGAGGGCGTCGAGACCACGGACCAACTCGACTGGCTGCGCGCCGAAGGCTGCAACCAGGTCCAGGGCTTCCTGTTCAGCGCCGCGCGGCCGGCGTCGGAGATCGCGGGCCTGCTGGCACGGTTCGGCGCCAGAGCGTCGAAGGCGGCGTGATGAGGAGACATGATGAGGAGACTTGGCGAATAGGGGGCAATTGGAGGGCATGGAGAATGCAAGGGCCTGCCTTGCTCTTTCCACCCGTCATTCCGGGGCATCGCGAAGCGATGAGCCCGGAATCCATAACCACGACGGGTCATGAGGTGCGAGCTGCCCATGGCCTCTGTCTTCGCCACATCACCGCTTTGGAATATGGATTCCGGGCTCTCGCTTCGCGATGCCCCGGAATGACGGGTGGAAGGAGCGGGGCCTGCTCCCTGCTATTTGCTGCTCTCTATTCGTCCGATCAGAACCGCGTCACGATATCCGCCAGCGCCGGGCGCGGGCGGTCCTCGCTCGGCTTGGTCGGCCTGCCGATATGAATGAGCCCCGCGAGCTTCTCCTCCGGCTTCAGTCCGAGCCCGTCCATCACCTCGCGGTCGAACATGAACCAGCCGGACAGCCAGCAGCCGCCATAGCCGAGCGCGGTCGCCGCCGTCAGGATGTTCATCGCGCTGGCGCCGGCGGAGAGCTCCTGCTCATAGGCCGGCACCTTGGGATGCGCCCGGGTGAAGCTGACGAGGCCGATCACCAGCGGTGCCTCCATGAAGCGGTTCTTCTCCACCTCGAGCTCGGCGGCGGTCGCCTGCGGGTTCTTCTTGGCGAAGACGGCTGCGATGACCTCGCCGGCGCGACGGCGGCCGTCGCCCTCGAACACGATGAAGCGCCAGGGCGCGAGCTTGCCGTGATCGGGCACGCGGGCGCCGATGGTCAGGATGGTGTCGAGCTCGGCAGGGGTAGGGCCGGGACCGCTCATCTCGCGCGGCTTGACGGAACGGCGGGTCTTCAGGAGTTCAATCGCGTCGGGCACGTCGTGAAATCTCGTTCGTTGCACGTAGGAGAGATAGCATGGGCCTCCGCCTGCAACGAGGCTGCGGCACGGCGTTTTGATCAGTTCTACCGCCGCCGATCCTACATCCTTTGCGGGTTTCGACGAAGATTTCGCGTGGGACGAGGCGAGCGGGGCACTTTCGATGCGGCTATCTGTCCAATGCACGATAATTGCAGCGAATTGTCGAACCTTGGGCGGGCCGGTAAAAACATAGTGCCAGAGATCCGCGGGGAGTTGTCTGACGTGCAAGATCTGACGCGCCGATGACCGCACTGATACCTTCACCCGATGCCGTCGCGCAGCTGCGCGGGATGCCCGGATTCGCGCGGGCGATGCGGGCCTCGACGGCTTCGGCGATCAGGCTGTATCGGGGCGATCGCATCCTCAATGCGCTGCTGAGCGACCGGGCGCGGGCCCTGTTTCCGCATGTCGCGCTGTATCTGCATTTCGCCGAGCAGCGCGACGGCCAGCTCGGTCTCACCGTCGGCGCCATGAAGGAGATGTGCGCCAGGCTCGACCTGTGCAGCGGCGGTCGCTGCGAGGCCATGCTGGCCTTGATGCGCGCGACCGGGCTGGTGGCGTCGGCTCCCAATCTGGACCGCCGGCGGCGGCCGCTGGTCCCGACCGACCGGCTGATCGCACTGCATCGCGAGCGCTGGGGTGTGCAGTTCGACGCCATGAGCGCGGTGCTGCCGGCCGCCGTGGCCTATCGGGCATCGTTGAACGATCCGGCTTTCGTGAAGACCTTCGTGCTCGAGCTTGGCCGTCGCTTCATCGCCGGCCTCCGCATCCTCGACGGCGCGCCGGAGCTCGAGCCGTTTGCCGAACGCACCGCCGGCATGGTGATCCTGTTCAGCCTGGCGCAAGGTGCCGGGCCGGACCAGCCATTCCCGCCAGACGCCCCCGTGCCGTTCTCCATCAACGGTCTGGCCACCCGTTTTTCGGTGTCGCGCAAGCACGTGCTGACGTTGCTGCGAGATGCCGAGGAGAAGGGCCTGCTGATCCGCGGCACCGACGCCATCACCATTCTGCCGCTGGGGCGCGAGGCGATCGAGCGGATGCTCGCGACGATGTTTCTCTACATGGCCGAATGCGCAGACGTGGCGCTGCAGGCCGCAGACCAAGACAGAGGTTCTGCGGATGCCGTCGCCAGTCTGTCGGCGTAGCCGCGTGGCCCGGATGAGCGCACGCCGGAGCCCGTCAGGGCGACGGCGGCAGCGACATCCGGGATCTCAGGCGCTGTCGCGGCGACCCCGCATGTTGCTGCGCTCATGCGGGCCACGAGTGACGACCTCAGGCCGCCTCGCGCTGGCGGCGCCGCACGTCCGGCGGCGTCGCTTCGTCCACCAGGGCGGCGATCGCCTCCGCGGTCGGCATCACCGTCTGGCCGTCGCGGCCGAGCCGGCGGACGGAGACGGAATGCGTCTCGGCCTCCTTCTTGCCGACGACGAGCAAAGCCGGGATCTTCTGCAGCGAGTGCTCGCGGACCTTGTAGTTGATCTTCTCGTTGCGCAGGTCGATCTCGCACCGCAAGCCCGCGCGGCGCAGCGCCGCCAGTACCTGCTTGGCGTATTCATCGCCTTCCGATGTGATGGTGGTGACGACGACCTGCGTCGGCGCCAGCCACAGCGGGAAGCTGCCGGCATAGTGCTCGATGAGGATGCCGATGTAGCGCTCCATCGAGCCGCAGATCGCGCGATGCACCATGACCGGCGCCTTCTTGGCGCCGTCGGCGTCGATGTAGAACGCGCCGAACCGCTCCGGCAGGTTGAAGTCGACCTGCGTGGTGCCGCACTGCCAGTCGCGGCCGATGGCATCGCGCAGCACATATTCGAACTTCGGCCCGTAGAACGCGCCTTCGCCCGGATTGATCTCGGTGCGGATGTGGTTGTTCTGCGCCTTAATCTCGTTCAGCACGGTCGCCATCACGCGCTCGGCGTGATCCCACATCTCGTCGGTGCCGACGCGCTTCTCAGGTCGGGTCGACAGCTTGACCGTCAGTTCGCCCTCGAAGCCGAAGTCGGAGTAGGTCGACAGGATCAGATCGTTGATCTTGAGACACTCCTCGGCGAGCTGATCCTCGGTGCAGAACACATGCGCGTCGTCCTGCGTGAAGCCGCGCACCCGCATGAGGCCGTGCATGGCGCCGGAGGCCTCGTAGCGGTGCACGACGCCGAACTCGGCGAGCCGCAGCGGCAGGTCGCGGTAGCTCTTCAGGCCGTGCTTGAAGATCTGCACGTGACCGGGGCAGTTCATCGGCTTCAGCGCGAACCAGCGCTTGTCCTCGGCCTCGTCGCCAGCGGACTGCGCCGCGAACATGTTCTCGCGGTACCAGTTCCAGTGGCCCGAGGTCTCCCACAGCGACTTGTCGAGGATCTGCGGCGCATTCACCTCGTCATAGTCGCCGGCGAGCCGCCTGCGCATATAGGCGATCAGCGCCTGGAAGATGCTCCAGCCCTTGGGGTGCCAGAACACGACGCCCGGACCTTCCTCCTGGAAATGGAACAGGTCGAGCTCGCGGCCGAGCTTGCGGTGGTCGCGCTTCTCGGCTTCCTCGATCTGCTTGAGGTAGGCGTCGAGCTGCTCCTGCTTTGCGAAGGCGGTGCCGTAGATGCGGGTCAGCATCGGATTGTTGCTGTCGCCGCGCCAATACGCGCCCGCCACCTTCATCAGCTTGAAGGCGTTTCCAATTTTGCCCGTCGAGGTCATGTGCGGGCCGCGGCACAGGTCGAACCAGTCGCCCTGATAGTAGATCTTGATCGGCTCGCTGCCCGGAATGGCGTCGACCAGCTCGACCTTGAACGCCTCGCCCTTGTCGCGGAACACCTGCTTGGTCTTCTCGCGGTCCCACACCTCCTTGGTGAACGGTTTGTCGCGGCCGATGATCTCGCGCATCTTCTTCTCGATCGCGGCGAAGTCTTCGGGGGTGAACGGCTCGTTGCGGAAGAAGTCGTAATAGAAGCCGTTCTCGATCACCGGGCCGATCGTGACCTGGGTGCCGGGCCACAGCGACTGCACGGCTTCGGCGAGCACGTGCGCGCAATCGTGCCGGATCAATTCCAGTGCGCGCGGGTCGTCGCGGTCGACGAGCTCGAGCTTCGCGTCATCATTGATGGAATCGTTGAGGTCGACGACGTCGCCGTTCAGCGCCATCGCGACCGTGCGCTTGGCGAGCGAGGGCGAGATGCCCTTGGCGATGTCGAAGCCGGTGGTGCCCTTGGGATATTCGCGCTTGGCGCCGTCGGGGAAGCTGATGGTGATCTTCTCGACCGGGGCGGCGGGCTTCAGATTGCTGAGGCTGTACTGGAAGCCGGCCTTGGACTGGTCGGATTTCGAGTCGGGGGATTTCGAGTCAGGCATGTCTCTCTCCTGTAGCTCACTCCTGCGAACGAGCGCAGGTAAGCGGGAGCAAGGGGTATAGCAGGGGATTTCCAGGCTGCAACCGGGCAACAGGCAGGAAAAACCGGCGGATCGGTGCCGGCGCGGACGCGGCGGAGATTGCCGCGGCGTGCCGGTATGATACAACTTCAAGTGTTCGGGGCGTGGGGACGCGTGGCGATGTTGTCTGCAGGGGAGGCGCCGCTCTCCGTTTTTGTCGGGCGCTGCGGCATTCGGATGGCAGCCGTCCTGCTCGCGCTGGGGCTGACCATCGCGCCGTCGCCGGCCGCGGTGGCGCCGAAGGGCAAGCCGGCCGCGCCGCCCAAAGCTGCGCTCCAGCAGAAGCCAAATCTGCCACAGAGGGCTGCAGCGCAGGCCAGGCCCGCTGCTCCGCTCAGGCCGGGAACAGAGCTCAAGCCGGCCAAGCGTCCCGTCAAATCGCCGCGGCTGGCGGACAATTCGGCCCCGATCGCCTTCGCCCTCGTCAAGGGTGCGCCCGATTCCTGCGGTCCGGGCTGCGACAGCTGGATCGCGGCCGAAGGCAAGATCGATGGCGGCGCGGCCACGCGCCTGCGCAAATTCATCAAGCAGATCGGCGACCGCAAGCTGCCGATCTACTTCAATTCGCCGGGCGGCAATCTCGAGCAGGCGCTCGCGATGGGCAACCTTCTGCGCGAGAAGAAGGCCGTGGTTCGCGTCGGGCGCACCACCTTGAGCGAATGCGGCTTCGAGCCTCAGGAGGGAGAGGCCTGCACCAGGCTCAAGCAGGCCGGCCGCGAGCTGCACGGCGAGGTCTGGACCCGCGGCGCGATCTGCAACTCGGCGTGTCCCTACATCATCCTCGGCGCGCCCAACCGCGAGCTTGCCCCGGACGTCACGCTGGCGGTGCATTCTCCACGCGTCATCCTCAACTTCACCGGTGGGGTGCCGACCCGCGAGGTACGGGCGCAGGCAATGCAGCGGGCGATGGAGCGCTCCGACAAGATGGTGCTCGACTACATCACCCGGCTCGGCGCCGATCCAACTCTGCTCACGGTGGCGCGGTCGGTGCCGTTCGAGGGCATGCGCATCCTGACGCGCGAAGAAATCGCGCGCTTCGCGCTCGATCGCCGCGAACGCGTCGAGAGTCCCTGGATGTTCGAGGCCGCCAGTCGCGGCATCGCCTACAAGACCATCCTGAACCGCAAGGACGGTGAAGCTTCGTTCCGCACCACGCGCCTGCAACTGGTATGCTTCGACCAGGATCGCTTCGAGCTCGATGTCGAGCGCAAGGCTGGGACCGGTGCGACGCTGGCGATGGTGAGCGGCGATCTCAGGCTCAACTTCCTCTCGCCGCCGCGCCGCGCCGGTGATCTCGAACGATGGGGTCTCTTTCTCAACGGCAGCCAGATGAAAGCATTGGCGTCGGCGCCCGGAGCGGGTCTGAGCGATGCGCCGCCGAATACGGTGGGTCCCGGCGTGTCGACGTTTCCGGTCGGGAGCGACGGCCTGCAGAATGCGCTGAAGAAGCTGATGGAGAGCTGTCCACCATCGAAGGCCGTCGTCTATCCGTCCGGGCTTCCGGTTCCATGGACTCAGTCCTCCTCGCCGCAGGCGTCGGCGCGCTGAGCCTTCACGAGGAACAGAATTTCATCCGCGACATGAGAGATTTTCATGCAGATGCATGAAAATCTCTGCTAATCATCGGGCATGACATCCGCTCCCTCGACATCCGGCCAGACCCCGCCGCCCCTGGCTCCGACCGCACTGATGCTCGGCAACATCATCACCGGCTGCTCGGTGCTGGCGCCTGCCGGGATGCTGCCCGAGCTCGCTGCCAGCCTAGGCGTCGGCGTTCACACCGCAGGTCTGCTGATCACTTTCGGCGCGGTGGTGCTGTGCATCGGCTCGCCCCTGACGGCCTGGCTGACCAGCCGCTTCGACCGCCGCCACCTGCTTGCGGCGACGCTGCTGGTGCTCACGCTCGGCAATCTCGCCTCCGCTCTCGCGCCGGATTATGGGAGCCTGCTCGCGATTCGGCTGGTGATGCTCGCGGTCGGAGCCCTGTACACGCCGCAGGCCGCCGGCACCGCTGCCTTGATCAGCCCCGTGGACAAGCGCGGCAGCACCATCGCCTATGTGTTCCTCGGCTGGTCGCTGGCCGCCGCCGTCGGCCTGCCGTTGATCACCTTCATCGGCAGCCATTCGGGCTGGCGGGCGGCCTATCTTGCGGTCGGTGCCGCCGGGGTGGTCAGCTTCGTGCTGCTGACCTGGCGGCTGCCGTCGGGCCTGAAGGGGGCGCCGGTTGAGCTGAAGACCTGGATCGCGCTCGGCCGCAACCGGGTGGTGGTGCTGCTGCTGATGGTCACGATGTTGCAGATGTCGGGGCAGTTCGTGATCTTCACCTTCATGGGCCCGCTCCTGAACAAGCTGACCGGCGCGGACGCCAACGCGGTGGGACTGGTGTTTGCGATCTACGGCGCCTGCGGCTTCCTCGGCGTCGTGATCGCCACCCGCATCGTCGACGGCTGGGGCGCTTATCGCACCTCGCTGCTGTTCACCTGCCTGCTGCTCGCAGGGATCGCGGTCTGGACGGTCGGCGCGGGCGTCTACCCGGTGATGGCCGTCGCGGTGGCAATCTGGGGATTGGGGTTTGCGTCCACCAACTCGATGCAGCAGGTCCGCCTGGTCGCTGCCGCTCCGCCGCTTGCGTCCGCCTCGGTGTCGCTCAACACCTCCGTGCTCTACGTTGGCCAGGCCGTCGGTTCCGCGGTTGGTGGCAGCCTGTTCGCCCGCGATGCTCTGGGCGCCACGGGCTACGTGGCCATCGGGTTCGTGATGCTGGCGCTGCTGACCATTCTGGCGAGCCGGCCGCGGGCGCCGGTCGCCGCGCTGGCGTGAGGTCCACCGCAAACCGCGGCTTGACGCTTGGCAAAACCGGTCCGACCGGATTAAAGCCGCTGGGGTGGGTGGCTGTCGGGCGAAAGATCCATCGCGGCGCGCGGTCTAGGCCGCGCGCGGTCCCGAGAGGTTGATCTTTCTCGCCCGCGGTTTGGATGAAAGAGACATGGCATGAAAAAAACGATGTTGAGCGTTGCCGCAGTGCTGTTTTGCACCTCTGCGCTGGCCCAGAGCGGCGCGCCGATGGTCGGAGACCGCCCGCTGGTGCAGGTCAAGCCGAAGGGGATGAAGACCGCAGCCGCCGCGCCGGCCAAGCCGCAGTCGATGGCCGTCAAGCTCCAGGCGTGCCTGGAGATCGACGACGGAACCAAGGAGCGGCTGAACTGCTACGACGCGGTCATCCCGCCCGCGGCCAAGCCCAAGGCGACGAAGGCCAAAGCGGTGGCCGACTGCAAGTTCACCAAGGAGGAGGACGAGCGGCTCGCCTGCTTCAACGGCTTCGTCGAGAACATGCCGAAGCTGCCGAAGAGCTGAGAACCCATTGGTCTCAGCGGCTCGATGAGCCGCCAAGCGCGCTCGGGGCACCGGCCGCAATCCGGATCGGCGGCTGGGCGGCGGCCATCTTCGTGAGGACGTCCCTGATAGGGTGGCGCGTCCAGGCTTGTGTGACGTAGTCCCGGTGAGTGATGCCCTCGTCGGTCTCGACGAAGACGACGCTGCCGGGGCGGAGCGGCCGGTCCATGTCGTCCGAGATCTCGATGCCGCGGCTCCGCAGCATCGTCATCAGCTCTCGATCGTGGCGCGCAGTGTAGCGCGTGTAGGAGCTGACGAAGAAGCCGGAGCGGTTGCGCTCGATCCAGCCGGCGAACTTGTCGAGTTGACCATAGACCGCATCGAGCAGCACCACGCCGCGCACGCGCTCGCTGATGCCGCCGACCTCGAGGCTCCACGCTGCGGGAAGAAAGCCACCGCTGTAGCCGACGATGACGATCGGCATGCTCGCGAACGTCCTCGCGCTTGCGGGATCGCCGGTCAGGCGGGCCAGATTCGTCGCCGCCTCATCCATGAAGCGCTTGAAGCCGCCCGGCTGCCAGAACTTGCCCGCGCTCGAATCGGCGGCATCGACTGCCATCTGCGGCGCGAGCAGCACGGCATTGACGCCGGAGGCGGTGATCTGCTGCGGCACCATCTGCCGGTCGCGCACGTCGCGCTCCAGCGTGGCGCCGTTGCCATGGAAGAACACCACGATCACGCCGGGCTTGCGGGCATCGAAGGCTTCCGGAACGTGCACCAGCACGCGGTTGTCATTGTAGGTCTGGTCCTGCCAGTAGACGCGGCCCGAGAAGCTGCGGTGGCCGCGGCGCTCGCCATCGGAGACGTTGAGGAACGGCGCGTCCGACGCGGGATTGTCGCCGAAATACGGGAAGGCCGACGACTTCATGCTGACGAGCGTCGTGAGATCCTCGCGCGTCCGGCGTGCCGGCCCTTGCGGCTCCAGCGATGCGAGCCGAGGGGGCGGCGGCTTGGGCGCGAAGTCCGCAGGCGTGCGCAACGGCAGGCTCTCGCCGACGCTCGGAAAACGATCACGGAACTCCGGTGCAGGGAAACGCTCCTCGAAGGTCAGCCCCTGTGCCGGCGCCGCATTGGCGGCCAGTGCTGCCGGATCCGGTGTCTGGCCGCACTGAGCCAACGCCAACGAGAGCGTGGCCGCAGCCAGAGCATGGGCCGCGCGTCCAGATCCACGGGGCGGCCTCAGCTCGGGCCGATGCGGCCGCGGCCAACGGCGCAGCCCACGACAGCTCGACAATCTCAGACCGATCCCGATCATATGTCCCCAAGACGAGCAGGACCGCAGCGACAGGTCCCACTTCACAAATCGGCTCGTTTCAAACTGCGCCACCGACGTTGAGGTCGCGTTAAGGATGGCGCCTGGCGAATTCCGGTGCAGCAGCGGACACAGCACGCGATCGTGTCGCGATTGTGAGACCCAGCATCGCCCGACGCAACGCTGCGGAGGCTAGATCGCATGAAAAAGGTCTCATATTACCATCCTTCCAAGGCCTTATTTAGCGCGCGTTAACTATGATTGAATGGTTCGGCCGGAACATGAGCCTGTGACGAAGGGAAGGGGTGGCGCGTGCCCCTCAACGGTATGGCTGCATCCGAGGCAGGCGACACGACCTGGGCGGGCGGGTCACGCAGTGCCGTGATCCCGTCCGTGTCGCTGCCGGTCGCGATCACCATCGTGATCGCCGACATGATCGGCGTCGGCGTGTTCACCAGCCTCGGCTTTCAGGTCAAGGACATTCCCTCCGGCTTCGCAATCCTGCTCCTGTGGGCGGTCGGCGGTCTCGTCTCGGTGTGCGGGGCGCTGTCCTATGCCGAGCTCGGCGCGATGTTCCCGCGTTCGAGCGGCGAGTACAATTTCCTCAACCGCGCGTTTCACCCGGCGATCGGCTTCATGGCCGGTTGGGTCTCCGCAACTGTCGGCTTCGCGGCGCCGGTGGCGCTCGCGGCAATGGCGTTCGGCGAATATGGCCGTGCGGTGCTGCCGGACGTTCCGCCGATGCTGCTTGCGGTCGGAGCGGTGTGGCTCGTGACCGTCGTGCAACTCGGTGGCATCCGGCAATCCAGCCGCTTCCAACTGCTGTCGACCGTGCTGAAGCTCAGCCTGATCGTCGCCTTCCTGGTTGCCGGCTGGGCCATCTCGGCGCCGCAACCGGTCAGGTTCCTGCCGGCCGTGTCCGACCTCGGCTATGTCACCAGCGCGGCCTTCGCGACCAGCCTCGTATTCGTGATGTACGCCTTCTCGGGCTGGAACGCGGCGACCTACATCATCGGTGAACTGCATGCGCCGGAGCGAACCCTGCCGCGGGCGCTGCTGTTCGGGACGCTGATCGTGCTCGTGCTCTACATTGCCCTGAATGCGGTGTTCCTGCGGGCGGCGCCGACGAGCGAGCTGGTCGGCCAGCTGCAGGTCGCGAGCATCGCCGGCACGCACATTTTCGGCGAAACCGGCGGGCGCTTCGTCGCCGGGATGATCTGCGTCGGTCTGGTGCCTTCGATCGCCGCGATGATGTGGATCGGCCCGCGCGTGCTGATGACAATGGGAGAGGACATCCCGGCGCTCGCGGTGTTCGCCCGCCGCTCGCGCAATGGCGCCCCGGCCTATGCCGTGCTGTTTCAACTCACCGTGGCGACCTTGATGCTGTTCACGGAGAGCTTCGAGGCGGTGCTCGACGTCGTCCAGTTCTCGTTGCTGTCGTGCTCGTTCCTGACCGTGCTCGGCCTGTTCAGGCTGCGTCTCACCCAGCCGGACATCGAGCGGCCGTATCGCGCGTGGGGCTATCCGGTGACGCCCTTGATCTTCCTCAGCGTGACCGGGTTCATGATGTACTATCTGGTCGCTGCGCGGCCGTGGCAGGCCGCGGTCGGCGCCGTGGCGATGCTGTCCGGATTGCTGATCTATTGGTTCGCTCACGCGCGGTCGCGCCGGACCGCTGCAACAGCCATGTCGGGTTCGGAGTGAAATGCGGTTGGTGTCGAGACTTCTGCTGTCGAAAGTGTGGCTCGCCGTTGCCTGTCTCGTCGTCGTGACGAGTTGCGAGGTCCGCGGACAGACCATCACGCCGGATGACACGGCGCGCGTGCTGGCGGGGATGACGCCGCAGCCCGGCTCGCCGCTGGCAGCGCTGACGCAGGATCCCGGCTGGCGGCGCCACGCGGCGTTCTTCGACAATGCCTTCAGTCAGCTCGAGCAGCGGCAATTGTCGAAGATCCGGACCTGGACAGAAGCCAATGTCGCGGCGCCGCGGCCCACGATGTTCTATTTTTTCTCGGGGCCCGACTTCCTCTATGCCGACGCGTTCGCCCCGAAAGCCACCACCTATGTGATGGCTGCGCTCGAGCCGACCGGACCGATCCCCGATCTTGGCCGGTTGCCGCGCGGCAGCATCGGGCCCGCGCTGGCCTATGTCGAACGTTCCCTGCAGTCGATCCTCAGCTTCTCGTTCTTCATAACCAAGAACATGAAGGTGGATCTGCGCGAGGGCGAGATCGAGGGAGCGCTGCCGATCCTCTATGTCTTTTTGGCGCGCACCGGCAAGACCATCCACAGCGCGAGCCTGATCTGGCTGGATGACAATGGCGTCGTGCACGCGGCGAACGAGCCGCCGGCGCGCAACGCGACCAGGGGCGCCCGCATCTTGTTTGCCGGCGCCGACGGCGTCGAGAAGACGCTCTATTACTTTTCGACGGATCTGTCCGATTCCGGCGTGAAGGCCGGCGGCTTCCTCAGGTTCTGCGAACCGCTGGCTCCCGGCAACAGCCTGCTCAAGAGCGCATCCTATCTGCTGCACGAGAGCAGCTTCTCCCAGGTTCGCAGCTGGCTCTTGAAGAACAGCGCCACCATCGTGCAGGACGATTCCGGCATTCCGCTGGCGAGCTATGATGCGAGAGCGTGGCGCTTCTTTCCGTTCGGGCGATATGCCGGGCCGATCGACAAGTTTCCGGGCATGTACCAGATGAGCTACGCCAGATTGTTCGAGCGGGCACAGCCGCTGGAGTTCGGCATCGGCTATCGCTGGCGCACGCGGGAGTCGAACGTCCTGCTCTCGGTGCGATCGCCCTCTGCCGATGCAACGATTTCAGCCGAAGCCACAGGACCGGCTGAGACCGCTCCGCCGCCGCGCGCGCGGCGCGCGCCGCGGGCGCCGGAGCCCATTCCGGTCTATCCGCCACCTCCGCGCCGCGACGAGTTCTTCCTGCTGCCGCGCTGGTAGGACGTCGATCGTCCCGTGAGAAAGCCGCGCTTGCGGCCGCGTTACCAATGCACGCTTTGGCTCGGCACGATGTAGGAGGTCGTCGTCGGGGGCAGGGTAGTGCTGTCGGCAAGATAGCGCCAGGCGCCGATGATAGCGATCAGCAGGGCGAGGATGCAGAGCAGATCGATCTGCCTGGCGTCGTGGCTGATATGACGGTCGCCGCCCTGATCGGGGCCGATGCCTGTGCGGGATCGGCGCGATCTCGGGTTGATCGTCCAGCGCATGGTTGGTCCTCCCGAAACGGAAGTTTCAACATCAATGCAAGGTCCGCAGCACCGTTCCTTCGAACGACCCGCTCCACATGATACTAATCCTAGCTCAAAACTCTTCCAGTCCGATTTGCTTCAAATCAAATGATGCATACGCTCGCTACGTTGCGCTGCATCAGCCCGGTCCGTTGACGCCGCGCCAGCGCGCGTAACGCCACGGCAGATACCAACGCGCCTGCGCAGGTATCTCGGCTGGGACATTGTCGATACCGGACGTGCCGAATGGCTGGCAGCGTAGTAGCCGCGCAAGCGTCATCCATCCGCCGGCCCAGAGTCCGTAGCGCGAGATGGCTTCATCGGCATAGACCGAGCAGGTCGGCAGATGCCGGCAATTATAGCCGACGAGGGGCGACAGCGTGTGGCGATACAGCCAGATCAGCGCTCGGGCAGCGCGTCGCGGCATAAGCGACAGCGACCCTGACGGGATGTGCGCAGAATGGCAGTTCTGATCGGAGCATGAGTGCTTCATGGGCGCGGTGCCGGACTGATGTGCGCCTTGTGATCGGTTCCTCGGCAGGAACAGCGATCTCGCGCGCTCGTGTGATGATGTGATGCAACAATGGCCGGTTTTCAGCGGCGCTGCGGTGCGGCACACCTGGACGCTCGGGGATTGCCCGGATACGTTTCCAGGCAAGGATGTGACAGACTCATAACGGATTTGAGGCTGATTTGTCAGGTCTTGCCGCGACGACGACGAGGGACTGCGTACCGAGCTTGACGGGGGGAACGGAGTGCAGGTGAAATTGCTGCGGTCGCGTGGATTGCGCTGGATGCTTCTCGGTGTTGGAGCGCTGGCTGTGGTGCTCGGGGGCACTGTCTCCATCATGTCCAATTCGGCGCGCGCCGGTGGCGCGCTCGAAGAGCGCAAGCTTCCGATGCGGTTCAGCTGGGTCGCCTGCGAGCCGAACTGCGGCTGGGTCAGCGCGGTCGGAATTGTCACCGGCGACAGCCCGAAGGATTTCGAGGAGTTCGCACGGGATCGCGACCTGGCCGGCGCGACCCTGGTCCTCGACTCCAGCGGCGGCTCGGTCAATGACGCGATCACCTTGGGCCGCCGGTTCCGCGCCCTGAAGATGCGCACCACCGTCGGCATGACGCAGCGCCCGAGCCGGGCGACCGAGCGACCCAGGATCGTGCCCGAGGCCTATTGCGAGTCGATGTGCGTGTTCCTGCTGCTCGCGGGCACCACGCGCTATGTGCCCGACACGGCGCATGTCCGCGTTCACCAGATTTGGATGGGCGACCGCGCCGACGACGCCAAGGCGGCGAGCTACTCGGCGCAGGACCTGATGATCGTCGAGCGCGACATCGGCCGCCTTGCCAAATACACCTTCGACATGGGCGGCGCCGGCGACCTCCTGCTGCTCGCCCTCAACGTACCGCCGTGGGAGGACCTGCACGAGCTGTCCCGCGCCGAGCTTCGCACCACCAACGTCATGACCACCGAGCTGCTCGCCGACGTGCTGCCGCCGAAGGGCGCGATGCCCTTGGCCGAACTGGCGTCGAAGCGGACGGAGCCGGGCCAGGCCAAGCAGCAGGACCGCTTCTCGGTGTCCTACGAAAAGCCGCTGTCGCGCACCGCTGAAGCGCTTCCGCCGGCCACCGTTGCAGCGACGCCGCCGCAGTAGGCGGTGTCGTCGGGCAGGCGCGTCGAGCGCAAGCGATCTTCTCGGCGTGTGGCCTGTCCAGTGGACCTGAAGAGCGCTCCGACGTTCGCGGCTTGAGTGCGGGCCAATCTCAGTCCAGCCGTGAGCCGGAATCACGTGCCCGACATGCCTTTGCGGATGCTGTTCGCCATGGTGGCCGTCAGCGCCACGACGTTGCAATCGGTCGTAGCCCTTGGGGCGTGTCATACGACTCTGCGCGGAGAATTGGTTCCGCACTCCCGGCCGCAAGATCCGCGCGTCCGAGTTGTCCCGCAAAAGCTTCTGTTCTTCTCGCTCGACGAAATCAGGAGGGACAGTGGCCAGCCGGTCGCGACGGCGTTCGAGCTGGCGGTGCATTCGTCGGGCTGGGCGGAAATCAGCCCGGACAAACCGGAATTCCTCAAAGTGATCGTGCATCCGCCGACCTTCTGAGCGCCGGCAGCGCGAGGCTGGGCCGGCCTCAGCTCTGGGCTACGGCGGCCGCCGCGCCCTGCGTCTTGGCCCCCGTCCTGGCCTCGATCTGGCCGATGGCATCGACCACGGCGTCGAAGGTCAGCAGCGTGGAGGCATGGCGAGCCTTGTAGTCGCGGACCGGCTCGAGCAGGGCGACATCGGCCCATTTGCCGTCCGGAGGGGCGCCGTTTTCCTTCAGCATGCGGCGGACGGTGTCGCGCAATTCGCGCAGTTCGGCAGCAGTCGAGCCGACCACGTGGCGGGCCATGATCGAGGAGGAGGCCTGGCCCAGCGCGCAGGCCTTCACGTCGTGGGCGAAATCGGTGACGACGGGGCCGTCCATCTTCAGATCGACCTTGACCGTGGAGCCGCACAGCTTGGAATGGGCCGTGGCGGTCGCATCCGGGTGCTCCAGCCGTCCGAGGCGCGGAATGTTGCCTGCGAGCTCGATGATGCGCTTGTTGTAGATGTCGTTCAGCATGTGGCTTCCGTTCCGGAATTCCCGGCGGGTCGGCCTTGGCGGCCGGGTTTCATCGCCCTATATTGCGACTATATGGAAACGATTGGCAGGAATTCCAGCCACATCCACAGGCGTGCGGTGCCAGAGACCTCAGGTCTGCTCGCGCTCCGTCTGGGGGAAACACCTGAGTTCGGGTGACGCTCTGCCGGTGACACTCCGGTCGGGACCGCCGACCGGTCGAACGGAGACGAGATGGACGCTTTGATCAAGACGCTGCGTGGCACCAAGCCGGACGGCAAGCCGTCCGATCCGAAGCTGGCTGGGGAGCGCCCCGCCGAGCTCGATCCAGCCGAATTCCTCGCTGCCGCCGTACGGCCCGACCGGCCGCGCCCGTCGCGGGCCGAGGCCGAAGCCGCGGTCTATACGTTGCTCAACTACATCGGGGAGGATCCGACCCGCGAGGGCCTGATCGATACGCCCCGCCGCGTCGTCGAGGCCTATGACGAGCTGTTCCAGGGTTACCACCAGTGCCCCGCCGAGGTGCTGGACCGCACCTTCGGCGAGACCGCCGGCTACGACGATTTCGTCCTGATTCGCGACATCGAGTTCACGTCGCAATGCGAGCATCACATGATGCCCTTCTACGGTCGCGCGCATATCGCCTATACGCCGGTCGAGCGTGTCGTCGGACTGTCCAAGCTGGCCCGCCTGACCGACATCTTCGCCCGCCGGCTGCAGACCCAGGAGCATCTCACCGCCCAGATCGCGGCTGCGATCGACGAGGTGTTGAAGCCGCGCGGTGTTGCCGTGATGATCGAGGCCGAGCATACCTGCATGTCCGTGCGCGGCGTCGCCAAGCACGGCGCCGTCACCTTCACCAGCCGCTTCACCGGCATGTTCCGGGACAATCCGGCGGAGCAGGGGCGCTTCCTGTCGATGGTGCGATCGCCGCAACGGTAAGCCCAGCAGCATCTTAGCGAGAGTTTCGTGTCCTCATCCTCAGTCGAGCGCGAGGAAGGCCTGGCCTTCCTGCCGAAATTCGACGCGGCCGGGCTGGTCACCTGCGTGACCACCGATGCCGCCAGTGGCGACGTGCTGATGGTCGCCCACATGAACGACGAAGCGCTACGGAAGACCGTCGCAACCGGCGAGGCCTGGTATTTCAGCCGTTCGCGCAATGCCTTGTGGCGCAAGGGTGAGAGTTCGGGTCAGACCCAGCGCGTGGTCGAGATGCGCACCGATTGCGACCAGGACGCGGTCTGGCTGCGCGTCGAGCAGCGAGGAGCGGCCTGTCACACCGGCCGCCGCTCCTGCTTCTATCGCAAGGTGGAGCAAGGCGAGGGCGGTGCCCGGCTGGTGTTCGTCGAGGCCGACCGGCTGTTCGATCCGGCTGCGGTCTATCGCAAGTAGGCCAGAGACCTGCCTCCGGGAATATCCGGGTCGTTCATTGGCCCTGCTCCGGGCGCCGAATTAACCCGCCGTTAACCATACCCGCCGCACTTTGCCGGAGATTTCCGGCGCGTTCGTCTGCCAGCGAATCTGCAAACAGCGGGTCTTCTCATGTCGGTCGACGCTTCCAACTCCTCACCTGCGGGGCTTCTCGACAGCGTCCGGGCGAAGGTCGCCGGGGCCATCAAGCAGGCGGCCGATACCGTCGGCACCAGCTTCGAATATCTGTTGTCGACGGCAAAGATGGAGTCGGACTTCAACCCGACCGCTGGCGCATCAACGTCTTCGGCCCGGGGGCTCTACCAGTTCATCGACCAGACCTGGCTCGGCACGGTGAAGCAGGCCGGCGCCGATCTCGGCTATGGCCAATATGCCGACGCCATCACCCGGACATCGTCCGGCGACTACACCGTCGCTGACCCCGCGATGCGGCAGGCGATCATGAAGCTGCGCGATGATCCCAAGGCGTCCTCCGCGATGGCTGCGGCGCTGACGCAGTCCAACAGCTTCCAGCTCACCGGCATGATCGGCCGGCGGCCGAGCGACGCCGAGCTCTATATGGCGCATTTCATGGGGGCGGGCGGCGCGGCCAAGCTGATCACCAGCGCGCAGGATACACCGAACGCCTCGGCGGCCCGGCTGTTTCCCAGCGCGGCTGCTGCCAACCGCCCGATCTTCTACGATCGCGACGGCCAGGCCCGCAGTGTCTCCCAGGTCTATTCGGTCTTGAATACACGTTATTCTGGAGCCGCCAATTCTTCGACCACGCGCGGAGCGCTCGCGCTCTATGGCGGGGCAACGACCAATGTCGCGGCCAACGCCGCCGGCGGCAGTGCGCTGCCGACGACGGACACCGCGACCTTTCTCTCGATGTTCCCGGACGCGCGCGGCTCGACCCAAGCGGCAGCCGTGACCGTCACGGCATCGACCGCCAGCCGTCCGGCCGATCCGATGTTCCGCTCTCTGTTCCAGGTCGACGGCCAGTCGGAGTCCACCGTGTCGCCGACGGTGCGCGAATTGTGGGGGCGGTCTTCGGTGGCAAGCGCCGGGTCTGCCGACGCCGGCAGCAACAACAATGGCAGCGGCACTGGTCAGCGCAGGCTCGACCTGTTCAGCGACCCCCACGGCACCTTCTCGGGCTGACGCCCCGAGCGGAGCCAGGCCCGAGTCATTGATCCAAAAGATCTATTTCGAGCGTTCGGCCGCGGCTCTTGCGGCCGGACGTCGCCATGTTTTGTCCGTTGGACTACGGCGAATTGGACGGGATAGAGGTATTATAGTGTAGTTTTCGCTTCCGACCTTAACAAAACATCAACAAAACCAGCTACTTATGGTGAACGCTTTGTTAAGCGTCGTGGTTTATTTTCGGTGCTGTTGAGGCCCTCGTGGCCTTGTTTGCAAGTTGCGTAAGCCGGAAAGACCATGATCGTTCGGCAGTTTCTCAGTTGGGTCAGAACCGCGCCCGCCGGTGAGCGGGCAGAGGCCACCAGGGCTCTCGCGCGGGCGTGGTTGTTGTCGGATCTCTGCGATGAGGATCGCGGCGCCGCCGAGGGCGCGCTCCTCATGCTGCTGGATGATCCGTCGCCGCTGGTGCGGCAGGCCATGGCGGAGGTGTTTGCCCGCTCGGAGGAGGCGCCCGCCGCCATCGTCCAGGCGCTGGCCACCGACCAGCCATCCGTCGCAGCCATCATCCTCGAACATTCGCCGCTGCTGATCGATGCCGACCTCGTCGACATCGTCGCGACCGGCAACTCCGAGACGCAATGCGCCATTGCCCGCCGCATCGGCCTGCCGGCGCCGGTCTGCGCCGCGATCGCCGAGGTCGGCAGCGCGGCGGCTGCGCTCGAGCTGATCGAGAATGCCTATGCCGAGCTTGCGCCATTCTCCTGGGATCGCATCGTCGAGCGGCACGGCCATCTCGCCGCGATCCGCGAAGCCATGCTGGTGCTGGACGATCTGCCGGCAGCGACGCGGGCGGCGCTGGTCGACAAGCTCTCCGAGACGCTGGCGCAGTTCGTGGTCGCCCGGAACTGGCTCAGCGCCGACCGGGCAGGGCGCATCACCAGCGAGGCCCGCGACCGCTCGACCATCAACATCGCATCGCGCTCGCGCGGCGAGGAGTTGCGCGGGCTCGTCGCGCATCTGCGCGCGACGTCGCAACTCACTGCCGGTCTGATCCTGCGGGCGCTGCTCTCGGGCAATGTCGAATTGTTCGAGATCGCGCTGTCGGAGCTTGCCGACATGCCGCGGGCGCGGGTATCGGCGCTGCTCAACGATCGCGGCCGCGCCAGCCTGCAGGGATTGCTGCGCAAGGCCGGCATTCCCGACACCACGTTCGATGCATTTGCCGTCGCGCTCGAGGTCTGCCGCGAGAACGGCTTTGCCGACACGCTCAGCGGCGCGGCCATCCTGCGCCGCAAGATGGTGGAGCGCGTGCTCACCCATTGCGCGACCGACCGCGATGCTGCCGCACCGTTGCTGATCTTGCTCCGAAGGTTCGCCACCGAGTCGGCCCGCGACGAGGCCCGCGAATTCTGCGACGAAGTGATGGCCGAGGATTTCGTGGCGGGGCTCGAGTTCGGGCTGATCGCCGCGTGACGCGCGACCCGCGGCCCGGCGGCGACTACGTCGGGAGGGAGGACCCCTATCTCAGGGGCATTTCGGGGCGCGCGTAGCGCGAGCCCGGAATCCATCACCCCGAGCGGGCGTGTGGCGAACACGCGCGCGACCGCCACCTCGTATCACACATCCTCCTGTGGCTATGGATTCCGGGCTCGCGCTACGCGCGCCCCGGAATGACGCGGAGAGAGTGCGCTCGAAGTTTGCGGTGGGGGTCGCAGTCGACGCTGTTGAATGGCGTTCGTTATTTCGCTGCGTCTCGAGCGCCAGCCTACGCGATTACGGCTGGTCGCTCGGCACCAGGCTCGGCGCCAGGATCGCTTCGAGATGCTCCGGGCGGTTGCGGTTGACCTGGACCAGGTAGTCGTCGGCGACGCGGCGCAGGCGCCGGCTCAATTCGCTCGCCACCGTCGCACTGTCATATTTCGTATGATCGTGCACGATGGCCTGGATGGCGTTGACGTGATGCTCGAACAGCTCGGCCGGGACCTTGTCGAGATCGGGGGCGTGCTCGATGATCCGGCACAGGCTGTCTGCCACGGCCGCAGCCGCGGGATAGCCGAAGGTCGCGGCATCGCCCTTGATGTCATGCGCGGCGCGGAACATCTCCTCGCAGGCGTCGTCGTCGAAGCCGTCCTTCAGGACGGCCGCGTAGGCCTTCGACAGGCGCTCGGCCTCGGTGTCCATCCACGACTTGAACTCGCTGGACAGCCCGGCGAGGGCTGCTTCCGCGCGTGCGATGGGATCGTCGAGATCCTTCTCCTCGGCGCGTCGCAGCACCTTCTTCAGCGGATTGGGTTGCGTGATCACGTGGTGCGAGGCGTAGGTCTTGACCTGGATTGCCGGGGCCTTGTCTTTCGCCATCTCGATATCCTCAGGTGATGCCGACCAACGCAAACTTGTGGACGTGAAGACTCATAGCCGAGGAGCCGGCCGTGCTGCTCGGCGATTCCAGGACGGCGTTAACAACGGCTCACTGCTGCGCGCCTAAACTGCGGAGCGCGCTTTATCCAGAAGTGACGGCTGCTGGAAAATCTCGGCCTCGCCGCCGATGCGGCGCTCGGGGCCGATATAGGCGGTGTTGGTGTTGCGGCGCCGGTCGGGGCCGAAATAGGTTTTCGTCTTGATGAAGGGCCGGGGATTGGCGACCACGTTGAGAATGCGCTGATAGAGGCCCTTCGCCGAGATCGGCTTGGCGAGAAATTCGGTCACGCCGGCGTCGCGCGCCACGGTCACGCGGCGCTTCTCGGAATGACCGGTCAGCATGATGATCGGCGCGTAGGGATTGCCCTTGGCTTCCGGCTGCCGGATCATCTGCGCCAGCTCCAGGCCGTCGAAGATCGGCATCGCCCAGTCGGTGATGACGATGTCCGGCGAGAAGTGGGTGTACATTTCGAGCGCGGTGGCGCCGTCCTCGGCCTCGTTGACCTCGCGGGCGCCGAACGAATGCAGCAGCGTCCGCAGGATGCGGCGCATGTGCGGATTGTCGTCGCAGACGAGGAAGCGCAGCTTGTTGAAGTCGATGCGATACATTGGGCCGGCCTGAAGGCATCACCGGTGATGGTGGTCAACGCGCATTAACCATACGGAGCGCCGGGTTAACAAAGCGTTGCGGAGTATGGTGTTTCGAGCGGACGTGCCGCTGTCTCCGCATGTCATTCCGGGGCGCGTCGCGCAGCGGCGCGAGCCCGGAATCCATAACCCCGAGCGGGGGGGGGCGAAGGCGAGCGCCACGACCTGCTCGTGCCTCACACCATCCTGTGGCTATGGATTCCGGGCTCGCTCGCCGCCTTCGGCGGCGCGCGCCCCGGAACGACGTCGGAGAAAGCGGGGCATCGTCCCGCGACACACTGGCGGCGGTTAGAAGAAAAGTTCTAATACCCGAACTGCTCGCTCAGGATCCGCTCTTCCAGGCTGTGGCCGGCGTCGAACAGCATCCGCATCGAGATCGTCTTGTCGGAGAGCACCTCGACGCGCCTGACGTTGCGGACCTCGTCATGGTCGGCGACCGCCGCGACGGGCCGCTTGTCGCCTTCGAGCACCTCGACGATCACATAGGCGGTGTTCGGCAGCAGGGCGCCGCGCCAGCGCCGCGGCCGGAACGCGCTGATCGGGGTCAGCGCCAGCAGCGCCGCGTTGATCGGCAGGATCGGGCCCTGCACCGAGAGATTATAGGCGGTGGAGCCGGCCGGCGTCGCCACCAGCACGCCGTCGGCAATCAGCTCCGGCATGCGTTCGCGCTCGTCGATCAGGATGCGCAAGCGCGCGGTCTGTGCGGTCTGGCGGAACAGGTAGACCTCGTTGATGGCGTGGTGAATGTGAACCACGCCGTCGGCGTCGGTTGCCCGCATCAGGAGCGGATGGATGACCGACTCCTGCGCCGCCTCGAGCCGGCCGTGCAGATCGATCGTGCTGAACTCGTTCATCAGGAAGCCGACGGTGCCGCGATGCATGCCGTAGATCGGCTTTCCCGACCGCATGTGGTCGTGCAGCGTCTGCAGCATCAGTCCGTCACCGCCGAGGGCGACCACGACGTCCGCGAGGTCCGGATCGGCGTTGCCGTACAGGGCGCTCAGCTGCGTCAGCGCCGCCTGCGCTTCGGCACTCGGACTCGCGACGAAGGCGATCCGCTCGTATCGCTTGGGCGTGGTCATGCGTCGCTCGGGCTCGCTGGTCGGTTGAAGCGCCGTGTCGTCTAGCCGACCTTGGCCGTGCTTGTCCATCGCGGCCGGTATGGTGGGGCAATGGGGCCGGGATGAGGGCCGATCTCGCTCGGAAATGGGCTGAGGATGCGGCATTCGTGACGGATGATGTCTGGCGCAAGCAGCCATTGCCTTGGCCCGGATGAGCGCAGCGATGTCCGGGTTCTCCAGAGGGACTGAGATGACCCCGCATGTCGCTTGCGCTCATGCGGGCGGCGAGACCGTCATCGTCACGTCATTTTTCCTGCAAGCTGCGGATGGGATCCCAGTCGACGGTGCCCCCTTTGAGGGCGGCGGCGACGCGTTGGGCAAACAGCGCGCTGGGGGTGTCGCGCGCAACTGCCGGCGCGAAGCAATCGGCGGCCTGCGGCAGCTCGCCGGCCCGCCAATGCGCGAGGCCAGCCGCGTAGCCGGCGAGCAGAGCGTGCTCCGGCGCGGAGAGCTCGGCAGCACGGCCATGCAGCTCGTAGATCCTCAGCGACTGCTCGCGGCCCTTGACGCGGATCGTATCGAGCTCGCGCCAGGCAAACTCGTCGCCGGCGCGCGCGACCGTGCTGTGGGAGCCGATGATCGTGGTGCCGTAGAACTTGTTGGCGCCTTCGAGACGCGAGGCCACGTTCACGGCGTCGCTCATGACGGAATAGTTGAAGCGGCGTTGCGAGCCGAAATTGCCGACCAGCGCCGCGCCGCTGTTGATGCCGATGCGCTGCGCCACCTTGATGCCCTGGAAGGCCGTCGACGTCAGGTTGAGCTCGGCGAGCTTTGCCTTGCAATCGAGCGCCGCGCGCGCGGCGCTGCGCGCATGGTCGGGATCGTCGAGGGGAGCGCCGAACACGGCGACGACGGAGTCGCCGATATATTTGTCGACATAGCCGTCATGGCTCTCGATTACGTCGGTGATTGCCGACAGATATTCGTTGGTCAGCGCCATCAGCTGCTCCGGCGACATCTGCTCCGCGATGCGCGAGAAGCCTTCGATGTCGGAGAAGAACACGGTGACCTCGCGGGTCTCGCCGCCGAGTTGCGGCAGCCGGCGCGAGGCCAGCATGCGGTCGATCTCGCGCGGTGCGAGATAATAGGCAAAGCTCTTCTGCAGCAGCCGGCGGTCCTTGTCCGTCACCATGAAGCGATAGAAGGTGGTGGCCGCCAGCGCGAGCACGCCGGCGGCCAGAGGTTCTGCAATGGGCAGCACATGGGACTGGTTGAAGAGGGCGGTCGCGATCGCTGTGTAGAGCACGGCCAGCGCGGCCAGGATGGCTGCTGCAAAGGTCGGCCGCAGCAGGCGCGCGAGCAGCGCGGCGGCGAGCGCAAGTGAGGCCGTGATGGCGAAGATGGCGGGCCGGCTCAGCTCGATCGCGGCGTCCTGCCGCACCAAGTTGTTCACCGCTGTCGCATGGATGTAGACGCCGGCGATCGTGCTGCGCGCGAACGTCTTGGCGACCTCGCGCGGTTCCAGCACGCAGCGCGGGCGGCGCGCGCCCTCGGCGCGGGTCGCGAAACGCTTCGAGGTCAGCCGCCGGTCCTCGATGCCGACGGTGCCGACCAGGACGACCTTGCCGGCGAACTCGCGGCGGAAATAATCCTTGTCGCCCTTGAGGGCGCAGGCGCGCAGATCGGCGAAGGAGTAGGTCGGGATGTCCTGGGCGCCACCGGCGAAGTTCAGCGTCATCGTGCCGGGTACGCTGCCGGGAACGCGGTAGTCGCCGAGCGTCACGCCATCGGCGGCGATCACCGGGGATCGACCGGTCGCCCGCGCGGCCAGCTCGAGCGCCATGCTCGGGATCGTCTTGTTCTCGGCCGACAGGGTCAGCGGATGGCGCCTGACGACATCGTCGTTGTCGGTGTAGGTGTTGAGCGGCCGCAGATTCTGCTGCTGTCGCACGGCGATGCGTTGGCCGGGGGCGGGAAGGATGGGTGGCTCGCCGAAGATCTCGCCCAGCACCACCTTGCCGCCGGCGGCCGCTGCCGCCAGTGCGCGCAGAAACTCGCGGTCGAAGCCGCGCGTCTTCTCGCCCAGCGTCGAATCGCCGAGCGGAATCTCCGACTGCTCGATCGAGGTCTGAAACACGATGTCGAAGCCGACGGCCTTGGCGCCACCCTCGAGCGTGGCCGTCAGCACCCGGCCGATCTCGCCGGTCCAGGTCAGGAGCGGCGCGCCTTTGAAGGGCGCGGCCTGGTAGCTCTCCTCGTCGATCGCGATCACGACGGCCGGACTGGTGACGGCGTCGTGGCGGTTACCGAATGTCTCGAAGCGCAGCCATGTCAGCGCATCCAGCGACAGGCCGCGGCCGCGCTCGAACGCCGGCGACGCGAGCAGGCCGGCGCAGGCCAGCGCAATGGCGATGACGGCAAGCGCGTCGCGCGTCCGGCGTCCGATCGCCACCGCAAGCTGCTTTCGGTCTCAGTTGAGCCGGATCAATCGACCGACCGCGGGGCCGGGGCCCGCTTTGGCCTGTGCGTCGACCTTGAAGACGAGGCGTGCTGCGCCGAAGCTCGCGACGTAGATGCCGCCCGGCGTCAGTGGATGGCTGGTGCCGGCGAAATCATAGAATCGTCCCTTGTATTGCCGCCCCGTCAGCTCGATCTGCTGGCGCTCGCCGGGCTGGTCGAGCCGCTCGACGATCAGCGTGCCGCGCCCCTTGGCCTCGACGATCGGCGAGGCGCCGTAGATGACGGCCTGCGCCACCGGCGCCGAGTCCGGCCCGATGCTGCGCACGATGGTCGCTGCCACCTCACTGGTCTCGCGGGTGGTCGCCTGAGCATGGCTGGCGTCGCAATTGACGATGTCACTCTTGAGCGCCGCGCCATCCACCTTGCTCTCGCCGGGCCCCACCGTGACGCTGCCGGAGCCGCTGACGGTCTCGCGACGGCAGGACTTGAGGTAGCTCATGACGACGGCCCCATCGGGACCGAGCTTGATAACCTGGCCGGGCGCGACATAGTCCATCAGCTCGGCGCCGGCGACCTCGCCCTGAACGTCCTCGACCAGCGCAGCGGGCGGTCCCGCCAAAGCCGCCGACGGCCCGACGAGCGCCAGGGCGGCGAGCCCGGTCAGGGCTGCGGCGAAGAACGTCCGGTATGTCATGATGAACTCCGTGATCGCACCCGGCGGCGCGCCTTCTGTCCCATGGATAGGACGTCGGACCGGATCGAGAGGTTCGAGCCCATAGCACAACTGGCCGCACCTCGCACCCGCTCCTCAGTGATCTGGATCACGGAAGAGTTGGTTGAGCTTGCGGGTGCGCCGCGGTTCATGCCCTACAGAGGGGTGCTTTCGACCGGGCGGGGTCCGGCGCGGCCAGAGGAGTGGGTGTTGATGGCAGGTCTGAAGTCGTTCGTTGCGAGGCGGAGTCTGGCGGCCCTGGTCCTGACCGCACTGATCGCCGGTCAGCCCGTCCGCGCCCAGGACGCGCCGCCAGCGGCGCAGGATGCCGTGCCGCCCGGCTCGTCCCGCACCAATGCTGCCGGCACGCGCCCGTCCAGCCCTGCGGCGTCGCCATCGACGGCCGAGCAGCATCGGCTGCCGGCCGATTCCACTACCACGCAGACACTCGAGCTGCCCGGCCGCAAGCTGTCGTTCAGCGCCACCGCCGGCTCCATCCGCCTGTTCGACGGCAAGGGCGAGCCCCAGGCCGACATCGCCTATACCTCGTATCAGCTCGACGGCGCTGAGCGCGGCAGCCGTCCGGTGACCTTCTTCTTCAATGGCGGGCCGGGCGCGTCTTCCGCCTATCTGCAGCTCGGCAATGCCGGGCCGTGGCGGATCGGAATCGATGCCGCCCGAGTGACGCCGTCGTCGCAACCGGAGCTGTTGCCCAACGCTGACACCTGGCTCGACTTCACCGATCTCGTGTTCGTCGATCCCGTCGGCACCGGATACAGCCGCTTCGTGGCGTCGGGCGACGAGGTCCGCAAGCGGTTCTTTTCGGTCGACGGCGATGTGCGGTCACTGTCGCTGGTGGTGCGGCGCTGGCTGGAGAAGCACGATCGCCTGGCGTCACCCAAATACATCGCGGCCGAAAGCTATGGCGGCATCCGTGGGCCGAAGATCATCCGCAATCTGCAGCACGACCAGGGCATCGGCGTGAGCGGCCTGATCCTGCTGTCGCCGCTGATGGACTTCCGCGACTATTCCGGCTCGAGCCTGATGCAATATGTCGCGAGCCTGCCGAGCTATGCCGCCGTCGCCAGGCAGACGAAGGGGCCGGTGACGCGGGCCGACCTCGCGGACGTCGAGCGCTACGCGAGCGGCGACTTCCTGCTCGATCTGGTGAAGGGCGAGGCCGATGTGGAAGCGACCAACCGGCTGGCCGACAAGGTCGCGAGCCTGACCGGGATCGATCAGGCGGTCAGCCGGCGACTCGCCGGCCGCTTCGACGTCTCCGAGTTTCGTCGCGAGTTCGACCGCAAGAACGGCCGCGTCACCGGCCGCTACGACGGCTCGGTGCTCGGGATCGATCCCTATCCGGATTCGAGCCATTCACGCAGCTCCGATCCGTCGGGCGAGGTGCTGAATGCGCCGCTCACCAGCGCCGCGGTCGAGCTCACGACGCGCAAGCTGAATTGGCGCCCCGACGGCTCCTATCAGTTGCTGAGCGGGGCCGTGAACATGAGCTGGGATTTCGGCCGCGGCATTACTCCACCGGAATCGGCCAACGACATCCGCCAGATCCTCGCGCTCGATCCCAAGCTGAAGCTGCTGGTCGGGCACGGCCTGTTCGATCTCGCCACGCCGTATTACGGCTCGAAGATCCTGCTCGACCAGTTGCCGGCTTTCGCGCGGCCGCCGCGGGTGAAGCTGGTGGTCTATCCGGGCGGGCACATGTTCTATTCCCGCGATGATGCCCGCAAGGCGTTCCGCAGCGAGGCCGAGGCGCTGATGAAGTAGGGCCGCGCGGCGCGATTTCTGCACGCGTCGTTGCGATCAGGTCGCGGCTACTTACTGTCTATGCGTCCTTCCTCCGGCGCCCCTTCGGATATTTCCGTTCCATCTCCGCCCTGACCACGCGTTCCGGGCGCACGCGTGCTCCGGCGAGCCAGATCTCGCTGACACCGGATTTGGTCCGGACGCGCCTGACGGCTTCGCCATGACTGGCGTAGCCTGCTGCCTGCACGATGTTGCCGGTGTCGCGCCCGGTCACCTCGATGCGGGCGGCATCGATGAAGGGGTTGAGGAAGACGGGATTGGCGACCATGACCTGCTCGCCGAACGGGACGAGATCGACGGCGCCCCACAGCGTCCACCAACGCCCGGTCCAGTCACGCGTCCGGCGTGACGGCGCGCCATGGGTGGCGAAGGCCTGCAGGATGAACTTGATGCCGTTGGCCCAGCCCGGCGCCCAGCCATCGACGGCGTTGGTCAGCACGGTGATGGTAATCTCGCGCGCCGGAATCACCGACGTCCGCGAGATGTAGCCCTGGAAGCCGCCGCCGTGGCCGAACCAGTCGAAGCCGGCGGTCGTGCCGCTCATCAGCGCCAGACCGTAATGGGCTTCTTCGGCGTCCTGGGGGACGCGCCACTGCCGGCGGATCATCTCGCGTCGGCTCGCGACCGTCAGCAGACTCTTTTTGGCATTCGGCGCGAGCTGCGCGAAGAACCGTGCGGTGTCGGCTGCGGTCGCGACCACGCCGGCCGCAGCCATGATGGCGTTGGTCGGGTTGTCGCCGGGAATCACGACGCGGTGTCCCACCGGCACGATGCGGGAATGGCCGCGCGCGAACGGCACCGACTTGCCGAGCAGCGTCATGTCCGGCGCACTCTCGCGCAGGGACAGCGGCGTCATGATCTCGCGCTGCAGCCAGGACGGGTAGGGCTCACCGGTAATGGACTCGATGACCAGGCCGAGCAGGCCGTAGCCGTGGTTGGAGTATTTGAAGCGGCTGTTCGGCGTGATCGCCGGCGGCAGCTTCAATTCGGCCAGCAACTCGTCCTTCCCCAGATAGGGCCGGCCATCGGTGAACTGGCCGGAATCCTTGCCGTCGCGGATCAGGCCCGCCGTGTGCGAGAGCAATTGCCCGAGGGTGGCCGCGGCGACGTCCGGATGCAAATCCGCGACATGATCGCCGACGGGATCGTCGAGCTTCAACCGCTTCTGCTCGCGCAGACGCATGATGCCGGCGGCCGTGAATGCCTTGGTGTGAGAGGCGATGCGGAAGCGATGCCGCGGCGTCAGCTTCTCGCCGCTGTCGAGATTGGCATGACCATAGGCCGCCTCCAGGACGATCTCGCCGCGATGGGCGATCGCGACGATGCAGCCGGGCTGTCCGGAGACCTCGACCTGGAACGCCAGCCAGTCCTTGATGTAACCAATCGCTGCGCCAAGCCAGGGCTCCACGATGCCGTCTCCATCTGGTGGCGCGAACGGTCGTGCGCCGATGCATCATCATGACCGGAGCACCGGCGCTGGACAAGGAGGGCTACGAGATCGACGAGATCGGCGCAACGAAAATGGCGCAACCCTTTCGGGTTGCGCCACTGTCGAGATCGGATCTGATCCGATCGCGCGTCAGTAGACGAGGCCGGTGCCCGGCTGCTTCTCGAGCGCGTCGGCCAGCGAGCGATATTCGGCGCTGTTGGTGCCGGCGAGCTGCGCCACCTTGTCGAGGTGGTACTTGGCCTGCTCGCGGTTGCCCTGCTCGAGCTGCCACAGGCCGTAATACTGCCAGGTGCGCACGTGGTTCGGATCATCCGCCAGGGCCTGCTCGTAGTACTGCTTCGAGGCCTGGTAGTTGCCGAGCTTGCGGTAGGAGTAGCCGATCAGGTTGGCAACGTCGGCAACGTCCTCGCGGTTCAGCGCCTTCAACTGCTGGATCGCAGTGGCATAGTCGCCGCGATCATAGATCGAGGTGTAGGCCGTGCGATAGGCGGCGAGGAACTTCGGATCTTCGATGCTCGAGCTCTTGTCCTTCTTCTTCTTCGAATCCGAGGCGGGCGGCGCTGACGGGGTCTCGCTGCCAGCCGCGTAGGCCTTCGACAGAAGCAGCGGCCCGGAGGCCACGGCCATGGAGAACAGTGCCAGCGTGGCGATCCTGAGCGCAGACTTTTTCATTCGTATCTCCCGAGTTGTCGATCCAACAGGTGACTGCATGCGGAGAAGAACTTCCGCAGCTGCGAAATATTCCCGGCCCTTTGCGCGGATTTTGCGCCGCGATCGGTGCATTATACTGGCCACATAATGACAGGCTAGTCATCTCGATGACTATCCCTTCATCTCAATGAACCGAAAGCCCCGCTTTACTTCAGAGGGGGTTCAGTCCCGGTTCCTTATGGTCGTCGTCATGATCACGAGCCCATCCACTCTGGATGGTGCCTCGCAGATCCTCTCACCACGGAGACGACCATGCTGAAGTCAATGTCCGTTGCGCTGCTCGCCGCGTCGATCCTGGCTGCGCCCGCTTTCGCCGCGGGCCCTGCGAAAACCGAGACGCCGGCGAAGCCGAACCAGATCACCGGCTCGACCACGGGGACCGGGAAGGCTGATGCGACGAAGACCGATGCGACCAAGACCGATGCGACCAAGTCGGATGCGACGAAGCCGGGCGGCATGCAGTCGGGCAACAAGGCCAACGAGATGAAGCCGGCCGACGGCAAGGGGAAGGGCAAGCCCCACGCCTCGCTGCTCCGCCACACGCACCGGCATACCGCGCATCTCCGCCATCACGACAAGGTGAAGGTCTCGCATGCGATCAGCCACAAGAAGGTGAGCTTCAAGCGCGTCACTCCGGCGACCCGCCGCGGGTGAGCTCGCGTCGCCTGCGATCGCCGACGCCTCGGCGCGTCGGCGATCGCGACACGCTGTCCCTTGCCGCAGTCACCGGTCGTCGCATCCGCCATTGTCCTTCGCAGCTTCCACGTCCGCTCCTGCGGGCCGATTTCCCTCATTGGCCGCTTTGAGCTAGAAGCCGGGTGACGCGAGAGGGATCGGGCGAGACGGGCGCGTGGCGATGGGGACGAAGAGCTGGTGGCCGGCAGTTGCGCTGGTGCTGTTGCTGGCAGGTTGTGCCAGCGGAGGGCCGGCGGCCTTCGTGAGCGAGGACAATCGCAGCATTTCCTATACGGGTGATCGCGGAGTGTCGGGCCAGCCGTTCCCCGCGAACTACCGCAGCGAGGTCTTGGCCTATCTGCGCACCTACCTGAACAATCCGGTCGGCGTGCGCGACGGCGTCATGGCCGAGCCGGTGCAGCGGACGGTCGGTGGCCGGCTGCGCTATGTCAGCTGCCTGCGCTACGCGGCCCGTGATTCCGACGGCAGCTACCCACCGGCAAAGGACCGGGCGGCGATCTATGTCGACGGCCGGTTTGACCGGCTCATCGAGGACGCCGGCGAGCTGTGCGCCGGCTCGACCTATGCGCCGTTTCCCGAGCTGGCCAGCCTGACGCGGTAGGTGTCGGGCCCTGCTTTCCGCACACCTGCCACGACGTCGCAGCGGGTTGCGGAGGCGTCGCGGCGATCACAAGTCAGGGATGGGTTCAAACGCTTTGCCGCCTCACTGCGACCAAATGTCGGGCGATGCGTGCAGCTTCACGAAATCTTCGGGAAGCCTATGGAACAAAAGGCCTTTGTTGCTCGCTGGTGACACGCATTGGTTAATCACAGCTGCGTCACCGCCATCGGGCAACCCAAATGCGGCCACGATGTTCGATAGATGTCGCAAATGAATAACGGGGACGTCCCATGAAACGCGTTTTCTCGAGTGCAGTCGCTTTGAGCGCTCTCGCTTTGACGGCGGGCGCCGTTCCGGCTTTCGCCGCCGACATGCCCGCGCGCACCTACACCAAGGCGCCGCCCATGACGCCGCCGCAGGCGATCTATAACTGGACCGGCTTCTATGTCGGTGGCCATCTCGGCGGCGCCTTTGCCGGCGGCAACGGTCTCGAAGGCAACGACGGCCGATTCCTCGGCGGCGTTCAGGGCGGTTTCGACTACCAGTTCGCGCCGAACTGGGTGCTGGGCATCGAGGCCCAGTACAGCTGGATGGACCGCAACACGACCAATTTCGGCTTCCCTGGCGCGACGACCGTGACCTCGACCGGCGCCAACCAGCTCGGCTCGGTGACCGGCCGTCTCGGCTACACCTGGGGCCCGGCGATGGTCTATGCCAAGGGCGGTTATGCCTGGCGCGACGGCAACGCACTGGGCGTGAACGTCGCAGGCGTTCCGGCTGGCTTCACCACATCGGGCAATGCCAAGGACGGCTATACTGTCGGTGCCGGCCTTGAATACATGTTCGCGCCCAACTGGTCGGCCAAGGCCGAGTACCAGTACTACAATTTCGGCAACACCACCTTCACGGGTGGCCCGGCTCCGGTCGTGGGCAGCCGCTTCAACAACGAAGACCATACGGTCAAGGTCGGTGTGAACTACCGCTTCGGCTGGGGTGGTCCCGTCGCCAGCAAGTACTGAGCAGTCGGCCGGTCTGGCCGGCGAACGACAGTTTGTCACACGCCCGCGCCTCGGTGCGGGCGTTTTGCTTTGAGCGCGGTGAGGACGGAGTGGTTTCGAGACCGCTCACGCAGTGCAAAAAAATTTTCAAACCTTCGTGAAACTTTCGCCATCAGTCGTTATTATGAGTCCGCCGGTTTGATGGATCATCCCACATGCGTATCTTGTTGTCCGTGCTGTTGTTGTCGGCGGCTGTTTTGCCGTGCTCCGCCCAGACCGTTCTGAAGTCCGAACCGTTGATGCTTGCCCCTTACGAGGTTGCGCTGGTGCAGACCGCGTCCTGCCCGTCGGGAAAGGTGCTGAAGGTGACCGGCGCGATCCGCGGCGTCAGCCGCAAGCGCGCTTGTGTCGCACTTCCGTCCGAAACCGCCTCGCTGGCGACGGCAACGCCGTAAGTCAACTCGGACTTCATGACCAGGCTACAGCGAGCAGCCTCCGGCTGCCCGCTGAGCGCCGTCCGTCGCTAGATCATGTCGTCAAGAGCCTGCCGCAGGGGCCTGCCTTGGGCCATGGCAAGGCCTCGGTCGCAGTCGCGCAGACAGACAGCGAGTCTGGTGATCGACCGCATCCCGGATGACCTCGCCCTCCAATTGAAGCGATCGCCCACGGTTTTTCGATCGCGACCGCTGCGCGAAATCCCAGGCAAAGGCCCGCGGCCTGCTTCTGCGATCACGACGCGAACGGGATGTTGAACTCCTGCTCGGCTTCCGCACGGTTCCGCCAGGGATCTTCCTCAGGCTCGGCGGCGCAGGGGCGAATCTCATAGTCGTTGTCGAGCTGTAGATACCCGGCCGAGCGCCGCGCATTGATCATCACGTCCACCACCAGCCCGCTTTGCCGCGCCAAGCGCCAGACATCACCCTCGGTCGGATAGGCCTTGCTCAACTTGGCCTCATTGCAAAACAGGGCATAGGGCATTCCAAGCAGCTCCAGAGAAGCGAAGGATGAACCGACGATGAACAGGGGTTGTAGCGAGACACAGGCGGGTTCGCGGCCGGAAAGCGGCCTTTTCGGATCGGTCGAGTCGTAAACGAGTCCTAAATTTTTGGAAAAAGAATCCGTGGGACTCCGGGGCTAGAATCGCCAGATGGTTAAGTCATGGGAACCGATCTCCACATCTTTTGCGGGCGGATCCAGCTGACACTCACCTGTGGATTGCTGCTCGCTTTCGTTGCCAATGTGGCGCTGCTGTGCGCCTGGCTGTGAGCCGGCATGTCGACTTGCCAAGACACTCGACCATCCGCGGTGGCGCTCCGGGCCTTCAGTCCTCGGGGAGCACCGTACCCTCGGCAGAGGCCTTCAGACGGGCCAGCGTTGCGCTGAAATATTCCTGGCGCTCACGGTTGAAGCGCTCCTGATGGGCGCGGAAGCGGGCGACGCGGGCGCGAATCTCGGCCTGCATGTCGCGCTGCAGATCGAGCTGGGAGGCGATGCTGGTGAAGCGCTCAGGGGCGACCGGGCCGGCTCCGGCGACAGCGGTTTCTGGCATTGCAGGCGCTCGCGGTCTGTCGGCCACGGTCGGGGACGCGATTTCCGGTGGCGCCGTTCCTCCGCGCGCGAACGCCGTTTGCTGGGCCGGAGTCACGGCCGGAACGGCAGGCAGCTCGAACTGGGAGAAATCCGCCGGCTTCCCGGTGACCGACTGCACGAAGGCCATGGTCTGCGCGATCAGCGCATCACGCTCTTCCTTCCACGTCATGGCCAGCATCCCCCAGAAGCCGCAATTGCAACAAATGCTCGTTGTGAAATCAAGCTGTAAGACCAGTGACTTCTGGGGATAAGTGAGAGTCCTGGTTGAGATGTGGCAACAATATTGCCACAGTCTGGGCCTGTTTCGTCCCGCCCCCGGAAATCGATACCGTCAATCCGCAGCCGCGGAGAACGTTCCCAGGGCAGGTCGACCGAGCCCGGCTTGACAGCGCGGGGTAGCTCCCGCCTATGACGCCACGGCAGCGTCGGCGTCCGGCCTTCACTGCTTGCAGCCCCTGTACCGCCCCGCGAAATCTCGCAGCTTCTGATGGACAATCCCTCGCGCTCCGAGCGGTCCCGCAAGGCCGCCCTCACTGCCGCCCTTGCCATCATTGCCAGGGATGGTCCGGGGCGGTTGACACTCGACGCCATCGCGCGCGAGAGCGGACTCAGCAAGGGCGGGCTGATGCACCAGTTTCCCAACAAGGAAGCGGTGCTCAAGGCTCTGCTCGAGCAGCAATTCACGCATTTCGACGAATTCGCCAACAGCTTCAGGGTCGAGGCGGGCAGGGCAACAAGCCAGCCTGAGCTCGCCACCCAGATTGCGATCTCGCGCGAGCTGATTGCGCAGCAGAATTCGGTCGCGCAGGCGATGCTCGGCGCACTCGCTCAGGAGCCTGGCCTGCTGGCCGATGCCCGCGCCAAGGACGCCGAACGGGTGCTCGAGATTCGCGATCAAGCCGTCGACGCCGATCTCGCCGTCTTGCGCTGGGCCGCCGCGCGCGGATTGGCGCTGATGACCCTGCTGCGCGTCTCGCCGCTGGAGCAGGGGGAGATGGATCGCCTGTTCGCGCGTCTGCTCGACGATCGCCAGTGGACCGGGTTCGAGCACAAGACCTGAGCCCGAAATTGGCCCGGGGCCGCCGTCCCTTTCTCGAGCCGCGCTCGCCCATCGTCTCGTCTGAAGCTCTCGCCTGAAGCGCCACTCCCGCGGCGCCGCTCGGCGTTAACCGCACCTTCATCAAACCTATTTACAAACCGTCCGGTCGGTTTTATTTAGGGCTGCTTGTGGCTCGCAACAACCAAGGACAAGCGAGGAGAAGGTGATGACGGTCCGATTTCGGGCGGTAGGCTGTTTGGTGATCGTTGCGGCCGGGCTTTGCGCCGGCTGCAACACGGTGACGCCTGTCGCCTATTCCGAGGTGGCCTCGGCGCGCTATCTGGCCCCCAACACGTCCGACGCGTCCGGACGGATGCCCTACCGTTATGCTGCCGTCGCGGAGTGGCGCAGCTACGACAGGATCATGCTCGATCCGGTCGTGGTCTACCGTGGCAGGGATCACCAGTTCGCCGACATGTCCGATGAGGACAAGGCAAGGCTCGCGCTCTACATGCGCTCGCGCTTTCTGGAAAGCCTGTCGGCGCGCTTTCAAATCGTCAATCAGCGCGGGCCGAACACCTTGCGCGTGCGGCTTACGTTGACGGGGGCCGTCGCCAACACCCCGGTGCTCGGCACCGCCTCGCGCTTCGATCTTGCCGGGGCCGTCTACAACGGCGTGCAGACTGCGCGCGACGGCGAGGGGCTGCTGACGGGCTCGGTGTTCTATGCCGCCGAGATATTCGATGCCGCCAGCGGCCGGCTGCTGAAGGCCTTCGTCAGCAAGCAATATCCCGCGCCCTACGACATCAAGGCCAGCGTCGGTGCGCTCGCGGCTGCCGAAGCGGGGATCGACAAGGGCGCCGACGCGCTGGTCGCACAGCTCCAGTGAGCAGGCGGTGCGGATCCTCGCGACGGGGTCGCGGCCGCCACGGCGGGGCACCGCCCTTGCTCGTTCGCTTCGGAATCGAGGGCACCGGCGAGCGCCGGGTTGCCGTCACCGCCGTCATCCCCGTCGCGCGAGCGCCTGGCTCGAGGCCGTCGAGACAACGAGGTCCCTGGACATGACAATGAGATTCGTTCTGCGCGTCGGCTTGCGCATCGTGGTCAGCCTGGTGCTGACGATCACCGAAGGCCGCGGTCACGCCGCTCCCCTCGGCGATCCGCTCGGCACCTGGCTGACCGAGGACGGCCGCGCCCGCATCCGGATCGAGCGCTGCGGCGCGACGCCCGACCGCATCTGCGGCTACGTCGTGTGGATGAAGGAGACCGCCGACGCCAAGGGGCAGCCGTTCCGCGACCGGCTCAACCCCGACGCGAGCAAGCGGGGCCGCGTCCTGCTCGGACATCAGATGCTGCTTGGTCTGAAGCTGAACACCGACGGCCGCCATGCGGGCGAGGTCTACAATGCCGAGGACGGCAAGACCTATGGCGTCTCGATCTGGCGCGAGGGACCGAGGATGCTCGCCGTCAAAGGCTGCCTGATGGGATTGTTCTGCGCCACCCAGGGCTGGGTGCAGGTCACGGATCTGTTGCCCGGCCAGCTCGTGGGGGCAACCGGCCAGGGGGGTGGGCCGGTGCCGGATCCCGAATGGGCCGCGCCCAAGCCGGCAGCCGGGGCCGAGGCGCCGGCGGCGGGAATCAAGACGAGGGCAAGATGAGCAGCGATGCGCGCCGCCGCGACGGCTCGAAGCGCTGCGATCGAGAAAGAGCAACTTGACGGTCGATGGTGCCGGCTGAGGGGATTGAACCCCCGACCTTCGGTTTACAAAACCGCTGCTCTACCGCTGAGCTAAGCCGGCGAATGCCCCGCGAGTGGCGGCGGAGCGCGGCGAGTTGCTCCGAGGCGCGGTGTTCCTACCAGAGTTGATGCGGTGAGGCTACTACCGTCGCAGCTCCCGGCCGACAACTCTGCAGGCGCAAAAAGGGCGGCCGTGGGGCCGCCCTTGTCGACGCGATCGAGGTCCGAGCTTACTGGCAGATGTGCATTGCGCCGTCGCTGCCCTTGAACATGGTGCCGGGGCGGCAGACCAGGCCGTTACGGGTGGCGTAGCTGTTCCAGTCGCCGTAGTAGCCGAGCTGACCACGATCATAGGTCGGCTGGCCATAGCGGTAGGGACCGGGATCGTAGGCATAAGCATCGGCCGTGCGGAACGGTGCGGTCGCGATCGCGCCGGCGGTGCCGATCGCGGCGCCAGCGACGCCCGCGGCAGCGCCGACCGCGCCGGCGGCAACGTCGGCTGGCCAGAAGCCGGTGCCGCGGCGGTTCCAATCATTGTTCCAGCCGTTGTTGTTCCAGCCGCCGTCCGCGCGGTGCTGCATCATCGCGGCGTCCTGGCGGGCCATGTGGTGGCGGTGGTGCATGTCGCGCGCCATGGCCGGGCCGGCCAGCGCGGTTGCGAGCACGGCAGCCCCGAGAATTGCAGATCTGATCATGAATCACTCCGTCGTTGCGCCCCGAATCTTAAGTTCATCCAGCCCGTGGCGTTCCGCCGCGCCTCGGATGTTTTTCCGCGCGCATGGGCTTGGGCAGCTCATCTGGCCTGCCGCTTGCTGTGGCCGCGAAGACTGGTAGGCTCGCGAGCAGGGCAGGCGGGGTTGATGCTGGCAATATTGTTTCTGGGTTTTCTGTCGGGCTTGCAGCATGCGCTGGAGGCCGATCACATCGCAGCGGTGTCGAGCATCGCAGCCCGCCGCAGCAACGTGGGTGACATCGTCAGGCACGGTCTCACCTGGGGCCTCGGCCACACGCTGACGCTGTTCGGCTTCGCCGGTGCCGCATTGCTGCTCGGTCATGTCATCCCGGAGGAGCTGTCGCGCCGGTTCGAGGGCGCGGTCGGCGTGATGCTGGTCGGGCTCGGCGCTCACCTGCTGTGGCGGTTGTGGCGTGAGCGCATCCATTTTCACCGCCACAGCCATCGCGACGGCTCGGCTCATTTCCACGCCCACAGCCATGCCGGCGAGCGGGGATCGCATGGGCGTGCGCCGCACGACCATGTCCACGGGTTTCGCTGGCGCAGCCTGCTGGTCGGCCTGATGCATGGCATGGCCGGTTCTGCGGCGCTGCTGCTGCTGGTTGTCGCAGAGGCGCCGACGCCAGCCGCGGGTCTCGCCTATATCCTCCTGTTCGGCATCGGCTCGATGATCGGCATGGGTGCGCTCTCGACCCTGATCGCAGTGCCGATTGCGATCTCCGCGCGGGGGCTGACGATGGCCAATCGCGCACTGCAGGGCGGCGTTGGGCTCGTCACCGTCGCGATCGGGCTGCGCACCATCGCTGCCACCACGCTCGGATGATGAGCAGGCGTTAACTGTCCCGTGTGAACCCGTCCGGCGTCTTAACCCGAACGAACGACCTGCGCGTTAGCCTTACCGTCAGATTGACCCGCGCGCTTAACCCATGGCGGGACGCGTTGCGGTATTAGTAGGTTGGCAACCGGGGCGTGAATTCATGCGTTTTGCAACAGCTCTCGCGATTCTGATCGGGTCGACGTCGGCCGCGCTGGCTGCCGAAGGCTTCGAAATCGTGATCCCGCAGCGGCCCGGCGTGCCCGTCGTTATCAACGGCATCGATGCCTCCTATGCCGTCGTGGAGGGGCAGTACGGACTCGGCAAGGGGCACCATATCCAGCCCAGGGTCTATGGCGGTCGCCCGGTCGAGCCCGAGCTCTATGTCGGTCACTACTATCCCACGCTCGGCGCCAAGCCCGGCTATGGCCGCATGGAGATCGAGCCGCCGCCCGATCGCAAGCTGCCGAAGCCTGCCGAGAGCTTTTCCCGTTCTTGGGGCGCTCAGTCCATGATGCAGCCAGCCGAACCCGAGGTGCCGATGTATCCGCCGGCGGTGATCGTCGCACCGCGGGACGGCGGTCCCCGCAACTATGTCAGTCCGCCGCCGGCCTATCGCTAGCGGCCATCCTCGCCAACGAGACCACAATAAAAAACCAGATCATCAGGAGAGAGTAATGCGTGGAGTGATTTCAGGACTTGTCGCCATTGCCGGCCTCGCCATCGCGGGCAGTGCGCCCGCCGCGGCCTGTGGCGCGACGGCCTGCGCGCCTTGCGGCTATGCCAGCCCATGCGCGCCGACTGTGACCTATCAGCCGGCCTATACCTATCAGCCCGGCTACAGCTACGGTCACGCCGGATGCGGCGGCTGCAGCGCCCATTATGAGCGGCTGCCCGAGCCGACCCGGCAGTACTACTACGTCAACCAGGGCCCGACCTACAGCGGTCCCGGCGCGTTCGCGCCGTACCCGGCCTATGAGGAGCGCGCGCTCCCGGTCTATCGCTATCACCATCGCCACCACGCCTATGAGGCGACCCGTGTCGCCCCCGAAGTGGTCTACGCCCAGCCGCACGGCGGCTATCGCTGGGGCGCTTCGTCCTATTATCACGGCCGCCGCGTGCTGCGCCGCTACTACTGATCGATCGAGCCAGCCATCGTCGCGAACGCCCGTGCGCATCAGCGCGCGGGCGTTTCATCATCTGGACATCAGCCCGAGCCGGCTCGCGCCGACATAGAGCGCGAGCACTGCGGCGTTGGAGACGTTGAGGCTCTTGATCGCGCCGGGCATGTCGAGCCGGGCCACCACGCTGCAGGTCTCCCGGGTCAGCTGGCGCAGACCCTTGCCCTCGGCGCCGAGCACGAGCGCCAGCGGCTCGCGGAGGGTGACGGCGGCGATGTCCTCAGCACCGGCGCTGTCGAGTCCGACCGTCTGGAAACCGCGCTCGTCGAGCCGGGTCAGCGCGCGGGCGAGGTTCTGCACCGTGATGATCGGCACCAGCTCCAGCGCGCCCGAGGCGGACTTGGCCAGCACGCCGGTGGCCTCCGGGCTGTGGCGGGCCGTGGTCACGATCGCCTTGACGTCGAACGCGGCCGCCGAGCGCAGGATGGCGCCGACATTGTGCGGATCGGTGATCTGGTCGAGCACCAGGATCATGCCCTCCGGTTCGAGCGTGTCGATGTCCGGTGAGGGCAGGGGATCAGCCTCCGCCAGCAGGCCCTGATGCACCGCATCGGGACCGAGCCGCTGGTCGATCTGGCCAGGGCGGACGATCTCCGGTGTCACCTTGGTTTCGATCCGCTCGTCAGCGAGCCGGCGCGCGGCGTTCTCGGTGACGTAGAGCTTGCGAATCCTGCGCTTCGGATTGGCGAGCGCCAGGGTGACCGTATGCCAGCCATAGAGAATGACGGGACCGTCGGGACCGGACTCGCGCTCGCGCCACGCCTGCTGCCGCTCGAAGCCGCGCGGCTTGCCGGAGAATTTGCCGGGAGATTTGCCGCCTTGGCGGCGAAAAGGGGGCTTACGGTCGCGTTCGCTCATGCACGAGCTTCTGTCACGCCTTCCGGATTCTGGCAATTTGGCACCGCCGAGAGGGGAAAATTCGTCGTCCCTTGGTTGACTTTGAGGGGCCGGTTCGATCATAAGGGCCCCGGTCGCGCGCGCCCCTTCATCCGGGCCCCCGCGGTCTTACCGTCTCAATGGCGCCGCTGGTCGCTCAACCGCTGTTCTCGCGGCCGATCGTCGACTGCCATCGATACGGGGGAGTGTCCCGAGTGGCAAAGGGAGCTGACTGTAAATCAGCCGCCTCATGGCTTCGCAGGTTCGAGTCCTGCCTCCCCCACCATCGGCTTCCCGCGATCTTCTCCCTACTTTCTTGATCGAGTTTATGAATTTTCCGGAATGTGGCAGGGAGTCGCCATTCTGCAACATCGGGTCGATTTTTCGCCGGAAGTGTGGCGAGCTCCATTGCGAGCTGATCGCGGCTTTGTTACCGATACTGTATGTTGAAGATCATACATTCACTCGGTTTCATTTGTGTCGTGGGAATGGGCTTTAGCCCGGCGTTTGCGGCGGAACCCTTCACGATTCAGGACGCCATCAATCAGGCGGTGAAAACCAATCCGGGCGTGGGCGAGGCGGCAGCCAACCGTCGCGCGACGGAATCGGAGCTTCGCCAGCAGCAGGGAACCCTGCTCCCGCAGGTCCGTCTCGATGCGAGCGCCGGCCCTGAAATGCTCAAGCAATATGTCACGCCTGCGCCGAACAATAATGGCCGGTACCTGCGCGGCCGTGAGGCCAGCGTGGTCGTGCGCCAGCTGCTGTTCGATGGATTTTCCTCCATCAACGAGGTGTGGAGACAGGCTGCGCGCGTGGATGCGGCTGCATTCCGCGTGCTCGAGCGCACCGAGCTGATCGGGCTCGATGCCGCCGAGGCCTATGTGGACGTGGTGCGCTACACGACGCTGGTCGGCCTCGCCGAGAAGAATCTCAAGGTCCATCTCGAGCTGCGCAAGAACGTGCTGGCGCGCTTCCAGGGCGGCCGGGCCGGCGAGGGTGATACCCAGCAGGCGGAAGAGCGCGTCGCTGCAGCCCAGGCCGTGCTCGAGGAATTCCGCCTCAGCCTGGAAGTCGCGCGGGCGAAATATCGCAAGGTCGTCGGCGTCGAGCCGTACAACCTGCGTTTCCCTGGCCGTCTGCCGGACCTGCCGCGTGACAAGGCGGAATCGCTCGACATCGCCTACAAGTTCAATCCGACGCTGCGTGCGGCCGCGGCGGACGTGACCGCCGCCAAGCGCGGCTTCGACGCCACCACCGGCACCTTCCTGCCGACGGTCTCGCTCGAAGGCCGCGCGACCACCGGCAAGGAGTCGATCACCTACAACAACCGCTACGACGAGGTGAGCGGCAAGGTCGTGGCCTCCTGGGATATTTTCAACGGCGGCCAGAATTCGTGGCGCCGTGAAGAAGCCGCGCAGCGGATGATCCAGGAGCAGCAGAAGCACGCGCGGTTGCAGCGCGATGCGCTGGAGTCGATCGACAAGGCCTGGGCGGCCCGCATCATCACCGCCGATCGGGTTGCGGCCCTGGTGCGCGACGTCGAGGCGGCACGCCGCACCTTCATCGCCTACAACAAGGAATATGAGCTCGGCCAGCGCACGCTGATCGACCTGCTGAACTCGCAGAACCAGTACTTCAATGCCAACGTGTCGCTGGTGTCGGCGCGCGGAGTCGTGGTGTTCGCGGACTATCAGCTGCTCGCCGCGATGGGGCAGATGCTGGCCTATCTGAAGACCGGCCATCCGCCGGAGACCGTACCGCTCGACGCCTCTGGCGGCTTCGTCGGGTACCGTCTGCCGCCGCTGCGGCTGAGCGCACCCTCGCCAGGTCCGGCACCGCTGAGCGCCGCAGGTCCGGTGCCGCTGTTCGGCCTGGAAGACGGTGGATCTAAGCAACCTACGCCGATCACCTTCGGTGATCGCTGGGCCTCGAGCGATCCGGCTGATACGTCGCTGTTCGTCGTGTCCGGAAAGTATGGCGGCATCGGATCGGGCGGGCCGGCACCGAAATGAACCTCACGAAAAGCTGGCGCATACCGCGCCAGCTTTTTCGCATTTACTCTGCGACGATATTGTCACCCTGCTACCGGCAAAGACCCCGAAAAACACGGGTCCCGGCCACAGAATTGGGCTAAACGAAAATCATTAGCAGAATGCGCTGGGTGCAGCCCCGTGTTGCCTGGTTGGCCCGCTGGATTTCCGAGGCATCGTTGAATATTCGTCCGACCAGGTTCGAGCTGGAAGAGGCGCCCGTGCTGCCACAGGCGAGCGCGGCCCCCCCGGCATCCGATCCGCTCAGCGACAGTCTGCTCTACCTTGCAGCTCATCATGGCCGCGCTCTCAGTCGCAGCGCGCTCTTGTCGGGTCTGCCGCTGGAAAGCGGCATGCTCAGCATCGGCCTGTATGATCGGGCCGCGCGCCGGGCAGGGCTCGAGGCGCAACTGGTCGAACGACCGCTGAGCGAGATTCCCGCGCTGGTGCTGCCCTGCGTGCTGATGTTTCACGACGGCACCACGCGCATCCTGCTGACGATCGACGAGGCGGCCGGCCGTCTCACCATCGTCGATCCATCGCACCGCGAAGCGCCGGCGATCGAGCGCATCGAGACGGTCGCGGCGCAATATGTCGGCTTTGCCTATCTGGTGCGGCCGGCTGCGATCGCCGATGCCCGTGTCGATGCGGCGGGCGAGCTGCCGAAGACGCACTGGTTCTGGTCCGTCGTCAGCCGCTTCGGCGCCAATTACAGCCATGTCGCGATCGCAGCCTTCATCGTCAACATCCTGGCGCTGGCGGCGCCCTTGTTCACGATGAGCGTCTACGACCGTGTCATTCCGAACGGCGCCATCCCGTCGCTCGTTGCGCTCGGCGTCGGGCTGGCGCTGGCGATCGGATTCGACTTCCTGCTCAAGGTGGTCCGAAGCCGCATCATCGACATGACCGGCAAGAAGATCGACGTGGTGCTCGCCGCCAACATCTTCGAGCACGTCATGGCGCTGAAGATGGACAAGCGGCCGCCCTCGGTCGGCATCCTCGCCAACCAGCTTCGCGATTTCGATTCGGTGCGCGAGTTCTTCACCTCGGGCACCGTGGTGTCGGCGACGGACATGCTCTTCGCCGTCGTGTTCATCATCGTGCTGTTCATCATTGCCGGTCCCGTCGCCTGGATTCCGCTGCTGATGCTGCCCGTCATGATCGCAGTCGGGCTGTTGATCCAGCGCCCGCTCGATCGCGCGATGCGCAAGATGCAGGCGCAATCGGCGGCCCGGCACGGCATCCTGGTGGAATCGCTGAACGGGATGGAGACGGTCCGCGCGGTGGCCGGCGAGAGCCGGGTGCAGACGGTGTGGGAGCGCTCGGTGGCGGCGCAGGCGCGCTCCAGCGAGGACGTGCAGTTCTGGGCGTCGATGGCGATGACCGCGGCGAGCGTCGCCAGCCAGTTCTGCAGCCTGCTGCTGGTGGTGGTCGGCGTGTTCCTGATCCTCGACGGCAAGCTCTCGGTCGGCGCGCTGGTCGCGGCCAACATGCTGTCCGGCCGCGTGCTCGGTCCGATCGCCGGCATCGCGGGCCTGATGACGCGTTTCACCCAGACGACATCGGCGTTGCGTTCGATCGACCGGCTGATGTCGCTCGATCGTGAGCGCCCGCCGGAGAAGATCTATGTCGCGCGCGAGATCAAGCAGGGCCGGATTCAGTTCAAGAATGTCAGCTTCGCCTATCCGGGAAGCCAGGCCAAGGCGCTCGACAACGTCTCCTTCGACATCAAGCCGGGCGAGAAGATCGGCATCATCGGGCGCGTCGGCTCGGGCAAGACGACGGTCGGCCGCCTCGCCACCGCGTTCTATCCGCCGACTGAAGGCAGCATCCTGATCGACGGCATCGACATCGCGCAATACGACCCGGCGGATTTGCGCGCCGGCATCGGCTTCGTGCTGCAGGACACCGACCTGTTCTACGGCAAGCTGCGCGACAACATCACGCTCGGCCGTCCGGCCGCGACCGACGAGGAGGTGCTGGAAGCGGCGCGGCTCGCCGGTGTCGAGACCTTCATCGCCGGCCATCCGCAGGGCTACGAGATGATGATCGCCGAGGGCGGCCGCAGCCTGTCGGGCGGACAGAAGCAGGCGATCGGGCTCGCCCGCGTCCTGATCCGCAAGCCGCGCGTGCTGTTCCTCGACGAGCCGACCGCGCATTTCGACGTGCGCAGCGAGGGCGAATTCCTCGAGCGGCTGAAGGTCCTGGCCAAGGGCGACAGGGCCGGCGAGATGTCCATCATCGTCTCGACCCACCGGCCCTCGCTGTTGTCGCTGGTCGATCGCATCCTGGTGTTCGATTCCGGCAAGATCGTCGCCGACGGTCCGACCGCGCAGATCCTCACCATGCTGCGTCCGCAGCCGCCCGCAGCGGCGCCGGCCGCGAGCCCCGCCGTGAAGCCGGTCCAAGGGACGAGGTGACATGGCGCAGAGTGATTTCGCATTCTCCAACGACATCCGCGCGGCGGTCGAATTGCGCACGCCGAAGACGGCGCGCATGCTGCTGTTCGCCTCGCTGGGCCTGTTCTTCACCTTCCTGATCTGGGCGCATTTCGCCGTGCTCGACGAGGTCAAGCGCGGCAATGGCAAGGTGGTGCCGTCCAGACAGACCCAGGTGGTGCAATCGCTGGAGGGCGGCATCATCGCCGATCTCCTGGTGCAGGAAGGCGCGATCGTCGAGAAGGATCAGCCGCTGGCGCGCATCGAGGACACGACGTTTGCCTCTCAGTTCGGCGAGATTCGCGAGCGCCGTGGCGCGATGGCGGCGCGGGTGATCCGGCTGGCGGCGGAGACCGAAGGCCGCAGCAAGGTCGAATTTCCCGACGAACTCGTCGCCGATGCGCCGCGCGCGGTGCAGAGCGAGCGCGCGGTGTTCGACGCCCATGCCCGCAAGCTGGCGCAGGACGTCGACGTCGTGCAGCAGCAGGAGCAGCAAAAGAGCAAGGAGATCGACGAGCTCCGGGCGAGCGAGAAGCGGTTCTCGGAGACGCTGGCGCTGCTCAATCGCGAACTGGGGCTGACCCGCAAGCTCTACGAGCAGAAGGTGGTGCCTGAAATCGAGATGCTGCGCGCCGATCGCCAGGCCACCGACATGCGCGGGCAGCTCGCGGTCGTGCAGGCGAGCATCGTGAAGACCGAGTCCGCCGTGCAGGAGGCGCGCGCGCGCCGGCTCAACATCGTCACCGCCTTTCGGGCCCAGGCCGAGGACGATCTCGCCAAGTCCCGCGGCGATCTCGCCGTGCTCGACGAGAACATCAAGTCGGCTCAGGACCGCGTTCGGCGCACCGAGCTGCGTTCGCCCGTGCGAGGCATCGTCAACCGGCTCAACGTCACCACCATCGGCGCGGTCGTCGCGCCCGGCGCCAGCCTGATGGAGATCACTCCGCTCGACGATACGCTGCTGGTCGAGGGCCGCATCCGTCCGCAGGACATTGCCTTCATCCGTCCGAACCACGAGGCGGTGGTCAAGCTCAGCGCCTATGATTCCTCAGTGTACGGCTCGCTGCACGGCCGCGTCGAGCGGATCAGCGCCGACACCATCACCGACGAAAAGGGCGACAAGAACGAGCGCGGCGAGACCTTCTATCGCGTGATGGTTCGCACCGAGAAGAACCACCTCGGGACGGCCGAGCAGCCGCTCCCGATCATCCCCGGCATGGTGGCGACCGTCGAGATCCTCACCGGCAAGAAGTCCGTGCTGGACTATCTGGTCAGGCCCGCCCGCATGCTGCGCGACGAGGCCCTGCGCGAGCGCTGAGCGCGCAGCACCTCGCTCGGGTGAGCGCAAGCGCGGCTGGCTTCTCCTGGAAGGCTCATGCGATCCCGGATGTACGCTGCGCCGATCGAGGCAGCAGCCGGGACGCGCAGCGTTACCAAACCCTGAATCGATCAAATGCAACGCGATCCGGTGGGCTGCGATTAGTTGCGTTGCCAGCTTGGCCGCGGGTTTGACCGCGCCTTAACCGGCCCGAAGCGGCGCCGGCTCTATCCCTGATCCCATAACAACCGGGACGGGGACCGACACGATGATGTCGGCCGATGCCCCGGAGCATACGGGGCGTCAGTGATGTTGCGGATCGATCGGCCGCGGGGAATCCCGCGTGCGCTGGGGCTTGCGCTTGCCTTCTCGGTGGCGGCCGGTTGCGCTGGGGCCGCCTTCGCCGAGACGTCGAGCCGCAGATCCCAGCGGGACAATGCTGATAGTGCATTGTCGGTGCCGCCGCCCGTTCGTTTCTTCACCATCAATGCCGTGCTCGCCAAGCATGATGGCCTGCGCCGCGCCGCTTCAGGCCCGATCGAGGTCGCATCCACCGGCACCGCTGTGCACGCTGGAATCGGCAGCGATGCGCCACAGGGGCCTGCGGTCCCGGCGCCCAGCGACGAGCCGTTCGGGCTGATGACGTTCCGCGCGCCCGAGGGCCTGCTGTGGATCAAATGGCGGGGAATCCAGGGCGCGATGAGCAGCGAGCGGCTGTCGATCGAGCGCTGCAATGCCGATGATGCGCGATGCTCGGCGTCGGAGCGCATCTTCATCGCGCTCAAGCGTTCGGCTGTGGCGGCCGGCGACGAGCGGGCGCGCGCGGAAATCGTCAATCGCGGCGTCAATCAGGCCGTGCGTTATGTCAGCGACGATCAGCAGCACGGCCTGCCGGACGTCTGGAGCGCGCCACTGCAGACCCTGCGGAGCGGGCTCGGCGACTGCGAGGACTACGCGATCGCCAAATACGCCTTGTTGCTGGCGGCAGGCACGCCCGAATCCGATCTGCGGCTGCTTTTGGTGCGTGACCTCGCCGTGCGGCAGGATCACGCGGTTCTCGCCGTGCGAATCGACTCCAAATGGCTCGTCCTCGACAATCGGCGGGCCACGCTGATGGAAGGTCGTGATCTCCAATCCTTCATGCCGCTGTTTGCGATCGACCAGCGCGGCGTCAGCCTGTTCGCGGCGCCCTATGCAGAACGCCTGCACCACGAGAGCGAGAGCGATCTCGCGCCGGCGGCCGAGGCGGAGACCGGCGGCGGCTGGCAGCCGGGCGCCCCGCTGCTGCTTTGACTTGCGTCGCCACGACGACTTGTCGTCGCGGCGATTTGCGGTCTTAATGCGCGCGGGAAGCTGGCGAGCGGAGGATTGCAGTGAAGATCAAGCAGGTCATGATGTACGGGGCGTTGGCCCTCGCGGCGGTCGGTGGGTCTGTCGGCAGCGCAGCGGCGCATGATCTCATGTTGCCCGGCGCAGCGTTCGCGATCTCTTGCGACAACGGCGGCAACTATGTGCTGCGTTCTCGTCCCGTGCTCGCGCCCGGGCAAATCGTCACAGGCGAGCTGCGTCTCAGCGCGCATCACGCCATCCCTGTTCGTCTGATCCCAATGGGCAATGGCTACCGCTATGCGGGCCGCGGTGTGTGGCTCGACGGCATCAATGACCAGGCGATGTTGTACCTGCGCAAGTACGAGCCGATCCCCTGCGTCGTCAGCCGGATCTGACCGCTCCGGTCTTTTTCAATCTTTCAGAAGAATAACCCCCGTCTCCCGCAAATAATTCGCGGGAGGCGGTTCCATTTCGTCGATTTTGAGGCGTTCCTGCCTTATTCGCGCGCCGCGCGCCGTGCCCTTCGACAAGTATAGCCGGCCCGAATACCTGAGAGCCCGGCCCAGATTAATAGAATAGACCCGTTCTATTCTTGAGTCCGATCCCGGACGTCCCGCAGTCCCCAAGCATTTCCGCCGGCCCGTTGACCTTGGTAAACGCGGCTGCACTTGACTGCATTTACCCAAAGTCCCTAAAGTCCGGTTAAGAGACGCTGGTAATATTGACCCGAATTAAACTTTAATAATAGTTTAATCGCAGAAATGGGAGCGCCACCAAGGCGCCCCGACTTTGGAGATTTTGGCGCATGAACGCTCCTGTCTTGCTGGCCCAGTTGACCGGCACGTCCTCGCAGCCCACCAGCGCCTCTGCAAAGCACATCAAGATTGGCAAGCCGCAGGGCAGCCAGTCCGTTACGGTCCAGCTGAACGGCCAGAACCAGATCGATCTCAGCGAGATCGCCAGCGAGCGGCTGACATTCGTCAAGATCGGTAGCCGCCTGATCATTCTGTTCGACAATCAGTCGACGGTGGCGATCGAGCCTGTCTTCGACAACAACGGCGCGCCGCTGAAGGACGTCAGCTTCGAAGTCGGCCCTGACCGAATCATCAACGGCGATCAGTTCGCTGAGTTGTTTCCGATCACGACCGACCAATCGGTGTTGCCGGCGGCCGGAACGGCGGGTGCGCCGGGCGTGCCTGCCGGCGCCAATTTCGGCGCCTTCACCATCGACCAGCTGACGGGCGGCACGCCGCTGGCTCTGTTGGCCGGCGAGTCCACCGGGACCAATTTCGGCGACACTCCGACCACGCCGAACCCGACGCCGATCCCCGGCGGCGTCCAACCCGCGCTGCTGAACGAAGATGGCTTGTCCGAGGGGCAGCCCGGCGGCAACGGCGACGTCGGTGGCGTAGCCACGAGCTTCACCGGCTCGCTGAACGTCGATTTCGGCACCGACGTGATCGGCCGCGCCTTCGCGTTTGCGGCCTCGCAGCCGGGGCTGGCGGGGCTGACATCCGGCGGCGAGGAGGTGCATTTTGCGATCACCACCATCAACGGCCAGCCGGAGCTGATCGGCTATATCGGCAGCGATCCGTCGATCGCGGCCAACCAGGTCTTCACCATCACGCTCGACGCCAATTCGACGATCGCGGGGACCTATACCGTTACGCTGCTGCGCCCGCTCGACCATCCGGTGTTCGGGACCGAAGACACGCTGAACCTCACCGTCGACGTCATCGCGATCGATGGCAGCGGCGACACGGCGCCGGTGACGATCGTGATCGGCGTGAACGACGATTCTCCGGTCGCGTCGACCGTTGAGACCACGGCACTGGCCGAGCAGACCAACGGCGAAGGCGGATTCGTCCAGACCACCGAGACGGTAGACCTCGGCATCTCCTGGGGCGCCGACAGCGGCAACAACAAGGTCGACGGCGGTTCGACCGGCACGGTGGTCGACGGCGACCGCTCGCTGGTGTTCGCGTCGTCCGAGATCGCGACGCTTCAGGCGCTCGGTCTGACCTCCAACGGCGAGGCCATTTCGTACAGCCTCTCGGCCGACGGCACCGAAATCATCGCCACCGCCGGCAGCGGTGAGGGCGAGCGCACCATCTTCACGGTCACGCTGTCCGACACGGGATCCGGCAGCTACACCTTCACGCTGTCCGACAACATCGACCACAACGGCGCCAATGGCGCGTCGCAGCCGCTGACGTTCAATGTGGTCGCGACCGACGCCGACGGCGACCCGGTCGACAGCGCCTTCACGGTCAATATCGGCGACGACGGCCCGAGCTTCGGCGAGCGGCCGAGCTACTCGGTCGTCGATGAGGACGGCCTCGGCAATCCCGGCGACAGCTACCATTCCGGAGGCGAGGAGGGCGGCGAGGGCGACAGCTTCAAGCTCGCCGTCATCAAGAGCGGCGATGCCGATGGCGAGGACCTCACGGTCACCGAGACGCTCGGAATCCGCTGGGGCTCCGACGATGCGAACATCAACGTCGACGGCGGCATCGACGGTGCGCCGGTCAACGGCGACCGCGCCGTCACCTTCTCTGCGGACGTGGTGTCGACGCTCGAGGCGCAGAATCTCACCTCCGACGGCTTCACGCTGCGCTACGAGCTGTCGTCAAACGGCACGGTGCTGACCGCCTATCGCTACGATGCCGAACACGAAACCTATGTCGGCGCCGACGGCAAGCCGCTGAACGTCGAGGGGAGCGAGGGGCTTTCGGGCGCCGTGGTGTTCACGGTGTCGCTGTCCGACGTGGACCGCGGCTCCTACACCTTCGCGCTGTCGGGCAATCTCGATCATCCCGAGCATGGCGCCGAAGACGACATCACGCTCGATCTCGGCTTCGTTGCCACCGATTCCGACGGCGACCAGATCACCGACACCTTCACGGTGAAGGTCAACGACGACGCGCCTGTCTTCGGCGAGAGGCCGAGCTATTCGGTGGTCGACGAGGACGGCCTCGGCAATTCCGGAGACAGCTACAAGGGCGGCACCGACGCTTACGGCGAAGACCTGACCGTGACCGACACGCTCGGCATCCGCTGGGGCGCCGACAGCGCCAACAGCCATGTCGACGGCGGTATCACCGGCGCGTCCGTCAACGGCGACCGCGCCGTCACCTTCGCGCCCGACGTCGTCGCGACGCTCGAGGCGCAGAATCTGACCTCGGACGGCTTCGCGCTGCGCTACGAGCTGTCGGCGGACGGCACCACGCTGACCGCCTATCGCGCCGACGCTCTCGGCGAGGGCAGTGAAGGGGGCTCGGGCACGCTGGCGTTCACGGTGTCGCTGTCCGATCAGGGCTACGGCTCCTACACCTTCACGCTGTCGGCCAATCTCGATCATCCGCAGCATGGCAGCGAAGATGATCTGACGCTGCATCTCGGCTTCGTTGCCACCGATTCCGACGGCGACGCGATCACCGACACCTTCACGGTCAAGATCAACGACGACGCGCCCGTCATCGGTGCGGAGCAGAGCTCCGGCCAGGTCGACGAGGATGGCCTCGGCAATGTCGGCGACAGCTATGTGGAGGGCAACGACGCGGCCGGTGCCGATCTGACGGTGACCAAGTCGCTCGGCATCCTCTGGGGGGCTGACGGCGCCAACAGCCATGTCGATGGCGGCATCGACGGCTCGCCGGTCAACGGCGACCGTGCCGTCACTTTCGATTCCATGGCGATCCCCTCGCTCGCCGAGCTCGGGCTGACGTCGAACGGCGTTGCGCTGACCTATGCTGTGACCGAGAACGGCACGCTGCTGACCGCGTACCGGTTTGACGGCGAGCACTACATCGACGCCAACGGCCAGCCGACGGAGGATCTCGCCGGCGCCGCGGTATTCACCGTGTCGCTATCGGACCAGAATGCCGGGTCCTACACTTTCACGCTGACCGGCAACCTCGATCATCCGGTCCATGGCAGCGAAGACAATCAGGCGCTGTTCTTCAGCTACACCGCCACCGACTCCGACGGGGATGCGATCAACGGCAGCTTCGTCGTCGAGGTCAATGACGACGCGCCTGTGCTCGACGGCAAGCCGAGCCACACGGTCGTCGACGAGGATGGCCTCGGCAATGACGGCAACAGCTATGAGGATGGCGGCGATGCGGCCGGCGCCGAACTGACGGCGACCGGCACGCTCGGCATCGTCTGGGGCGCTGATAGCGCCAACGGCAATGTGGATGGCGGCATCAACGGCTCCCCCGTCAACGGCGATCGCGCCGTCACTTTCGCCGCGAACGTGGTGGCCTCGCTCGAGACCCAGAACCTCACCTCGGACGGCTTCGTGCTGCACTACGAGGTGTCGTCGAACGGCACGGTGCTGACCGCCTATCGTTACGACGCGGCGAACGAAACCTATATCGGCGCCGACGGCAAGCCGACGGAGCAGGCCGGCGCCGCGGTGTTCACGGTCTCGCTGTCCGACAAGGACGCCGGCTCCTACACGTTCGAGCTGACCGGCAATCTCGATCATCCGGTGCATGGCACCGAGGACGACATCACCCTCAATCTCGGCTTCGTCGCCACCGATTCCGACGGTGATGCGATCACCGGCAGCTTCACTGTCGACGTCAACGACGACGCGCCGACCTTCGGCGAGCGCGTCTCCTATTCGGTGGTCGACGAGGACGGGCTCGGCAATCCCGGCAATTCCTATGCGGACGGCAAGGATGCCGCCGGCGTCAATCTGACCGTGACTGATTTCCTCGGCATCCAGTGGGGTGCCGACAGCGCCAACGGCAAGGTCGACGGCGGCATCAGCGGTTCGCCGGTCAACGGCGATCGCGCCGTCACCTTTGCCGCGGACGTGATCGCGACGCTCGACGCCAAGAATCTGACGTCGAATGGCTTTGGGCTGACCTATGTCGTGTCCGAGAACGGAACGCTGCTGTCGGCCTATCGCTACGATGCCGCACACGAGACCTATGTCGACGCGAATGGCAAGCCGACGGACGATCCGGCGAGCGCCGCGGTGTTCACGGTGTCGCTGTCCGATCAAGGGCAGGGGGCCTACACCTTCACCCTGATCGACAATATCGATCATCCCGTCCGCAACACCGAGGACGACGTCACGCTGACGCTGGGCTTCGTCGCCACCGATTCCGACGGAGACGCGGTCACCGACACCTTCACCGTGAAGGTCAATGACGACGCGCCGGTGCTGAACCGGGAGATCGCGACCGGTGTGGTCGACGAGGACGGACTGGCGACCGGCATCGCCGGCGGTCCGAACGACGTGCCCGGCCAGAACACGGTCGCGACTGGAAATCTCGGCATCTTCTGGGGTGCCGACAGTGCCAACAATCTCGGCAATGTCGGGATCACCGGCGCCTCGCCGGTCGCGGGCGATCGCGCGGTCACCTTCGCGTCTGACGCCACCACCACGCTCGCAGGTCAGCATCTGACCTCGAACGGCATTGCGCTGACCTACGCCGTCAGCGAAGGCGGCACGCTGATCACGGCCTACCGCTTCGACGGCCAGCACTATATCGACGGCAACGGCAACTGGACCAACAGCAAGGCCAACGCCGCTGTCTTCACGGTCAAGCTGTCCGACGTGGATTCCGGCTCCTACACCTTCACGCTGCTGGACAATCTCGACCACCCCGTTCCGAATACCGAGGACAACATCGGGCTGACGCTGAAGTACGTCGTCACCGATTCCGACGGTGACCAGGTCAGCGGCACGTTCAAGGTCAGCGTCAACGACGACAGCTCGGTGGCGCAGGCCGGCACTGCCAAGAGCATCAGCGAGGCCGCTCTCAACGCCGGCGGCGATTGCGACTTCGGCGGACATGACGATGACGAGCACCACGGCGATGGGCATGGCGGCGGCAGCGATCCGCAGGTCACCGGCGCGCTCAACATCAATTGGGGTGCCGACAACAACGACCGCGGCGCGGCCGATCGATCGGTCAGTTTCGCCAACACGTCCAATGCCGCGGCCGATGTCCATGTGACCAACGGCAACGATGTTGCGCTCAGCGGCCTGACGTCGGACGGCCAGACCGTGAAATACGCCTTCGATCATGGCGTGCTGGTCGGCTACACCGGCAGCAACCTGGCCTTCGGCCAGCGCGTGTTCGAGGTCTCGCTGGATGACGACGGCACCGGCACCTACACCTTCAAGCTGCTCGGCAATCTCGATCATCCGGCCGGGCAGGGCAGCAACGTCGTCAAGCTGACGTTCGACTATACCGCGACCGATTCCGACGGCGACTCGAGCAGCAGCACCTTCACCGTCACCGTCGTCGACGATGTCCCGACGATCGGGCATGCCGACAATGAGACGGTCAGCGAATCCAACCTGCCGACCGATCTCTACGATGTCGCCTTCCCGGATTCGCCATATTCGACCGTCCAGACCGGCGGGCTCGCCATCTCCTGGGGAGCCGACGACAACGACTCCGGCGCGACCAACAACCGCTCGGTGGCGTTCTTCAACACGACCGCACCGGATGGCCTGACCTCGAATGGCTATGCGGTCAGCTACGTGATCTCGGCCGACGGCACCACGCTCACCGCCGTCACCACCGACCATCGCACGGTCTTCACCGTCACGCTGAGCGACGACGGCGATGGCAGCTACAAGTTCACGCTGCTCGACAACATCGACCACAACGGCGCGGGCAGCGACAGCCGAGCGCTGAACTTCGGCTTCAAGGCGACCGATTCCGACGGCGACAGCGCCACCAGCAGCTTCACGGTGCAGGTCAACGACGATGTGCCGACGATCGGCTGCGCCGACGACGAGACCGTCAGCGAAGCAAGCCTGCCGACGACCAGCTACGACACCAGCCATCCCGATGCGTCGAACTCGACGGTGCAGACCGGTGATCTCGACATCTCCTGGGGCGCCGACGACAACAACAGCGGCGTCGGCCACAACCGGTCGGTGGTGTTCACCACCGCCGCCGGTGCAACAGGCCTCACCTCCGACGGTTCGGCAATCAGCTACACGGTGTCCAGCGACGGCACGCTGCTGACGGCCGTCAGCGCCGACAACCGTACGATCTTCACCATCCAGCTGTCCGATAGCGGCGACGGCAGCTACAAGTTCACGCTTTACGACAACCTCGATCACCCGGCTTCGGGCGCGAACGACGACGGCCTGCCGCTGACCTTCGGCTTCAAGGCGACGGATTCCGACGGCGACGGCGTCACGAGCACCTTCAAGGTCAACGTGATCGACACTGCGCCGGTCGCGGCGGCCGGCGACTCCCGGACCGTCGACGAGGACGATCTGTCGAACGGCACCGATTCCTCCAAGGAATCGACGACCGTCAACGGCGATCTCAACATCAGCTGGGGCAGCGATGACAACAACAAGACGGCCGGCGGCGGCCTCGGCGACCGGTCGGTCTCATTCCGCTATTCGAGCGCCAGCGCCAACGTCGACGCGGAGGACAGCTCCGGCCGCAATCTGACGCTGACCTCGGACGGACAGACCGTCAAATATGCCTTCGAGAACGGCGTGCTGGTCGGCTACACCGGCACCGATCTTGCTCACGGCACCCGTGTGTTCGAAGTGTCACTGAGCGATCAGAACGACGGCTCCTACAGCTTCAAGCTGCTCGGCAACATCGATCATCCCGCCGGCTCCGGCGAGAACCTCGTCAATCTCTCTTTCAGCTTCACGGCGACCGACGGCGACGGCGACACGTCGAGCAACAGCTTCACCGTTTCGGTGAAGGACGATGTGCCGGTGGTGGGGACGCCGAGCGGCGCGACGCTGACCGAGAATACCACGGGTGCCGCGGGTGCGGAGGCGTTCGAGACGCAAACGGCGTCGAATGTCGCGCTCAACATCAACTGGGGCGCCGACGACGGCAATGCGGGCACGGCCAACCGCGCCATCGCGTTCGATCCGACGATCGACAGCGGCGACATCGTGCGCACGACCGGCTCGGGGAGCCCGGCGCTGACCTCGAACGGCATGACCGTGCAGTTCATCCGCGTCTCGGATACGGAGATCTGGGGCGTCGCCAATGACAATGGCGGCTCGCTGAGCCTGAGCGACCGCAAGGTGTTCCACGTCACCCTGTCCGACAACGGCTCGGGGAACTACACTTTCGAGCTCCTGGACAATGTCGATCACATCGGCTCCGGCCAGACCAACGCGCTCGCGCTGAAGCTCGGCTTCACCGCGACCGACGCCGACGGCGATTCAGCCACAGGCAACTTCACCGTCACCATCAATGACGACAACGGCCGTCCGGCGATCGGTACGCCGGTGGCTGGCACCGTCGATGAGGACGGTCTGTCCGGCGGCAACACGGCAGCGGCAACCGGCGACGTCGCCGGCGCCAATATCGCCGCAACAGGCTCGCTGGCGATCTCCTGGGGCGCCGACGACAACAACAGCGGCTCGGCCAATCGCGCCGTTGCCTTCTCCGGCTTCACCAACGGCGCGAACGCGTCGTCGGATGCAGGCCTGCTCAAGGTCAATGGCGAGCAGGTCAAGTACTGGGTGGTCGGCAACACCCTCTACGGCTACACCGGCTCCAATCCGGTTAGTGCCAACACCGCGCCGGCGGCCTCCAACCAGGTCTTCAAGGTCAGCCTCGATGATTCCGGTTCGGGCAGCTACAGCTTCACGCTGCTGAAGCATGTCGATCATCCGGCGGGCCAGAGCGAGAACGACATCAAGCTGACCTTCGGCTTCACCGCCACCGATGCCGATGGCGACAGCACCAGCTCGTCCTTCGCCGTCACGGTCAACGACGACAGCCCAGTGGCGACCGCGACCGTGCAGTCTGTTGCCGTCTATGAGAGCGAGCTGCCGAACGGAACGGTGACCGTCGCTAACGGCGGCTTGCATGGCGGCGACCTCAACGGCGATGCCAATGGTAACGATTCCTACTATACGGGTAATCTGACCTCGCTGGTGTCGTTCGGCGCCGACAAGCCCGGCACCTACACGGTCGAGAAGACCAACCTCGCGCCTGAGCTGCTGTCGCTGACCTCGGGCGGCGTGGCGCTGACGTACAGCATCGATACCGCCAACAACATGCTGGTGGCGAAGGCCGGCAGCGTGACGATCTTCGAATTCCAGGTCGACGCCAACACCGGCCAATATTCGTTCCGCCTGAAGGGTGCGCTCGACCACGTCGGCACCGGCCATGACAACGCGCTGACGCTCGACATGTCGACGGCCGTGACCGCCGTCGATTCCGACGGCGACTCGCTTGCGCTGCACGGCCAGATCATCATCACCGTCAACGACGACAGCGCGCAGTCGCAGGACGTCGAGACGGTCGGCATCTCGGAGGCGGCCGGCAGCGTTTCGACGGGCGCGGTCGATCTGCAGATCACCTATGGCGCCGACGGTGACAGCTCGGGCCCGTCGGTGACGTTCCCCGGCGCCTCACCGGTGCGCGTCTACGACGCCGCTCATCACCAGATGTCGGGGCTGACCTCGCTCGGCTTCGGGCTGAGCTACGTGCTCTCGGCGGATCACACCACGCTGACCGCCTATCGCATGAGCGGCAGCGACTATATCGGCCAGAATGGCCAGGTCACCGGCAATGCCGCTGACGCCGCCGTGTTCACGGTGACGCTGTCGGAGGCCGGCAGCGGCTCCTACAATTTCACCCTGCTGCAGCCGCTCGATCATCCGGCTCCGATCGGAACGGCGAGCGCAGCCGACCAGTATCTCGACCTCAACTTCGCCTTCGAAGTGGAGGACCGGGATCACGACGTCTTCGCCAACAATTTCACGGTCCGGGTCGATGCCGCCGGCACGGTGACGACGACGCGCTACGATGCGGCGAACTCGCCGGTGTTCATCAATCTCGGCGACAGCTCGGCAACGATCCTCGGCGAGACCGTCGGGGCTCACAGCGTGACCGACCGTGCCTCGGTGACCGACAAGGTGGTCGGCATCGACAAGCTCGGCGGCGTGACCGAGGCGCACGGCTCCGGCGGCGACGACATCCTGGTCGGCGGCAGCGGGGTCGACAAGCTGTTCGGCGGTGCGGGGAACGACGTCATCAAGGGCGGGGCAGCTGCGGACCAGCTGTTCGGCGGGTCCGGCAACGACACCTTCCTCCACACGGTCGGTGACGGCGACGACGTCGTCGATGGCGGCTCGGAGTCCGGCTCAGCCTTCCCGGACTACGACGTGCTCGCGATCTCTGGCGATGCGAATGCGCGGAACTTCACCATCGGCAAGACCTCGTCCGGTACGGCCATCGATCCGACGCTGAATGACGCAGCGGCGAGCAACGCCACCGACATCCTGGTGCGCTATGACGGCCCGAACGGTGCGACCATCCGCGCCGACGAGATCGAGCGCGTCACCATCACCGGCGGCGGCGCCAGCGATACGGTGACGATCACCGATGTCAGCGGCACCGCGATTTCGCCCTCGACCATCGTGTTCAACGGCGGCTCCGGCAACGACACGCTCGACCTGACCCGGTTCGCCGGCAACACCAGCGTGGTCTCGGACGGCGGCTCCGATAGCGACACCGTGAAGTTCGGCTTCAAGCTCGCCGACGCGACCTACACCAAGGTGTTCGGCTCGGATGGTGTGACGCTGATCGGCGTGCAGGTCACCCATGGCGGCCTGACCGACACCTTCACAAACTACGAAAGCTTCACGTTCACCGACGGCACGCGCACCCTGACGGGCATCTTCAACACCCCGCCGGTCGCGCATGACGACAAGGTGGATGCGTCGGAAGATTCCCCGCTCACGATCAACGCGCTGTTGAATCTGCTCAACAACGACACCGACGTCGACAACGACACGCTTACCGTCACCGGCGTCGGCAATGCCACGCACGGCACGGTTTCGCTGAACAACGGCAATCCGCTGTTCACGCCGGACAGGAACTTCTCCGGCGTCGCCGGCTTCGACTACACGATCAGCGATGGCGATGGCGGCACCGCGACCGCGCATGTCACGGTCGATGTTGCGCCGAAGGCGGATTCGCCGACAATAGGCTTCTTCGAGGTCGGGCCGGCCACGGGCGCCGAGGACAGCGCGGTCGCCCTCAAGGTGATGACGGCCGGGGTCAGCGATCACGACGGCTCCGAAAACCTGCGGATGCTGATCACGGGATATCCGGACGGTGCGACCTTCTCGGTCGGCCATGCCGGCACCGGTGCTGATGCCGGCAAATGGGTGATCGACGACCAGACCGCGATCGTCAACTTCAACAGCCAGCCGCTCAAGGTGACGCCGCCGGCAAACTACAACGGCACCTTCACGCTGTCGGTCTCCGTGGAGGTCACCGACCAGGCGACGCTGTCGGACGGCCAGGTTCACAGGGACGTGGCGATCACTGATCTGCAGACCATCGACGTCACCGTTACTCCGGTCAATGACGCGCCCGAGATCCACGCGCCGACGCAGGTGACCACGAACGAGGACACGTCGTTCCAGTTCACCGGCGCCAACGCGTTCAACTTCTCCGACGCAGACGGCGATGTCGTTGCGTTCGTGAGGTTGGACATCGTCGGCGGGACGCTCTCGATCCCGTCTCTCGGCGTCTTCGACGCCAGCCACACGCTCACGATGAGCGGGTTCAAGATCAGCGATCTGAACAACTATCTCGCGTCCGCCGTATTCACGCCGGCCGCCAACAATGACGTGGCGGGATCGGTCACGATCACCATCAACGACAACGGTAATATCGGCAGCGGCGGCGACTTGAGCGCGACGCAGACGATCACGATCAATATCAACCCGATCGAGGATGCTCCGATTGCCGGCGATGACGCGGCGACGGCGACCGAAGATGCGACGTTGACCGTGTCCAACCCGGTGCAGGGCGTCCTGCACAACGACCGCGATCCGGACACCGGCGACACCTTGAGCGTGGTCGCGGGCGACTTCACGACGGCCAAGGGCGGCACGATCCACTTCAACGCCGACGGCACCTATGTCTACAAGCCGAAGGCCGACTTCTACGGCGCCGATACTATCGACTACACCGTGCGCGATGCGGCCGGGCAGACGGACACCGGCACGCTGACGATCAACGTGACCCCGGTGAACGATGCGCCCGAGGTCCATGCCCCGACGCAGGTGACCGCCAATCAGGGTGTGGCGTTCGCTTTCAGCGGCGCGAACGCGATCACTTTCTCGGACGCGGACGGCGATGTCGTCGCGTTCGTGAGGTTGGACATCGTTGGCGGCACGATCTCGATCCCGTCGCTCGGCGTCTTCGACGCCAGCCACACGCTCACCATGAGCGGGTTCAAGATCAGCGATCTGAACCACTATCTGGAATCGGCCGTGTTCACGCCGAACAGCGACCAGCCGGGCTCGGTCACGATCACCATCAACGACAATGGCAATGTCGGCGGCGGCAGCCTGAGCGATTCCCAGACCGTCAGTATCGCGGTCATCCCGGCCAACGATCCGCCGGTCGCAAACTCCGATACCAATGCGGTGCTCGAGGACGGCACGATCAACATTGCGGCGGCCAATGGCGTCGTCCGCGGCTCGACGGGCGGCTCGGTCGCCGACACCGATGCCGACACCGGCGTCTCGTCGCTCGTGGTGTCCGGCGTCGTCGCCGGCACCGGCAGCGTGACGCAGGGGACGGGTGTGGGTACCTCGATCGAGGGCGCCTACGGCCATCTGACCTTGAACGCCGACGGCTCCTACACCTACGTCGCCGACAAGGCCGCTGCGTTGGCCGCCGGCGTCAATGCGATCGATACCTTTACCTACACCGACAAGGATCCGTCGGGCGCGGTGTCGAACACCGCGACCCTGAAGATCACCGTCACCGGCGTGAACGACGCGGCCGTGATCACCGGCGATTCGACCGGCACGATCGCGGAGGAGGGAGGCGTGGGCAACAGCCAGAGCAGCCCGCTCTATGCCATCGCCCGCGGCGACCTCAATGCGACCGACGTCGACGGCCACAACGACGTGTGGCAGGCGGCCGCTTCCAACACGGCCAACGGCTATGGCTGGTTCGACATCGGCAGCGACGGCAAGTGGACCTACGGCCTCTACAACAACAATCCGACGATCCAGGCGCTGAAGGAAAACCAGACCACGCTGACCGACAGCTTCACGGTCTACACCGAGGACGGTACTCCCAAGACGGTGACGATCCAGATTATCGGCAACAATGATGCGCCGACCCTGCAGAACGCGATCGTCGACCACAATTCGGCGGAGGACCAGCCGTTCAGCTTCACCATTCCGGCGAACACCTTCGCGGACATCGATGGTCGTTTCGACGGTACCAACGGTCCGCTGACGCTGGAGGCGGTTCAGCAGGACGGTAGTGCGCTGCCGGCCTGGCTGCACTTCGATGCGGCGACGGGCACCTTCAGCGGGACACCGCCGGTGAACTTTGCCGGCGCGGTCAACGTCACCGTGTATGCCGGCGATGGCGAATATGCCGCCTCGGACACCTTCACGCTGACGATCACGCCGGTCAATGACGGCGCCGCAACGGTGACGGTGACGGGCACGGCGAACCAGGGCCAGACGCTGACGGCCAATCTCGGCAGCGATCCGGACGGCGCGGCATCCAACGTCGTTTATCACTGGCTGCGGGATGGTGCCGTCATCAACGGTGCGTCCGGGACGACCTATACGCTCGGCGCCAACGATGTCGGCCACAAGATCTCGGCCAACATCACCTATATCGACGGCCAGGGTTTTAGCGAGAACGTGACCAGCAGCCAAACCGGCACTGTCACGGTGCCGAACCACGCCCCGACGTTCGGATCGGGCACCACCGCGGGAAGCGTCACGGAGGATGCCTCCTATGCCGCGAACACCGGCAATCTGATCCAGAACGACTCGTTCTTCTACTACAATGGCAGCTTCTACACGCTGTCGGCCTGGACCGTCGGCGGTGCCCAGGAAGTGATGGTGATGGGCGGCCACACCGATGGCGGTTCGGCCTATTTCTATGACGACCCGACCTCGCTGAGCCAGACCATCACCACGGTCGTCGGCGCGACCTATGTCGTCGATTACTACACGTTGAATGGCGGCAGCCTGAGCCTGAGCGTCAACGGCTCAACCGTGCAGACGAGCGGTTCCAACTTCGGCTGGACGGAGCACTCCTACCAGTTCACGGCGACCTCGACGTCGACGGTGATCAAGTTCACAGGCTCCGGTGACGTTTCGCTGGACGACATCTCGGTGCAGATCGCTGGCGTGACGCCCGGCGTCGAAAAGGCGTCCGGCGCGATCGCCTTCACCGACGTGGACGGCGACGTCCAGACCGTGACGTACAGCACGCCGAACGGCAGCAATTACTACGGTTCGTTCAACGCCACGGTTGACAACGCCAATCACAAGGTGAACTGGACGTTCAGCGTCAACGATGCCGACATCCAGTCGCTGCGCGCCAGCGACCACATCGATCAGACCTACACGGTGAAGATCGACGACGGCCATGGTGGGACCACGACCCAGACCGTCACCATCACCGTGAACGGCGTTAACGATGTCGCGTCGATCGCGGGCACCGCGGCAGGTACGGTGAAGGAGGACGGCACGCTGACCGCCGGCGGCACGTTGACGGTCTCCGACGTCGACAGCGGCGAGAACCAGTTCCAGACCCCGGCCTCGCTGGCCGGCACCTATGGCACCTTCACCTTCAACGCCGTGACCGGTGCGTGGGGCTACACGCTCAACAATTCGGCCGCCAACGTTCAGGCGCTCAACGACGGCGACGTCAAGCACGACACGCTGACGGTGAAGTCGGTCGACGGCACCGCGAGCCAGGTCATCGACGTCACCATCAACGGCACCAACGAGCCGGCGCCGCTGGCTGTCGTCGACACCACGAGCGTGGACGGACGGTATGCGCTGTCCCAGAATACCGATTCGCCGAACACGATCAGCCTGAATGCTGCCTCGCTGTTCTCCGGAGGCTATGGGACGGTCACCTACACCTATGCCCTGGTCTACAGCTCGACCGGCGACGATGGCTGGATTCAGCGCAGCGGGAGCCAGTTCACCGGCAATCCGGACAACAACGATGCCGGCCTGTACGTCTACAAGGTGACGGCGACCGACTCCGTGTCGTCGGTGTCGACCTATCTCGCCTTCAACGCGCTCGACAACGGAGCGTTGAATCTTACCATCAACTCGCTATCGAGCAATTCGAACGTCGTCGGCTCGGCCCCATGGCTGTCCGGCTACAGCGCGAACGACGGCGACGCGATCACCGCCACGGTGGACAACCCGCTCGAGGCCAACGCCAACAACGGCTACGACGTGATGATCGGGTCGAGCGGCGGCAACAACTTCAACGGCGGCGCCGACGATGACGGCATCTACGGTCTCGGCGGCAATGACACGCTGCTCGGTGGTGCCAACACCGATTACATCAATGGCGGCGCCGGCAACGACTCGATCCGGGGCGGCAGCGGCAACGATTTCACGATCGGTGGTTCCGGAAATGATACCTTCTATTGGGGGGTGAACGACGGCGTCGACATCGTCGACGGCGGCATCGGTACCGACACCTTCACGATCGAGGGCACCTCGTCCCAGGATCTGGTGTGGGTCACGCTTGCCGGCGGCGTCATCACCGACGTCAACGGGACCAAGCTCAGCAACATCGAGGCGGTGACGGCCGATCTCGGCAGCAGCAGCAGCGATACGCTGACCTACGTCACCAGCGAGGACGTGACGGTCAATCTCGGAGCCGGAACGGCGACCGGCTTCAGCTCGATTGCCAATATCGAGCGCGTGACCGGCGGCTCGGGCGACGATACGTTGATCGGCAGCGGTGCCAACAACACGATCAATGGCGGCGATGGTGACGACATCATCCGCGGTGGTGGCGGCAGCGACACCATCGACGGCGGCGTCGGCCTCGACCTGCTCGACTTCTCCGATGCGACGGCCGGCATCACCTTCACGCTGGCGCAGAGCAGCTCCAACACGACAGGACCGACGTTGGCCGGGATCGGCCAGGACACCTACAAGAACATGGAAGGCGTGATCGGCTCGAACTTCAACGATACGATCGTCGGCTCGAGCAGCGCGGACGTTCTGATCGGCGGCCGTGGCGGCGATCAGCTGACCGGCAATGGCGGCTCTGACACCTTCAAGTGGCAGGCCGGCGATCTCACCGGCGGTGGTCTCGACAGCATCCTCGACTTCCAGTCGGGCAGCGGCGGCGATGTCATCGATCTGTCCGGCCTGCTGTCCGGCGTGTCCGGCAACCACGCCGACGCGGTCCGCTTTGTCGATGGCGGTGGGCACTCCAGCCTCGCATCGGCAAACGGCAGCGGCGTGCTGAACAACGGCGATCTGACGCTGCAGGTCAATCTCGGTTCCGGCTGGACCAATGTCGCGACGATCAAGGACACCGGCACCAACTTCACGGGAGGTGACGACGTGATCAAGATGATCCTCGACAACAGTCACGCTCAAACCCAGGTCCACGTCTGATCCGAACTGGACAGGCGAGACGAGAATCGAAAGGGCCGCCCAAGGGGCGGCCCTTTTTCATGGTCGGAACCATCGCCGAGCCATGGTGTGGACGATCAGATTTTCTGCCCGGCGGGCCCGACGCCGACGCTGACCGTGATCCGCTGCAGTTCGGTGCGGCCCTGCGGAAACTTCACCTCCAGCGTGACCGTGTCGGTGCCTGCGAAGTCGGCCTTGGACTGGTAGAAGGCGATGAATCCGGGCACTTCCAGGGCCAGACACTGCTTGTAGTTGGTTGCGGAGATCTTGCCGCGCTTGATCGTCACGGTTCCGTTGCCGGGTGGCGTCACCAGCCGGATCGAGGGAAGCGGACCGGACGAGCAGTCCGGCTGCACGTTGAGATACACCCCAACCTGGATCGCCTTGCCGGCGACACCTTTGGCGCTGCGCTCGACTGTGGTCTGGGCAGGAGAGGGTGTGGTCGGCGCAACCGGCGCTTGTGCCAGGGCTGCGGGGGCCGAGACGAGCAGCCCTGCGATGGCAAGCCCGAGCAAGCTGCACCATCCTTGCCTCGATCGAATTGTCGCCTGCATCAGTCCGTCGCTCCCTGCGTCGTCGCCAGATTGCCGCATTCGGCCGGATCGTTCAACGGATGGCCGGATTCCGACGGACCGTCGCATGCGCTTTCCAGAGCCTCCATCGCGCAGTCCTCAGCCCGTTTCTGAAACCCCGATGTCGTGCGCGCCGTCAGCCTTCAGCGGCGGATCGCTATCCCGCCGCCATGACTGTTTCTGATTGCTGCCATTCGTGTCTGTCCGTATCGTGCGGCGCGAACAGGCGTAGGGTGGATGGAGTTGGAAGGTCGTTATCGGGCGGATATCGATGGCCTCAGGGCGATCGCCGTCTGCATTGTCGTTTTGTTCCACCTGAGAGTTGGTGGCTTTGGTGGCGGCTTCGCCGGCGTCGATATCTTCTTCGTCATCTCCGGCTACCTGATCACCGGGCACATCCTCCGCGATATCGAGCTCGGCACGTTTTCGTTCGCCGGATTCTATGCGCGCCGGGCCCGGCGCATCCTGCCCGCGCTCATCGTCACCATCATGCTGACCGTGGCGGCTGGCTGGCTGTGGCTGCCTCCGGACGAGTTGCGCCAGCTTGCCAAGGAGGCGACGCACGGGCTGCTGTCGATCGCCAACGTTCAATATTGGCGTGAGGCGAACCAATATTTCGCACCGAGCGCCGACAGACTCGGGCTGTTGCACCTGTGGTCACTGTCGGCGGAGGAGCAGTTCTATCTCGTCACGCCGTTGATCCTGGTGCTCCTCAGCCGTACGCGTCACGTGTTCACGGGCATCGCGCTGGCGGGGCTTGCGTCGCTCGTGGCGGCCATCATCTGGCTTCCCAGAGATCCCGAGGCGGTTTTCTTCCTGACGCCGTTTCGTGCATTCGAGTTCGTCCTCGGTGCATTGACCATCGTGTTGGAGCGACGCGTTACGGCTTGGCAGGCGGCTCGGACGGCCGCGGCGTGGATCGGGTATGCCGGGCTTTTCTCGAGCCTTCTGGTGATCGAGCGCTTCCAGCATGACGCCGGGCTCGGCGCACTGCCGCCCAGCCTCGCGACGGCTGTGATCATTGCGGCGAACCGACCGCTGCGCCTGTTCGCAAATCGGGCGGTCCTGGCGATCGGACGCTCGTCTTACTCGCTCTATCTCGTGCACTGGCCGGTGATCTACTTCGCGAGCTTCATTTTTGGCGAGCGGGCCGGCGGCACGGCGGGTCTGGCCGGGCAATTGCTGGTCATGGCGGCGCTGACCGCCGCGATGTTCTTTCTCATCGAGCAGCCCATCCGCCGGGTCCGCAGTGCGCAGTGGAAGCAGGCAACCGCGTTCGCGACGGTGCTCGGCCTCTGCATCGTCGTCACCCACGGAACGTTCAAGGCAGACGGTGTCGCGTGGCGGCTTCCGGAAGAGCAACGTGCCCGGCTGGAGTTGCAGCGGTTTGGCATGAGCCCCTGTATTCGCTCGGGGGATCATTGCGAGTTCGGCGCTGCCGCCGGCTCTCGCATGCTGGAGCTGCTCGGTGATTCCTACGTTCAACAATACGTCGCCGTGTTGGACGACCAGCTCAAGGCGCATGGCATTCGAGGCAAGACGTCGACAGTCGGCGGTTGTCCGATGCTTGTGGGTGTTGCCCCGCGCCCGCCGCGCGTGGCCGAATGCATTGCCCTTCGCGAGCGCGAGCTGGCGCGTGTCCAGGCGTCGGCGGCCGATCTCGTCGTGATCGGGCAAGCGTGGCAGCTCTATCTGAATGGGGACGGCGAGCCAGACGAGCGAACGGCCGCTGACATCCGCGATGGCCTGAACGCGCTGCTTCGTCTGCTCGATCGGCCGGGCCGCCGTTTCCTGATCATCGGCGGCCAGGTGAGACCGGTGACGTGCAGCTTCGATCACATGCGGATGCAGCCCGGTCCGTTGTGGCATGCGCCGCCTCCGCAATGTACCGCGCTGGACTCGGCCAAGGCGCGCGCAGATGCGCGCGAAATCGATCGTCTGCTGGACTCCGCATTGACGGGGATGCGCAACGCCGTGCTGCTGCGGCCGACCGATGTGTATTGCGACCAGGATTGCCCGGTCGTGCGCGACGACGGCGTCTGGCTGTTTCTCGATCCGGGCCATTTCACGGTGGCGGGCGCCAAGTGGATGGGGCAGCGCGCCGCCCCGGTCATCTCCCAATTCCTTTCCGAACAGTCCAAGCCTTAGCGAAGCGAGGGCTGGCAGCGAAATTGGCCTTTCCTGGGCGCCGCCACGCCGCCGCCTGCCGGAGGTCATCGGATGGGTCCGATGGCGTCATGACTGTTTCCCGCTGTTGCCATTGGTGTCTGCGCATCTCGTTTGCCTCGAAGCATGCGCGGGGTGACCACATTGGAACGCAGTCATCGTGCTGACATCGATGCCCTCAGGGCGATCGCCGTCGTCATCGTCATTATGTTCCATCTCAAGATCAGGGGCTTCGAGGCCGGTTTTGCCGGCGTCGACATCTTCTTCGTCATCTCCGGTTATCTCATCACCGGCCAGATCCTGCGTGACGTCAGGGCAGGGCGGTTCTCGCTATCCGAGTTCTATCTGCGGCGGGCGCGGCGCATTCTGCCCGCGCTGGTGACGACGATCGGCCTGACCTTCGCCGTCGGCTGGCTGTTCCTGTCGCCGGAGGCCTTGCGCCAGCTGGCCAAGGAGGCGACGCACGGGTTGCTCTCGATTTCCAACATCCAGTATTGGCGCGAGGCGAGCGCCTATTTTGCGCCGACGGCGGATCAGCTGCCGCTGCTGCATCTGTGGTCGTTGTCGCTTGAGGTCCAGTTCTATGCACTGGCGCCGCTGCTTTTGATGTGGACGGGCGCCGGCCGGCACGTCTTCCGCCTCATCGCGGCCCTCGGCCTGCTGTCGCTGGCCGCCGCTGCGCTCTGGCTGCCGCATGATGCGGACGCCGTGTTCTTCCTGACGCCGTTCCGGGTGTTCGAATTTGCGCTGGGCGCGCTTGCCATTCCACTCGAGGCGCGCCTCGCATCGTCGCCGCGCGCGCGGTCGCTCGCGGCTGCCTGTGGCGACGTCGTCCTGGTCGGCAGCCTCCTCGTCATCGGCCGCATCCAGGCCTATGCGGGTGTGGCGGCGCTCGTGCCCTGCGTTGCCGCGGCCGTCATCATCGCCGCGAATGCGCCGACCTCGCTGCTGATGGCCCGTCCGGTGCGTGCGGTCGGGATCGTCTCCTATTCGCTCTATCTCGTGCATTGGCCGGTGATCTTCTTCGCCGGCTTCCTCTTCGGCGATGCCGCGCAGACGGTTGCGGGGCTAGTGTCCCAGCTTGCGCTGATGGGCGCGTTGGCGGCGCTCATGTTCGTCACGGTCGAGCAACCGCTGCGACGGCTGCCCTGGCCGCGTTTCGCGCAGGTGGCAAGCTTCGCGACCGTGCTCCTCGTCGGTGCTGGCCTGACCCATGTGACGTTCCGCGCCAACGGGGTGGTGTCACGGCTGCCGGACGATCGGCTCGCGCTGTTCCAGCTGCAGGGCTTCGGCCTCAACAAATGCGGCCGGACGATCGGGCGCCTATGCGCGTTCGGCGATCTCCAGGGCACGCGCGGCGTCGAGCTGCTCGGCGATTCCTACGTCCAGCAATATGTCGCCGCGCTCGATGAGTCCCTGAAGACGCGCGGCATGATCGGGCATGTCTCGACGATGAGCGGCTGCCCGACGCTCGTCGGCCTGACCGCGGAAGGCCCGCGCGCGCGCGTCTGTGCGGAGCTGCGCGACAGCGAGTTGCCGCGCATCCGGCAGTCGCAGGCCGATTTCGTCGTGATCGGGCAGGCGTGGCAGAACTATCTCGATCTCGGCGACGGGCCGGCGGCCCAGGCCCGGAACGCCGAGGTGGCCCATCATCTGGCCGAGACGATCCGCCTGCTCGACCGTCCTGGCCGCCATTTCCTCGTCATCGGCGGTCAGGTTCGGCCGGTGAACTGCGCGTTCGATCCGTTGCGCATGCTGCCGGGTCCGCGCTGGCACGCGCCGGCGAAGCCCTGCGATCCCGTGCCGAAGGGCGAGGCCGTCGCGGCCAACCACACCATCGACGTCGTCCTGAGCGAGGCGATCAGGCCCTTGCAGAAGGCGACGCTGCTGCGGCCCTCGGAGGTTTATTGCGACCAGGATTGTCCGGTCGTGGAGGACGGCGTCTGGCTGTTCCAGGACGCCGGCCATTTCACGGTGGCCGGTGCGCAACGCATGGGCGAGCGGGCAGCGCCGATCTTTGCGACATTTCTCGCCGACGATTAGGACAAAGCGCCGGACTCAGTCGCGCTCGTCCGGAAGCGATGCCGCCAGTGTCGGCGATCCCCGGACGATGCCGATGGCCGCGAGCTCCGAGCCTTGTGCGGTGAAATGGCCCTGATCCCAGGCGATCGGCGCGCCATCGGGCGCCTGCAGGATGCACGCACCGCCAGGGCAGAGCAGCGCGAGCAGCGACACGTAGTCCGTTCGTGGCCGGTCCTTCAGCTGCGCCCGCAGAAAGCCGTCGACCTCGCCGAAAAGGTTGGGCATGTGTCCCTCGGTGGTGACACCGAAGCGCGTCGCTGCGATCAGGAGGTGCGGCAGAGCGCGGTCGAATTGCGGGCTCGGTCCGACGACAACGACCCTGCTGCCGGCGTCCGTGATCGTCCGGATGGTTGCCAGCAGACTGGTGCGCGCCGACGGTGCCATCGCAGTGCGCGTCCAATTGCCGGAGAGGATCACCGTGTCCGGCGCGAGATTGCGGACGAGGCCGGGCAGCCGGCGATTGAAGGCTGTGCAGGCCGCCGATTGGCCCGGCTCGTCATGGGGGACACACTGCGCCATCGTCGCGCGCAACAGCGTGGCCTGCGGCAGCGCATGCTTCAAGCCGTGAGCCAGATGTTCGGCATGGCTGTCGCCCCACAGCAGGATGTTGGGACCCGGGCCCTTGGCGAGGCAGGCGGGCTGCAGCGCCTCGACTGTTTGACCCGGGGCGAGGAAGCAGCGGCCTTCCTCGTAGATGTCCCTGTGGTCGTAGCTGAGGAAATCGGCCATGGCTCGTTGCTGCGGGGAGAACCGGTTGGGAAAGCCGGACGCGGAGATCATGACGACGCTGGCGGCGAGCGCAGCTGCGCCGGTTGCCGCGAGGGCGCGCGCCGTTCCCGGCCAGTCGGCGCGGCGGGCCGGCTGCTCGATCAGATAGAAGCTCGCCAGCGCCAGGATCGTGCAGCCGCCGAGCAGCGCGAGCTTGCCCATCGCGGTGCCGGGCGGCCCCCAGATGGCGGTTGCGAACGAGACCACCGGCCAGTGCCAGAGATATAGCGAGTAGGACCACAGGCCGACGGCCATCATGGGCCGCGCTAGTATCAGGACGGTCCTCGGCAGGGCCGGCTTGCCCCAGATCACCGCGGCGGTGCCGAGGCAGGGCAGCAGCGCCGCCGTGCCGGGATAGAGCGTGCGCGGTGAGAAGATGTTGACCGAGGCGCCGAGCGCGATCCACCCCAGCGTGGTGGCCGCGATCCTGAGCCGCTCGCTCCGCAGCGCCGGCAGCGCCTCCACCGCCAGCAGTGCGCCGAGCGCAAGCTGCCAGGCCCGCGCCGGCAGCAGATAGAATGCCGCCGCCGGCTGCATCCGGGTCTGGACGACGCAGAGCAGGAACGAGACGGCGCAGGCTGCGATGAGGATCGCCAGCATCTGTGCGCGCCGCAGCGCAAAGACGGCCAGCGCCAGCGCCGGAAACAGCACGTAGTACTGCTCTTCGACGCCGAGCGACCAGGTGTGCAGCAACGGCTTGGCGATGGCGGCGCTATCGAAATAGCCCTGCTGCGACCAGAACAGGATGTTGGAGCTGAAGGTCAGCACGGCCACCGCCTGCTGCGCCACCGATACCGTCTCCTGCGGCAGCAGGATCAGGCTGGCGCCGACCAGGGTCGCGCACAGCATGGCGAACGCCGCGGGCAGGATACGCCGGGCGCGGCGGCGATAGAATGCCGCGAACGAGAACGTGCCCGCGCTAGCCTCGTCGTGGATGATCCGGGTGATCAGAAAGCCAGAGATGACGAAGAACACGTCCACGCCGACATAGCCGCTGCGGAATGGCGGAATGTCGTAGTGGAACGCGATGACCGAGATGACCGCGAAGGCGCGCAGGCAGTCGATGTCGGGACGATAGTCGGTTGAGCTCAAGGTCCAGGTCCGAACGGCGCGCGCGGCTGGCGTCTTCTCGAGCGATCAGCGCGGGCGGAGCGACCTGAGTAAGCGCCGATTGCAACTGCATTGAGGGATTCCTGTGGTGCAACCGGTCGTGCAGACATGACACAACGCCACTGAATTGACATCGCTGGGGCTCAGCGCGGCTTTCCTTCACAGACTTGCCTCAATGGCGTGTTGGCTTCGCAAGTAGTTCATGCGTTGAGCGAGCGTGTCATGCGTACATTGGGGCGGAAGACCGGCCGGGCCGGCTTGTTGTGCGGCGTTGTTCTATTACAGGTTGCGTCGATGGCTCCCGTTGCGCAGGGGGCGGAGGCGGGGGGAGCGAGTGCGGCGCCTGCCACCGATGTCGCCAGGGACGTGCAGAAGGAGAGCGGTCCCTTTGGCGGATGCGAGCCGATCGGGCTTACTGCATCCGGCGAGCTGGTATTTCCGCTCGACTGCAAGAAGCTGATCAAGAAGCCGGCCGAGGCTCCGGTCGCGGCTGTCGATAAGACCGCCGACGACAGGACCGCATCTACGGATGCCAAGACAGACGCTAAGGCGGACCCCAAGTCGGCACAATCGAGCTCATCGGCCACTGCCGAGGCCAAGCCGGCGGCCAATGACGCGGCTGCGGCCGCCCAGCCCGTGCCCGCCGCAGAGGAGAAGCAGGCGACTGCCTGGGACAAGGCGGAGGCGGTCTCCAAGGCTGCTGCCCTCGATCCCGCGGCGGCTGCCAAGCCTGCGTCGAGCAACCCGGCAACCGGCAAGGCCACCCCGGCCAAGCCTGCGGCAGCGAAGACCATCTCCGGCCGAGCATTGTCCGTGACCGCGGCGGCAGGTGGTGCGGCGCCGAGCAGAACGGCCTCAGGCAACGCACCCGGCAAGCCTTCGACCGAGAAGCCTTCGACCGACAAGCCTTCGGCCGGCAAGGCGACATCCGCCAAAGCCGTGGTCGTTGCCGTCAAGGATGCGGCGCCCAAGGGGGGACAGACCGAGCAGCCGAAAGCCGCCGGCAAGGAGACCGGCAAGCCCACGACGATGTCGGCGATCCGATCGATGATCGTGATGGCGAAGCCGGCCAACACCGGAACGCCGGTTGCGGCCCGCTCCCAAACCGAGGAGCGGCCACGGCGTACCGCCGGCTTGCCGCCTTGCGTGCAGTTCCGCAGCTACAATCCGGCTACACGGAGCTATCGCGGCTTCGACGGTCACACCTACGCCTGCCGCTGAGGCTGGGAGAGGGGGCTGCAATGGGCGGCCGCCCCCGTCGCGTGCGGCTCGGACAATGCCGTCCGAGACCTGCTATAGATCGGAGCTGACTTGTCCCGCACGCGTGCCGATGCCTCCGATCTGAAATGACCGAGCCCCAATCCGACCTGTTCGAAATGCGCCGCCTCGAATCGCTCTCCAACACCATCTTCGGTGTGGCGATGACGCTTCTGGCCTATGACCTGCCGAAGCCCCATTTCGCGCAACTGCCGGACTGGGTGGATCTGGCACACACCTATTCCGGCAGGCTCGCCGGGCTGGCGCTGAGCTTCATCATCGCCGGCGTGTTCTGGATCAGCCATCACCGTCGGCTGGCGCGGCAGCCGTTCGGCAGCCGTCCCGTCGTGCTGCTCAACCTGTTCTTCCTGCTGTCGATCGTGCTGCTCCCGGTCACCAACGGTCTGTACGGCGGCTATCGGCTGTCGAGCGCGGTGGCCGTGCTGTACGGCCTGCATCTGACGGTGATCGCCGCTCTCAACGCCGCGCTGTGGTGGCTCGCACTGCCGAGCGGCCGCCATGCCGAGATCGCCGGCGCGGTCTTCCCGGTGGTCGTGTTCGTGCCGGGCATGGTGATTGCCGCCTACGCGCCGGAATATGTCCAATATTTCTGGATGCTGGGCTTCGGCGGAATGTTGGTGCGGCGCTTCGTGCGCTCGGCGCCGGTGCAAGCCGCAGGCGACCGTCCTTGAGACAAAAAAACGCGGCGGGCCATCAGACCCGCCGCGCCTTCCGATCTTGAACTCGCTGGTCCAGGGCCGAGACCGCCCCGTTGCCAAGCCGCGATAGCGCGATCGCTGACGAATCACGCGCTCATCGAACGTCGCTCATGAAGAGCTGCTCAGCGGGCGATCCCAGCGAGGTGACAGCGCTTGGTGAAAGACACTGGATCACCTCCTTTCGTTGTTGATGGAAATGTCAATATAGGCCGGGGTGGGCCGGGATGGTAGGGGGGCCGAATACGGAACTTCCCGTCGTGATCCATGCTGCATTGCGGTTCGGAACGGACGGATCCTTCGAAACGCGCCGTTCGGCCGCGGCCTCAATCACCTCCGGTGCCCGGACTTGGCCTGAAGCGGTCCTGAGCCCGAAGAGGTTGAGACCGGCGCCGGACCATGTTAGGGAACGCGCCGATGCGGGTGTAGCTCAATGGTAGAGCAGCAGCCTTCCAAGCTGAATACGAGGGTTCGATTCCCTTCACCCGCTCCAACGATTTCAGGCACTTGTCGCGCCGTCAGCTTTCCATTCGGACAAGCAGGCTGATGCTCATTCGGACAAATGTCCTTCCTTTGTTCGAGCTGCCCGCCGCTTCCTGGCACCATTGACGATCTGCCGCGTCGTACGTTTGGTGTACTTTGGCAACACTTTCACGGTCGTGTGCCGGCCCTGTGCCAGCATCTCGCGGTCAGTCAGTTCGGCGTCGCCGCCTTCAGTGAAGCCGCCATGCCGGAACGATGTGAATGACAATTCATCGCGAAGGCCAGCAGCGCGGATGACTTCTTTGACCTTGCGGCTCACGTGCGTGAAGTCCGGCTGATCCGGCTTCGGCCATGTCGGCCATGGTCCGCGCTCGCCCCAATCCCGGCTCAGCATCAAGCCGCCGATGCGTTCGCGTTTGATGGCGTCGAGCTCCGCCATCAACTCGGGATAAACCGGTATACCTGCATCGTCGAACAGCGGTATCCAGCCTTCCTGCCTTGTCTTTTCATCGATGACGCGGACCATATTCGGGCGCTCTTTCGGGCGATAATGCGACACGTCGAAAGTCGCAAAAATGTCAGTCTCGCGCTGTAGCCATTCCCACCCTATCAGGGCAGCGGTCGCCAGCGACGAAAGCCCGAGCTCGATGGCCTTGCTACGGAAGGCTATCAACTCCTCGTACGCAGCAGTCGGTGTTTCACGATTTGATGACCGAAGTCCCATCCGCGAGAATGGGTTGACCAATGGCAGCTTGCCAGGATGCCGGCGTGCGACCACGTTCCACGCGCGGCGACATGACTTCATCGCGTGGTTCACCGTGGTGCGGCGCTCGCGTTCGACTATCTTGCCCTCAGCATCGGTGAACTTGAGGATCAACAACTTTTCATAGAGGTCGTCGATCAGAGCCGTATCGATCGCGGTTAGGCGCTTCTCGCCCAGCCGCTTGCCATCTTTCAGGACGTAGCCGCCGACGAGCTTGAAGCCGACTTCGTGATTGCGCTTGGACTTGGGATCGAGCTTGGTGTAGCGGCGGTCAGACCGGTATTCGGCAAACATCCAGTCGAGCGTTCCGAACGCATTGGGAGGCGACGCTGCCAGCGCCTTGCCGCCGGTCCGCCATGCATCGAAGGCGGGCAAGAGCATTGTTTCGGCGCGCAGGACCGCGGTTTGATAGTCGGTGCCGAGCCGCTCGCTATGCACAGTGCAACCTGCCTTCTTCGCCCACGACGGCACGTGAAAGAAGTAGCCCCAACCATCATTCTTGAGCGGCTTACGTTCAACGTAGCGAGGTAAGGGCAGGGCACTGCGCGGCGGCTTCATAGCAGCTTTCTAAGATCCTCAGATGTCTCGTCGCCGACGTGTTGCTCGGTCTCCGGTTCCGGTTTGCTCAGCTTAACGGCTGCGACGCTGCCATCAGAATTGTAGAACAGATGGGCAGCAAGCCCATATTTTGCTACGTACTTGCACACGCTCGCTTCGGGCGGCGGCTTTGGCGCCTTTCTAGACATATGCACCGTCAACCTTCAATGGAAGCTCACTTCGGCCCGAGCCTGCGAGCACGCGCCAATCGTAGAATCGCTTCTTCTGGACTCGCCTACAAGGACAATTTGACGGCTTCGGTCCGTGGTCTTCGCTCAGTCGCCAACCAAAGCATGTCGGACGACTTGTCCATCCAGACATCCTGCAATTATCGATGCCGAAGCAAAATAGTCGTCGAAGGCGCGTCGTACAATTGGATACTGAAGCAAGCAGAAAGGAGAGGTGACCAAGACTTTTCGCTTTCGTCGATTTTGCCGTCATCCGAGCGATAGTCGCCTTGGGTAAGTTGCGGGGCTAGGGCAAGCCGCCACGACTTATTGTTTGTTCGCTCACCAACATCGGATCTCACCCTGACCGTTATGAGCGGCGGAAAATCGGGTGCCCATCGCCGCTCGGGACTTGACGGGTGTAATGATGTGCATTACATCGTGTCGAATGATTGCAAATGCCAATCTTAAAGTCGAATGGGCCCCCAACCACGCCGGCATGAGCGTGGTGCTGGACACGGGCGCGTTTGTTCCGCAGGGGCCGGACCTGTTCCGCTCTGTTGGGCTTGCGATCCTCGGCGGCCACCACGACCGGCTTGCCCTCGCCCTGAGGCTTGAGCTTGAGGCTATCGATCGCGGTATCAAGGCGGTCTATGCGAGCGCCCACGAGCAGGCACATATCTTCGCTCACGAGCTGTTCTCCCAGAAACGGTTCTGGCGCCTCTATCGCGACATCGACGACGCGGCCCATGGGCTCACGGGGCGCAGGACCTTCGGCCGGAATGACGTGCCAGCCGGTCTGACCGGTCCACTCCCGGAACTCGAGCTGTCGTCTCGCCAGATCTCACTGATCTTGCGTCGAATGCTCGCCGGCCTCAGCCAATCCGACCAGGACGGCCTGTCGCTGGTCACCTTCCTTCGCACCATCCTCTTCAAGCAGGTCGCGTCCCTTGCCGCGTTTAAGGCGGCCCGCATGCGCCGCGAGCCGGTCGCTGCCGGAACGTTGCGCGATCGCGTCCTGTCGTTCGAAATCCACACTGGAAGTTCACCCCCGGCAACGGCTGCCATCAGCCTTGCCGCGTGCAAGGCAACGCTCCCGATTGCAGCCTTGCAGGTGAACTATGAAACGATTTGCCAACAAGACCACCGAACTCATCGCAACGACCCGCTTCGGCGGCGGCATCCGCCAGCACATTACGGTGACAGCCTACGAAATCATGCAGCTTCTCGTCGCCTGTCACTCCCATCAGGACATCGGCGTCATCGGTCCGATCAACCGTTTCACCAAGTCCGATGGGCTTTACGGCCTGCACGTCGAGGGCAAGTGGTTCGTCACTTTCCAATGGTCGGAGGATTTTGGTGCTTACCAGATTCGTCTCGAACGGCGGTAGGCTTGCCATGACGGTGGCGAAGTTTGTTCTGGCGCCCCCAGTGACACCGGGGGATGTGCTCAGGAAGCGCATCCTCGGCGCTGACATCACCCAGGACACGCTCGCCAAGGCGATGAACGTGTCGCGCTTTTCTGTGAGCCAGATTATCAACGGCAAGCGCGCCATCACGCCCGAGATGGCATTGCGTTTGTCTCACGTCACCAGCACAACGCCGGAGTACTGGCTCGACCTTCAGCGGGCGGTCGATCTCTACGCTGCGCGTCGCAGGCTCGCAGCCGAGCTCAAGCGTTTACCGGTTATCCGTGCGCCTAAGACTGAGTCCGAGCTCTATAAGGACGCCTAGAGCGACGAATTCAATTAGTAGGCGGGCAGGACATGCAAACGCTCGATCCTTGCTCTATACTTGAGCCATGGATACCCGGCGCGATCAGCACATCGGCGACTGACGGACGGTCGAAGGCATCATCACTCAAAAACCCAAACAGCATGTCGGATAAGGTTGTTGCGGTAGCGGGGTGGGTCTGAGGGAGGGGTGACTTGGAGTAATTTTCTGGGTAGAATGCCACCACAAGATGAGTGGAGAACCCAATGGACCGACAACGCAATAGCGACACACCTCCGACCTCGGAAGATCCCACCACCGTTTCGGTATCCGAGGAGGAAATTGTTATTACCCGCAACGTGGTGGAAAACAAAACGCCCAACGGCCCGCGCTACGCGACGAAAAACAGCGTCAATCAGCAAAATTATCAAAACAATTGATAGCCCGGGCAGGAAATAGCGCCTTCACAAGGCTCATCGAGCCCATTCGGCTCGATGAATTTTTCGATTCTTATGATGATAAAACTTTTCTTTTGATCGATGGGCGCGGCAAAGAGTCATTTGAAGAATTCATTTCGGTAGCTGAAATCTCCGATTTTTTAACTCGCACTGACATTCGCTATCCGAGCATTCGCCTGGCTAAGGATGGCGCAGAGCTGGTGCTAGAATCTTACGCTCGTGAGCTGAAGATTGGCCCGCATGTTTCGCACGATTTGATCGACAACGAAAAGATGTTCTGTTGTTACAACGATGGAGCGACGATCATAGTGCAGTTGCTTCAGAATAATCTTCCGAGGTTTGGTCGTTTTGTCGACCAATTGGAAGAGGCCTTCGCATGTAATGTTCACGCCAGCGCTTTCATCACTCCCCCAAACGCCCAGGGGTTCACGACTCACTACGACACATACAGTTTCTTCGCCTTGCAGATTCACGGCCGCAAGACGTGGAAGCTTTATCCGCGAACGGAACTGAAGCCAATTCGCGAGGATCGTCTGACCGAGCGTCCTTGGGTGCCTTGTGATCCGATTGCAGAGCTTACCTTGGAAGCGGGAGATCTTCTCTATGTACCGCGGGGCTTGTTTCATGCGGCGTCTACCGAAAGCGAAGCCTCGATCCATATTACGATCGGACTTTTCCTGCCGACCTGGTTGGACATAATAAGATCGGCCATAACCGAAATTGAGCGGGAAGAAAAGATCCGCGAAACGCCGGATATCAAGTCAGGCGAACTAGACGCTTCCGCATTGTTGTCGGTGAAGGAATTTCTACTCAGCCGCCTAGATTTGCAGGCCGGGGCCAATCAATTGCTAGAAAGGCAATTCGCACGGCGCACCGATTTACGAGATGGCCGATTGCTTGATCTCCTCGCCCTTTCTGAGGTTGACCTGAATACAAAGGTCGAAATCTTTCCAAACGTCTCATTCAGGATCGTGAGTGATGACAATTCGGTGCTCCTGCTATTCGCCGATAAGAATATTCGTTTGGCTGCTCGCGTCGAAGACACTTTGAAAGTTTTTGCGGCTGGGGTCTGCGCTTCGATAGGAGAAGTGCAGGATCGATTAGATAGTCAATCTCGACTCAAGATCGTCAAATTGCTTATCAAGGAAGGTTTTCTGCGACGCGCTCGATGAGCACCCAGGATCCCTCCGGGACGAAAACGGACCGCTTCTGTTGGTATTCTGGGGGTGACGGATCACCTGCTGCGCCCGATGAACTATTTGAAATCGTGGTGGGCCCTGGCGGGACTAGAAACCTGCAACAAGACCGTTATGAGCGGGCCTGCTCACTCGAAGGTCTCGGAGAACATTGACGTTTTTCGTGGCATGGCCTGACCAGCTTCCACGTTCGTTCACGGTGTATTGGTGGTCAATCGGTGGCTCGAGGCATGAAGAGAGGCGCTTAACTTCGGGCGATCTTTGGCCGACAAGTCCGGTTGCAGTCGAAAAAGTCGGTTGGGACGCGACCGCTTTCTCGGACAAGGCTCTTGTGAACCGCGCCGTAAGAGCGTCGCGGCCCGGCGGCATCGATCGTTCGCAAGAGCAGATCATGCTCTTCGGGGCAGAAACGAAAACCGAGCCTTTATGCAGTAGCCACCTGCACAAGTTCCGGTTTTATCTTGCCGCTTTAATCGGCCGGATGTTCTGCCTTTTGGCCACGATCGTCTTCGTCGCTCTCGCCATCGGTGCTCTCCATCTTACGCGGCGACGTCGCGTGAACGCCTAAATCGCGATGGATCGTCAATCGCCGTCATGAAGCTCAGCGCGGCGATCGGCCCGACACCTGGAATCTGCATGAAGCGCCGGCACAGCTCGTGTCCGGCGACCAGCTTGACGACCAGGCCGGGCAGCCGGCAGTACTCCTTCCACAGCGCGGCGCGCGCATTGAGCATGGCATCGATCAGCTCGCTGATCAGCGCGTCGCCGGCGACCGCCTCGCGCACGGCCTGCGCAAAGGCGCCGCGGCCGACGCGGTTGAGCCTCATGCCGAACGCCTTCAACGAGTGCGGATCGCGTTCTCGAGATCAAGGAATTTGCGCTTGAGATTGCGGCGATGCGTCAGCAGCAGTCGCAGCCGATAGCACGGCGCGGTCTTAATGTGCGCGCGCCGGAACCAGCCGGTGCGCATGATTTCTGCGATGCCGAGCGCGTCCGCACGGTCGGTCTTGTTGCGCTGCGCATTCAGCGCGGCGCGCACATGCTGGGGTCTCCAGACAGATCGCCGGCAGGCCGCGACGGAGCAATTCGGGAAGCAGCCACGGCGACAGCGCCCCGGCCTCGTGGCCGACCCGCCTCAGGCGGCCGAGATACGGCGCCAGTGCTGCCGTGATTGTTGCTGGGTCGGTCACCACCGCGACCTCCAGCAGCACGGCGCCCTTGTCATCGACCACGCAAATCGCGGTCTGATCCATGCCGACATCCAGTCCGCAGAAGAACTCCATGGCGCGCCTCCTGTGTTGGTGAGAGCAGCTCATTCTGCACAGCCGCCGCTGCCGCCTCAGCAGCTGGACGGTCAGGCCGATTACGGACGGCATTGCCGCGAAACCGTACAGCTGCAAAGGACGTTTCAGATCTTACGGGAGGGGTTTCGCTTGACGTCCGAGGCAAAGCGTAGCAGGTCGCGTCGGCGAGGCTCGCGCCTCCGATTGTGCTTGATCGCAGAGCGGATTGCCTCCTCCTTGCTCCCACGTCTCGGTTTCTCGAACTGCCCTGGACGGCGACTCGGGTAGCCTCGCTGCGTCCCACGATGCGGCGAGCCAATGGTTACCGACCCGACGCGGAAGGTACCAAGGAAAACGAAGCGGCGGCGCAAGCGGCCCGAGGAGTTCGTTGACTACATCGTCGAGATCGAAAGCTGGGATTTCCGCTATTGGCTGGCGCTGAACACGGTGCGGAACCAGATCGATCCCTACCATGAGCACAGGCACGTGGAGATGAAGGGACGGCTGCTGCGGCCGCTGGGGCTGCAAACCGACCGGGTAGAAGTATCGCTGTTTCTGTCAATGAGCCTGATGGAAGAACGGCGAAAGGAATTCAAGCCTATCGCGGTCGGGGCGATCGAATCTTATCTGGACAGGTTGGACGCCGGCATCGGGATCCCGTCCGACGCGTTGGAGCCCATTCTGGAGGTACTGATCGCAGGACGACCAAATTTCTTGGTCATGCGAGGATCGAAACTCCGCGAACGCAGCGCGCGCCTCCATAGCTACAGCTTGGGCACGAAGCTCGAGGAAGATGACCTTGCACAATTGGATGTGTAAGGGCGGACTTTAGGAGAGTGTCGGATGCGATCTGGATGCGGGTCCTGGTGGTCGCGGGTAACGCCCTGATGACGGGCCTCGCATACAGATCGTGGTCGAAGAAGTTGGACAAGCCGACATTGGCATCGGCTCCGGTCGTGCGGAGCGCATGACGATGATACGAACGGGCCCGATAGCGCGGGTGTTTGGCATGCGCTTCAATCCTTGCCGGCCCGGGTGACGCCACAACTTGTAGAGCGGCGGCCGCAATTCGGCGACGGTCGCCCCGGATCGAGAGACGGTCACTCCCGTCTTCACCCGGCGGCGTCCGTGAGCGCTCAGGGCCACCTGGACAGATCCATGCTGAAGCGCAGACCGGACGTGGCCAGAAGCTCCTTGATCTCGTTCAGACATTTCCTTCCGAAGTTGGGCGTCCTCAACATTTCGGCTTCCGACTTCTGCACCAGTTCGCCGACGTAGTTAATGCCTTCGTTCTTCAGGCAGTTCGCCGATCGCACTGACAGTTCGAGTTCGTCCACGCGCTCCAGCAGTTTGGCTGCCTGCTGTGACAGGACGTCGATGCCCGGCGGAGGCCAGTCCGGGAGGTCCTGCCCGAGACGCAGCCCGACCCGCGCGAGGACCTCCTTCCATTCGTTGAGCGACTTCCGTCCAAAGTTGGGAATTCGCAGCAGTTCAGTCTCGCTTTTCTGGGCGAGCTGGCCGAGAAAGCGGATGCCTTCGTTCTTCAGGCACATGTAAGTCCGCACTGAGAGCTCGATCTGCTCAATGTCGCGGTAGAGGTTGATCGTCGGCGGTATGCCGACCGGCGCGACGTAAAGGGGCGGGGGTGGAGGAGGCGGGGTCCACCCGAATTCGTATTCGCTCGCCCGCCACGGCTTGGTTGCGCTGGCGCGCTGCGCGTCGTCCAGAAGTCCGGTCAACGCTTCCAGCGCGACGCCGAACCGGCACTTCACGATTTCGCGGCCCTTCTGGCGATGGCCTTCCTTGTCGTACATCCGCAGTTGACGATAGCGCTTCAGGACGCGGCGCGCGCCGTGTTCGATCCTTCCGCCTTCGGAGACCCAGACGTAGTAGAGCAGTCTCCAGTCGTCGATGCTGCCGTACGCAGTCCGGCGGAGGCGCCGCTCCTGCTGCCGGATGTTCACCGTCGTGCCGATCTTCAGGACGCGATGAGACAGCGACCCGGCGATGTAGACGTAGCCAGGGTCGTAGTGTCTGTCGCGGAAGGTGTCCGACCAGTCCATTGGGCATCCACGGGAGGGACCCCGAAACATATCACGTGCAGGTCTACGTGGTCCAGATCGACGGCTGGGATTGGGGTTACTCGCTGAGCCTCAACACCGAGCGGGATCCGGCCGACCCTTTCCACGAATTCCGCCATCTCCAGGTCCGGGGCCGGCTGCTGCACCCCAAGGGCTGAAGCCTAACCGGATCGAGCTGACGTTCCTGTCGTCGAAAGACCTGGAGCCAGAGGCGGGGACGGACTCGCGACCGCTGGGCGTCGGATGGCTCGACGCCTAAAGCGACCCGATCACGGGACTTTTCCCGTGGCCGATGGACGCGCTGCCGCCGATCTTGCAGATGATGGTCGGCGAGCGCTTCAAGTTCGTCGTGATGCACGGCACCAAGTTCAGCCGTCGGCGGGCTACGCTCCACGGGTACCGGTTGGAGATTAAGATCGACCAGGACGATCTGCCGGAGGGCGTCGAACTGCCGGCGCGAAGCTGAGCTGTCGGGTGAGGCAGGATCGCCGCTGCAGCAGGGCGAACTTTGCGACGAGACGCTGCCTCTGAGCACGATCACCGTCGGCTTTCAAGCGGGCAGACCTTGGAACGGGGGGCGCCGTTCCTCCCGCCGCGGGAGTGGACGGAATCATGGCGCGACGGAACGCCGCCGTCGAGCAGATGGGCGGAGAGCTCGACTGGATCAATGCGCCATAACGCGAAATCGGCGATTTACTCGCTCAAAAATTGAGTGCATATTCCCGGAATTCCGACGGCTCATTTTTACGGAAGCCGATTGTGTCTAAGCTGATTGTACGAGCCGGCGCACTCTCAGTCGCCGTTTTGTCGCTTTCAATCGTGCTTTACCTCGCGCTGTTCGTGACCGAAGCCAGCGCTTTTCGAAGCGGCTCGGACGTATGCGCGGTAACTCTTGCTATGTACTCAATCGCCGCATCTGCGCGGCGCGCCGAAGCTGCGGTCCGCGGCGGCTCGCAAGTTGTCTCAGCGTCGCGCCGCCGGTGAAGAAGCCGACCGGGAAGCGACTACCGCAACATCCGGAGTCGAAAAGTTGTAGTAGAAATCGAGGGAGACACGAGTGGCCGACGATTTGCTCAACGACACCAAGACGTATCCGCGCATGGCGCACTGGTTCGATCCAGTCCTGCTGCTGCAGTTGCTCAACAACGTGGTCGTCTCTTCGATTTTCGGGCAATATGCGGACAGACGTCTGATGATCGCGGCGCTCGACACTGTACCGCCCGAGGAACACGTCAGGCGCGCAGAGGATTTTCGGACCCGTCTGACGCCGGACGAGAAGGGCGGCATCTGGATCGATTGGGTCGCTGATCTCGGCGACGGGTTCGACAGCACCTATGCTGTGGCGAGCCTTCTGGCGAAGAAGGAACTGAACGTTGGCGGCACGCCGCTACCGCGCGGCGAAGCGCTTGTCATGGGCGGAGACGAGGTCTATCCCAAGGCCACACGGCAGGCCTACGTAAATCAACTTTGGCAGCCCTACGCGTGGGCCGCTCCCGATGCCGACAAGAAGAACGACACGGGAAGGCCATTACTCGCCATCCCCGGAAACCACGATTGGTACGACGGCCTTGTTCTTTTCCTTGCGCTCTTCTCTCGCGAGAAGGCGTGGCATGTCGGTGCCTGGCGATCCTACCAGCGTCGCAGCTATTTCGCTGTCCGTCTCACCGAGACGTGGTGGCTGTGGGCTACAGATATTCAGCTCGCCGACAACATGGACCAGCCTCAGTTCGACTACTTCAAGCACATCGCGGCACACATGTCGGAGAACTCGAAGATCATTCTGTGTAGCGCCGAACCGGGCTGGCTCTACACGGACACGAATCGCAATTCCTGGGAGATCATGGAGTACGCCGCCGGGATCGCGACGAACGCCGGTCGCGGACATGCGGTTCCAATCCTGCTGTCCGGCGATACGCACCATTACAGCCGGTATGTCGGAAAAGACGAACGCCAGTACGTAACGTCCGGCGGAGGCGGGGCATTCCTTCATCCGACGCACCACCTTGAACAAGACGTCTCCTTGAATTTCGTCAACCATCGCGAGGCACTGAAGCTCGGCACCATGCCGGATTCGAAGGAGCCGGCAAAGACGACGGTCGCTGTCTACCCCTCGTTCTCGACGAGCCGGGCGCTGACTCTGCGAAACGTCTTCTTCGCCTTCAAGAACTGGGATTTCTCGCTGCTGATGGGCGGCATCTATTTCCTTTTCGCGGTGCTGATCTCGTTGCGGGACCACCCGGACGTCTACGCGTTGATCATCGTCGTGTTCGGCGCTTCACTGATCGGCTACACGGTCAAGCAGGAAGTCTCGCGAAAATTCAAGATCTGGAGTACGGCCGCCGTGCATGCAGCCGCGCATGTCGTCGTGCTGATCTGCGCGGCGCGCTACGTCATCGCCTACAACAACGCCAACTTTGCCTGGAGCGGCGAGTGGTGGGAGATCTGGAAGTGGTACGGCCTTCTCGCGTTGGAGATGGTGCCGGTGGGATTTCTAATCGGGAGCACGCTGTTTGGGCTGAACATGCTGATCACCTGCCTGCTGTTCAGGATGAACCGCAACGACGCGTTCAGCGCGCTCCGGATCGGGGCTTACAACAACTTCCTGCGCTTCAGACTGACAGAGGACGGGTTCGACATGTACGTCGTGGGCCTGGAGCAGGTGCCAAGCCGGGAAGATTGGATTGCCAACAAGAAGCACGACAAGAACAGGCCGGATCCGGAGATTCCGGTATTCATTCCGACGCACGATCTCGCGCCACACCTTGTCGAAAAAGTCTCGATTTCCTTTAAGGGTGTGCGATAGCAAACACTGAAGGCCACATAAGAACAGTCAGATATTATCGCGGCCGGCAGCAACGAACGCTTCGGCCGCACCGTACTTTCCACCTCGCGGCGACTACGGTTCTAGTCGCCGTAATCCGCAAAAAAATCGCAAGTCACTTCATATGGCGATCTCTGAGAGATCGCCAGCGTTCTTGACGCCGTGCGAAATCTTCTACATATAGTTGTAATATCACAAAAAGGTGCGTTCCGGCTGCATGCGGTCGGTGAACTTAATTTTCCAGTGCGCTCATCGGGACGCAGACCAGCAACAGGCGGGATAAATGAGCGATTTTCCGAAGGACATAACGCCCGGAAATGCCATCACGTTGAGGTCCATATCCGCGAGCTTGGCCCTTATCGTAATCACCCTCTCTATCGGTGTCGCGTGTATTTTTGCGTTGTCCGCCACGCTGACACAGTCGCGTATATCCAGTCTCGCCATAGAGGGCGTTAGCTTGAGCATCTGGAAGCTGGATGCTGTGCGCCAGCAGTGGGTCACCATTCGCGACCAGCAGCGGCAACAGAGCAATGCCCTCGGAAATGCCGAGATCAGACGGGCCGAGACGAGCGGTCAGAAGACCGCGGCTGAAAGCCAGTACGACGTCACGCGCGACGAATTGGTTTCGCTTCTAGAGCAGTTCAACTTCCGAGCCAGGCCGTTCGATCCCGATCTTTCGGCCGCCATCTCCGGTCAATCGCCGGCCGAACAAATGGGGCGCATCGAGGCTGCGGACCAAACCCTGCGTACGCATTCCGAATTGGTTCCCTATTTGACCAAGTTAAGGGATATCTATTCGAAGTTCGTGTCGGCTCTTGCAGAGCGAACCTTCAAACGAGCGGCTGACGCGGCAGTCGTCAATCAGATCAGCAATCTGAAGTCTGCGCTGGAGGGCAGCAAAGCGTCCCTCGATGCACTCTTCGGAACGATTAAATCGAATATCGACGAAACCAGTCGGTCGAAGATCGAGAGCGCGTTGTACGAACTTCAGCCGACCGCCGGATGGTTCAGTAGACTCCACAACAAGCTAATAACGGCTCAGCCGGACGTTTTGACGCTGTGCCTGGTCATTCTGATGGGTCTCTTGGGTAGCGCGCTACAGATCACCCATGCGTTCTTCGTAAAGAACCGGATCGACAAGCCGGGCAGCTACTTTTTGCGCATCTGCGTCGGCGCGATCACCGCGCTTGTAATATTCATCGTCGCGAAAGCCGGCGTCCCGGTTATCGCGGATGCCTCCAAATTCGGAGGCGAGGCACCTATCAACCCATATTTCGTTTCCTTCATTGCCATTATATCTGGCCTCATGTCAGAGAACGCCATCGCATCGGTTCAGGAACGGGGGGCGAAGTTCTTCGGGGCGGAGTCGTCGGCCGAGCCTTTGCGGTGGGCTAGGGAGGACATCAACGCCTTGCTTGGGACACCAGATCTTTCGCTGAAGGCGATGGGGGACTATCTCGGTACAACAGAAGACGTGACCCGATCTATCCTATCGGGGAAGACGCAGGCGACAGGCGAGCAGCAGAAGACGATCGCGCTCTATCTTCGCAAGTCAGTGCGCGAGCTGTTCTCTGATATGCCGCCTGCATCTTAGAAATTTAGCAAACGGAAATTTGGTAGCCCAGCGGCAGCAATCAGGTTCGGCCGGACGCACACACCAAGTCTAGAAAAATCGTTGCAAGGCGGCTTTTGTAGACCGGGTCGGAGATCTGCTGCCAACCCGCAGAGCCGTCCAGCCCAGTTTCTGAAGCCAGACTCAGGATGGAGCTCGCCAGACTCAAAATGGCTCGATCGCCACAACTGCGACTGCCGAAGTGCCATGGTGAGGTTAGTATAAGGTGCGCTATGCGAATTTGGGAGGCTCCGGGTGCCCACTTTTCCGAGGCCATCAAGCGAGCCCGTAGATTTCAACCGTGGTTTTTGGATCACCCTGAGCGAAGACAGTCGTCTTGTGCGGGCATAAATTGATCAGATTGGAGGGTGGAATATCCGCTGTCCTCAGGAACTACAGAGTTTCGATGCTCCGCAATCTCGATTGGTTGACTGGCGGAGTGCTCGAGGTCGAGGCCGTTGCTTCGTCCGTCGAGTCTTGCGGCGCGTCGCAGCGCTCCAATTCTCGTTGGGCTTTTGATATCTGTTTATCGATCCGCCCGCGCGAAGATCGCGCCCGAAGCCTACACAAGCAAACGACGGATTCGTAGCTGAAGAGTCGGAAATGGCCGTTAGGAATGCTGGTCCGCGATAGACCCCGTGAAGTATTCTGAGCGGGTCGCTGCTCAGTACTTCAGGGCGCACGATATCCGAGAGGTCTCCGATGCTGCGGGCGGGCCGATCGATCCTCATGACCACAAGCCTATCGCCCGGCCGCAGGAGTTCACGAAACGTCTGAAGCTCAGTCGTCATCACGCTTCGAATCTCGGGCGAATGATATTGCAGCAAAGTGTTGACCGTAGTTTCAAACCGTGGGTTTGAGGACGACGGATCACAAACTGCGGTATAATCAGCGGCGTTTAGAGGGGCGGTGATCTGCCGATTAGACTTCATCGGCTCTCCGACTCGACGTATCGACGGCTGTCTGTTTCCGCTGGAGGTGGTTGCTATTTCGATCCTAACGGCGAATCTGGATCTGGTTGCAGAAAAATAGATCTCGGTAGGGGCGCGTCCGCATTCCGCGGACCAGGCTCTCGTGAACCGCGCCGCAAGAGCGTCGCGGCCTGCGGCATCGATCCTTCGCGCAAGAGCAGATCATGCCCTCCGCGCCAGAAACGAAAAACCGGACCTTTGTGCAGCAGTCGCCTGCGCAAAGGTCCGGCCTCATCTTACGTTTCCGCGAAACCGTACCGCTGCAAAGGACGTTTTAGGCCTTTGGGAGAGATTTCGCTTTGCGTCCGGGGTGCGACCCGAGGCGCAATCTCTCAGTCGCGGGAGCGACTACTTCTTCTTCTTGGCAGTCTTCTTAGCCACCTTCTTGGTGGCTGCCTTGGCGGCCTTCTTTGCCTTCTTCGCTTTCTTAGCCATGTCGTCCTATGAGACTTTTCGCTCAGTGAACGTGCGCACGCCGTGCATCGACATGCTCAACAACGAGACGATACCATAAAATCATAAATGCAAAATTGATTCTAACACGTCGCGATGCTCTTGAGTCGTTCGCCGGGGGCAGTCGGTCCCGCGTCCCGCCTTCGGCGGCGCTATGCTGACGCTCCTACGGCTGCCCTCTTAACCGGTCTTGCGACCCGCGAGTGGTCTTCGCTGGCGCTCCGCCCATACGCTTCTTTTCTCTGTTGAAGGCCTATGGGGCGCTGCCCCTCGCGCGCACCAGGGTGAAGCGCCGGCAAGCCGGCGCCGACCCGAGCGGTCTCCCCGGTCTTCCGCGCTCCCTCACGTCCTGAATCGTCGCGGCCAGTCATGCGCTTGTGCAGACCCGCTTCTAGCGAGCGGCCCTTCAGGCGGGTGATCCCCCTCCGCTCAGGTCGCCCTGGCACTTGCTACCTCCGGTCTCGCCGACGGGCAGGGGCGCAGGCGCGGAGTGCGCGCTGCGCCTATCAAACCAGACAAGGGAGATTGATCATGTCGGCCAAATCAGTCGAAACCATTGTGGAGAGCGGGACTGAGATTTTCATTCCGCTCAACAGGCTCAAGAAGTCCCCGAAGAACGCCCGCAAGACGCCGCACAGCGAGGCTGCGATCGAGGCCCTGGCGGCGAGCATTGCCGCTAAGGGTATCCTGCAGAACCTGGTCGTTGAACCGGAGTTTGACGCGGAAGGTGCGGCGACCAGGTTCTATCTCGTGACCGTCGGCGAGGGCAGGCGCTTGGCCCAGCTCCTGCGCGTGAAGCGGAAGGAGATCAAGAAGATCGAGCCGATCCGCTGCATTGTCGACACCGCCAACGATGCCCACGAGATCAGCCTCGACGAGAACGTCACCCGGGAGACCATGCATCCCGCCGACCAGTTCGAGGCGTTCAAGAGGCTCGCCGACGAACGCGGCTTTGGCGCCGAGGAGATCGCGGCCCGCTTTGGCGTGACGGCCCAGGTGGTGCGGCAGCGGCTGCGGTTGGCCGGCGTCTCACCAAGGCTGATGCAGGTCTATCGCGACGGCGATCTAACCCTTGAACAGCTGATGGCGTTTGCCCTCACCGAGGACCACGCGCGTCAGGAGGCCGTGTTTGACCGGCTGTCCTATCATCGCGACGCCAGCTCGATCCGCCGTCTGCTGACCGAAACCCATGTCCCGGCCACCGACCGGCGCGCGCGATTTGTTGGGATCGAGGTTTATGTGGAGGCGGGCGGGACCGTCCTGCGGGACCTGTTCACCGAGGATCGCGGCGGGTATCTGGAAGATGTGGCATTGCTCGATCTGCTGGTGATGGCCAAACTTGGCTGTGAAGCCGATGCGCTACGGGCAGCGGAGGGTTGGAAGTGGACGGAGTCCCATCTGGATTTCCCGCATGCCCATGGCTTGCGGCGGGTCTACCCGCATCAGGTCGATCTGTCGGCGGAAGATCAGGCGGCACTGGAGGCAGCGCAGAACGAGGTCGCGCAGTTATCCGAATGGCATCAGAAGGTCGACGAAATTCCCAATCAGGTGGATGTCAGGTTCTGCGAGCTTGAGGCGGAGATCGACCGGCTGGAGGCTAAACGGCACGCTTACGACCCCGATGATGTCGTCCGTGGCGGCGCCTTTGTCATCCTCGGCCATGACGGTGACCTTCGCATCGAACGCGGCTTCATCCGGCCTGAGGAGGACAAGCCGCGATCGCAGCCGGAGAAGACCGGCGAGGCCTCGGAGCTGCTGGAGGCCGACGGCGCGGAGGGCGAAGCTGCTGAGGGTGGGGAGGAGGGTGAGGAGAGCGCGACCGACGACGAGGAGGAGGATTGTCCACTGTCGGACCTGCTTGTCCGCGACCTCACAGCTTACCGCACCTTGGGGCTGCGGCTCAATTTGAGCGAACAGCCGGACATCGCCATTGTCGCCGTGACCCACGCGCTCGCCGCGCAAATCTTCTACGTCGGCGCCAACGCGCATGTGGTCGGCATTCAGCCGGTCAGGACCGATCTGGCATCCCATGCCGATGGGATCGAGGATACCGCGCCCTGGAAGGCGTGGGCGGATCGCCACGCCAATTGGGCAAGGCAGCTGCCGCGCGACGTTGCCGACCTGTGGAGCGTTGTGGTCGACCTCGATCAGGACAGCCGCATGGCTCTGTTCGCACACTGCGTTGCGCTGACCGTCAATGCGGTCAAGCTGCCTTGGGAGCGGCGGCCGCGCGCCCTGGCCGTAGCCGACCAGCTGGCGCAAGCGGTTGAATTGGACATGACCGGATATTGGCGGCCAACGGCGCGCAGCTATCTTGGCCGTGTCACCAAGGCCCGCATTCTGGACGCCGAGCGGGAAGGGGCGGGCACGGAAGCCGCCGAGCGGATCGCGGATATGAAAAAGCGCGACATGGCGGATGCTGCCGAGCAGTTATTGGCTGCGACCGGTTGGCTGCCGGCGCTGTTGCGGACGCCCAAACCGGATCGGGAGGGTGTAGGCGAAACGCCTAACGATCAGACCGGCGCGAGCTTTCCCGCAGCTGCCGAGTGAGAAATGGCGCCGGAGCCGCGAGAGCGGCTCCGGCGCTGTATTGAGATTCGGCCGCGCGCCTGACCGGCGCGCGGCCGATCGGTTGTCGTGACGGTGTCACGCAAGATCAGTGACGGCGTAACGCAATCACCCAACCTCGTGTGACCTGTGAACGCGAGGTCCGAACCAGCCGTCGACGGCGCGTGGGCGGATATCCAAATCGGTAGCCGTCCGTCTCGACCAGCGATGATATCGTCGGTTGGGCCGGCGGCATTGCCATGAACCATGCGACACGATCGGTTGCGCAGGCAACATCGGGTCCTCTGCAATCCGGCTGGTAGCCACCCGAACAGTCTGGCTTGCGTTGGCTTGGATGGGACATCCTGGCTGTTGCTTCGCGTGTGTCTGAATCCTTCGACCGCTGCAGCTTTGGTCGTATCCGTGTGCGGCGTCAGGTCCGGTCGTCATGGTTGTCTCGCGTCCGTGTGTCGGTGGCGCCGCGTTCGACGCGACCTCGAATGGGCTGATCGGGCCCGAGGGCCGGCCAAAGCCTCGATCGCCTTCCCGCAACGGCTATGCCGGCTTTTTTCCCCTGCCGCCAAGCGGCGGCATTCCTCGCGACAAGTCAAAAAAGCCGGCTCTCACCGTCCTCCACTGGCGCTGCGGGCCTGACGGCTGCGGGCCGATCGCTCCCCGGGCCAAGGACCGCCATCGAGGCCGCGATGGGCGCGGCTCGAGCAAACAGACGGAGACCACCATGGCGACCATCGGTACCTTCACTGCATCGGACAACGGCTACACCGGCACGATCAAGACGCTGACGCTCAACATCAAGGCCAAGTTCGTCGCGTCCGAAAAGGACAATGACAAGGCGCCCGATTATCGCATCTTCTCAGGTGCAACGGATTTCGGCGCGGCCTGGAAAAAGACCACCCGCGACAGCGATCGCGAATATCTCTCGGTCAAGCTCGACGATCCGAGCTTCCCGGCGCCGATCTACGCCTCACTGGTCAAGGTCGACGGCGACGACGGTTTTACGCTCATCTGGTCGCGCCGCAGCGGTGACTGATCCAACGCTGGATCATCCGCCCTGCCTCCGAAGGAGGTGGGGCTTTCTGCGTGTTCATCGCCGTCTGGAAGGAAGGCCAAGGCTCTTTTTCTGAAGAGGGATTGCTAAGGGCTCCGCCCTCGCGCGGGCAAGGGTGAAGCACGACAACGTGCCGGCCGGAGCGGTTTCCCCGGTCTTCCGCGCCTCCCATCGATTGCAAGAGTCTCACACTGGAACGGCGCGTGCAGACGCGCGCGGATCTCGCGCGCCCTTGTCAGGCGGGTGATCCCCCTCCACTCCGGCCGCCCTTGCCCTTGCTACCCCAGGTCTCGCCGACGGGCAGGGTTGCAGCGCAGCGCTGCGCTTCAACCTGACAGGAGATGACGATGAACGTGACAGTTGCTCAGCACGGCGGACAAAAGGTTTCGGGTGGCTTCCGGGTGGACATCTCGCGTGGCCAGCGCATTGGCCGGGTGTCGTCGGAGTGGTTTGCCCGTCCTGATGATGAGCGATATCTGAACCTGCCGGACCTCTATGACGCCGTCCGCAGCCGGGCTGATTGCGCCCAGGCCCGCACCGTCGAGAGCCGATCCATTCGCGTCGAAGCTGCCCGCGACAACACCGAGCGGCTGGCCTTGATTGTACCCGGTCGTGACGAACCGGTCGCGCCAACGCATTGGAGCTTTGGGCAGTTGTGCACGCTGGTCGGCGCACCCGCCGCCTACTTGCGGCAACTGCCCGCTCCTTTATCGGCCATCAACCTGCAGCATGGGCTGTTGTCTCACCGTGCCGAGCTGGTCAAGACGCTGGAAGCGGACAGCGGCCGTATCGAGCTTCGCGCCGTCACCGGGCCGGACTACGGCCGTATCTGGGATCATGAACTGGTCGCCGCCGTCATGCAGATAGCAGGTAACGGCACCGGTGACACACGATGGAAAGTGCCGGGCGTGCTGGACTGGGCAACCATGACTCATGATCCGTTCGTGGACGTGACCAAGGACACGACCACGCTCTATGCCAGTGATCGCGACGTGTTCCTGTTTTTGGTGGATGATACCAATCCAATCGAGGCGGGGCGGCTGCCGGACGGTTCACTGGATGTCTATTTCCGGGGCTTCTATTGCTGGAACTCCGAGGTCGGCAGCAAGACGCTCGGCATTGCGAGCTTCTATCTCCGCGCCGTCTGCATGAACCGCAATCTCTGGGGCGTGGAGAATTTCGAGCAGATCACCATCCGCCATTCGAAGTTTGCCGCGCAGCGCTTTGCCCATGAGGCGGCACCGGCATTGACGAACTTTGCCAACTCCTCGCCTGCGCCGTTCGTTGCCGGCATTGCAGCCGCCCGGCAGAGGATCGTTGCCCGCACGGACGAGGACCGGGACAGCTTTCTGCGGAAGAATGGCTTTTCCAAAGCCGAGACATCGAAGGTCATTGAAGCCGTTCTCGGTGAGGAGAATCGCAAGCCGGAGAGCATCTTTGACTTTGTACAGGGCATCACCGCCGTTGCGCGCGGCAAGGCGCATCAGGACGCCAGGCTCGACCTCGAAGGCAAGGCCAGGCGCCTGATGGAGCGCGCCATCTGAGCAACAGCCGCGCAGTCGGGTGACATCGGTTGCGCGGCCTTCTGTAGCCCCGATCTGCAGCGTCGTCGCCTGGGCAGGCTCGATCGGCGGGGCAGCTGCGTGCAAACGGCCGGAGCTCGCCGGGCCTCCGGCCCGGCTCGCAACAGAAGAAGAATCCAACAGTGGATCCCAAGGACGACCTCCAAATGGAGGGACGGATCCGTCCGACGTATTTGAAGCATGGGGGTTGCGCTATCTCACAAGATCGTCGGCTGTCGCGACTTCGCGACGTCACGCGACGGCTAGGACGTCGGCCTGCAGTAACGTTGCTGACGCTCACGTCCTGCTGAGAGCCTGCCGAACATACGACACCTCGCTTGCAGTGGCTGCGAAGAAAGTCAGTCGCAGCGCCGGCGTGGACGCGCTGGGAAATGGCTTCAACCTTGGTCCTGCGAGCGCTGCATCTCTTTGGACCAACGTTGTCAGATTGGTCATGATCGACATTGGTCAGCGCCAATAAGTGTATTCGGTCTGCAGTCGGACTGCCGAGAGATCGTCGGACGTGCAGTCGTCGAAGGTAACTTCGTTTCATTGTTCTGCACATAAACGACACGAATTCCGGGCTTGGACCGCAGCTCGTTGGCTGCGTCGCAGTGGCCTGATCGACGCTCTGATCGCAAGACCTATGCGACGTGGCGGCTGAGCTCGGGCTGATCCACAAGCCTCGGAAGAACACGAGAAGCCAAGCCAAGGCTCAAGAAAGGAAGGGAAGAGATTTTTCACACCCTATGCACCTGTGGTGCTGACGCTTCGCGAGCCGCACGCGGTTATCACATTGGGGCTAAGCAAAAAGATCCTGTTGAGCGGTGTTTACGAAAGAAGGATCGAGCGAATACAGCAGAGTTCCCTAAGCATCAAATAGATCAAGATGGGTCAACAACTTGCAGACGCTTGGACGCGTATACGAACGAATTCAGGTCTCAGTCTCGAGCTTGTGGTGAGCTTGTTCGGGTTTAGTTGCACCCAAAGCGTCAGCTGTCGCGATCTGAACTCGAAGCTCGCCAGTCGTTTCCGGGGGAGGGCGCGGATCGATTGCGAACGGGCGGGGCTGCTCCCGCCGACGTGTCCGTTTGCAGCGATCCAGAGGCCGACGCCGGCCCGGGAATCGTCTTCCCGACTCTCGGTCAATCCCGCTCATGCTCACGGTGGCGGAGCTTGATCCTGACCCCAGACATGCCGGCCGACTGGTCCATCGTGCGGAGCACTTGGCCGCGGCGAGAGCCGATTGGGCGACGCTTTGATGCTGGGTTGGTCTAACAGACCGGGGCTCACGCCTGTGCTGGTTGGCCGACCGGCCAGCGGGCTTGGCCTCACCCTCCTACCGAGATCAAGGCCCAGCGCCTTGGCCTCGGCTTGCCAATGGCCGGTGAGTTCGCTGAGCTTGGCATCCCTCTTGGGGCGCGCGTGCGCAAGGTTGGCAGCTCCATTCCCTGTGGCCTGCTGTAGCCGTGGGCTTTCACGACTTCCTCAATCGCCCGGCGGGGCTTGGAGAAAGCGCGCTCGATGTGGCGCGGAATGGCCGCCCGGGCGAACGCCATCAGGCCATGGCGGCCGGTTTGCAGCGTGCTCCGCGAACGACCTTGAGCGAAACCGAATCGATCGAAGACTCAGCGCAAGCCCGAACAGCGCCAGTTGGCCCGCAAGACTGGCGCCGATGACGCTCCAGAAGCCAAGCTCGAAGCCGGTCAGAGCTTGATATCGCGTGAGCGAGTCTTGGCAAGCCTGCCAATCGGCCTCGCCGGAGCGGTCTCCCAGCCAGGCCATGCCACGCCCTTTGATGCAGACTTCGATGTCTGCTGGCTCGAATTGAGCGCTCCTTCCGTCTGCCAGCGTGGCGCTCGGCGGCCAGACCTCGAACCCGAGATACCAGGTGCTCGCCGCAACCGCAAAGCAGCCCATGGCAGCGAGAAAGCAAATGATCCCCAAACACCGGGTCATGCTGCCTTCCCAGAGCTTTGGCGGTCAGGGCCTGCAACAGCGCCTCGAACATCGCAAGCAGATCACGCGCGGTCTTGTCGATTAAATGGACCCGCGTGTTGGTCTCCTGACCTTGCTGTTCGAGAGCGACGATCCGGCGCTCGATCCGCATCAACCGATCGGCAAGCGCCTTGTCGCCGCCCGCGAGCCCCGTGCAGATCGGATCGCGGGCGACGCCGCTTGTCATGAGATTGCCTCAACAGAGTTGCCGAAGGCGATCGATCATGAATGACGATAATCCCGCTGCCCCATATGGAGCCTCCAGGACATTCAAGGCTAACGCTCACACGGAGATCGGCAAGCACCAGAAGGCACGGCCCAGAAGGAGCGGCCCCAACATTTAATCAACACACGTAGAACCGGCACTCAGTGTTCTCCCCAAATCAGAAGATCCATCGCCTTTCGTCTTTGCGCGCAATGCGGGCGGAGTGAATAAGAGCAATATCCACGTGTGTTTTGTGGAGTTCTAAACGTCAAGGCGTGGATAAACCACTCGGCCTATTGATGGTCGAACAAGGTTGGCGTCTTCTAGACTCACGGATTTGGAATCGAGGGGCTTGGAATGTTGAATGGCGCTACGCCGATCATCGATCGTCGATCGCATATGCGCCACGGCGCTCGTGGTGCTTTAGCAGGAGTGCTGTGCCTCTTCTATTCGACCCTTGCAGACGCAGGAACGATGTCGTTGGATGGGCAATTTGCTATAAATCAAGCTGGAGCGGCGACTTACACCATTCCGCTGGCGCTGCCACCCGGTAGAGCTGGCTTGAGTCCTTCATTATCTCTGCACTACAACAGTCAAGGTGGCAATGGGCTTCTCGGCTTGGGCTGGTCGCTCGGAGGGCTCTCGGCCATCTCTCGCTGCCCACGAACAATTGCTCAGGACGGAGTTCGGGGCGGCATCAATTTCGATGCGAATGACAGGTTTTGTTTGGATGGTCGACGGCTGGTGGCCATCAATGGAGCCTACGGGGCCGATGGCACGGAATATCGCACCGAAATCGATATGTTTGCCAAAGTAATATCTCACGGAGTGACGGGGAGCGGGCCGGCCTGGTTTGAGGTTCATACGAAGTCTGGCGCCATTTTCGAATATGGAAGTGGCAACAATGCGCAGCTTCTACTGCAAGGGAAAGTCGAGCCTAAAGTATGGGCAGTAAACAAGGTGAGTGATTCAACTGCAAATTACTACACCGTCAGCTACGTAAGAGATGTGCCGACCGGTCAACTCTATCCGAGTCGTGTCGACTACGCCGGAAATGTTTCTGCCGGTGTGCAGCCGTACAACGCGGTTGTGTTTAACTACGAATCTAGGCCCGACTTGGTGACGCAATACGAGGCCGGCTCGATGTCGCAGTTGAGGGTGCGTTTGGCGGACATAAAAGGAATTGTGGGGACGGGCGAAGTGTCCAATCTCCATTTCAGTTATCAGCAAAGCGGTCCGACAGGTCGTAGCGAGCTCATTTCCGTTTCGTTTTGCGCTTCGGGTGACTGTCTTCCGCCTACAACGTTCGGTTGGGCCAACGGTGCAAGTGATGGAGCCTTCACGGGTATTGGTCAAGGTTTGCCATTCGCGTTGGTTACGAGCTCGATGCAAGGGAGTAGTCCTATCAGCGGTGATTTCAACGGCGATGGCAAGATCGACTATCTTGTAATCACAAATGATTATCCGCGTAGCAATCTTTTGCAGATTTTCGTTTTCGTCAGCTCTACTGACGGTGCTGTCTCTGTGCAAACACAGGAGTTCGAGAATAGTGGTAATTGGGGTATCGACGCGTCTGGTCTGGTTACCGTGCCAATTTCGGGGGACTTCAATGGTGATGGTAGTGATGACTTTGCTCTAGTCGGTACCACTGGGAGTCCTTACCAGTACGTTTTTTTAAGTAATGGGGATGGTTCATTCAGGGTGCAGTTGCAAGCAAAACCTGCTGGGTGGGAATGGTCTAATTATTTTGCTGCAAGTTTCATCCCAGTGGTCGGCGATTTTGACGGCGACGGTCGATCAGATTATTTGCTAATTCTTGGAAGTAGTGAATTCGTGTTTATGAGTAACGGGGATGGAACATTTAGCTATCGGACCGGCGTTCTGGTGGGCGGTGCTAACCAGTCGCCGCCTTCGGGTGGATTTGCGCCGATCTCCATCGTTGGAGATTTTAATGGAGACGGAATGACGGACTTTCTCATTATCAATGGGTTCAACGACCCGCGGCTATATGTGATGATTTCGAATGGCGATGGCTCTTTTGCCGGCTCAAGCCAGGCGCTCTTGCGGTCCTTTTATGGTGCGTATCTGCCTATAACTGGTGATTTCAATGGCGACGGGCGCACTGATTTTATCTTGCTGGATACTAATAGCGGACCTTACTATCATCTTTTTACAAGTAAGGGAGATGCGACATTTAAGACGGAAACGCAGGGTACGCCGAATGGTTGGGCGTGGAGTGCTTTGGTTGGCGCACAAATTCAAGCGGTAGTCGGTGATTTTAATGGCGACGCAAAGGCTGACTTTGAGATTGTATATGGAAGAAATAGGTATTCCTTCCTCAGTAGAGGCGATGGAACGTTTAGTGGTTTGGCGCAGGCATTGTCGGGAGATGTTCCGGATTCATATTTTCTCGTTGCTGGCGACGTAAATGGCGACGGCTTAACTGACTATCGTTTCGTAAACAGCGCTATCTATGGTTATCAGTACAGCTATCTCAGGGCTGGTCCAGTTGGGGATCGCGTGAGTTCAATCTACACCGTTGTTGGTGGAATGAATGAGGTTCAATACCAATCTCTAGCGGCCGGCGGCATTTATGCCAAGGACGTTGGGTCGACGTATCCAATTCAGGACGTTCAGAAGGACATTTACGTAGTCTCTCGCATCGTCGGACCGGACGGTGTCGGCGGAACTTCTTCGGTTGGCTATAGCTACGCCGGGGCAAGGCTTGATCAAACTGGCAGGGGTATGCTCGGGTTTCGGAGTATCAAGAAATCAATCCAGCAGACGGGCGTATCCGAAACGACAGAATACCGGCAGGATTTTCCTTTCGTCGGGCTGGTTGCATCGAACGACGGTGCTTTAGGTGAGCAGCTGTTAATTCGTACAATCAACAGTTACGAGGCGGTTGGTGCGACTTCTGCGGCAGCAGGTGGCGCTCCCGGGTCTCCATTCCGCGTCCAGTTAACGAAAGTGGCGCGCGATGCGCTCGATCTTGACGGGGCGGTGCTTCCGTCGGCGGTGACCAATATCCAGTACGACAGCTATGGAAATGCGATAAAAACCGTTGTGTCGACTTCGGATGGCTTCAGCAGCTCGGTTGTCAGTACTTATTCGAACGAACCATCGATGTGGTACATCGGAAAGCTGTTGAAGTCGGTAACAACTAAAGCTGTACGATAGTTTGCCGCGACCCAAGCGGCGGCCTGCTAGTCGGGGTGGTTCCTAAACTGTTGGTGGGCCACCACGGCGCCGCAAGAGTGCGTCGGTAGCTGCCGGAGCAGGGCAATAGTAGAGGTGGCATGCTCGTGCGCGAGCTAAACACGTTGATGACATTAGCTCGTTGCTGAGTACCAGAGGAATTGCTCATGCTGAATGTGCAGACGCGAATGTCGCGTTTCGGTCTGTTCTCGAAGTTGAATGGCTTGGCTATTGTCCTCTTGGTCAGCGCGGCTGTGCCTTCGACGGCACGTGCGACACAGATTTTTCTCACCAACGGATCAAGCTGGACGGTTCCGGATGATTGGAACAGTGCGAGCAACACCGTTGAGGTTATCGGTGGCGGTGGCGGTGGTGGCGGAGGCTCGAGTTCGTCGGTCGATGAGGGAGCCGGAGGCGGCGGTGGTGGCGCCTACTCCAAGATCACGAATCTGCCTCTCCTGCCGGGCTCAGTTGTTACCTATCAGATAGGGGCTGGCGGTTCGGGCGGCAGCGTTGGAAGCGTTGGGGGAGCCGGCGGAGACAGCTACTTCAACGGATCTGGCGCGAATTGCTCGGCGCAGTCGGTGTGCGCCAAAGGTGGTGCGGGCGGTACGATAAGCAGCGGCTACGCTGCAGCGAGCGGTGGTACCGGCGGTGCTGCGGCAGGCGGGCTGGGGACTGTTCGCTATTCTGGCGGTGCCGGCGGGGGATCCGGTTCGACCAGTAATGGTGGGGGTGGCGGAGGCGGAGCTGCAGGTCCAAACGGCAATGGCGGCGGCGGCGGCACGACTGGGCAAAATGGCTCAGGTGCCGGTGGCGGTGGCAATGGCGGCGGATCAAACGGTGCTGGCGGCGGTGCTGGAGGTAACAACTCTGCGGGCACAGGGGGAGGGGCTCCGGGATCGGCGGGCATTCCAGGCAGTAACGGCATTGCCGGTGGTGGCGGCGGGGCCGGCTATTGGAATGGCAGCGCCTGGGTCAACAATGCTGGTGGCAGCGGTGGTGCTGGCACGGAGTGGGACGCAACGCATGGTTCAGGTGGGGGAGCCGCGAGCGGCGCAGGTGGCGGCGGTACGACGGTCGGCGCAAACGGTGCCGCGGGACTTTATGGTGGTGGTGGTGCCGGCCGTTCCGGCCTTGGTTCCGGCGGAAGTGCGGGGGCGCAGGGCATCATCGTCGTCACCTATACGCCTCTTCCTCCGCCGCCAGATTCTACGCTGCGAATCTTTCTGACCTCAGGTTCGACTTGGACCGTCCCCAGCTACTGGAACAGTGCGAACAACACCATTGAGGTTATCGGTGGCGGTGGCGGTGGTGGCGGGGGCTCGAGTTCATCGATCGATGAGGGGGCTGGAGGCGGCGGTGGTGGCGCCTATTCTAAGATCACGAATTTGTCTCTCCTGCCTGGCTCAATTGTTACCTATCAAATAGGGGCGGGTGGTTCGGGCGGCAGCGTTGGCAGCGTTGGGGGGGCCGGCGGAGACAGCTACTTCAACGGATCTGGCGCAAATTGCTCGGCGCAGTCGGTGTGCGCCAAAGGTGGTGCGGGCGGTACGATAAGCAGCGGCTACGCTGCAGCGAGCGGTGGTACCGGCGGTGCTGCGGCAGGCGGGCTGGGGACTGTTCGCTATTCTGGCGGTGCCGGCGGGGGATCCGGTTCGACCAGTAATGGTGGGGGTGGCGGAGGCGGAGCTGCAGGTCCAAACGGCAATGGCGGCGGCGGCGGCACGACTGGGCAAAATGGCTCAGGTGCCGGTGGCGGTGGCAATGGCGGCGGATCAAACGGTGCTGGCGGCGGTGCTGGAGGTAACAACTCTGCGGGCACAGGGGGAGGGGCTCCGGGATCGGCGGGCATTCCAGGCAGTAACGGCATTGCCGGTGGTGGCGGCGGGGCCGGCTATTGGAATGGCAGCGCCTGGGTCAACAATGCTGGTGGCAGCGGTGGTGCTGGCACGGAGTGGGACGCAACGCATGGTTCAGGTGGGGGAGCCGCGAGCGGCGCAGGTGGCGGCGGTACGACGGTCGGCGCAAACGGTGCCGCGGGACTTTATGGTGGTGGTGGTGCCGGCCGTTCCGGCCTTGGTTCCGGCGGAAGTGCGGGGGCGCAGGGCATCATCGTCGTCACCTATACGACCAGTCAAACTTCCACTCCGCCTGGCGACGGCAGCGGCGTTAGTAGCATTACTCAAACGTCATCCTATGCCTATGACGCCAGCACTGGCCTCGTGATTCAGCATGTTGTCGAGCCGGATGCGCCAGCGTTTCGCCTGCAGACGGACTACACTTATGATAATTTCGGTAACGTGTTGACTTCGACCGTTAGCGGTATCGACGTTGTTACGCGCAGCAGCGCGAGCAACTACGATGCGCGGGGGCAGTTTGCTGTCACCAACACGAACGCGTTAGGGCACAGTGAGAGCTTCCAATACGATCCGCGTTCAGGCCTGCCGACGAGCCGGACTGAACCGAATGGTCTGACGACGAGCTGGCAATATGACGGCATGGGCCGGAAGATTCTGGAGATCCGCCCGGATGGAACTCAAACCAGGTGGGCCTATCGCTTCTGCGGCGGGGTCAATGGGGGAACTGCCGGCTGTCCCACGGGCGGGATCTATCGGACCGAGGAGACGTCCTATGCCGCAGATGGAGCGACGGTCAACGCCCCTTACGAGATCATCTACTATGGCCTGTTGGATCGGGAGATCGCGCGGGACAGCCAAGGCTTCGATGGTAGTACAATTCGTGCGACAACGAGCTACGATGCACTAGGGCGGCCGGCGCAGGTGAGCCTGCCATACTTCCTCAACGGTACCACCCCGCGCTACACAACTTTCACTTACGATGTGTTAGGCCGGCCACTGACCAGGACCGAGCCGGATGGAGGTGTGTCGCAGGTAGCCTATCGCGGACTGACCATCACCCAGACAGATGCGCTCGGTCATACCCGCGCGGTGACGCAGGACAGCAGAGGCAATGTTTTGTCGGTCACGGACGCACTCGGACTAACAATGCGCTTCGCCTATGACGCTGTAGGCAATCTCGTGCGTACGACCGACCCGGTCGGTAATATGGCGTCCGCGAACTATGATCTAAGGGGCAATAGGATCGCGACCTCGGATCCCGACGTCGGGAACTGGAGCTACAGCTACAACGCACTCGGACTCCTAGTCAGCCAGACCGATGCAAAGGGGCAGACTGCCAATCAGACCTATGACAGGCTTAACCGTCTGGTGCAGACGATGGAGCCTGACATGACCAGTGTTTGGACTTATGATACGGCGGCACACGGCATCGGTAAGCTCGCATCCACGAGCATTACAGGCGGGCCTGCGAATGGGTTCTCGCGCACGTCAAGTTACGACGCGTTGGGACGTCCGGTCCAGGTAGCGACGACGATCGACGGCACGACGTATACTTTTGGCGCAAGCTATGACGTCAACGGGCGCTTGAAGACGGTCAGCTATCCCTCAGGCTTCACCGCCCGTCGCAATTATACGGGCCTGGGTGACGCTAATCAACTGCTCGACGATACAACGGGTTACCCCTATTGGACCGCTAATTCGGCAGATGCTGAGCTGCGGGTCACACAGGACACTGCAGGAAATGGGCTGACAACGGTGCGCAGCTTCGATGCTTTGACTGGGCGGCTGACGGGCATCTCGACCGGCCTCAGTGGGGTCGTGCATAACTTCAGCTATACCTATGACCGCGGCGGCAACCCGCTGTCGCGGACTGATGCCAATAATAATCTGAGCGAGACCTTCATCTATGACGCGCTGAACCGCTTGACGTCAGCGACTGTCAACCTGACGCCGACGCCATTGTCGAAGACATTCACCTACGATTCGACTGGCAATCTGCTCGCCAAGTCGGACATCGGTACCTATAGCTATCCTGCGTCCGGATCAGCTAAGCCGCATGCCGTAATGAGCGTCACAGGCGGGCCGATCAGCACAGCCTTCACCTACGACGCCAACGGTAATCAGACCTCTGGTCTCGGCCGGAGTCTCGTCTACACTTCGTACGACAAACCGTCGAGCATCACGCAGGGTTCACGTACTATTTCATTCTTGTACGATAGTGATCACCAGCGCTTCAAGCAGATTACCCCGGAGGCAACGGTACTCTACGTCTCAGCCTTCGGTGTCATGGCGGAAGTTAGCAACCCCGGCACCGCATCGATGCGTTGGACAGATTACCTCTCAGTAGGTGGTTCGATCATCGGTGCTCGGTTTTCGCAACCTGCTACCGAGACGTTGTCAACACGCTATTTTCACGCAGATGCTCTTGGCTCGATCGCAGTCATTACCAGCGAGACCGGGGTGATTCAGGAGCGCCTGTCCTACGACGCTTGGGGCAAGCGGCGGTCTCCTAATGGGGCCGACGACCCTGCCGGCAGTATCACCAGTCAAACGAGCAGAGGATTCGCTGGCGAAGAGCAGCTATCCGTGGGTGGGCTCGTGCACCTTAACGGTCGCGTCTATGATCCCTCGCTTGCCAGGATGACCAGCGCCGACCCCACTGTTCCGCGGCCGCTCAGCTCTCAGGGTTGGAATCGATATACTTATGCGGGGAATACGCCGCTCCGGCGCGTCGATCCATCGGGATACAGCGACTGCGAAGCGGTCGAAACCGTCAACATGCCAGCGTGCCCCGGCAATTCTTCCCAGTCGGCTACCGAGCTTCCCCCGGTAACTATCGATCCGCCTAAACCACGTGCACCGGCTGCTCCGACTGTGAGCTATTGCTGGGGATGCTCAACTGGTGCCGGGAGTTCAGCGCCAACTTCACTCGGGCCGGTCGTGATCGATCTCTTGGCAGGAATGGGCGGAGGGAATGGACGGTTGGAACTGCCGGCGCCTGTGGCGCCTGCTGTTGGCTTTACAACTGGATTTAGTGCGGGTTTCAAACACGCTCTATTTGGCCATGAGAATTATCCGTTGTCGAGCCGACTCCAGGGTGGTGACACCCTCTTCAAGACTGGTGCATTCTTTGGACTTGAAGCAGGTGCATTCGTTGGAATGCTTCCGTTTCTGGTTACTAAGGGGGCTCCGACTGCACCGAAGGTTGGAGCTGGCGGATCCTGGGCTACAATCGGTGCCACAGAGGGAGGTGCAGTCGCGCAATTGACATCAACTTCCTGTGTGGCCGCATGCGGGGAGATGTTGAGCAATATATCGCAGGCTGCTCTCATGAGGGCTATCGGCGCCCCGGCGTCCTCAAAAGCACTAGCTGGAGCTCTAGGGGCTGGGTGGCGCGGTGGCTATGTGGGGCCAGAAGCTCTGCGAGCGTTGCTGGCGAGAGGTCCGTTTGCTGCGGAGCTATACGAAGGCGGAAAGCTATCACATATGGTTGTTGTCGACGGAATGAAAGCTGGTCATGTCCTTATTAGAGATCCGTGGGGAGCGGGAAGCGCATACCGTATGACGATCCAAGAGTTTCAACGTGTGTGGAATGGGAATGTTGTTTTTCGAAGCGTGGTGAACCGATGACCAGTAAACTAAACGCGATAACATGCAAGTCTCCGGCCAGCTACCAAATTGAGCTGGAAGTTGTGGGGACGGGTGAGAAGTTGAATTTCGAGTTCATGGTGGATGATACAAGTGGCATTGAAGTTGTAACATGGAGTCGTGAGTTCGAATTGTATGTCTGCTGCAACTTTGGACCGCTCGCGCCGCTAATGGACGCAATTCTTAGGTTTCATCAGGCCCAAAAGATAGAAATCTCATAAACGAGATCGTCATTCGCGCGCGCGAACAAGAATTCGTGACCAGGAGCACCCAGACGCTATGCATTAAGCGGCGTCGTGTCGGATCCGACTTTTGGTTTGAGCCGATCGGCACGATCCTCGGTCTTTGCGCTTCCGAGCCATTGCATCGATGAAAGATCACGGGTCCAAAAAAGACATGCGTATAAAGACTGGCCGCGGGCCCTGAAGACCGCCTATAAAGAACTAGATAAAAAAATAGACTTTCTCGACCAGCGGTCTATGCACCTGATAGTTGGTCGGACGCCATCAGCGTGACGACGCACGCTGGATGGTCCATCTCCAGGCTGGCGCCGCTGGCCTGGATCCGGCGATCGTCGAGCCTTTCGACGCGCTGCTAAAGGTAGGAATTGCTAGTCGCGCTTCCTGACCAAGCGCGGGCTGAGCTGCGCTTACGCGTAAGCGTCGTTCTCAGGCCGCGGCTTTGAGGGCTTGAGCGCGGTAGGGCCAGGGCAGTAGCTGGTCGATGTCGCGGTTTGGATGCCCGTTGACGATCTTGGTCAGGACGTCGGTGAGATAGGCGAGCGGATCGACGTCGTTGATCTTGCAAGTCTCGACGAGAGACGCGATGACAGCCCAGTGTTCGGCGCCGCCGTCGGATCCTGCAAACAGCGCGTTCTTGCGACTGAGCTTGATGCCACGGATCGATCGTTCGACTGTGTTGTTGTCGAGTTCGATGCGACCGTCTTCGATGAAGCGCGTGAGCCCCTGCCAGCGCGAGAGGGCGTAGCGGATGGCCTCGGCGAGCTTGATCTTCTGGCTGATGAGAGCCAGCTTGGCGCGCAGCCATACCTCGAAGGCATCGGCCAGTGGTCGGCTCTTCTGCTGCCGCACAAGGCGGCGCTCCTCCGCGCTGCGGCCGCGGATCTACTTCTCGATCGCATAGAATGCGGCGATGTACTTCAGCGCCTCGCTCGCGATCGGAGCGGGGCCGGCTGTCGCGAGTTCGTAGAAGTTGCGCCGCATGTGCACCCAGCAGAAGGCGAGCTCGACCTCGCCACGTTCGGCAAGCTTTGGGTAGGCGTTATAGCCATCGACCTGCAGGACGCCTTTGAAGCCGGCAAGATGGCTGAACAGCCGCTCGGCCTTGCGGTCGGGTGCATAGACATAGGCGATGCCGGGCGGATCGAGGCCGCCCCAGGGCCTGTCGTCGGCGGCATAAGCCCAGAGCTGGCCGGTCTTGGTGCGCCCTCGACCGGGATCGAGCACCGGCACCGTCGTCTCGTCGGCGAACAGCTTGGACCTCGCGCGAAGCACCGTGAGAAGGCGCTCATGCAGCGGGCGCAGATGGAAGGCGGCATGCCCAACCCAGTCCGCCAATGTCGATCGATCGAGAGCGATGCCCTGGCGGGCATAGATCTGGGCCTGCCGGTAGAGCGGCAGATGATCGGCATATTTGGACACCAGAACCTGGGCGACGGTGGCCTCCGTCGGCAATCCGCCCTCGATCAAGCGGGCCGGAGCCTCGGCCTGCAGGACGCCATCCTCGCAGGCGCGGCAGGCGTATTTGGGACGTCGGGTGACGACAACACGGAACTGCGCCGGCACCATGTCCAGCCGCTCGCTCTTGTCTTCGCCGATCTGGTGCAGGTCGCCCTTGCAGCAGGGACAGGTCTTGGTGTCGACGTCGACCACGACCTCGATCCGCGGCAGATGCACCGGTAGTGCTCCGCGATTGTTGCCGCGCTTGCGTGCGCGCTCCGCCCGGCCTTCTGGAGCTGTCTCGTCTTGGCTGGCTTCCGTCCAGGCGGTAGCCTGTTGAACGTCCTCGAGACCGAGCAGCATCTGCTCCTCCGGAAGCGACTCTGCCTTCCGGCCAAAGCGATGACGCTGCAATTCCTTGATGATCTGGCGCAGCCGCTCGCTCTCGTGCCGCTCCGCCAGCAGCATCGCCTTCAGTGTCTCGGGATCATCAGGAAGGTTATCGCTCACAGGCAAATCAGAGCATATTCGCGCCCGCCTGACGACGTGCTCGATGCCCCTGATTCACTTCGCCGCAGCGCGGCCCACAATTATCCGGCTTGCGTCGGGACGACCGTCTCCCGTGCCGCGTGGACACGCCGCCAATCGAGCCCTTCGAGCAGCGCCGACAATTCCGCCCCTGACAAACGCAGCACGCCATCCTCGATCTTCGGCCAGCGGAAGGCGCCTTCCTTAAGCCGCTTGGCGAACAGGCACAAGCCCGTACCGTCCCAGAAGATCAACTTGATCCGGTCCGCCCGCTTGGCACGGAACACATAAACAGCACCCGAGAACGGATCAGCCTGCATGTGCTCGCGTACCAATATGGCAAGCCCCTCCATTCCCTTGCGGAAGTCGACCGGCTTGGTTGCCACCATCACCCGGACAGTTCCGGACGGGCCGATCACCGGCTTGCCTTCAGCGCATGGACGATGGCCGCAATCATCGCCACGTCCGCACCTCGGCCGACCCGGATAGTGAGTAAGCCCCCGGTGACGGCCGCCTTGCGTCGGCAGTGAGGCTTCGCGAAGCCATAGGACTAGGGCGTGGACTCATAAGCCCTGGCCCAGAGGCGGGTTGAGCCGAGTGCGACTGCCGCGAGAAAGTTGCGAGCG
>NZ_JAUHIS010000012.1:0-13652 GCF_032381435.1 Bradyrhizobium sp. SZCCHNR1002
TTGCTCTACCGTAAGCGTATCGGAGCCGTAGGTCTTGATCCCACCGTAGGCATGCGCTCCGGCGTGGACCCCGGCACGGGCAGCGGCTTTTGATCCGCCACGCAACAATGAAGAAAGAAAGCCTCTTGCGTCTGCTGATGACGAGCTTGCCCCAATGACGACGGCCACAAGTATAGTGAGTATTTTCATTGGCCTCCCCCGAAGCCGGAAATGGCGCCAGAGTATCAATCAATTGATAGCGGCACAACCACCGGTCGCATTCATACGCGGGCTGGAGTGGTGGAGAGTTTCGGCAGTGCGGTACTTTTCTCTGCTCGTTTCTCTGCTCGTTTTCTGACAACACCAGGCGATTGTCCGACGCGCCCGAGAAGCAAGCTGATATCGGCCGCCGCAGCCGTAAATTCTGAATACCGGAAATATTATTCACACCACCCCCAAATCAGTGGTTTGATCCCGCCATCCCGCCCGCACTGAGAGGGGCGCATCGCGATCGTCACGGGACGTTGCGGCGGGGAGTGGTGGCCGCGGAGCGACGCAGCATCTCATGGAGGTGCGGACGAACGTCGTTTCGCGGACGGTCAAGCCGTGTGGTCCCGACACCCCGACGCTGGTGTCTTGGTCGGCGACGATGTCGATGACGGGGGCAAGCAAGCCCGGTCCCCTGGGAGAGCACGGAGCAGCCGTTCAAACCATCGCGCAGGGAAGGCCGGGTTGTTTCCGGCTGAGCCTGTGGTTCCTTCCCCGTGCACTCTCTTACGCACGGGGGCCGCGGGTGCCAGTCGGCACTCGGCCTTCCCTGCGCCCTCTCAATCGATGAGGACGAAAACTGCAGCAGAGCTCGGGCCGATCAGGTGGCGAGGCCGCGGGCGCATGGGCGTGAGCTGCGACGAGCGGCGGAGCTGTTTGACAGGGTGGATCGGAGATCAGAGAGCCGGGCTCAAGCGAGACTTGGGGGGCTCAAACGCCCGGCTTCGCGAAGGCGCTACGCCGGGCACGCTTCGCCCTGCGGGCTACTGCGCGGCTGCGCCACGCGTAGCCCGCAGGGCGAAGCGTGGTGCCCAGGGGCGGAATCGAAAATTTCTGTATCAGCATGATTAATATGATATTTTTCGCGCGCCAAAGGCATCGTGTACCTGCCAGTGTACCCGACGATCATCTCTCCTCCGCCACAGTTTACCCCCCCGCTCTGGCCTGAGCTACGTGGAGAATCTCCGCTGGCTGATCGATGAAGGCCCCCGCCAGTACGCGCCGAGAGAATGTTCTCGCGCTCACCATGATGCGTCCTGCGAATTCGAGCTCACTGGCCCAAAAAGACGCGAGCGAGCCGCGATCCAAAGAGGGGAGTTAGAATGCCCCCCCCCCACGAGGGCGACTTTGGCTCTTAAGGTTCCGAGGTCGAGTGCGCGACGCGCAACTCCCCTCATAGCGCGCCGGACTTAAGGCGATGCCGCGGCGGAGACCGCCCCCTTGCGGTACTGACGCCCCAGTGGCTAAACAGCCGCGGGGTGGCGTCAATGGCCTCGCAAACAACCGGAACACCAGTTTATGTCCCATGGACTGATGATCGCAGCGATAGGCGGTGCTTATGCCGGCTCGCCGGTCGCGGCAGCGTTCGTGCAAGCCGGCCAGCCCGCGATCGGATTTGACATCGACGTCGTCCAAATGGCCAAGCTAGAAGACGGTAGGGACAGCAGCTATGAGATCCCGTCGGCCGCTCTGAATCGGCCGGACTTGCACTTCACCAGCGATCCGAGCGAGGCGGCCGCCGATCCGAGCGAGACCGCCGCGGCTGCTTGCGTCTTCGTCACCGTTCCGATCGACAGTGCCCACCAAGCCGATCTGGGCTCGATGCTCCCGGCCACGCGAGCCCTCGGGAAGGCGCTTGAGAAGGAGATCGGCCGTCCGCGCATCATGAAGATGTTGCCGATGCAGCCGGAGACGTCGAGACCAACTATGCTGATGTCAGCGATCTCGAGCGCGACATCGGCTTCCGGCCGGCAACCTCGATCGCCGACGGCATCGGACGTTTTGCAAAATGGTACCGCGAGTATCACGGGATTTGACGGATTGATTTCATGACCGGACGCATCATTCCTCTCATCATGTGCGGCGGCGCCGGGACCCGGCTCTGGCCGGCCTCGCGCGAGGTCAGGCCTAAGCAGTTCCTGCCGCTGTTCGGCGCCCATTCCACATTCCAGGACACGCTGCTGCGCGTCTCCGATGCCGATCTTTTCGAGCGGCCGATCATCATCACCAACCTGGCCTATCGCTTCATGGTGCTGGAGCAACTGGCCGAGATCGGCATCGAGGCCGACGTCCTGCTGGAGCCGATGCGGCGCGATTCAGGCCCGGCCATCGCCGCCGGAGCCGCCTTCGCCCAGTCGCGCCATCAGGATGCCGTCGTGCTGGCGCTCGCGGCCGATCACGTCGTTCGCGACACCCCGGCTTTTCTCGCGGCGTGCCGCCAGGGGCTAGCGGCCGCTGAGGCCGGCCGCATCGTCACCTTCGGCGTCAATCCGGAGCGCGCGGCCACCGAATACGGCTATATCAGCCCGGGTGCACCGGTATCCGGGGAAGTGCGGGCGGTCGCAAAATTCGTCGAGAAGCCGGATCAGCCGACCGCCGAGCGCTACATTCGCGAAGGCTATCTCTGGAACAGCGGCAACTTCATGTTCCGCGCATCGGTGCTGCTCGACGAATACCGCAAATACGATGCCGCCAGCGTGCAGACGGTGACCGACGCGGTTGCCAAGGCCGGCCGCGACCTCAGCTTCATCATCCTCGACTCCGAAGCCTTCGCCGCGGCCAAGCCGATCTCGATCGACTATGCCGTGATGGAGAAGACCGAGCGGACGGCCGTGGCCCCGGTGTCGTGCGGCTGGTCCGACGTCGGCTCCTGGCATGCGGTCTGGGAACTGTCCGACAAGGACGGGCAGGGCAACGCCGCGCGCGGCACCGCCGTGTTCGAGGATTCCCGCAACTGCAATGTGGTCACCGACAAGGCGCTGGTCGCGCTCGAGGGCGTCGATGATCTCGTCGTGGTGGCGGCGCAGGATGCCGTGCTGGTGTCGCGCCAGCGCGATGCCAACGGCTTGAAGCGGCTGGTCGCTAGGCTCAAGACCGTCGCGCCCGAAGTGACCGAGGCCCACATCAAGGTGCACCGGCCCTGGGGCAGCTACCAGTCGGTCGACAATGGCAAGCGCCACCAGGTCAAGCGCATCATCGTCAAGCCCGGCCAGCGGCTGTCGCTGCAGAAGCACTATCACCGCTCCGAGCACTGGATCGTGGTGCGCGGCGCGGCGCGGGTCACCGTCAACGAGACGGTCCAGACCGTGCACGAGAACGAATCGATCTACATTCCGATGGGCGCGGTGCACCGGCTGGAGAACCCGGGCAAGATCCTGTTGGAGCTGATCGAGGTCCAGACCGGGTCCTATCTCGGCGAGGACGACATCATCCGTATCGAGGACGATTACCGCCGCGAGTAAGGCAAGGTCTCGCCGCGAATCACGCGAGCCGAGCTAGGGGCGATGTTCGGCAAGCCGCTGGCCTGCCTCCTGACTTTGACGCAGAACACGACCAAAACATCGGGCAGAAGCGAAGTCGCGACTTCCCGCATTGACACTTGAAATGAGGGGATAGCGTGAGTGATTACTCAGGGTTATCGAGCACTCGGACGCGGAGATTTTGTTGGCAATATGAATCGCCTGTTTCACGCGCGGGGCGCGAAGGTGATTTTCGCAATCAAATGTGAACTGTGCGGATTCTGATTCGACTGCATCCAGCACGATCTCCGCGCGCAGCTCATTAGTACGCGATGACCGGACTTGGGGTAGCTACGGCTTGTCTGATCTTCCTACCAGGCCTTTTGGTTTTGCTGGCTTGGATCGATTTCAAGCGCAGAACAATACCCAACGCGCTGAATGCGACGATCGCCCTAATTGGGGCGTTTCGGGCAGCTGCCCTGGGCGGATTGCCTGCCCTCGTCGAAACAATTCTCCAGGCAATGATCGTCGCTGCTGCCGTCTGGCTCCTACGCTGGCTCTATTTCGTCATCCGAAGGCAGCAGGGCCTGGGACTAGGCGACGTGAAGCTACTGACTGCGTCGACTTTCTGGGTTGGTATGGTCGGCATCCCTCTCCAGTTGTTGTCCGCCTCACTATCGGCGCTCGCGGTAGTCGCCACCCTACATGCGGCTGGCTACTCCGTCACACGGAGGAGCGCGGTCCCGTTTGGACCATTTCTGGCTTTTGGGCTGCTCGTCACCCTTGCTGCGCAGGAAAGTCGATGGCTCGTTTGATTCGTATACATCTGGGCACCCGCAGGGGGATTCTGCCAGCCCTGGGCGTTTGAACCATCAAGCTTAGAACGTCGTCAGTCTCGGGAATAGAGCTGAAGGTCGATCGTGCACCCGCCACTCGAGCAGTGGAGTGCTTGCTGCATGGCGCTTTGGTCTCCTCAGTGGCGCCGATGCGCAGCTGCCGTTCTCGGTTACAACATCGATCATTCGGTCAGCGTATTCGTCAACACCGTTGGCTACTCAACGGCTCGTATAACAATCGCACTCCGATGATGACATCCTGCCTGAAACTCTTCAGGCAGCTGACAGATCGGCAGTCAAACCACAGCTGATCCTGAACCCAGGCAGGGGGTCCATACCGGCGGCTGCTTCCTCAAAGTCACCAACGCTTCCCTTATACTCGATCGAGAACATGAGCCCATTGACGGACCAGACTGTTGCATCCAACGTCCCCAGGCCGTTCATCTCGATGCTCACCGTAGCCAAAGCCGCCTCTCTCTTGTTGGGGAATGCGATAATTCCGTCGAAGCTCGGTCGTCCGTTTGACATCCTGTAGAAGTCCACCTCAACGCCGTTTGGCAGCCGTTGGACCTTGTTGATAGCCTGAACCTGACGATCCCACAAATCTCGAATTTGATCATCCAGCCGCGCTCGCACACAATCGAGAACCTGCTTCTCAAGCGACGATAGGCGCGAATTAGCCCCAGATAGCCAGGCGAGAAGAGCTCTGATTACCTGCATGAGCAATCGCCCCCGCCGCTTCCCAACTCAGCGCCCCCACGCCGGCGCCCATGCCCTTGCAGACTTTTGGAATGCGATCCCACTGCAGCTTGAAGACGGTCGGCATCGGCTTCCGAGCTGCCCAATCTGCTAGAAATTGAGACATTTCCTCGTTCGGACGTCCTGCAACGTTTCGGCGCCGCCGCGGCCCGTCGCGCCTTGCGTCCAAGCGAAGCATTGGCGTACGAGATGATGATAACCGTCGGGACCCCTCGATAGTTCTCGTCCTGAAACTGAAACATGCCCGCGTCTCCGATTTAGCGAGCGCCTCAGTGCAGGGAAATCCCGGGCTGACGGACTCGATATCGACGCCTATGACAACGATCTGCCGCGCCTGCGCGAACTAACCAGGGAGCTCATTGCGTCGCTAGTGGACGGCACAAAGCTGATACAGAGCGTCCAGGCATCGTATCAGAACGTCGGCCGGACCTCACTCACACGGCGATCGAGGTATGTCGCAGGCCGGCCTGCTTTCAACCGCGTGCCTCAGCGACGGCTTGGGCCATGCGATGAACCGATTTGACCCTGCGAACCTGCCCCCCAAGCGATCTGCGTCCTCCTAGTCCATCGACGACTCTTTGATCGACTTGATCACGAGGGCCTCGCCTCCTCAAGGGTTAGGACTCGCGACTTGAACAACTGTAGCCGCACAACCAAAAGTATCGACAGGGTCAGCCACCCCAGCACGATGAACTCAGAAACCGAGCGCCCCCGCAGCCTGCTGCACCACCAACTCCCCCCGCGAAATCACACCTTCCCTCGGCCTGGTCTCAATGATCCGCTCAAGCCTTTGGCCCCGCAGCCTTCCGATGCCGCCTTCGGACTCCCGCCGTCACCAACTTTCGGCGATAGCTCCTGCAATCATTCAGACCAATTCTAGCGGCTCACCCTAAAGTTGTTGATAAAGCCGCACAACCGTTGAAGGTATAATGCGACTTCTATCTTATGCCCCCGTAAATCTACGGGGAAGCAGGCGAGGGGCATGGGATGTCGTCAGCGATCGGAGCGGCGGGACAAAGAGCGATCGAGCACTCTACAATCCAGTATTTCGTATCCTCTTGGATTAGAAATACCGATTCTGGCTGTACTTTTGGCTTGAAGGTTCTTGCTCCAATTTTCCAGATGCTTCTTGGGGCGGCGCGTCATTTTCGTTGCCTGGGACGAGCCTGTTTCATTCTCGCGTGCGCCGCAACCGCAGCCGATGCAAACCCGCAATTGGGATATCCGATCGTCGTCAACAATATCCCTCTGACTACCCAATACGTCACCGAGCCAGCTGCGGCTTGTCAGCTCGCAGCTTTGTACCCGCAATATATCATCATCGGCTTTTACGATTATGACGTTCATTTGCCGTTGAAATTCAACGGCGTCGAGGTTCGCCCGAACGGCAGCCTTATATGCTACGTTGCCGACGCCACCCGAGTGGCGTACGAGATCAACATCACATCGCCCGACTGCGTCTCCGGCTACGCGCTGCAGAGAGGGGTGTGCACAAAGGATCCGAGCCGCGGCCCCCCGAACAGCCACGCACCCGCGCCGCAGAACAGCCCCGATCCGTGCACAACTGATCCGAGCGTTGGCAATCCGATCTCACTCTCGGGATCTTCGAAGTCAGAGGATGCCGTCGACTTCATGTCGGGCGGAGCGCGCCCGCTCGGGCTTGTACGCCACTATCGAAGCCGGGGAACGCCGGGCCAACGGCTAGGCACGGCACGGTGGCACTTCGACTTCGAGTACGAGATACTCGTTGGCAACACCGTTGCCGTGTTCTCGCCAGACGGCATCGAATACGATTTCAACCAGCCGACGCCGGGGGTCTACGCGAGCGCCTATAGCGAATCGAAAGCATCGCTGACGAGCTCTGACAATGGCGGCACGAAGTTCTTCTCTTTCAAGGACGAGAATGATCGAACGGTCATTTTCATACAGAGCGGGAATACCTATTGGCCCAAATCGATCACGGAAAGGAACGGCGTCAACAAGGGTATCATCGCCAACACAGCCGTACATCCCACGCGAATCGACTCCATAGGATTCGCCGATTCGAGGCATATCGATTTTCGCTACGAGACGAGCGCCTCGGGAACCCCTCTCCATGTCTCGACCGCAACGTTTTACACCTATGCGCAGAGCACAGGCCCCACTGAATACTTCAAGATCGACTACGGATATACGAACGGCAACCTGACGACTGTCACGAGGTCGGAAAAGAACGACGGAGTATGGCAGCAGATCGACATCACGACGTATCACTACGAGAACACCACCTTTCCGGACCTTCTCACCGGGATGACCGACGCTCGAGGCGTACGTTACGCAACTTGGACGTACGACCAGGATGGGCGACCGGTGTCCAGCTCGCACGCAGGTGGCGCAGACCTGACCACGGTTGTTTATGACGATGCCGCCGTGGCCCGAACGGTCACCAATGCTCTTGGAAAGCAGGCTACCTACTCGTTTGCAAAGCGAGAGGGAACGATGAAGTCAGCAGGCGTGGCCGGCCAGGCGAGCACAAATTGCCCCGCTTCGGCTCGATCTGTCAGCTACAACACGCTTGGGCAGGTCAGTCAGGTCATCGATGACGAGGGACGCGTCACAGCCTATACGAGGGATTCGTACGGACGCCCGACCTCGATTGTACGCGGAAGTGGCACCGCAGCGGCGACTACCACGGGTTTCGTGTACGACAACACATTTAATGTGGTCGCGCAACAGGTCGAGCCTGGCCTGACCACGACATACACCTGGAGCACGGCCGGTCAGCTATCGCAAGTGACCCAGACCGACACGACGTCGCAGACGGCGCCGTATTCGACTAATGGACAGACGCGGACCTGGACGTTCAACTATACCGGGACGCTGCTGTCGAGCGTTGACGGCCCCCTCCCCGGCCCAGGCGATACGGTCTCTTTCTCGTACGATGCCAACGGCTATCCTGCCTCCTACACAAACGAGATCGGACAGGTCACGATCATCAACTCGGTCAATTACCGCGGACAGCCGACGCTCGTCACCGATCCCAACGGCGTCACCACCAGCCTTACCTACGACGCGCTCGGCCGACTACTGACTGTCACCGTCGACCCGTCGGGATTGGCCGCGACGATGTCGCTGACATACAATGCAGTTGGCGATGTCACCAGAGTGACGCGCGCGAACGGCGCCTATCTGTCTTATACCTATGATGATGTGCGGCGGGTGGTTCAGATCCAGGATAATACTGGCGCATCCATCTCACTGACGCGCGATGCGATGGGCAACGTCACAGCGCGGCAGATCAAGGGGTCTGACGGAACCATCCAGTTGGCGCAGACGGCCGTATTCGACGAACTCGGCCGACTGTTGAAGTTGATCGGGGCTTCAAAGCAGACTTGGGTTCACGGCTACGACAAGACCAATAATCGCGTCTCGATCACCGACCCGCGCTCGAATGTCTTCGGCTGGTCATTCGATTCGCTGAACAGGTTGATCAATTCGAAAGACGAGGAGGGCAACAGCGAGACGGTCACCCTCGACGGCAGAGATGAAGTAACCAGCTATAGCGATCCCCGCTCTCTCAACACCACTTTCGTGCGGAACGGCTTCGGCGACGTAATCCAGCGAACGAGCCCCGATACGGGCACGACCATCTATGTCTACGATGCCGCCGGCCGACCGACGCAAATGACTGACGGGCGTGGCGTCGTTACCAATCTGACCTATGACGCAGCAGGGCGCTTGTTGAGCAAGCAATATCCGGCTGCACCGGGGGAGAACGTCACATTTTCCTGGGATGGGACATCTGGCGGAAACAAGGGCGTTGGGCGCCTGACAGGGATCGACGACGCCTCCGGGAGCATCGAGTGGACCTTCAATTCGCTGGGACAGGCCATTCAGGAAAAGAAGACAACAGCCGGGATCGTCTACATTGTTGGCTATGCCTATGATCTCGACGGCAATCTGACCCGCATCACCTATCCATCCGGCCGGATCGTCAACTATTACCGCGGTGCGACGGGGCTCGTGAATACCGTGACGCAGCAGTCGGGCGCCGCAACTGCCGAAACGCTGCTCGCTAAGTGGGTGACTTACCAACCCTTCGGCCCATTGCAATCGCTCTCGTACGGCAACGAGCTAGTCCTGTGGAAGACATTCACGCAGGACTACAATTTGAGCACCTTCGTGGTCGAGCAGGGATCGAATTCGGTCATCAACCGCGCCTATACCTACTGGTACGATGATTTCGACATCACCAATGTCTGGGACAACAATGTCGCCGGTCGGACCGACAACTATGTCTTCACTCCGGGTCATCGGCTGCAGAATGTCTACGGGGACTGGGGGACGCAGACCTATTGGCAGGACCCGGTCGGCAATCGGACCGGCGACGTCTTTACAAATGGCACGACCACCACGACAAGAGTTTTGGGCTATCCGTACAACAGCAATCTCTACGTCGGCACCACTGAGGGCACGAATACGCTGCGGAGCGTCACGAATGACGGAGCCGGCAATATCGTCACTGATGTCAGGGGCACTACGACCTACAACTACCGCTATAATAATCGCAATCGGCTCGATCAGCTCACAATCGGCACGACGGTGACCGCGAGCTACGTCTATGACGGGCTCGAGCGGATGGCCGTTCGGACCACCCAAAATATGACGCCATCGACGACGACCCACTATATCTATGACAGCTCTGGGCGGCTATTGGCCGAGGCAGGTGCGAACGGCACGACGCAGCGGGAATACGTCTGGCTGGATGATACACCCCTTGCGCTTTTTGCAGATCTGGACACGGCAACGCCTAAACAATGGTACGTGCATCCTGATCATCTCGATCGCCCGAGCAAGATGACCGACGCAAACCAGACCGTGGTTTGGGACGCATGGTACTGGCCTTACGGTGAGGTCCGCTCGATCACCGGAACCGCAAGCAACAACCTGCGATATCCGGGTCAGTATTTTCTCGTCGAGTCAGGGCTTCACTACAACTGGCATCGGCATTACGATGCATCGATTGGGAGATACACGCAGGCAGATCCGCTTGGGCTCGTCGCAGGGCCGAGCCTCTATGTATACGCTGGCGGGAATCCTGTCTCTTTTACAGATCCGACGGGAGAATTCGCGTGGGGCCTCGCTTTTGCCGCAGCAGATATTGGACTTCAGCTCTACGAGAACGGCGGAAACTGGCGGTGCATTAACCTCGGAGAGGTTGGACTCAGCCTCGTCGGGGGGGGCCTCGCTGGCGCCTTGGAGAAGGGAGCGTTCCGATTTAAGGATTTTGGGAGTCATACTTGGAACGCGACACGCAAATGGATGAACAGGGAAGGCATTCAGCTGCTCGGGGAAGGGCAGGTAAGACATCATTGGCTATTGGAGCGGAACCAAGGCATAGGACGGATGGTACCGGATTGGATTAAGAACCAGCCCTGGAACACCAATCCCATCTCCGCGTCCCTCAATTCGACGCTCGCGCAGTATCCCGAGCTGGCTTGGGTGGCTGGCCCCGGATGGTCTAAGAGCTTAACGATCGGCGCAATCTTAGCAGGCACTTCACCCCGGGGAGGCGGATGTGACTGCAGATAGTGGGCCACGTACCCTGCTTTTCTTTGATGAGAGAAGAGAAACGATCCTGCCTTATAGCAGCGATGCGTTCAAAGTCTCAACGGGTCCGAGAGAACGGGTCCTTGAGCGCTATCTCGGGGTAATTGTTTTGGATCGTGACGGGACAATCTGGCGGATTGATGAGATTCGCTTCGAGCATCTTTGGGGCGAAAGTCGTTGGCGAAGGATATTCAGCTTTGTGAATGGTGGGACCAGGAAGATATCGGTAACTCTGCGCCAGGCGCCTGAAATTCGCTTTAATGAGATGCGGCAGCGCGCCGTCGACTATATAACAAAACGTCCCGAACTTATTGAGCAGTACTTTGACAAGACGGATCCTGGACAGACTGTAAGTCAAGCGGCCCGGTCGTCAACGGCGTCAGAGCTGTTTGACGCCCTGGGAGCACCGGCGCCGTTAGACTGCCTCGACGCGCTCATTGCTGGGTCCTGATTCCTCCAAAGAACCAACATGACTTCACCACTACATGGCAGTGAGACGGCGGTTAACGGATGGACCGGCTCATCCCAATGATGTTGATATTTTGTCGGCGACCGAATCGATGGCTAATGACGGAAAAGGTTAGGCATGCGCTGAGACGGGTCGTTCAATTGCGAATCGTCCCAGCGCTTGAGCAGCGAGGATTCCGGACGATCCCGCTTACGGGCGGTGATGCGCGGAGCCGGGAGATTCGTTCCGCATTCCCATTTGGGAGACTGCGGCGCGAAGGCATTCAAGGATTTCAGATCGTCGAAATCCAGCTCGACAAGCGCGGCCGCCCCGCATTTCGCCTCAACCTTGGCGTCGTCCCTCAAGAGGGGATTGTCCATGCGTCAGGACGCATTCCTGCGGAGGACGTATGGGTCCAGTATCTCGAACAATACTTCCAGGTGTATCGCCGCCCATTCTTCCGGCACTGGTTCGATGCGCGGAGGTGGTTGGGTTCGGCGCCAACGGAGGCGGATATCGAAGCGACTGTCGATGAGGCAGTGACCTTGATGCCTGAAATCGAGGAGGTGTTCGTCAGTGGAACTTGTGGTCCGCACGTAAGATGCGTGGGAGGCTAGCGCGACCATGGTCCAATGCCTGCATCAACGCGCCGTCCAGCGAGCCGACCACCTTTGGCAATGCCGCAGGATCTAATCAGGACGGATCAGTGTGAGATCGCCTCGAGATTTACACAAAGTACGCGGCAGAGCGAACGCCGTCAAAGCATCGGGAGGCAAGGTTGTGCAATCCGAGACGATGGCTGTCGAACCAACAGTGGATTATCAGATACCGGCAAAGTTGAACTAGACGCCCGCGTAAAGGTCGAGACGGCCGTCGGCAACACGACGAGACTCGTCGCCAGCTCCCCCGTTGCGTCTTTGGTCTTGAGCATTGCAGCGAAAAGACCGAGCAAATCCGTAGAGCGTCAAGGATGGTAGGTGTTGAGCGACGTCCGTAGGCGCTTCGCCTCGTACGTGTCAAGCAGCGCCATCGATCTAATGTCCCTGACAACGCCCGGGAGCTTCCAGCCGAGATTTACGGCGATCGCAGATCATGGGATTTAGCCGACCCCATCCATCGGCGCAAACGCGGCGCTGATCCGCCGCTTCCATGAGGCCAAGCTCGCCGATGCGCCGGAGGTCATGGTCTGGGGCACCGGCACGCCGCGGCGCGAGTTCCTCTATGCCGACGACATGGCGGATGCCTGCGTGCACCTGATGAAGACCTATTCGGACACCGCGCTGGTCGACATCGGCACTGGCGAGGATATCACCATTGGCTACTTCGCCCGCGTGGTTGCCGCCGTAGTAGGCTTCAAGGGCAGCATCAGCTTTGAGCGGTCACGGCCGGATGGCACACCACGCAAGCTTCTCGACGTCTCCCGCCTGACGGAGCTTGGCTGGCGCGCGACGACTTCCCTGGAAGTGGGAGTCGGGCTCGCCTATCAGGCATTCTGCGCGAAGCGGCGACGCAGTCGTTAGTCATTATTGGCAAGGGCGAGACCACCAAAGGCCATTCGGCGCTGGATCTCGTTGAAGCTGCCGTAAGCCTCGATCTCAGCAACGATGTCAAGACCCCGATAGTGCCGCGAATAATCCGGATTCTGGGCCCTGATGAAGTGCTCGGCTGCCATGAGAGCCTCACACTCCTCCGTCCGACGGTTGTTGTTGATAGCGGCGAGCCCCCCGTTCTGCGACAAGACGCGGCTCACTTCACGAGAAAGCGTGGCCTATCAGTGAAGTTCCTGCGGCACCGTGGCTAGCTAGCCCCCCGGTTGCCAGCCGCATCTCTCGATTGCCGGTGCGGATCAAACATTTGCTGCGGCAGCAATACGTAGCACCTTGCCGCCGCGCGGACTGAGCCGCCCCCTGTTTCCGTGACATTGCGGCCTCATCTTCGTCGCTCCAACGTAAGCGTAGCTCTGCGGCCCTACTGACTGGCGCTTGACGCCTATTTGGTCCGCGGGGTACGACGCCGCGGCGTCCCGCTTTCGCACAAGGCATTGACAGCTGCGTCGAGCGTCTTCCGGTCGATAGTCGACGTCCTCGCCAAGCTCGCGGCCAGGAAGGTGTTCCACAGACACTACGTCTCTGACAGAGCGCTGGTCGCGAGCTTACGTCATCTTCCAGCTGAGAAGGAAATAGGGATGTACCGGATTGTCCGTCATTCGAATAACAGCTCGATATCGAGAAACCTGGCCTGACTTTGCGACTTCGATACGGATCATGAAGGCGCGACCGCGCAAGGATGACGTTGGCTCTTCGTTTGCGCCGATCGGAAATGGAGGCGGGCGATCGGAGGCTGTCCCTTGCGTACTGATCATCTCGGGCATCGCCGCCAGAGCTTCAGGTGTGGCACGTCGTGGGTCGACGAACTGGCTTCCGGAATACACGGTCACGGCTGGTTCGATCCGCTGGAAGAGAGCAGGCGTCATGTCCATTACGAGAAGAAGCTCGTCGACGCTCTGAAACGGACCGTTGCGCGGCCGGTGGGGAC
>NZ_JAUHIS010000013.1:0-5943 GCF_032381435.1 Bradyrhizobium sp. SZCCHNR1002
GCTGCCGCTCCACGGCGCTCAGCAGGCTCAGCTCGGACAGGCGCGCCTCCGGCCGCGCCGCGATCTCCTGCAGCAGCTGGACGAAGTGATCCGCCAGCCGTGCGACCGTCGCGGCGTCGAACAGGTCGGTGGCGTATTCGAAGGTGCACGCGATTCCGTCCGTCGCTTCGCGAACGAAGAGCGTCAGATCGAACTTCGCCGTGAGATGCTGATCCGCCGCCACCGGGCTGATTGTCACCCCCGCCAGCTCCAACTCGTCGAACGGAATGTTCTCGAATGACAGACAGACCTGGAACAGCGGCTGCCGCGACAAGTCCCGCTCCGGCTGCAGCGCCTCCACCAGCTTTTCGAACGGCAAGTCCTGATGCGCATAGGCATCCAGTGCCGTCTCCTTGATGGCAGCCAGATAGTCGCGAAATGCGGGATCGCCGGAGAGATCGCAACGCATGACCAGCATGTTGACGAACATGCCGATCAGGTCTTCCAGCTCCGGCCGCGAGCGTCCGTTCACGGGCGAGCCGACCAGAATGTCGCGCTGATCGCTGTAGCGGCCGAGCAGCGCCGAGAAGGCGGCGAGAAAGACCATATAGAGGCTGGCACTTTCGCGACGCGCCAGGCCGCTCAGCTGCCTGGACAGGTCCTGAGGCACGACGAAGCGCGACGTTGCACCAACAAAGGATTGAACCGCGGGGCGCGGACGGTCCGTCGGCAACGACAGCACCGTCGTTGCGCCGGCGAGGCGGCGGCGCCAATGATCCAGATGGCGTTCGCCGACCGGCCCGTCGAGCCAGTCCCGCTGCCAAATGGCGTAGTCGGCATACTGCACGGGCAAGGGCGAAAGCGGCGATTGCGGCGAACCGGTGCGGCCGGCATAGAGATGTCCGAGCTCACGGAGCAGGACGCCGACCGACCAGCCATCGGCGACGATGTGGTGAAGGTTGACCAGCAACAGATGCTCTTCGTCACTCAGACGGACGATCGTCGTTCGGATCAGCGGTCCGGCCCGTAGATCGAACCTCACGTTCGCATGATTTCGGATGAGCCGTTGCACATCCTCATTCGAGCTCTGATCACCATGGGCAGACAGGTCGATGAGCTCGCACCGGAACGCACTCCCATTCTCAATGATCTGAGCGCCCCGACCGTTTACAGCGTCGAAGCGTGTACGCAGGATGTCATGACGGCGCACGATCTCCTGCAGAGCCTCCTCCAGCGCCTCGATGTCAACTCGGCCCTGCAGCCGCACGGCCCCCGCCATGTTGTAGGCAGTCCCGACCAGCCCGACCTGCTCGAGAAACCACAATGGCTCTTGCGTGTAGGACAAGGGAATCGACGACGTCCGTGCTGCAACGCTCAGCGGCGGCGGCGCGATTTCCACTTCGTCGCGCTGCGCCTGCTCGACGGCCGCCGCAAGCAACCTGATCGTCGGCGTCTCGAAGACAGTCCGCAGCGGCAGGTTCACGTTGAACGCCGCATTCAGCCGTCCCACCAGACGGGATGCCATCAGCGAGTGCCCGCCGGAGCTGAAGAAATCATCGTCGATACCCGGCGTCGCCACGCCGAGAACATCGGACCAGATCACGGCCAGCATCTGCTGGGTCACGGTTGCCGGCGTCGCGTGCCGGTGGCCCGGCGCATCCTCCGGATCGGGAAGCCGCGCGCGATCGAGCTTGCCGTTGGATGTCAATGGCAACCTGTCCAGGATCGCCAGCTGCGTGGGCACCATGAAATCAGGCAATGACTGCTTCAAGTGATGTCGGATTTGCTCCGCTGAAAGGCGCGCCTCCGGCACCGGCACGACATAGGCAGCGAGCTGCGTACCGGTCGTACCTTCTCGAACCAGAACCGCTGCTTGCCCGACCCCACGCGACTGGCGCAAGACGGATTCAATCTCCTGCAGTTCGATACGGAAGCCGCGGATCTTGACCTGTCCGTCGCGCCGACTGAGATACTCGATGTTGCCGTCCGGCAAGCGCCTGACGATATCGCCGGTCGCATAGAGCCGGCTGCCGGGCCGGCCGAACGGATCCGGCGTGAATTTCTCGGCCGTCAGCGCCGGTCGTCCCCAATAGCCGTGCGCGAGACCGTCGCCGCCGACATGGAGCTCGCCCGGAACGTTGATGGGCACCGGTTGCAATCGGCCGTCGAGGACGTGACAGCTGCCATTGGCGAGTGGTCTGCCGATCGGAATGGTGCGCGCGCCCGGGACGACATGATCGACCTCCATCCAGGTGCTGAACGTCGTCGCCTCGGTCGGTCCATAGACGTGCAGGAGACGTTCCGGAGCGCCATGAGCCAGAACCCTGGTCACCGCATGCGGGTCGCACGCCTCGCCGCCGAACAGAGCCACGCGCAACCGGGCGAAGATGCCAGGGACATCCTGCGCCAACCGATTGAACAGCGCTGTCGTGGCGAACAAGCAGCTGACGTCGTGACTGTGGATCGCAGCAGCCAGTTGATCCGACGCCAAGGCGGTGTCCCGGTCGATGATGACGAGCGCGGCGCCGTTCAGGAGAGCGCTCCATAGCTCGAACGTCGCCGCATCGAAGGATGGGCTGGCGAGATGGGCAATACGATCGTCTGCGGTAAGCTCGATATAATCCGTTCCGAGCACCAGTCGGGAAACGGCGCGATGAGGCACGGCAATGCCCTTGGGCACACCGGTCGAGCCTGACGTGAACATGATGTACGCAATGGCTTCACCGCCGGCCGATCGAGCGGCGAAGCTTTCGATGGGCTTCACATCCTCGGCATGCAGGACCGGCAGGCCTGCCGGAGCCGCGCCGCCGCGCCCTGCGACCACGGCAGTCGCCCCTGCATCCTTCACCATGAAGGCGAGCCGCTCTTCCGGATAGCCGGGATCGAGCGGCACATAGCTGGCGCCGGCCTTGATGATGCCGAGCATTCCGGCGATCAGGCCCGCTGATCGATCGCCGGAGAGTCCGACGCTCGCGCCTGCGCGGACGCCCCGTTCAGCCAGCGTCGCGGCGATGCCGTTGCTCCACCGATCGAGCTCGCCGTAGGTGATGCTGCGCGAGCCGTCGACGATCGCGATCGCTTGCGGACACCGCGCAACCCGGGCAGCGAACAGGCCGTCGAGCGCCGCATCACGCGGGAACGGCCGCGCCGTCCGGTTCATGCCGAAGATGAGATCGAGACGCTCAGCGTCCCGCATCAAGGAAAGGTCAGCCAGCCGCGCATGCGGATCCGCGGCGATTGCCTCCAGCAGATGCTGAAAATGGGCGGCGAGATGCGCGATCGTCTCGGCATCGAAGAGTTCGGCGGCATATTCGATCGAAACGGCCAGCCCGTACTTCTTCTCATAGACGTGCAGCGTCAGATCGAATTTGGTCTGCTCCGACGGCGCAGGCATCGGCGTGAGCCGCAGGCCGGGAAGCGTCAGCTCCTCGAATGGTTCCTGCTGGAGCGCGAACATCACCTGGACCAGCGGATGCCTGCCGAGGTCCCGATCAGGCTGGAGCGCCTCGACCAGCCGCTCGAACGGCAGATCCTGATGCGCATGGGCGTCGAGCACGGCGTCCTTCACCTGCGCCAACAGATCGACAAAGCGCGTACTTTCGGAACAATCCGCCCGGAGGACGAGGATATTGGCGAAGAAGCCGATCAGGTCGTGTAGTTCGTGCCGCCGTCGGCCTGCAACCGGCGATCCCACCACCACGTCGTTCTGGCCACTGTAGCGCGACAGCAAGAGCTGGAAAGCTGCGAGCAGAACCATGAACAATGTGGCTGTCTCACGACGGGCGAGCACCCGCAGTTCGGCCGTCATTTTTTCGGAGAGACTGAACGCGTAGGTCTTGGCGGCAAAGGCCGCGGACGCTGAGCGCGATCGGCTGACGGGCAGTTCGAGTTGAGGCGGCGTGCCCGCGAGGCGCTCCGTCCAATAATGCAATTGACGTTCGAGAGCCTCGCCGGCCAGCCAGCGACGCTGCCAAAGCGCGTAGTCGGCATACTGCACAGGCAGGGGACGGAGCGGAGACGGCTCGTCCGCGCAGAACGCGTTATAGAGCACGGTGATCTCGCCGATCAGGATTTCAGTCGACCAGGCATCGGAGACAATATGGTGCATGGCGAGCAGCAGCACGTGCCGGCGCGCCGCCAGGCGAAGCAGCCGAATGCGCAATGGCAGGGCCGCTTGGAGATCGAACGGCTGGGTGGCATGGGCCAGCGATTGCCGGTCCACTTCCGCCGCCTGGGCTTCCCCGGTGAGAGTCGAGAGGTCGATCAGCTCGAACGGACATGATGCTTCGGCGTCCACGATCTGCCGGGGGTGTCCGGCAACGGTCTCGAACCGCGTCCGCAGCACCTCGTGCCGGCCGACGATGACATCGAAGGTTCTTCGCAACGCCTCCTCATCGAGATCGCCGTCCATGCGAATGGCGATGGCGACGTGATAGGACGCCCCCGCGAGGCCGAGCTGTTCGAGAAACCAGAGACGCTCTTGCGCAAAGGACAGCGGCAGGTCACCACTGCGCGCCGCATCGATCGGAGGCAGTTCTTCGCCCGCCGAACTCGCCTCCTGCAAGAATGTCGCGATTTCCAGCTGGCGTGTGCGAAGCTCGTCAAGCCGTTCAGGCGTCATGACCCCCTTCGGCGCGCGGTAGCGCACACGCCCGTTCTCGGACCAGATCTGGACGCCGTCTTGGCGGAGCGAGGAGAGCAGCTTCTCGATCATCAGATGACTCCTTCCTCGAGCTCTGCGTCTTCTTTGGGTGAATCCTTTCGCGCATTCGCCCAGCCGAGCACGTCGAGACGCTCGGCAAGCTCCTCGAGCGTCCGCGCCTCGAACATGGCCTTGAGAGGCACGTTCAGCTTCAATTCCTTCTGCGTGCGGGCGATGGCCCGGGTCGCCGAGAGCGAGTCGCCCCCGAGCGCGAAGAAGTTGTCGGTGACGCTGATCTGCTCGCGCTTGAGCACGTCGCGCCAGATCGCGGCGAGTGTCGCCTCGGTGGCATTGCGCGGCGCGACCATCGTCTCCGCCGGGCCCTGCCGCTCCGGCGCCGGCAGCGCGTTGCGGTCGAGCTTGCCGTTCGGCGTCAGCGGCAGCGACGCGAGGACGACGATCGCCGACGGCACCATGTAGTCCGGCAGGATCCTTTGAAGCTGACCGCGCAGAGCGTCACCGTCGGTCACGGCGTCCGGCTGCGCCACCACATAGGCGACCAGCCGCTTGCTGCCGCCGTCCTCGCGCAGCACCACCGCCGCCTGCGCGACGCCGGCCTGCGCCAGCAGCGCCGCCTCGATCTCGCCGAGCTCGATGCGGAAGCCGCGCAGCTTCACCTGATGATCGAGACGGCCGAGATAATCCAGCACGCCGTCCGCCCGCCATCGCGCCAGGTCGCCGGTCCGGTACAGCCGCTCGCCCCTGGCGAACGGGCTCGGCACGAACCGCTCCGCCGTCAGTCCCGGCCGATGCAGATAGCCGCGCGCCAATCCGACACCGCCGATATACAGCTCGCCGGCCACGCCGACAGGAACCGGCTCCAGATCCGCGTCCAGCACGTAGAGCTGGATGTTGCTGATCGGCCGTCCGATCGGCACCTGCGTTTGTTCCGGCTCGCTCCGGCACGGCCAGAAGCTGACGTCGACCGCCGCCTCCGTCGGGCCGTACAGATTGTGCAGCCGGCTCGGCAACGCGGCCAGGAACCGGTTCTGCGTCTCAACCGGCAGCGCCTCGCCGCTGCAGATCACCTCGCGCAGGCTGCCGCAGCGGCCGAGCTCTCCTGCTTCCAGGAACGCCTGCAGCATCGACGGCACGAAGTGCATCACCGTCACGCCGTGACGCTCGATCAGCTCCGACAGATAGGCCGGATCCTGATGCCCGCCGGGACGCGCGATCACCAGCTCCGCGCCTTGCGTCAATGGCCAGAACAACTCCCACACCGAGACGTCGAAGCCGAACGGCGTCTTCTGCAGCACGACGTC
>NZ_JAUHIS010000014.1:0-5883 GCF_032381435.1 Bradyrhizobium sp. SZCCHNR1002
AGCGGCAGCTGATCCAGCTGCGCATCCGCCAGGTTCATGATGCCGCGATGCGACGTCATCACCCCCTTGGGCCGTCCGGTCGAGCCGGAGGTGTAGATCACGTAAGCGAGATGATCGGCGTCACAGCTGACGGCCGGCGCCGTCTCCGGGTGCCCGGCGATGGCAGAGGCGTCGGCATCGAGCTGCACGATGATCGCCCCGGTCGCCGGCACGCGCTCCAGCAGCGCCGCCTGCGTCACCAGCACCGGGACCTTGGCATCCTCCAGCATGTAGGCCAGCCGCTCCGCCGGATAGCGCGGATCGAGCGGCAGATAGGCGCCACCCGCCTTGAGGATGCCGAGCACGCCGACCACCATGTCCAGCGAGCGTTCGACGCACAGCCCGACGATCACATCGGGTCCGACGCCGAGCCGCCGCAAATGATGCGCCAGCCGGTTGGCCCGCCGCTCCAGCGCGCCGTAGCTGAGCTCCTCGCCATCCATGGTCACGGCAAGCGCACCCGGATCTCGCGCCGCCTGCTTCGCGAACAGCTCGTGCAGGCAGCGATCCTGCGGATAGGCGACGCTGCCGCCGCTCCACGCCGTCAGTTGCTGCCGCTCCACGGCGCTCAGCAGGCTCAGCTCGGACAGGCGCGCCTCCGGCCGCGCCGCGATCTCCTGCAGCAGCCGGACGAAGTGATCCGCCAGCCGCGCGACCGTCGCGGCGTCGAACAGGTCGGTGGCGTAGATCAATGTCGCCGCCAGCCCGCCATCGACCTCGCTCATCGCCAGCTCGAGATCGAACTTCGCCGTCACCGCCTCCGCCTCGAACGGCTCCAGCGTCAGCCCGGGCAGACCGCCCGACCGCTGCGGCGTATTCTGCAGCGCGAACACGATCTGGAAGACCGGCTCGCGGCTGAGATCGCGCACCGGATGCAGCGCCTCCACCAGCTTCTCGAACGGCAGATCCTGATGCGCGTAGGCGTCGAGCGCCGTCGCCTTCATCTGCCGCAGCACGTCACGGAACGTCGGCGTCCCCGAGAGGTCGCAGCGCAGCGCCAGCATGTTGACGAAGAAGCCGATCAGCCGCTCGGTCTCGACCCGGGTGCGGCCCGCCACGGGCGTGCCCACCACCACATCGTGCTGTCCGCTCCAGCGCGACAGCAGCACGTCGAACGCGGCCAGCAGCACCATGAACAGCGTCGCCCCGTCCTGCCGCGCCAGCTTCGTCAACGCCGCCGTGCAGGCCGGGTCGACGGCAAACCGGTGCACGGCGCCGCGGAAGCTCGGCACGGCCGGCCGCGGCCGGTCGGTCGCGAGCTCGATGCCATCGGGCGCCCCGGCAAGCTGCGCGGTCCAGTACGCGAGCTGCCGCTGCAGCGCCGCCTCCTCCAGCCAGCGCCGCTGCCACACCGCGTAGTCGGCATACTGGATCGGCAGCTCCGGCAGCGGCGACGGACCGCCCGCGCAGAACGCCGCATACAGCGTTGCGATCTCGTCGACCAGCACGCCCATCGACCAGCCGTCCGACACGATGTGATGCATCGACAGCGCCAGCACGTGCACATCGGACGACAGCCGCAGCAGCGCCACGCGCAGCAGCCGGTCACGTGTCAGATCGAACGGCTGTTGCATCAGGGCTTCCGCCCGCTCTCGCGCGTCAGCCGCAGTCACGACGGTGGGCTTCAGGGCAACCTGCCACGGCGGATCGATGACCTGGACGGCGCCCTGCCCCTCACGCGCGAAACGCGTGCGCAGGCTCTCGTGCCGCCGGACCACCTCGCTCAACGCCGCAGACAACGCGCCGACATCAAGCGCCCCGGCCAGCCGCACCGCCGCCGAGACGTTATAGCCCCCCTTCGAAAGCCCGAGCTGCTCGACGAACCACAGCCGCTCCTGGCCATGCGACAACGGCAGCGGCTGCTGTCTCGAAACCGGGAGCAGCGGGAGAGCCGTGTTTGCCGTCGCCAGGCTCAATCGCTCCGCCAGGCCTGCGACCGTTGGCGTTTCGAACAGGAGGCGCAGCGCGACCTGGACGCCGAGATCCTGCTGGGCGCGTGCCACGACCTGCGTCGCGAGCAGAGAATGGCCGCCGATGGCGAAGAAATCATCGTGGATGCCGACGCGGTCCACACCGAGCACGTCCGCGAAGATCGCCGCGAGGCTCGTTTCGGCCGGGTTGCGCGGCGCCGCATAGCCGCCAGTCGACGTGAGCTCCGGCGCCGGCAGCGCATTGCGGTCGAGCTTGCCATTCGGCGTCAGTGGCAGTGAGGAGAGACTCACGATCGCCGAGGGCACCATGTAGTCCGGCAGGCCCCGCAGAAGTTGCTGGCGCATGATGTCTGCATCGAGCACCGCACCGTCGCGCAGAACGGCGTAAGCGATCAGGCGGCGATCGCAATTGTCCTCGCGCACCACGACCGCCGCCTGCTCCACATCCGGCAGGGTCAGCAACGCCGCCTCGATCTCGCCGAGCTCGATGCGAAAGCCTCGGATCTTGACCTGATGATCGATGCGCCCGAGATAGTCGAGCACGCCCACCGCGCTCCAGCGCGCCAGATCGCCGGTGCGATACAATCGCGCGCCATGCGCGAACGGGCTCGGCACGAACCGCTCCGCCGTCAACCCGGGACGATGCAGATAGCCGCGGGCGAGACCCGCGCCGCCAATGTACAGCTCTCCGGTCACGCCGATCGGCACCGGCTCCATGTGGGGATCGAGCACATAGGCCTGCAGGTCGGGAATGGTCTGACCGATCGCGCTTGCCGCCGCGCCGACATCGGCCTGCCGTACCGGCCGCCATGTCACGTGCACCGTGGTCTCGGTGATTCCGTACATGTTGATCAGTTGCGGCGTGGCGTCACCGTGCCGCTCGAACCACGGCGCCAGCTCGGCGAAGTTCAGCGCCTCGCCGCCGAAGATCACATAACGCAGCGCCAGTGGTCGCGGCGCCTCACGATCCGCGCGGATCAAGCCGGCGAACGCCGATGGCGTCTGGTTCAGCACGGTCACGCCTTCGCGCGACAGCAGGGCATGGAAATCATCCGGCGAGCGGCTGATCCAATACGGCACGACCACCAGCCGGCCGCCATTGAGCAGCGGACCCCACAGCTCCCAGACCGAGAAGTCGAAGGCGAGCGAATGAAACAGCGTCCAGACGTCCTGCGCGCCGAAGCCGAACCAGGCGTCGGTTGCCGCGAACAGCCTGACCACGGCGGCGTGGCTGATCAGCGTCCCCTTAGGCCGGCCGGTCGAGCCGGAGGTGTAGATCACATAGGCCAGGTGGTCCGGATCGCTGGCAACGGCAGGCGCGGTGCCGGGCTGACGTGCGATCACCTCACCATCTGCTTCGAAACGCGCGACGACGGCGTCCGTCACGGGCAGTCGCGCCAACAGCGCGTCGTGCGCCAGCAGCACGCGCGCACCGGCGTCACCCAGCATGCCCGCCAGCCGCTCCGGCGGATGGCTCGGGTCGAGCGGCAGATAGGCACCGCCCGCCTTGAGGATGCCGAGCACGCCGACCACCATGTCGATCGACCGCTCGACGTAAAGCCCGACGATCACGTCCGGACCGACGCCAAGCCCTCGCAGATGGTGCGCGAGCTGATTGGCGCGCCGCTCGAGTCCGGCATAGCTGAGCATCCGACCGTCGCAACTGACGGCCACCGCTTCGGGCGTGCGCTCGGCCTGCGCGGCGAAAAGGTCATGCAGGCACCGGTGGGGGCGATAGGCAGCCGGATCTGCGGCGGGGGCGATGAGCTCGCGCCGCTCCTCTGCGCGCAGCAGGGGTATCGCGCCGAGTTGGCGCGCAGGGTCCGAGATGAGTTCGCCGAGCAGGTGACCGAGATGATCGATCAGGCGGTCCATCGCGGACGAGGCGAACCGCTCGGCATCATAGATCAGGTTGACCGCGATCGACCGCTCGATGACGATCTGCAGGGTCAAGGGATAGCTGGTCCGTTCCGTGGTCCGGACCTCGCTGATCCGGAGATGCCGCACGGCGTCTGCGCCGGCGGTCATTGCCACCGGGTAGTTTTCGTACGCGACGATGCTGTCGAACAGAGCCGTTCCGTCGCCGAGATCGCTCCAGCGCTGCACCAGGGGCAACGGACTATATTGATACTCCGTCAGCTCGCTTTGCCGGATCTGAATCTCGCGCAACCAATCCAGGATCGTCGTGCGGTCCGATAGCTGGACGCGCAGCGGCAGTGTGTTGACGAACAGCCCGACCATCCGCTCGACCTCGGCGAGTTCAGCCGGACGGCCCGACAGGGTGACGCCGAACACCACGTCTTCGGAGCCGCCATAGCGAGCGAGCAGCAGTGCCCAGGCGCCCTGCACCAGCGTATTGAGGGTCAGCTTGTGTTCTCGTGCGAAGCTTTCGAGGGCTGACAATCCGACGTTCAGGTCGCGCTGAAGCACGGCATGGCGCTCTCCGCTGCCAGGCTCGCGAGACGGGCGGGCCAGCCCCAACGACGACGGCGTATCGAAGCCAGCGAGCCGCCGGCGCCAATGCACTTCCGCTCTTGCCATGTCCTGGCGCTGCAACCAGCCGATATAGTCCTTGAAGGGCCGCAGGTGAGACAGCGCCGGCGCCGCGCTGCGGCTCAGCGCAGAATAGGCCGCGAACACCTCGTCGAGCAGCAGCGGCAGCGACCAGCCGTCGAGCACGATGTGATGCACGTTCCACAGCAGGCGGTGATCGTCGTCGCCGATCCGGATCAGGCAGAGCCGCATCAGGGGCGGCGCTGCGAAGTCGAAGCCGCGGCTGCGCTCGATCCGCTGAAGCTCGGCGAAACGGCTATCCTGCTCGTCCTTCGACAGATGCCGCCAGTCCTCCTGGGCAAACGGCAGCATTGCCTCGCGCAGCACCACCTGCAACGGCACATCGAGCTCATGGCCGACGTAGGCCGTGCGCAGCACAGGGTGTCGTGCGACCATCAGCTGCCACGCTTGTTCGAACGCGCGTGGATCGAGCGCGCCCTGCAACCGGCACGCCAGCGAAATGACGTAGACAGCGGCATCCGGCTCATACAGGCTGTGGAACAGCAGCCCCCGTTGTAGCGGCGACAGCGGATAGATATCGGCGACCCGCCGTGCACCACCCGCCGAGGCGATCACGCGGTCGAGCGCCTCCTGACCGAGCCGCTTCTTGTTTCGGCTTGCATCCATATTCATGGGTCGGCTCCGATCTCAGATGCTCAGAGTGTTCTGCAGCAGCGGGAAATCAGACAGCGTGAAGCTGCCCTCGCTCGTGTCGCAGTGCGCGATCAATTGGCGGAGTCGAAAGGCGAAGCTTTCCGCCAAGGCCTTGATGGTCGAGCCGTCGTGACATGCGACGCTGTAGGCCCACTGCATCTGCAGGCCGCCCTTGCCGACATGGGCGGAGACGTCGATCAGGTGCGGCCGCCGGTTGGCCGCGTGCTGCTCGCGGCCGACATCCTCCGGCGCAAAGCCGAATGCCTGCCCGCCGGCGGCGCCGTCGAGCTGGCCGAGATAGTTGAAGCTGACCTCGACGTCCGGCGCAGGCACGTCGCCGCCGCCGAGATAGCGCAGCATGCCATAGCCGACACCACGCTGCGGCACCGCGCGCAATTGCTCCTTCACCCGCTTCAGCGCCCCGCCGGGATCGCTGGCGTTCTCCACGTCGAGCAGCACCGGGAACAGGCTGGTGAACCAGCCCACCGTCCGCGACACGTCGACGTCGCCGAACAGCTCCTCGCGGCCATGGCCTTCCAGTCCCACCAGCAGGCGCGGCGCGCCGGTCCAGCCGGCGAACGCCTGCACCAGCGCCGTCAGCAGCACGTCGTTGATCTCCGTGTGGTAGACCTCGGGCACCTGCTGCAGCAGCGCCTGCGTCTCCGCCGCATCCAGCGCGACTTTGACCAGCTGCAGGGTGCCTGCG
>NZ_JAUHIS010000015.1:0-4619 GCF_032381435.1 Bradyrhizobium sp. SZCCHNR1002
AAGAAGTTGTCGGTGACGCTGATCTGCTCGCGCTTGAGCACGTCGCGCCAGATCGCGGCGAGTGTCGCCTCGGTGGCGTTGCGCGGCGCGACCATCGTCTCCGCCGGGCCCTGCCGCTCCGGCGCCGGCAGCGCGTTGCGGTCGAGCTTGCCATTGGGCGTCAGCGGCAGCGACGCGAGGACGACGATCGCCGCGGGCACCATGTAGTCCGGCAGGCTGCGCTGCAGCCGGCCGCGCAGCGTGTCGGGGTCGATCACGGCGTCCGGCTGCGCCGTCACATAGGCGACCAGCCGCTTGGCTCCGCCGTCCTCGCGCAGCACCACCGCGGCCTGGGCGATGCCGGCCTGCGCCAGCAGCGCCGCCTCGATCTCGCCGAGCTCGATGCGGAAGCCGCGCAGCTTCACCTGATGATCGAGACGGCCGAGATAATCCAGCACGCCGTCCGCCCGCCATCGCGCCAGGTCGCCGGTCCGGTACAGCCGCTCGCCCCTGGCGAACGGGCTCGGCACGAACCGCTCCGCCGTCAGTCCCGGCCGATGCAGATAGCCGCGCGCCAATCCGACGCCGCCGATATACAGCTCGCCGGCCACGCCGACGGGGACCGGCTCCAGCTGCGCGTCCAGCACGTAGAGCCGGATGTTGCTGATCGGCCGCCCGATCGGCACCTGCGTTTGTTCCGGCTCGCTCCGGCACGGCCAGAAGCTGACGTCGACCGCCGCCTCCGTCGGGCCGTACAGATTGTGCAGCCGGCTCGGCAACGCGGCCAGGAACCGGTTCTGCGTCTCAACCGGCAGCGCCTCGCCGCTGCAGATCACCTCGCGCAGGCTGCCGCAGCGGCCGAGCTCTCCTGCTTCCAGGAACGCCTGCAGCATCGACGGCACGAAGTGCATCACCGTCACGCCGTGACGCTCGATCAGCTCCGACAGATAGGCCGGATCCTGATGCCCGCCGGGACGCGCGATCACCAGCTCCGCGCCTTGCGTCAATGGCCAGAACAACTCCCACACCGAGACGTCGAAGCCGAACGGCGTCTTCTGCAGCACGACGTCGCCGGCCGTCAGCCGGTAGGCGTCCTGCATCCAGGCGATGCGGTTGACGATGCCGCGGTGGCTGTTCATCACCCCCTTCGGCCGTCCCGTCGAGCCCGACGTGTAGATCACGTAAGCCAGATTGTCCGGATTGCAGGACGTGAACGGCGCGGTGTCAGGCTGACCGGCGATCGCCGCCACATCCGCCGCGAACCGCACCACGACGGCCTCGGTTGCCGGCAACCGTTCGATCAGCGCGTCCTGCGCCAGCACCACCGTGACCTTGGCATCCTCCAGCATCATCGCCAGCCGCTCCGGCGGCAGGCCGGGATCGAGCGGCAGGTAGGCGCCGCCGGCCTTGAGGATGCCGAGCACGCCGACCACCATGTCCAGCGAGCGCTCGGCGCAGATCCCGACCACCACGTCCGGCCCGACCCCGAGCGTCTGCAGATGATGCGCCAGCCGGTTGGCGCGCCGCTCCAGTGCCTCATAGCTGAGTGTCTGGTCCTCGAAGCGCAGCGCCACCGCCTCCCGCGTCCGCCCGGCCTGCGCCGCGATCTGCTCGTGCAGCAGCGCCGATGGATAGCTCACATCGGTCGCGTTGAAGCCGCGCACCACCTGTTGACGCTCGTCGCCGCTCAGCAGCGGGATCGCAGAGATCGGCCGTGCCGGATCGGCGATGATCTCGCCGAGCAGGCGAGCCAGATGCGCCATCAGACGCCCGGCGGCCTCCGCTGCGAACCGTGTGGTGTCCGCGATCAGGCGGAACGACAGCGTCGTTCCTCCCACCGTCACCTGCAGCGTCAGCGGATAGTTGGTCCGCTCCAGCGGAGCGACCTCGCTGATCCGCAGCTCTCGCTGGCCGCTGACCGCCGTCATCTCCACCGGATAGTTCTCGAACGCCACGATGCTCTCGAACAGCGCCGTGCCCTCCGTCACCTCGCTCCAGCGCTGCACGTCGGCCAGCGACGTATATTGATAGTCCGTCAGCTCGCTCTGCCGCGCCTGGATCTCCGCCAGCCAGTCCAGAACCTGCACTTGTCCCGGCAGTCCCACCCGCAGCGGCAGCGTGTTGATGAACAGCCCGACCGTGCGCTCGACCTCGGCGAGCTCCGCCGGACGCCCCGAGACGGTGACGCCGAACACCACATCGTCGCTGCGGCCGTAACGGCCGAGCAGCAGCGCCCAGGCGCCCTGCACCAAGGTGTTGACGGTCAGACGATGTTGCCGGGCGAAGCGTTCGAGGTCGGCGAGCGCGAGCTCGCCATGCTGCTCGACATGACGCTCGGTCTGGTCTGCGTGCGCCGCCGCGGTCGGACGGGCGAGCCCGAACGAGGACGGCGTGTCGAACCCGGCCAAGCGACGGCGCCAATGCGCTTCCGCTTGTGCCATGTCCTGGCGCTGCAGCCAGCCGACATAGTCCTTGAACGGCCGCACATCAGACAGCGCCGGCACTGCGCTACGGCTCAGCGCAGAGTAGGCCGCGAACACCTCGTCGAGCAGCAGCGGCAGCGACCAGCCGTCCAGCACGATGTGGTGCACGTTCCACAGCAGCCGGTGATCGTCATCGCCGATCCGGATCAGACAGAGCCGCATCAAGGGCGGCGCTGCGAAGTCGAAGCCGCGGCCGCGCTCGGAGCGTTGCAGCTCGGCGAAGCGTTCGTCCTGCTCCGTCGCCGGAAGATGGCGCCAATCCTCATGGCGGAACGGCAAGGCCGCCTCGCGCAGCACCACCTGCTGCGGCCGGTCGAGCTCATGGCCGACGAAGGCCGTGCGCAACACGGCATGCCGCGCCACCACCAGCCGCCACGCCTGTTCAAAAGCCTCCCTATCCAGCGTGCCCTGCAGCCGGCAGGCCAGCGAGATCACGTAGACCGCCGCATCCGGCTCATACAGGCTGTGGAACAGCAGCCCCCGCTGCAATGGTGACAGCGGATAGAGGTCGGCAACATGCCGCGCTCCGCCGACCGAGCCGACGATGCGGTCGAGCGTGTCCTGATCGAGCTGCGCGAGCGGCACGTCCGACGGCGTCAGCCCGCCCGCGCTGCTCCGGCAATGCGCGATCAGCTCGCGCAACGCCGCCACATGGCGCTGGGCCACCCGCTCGATCGTGGCCGCCTCGAACAGCTCGCCGGCATAGAACCAGCGCAGCTCCAGGCCGCGGCTGCCGACATGGGCGGAGACGTCGATCAGGTGCGGCCGCCGGTTGGCCGCGTGCTGCTCGCGGCCGACATCCTCCGGCGCAAAGCCGAATGCCTGCCCGCCGGCGGCGCCGTCGAGCTGGCCGAGATAGTTGAAGCTGACCTCGACGTCCGGCGCAGGCACGTCGCCGCCGCCGAGATAGCGCAGCATGCCATAGCCGACACCACGCTGCGGCACCGCGCGCAATTGCTCCTTCACCCGCTTCAGCGCCCCGCCGGGATCGCTGGCGTTCTCCACGTCGAGCAGCACCGGGAACAGGCTGGTGAACCAGCCCACCGTCCGCGACACGTCGACGTCGCCGAACAGCTCCTCGCGGCCATGGCCTTCCAGTCCCACCAGCAGGCGCGGCGCGCCGGTCCAGCCGGCGAACGCCTGCACCAGCGCCGTCAGCAGCACGTCGTTGATCTCCGTGTGGTAGACCTCGGGCACCTGCTGCAGCAGCGCCTGCGTCTCCGCCGCATCCAGCGCGACTTTGACCAGCTGCAGGGTGCCTGCGGTGTTCTCACCCTCTTCATGGTCGCGCGGCAGCCGCGGTGCGGTCTGCCAGGGCACGTTCTGCCAGTAGCTCAGCTCATTGCGTGCGGCGTCCGATTGCGCATGCGCCACCAGCCGCTCCGCCCAGTGCCGGAACGAGCTCGTCTTCGCTGGCAGCCGCACCGGCTCGCCCCGCTGCAGCACCGACAGCGCCGTGCCCAGGTCCTCCAGCAGGATCCGCCAGGACACCCCGTCCATCACCAGATGATGCGCGATCAGCAGCAATCGTTGGCCGCCTTCACCCAGATCGACCAGCGCCGCCCGCAGCACCGGCCCCTGCGCCAGATCGAGGCTCGCCTGCAGCCGTTCGGCATGCCGGCGCAGCGCCGGGGCCTGCACGGCGGCATCGAGGCCGGACAGATCGATCGCCTCGAACAGCTCCGCCGATTGCAGCGCGGCTGCGGTCGCATCGTGCGTCTGCTGCCAGCCCTGCTCGCCGCGAACAAACCGCAGCCGCAGCGCATCGTGCTGACGCAGCAGCGCGTCCAGTGCCGACATCACCAGTTCCGGCGTCAGCGCGGCGCAATCGAGCAGCACCGCCTGGTTGAAGTGATCCGGCACCGCCAGATCCTGGCCGAACAACCAATGCTGGATCGGCGTCAGCGGCACTGCGCCCGCCACCAGCCCCTGCTCGGCCACCGTCGTCGTCGCCGCGCCTGCGACTGCGGCCAATGCCGCGATGGTCTGCTGCTCGAACACCTGCCGCGCCGTCAGCGACAATCCCGCCTGCCTTGCGCGCGCCACCACCTGGATCGACTGGATCGAGTCGCCGCCGAGGGCGAAGAAGTTGTCGGTGACGCTGATCTGCTCGCGCTTGAGCACGTCGCGCCAGATCGCGGCGAGTGTCGCCTCGGT
>NZ_JAUHIS010000016.1:0-3272 GCF_032381435.1 Bradyrhizobium sp. SZCCHNR1002
CCTGCTGATAGCAGCAGGCTGTTCAGCATGGCCTCATCGGTCTGGTTGAGGTCGACCCGTCCGAGCTCGTCCTGAATCCTGATGCCGATCCGCGTGCCGTTGAAATCGAGCGTGTAGAGACGGCCGTCGGCGCGCCAGCGGCGGTCCGCCCGGGCATCAAGCAGACCGTCGATGGCTGCATTGACGCCGGCCTCGACGAGCGCACCAAGAGCGGCCTGATCGACGCCGTTACGGGTAGGGCCATAGGACACGCTGCTCGACCATGACAGCGACAGTGCGATCGCCGTCAGCAGTGCGAGCCCCCAGAGAACCGACAGCACCGGCATGTCGCCCCCTATCGCCCGCGACAACGCATCGTGAGAGCGTCATAGACACACGCCACATCGGCCTGTACCCGCGGCGCAATCACGAGCTCCGGCCAGTGTCGCGCATCGCCCGGACGCATGAAGACACGCAGCCGCACCAGACCCGGCGCCTCGCTCTGATCCTGCCAGCTCGTGCTCCAGGCCGCGTTGGCGTCGCCCGTTCCTCTGGCCGCATAACTGAGTTCGATCCGATCGATGTCGGACACCAGCAGCGTCCGCTCGGTGTCCAGCTTCACCGCCAGTTCGGGCCGGGACTGCAGAACGAGATCGACCCCGTCACGCCTGCGGTCGGCGAACAGCTTGAAGCGGAAGCGGCCGGCCCCACCGGACACGGCCGGCGCGTCGCTGAGGAACTCGAGGCTCTCGGCCTGGCCGTCGATATCGATGCGCCGCTGCGCCGCGCCTTCGCCCAGCATCATCGGATAGAGATTGCCGATCAGTCGCCGCAATACGTCCTGCGCCGCGAGCTCGCGCTGGAACGACTCCGCGCGGGCGCTGCCGCTGCGCCAGGCCTGCACGCCGAATTTGAGATTGTCGAACAGCAGAACGGCGAGCAGGCTGAACAGCGCCAGTGCAACGAGAACCTCGACCAGGGTGAAGCCTGCGTCGCGATCATCCATCCCGCTTGCTTTCGGCGACGTCATCGGTCTGGCTCACTGCGACTTGGAGACTCTGGGCCCGAGGCGAAGCGTAGAGAGCGCATAGGAGCGAGGGTCCTGCCCTTCCTGCCAGCCGACCTCGACCGAGACCTGATACAGCTCGACCGGGCGTGCAACGCCGCCTGGCGCCGGCCGATAGGGCTGCATCGCAAGGCGCCACCGATAGCCGTTCGCCTCGGCGCCATCGCGCGTCTCGGTGCGCAGCGGAATCGAATTGCCGACCTGGGCCATGAGCGACTGCGCCAGCGCAACGGCACCAGCCACGCGTTCGGCCATGCCCGTTCGCGACAGCCCGGTCGAGAACAGGCTCATCACCAAAGCGAGGCCGACCGACAGCATGGCCAGCGCAACGAGGACCTCCACCAGCGTGAAGCCGGCGTCGCCGCCGTCCGCGTGCTTCATCTCTGCCGTGGCGGGAGTCACGGCTGCCAGCTCGTCACATTGGCCGTGGCCGAGGTCTCGTCCTCACGTCCCTCAGGCCCGAGCGAGACGATGTCGTAGGTGCCGTGCTGCCCCGGGAATCTGTAGACATAGGGCCGTCCCCACGGATCGTTCGGGACCAGGGTGCCGCTGAGATAGGGTCCGTTCCAGGTGGCAGCAGTGGCCGGCTTCTGCACCAGCGCACCGAGCCCTTCGGCTGCGGTCGGGTAGCGGCCGTTGTCAAGGTGATAGAGGTCGAGCGCCGAGGACAGGCTGCGGATCTGGATCCGCGCCGTCTTGAGCTTGGAGTCGGAGAGATAGCTCAGCACGCGCGGGCCGACGAGACCCATGATCAGGCCGATGATGGTGATGACGACCAGCATCTCGACCAAGGTGAAGCCGGCCTCGCCATCGCGGCCTCTGCGTAAACGAAGCCGGGATTGCCAGCGCCACGCGGCCACGCGCAGCTTCACGACATCACGACATTCCATCCATCCCAGCATGATCGTCCCCTCCCCTCAACACGTCGCGGCGGTCCGCACCGTCCCTGTCAGCCATTCGACACAGAGCCTGATATGATGCCCGTTCAACTCCAGGCTCAGATCGCCGCCGGTCGACGAGCCGTCCGGAAAGAACCGGAAGCCGCCCACAGCGGCGCCCACGCGCGTCGCGTCGGCATAGGTCAGCTTCGCCTGGATGTCCGGCGCAAAGGTGCGCGGCCGGACGACGTCCGAGCTGAAGGTCCGGCGGTCGACGTCGATGGTCAAGGTCATCACGCGGTTCTGTACGATCGCAGCCGAGCGCGTGGCGCGCAGCGCCGACGCAATCTCGCCTGTCGCCGCATCGAGGCTCACCGTGCCGGCGCCGCGTGATAGCAAAGGGACGGCGGCGGATACCGTCAGCGCCAGGATGACGAGCACGGCAAGCATCTCGACCAGCGTGAAGCCGGCGCTCGCCTCGTCCCGTCCCAGTTCCGCCCGCGCGCTCATCGCCCCGCCAGATCATTGATACTGAGGACGGCGTTCATCACCGGCATGATCAGCGCGCCGATGATCAATGCGATGCCGACCGTCATCGCCGGCGTCAACGCCGCCATGAAGCGATCGACGCTGGTCTGCAGCTGCTTCTCCAGCATCTGCGCCACGCGCAACAGCATGCGGTCGAGCTTGCCCGCCTCCTCGCCGACCGCGATCATCTGCAGTGCCACGGCCGGCAAGGCGACCTCGTTGCGCAGCGCGCGGTGCAGCGCTGTGCCCTGCTGGATCCGCTCGATCGCCTGTTCCATGCCGGCGCGGAGATGACGGTTGTCGACGACGTCGCTCGCCGATTTCGTCGCCGCGATCAACGGCACGCCGGCCATCAGCATCGTACCGAGCGTGCGGGCGAAGCGCGCGGTGTCCTGCTGCAGAAGGAAGCCGCCGAGCAGCGGCAGCCGCAGCGCGAGCCGGTCGAGACGCCGGCGGCGGCCGGGATCGGCCAGCACGAATGCGACGACCGTCCCCCCAGCCACGATGGCGGCAACGCCGCCGATCACGATCTCGAGCCAATGCGCCTTCAAGGCCAGCATCAGCTGGATGGTCAATGGCAGCGGCTTGCCGCTCTGCGTGAAGATCGGGGCCATCGACGGGATCACGCCGCCAACGATGATCGCGAGCGTTGCGAGGCTCAGCACGATCAGCATCGCGGGATAGATCAGGGCCGACTGGATGCGCGCACGGATCTCCGCCCGCCGCTCCAGGAGCTCGGCGAGCTCGGTCAGCACCTGCGCCAGCCGCCCGCCGCTCTCGCCGGCTCTGATGACAGCGACATAGTCGGCGGGGAAGATGCG
>NZ_JAUHIS010000017.1:0-1849 GCF_032381435.1 Bradyrhizobium sp. SZCCHNR1002
AGCCTCGCGCATTCTGCCGAAGCATTCCTGGCTGACCGAATTGCGGCTCGTGGAGGGAGCGAACCCGCGGAGCGCAACGGTCACGATGACCGGATTCTCGGCCGCGGCGCCGAGCCTGATCAACACGCTCGGTAAATCGAGACTGTTTGTGGACGCTGCCCTGACGTCGCCGGTCGCGATGGATCCGATCGAGAACCGGGAACGCTTTTCATTGCAGGCCAGGATTCGTGTCCCCGATGCCATCAAGGAGGTGGCGCCATGAGCGAATGGACGAAGCGCAGGGACGCGCTCGGACGCCGCGGCCTGTTCATCGTCGTCAACCTCGCGCTGCTTGCGCTGTTGTTATGGGGCTTCGTGGCGCCGATCGGGGCGATGTTCGCCGAGCGGGAGGCGCGGATCCAGCAACAGCAGGCGCTGCTGGCACGGTTGAGCGCGATCGCAGCCCAGGCATCGGCCATCGAGGGCCTTGCCTCCGAAACCGAGTCGCAGCTCCAGAACGGGGAGTTTCTGACGGGTGCGAATGAGAACGTGATCGCCGCCGACCTGCAGACGAAGCTGAAGGCGATCATGGGCAATGCCGGCGCCCAGTCCCGCGCGATTCAATCGCTGCCGGGCCGGACCGTCGATCAGATCAAGTACGGTGGCGCGCGCATCGACCTGTCTGGGCCGTTGCCCGCCGTCATGCGCGCGGTCCACGCGGTCGAGAGCGCAAGACCATATTTGTTCATTGCCAATGCGGTGTTGAAGAGCGCGCCTGCGATGCGCCCGGGAACGGCCGAGGAGCCGGTGCTTCAGGCGCAGCTCGATATCTACGGTGCCGTGCAATGAGGAGATTCGTGCGATGGCGGGTGACGCCGCTGGCCGGCATTCTGGCGCTCCTGGCGGGTCTTGATCTAGTGCTCGGCGCCTGGCTCGCGACGCTGGTCGTTGGCGGAGAAGCACCGGGCACCCGCCGCGCGGCGTGGGAAGCGCCGGTGCCCCGGACTATGGCAAGCGTGGCTGGACGGCAGCCGCTGCAGACATATGCCGAGATCCTGGCCCATCCAGTGTTCCAGAAGTCGCGCGAGCCGTTCGTTCCGCCCCCACCCGCGCCGCCACCGCCGATGCCGGTGGCCGCTCCGCCCCCGGTGGCCACTGACCCGGGCCTCCTGGTCGGCGGTGTCATGATCAACGGCGGCAAGAGCAAGGCCTATCTGCTCAGCAAGGTTGGCGCGGGCGCAGGCTCCTGGATCAACGAAAACGAGACGTTTCAGGGCTGGCGGGTGACATCGATCGACGCGTCAGGTGTTCGGATCGAGCAGGCGGGGCGCGCGATCGACTTGCAGCTCTACCCCAAGAATTGAAGAATACAGGCCGCGCTGCGGCCCCTTGAGCCGGAGTAGAATAGCCTTGTTCGCACAGACGAAAGATCAAGGGCCAATCCGCAGACAGCCGCTCGTAGAGGAGGAGCGCGAATTGTTCGTTCCTGCTTGGCTCAGCTTCTCGGTGCTCTCATACGAGCTAGGTCTCTTACATGTCTTCTCGAAACCGTCGTCCGCCAAGCGATCTTCGGACCATGGCAGTCCCAGAGATCAGAAATGCCAGTCATCGCGGTCCTGTGGATCCTTGGATTATTGACAACGTTGTCACTGTCGCTGCTCTGGGGCAGCGACGTGTCGTACCGCCTCGCCCGCAACGATTGTGAACTTGCGAATCTGAGTGCGATTGCAGACGGGGCGCTGGACTACGCCGTGTCGGGATTGTTTGATCAAAAATCTGACCGCCTCTTGCGGCCAGGTGTAGGCGAGGTTCACCTGCTCCACTTTGGCGAAGCCGAGATCCGGATCGTGATCCAGGACGAGCTCGGCAA
>NZ_JAUHIS010000018.1:0-1779 GCF_032381435.1 Bradyrhizobium sp. SZCCHNR1002
GCTGCCGCTCCACGGCGCTCAGCAGGCTCAGCTCGGACAGGCGCGCCTCCGGCCGCGCCGCGATCTCCTGCAGCAGCCGGACGAAGTGATCCGCCAGCCGCGCGACCGTCGCGGCGTCGAACAGGTCGGTGGCGTAGATCAATGTCGCCGCCAGCCCGCCATCGACCTCGCTCATCGCCAGCTCGAGATCGAACTTCGCCGTCACCGCCTCCGCCTCGAACGGCTCCAGCGTCAGCCCGGGCAGACCGCCCGACCGCTGCGGCGTATTCTGCAGCGCGAACACGATCTGGAAGACCGGCTCGCGGCTGAGATCGCGCACCGGATGCAGCGCCTCCACCAGCTTCTCGAACGGCAGATCCTGATGCGCGTAGGCGTCGAGCGCCGTCGCCTTCATCTGCCGCAGCACGTCACGGAACGTCGGCGTCCCCGAGAGGTCGCAGCGCAGCGCCAGCATGTTGACGAAGAAGCCGATCAGCCGCTCGGTCTCGACCCGGGTGCGGCCCGCCACGGGCGTGCCCACCACCACATCGTGCTGTCCGCTCCAGCGCGACAGCAGCACGTCGAACGCGGCCAGCAGCACCATGAACAGCGTCGCCCCGTCCTGCCGCGCCAGCTTCGTCAACGCCGCCGTGCAGGCCGGGTCGACGGCAAACCGGTGCACGGCGCCGCGGAAGCTCGGCACGGCCGGCCGCGGCCGGTCGGTCGCGAGCTCGATGCCATCGGGCGCCCCGGCAAGCTGCGCGGTCCAGTACGCGAGCTGCCGCTGCAGCGCCGCCTCCTCCAGCCAGCGCCGCTGCCACACCGCGTAGTCGGCATACTGGATCGGCAGCTCCGGCAGCGGCGACGGACCGCCCGCGCAGAACGCCGCATACAGCGTTGCGATCTCGTCGACCAGCACGCCCATCGACCAGCCGTCCGACACGATGTGATGCATCGACAGCGCCAGCACGTGCACATCGGACGACAGCCGCAGCAGCGCCACGCGCAGCAGCCGGTCACGTGTCAGATCGAACGGCTGTTGCATCCATCCGGCGAGCCATTGCCGCGCCCCGTCCTCCGTCTCCACGTCATCCGGGACAAGCGCCAACGGCCATGGCGGGTCGATCACCTGCACCGCGCTCTCGTCCCGCATCGCGAACCGCGTGCGCAGACTCTCGTGCCGCCGGACCACCTCGCTCAACGCCGCCGACAACGCATCGACATCCAGCGCCCCGGCCAGCCGCACCGCCGCCGAGACGTTGTAGCCACCCTTCGAAAGCCCGAGCTGCTCGACGAACCACAATCGCTCCTGGCCATGCGACAAAGACGCTTTTGTCCCGCCGAGACGCGGAATGACCGGCATTGCAGGCGCGCCGCCTGCGGCCGCTGCGAGCCGTCGTTTCAGCAGCTCACGTCTCAACGTCGCAATATCGGTCATCTCTCGTGCTCCGGATCAGGCCACGGATTCGGTGCGCTGGATGTCGATCCCATCCAGATCTCGCAGGGCCGTTTCGATTTCGTCCGAGGACATCGCCTCGATCTCACGCGCCAGCGCTTGCTCGGTATGCTCGGCAAGACCCGCGATCGTCGGCGCCATGAAGATCAGCCGCACCGGCAGCGCGACACCGAGCGTGGCCCGCAGGCGCTCCAGCACTTGCATGGCCAGCAGCGAATGACCGCCGAGCTCGAAGAAGTTGTCGTGGATGCCGACCTGCTCGAGGCTGAGGATGTCGGCGAACAGGCCGGCGAGCACGGTCTCGACCGGATTGCGGGGCCGCTGGTCGGCGCCCTCGCGACGGC
>NZ_JAUHIS010000019.1:0-1695 GCF_032381435.1 Bradyrhizobium sp. SZCCHNR1002
CCGTCGAGGCTGGGCAAGAATCTCGGGCGTTTTGCGTGGCGGGATGTACGATTCGGCCTATGACGAATCGCCCGTTCAAGAGCGGTGAGAGCCGCGAGCAAGCCAGCCTGTTTCCACCGCGGATCGAGGATTACGTATCTGCGGACAATCCGGTTCGTGCGATCGATAGCTATGTCGACGCGCTCGACCTTGCCAAGCTCGGGTTTCGGCACGCCAACCAGCGTGCGGCGGGAGCGGGGCAACCGCCCTACGATCCGTCCGACCTGCTGAAGCTGTACCTGTATGGCTACATCAACCAGATCCGGTCATCGCGACGGCTGGAGCGTGAAGCCTGCCGCAATCTGGAGCTGATCTGGCTGCTGAAGTCTCTCAAGCCGGGCTACCGGACGATCGCCAATTTCCGCAAGGAGAACTGGGCGGCCCTGAAGGCCGCGAACCGCAGTTTCGTGCTGCTGCTTCGCGAGCTCGATCTGATCGGCGGGACGCTGGTCGCGGTCGACGGCGCGCTGTTCCACGGCAATGCCAGCAAGGACAGCATCTTCACGCGCGGGAAGCTCGCCAAGCAGATCGCCAAGCTCGATGAGGAGATCGAGGCGTACGGCAAGTCCCTCGACACCAACGATGCAGCGGAAGCCAAGCGGCCTGACGACGGCAAGGATGGCCATGGCGGCGGCGATGTCGGGGACAGGATCAAGGAACTGATGGCGCGGCGTGAGCGCGCCCAGTCCGATCTGGAGAACCTGGACAAGAACGACAAGGGACAGGTGTCGAAGACCGACCCCGATGCGCGGCTGCTGAGCAAGGGCGATCAGACGATTGCAGGCTACAACGTCCAGAGCGTCGTCGACGACAAGAACAAGCTGATCGTCGCCAGCGAGGTCGTCAATCGCAGCGATGTCCGACACCTGCATATGATGGCGATAGCGGCCAAGGAGAACCTCGAGGTCTCTTCGCTGCAGATATTGGCCGATGTCGGCTATTACAACAGCGAGGATATCAAGGCTTGCGAGGATGATGCCATCACCGCCTATGTCCCGCTGCATCACGGCAACGGCAAGAAGCACACCCGCTTCACCCGAAGTGACTTCAGCTACGATTCCTCGACCGATACCTACCGATGTCCCGCAGGCCAGGCGCTGCATCCCACGAAGAAGCTCTGGAAGAATACGAGCGGCAGAATGGAACGCCGTTACCTGGGCTCAGTGCCGACCTGCAGCGTCTGCCCCCTCAAGACGTCTTGCCTCTCCGCGAAGGCCAAAAGCCGCAACGTCTCTCGGTGGGAGCACGAAGAGGTGCTGGATCGTCACCGCCAGAGGATGGCAAGCGAACAGGCCCGCAAACTGATGCGCCGCCGCTCAGCTCTCGTCGAACATCCGTTCGGCACACTCAAGTGCCGCGCCGGCTATCAGCATTTCCTCGTCCGCAGCTTCGACAAGGTTCGCGGGGAATGGAGCCTCATGGCGCTCTCCTACAACTTTAGCCGCGTCCTCAACATTCTCGGCTTGAACGACTTCCTCGCCCGCATCACCGCGTGGGCTATTGCAGCTCAACACGCCACCTCTGCCGAGGCCAACGGCGCATGGGAGGCGATTCCGCTTCCCTTGATCCGAAACTGGACGATGATACGGCTATGGCTCGAAGTCGCACCGCGCCGAGCCCTCCTAGCCTCTTAATTTGGATTCTTGCCCAGCCTCG
>NZ_JAUHIS010000020.1:0-1308 GCF_032381435.1 Bradyrhizobium sp. SZCCHNR1002
GTAGCGCGAGCATCGATTGATACTTGCGTTTTCGAGGAGGCTCGCGAAGGTGGCGCCCCAACGCGCGTTTTCTGCGGCGCAAGCAACGGATGGTTGGTTGTGGAATGATTGCTTGCAGCAAGGATGCAACGAGCTGCTGCAGGACCCGCCAAGCGCCAGGCGTCGTTAAGCGGCCTGCGTCCAGTGGGGAGAGTCCTCGAAGTCGCTGGCAAGCGGCTCGAGCAACAGGATGATCAGGAGGTGGGCCAGCAGGTAGGGCTTGGCAGAGCGCGGATCGGTTCCTGGCGGCGTCTTGAGGCCAATCAGACTCTTCAGTCGCTTGAACCCAAGCTCGATCCGCCATCGCAATCGATAGAGCGCAAGCACATCTTTGGTGGAGAACTCGTCCCGCGCGAGCGACGTGATCAGAATGACCCAATCCGCAGCCTCCAAAGTTTCTTTGGAGATGATGCGGTTTTCATCTTTTGCGTCTTGCCGGGCTTTACGCCGAGAAGCAGCAGCCGCACCGGTGGGCTTCTTGATTGCGACCAGACGCATAGCCAGAGGCGCGCCGCCCTTGCGCTTGATCCAAATCTCCCGATCGACCAGTCCGCGCGCCTTCGCGGCACGCAATTGGGCCATCAGATCGAACGGAAGGCCTTTGGCGTCAAGCCAACGTGCGTTCTTCCAGCCCGCTCGGATCAAAACGTCGGCCCCGGCTTCGCGGACGGCCGCAATGCGGTCAGGTTGCAGATAAGCGCGGTCAGCAATGCGGATCTCGTTCTTGACCACTGGTATCCGGTCAAACGTTTCGCCCTCTTGCTGATCTGTCAGCTCGAAGTGACCAAAGCGCTCATAGGGCAGATCAAATGCGCTATGAACGCGCCAAAGCTCACTGTTCTTGCGCGCAGCCGGTCCCGCCTGAGGCACTGTCGTCGCATCGATGATGCGGATCAGGCGGCCTTGGCTCGCCTTCGGAGCTGCCGCAGCGAGCAAGCCCTCCACCAGCACCGCAAACCAATCACCACATTGACGCAGCCGATAGAACAACGCCACGCTGGTGAGGTCGGCAAGGCCAACAGAAGCCGCCCATGCGGCTGTCGATCTCAGCCCTCTTTCACCCAAACAATAGGCCAGCATCAGCCGAAGTAACGTCACCGCATCTGGAATCTGCCGCCGACGCGCGAAGGCCTTCGTCTGGCGCGCAGTTTTCTCGAGCTGCGCAGCCCCGCCCAGCTGCGCAACCACTCTCGTCCAGTCCTCGTTCAGGAGCGATTCGTCTGCCATCCCCTGTTCGAATCACGGCGGATTCCAACACTCAAGCATAAA
>NZ_JAUHIS010000021.1:0-1012 GCF_032381435.1 Bradyrhizobium sp. SZCCHNR1002
ACGTCCCGCGTGAAGATCATGTCGAAGCTCGACATTGCGGAGCGGCGCCTGCCGCAGGACGGGCGCATCAAGATCGCGGTCCGTGGCATCGACATCGACTTCCGCGTCTCCACGATCCCCACAGCCTTCGGCGAAAGCGTCGTGCTGCGCGTGCTCGACCGCAATCGCATCAGCCTCGATTTTGTCGAGCTTGGCTTCTCCGCGGAGCATATCGCGACGCTCCAGGCGCTGCTGCAGCAGCCCAATGGCATCATCCTGGTCACCGGACCGACCGGCAGTGGCAAGACCACGACGCTGTATACGGCGCTGAAGACGCTCAACAGCACCGAGCGCAAGATCTTCTCGGTGGAGGACCCGATCGAATATCAGATGCCGGGGATCAATCAGGTGCAGGTCCAGTCGGAGATCGGGCTGACGTTTCCTCACGCGCTGCGCTCGATGCTCCGGCAGGATCCGGATATCATCATGATCGGTGAAATCCGCGATCTCGAGACGGCGCGCATCGCCATTCAGGCCTCGCTGACCGGTCACCTCGTGCTCTCGACGCTGCACACCAACGATGCGGCGTCTGCGATCACGCGGCTGATCGACATCGGCGTCGAGAACTATCTGCTGGCCTCGACGCTGAAGGGCGTGATTGCGCAGCGCCTGGTACGCAGGCTCTGTTCCCGTTGTTCTCATGGTGATCCGCAGGCGAGCTATTGGACGGAGAGCTTCGAGCGGTCCGTGACCGGACTCCGTGCGTTGGGGCAGCCAGACATTCGCCAGCCGCAAGGCTGCTCCGATTGCGGCAATGCCGGCTTCTCCGGACGTTCGACCATCGCGGAGATGCTGGTCATCGACGAGGCATGTCAGAGTCTGATCCTGGCCAGGGCGTCGGACACTGCGATCGAGCGCGCCGCCCGCGAGCAGGGCATGCAGAGCATGTACGAGACCGGAGTCCGGAAGGTCTGGCGCGGCGAGACCACGATCGACGAAGTTCTGCGCGCGACGCGCATGGGATAGGGCGGCG